>NZ_JAQQBV010000010.1:0-215736 GCF_046030735.1 Paraburkholderia xenovorans
ATATGTGTGCGTTTTTTTCAATAGAGCCGCCGTGCTTCGTGTCGATGCACACGCTGACGCAATTAAAAAATAAGATTGACAGACGGGCTTCTCGGTGATGGAAATAGGAAAGGTGGGGCCACTTTGGCTCGCCACGATCACCGTTTTTTTCATTGTCGGAACGTGCTAATCCCGTTGGATCTACTCGCGCCGGGAACGATGGCTATCAAATTGGGGAGTGACAAAATTAACAGACACTGTTTGTCGAGTCAGGTGATGCTGCCTACACGTAAATTTTTGTGTGTAAGGCCAATCATCTATTTTTCTGCCGATTGCCATTGCGGTTTAAATATTTCTCCAATTTCTCGGCATGCGGCATCGCTGAATAGATCCGTCACCATCATGATTGAGTAAGCATCGAAATCTTCGGTAAATTTTTTGGCATTAATAGTGACAGTGTCATCTCGCTGGAAGTAGTTGCTTTCTTCATCGTCGCCACATATGAACGCAAGATCAGTTCGTTTGATGGTTTGGTCTTTAAGGTAGTCTGCAATCGTTTTCTCCCACGTAATTTCCAGCCACACTCTTTCGTTGGTTTGAACAATGCGAACGTCTGCTATAGACGGATCCATCCAGTTATTATATTTTTCCTTCAATCGATGGAAAATGCTTACCGCTCCAAACTCAGAGTCCGGATCATTTTTATTTTTACTTAGATCGAGGACAAGACTAATTATATCTTTCAGCGGATAGCGAAAAAACTCTCGATCGTCATTGACACGAAAATTAGCGAGTCGGCTGTGTAATTCTCCTTCCAGCTTTTCATGATCCTCTGTGAACACTTCGAAGGCCACTTCGAATGGAGTTGGCACGCCCGTTGTGTACAGTTTTCGTGCTCTGAACTTGCTGTCCCGCAAGGTGCATCCAACCTTGACCATGCCCGGCATGGAGGGGTTGATGAGAAGGTAAACATACCCAGATGCCACGGCGATATCCAATAGAAGATCAAACGATCAAGTTTAAAATATCTACATGTCGCGCTCAACCAATATTTGGCGTCAGTACAGGGGTGCTCGAATTTTGTGTACAAGGCAGACCAACTCCTTCGCTTTTTCCGCAATTTACTTCACCGCCCCCAACGCCAACCCCTTAACCAAGAACCTCTGCAACCAGGCAAACACAATAGAAACCGGCAACGTCGCACAAAGAGTAGCGGCCATCACCAGATGCCACTCGACAACATATTTCCCAGCGACCATATCGGTGACTTGAACGGTGAGAGTCTTATTCTCCGGCGACCGAATCAACGTATAAACAACCGCAAACTCATTCCACGCATTAATAAAAGTAAAGATCGCCGTAACAACAATCGCAGGCACAGCCAGTGGCAAAAAGACCTTAAAAACAGCCCTCGTCCGACTACAGCCTTCGAGCCAGGCCGACTCCTCAAGATCCCTCGGCACGGTCTGAAAGTAAGAAGACAACATCCAAACCGCAAACGCGATATTGAACGCGGCATAAGAAACAATGACCCCAATCTTGGAGTCAACCAGATTCCCATCCCCATAAGGAATCATCGCAGCAAGCCGGAACAACCCCACAACCAGCAAGATAGGCGACAGCATTTGCGTCACCAGCAAAAACTGCGAATACAACCCCTTCCCACGAAACGGAAACCTGGCCAGCGCATAAGCCGCCGGCAAGCTCACCGCCAACGCCAACGCCGTCGACAAAAAGCTAATCACACAACTATTCCTAAGCGCGACTCCAAAATTAGCCGCAACCCACATATCCGAAAAATTGCTCCACTGCCAATGCACAGGCAGCCACCTGGCGGGATAAACAAAAATCTCCGAAGCCGGCTTCAGCGCAGTAAACAACATCACAGCAAACGGAAACAACACAACGACAACCAGCGGCGCCAGAGCCAACCAACACCACAACGACCGCTTCATCTTCGCGCTAAGCATCACGACGGATCTCCTTCTTTCGCGGGCTGCATGCGCAGATAGGCGATCGAGAAAATGAACAGCATGACGAGCATGATCAGCGAGACTGCGGCAGCCTGACCAGGCCGCCCCAACCGGAACCCGAGCTCATACAGATACGTGACGAGAATATGCGTACTGTTATCCGGTCCGCCCTGCGTCATCACCCAAATAATCGGGAAGGAATTGAACACATAGATCACGTTCAGAAGGATCGTCATATTGATGAACGGCCTCAACAGCGGCAACGTCAACTGACGAAACTGCTGCCACGCAGTAGCCCCATCCATCCGCGCGGCTTCATAAATATCCCCCGGCACCGACGACAACCCACCCAACAGAATCGTCACCGTAAACGGAATCGAAACCAGAATCCCAACCGCGATCTCCACCGGAAAAGCGAGCTCCGGCGTCGCGAGCCAGTGAATCGGGCCGCCGATCAACCCCAGCCGCTGCAACGTGACATTAACCATCCCGTAGTCATCGTTGAAGGCCCAGCGCCACACCACGGCGGTCATCGTCAGCGAGACGGACCACGGCAGCATCACGATCGTGCGCGCCACGCCGCGGCCATAAAAATCCTGATTCAGAATCAGCGCGACAGGTACCGAAATCAGCACCGTCCCACCCACCACGAACACGGTCCAGATGATCGTGCGCCGCGCGGCAGCGAGAAAAGAAGGATCGCTAAAAATAGCCGAGAAGTTATCCAGGCCGGTGAAATCGCGAATCGCGCCGAAGCGCGAAACGTCGTGCAGCGATTGCCACACGATGTTGAAAATCGGATAGCTGATGATAAAAAGCGCCAACACCAGGCTCGGCGCAATCAGCAACCAGGGCGCTTGCAGGCGCGAAGAAGCGGAACGGCTCATGCGTGCTCGATCGTAAGACGCGTCGGCATAACAGAGCCGACGCGACGGGATGGGCCGAAAAAACGTGCATCAAAACCGAAACGCGCACCGCCTGCATAGCAACGCAAAAGCGGCGCGCGTCCCGTGTTCAGCAAAAAATCACAACGCAAAACGAAACCAGAAAATCACTTCCCAAGCGACTTATTCGCCTGCGCAGCCGCCGCATTCAACGCATCAGCCGGCTTGGCCTTACCCAGATAAATCGATTGCATCGCATCGGTCACAGCCTTCGCGGTATCTTCCCAACCGGTCACAGTCGGCGCGAAATGAGCGGTCGGCAGCAGCGCGACAAACGCCTTCGTATCCGGATCGTTGAACGCCGGATCGGTTGCCTCAGCCTTCGTGGTCGGCAGGAAACCCTCGGTCGTCGTGAACTCGACACGCGGTTCCTTCGTGAACAGATAGTCGAGGAACTTCCACGCCGACTTCTTCACCTTCGAGTTCTTGAACATCACGATCGAGTCGGTCACTGCATACGTCGCGTGCGCGGTGCCCGTCGGGATCGGATCGATGCCGTACTTCAGGTTCGGCGCTTCCTTCTTGATCTGCTTCGCGAGGAACGGCGCGGAGATCATCATCGCGACGCGGCCTTGCTTGAACAGGTTCTGCACGTCTTCACGGCTGTAGCCGGTCACGCCCGGTTGCGTCAGACCCTGGTCGATCAGGCTCTTGTACAGCGTCGCAGCCTTGATGCCGGCCGGCGAATTGAACGCGGCCTTGCCGTCCTTGCCGACCACGTCGCCGCCATTGGTCCACAGCGCGTAGTAATAGTAGACGTCGGTTTCGATTTCCTTGCCTTGCAGACCGAAGCCGGCCACGCCTTGCGCCTTCAGTTTCTTCGACGCTTCGATCACGTCGTTCCACGTCTTCGGGCCGTCCGGGTAACCGACCTTCGCGAGCAGATCCTTGTTGTAGTAGAGCGCGCGTGCGGAAGCGGCGATCGGCAGGCCGTACACCTTGCCGTTGATCTCGCCCGGCGCGAGGAACGGGCCGATGAAGCGGGCCTTGAAGTTCGCGTCCATGTAGCCGTCGAGCGGTTCGGCGACGTCGTCCTTCACGAAGTCGAGCAGCCAGCGCGTGCCGACGATCGCGAGGTCGGCGTTCGCGCCGCCGGAAATGTCCGTTTGCAGCTTTTGTTGCAGCGTGTCCCAGTTCACGTCTTCGATCTTGATGGTCGTGCCGGGATTGGCCTTCTCGAAGTTGCGGGCCATTTTCTCGAAGTGCGGGGCGGTCGCATCGCTGTAATGCGCGACGGTCACGCGAACCGTGTCGGCGTGTGCCGCGACGGCGATACCTGCAAAAGCCAGCGCCACGGCAACTTTGCCGAGCGCGAGGGAAGCACGGGCATGCAACGACATTTCTCTCTCCTTAGTTGGTCTGCTGCCGTCGCCGGCCGCTTTGGGGTAAATTGTTTGAAAAAATCCTACATGACGCAAAATAGCTTGTCACGTAGGGTCTGCCATATTTTTTCTCAGCCAGTTTTGTGCATAAGATGCTGTAAAGCAGGGATATTCTGCATAACGCGAAGCAACGGATACCCAATCTTCGGGATGACTAGACAACTGCCGTTCAGTGGTTATGTAGGAAATTTACAAGCCCGGTGAGCCGTGAGACCGTTGTCGGCAACCGCTTCAGGAGCGAGGACGCAGATGAATCGTGTGGTGTTGGTAACGGGCGCATGCGGCGGAATCGGCAGCGTGTTGTGCAAACGTTTCGTGGAGCAGGGCGACACGGTGCTGGCGCTCGACATCGACGCGACCGCACTCGGCGCGCTGACTTCGCAACTGGGCGCGGCGCAGGTCACGCCGGTGGCCGTCGATCTCGCCGATGCCGACGCGGTGAAGCGCGCAGTGGCGGAAGCGGTGAAAGCGCGCGGCCCGGTCGACGTGCTGGTCGCCAACGCGGGCGCGGCCGAAGGCATGACGCTCGCCACCACCGACGCCGCGAGCTGGCAACGCGACATCCATCTGAATCTGAACGGCACGTATCACACGGTGGAAGCGGTGCGCGCGTCGATGATCGAGCGGAAGACGGGCGCGCTGGTGCTGATCGGCTCGGTGAACGGCCTGGCCGCGCTCGGTCATCCGGCGTACAGCGCGGCGAAGGCGGGGCTGATCAGCTACACGAAGGCGCTCGCGATCGAACTCGGCCGTTATGGGATTCGCGCGAACATCGTCTGTCCGGGCACCGTGAAAGCGCAGGCGTGGCAGGCGCGCGTCGACAAGAATCCGCAGGTCTTCGAGGACCTGAAAAAGTGGTACCCGTTGCGCGATTTCGCGACGCCCGACGACATCGCCGATGCGGTGCTGTTCCTCGCGTCGCCGATGGCGCGAGTGATCACCGGCGTCACGTTGCCGGTGGACGGCGGCCTGATGGCCGGCAACCGTTTGATGGCCGAAGAACTGACGCTCGAATCGCTGTGAACGCGCGAAACGCAGCACGCTTCAAGCGACGAAAAAACCTGAGTCAACGAAGCACGACGATGAGGACAGCATGGCAGCAGTGCAACTGAGCGGCATCTTCAAACGCTATGGCGACACGCAAGTGGTGCACGGCATCGATCTCGACATCGACGACGGCGAGTTCGTCGTGCTGGTCGGGCCGTCCGGCTGCGGCAAGAGCACGCTGATGCGGATGGTGGCCGGGCTCGAGGAAATCAGCGGCGGCGATCTGATGATCGGCGGCACGCGCGCGAATACGCTCGCGCCGCAGCAACGCAATATCTCGATGGTGTTCCAGAGCTACGCGCTGTATCCGCATCTGTCCGTCTACGAAAACATTGCGTTCGGGCCGCGCATTCGCAAGGAATCGTCGGCGAGTTTCAAGCCGCGTATCGAAGCCGCGGCGAAGATGCTGAACCTCGGCAGCTATCTGGACCGCTTGCCGCGCGCGCTGTCCGGCGGTCAGCGTCAGCGTGTCGCGATGGGCCGCGCGGTGGTGCGCGAGCCGTCGGTGTTTCTGTTCGACGAACCGCTGTCCAATCTCGACGCCAAACTGCGCGTGCAGATGCGCACGGAAATCAAGGCGCTGCATCAGCGTCTGAAGAACACGGTGATCTACGTCACGCACGATCAGATCGAAGCAATGACGATGGCCGATCGTATCGTCGTGATGAACGCGGGGCGGATCGAACAGGTCGGCCGGCCGCTCGATCTGTACGACCATCCGGCGAATCTTTTTGTGGCGAGCTTTCTCGGTTCGCCGTCGATGAATTTTGCGGAGGGCGTGCTGGCCGCTCGCGAAGGCGGCCAGGGCCACGTGCTGAAACTGACCGACGGCGGCGAGATCGTGCTGGAAAGCGTGCCGGCTTCGGCGCGCATCGGCGCGAAGATCACGCTCGGCGTGCGGCCCGAGCACATCGAGACGATGTCGGCGACGCCGGACGCGACGCTCGAAGTCGAAGTCGTCGAGCCGACTGGCGCGGAGACCCATCTATACGGGAAAATAGGCGGCAGCACGTGGTGTGTGACGACTCGCCAGCGCTCGAAGGTCGAGCCCGGACAGCGCGTCACGCTGCGCCTGCCGGCCGAGCACATCCATCTATTCGATACGGAGAGTGGACGCAGGCTGGTCTGAACCGCGTGTTGCCGCCTGAGGCTGAATCAAGCCGATTCAAGCTGAGGCAAGCGAACGAAGCTGCGGCGCGACGCGGATTCATTTAACCCTTAAGGAACACTGGGTGTCCGCACCGAACCTGATCCCCCACATCCGCGGCGCACTGGCCAATCTGCGGCCCGCCGAGCGCAAGGTCGCCGACATGGTGCTGAGCGACGTCGACTTTGCGATGCGCGCGAGCATCACCGAGCTCGCGCAGCGCGCCGAGGTGTCCGAGCCGTCCGTCACGCGCTTTTGCCGCGCGATCGGCGCGCATGGTCTGCGCGACTTCAAGATGCAACTGGCGCAGAGCGTGGCGGGCGGGATGCCGTATGCGTCGACCGCAGTCGCGCGCGACGACGACGTGCAGACGCTGATGGATAAAGTCGGCGAGGCGGCGGTCGACGGCATCACGCATGCTCGCGGCGCGTTGGACCCGGTGGTGGTGGAAAGCGCAATTGCGGCGTTGTCGAGCGCGGGGCGGGTGTTTTTTTTCGGCGTGGGGTCGGGCTCGGGGCTCGTCGCGCAGGATGCGGCGTTGCGGTTTCTGCGGCTGGATATTGCAGCGACCGCTTTCACCGACGGTCATTTGCAGCGGCTCTACGCGGGTCTGATGGAACCGGGCGACGTCGCGTTCGCGATTTCGCATTCGGGGCGCAGCGTCGAAGTGAACGAGAGCATTCAGATCGCCAAGGAGCGGGGCGCGACGACGATTGCGTTGACTAACGTCGGCTCGCGGCTTGCGTGGTTGGTCGACATTCCTTTGCTGCTGCGCGTGCCGAGTCCGGTCGATCCGAATACGCCAGGCGTGTCGCGGCTCGTGCATCTTTGCATCATGGATGCGCTCGCGATTGGCGTCGCGTTGAAAGCCGGGCCGAAGACATTGGAAAAGATGCGGCATGCGAAGGCCAGGTTGGCTTCGCATGAGCCGGAGGCGACGGGGGATTGAACGCTTATGCCGCTTCAGAGCGCCACGCGATCATGCCGGCCGTGCGCGCGCGAACTTCCGGGGACGCGACGCATGTCGCGACCGCCTCATATCCCGGCGATCCCGGATAAGGCGCGACACGGCTCGGCGGACTGTGATTGGCCGGGCAGAAAATGATCGATTCTTCTGGGCCGATTGCCGCGAGATCCAGAATCGCCGACGAACGTGTCATCAAAAACAGCGGACGTGCGCCGAATTTTGCGCGTTGGCGAAGAAGGGCGATTAACGCTTCCTGCGTCGTCTGATCCAGTCCTTGCTCCACCATATCGACGACTAGCACGGCAGGTGCTTCCGCTTCGAGACTCGCGAGCAACGCGATGAGTGCTTCGGATTTTGTAGCGCCTTCATCGACGAGCCACGTTAGCGTCCGATCGACGCGCGCTTTAAGCGCCATGTCGGCTTCGAGACGCGCTGCGGCGTTGCCTTCTTTCACCCGATCGAGAGCCAGAAATGCGGCATCGGGAAGCTGCTCGGCGAGACGCATCGCGAGGCGTGTTTTGCCGCTTCCCAACGGTCCGATGATGTAGTTCAGCGGCCTGATCTCGTTGAGTTCGAACCGCTCGCCGCCCCAAGGCCAAGGCAACTCGAACGAAACGCTCGATGTTGCGGACGGGTTCAGCACGCGCGCCAACTCTCCATCGGCCGGTACTTGGCCACTAGCTAACCCGGCGCGAATCCCGCGAATCCGATCGATCGTTTGCACGAGGCGGCGGATATCGCCTTCGAGCGCGGCTTCATGCGCGGCCAATGCAGGCTCGAGACTCCGCGGATCACCTTCCAGCACGCGCGACACTTGCGCGAGACTCAGACCGAGCGCCCGCAGTGCGGCGATCTCTGCGGCCCGCGCCATTTCCTTGGGACCGTAGCTTCGATACCCCGCCGCAGTGCGTTGCGGCGTCACGAGGCCACGCTGCTCGTAAAGGCGCAACGCCTTGATGGACACACCAAGGCGCTGCGCTGCTGCGGATGCGCTCAAAAACACAGTGGAACGATTCATGGAAAACCTCTTCGTTGACGGACCACTTGCATCATCGTGTCGACCCCAAGGGCCGGGTCAAATCGTTTGTGGCGTGATTCATGGCGAGTCGTCGAACAAAGCGTCAACAAGCCGGTGAGCGGCAAATGCGTGTCGACCCGGCGTGTCGACCTTGTTAGCGCTTACTCGTGGTTCTCGTCCGAGAATGCATCGGTCACAGCCTCGATGATCTGCGTGCTCAACTCCGGTCGTTCGTCGAAAATCGGGTAGCGCTTGCGCAAGCTGTTCGACACGCTGTTGCCGTTCTGCCGGATGCTACGGATGATGCGGTCGAGATCGGTGTCCGGTGCTTCGAGAAATTCCTTGATCGCACGCCGTGCTTTGTCGTTGGCATGCAGAAAACGCGCTTCGACACGCATTTCATGCGTGAGCGTCGCGTCGATGACGTCCGCGAGATACACGACGTGCGCGGTCAGATCGGGATAGCGCCAGGCGGGTAACGCGTCGTCGTAACCCTGAAAGTGCAGGTTGTATTCGACGCCGTCTGCCGCGATCTTCGTCTTGCCGAACGTGTATTGATCCGCGTAGTGCTGCATCAGCGGGCGCGAAAAACGTTCGAGCACTTGCGGCATCAGCCATTCGTAGAAGAAGCACGCGCGGCGCGCGTAGGCGCCGGTGGGTTCGCGGGCGATCCAGGCTTCCAGTTCGCTGCGTACTGCCGGCAGCGCGTAGAGCCGCGCGAGGAATTCCAGATGAATGCCTTCGCAGCGGAACGCGAACCCTAGATGACCTGGCAGGTTGGCGGCCGGGCGGTAGGCTTCCGGATAAATCTCGCGGCGGATGTCACCGTCGGTGGAGGTGGAGCGAACCCGGCCGATCTCGCTGCGCACCGCGAACGGGTGCACTGGCACGACGCCGTAGGTGTTGGATAGCCATTGGTAACCGACCTGCGGCATGGTTTTCGATCCGGGGACAAAGCGCGTGCGAACCGTCCGTTCCGCTTAGTTTTGATTATTCGACTCTCAAAACGATTGCAAAACGCCATTTTTCCAAAAAAACGATTGCAATCGATCGGCCAAAGCCGCTTTTTTAGCCCGCGCCATCCGTCGCGATCCAGCCGAAGCGCCGCGACAACCGTAGCGTCGCGGCCTTTAGCGTGTGCGCCGGCTGACCCGCCACTTCGCTATCGAAGCTGCCGCTCGGTCCCATCAGCGCGAGCACGAGGCAGATGCTGCCGGTGTGGTCCAGCACCGGCGCGGCCAACGTGCTGATGCCGGGCACGGGCCGACTCAGCGCGGTATCGATGCCGGCGGCGCGGATTTGCGCGAGCCGCTCCACGTAGGCTTTCGTCGCTCCCTCCGATGCCGCCGCGGCGCCGGCCAGCCGCAAATGATCCTGTTGAAGCAAACCGTGGCGCACGTCATCGGCGACATACGCGGCGAACACGCGCCCGATTGCGGTATTCACCAGCGACATCACCGTGCCGACCCGCAAGCTCACATGCAGCGGACGCGCCGATTCTTCCAGCCGGACGACGGTCGGCCCCAGCGGCCCTAGCACTGCCATCGCGACGCTCATCCCGGTCGAGGCGGCCAGTTCCACCACCTCCGGTTCGGCTTCGCGCGTCGGCGACAAACGCTGCAAGCCGATCAAGCCAAGTTCGAGCGCCAACGGGCCGGCTTCGAAGCAACCTGTCGCATCACGGTTCAGCAGACCGATCTTCAACAGGCTCACCAGATGCGGAAACGCTTTTGCCGGCGGCATGCCGGCCGCCGCCGCCAGATCGCGCAAGCTCAAAGGCCGCGCGGCGGTGACCAGCGCGGCGAGCAGTTCGCCGGTGCTGTCGAGCGACTGGATGCCGCGCTGCGGTTTGGCGTCGACGGTGTCGGGAGAGTCGGTCACGATGCGGAAGGAGCCAGAAGTGAGGGCAGGGCGGCGAGCTCTGCGCCGATGTCATGAGCGGCGGCGAGCAGCGCGCGAGCGATAGGGCCGTCGTCGGCGACGTCGATTGCGCCGGTCGGGCCGATCACCGTGAGCGCGAGACACAGGCGGCCGTCGGCATCGAGCACCGGCGCGCTCAGGCTGCTGATGCCGGGGCTCGGCGCATCGATACTGCTTTCCAGTCCACGTTTCAGGATCGCCGCCAGAACCTTGTCGAACGCGGCGCGCTCGGCCGCCGGCACCATTGCACCGGTCGCGTCGCCGGACTGATTCGCCCACATCGCCGCGATGGCTTCGTCGGGCGAATACGCGCAAAACACGCGTCCCGTCGACGTCGCCGGCAGCGACATCACCGTACCCACGTGCAGATTCACATGCAGCGGAAAACCCGCATGCTCATATCGAACGATGGTCGGCCCTTGCGGCCCGCCGATACAGATCGCGACGCTAAAGCCGATCGCCTCGGCCAGCGCCGCCACGCGCGGCACGGCGGCGCGAAACGCCGGCTGGTTTTGCAGATGCATCAAGCCGAGCCGCAACGCGAGCGGACCCGGCTCATAGCGGCCGGACAATTCATCGCGTTTGATCAGGCCCAGACGGCTCAAGCTCACCAGATAAGCATGCGCCTGGCCCGGCGCGAGTTGCGCGGCGGCCGCCAGATCGGACAAAGCCAGCGGACTGCGCGCTTGCGCCAACGCCTGCAGCACGCGGCCACCGACCTCGACGCTTTGAATACCGCGCTGGGTCTTGCCGCCGTCGGCCGTCTCGCCGCCGTTCGCACCTTTGCCCACGCCTGATTTGGCTGCCTTGCTCACGCCTCGACTCATCCCTGAAAAAGGGTCCATGTTAGCGGATGCCCCGCCTCTCTCACGACCATCTTAGGCGTCTGGTAATTTGCGTATAGCGATACATTTCGCTATTGACAAATATTCTGAGACAGCCATAAGATGGCTTCACCCCGACATACCGGCGCAGTCACAGAGTCAAAACGGGGCGAGACATCCTCCAATACCGTCAGTCCGCGCGTAGTACCGAACGCGATGCAACGCGCAGCCGGCCGTCTCGCCTCACGTCCACACTTTTGAGGGAGACAAGCATGGCAAAGGCATTCGCATCCCAGGCCGACCTGGAAGTCAAGAAAGTCACGTGGACCCAGTTGTCCGAGAACGCGTACGCGTACACCGCCGAGGGTGATCCGAACTCGGGCGTGATCGTCGGCGACGACGGCGTGCTGATCGTCGACACGACAGCCACTCCGGCGATGGCGCAAGACCTCATCGCGAAGATCCGCAGCGTCACCGATAAACCGATCAAATACGTCGTGCTGTCGCACTATCACGCAGTGCGCGTGCTTGGCGCATCGGCGTATTTCAACGAAGGCGCGCAGGAAGTGATCGCGAGCCGCGGCACGTACGAGATGATTGTCGAGCGCGGCGAAGCGGATATGAAGTCGGAAATCGAACGCTTTCCGCGTCTGTTTGCCGGCGTCGAAACAGTGCCGGGTCTCACGTGGCCGACCCTCGTGTTCGAGAAGGAAATGACGCTGTTCCTCGGCAAGCTCGAAGTGCGCATCGCGCATCTCGGCGCGGGGCACACGAAAGGCGACACGGTTGTGTGGCTGCCGTCGCAGAAGGTGCTGTTCTCCGGCGACCTCGTCGAATACGACGCGGCCTGCTACTGCGGCGACGCGCAACTCGCGCAATGGCCCACCACGCTCGAAGCACTGCGCGCGCTGAATGCCGAGAAGCTGGTGCCGGGCCGCGGACCCGCGCTCACCACGCCGGAAGACGTGCACAAGGGCCTCGATTACACGAAAGACTTCGTCACCACGCTGCTGCAACAAGGCCGCGAAGCCGTCGAACTGAAGCTCGATCTGAAGGCCGCGATGGCGCACACGCGCAAGGCGATGGACCCAAAGTTCGGCCAGGTGTTCATCTACGAACATTGTTTGCCGTTCGACGTGTCCCGTGCGTTCGACGAGGCGAGCGGCATCACGCATCCGCGCATCTGGACCGCGCAGCGCGACAAGGAAATGTGGGACGCGCTGCAAGCCTGACAGAAATAGGCGCACAGAAAAGGTAGAGACAGACGGAGACACCAGATGAGCATCAACTACCAGACGCTGTCGTTTGAATATCGTCGTTGCCGTGAGCAGAGCGGCGACGACGGCAAGCAGGCCGCGTATCCCGTGATCGTGGTCGGCGCGGGGCCGGTGGGCCTCGCCACCGCAATCGATATCGCGCAGCAAGGCGTGCCGGTTGTTCTCGTCGACGACGATTGTTCGCTATCCACGGGTTCGCGCGCGATCTGCTTTTCGAAGCGCTCGCTCGATATCTTCGATCGGCTCGGTTGCGGGCAACGGATGGTGGAGAAGGGCATCAGCTGGAATGTCGGCAAGGTGTTCCTCAAAGATGAGCTGGTGTACACGTTCAATCTGCAGCCGGAAGCGGGCCATAACCGGCCCGCGTTCATCAACTTGCAGCAGTACTACGTCGAAGGGTTTCTGCTCGAACGCGCGCAGGAGTTGCCGAATCTCGAGATCCGCTGGAAGAGCAAGGTAGTCGGCGTGGAGCAGAACGGCGCGGCGGGTACGAGCGAAACCACAGTCACGCTGACGATCGATACGCCTGACGGTCGATACCCATTGCGCGGCCGCTATGTGGTGGCCGCCGACGGCTCGCGCAGTCCGATCCGCAATCTGCTCGGACTCGACAGCAAGGGTGTCACGTTCAAGGACCGTTTTCTGATCGCCGATGTGAAGATGGAAGCGGACTTCCCAACCGAGCGCTGGTTCTGGTTCGATCCGCCGTTTCATCCGAATCAGTCGGTGCTGCTGCATCGTCAGCCGGACAATGTGTGGCGGATCGATTTCCAGTTGGGATGGGACGCCGATCCGGTGCTGGAAAAAACGCCGGAGCGTGTGATCCCGCGCGTGCGCGCGTTGCTCGGCGAGGACGCGAAGTTCGAGCTGGAATGGGTCAGCGTCTATACGTTTTCGTGTTTGCGGATGGATCGTTTCCGGCACGGCAATGTGCTGTTCGCCGGCGATTCGGCGCATGGCGTGTCGCCGTTCGGCGCGCGCGGTGCGAACAGCGGCGTGCAGGACGCCGAGAATCTCGCGTGGAAACTGGCGGCGGTTCTTGACGGTAAGGCATCCGATGCATTGCTCGACACCTACGCAAGTGAACGCGAATTCGCCGCCGACGAGAACATTCGCCATTCCACGCGTTCCACCGATTTCATCACGCCGAAGAGCGCCGTCAGCCGTGTGTTCCGCGATGCGGTGCTGAAACTCGCACGTCATCATCCGTTCGCGCGGCAATTGACGAACAGCGGGCGACTGTCCGTACCGGCGGTGTTGCGGGATTCCCCGCTGAATACAGCGGATAGCGAGCGTTTTGAAGGGGCGATGGTGCCGGGCGCGTCGTGCGTCGATGCGCCGGTGCTAGTGGAGGGGCAACCGGCGTGGCTGTTGCAGCAACTCGGTCAGCAATTCACCGGTGTGCTGTTCTGCGGTTCGCAAGGTATCGATTCGGCGACGCAGGCTGCGGTGGATGCGCTGCGTCGCGGACCGATCCCGCTGAAGCTTGTTGTCGTCGCAAGTGACGGTGCTCAAGTTGTCGCGCCTTCAAAGCTTGTTCATGACATCGAGGGCCTTGCTGCCGCTCGTTATGACGCAAAGCCCGGCACGTTTTATTTACTGCGCCCCGATCAGCACGTTTGCGCGCGCTGGCGGCACGTCGACGCGAGCGCGGTCGAGCATGCGTTGAAGCGCGCATTGTGTGTCGAAGGGACGGCCTGAGCCCGTCGCGCATCGCACGCCTCTGCGAAAAAACAGCAGGAGACAGACATGACCTTGAACACACAACCGAATCTCGGCCGCCCTGATGATTTCTACGAGGCGCTGATCGACATGCACCGCGATCTCGACGATGCACAGAGCCAGTCGGCGAATGCGCAACTGATTCTGTTGCTCGCCAACCATATCGGCGATCACGCGACACTGCTCGAAGCGATGCGCTACGCGCGCGAAGGTGTGGCGCAAACGGCGACGCAAACTGCCAACCCGCATCCATTGGCGGCGTGAACACACTAGCAGCACGATAAAACGCGACATGAGCGGCGTGATGGGCATGTTCGGCTGGCAGTGGATGGTCGTGAGCGGCGTCGCGTTGCAGCTCAGGGCGCCGAAGCGGACGCAGGGCGCCGAAGCGGACGCAGGGCGTCTGAAGATGAAGACGGCGGCGCAAGTTGAGTCGTCAGATCGGGTAGAGTCGCGGATATTCTTTTGCGACCTGGCACGTGACTGCCGATCCTGACATGCCTTTTGTCGAACCTGTTCTGATCCCGCATGACGGGCCACCCGATGTTGCATTGTGGCGCGTCGATATCGCGTTCGATGCGTCGTTGAACGACGCCGCTTTCGCATCGCTCAGCAACGACGAACGCAACCGCGCGCGAGCGTTTTATCGTCACGAGGACACGCTGCGTTTCGCGACGGTACGTGCCGCGCTACGCGAGCAGATCGCCAGCCGCCTCGGCATCTCAGCGCGTGCAGTGAGTTTCTCCGCCGATGCCAATCGCCGTCCGCAACTGGCCGACTCCGTCGCACTCGATTTCAACGTATCGCACGCGGGCGCGTACGGGCTCATCGCGATGTCGGCCGTGCGGCGAGTGGGCGTGGATATCGAAGAACGCAACGATAAGTTCGATTGGCGTTCAATTACCGCGCTGACACTCGCGGCAACCGAAACGGTATGGATCGCGCAGCAACTCGATCCGGGCGAGCAGCGTGCCGCGTTCTACGACGCATGGGTGGCGAAAGAAGCGCTGGTCAAAACCACGGGCGTGGGCATCGCACGTGGTTTGCAGCATCTGACCGTGTTGCCGCGCGAAAGCGCTGCGGTGACCTTGCGCGATCCCGTTCCCGACGACATGCACGAACTCGCGGCGTGCTGGATTGCGGCACCGGACGCTTACGCGGCGTGCGTCGCGTGGTCGACTGCAACGATTGCCCGCTAGAACACGAGCCAATCGCGAAGACTCAAACGTCCGCACCCAGAGCTAACGTTTTCGGCCAACCAAACGCATAGACGTGGGTGACCGGTTGCGCGAGCGCGACGGCCGCGCGAACCTTGCCGGCCATCGGCAGATCGAGCACGTGCCAGCGGCCATGCTGCGCGAGATCGACGCCGCACCACGATGCGTCGCTGCCCAACTGATGCGGATCGACGCCGTCGGGTGCATAGCGCAGCGCGTTGCACAAACTGGCATAGCGGGCTAGCTGGCGCTCGCGGTCTGCCTGATCCACTTCAGCGGCCGCTCCAGGCGACGGCACCATGACGCCGAGTCCGAGCATGGCCGCCGAAACGCCGATCACGATCCAGATTCCGCCATAAGCGATATCGAGCGTGATCCCCCGTCCGTCACGCGGATGCCGCGCGCGCAGTTTCTCACTGCCGTCGTCTTGCAGATCGACGTCGCGCGGCTCGCATTCGAACAGATTCCCCACGATCCAGCGCGCCACCACGCGCGCGCTGACGAAACGCTTGCGCAGCGCCGCGTTCGGATGCAGCCGCGCGCGTTCGCGTTCGCTCTTCGATAACCAGCCGTCGCCTTCCTGCACGGGCACCGGCAACCACTCGCAACGAAAGCGCCACAAATGCAGCTCGCCCGCGCGCGGCACGCCGATGTCGAGCGGATAGTGGCGCGTGAGCGGCTGTGAAACGAAGCGCGGCGCGACTGTTTCAACCAGGCTGTGCATCGCGCCCGCACGCGGTTCGACGTGCGTCGCGTTCAGGTCGGCACTGTCGCGTCCGCGCGGCAGTGCGGAATAAGCCAGTTCCATCGGCATACGCTGGCGTCCTCAATGCATGTACGAGACGCGCCGCGCTTGCACGTCGAGTTCGAGACCGGCGTCGAGCAGATCGATCGCAAACCAGCGGATCAGTTTCAGCACGCCGCTGACGGCCGGCGCGGGCAGCCATTCGCTCAACATGCGCAACGCGGCGCCGCTATGCGTTTTCTGCAGCAGCGCGATGGTTTGCAGGATCACCGCTTCGTCCTTGCCGAGTTCGCTCGCGCAGCGGCAGCGCATGTCGAGCGGACGATACGACACGTGCATCAGCGAACGCATCAGCAGATCGAAATGTTCAATGCCGTCCTGACGCAAGCCGACACTGCTCAGGATGTCGCGCCAGTGCACGCCACTGCGCGCGGTTTCGCAGCCCGGCCGCAGCCAGGTGCGCACGGCGCTCAGTACGGTGTGCTCGGAGGCGTCGGTGCTGTCCGTCTGATGGTCGTCGATCAGTTCGGGACGGCTGCTGTATTGAGAGCGGAAATTCATCGAGACTCCTGAATGGACACAGTCCAATGAGTCGCGCCGGCCTGATCGGGAGAGTGCCGCGTCGCAGGCCAGCGCTTGTTGCATGCGACGGTGAGACGCTGACGCAGTGCGTGCGTCAGCTTTTCGCGGGCTGCGGCGGCAGCCATTCGCGTACGTGATTGCTGCGTGCCGGACGGGCCGGCGTTTGCCCCGGCGTCTTCGCGGTGCCGACGAACAGAAAACCCAGCAGCCGTTCGTTCGGTGCGAAGCCCAGTGCGTCGCGCAGTCGCGGCTCGTAACTGTCCGGACCGGTCGCCCAGAAACCGCCGTAGCCGAGCGCGTGGATCGCGTTGAGCATGTTCATCGTTGCCGCGCCGGCCGCCAGCAATTGCTCGATCTCGGGCACTTTCGGATGAGCCGAAACGGCTGCGCCGAGCGCGATGATCAGCGGCGCGGCGAACGCCTTCTGCCGGCGGTGCGCATGCGCGGAACGCGGTTCGTCCGGCGCGCGCGCGCTGGCGAGGTCGACCAGCAGGTCGCCGAGCGGGCCGCGTGCTTCGCCGCGGATCGTGACGAAGCGCCACGGGCGCAGATTGCCGTGATCGGGTGCGCGCAACGCGGCGTCGAAGATCAGGTCAAGCTCGGCTTGAGCCGGTCCCGGCTCGGTGAGCGGCCACTGGGACTGGCGCGAAAGCAGCACGTCGAGCGCGGCGTCGGCCCGGGCTTCGCTGCCCGTTTCGAGGCGGTTGAGGTCTAGCGTGGTCATGTCTGGTCGGACTTGAAAATTGTCTAGACGCAATCATGAGCGAAATCTCTCGTAAATGCAAATCATTCGCATTTACATGCATTACCGATAAACGGATGGCGTTGGGGGCAGCGGCAAGCGGGCTCGAGTCCTCGGCTGGAGCTTCGCGCAAGCTGGGGCGATGAATACGGCCAACGCACGGCCTGCAAAAAACCGCACGCCGTCACACGCGCCGAATGCGCTACACCTGCACCGACGGAATGCTCTTCATACAACGCAGCGCGAACATCGAACGGCTGTGACGAATGCCCGCGATCTTGTAGAGCTTCTCGCGCAGAAAGCGTTCGTAGCCCGCGGTGCCGTCCACGGCCACCTTGACCAGATAGTCGTAGTCGCCCGATACCAGATAGGCCTCCAGCACTTCGGTCAGCGTTGCGAGCTCTGCGCCGAAGCGCGCGAGCGCGTCCTCGTCATGGCGGTTGAGCGTGACCTCGAGCAGCACCACATCGGCAAAACCGAGCTTCTGCTGATCCAGCAACGCAACGTAGCCGCGAATGTACCCGTCGGTTTCCAACTGACGCGTACGGTTCCAGCAGGCGGTAGTCGACATGCCGACCAGTTCGGCCAACTCCGCGTTACTCAGACGGGCATTTTTCTGTAGCTCGCGCAGGATCTTGCGATCCTGGTTGTCCAGTGGACGATTTCGGGTGGTCATCCGCATTCTCGGGAGATTGTTCTGTCAAATAAAATTATAGAGGAATAATGTCCCGTAATCGGAAACAACGTGCGTTGCTTTAAGAAGCCTATCCAGCGTGAGCCTGGGTATATTTTCACCATGCATTCATGCCCGGGACAACCGTCCGGGCCGCCGGCCTCGGACCGGCGGCTTTGCGCGGCCACAAGCTGCAACCGTTGTCTCGCCGCCTTTACTCGCACAGGAAGGCGGCACGCGGGCGAATTCCGGCGCCACCAGCACCGGAAAACGCGCTCGCCGGGTATGGACGCATGTCGTTCCCCGCTACCTGCAAGCAGGAATCGCAGCGCTGCGTTTCGATAAGGGGATTGACGGCAGACCAACAGCAAAAAGAAGACGCCTAACCTTCGGGCGTCTCAGGACGCGCGACCATGAACGACTGGTCGCGACGCAAGGAAATGGCAATTGAACCGGAGTGCTGACGGTTCGCTACAAGGGTCAATGGAAAATGAGGTACAGGATGACCAGTACGATCACCGGGACGCCGAGAAGCCAGCCGAGAAGGTAAGGCATGATGTGATCTCCTTTCGTATTGATGAAGTGTGTCAGTGCCATTTCTATTGAGCATCCGGCGTGCCTGAGTCCGCACTGACTGTCGAGTCACCTCGGTTGCTGAACCGAGTACTTCAATGCGCCTATATCACGCCGGCGATCAGCAACACGATCACGACGATCACCACGATGCCGATACCGCCGGTCGGCGCATAACCCCACGAGCGGCTATGCGGCCACGACGGAAAAGCACCGATCAGAAGAAGAATCAGCACAATCAGAAGAATAGTTCCCAACATATATGACCTCCGCTTGGTTGACAGGATTTGCCTTTCTTCCTGTTGAGCAAACGGTGTGCCCAACGGGAAGAACAACGCGGAAATAGCGGTGCGGAGGTTGTGACGCTCGCAAGCTCTCAGACTTCGAGAATGCGAAAGTGCTGCAACGTGTCGATCTGAAATTGCAGGCACTGTGCGCGGTACGCACGGCAGAGTCGTTCTGCGGCGGCGCTGTCGCCGGCGCGAATGGCGTCGAGTATCGCGCGATGCTGCGGCGCGGGCAGATCCGCGAGTGTAGTGAGACGCAGCGTGAGATCCCGCACCCGGCGAATCTGATCCCAGCACTCGTTGACGATTTGCGCGAGCCGCGGGTTGCCGCCGAGTTTCAGCAGATGCGCATGGAAGGCTTCATCGGCGTTGGCCCATGCGTCCGGGTCGTTCTTCGCGAACGCGCGATCCATTGCGTTGCAGGCCTGCTCGAACGGCGCGAGGTCCTTCACCCGTTGTTTCGTTGCCGCGACGACGCCCGCGACCGTCGCCTCGAGACTGGTCTGCACCTGGTCGATTTCTTCGATGTCCGCGAGCGAAACCTGGCGCACCCGAATCCCGTGACGCGGAATGATTTGCAGCAGGTTTTCTTTTTGCAAACGCACGAGCGCTTCGCGAACCGGCGTTCGACTCACGCCGAAAAGACTGACGAGATCCCGTTCGAGCAATTGCATGCCGGGACGAAATTCATTGCTGAGGATTTTTGCGCGGAGTTGTTGATACACCGAATCGGTGGACTTTTCGCGCAACGTGGTCATGAGAGCGTTTCTGTTTTCGCCGACGGGTTAGGAGCGTCTTTTGCCGCGCAAGTTGGGAGAGTCGTGGCGGCCATTATAAGTCGGTGTCGGCAGCCGATTCGCGGCGAGGAGGCCTACCGCGTCGCACAACACCCGCTTTATCGCCCGAGATCGGCGCGGCCCGTTACGGGCGACGTTACGTAACGAGCGTGTTTCCGCACACGTTTCCGGGTAGTTTTTCCCGACCCCGACGAGCCTGAGAAAACCCCAAAAAGCCTTATCCAGAAAGACTTTCACGCCGATCGCCGCAAAATCTCAGCAGCGGATCTGCCAATTGGCATGCTTGCTGCTTTATTGATTGCGCGGTGCACAAGACAGACAAACAGTAGCAAGTAGTCGTCGTGAAGCGGGAAGCTCGAAGTTCGTGTCAACGACCGGCCTGGTCGGGGGTTATCAGGCCGGTCTCCTCAACGCACAAGCGGTTTGATCGGTTGTCCGGATCGTGCCGTCGCGTCGTTTTGCCAACGCACTCCAGTTGGATGAGTGCGCGCGGCGTGTAGTCCATCCCCCAATGTCGTCCAGAAAGGCCCGCCGTTCGAATCGCGGCGAGCCCGGTGAATTCCAGTTTTGTTTTTTATTGCGCGCTTCTTCGCGTGCCGGGGCGGTGTTGTATTCGCGAAGAGCGTGGTGGTGGATGTCGTGGGATCTGAGCCGTTGAAGCGAACACAAGTTGAACGGCCCGATAAGAACGTTTGGCGCGAGAGACCAGCGCAGGGATAAGAATGGACACGGCGAATTTTGCGCAGCATAGAAGAACGATTCCGGGGTTGCAGAGCCTGATTGCGCGCATGCTCGATGTGACGCTAGTCGTCCTCGGCGCGTTGGCTGCATCGCAAGTGCGGTTTGAAGATCTGGCACAAGACCGGATCGACACCGCATTCGTTGCGTTTGCAACTGCGTTGACGCTGGTCTTCTTCCCGGTATTCGGCGTCTATGGTTCGTGGCGCGGCCGCGCGATGTTGCGCATGGCCGGGCAGATGGCGCTCGCCTGGCTCGTGGTTCAGGCTTGCGGCCTCGTGCTGATGTTCTCCCTGCATCGCACCGACGACATATCGCGTTTGTGGTTCGCCTATTGGACTGCGCTGAGCGGCGGCGGTCTGATCGTATCGCGCCTGCTGGTGCATACGGTGCTCGCGCATCTGCGGCACGCGGGGATCAATCTGCGCCGCGTGGCGGTGGTCGGCTGCGGCTCGCACTGTCACCAGGTGGTGCGAAATATCGAAGGCTCCGCGGCCAGCGGGTTTCGCGCGGTCGCGGCGTTCGACGTGCGTCCCGTGCTGGGCACGACCGGCTCCGGCGTGCCGGTGTATGACGACATCGACAAGTTCGCGGCCTACGTCAGGTCTCACGACGTGCAGGAGTTGTGGCTCGCGTTGCCGCTCTCGGAAGAGCGCACGATTTCCCGTTTCGTCAGCGAGTTCCGCGACGACCTCGTGAACGTGCGTTTCGTGCCGGACATGCGCAGCGTTGCATTGTTCGACAGCGGGATGATCGACCTGATCGGAATGCCCGCGATCAATCTTGTCGCTTCGCCGGTACCGGCTCGCGCGCTGGTGAAGAAAGAAATCTTCGACCGCGCGTTCGCTGCCTGCGCGCTGCTGGCGCTCGCGCCGCTGCTGATTGCGATTGCCATCGCGGTAAAGCTGTCGTCGCGCGGACCGGTGTTCTTTACGCAGAAGCGCAAGGGTGCGGACGGCCGCATCTTCAGAATCTACAAGTTCCGCTCGATGCGTCCGCACGCGGTGGAAGCCGGCGTGGTGAAGCAGGCAACCCGCGACGACCCGCGCATTACGCGAGTGGGCGCCTTTCTGCGGCGCACGAGTCTCGACGAACTGCCGCAATTCATCAATGTGCTGTGCGGCGATATGTCGGTTGTCGGTCCGCGGCCGCATGCGATCGAACACGACGAGCTCTATCAGAAGGTCGTGAACGGCTATATCCACCGCTACCGGATCAAACCGGGCATCACCGGCTGGGCGCAGATCAACGGATTCAGAGGCGAGACCGATCAGATCGAGAAGATGCAAGGACGCGTCGAACACGATCTGTACTACCTGCGCAACTGGTCGTTCGGGCTCGACATGAAGATTGTCGCGGCGACCATCGCGAAGGGTCTGGTTCATAGCAACGCGTACTGACACCCGCATTTCATAAAAACATATGGCCAACACATTGCGCGGACCCCGACCCCAACCCCAACTCCAACCCGTTACGGTGCCGAATGCGCTGGCGCTCGCGGCCGCTTTGACGTTCTGCGTGTCGGCGCACGCGGCCGATCCGGCGCTCAACGCGCTCGGTCAGGCGGGCGGCCTCGTGATCCCTTATGCGTTCGCGTTGCCCGAAGGGACCGTGGAAGCGCAGTACAACAACTACATCGATCCGCGTTACGGCAAGCAGGCCACCGGCGCGCAGATGTATTGGGGCGCGGTGGGCTTGCTGCCTTATGTGGAAGTGTCGGGTGGACTCGCTAATTATCCAGCCGACGTTCACGCGCCGTTCAGCAACGCCGACCACTTCCTGTTCCGTCATCTGATGGGCGATGTGAAGCTCGAAGTGCCGAAGTTCTTCAAGTATCAGCCGAGCATCGCATTCGGTATCGGCGACATCGGCGGGCAGACGAATTTTTTCCGTTCGAAATACGGCGTGGTGTCGCAAGCATTCGGACCGGTGACATTGACTGCGGGCTACGGACAGGGCGATCGCCTCGACGGCGTGTTCGGCGGCGCGCAAGTGTCGCTGTGGAATACGGGCTTATCGCTGCTCGCCGAAGACGATTCGAAAACGCCGTACGCCGGCGTGCGTTATCAGTCGCCGCGGATTCGCTGGCTGGCCGATGCGAACGTGATCGCCACCTTCATGCGCTCGATCCGTTCGACCGACGGCGTGTCGCCGCGCACGTCGTTCTCGGTGGGCATTCAGATTCCGCTCGGCAAACGCTTCAGCGCTGCGCGGTGCGCGGACGGTCTGTGCGAAGGTCCGCAAGTGCCCGTGGCTCAAACGGCGAACGCCAATGACGAACCGCTTCGGCTTGCCAGCCTGCAACCCGTCGACCCGCGCGCCGCCGCGGCAAACAGCAATCCGCTCGGCGCGGTGCCGATAACTTATGTGCCGCCGCTGCAGTCGTATGCGTCCGTGATGCTGAGCGATGTGACGGCGGCCGGTTCGCCCGACAAGCCGTCACCGGCGATTCCCGAAGCACTGGATACCGCCGCACTCGATGAAATCGCCGCGCAGTTGTTCGCTGCCGGTCTGGAGCGCGTGCGAGTCGGCGTGAGCGGTCGCGATCTGGTGGTCGAGTATGAAAACCACCGCTACAACCAGAACGAAGCCGACGCGCTCGGCATCGTGCTCGGCGTGGCGAGCGTGAACGCACCGCACGGCACGGACAAGATCCACGTGGTGATCAAGAAGGCCAACGAGCCGTTGGGCGAAGTCGTCGTCGATCGCGATGCGTTCGCGCAGTTCGTCGCAGGCGGCGCGGCTGGCGCTTCGCTGACGATGCGCTCGCGTCCCACTTACGACGCGGACTCGATCGCGTGGCACGGCAACGAACACACGCATGGTCTGACGCGCATTCAGATCGAGCCGATCGTCAGCTACCTGTACGGCACCGAGTACGGCAACTTCGATATTTCGCTTGGTGCGAACATCGAAGGCTTCATTCCGCTGTGGCGCGGCGCCGAGTTTTACGCGAGCTACATCGCGCCGCTCTACAACACGAAGAACATGGATTCGGGACGCGTCTTCAGCGATTACCGCTTGCGCGGCGGACTGAATTCGGTGGCGCTTGCGCAGAGTTTCTGGATCGTGCCGCAGGTGTTCAACGTCGCATCGGTCGGCAAGTTCGATTACTCGTATGTCGGCGTGCAGAACGAAACGACGGTGTTCGTGCCGGGCCGTCCCGATCTGATCCGCTTGCGGCTCGCGTATTTGCACCACGAACCGGGCCACGACGAATTGCCGAGCGAGAAGAACGCGGAGCTCACTTATCGTTGGGTTCAACCGTCGTGGAAGCTGTGGATCGAAGCGGGCGTCGCGCGCTTCGTGGGCGGTGACAAAGGACCGGTTGCGACGCTCACGCGCTGGTTCGACGACGTTTCCGTGAGCGTGCATGGCGAACATAGCGGGCAGGGCACGTTTGTCGGCGCGGCGATCAGCTTCCCGCTGACTTTGCGCCAGGGGATGAAGCCGGGCATCACGCAGCTGTCGGGTTCCGAACAGTTCGGACTCGACTTCCGCACGCGTGTGAGATCGACGAATTATCTGTCCGCCGACGGCGCGCAGAACATGAGCTTCCCGTACAGCACGCAGCAATATCTGTTGAATCAGGGCCGCTTTAGCGGCGAGTACTTCTCGACACAGCTTTACCGGATGCGCGACGCGTATCTGCGTTATGGGCGGCCCGGTGGCGATGCGACCCAGCCCACGCCAGCGCCCAGGCCGCAAGCGAACGCGCCGGCCGCAGCGATGGGCATCGCGTTTTCACGGCGTGTTTGCGGAAACGGCTTTCAGGGTGTGAGCGACGCACAGGCGCTGGTGCCGGTCAATTGTGAATGACTTTCTTTGGAGATGGGCGATGAAGCTTCTTAACGGCGCCATGCTGCGCACGCTGCAGTTCGGATCGATGGTACTTGCGACGAGCGCGCTGGTTGCGTGCGGTGGCGGCGACAGCGGCAGTTCGCCGGGCGGTACGGTGAGCGGCACTGCGGCCGTCGGCGCCGCGCTCGCGAATGCGAGCGTCACGTTGACCTGCAAGAACGGCTCGGGCAGTGCAACGGCGGATTCCAACGGCGCGTACAAGGCGACGTTCGTGTTCGACGGTCCGTGCGCGATTGCCGCGTCGAGCGGCTCGATCGCGATCCATTCGTTCGCGGCCGGCTCGGGCACGTTCAACGTCACACCGTTGACGGAGTTGCTGTTGAGCTATATCGCCGGGCAATTGGGCACGACGGTGAGCGGTTTGTTGTCCGGCATCTCGTCCAACGCGTCGTTCCAGAGCGCGCTGACGAATAGCACGGTGATTGCGAATGCGCAGGCCGCCGTCGTGACGCTGATCAAGAACCTGTACGGAATTACGCTTTCTTCTTCGTCGTTCCTCACCGTTTCGTTTACGCCGGGCTCGCCGGGCGCCGATGCGGACCTCGACACGTTGCTGGCGGCCGGCGCGATTACGAGCAATGGGCAACCCGCTGCTTCGCTGACGGCCGCAGCAGCAGCGGCCGGTGCTGCTGCGCCGATCTCGAGCGGCAGCAACGGCGCGACGGGCGGCACGGGATCGTCGACCACGAAGTAAAGATTCATGATCTGAACAGGCGATGCCTGGGTGTCGTGTCCGATCCGGATCGATGACGAGTCCGGATCGGCATCACAGCCTGCATGATCCACCGGTTTGAAACAGCAACCGATTCAAACGCTGCAAGCCTCAGCCCATTGTTTCCAGAAGTTCTCCGCGCTTCATGCTTCGACGACCGGGAACCCACTCCAGTAAGGATTAGTTAGGGTTCCTGCATCGCTTCAAATCATCCACTGTTCATCGCGATGCAAAACACGCTGCTGTGGGCGAGCCTGTTTGGCGGGCGGTCGACGAACGTCATGTCACGTTACAGCCCCCCACGCGTTACCCCGGCGTTACGCCACGTTTTCCCTGATCCGCGCGGCCGACTCTCGAATGTGAATCGTCGAAGTGTGCTGCGACGGAGCATCGAAGCGCGACAGACCTATACAGCATGAGGCTGAGAGACCTTGAGTCATCCGTCGCGATGTCGTGCAAACGCGGAGAACCGCGTTGCCCGCTGATTGGCACAGACCTTGCATTTATCGCTACGCAAAAGGCATCCGAAACATGGCGGTGCCACCAATAACGTGGTTGCTGGCAAGTTTCGCCGACGTCGACGCAGTTCGAACGCGGTTTGCCAAGGCGACTTCTCAAGATCGCAGTTCCGGGGGTAGTGAACGATGAAAGCAGGCAATGAGGCCATGAGCGTTGTCGCGCGTCTGCGCGCCGCTCCGCGTGTCGAACAATCGCAGGATCGCGCAGTGGACACCGTCGTGCCGGTGGTCCTCGCAGGCGGAGCGGGAACGCGGCTCTGGCCCATCTCGCGCGAACACCATCCAAAGCAACTGGCGAGCGTGATCGGCGAAGAAACGCTTCTCGAAGCGACGCTGCGCCGCGCGTCCGGCATCGCCGCCTTCGCCGCCACACGTGCGGTCGCCACGCCGCTCGTGATCTGCGGCGAAGAACATCGTCACATCACCGCGCGCCAACTCGCGCAGAGCGGCTTCGACGCGACGATCGTGGTCGAACCGGCGCGGCGCGACACGGCGCCTGCGCTGTCGATCGCGGCATCGCTCGCGCGAGTGGAGCATGGCGACGCAGTGCTCGTGGTGATGCCCGCGGATCACACCATCGACGACGCGAAGGCCTTTCATCGCGCGCTCGATCTGGCGATCGGTTATGCGCGCCTCGGCTGCATCGCGACGCTGGGCGTGACGCCGACTCGTGCGGACCCCGGCTTCGGTTATCTGCGGATCGGTGACGCGGTGCGCGCCGAAGGCGTCGAAGGTGGCGTGCGTCTGGACGGCTTCGTCGAAAAACCCACGCCCGAAATCGCCGCTCAATATATTCAGGCCGGCTGCTACCTCTGGAACAGCGGCATTTACGTTGTGCGCGCAAGCGTTTGGCTCGCTGCGGTGGAACAACTCGCTCCCGCGATGTACGCGGCTTGCGATCGCGCGGTGACCGAAGGCCGTCGCGACGGCGTGTCGTTCCGGCCGGCGCGCGATGCGTTCCAGGCGAGCCCCAGCGATTCGATCGACTACGCAGTCATGGAGCGGCTCGCCGGATGGCCAGGCGGCCCGGACGCGGTCGCCGTTCCGCTGGATGCGGGCTGGTCCGATCTCGGTTCCTGGAGCGCGGTGTGGGAAGCGCTGGATAAAGATGCGGACGGCAACGCCGGGCGCGGTCGGGTGATGTTCGAAGGCGCGACCGGCTGCTACGCGCATTCCGAAGGCCGGCTCGTCGCGTGTGTCGGTGTGACGAACGTCGCGGTTGTCGAGACGGCGGACGCGGTGCTGGTGGTCGATCGCGCGCACGTGCAGGCGGTCAAATCGGTGGTGGGCCGGATCGCGGCGTCGCATGCGTCGGAGGCGACCTCGCACCGCGTGGTGCGTCGCCCGTGGGGCTGGTACGACTCGATCGATCGCGGCGAGCGCTTTCAGGTCAAGCGCATCGTGGTCGATCCGGGCGCGAGCCTGTCGCTGCAAATGCATCATCACCGCGCGGAGCACTGGACCGTCGTGAGCGGCACCGCAATGGTCACGCGTGGCGACGAGCGCTTTCTGCTCAGCGAAAACGAATCGACGTATATCCCGATCGGCGTCACGCATCGACTGGAAAACCCCGGCCGGTTGCCGGTGGAAATCATCGAAGTGCAATCCGGTTCGTATCTCGGCGAGGACGACATCGTCCGCTTCGACGATACCTACGGCCGCGTCTGATCGAATCATGATCGAACGCGTTCTCGTTATCTGCGACGGCAACGTGTGCCGCAGCCCGATGGCCGGCGCACTGCTGTTGAAAGCGCTGCCCGACCTCGTGGTGCGATGCGCGGGATTGATCGCGCTCACCGGCCGGCCCGCGGCTCGTCTTGCCATCGACGTAATGAGCCGGCGTGGCGTCGACCTCGAAGGCCATGTCGCGCAAATGGTTCATTTGGGCCACGTACGCGAATCGCAGTTGATTCTCGCGATGACGGCCGCGCAATGCCGCGAACTGGAACGCCGCTATCCATTCGCGCGGGGCCGCGTCTTTCAGCTCGATCAAACGACCCGACAGGATATTGCCGACCCGTTCGGCCAATCCGCGGCGGTGTTCGAAGCGGTCGCTCGCCATATCGAGCGCGCGCTCGAACATTGGGTCGCGCGCATCGGTGCGAAAGAAACGCGCGGAGCGGTGAATTGAATCCGGGCCGTTGCATGCGCAACCTGATAGCGCTGTCGATGGTCGGCGCGATTGCGTGCTCGTCCGCTTACGCAGGTGTTGTCGATATGACCACTCTGTCGGGACCGACCTCGCGCTGGGCGGGCGCGGCCTCGGGCGTCGGTGCGGCGGACAAGTCGGGCATGCCGCTCGTGCCTTCGGTAGGAACCGGCCGCAACGCGTCACGCGACGACTACGCGATGTTGCCGACCGAGCGGAGTTTGCAGACACGCGGCGAACGGACATCGCGTCGTGGCGGAACTCGTCAAACGCGGACGCGGCACGCGATATCGGTCGGCAAGGACCTTCAGCTACCTGGCGGCGATCTGGCCGCGACTCAGGCGCCGTGGAGCACGACACCCTGGAGCGGTTCGCCATGGACGGTGTCGCCCTGGTGAACAGGACACGGTGGCTGGCCGTGTCCGGGAGGACAAAAAACGTTGGGATAGTGAAGGAGCGCGGGGCTCCGCTTCTTGAGTGTGCAGTCGGGAACTACAACAAATCGAGGAAGAGGCAATGAAACATCGGCCAAACGACAAGGTTAAAAAAAATCCATCGCCGGTATGGCGCCGTCTCGCGCTGGGCGGCTTCTGTCTGTCGCTTGCAGCGTGCGCGGTGGCGCCGGGAATGCGGATGACCGACAAGCAGACGCTGCCGTTGCAAAGCGCACGCGACGGCGCGCCGGCCCAGGTGCTCGACGTGCCGATTCAGGACGTCAATATCGACCTGCTGAACGATATGCGTGAGCGCGACAGCAGCAAGGCCGTGCAAAGCGTCGAACTGTTGTCCGCCGCCAATCGCAGCGCGGCCTATCGGATCGGTCCCGGCGACGTGTTGCAGATCACCGTGTGGGATCACCCTGAACTGTCCGCCGCCAATCCCGGCGGACAGGCCGGCGCCGCGCCGCGCACGAGCGATCCGGCGAGCGGCTTCGTGGTCGATCAGAAAGGGGACGTGCAGTTTCCGTACGCCGGTTCGATTCATGTCGGCAACCTGACGACCGGCGATGCGCAAGTCGCGGTGATCCGCGCATTGACCATGTTTCATGCACCGCAAGTGACGGTGCGCATCGCGTCGTTTCGCAGCCAGCAGGTGTACGTGGAAGGCGAAGTGCACAGCCCCGGCGTGCAGCCGATCAACGATGTGCCGATGACGCTCGTGGATGCAGTCGACCGCGCGGGCGGCTTGCAATCCACCGCGGACAGCAGCCGCATCGAACTGATGCGCGGCTCGCAACGCTACACGTTGAACCTCACGCAGTTGCTCGACAAAGGCCTCAACCCCGCGCACATCGTGCTGGAAGACCGCGACGTGCTGCGGGTGATGTCGCGCGAGGACAGCGGTGTGTACGTGATGGGCGAAGTGACCAAGCCGACGCTCGCGCTGCCGCTACGCAACGGTTCGCTTTCGCTCGGCGACGCGCTTTCGCAGGCGGGCAGCATCAACAGCAATTCCGCGGACGCGGCGCAGGTCTTCGTGATCCGTGGACACGGCACGAAGCAGCCGGACGTTTTTCATCTCGATGCCAGATCGCCGGTTGCGATGGTGCTGGCCAACGAATTCATGCTTCAGCCAAAAGACGTCGTGTATGTCGACGGCAACGGACTGGTGCGCTTCAATCGCGTGCTGACGCTGTTGCTGCCCGCGATCAACGCCGGGCTGACCGGAGCGGTGCTAGCCAAATGAACGATAACAATCTGAGACGCAACGGACTCGTGCCGATGGACTTTGTCGACGCGCGAGTCGCCGATTCGAACCCCGACGATGTTCCGCTGTCGAGTTACGTCGATATCGTGATGGCGCGCTGGCGCCTCGTGCTGACGATCACGCTGTTCGTCTTCGCGCTCGGCCTCCTGTACGTGGTGTTCGGTACGCCGGTCTATCAGGTGGATTCGACGATTCAGGTCGACGATTCGAGCTCGGTCAGCAAGACGCCGCTGCGCGATATCGGCGCGCTGCTCGATTCGCAAAGCAGCTCGGCGGCCGAACTCGAACTGGTTCGCTCGCGCAAGGTCATCGACGCGGTGGTCGATCGCCTGCACCTGAATATCGTTGCCGGGCCGCGCTATTTTCCGGGACTCGGCCGCTGGATGGCGCGGATGTACAAGCAGGACGGCGTCGCGGATGCGCGCTTCGGCCTCGCGCGCTTCGCATGGGGCGGCGAACACATCGACGTCGACCGCTTCACGGTGTTGAGCAGTACGCAAAGCGAAGCCGACAACGGCATCCTGATGGGCGAGAAGTTCACGCTGACCGCCCAAGGTGACGGCCGCTACGTGCTGACCGACGAAGACGACGAAGTGGTGCTGCATGGGCGTGCCGGCGAGGAAGCGACGGGCATCTACCGCAAGCAGCCGGTGTCGCTGCGCGTGACCACGCTTCAGGCGCGGCCGGATACGCAGTTCCGCATCATCCGCATTCCGCGCCTCGAAGCGGTCACGCAGCTTCAAACCCAGCTCAACGTCGAGGAAAAGGCGAAGCAGTCGGGGATCATCTCCGTCACGCTCGAAGGCGACGACAAATCGCGCATCGAGACGATTCTGTCGGCGGTAGTCAACGCGTATGTGCAGCAGAACAAGGACTATCGCAACGAGGAGGCGCATGCGACGCTGGATTCGCTCGGCCGCAGCATGCCCGAAGTGCGCGCCAACCTGGAACGCGCGGAGGCGGCCTATACCGCATTCCGTCAGCGCTCCGGGACCGTCGATCTCGACGAGCAGGGAAGGCTGCTGCTCGGCCAGGAAGTCGACGTGCAGACGCGCATTCTCGATCTCAAGCAGAAGCAGATCGATCTGGTCGCGCGCTATTCGGATACGCACCCCGCGGTGATCTCGCTCGAACAGAGCCTCTCGGCTTTGCAGGCGCAGGACAGTGCGTTGAAGGCGAAAGCGGAGCATCTGCCGCAAACCGAGCGCGAAGGGCTGAGTCTGCTGCGTGAAGTTCGCGTGAATACCGAGCTGTACACGAACCTGCTGAATACCGGGCAGCAACTGAAGATCGTCGAGGAAGGGCAGATCGGCAGCGTGCGGATCGTCGACGTGCCCGAGTTGCCGGTCAAGCCGGTGAAGCCCAGGCAGGCGCTCGTGCTGGCGCTGTCGCTGTGCGTGGGGCTCGCACTCGGCATTGCCGCGCCGTTCTCGCTGCGCGCGGTGTGGGGACGCGTCGAGCATTCGGAGCAACTGGAGCAGGCGCTCGGCGTGCCGGTGTATGCGGTCATTCCGCACAGCCGTCAGCAGGGCCGCATTACGCGGCGTCAGCGCCGCGACGATCAGGGGCTGCACGTGCTCGCGCTCGATATTCCCGAGGACGTGTCCGTCGATGCCGTGCGCAGCCTGCGCACGACGCTGCATTTCACGATGGCCGAAGCGCACAACAACGTGATCATGGTGACGAGTTCGCAGCCGGGCGCGGGCAAGTCGTTCCTGAGCGCGAATCTGGCCGCGGTGTTCGCGTCCGGCGGCAAGCGCGTGCTGCTGATCGACGCGGATATGCGGCGCGGTCAGGCGCATCGCTATTTCGGTGTGCCCGCCACGCCCGGCCTGCCGGACGCGATTACGAGCGGATCGCTCGAACGGGCGGTCAAGAACACGTCGGTGGCCGGCGTCGACGTGCTGGCGCGAGGTGTCGCCGCGCGTTCACCGGAACTGCTCAACGATGGACGCTTCAAGGCGCTGCTGGAAACCGCGTCGCGTTGCTACGACATCGTCGTGGTCGACACGCCGCCGATCCTCGCGCTGCACGATGCCGCCGCAATCGGCCGCCTCGGCGCGACGACACTGCTGTGCGTGCGTTACGGACGCAGCTCGATGCCCGAGATTCGCGAGGCCGAGCGGCGTCTGCGTAATGCAGGTATCCAGATCGGCGGCGTGGTCCTCAACGACGTGCCGCGTCGCCAGGCCGTGTACGGCTCGTATGGCGAAGGGGCGTATGCGTATGAGACCGAGGTTTGAGGCCGGCATGCGCACGTTCTTCTCGACATCTCACGGCATGGCGGGGAGCCCGCGATGAACGCCGACGTGCGCATTCCGCCGCTGGGTCCTGTCGTTGCCGAGGGGCGCCCTCGTGAGCCGCGACGCCGGCCGCGTGTCCCGCAGACGCAAACGCGCGCACGCGTGCGGCGCGATTTCGCGGATTGGGTGTTTCTGATGCTGCTGTTCCTGCTGTCGATCCAGTTCGTGCAGATCGGCGGCGCGCAACTGTCGCAACTGTTTGTCGTGCTGGTGTTGCCGCTTCTGCTCGTGCAGCGGCGCATCACGATCAGCGGCTGGGAGTTGTGGAGCTTCGGCCTGTTCATCACGGCGACGCTCGCGCTCACATGGTTCGCCGGCTACTCGCATATCAAGGCGACCGAGCAGATCATCAAATTCGCGTTCATGTTTCCGGGCTTCTATCTGGTCGGCCGTTACTTCGGCAAGCGCTATATGACGCGTCCGCTGCCTTATGGCTACGTGGTGCTATGGGTCTTCCTGTTCTATCAGATGGCGCTGCAATACCTGAATGTGCCGGTGTTGTATCAGGAGGTCGACTTCATGCAGGGGGCGCTGCATGGCTCGTTCAAGGAGCGCAACTGGCTCGCCGCGACGTTTTTTCTCGCGAGCTACCTGTGTTTCCTGCAATCGCCGCGCCGTGTGCCCGACATCCTGCGCTTCCTTTCGCTGGGGCTCGTCGTGACGCTGCTCAGCGAATCGAAGACCGTGCTGATTCCGTGCGGGATCGTGCTGCTGTTTCAGGTGCGCGGCTATGCCGTGCAGAAGGTATTGCTGATGGCGGCCGGCGCGGCGTTCTACGCGTATGAATTTTCGCGTCAGTTTTCCGGCGATGTGTTGCAGGTGAAGCTCCAGGAAGAGCGAGGTCTTGCGTTCATCGAGTCGGTGAAGCTGCTGGCGAACGACTGGCTCGGGCATGGCCTCGGCTTCGTCGAATATTACTTTGCGCATTCGGCATTGAGCGTCAAAGGGCTTGGCGAAGGCACCAACGCGGTGTTCTGTTCGCCGCTCGATCTGATGCTGGTGGCCGGGCCGATCGGTCTCTTCGCGTGGGCGGTGTTTTTTTGCGGGCTCGGACTCGGTCGCCGCGCCGTGTTGCTGATGCTGCCGCTGGCGGCGTGGTCGCTGGTCAATCCGATGCACGAGAGCGAAACCTCCTATCTGTTTCTCGGCGTACTCGCCTCTTTTGCGGCGTCCGCGAGCATGGGCCGGCCCTCCGGCTCCGGCTTTGCGCAGCCTCAGCGGCTCCTCTTTTCCCGTCGCAGGTCTTCGTCACAGGGCTCTTTTCTATGAAATTCTCGCTGATCATGGCAACGTTCGGACGCGGCAGCGAACTCGAGCGCATGTTCGAATCGCTGACCGGGCAGACTTGCGACGACTTCGAGTTGATCGTCGTCGACCAGAACCTGGATGATCGCGTGCGACGGGTGGTCGAGCGATTCGCAGGGCGGTTGGACATCGTCTACCTGCGTTCGGAGAAGGGGTTGTCGCGCGCGCGAAACGTGGGCTTGCAAGCGGCGCGCGGCGAAATCGTCGCGTTTCCCGACGACGACTGCTGGTATGCGCCTGACACGCTGGCATTCGTGCTGGGTCGCTTCGCGGAAGATCGCCACCTCGCCGGCCTGACCGGCTGCACCGTCGACGATAGCGGCAAGCCTTCGCAGGGACGCTGGGCGACCCGCTCCATGCTGGTGGACCGCTACAACATCTGGACCTGCGCGTGCTCGGCGACGATCTTTTTACGCGTCGACGCGGCAAGCGCGGCCGGCCGGTTCGACGAACAACTCGGCGTGGGCGCGGGCACGCGTTGGGGCGCCGGCGAAGAAGTCAATTTCCTGCTTGGCGCGCTGCGCTCAGGCATGCGGGTTCGCTACGACCCGCAACTGCGCATCGGCCATCCGGAGCCGCTGGAGATTTTCGACGATAAAGCGTTTTCGCGCGGCCGGCTATACAACCGCGGCTTCGGCCGCGTGCTCAGGCTGAACCGGTATCCGGCGCATTACGTGTCGTACATGATTGCTCGCGCCGTTGCCGGCTGCGTGCTGTCGATCATCCGGTATCGTCCGGCGCGAGCGCGTTACTACTGGATCGCGGCGTCGCAGCGTTTGCTTGGCTGGATGGACTGAGCCATGGATCTCGCAGAAGCTCGCTATCGGATGCCTGCCCAAGACGCGCGTACATCGGCCCCGGCTGCGCGCCGTGAAGCGCTCGTCGTTCACGCGGATTTGCGGTGGCCGACAGGGACCGGTATCTACAACGTGATGGAGGCTTACCTCTCCAGAGCGCCATCGCATATCGAGGTCGAGCCGCTGGCTGTCGAAGGCGGCGTCGCGCGGCCTTTCACGCCGCTCGCCTTGACGCGTGCGCTCAAAGGCGTTTCCTCACGCGACGGCGTGTTCTGGAACCCAGGTTTCGTGCCGCCGGTGCCGACGTTGCGCGAGCACTGTGCGTCGGTAGTCACGGTTCATGACCTGACTCATCGGCATTTCTACAGCCGTGCGCATCGTCTCTATTACGACCACGTGTTCCGCTGGTTTTATCGCCGCTGTGCCGCGGTGGTTTGCGTTTCCGAATTCACGCGCAACGAGTTTCTCGCGTGGTCGGGCATGTCGCCGGATCGGGTGCATGTGATCGTCAACGGAGTCGATGCCGCGTACGCGCAAAACCGCGAGACGCTCGATTATCCGTTTCCCTATGTGCTGTACCCCGGCAATCGACGCTCGTACAAAAACCTGAATCGGCTGATCGAAGCATTCAGCGCGAGCGGTTTGGCGCAGTCGGGCGTACGCCTCGTGCTGACCGGCAGCCCCGACGAAGCGCTGATCGATCACGCACGCCGATGCGGCTCTGAAGCGTCGCTCGTGTTTGCTGGCGTGTTGCCCAACGACGCGATGCCGAAGCTCTATCGCGGCGCGCTCTTTCTCGCGTTCGTTTCCCTTTACGAAGGCTTCGGCCTGCCGATTCTCGAGGCGATGGCCTCGGGCGTGCCGGTGCTGACGTCGAATCTGTCTTCGATGCCCGAAGTGGCCGGGCAGGCGGCGATGCTCGTCGATCCGCTGTCGGTGCCGGACATCGCGGCGGCAATGAAGCGTCTCGCCGAGGACCGCGGCTGGCGCGACGAGTTGATCGCACGCGGCTACGAACGGGTCACGCATTTCGATTGGGATGCGTCGGCGGCGACGCTTTGGTCGCTGGTGGATGAGGTCGGTCATTCGGCGCGCTGATGTTTTCGGCAGTGCCGGCGGTGCAAATAAAACACACGTAACGGGGTGAAACGGTGAACACACAAGGACGCTTGAACGTCATTATCGTCAACTATGGAACGCCGGAGTTGACGCAAGCCTGCGTAGCATCGCTGCTCGAACTCGATGTCGCGCTGCCGGAAGACATTGTCGTGGTCGACAACGCGTCGCCGGACGACTCGTATGCGCGTTTTCGCGTCAGCCTGCCCGCCGGCATTCGCCTGCTCAGGTCGGCGTGCAATCGGGGTTTCGGCTCGGGTGTGAACTTCGGCATGGCGGCTTGCCGGCGCGACTATGTACTGGTGGTCAATCCGGATACGCGGTTCACGGAGAATCGCTTGTCGGCGGTACTCGAAGTTCTCGACACGCAGCCCGAAGCCGGGCTCGTCGGTCTCGATCTGCAGTACCCGGACGGGCGCCGCCAGTATTCGGCGCGCCGCTTCTACAGCTGGCTCGACATCCTCGGGCGGCGCACGGCGCTAGGCCGCACCGCGCCGTTCAGGGCTCGCCTGCAACATCACATGATGGTCGAAGCCTGGAACTGCAACGGCGCGTTCGACGCCGAGTGGGTGATGGGCACCGGCTTCATCGTGCGCCGCGAGATGTATGAGGCGCTCGGCGGAATGGATGAATCGTATTTCCTCTATATGGAGGACGTCGATCTATGCGCCCGCACGTGGCAGGCCGGCTACCGCGTGCTGTGCATGCCCGGCGTGACGCTGGTTCACCTGCATCAACGGCAATCGGCGAAGGGCCCGTTATCGGGGGCCGGGCGGCATCATTTGCGCAGCCTGTTGCGATTCCGGCGCAAGTTTCATGTGCCTCTGTCGCTGCCGCCGGGCATTTCGGGAATATCCCGTTGAATACGTCGCGCCGATTCGGACTGCGGCTGGCGAGCTTCGCCGGTCTTGCCGTATCCGCATCCCTGTATGCCGCCGCTGGTTGCGCGGCAGACTTCGCCACGCTCGCTGACCACGGCGTCGCACGCTACACGATTCGCGCCGGCGCAACCGACGCGGTCACGCGACACGCGGCCGACGAGCTGGCGGATTATCTGTCGCGTATCTCGACGGCACAGTTCTCGGTGTCGGACGATGACGGCTTTGGTGGCCGGCCTGCAATCGTAGTCGGCGGCGGTCAGGACGCCGTGCAGCATTGCGCCGGCAATCGCGACGCGGCGCTGGGCGACGATGGCTTTGTCATCTGCCAATCGTCGGGAAACCTGATTATTTCAGGCAACACCCCGCGCGGCACGTTGTTTGGTGTGTATTGGTGGCTGGACCGGCAACTCGGCGTCAAATGGCTCGCGCCCGATGCGGTCGAGGTGCCGGTTCAGCGCACATTGAAAGTATCGACCGTCGCCGTGCGGCAGAAGCCGCGTTTTGCCTATCGGGAAGTACTCAGCGCGGAGGCGGAGGACAAAACGTTTCGCGCGCATAACCTGTTGAACGGCGAATCGCATGGCACGTCGTTCCGGCCGTCGCCGGCCGGCATCGATATGTGGGACCACAGTTGGCTCGCCCGTGGCGGCGACTTTGATTTCTGGACACTCGTGCCGCGCTCGCGTTATGCAACGGAGCACCCTGACTGGTTCGGCGGTGGGCAACTGGCGATGATGTCGCCCGACGTGCGTCGCGTGATGGCCGACGAAATCGTGCAGCGCCTGAATACGCGGAATGCGCCCGGCAAGATCTGGTTCGGTATCCACGATATGGATTGGGGCTGGGACATGGACCTAGCGAGCCGCGCGTTCGCCGACTCGCATGGCGGCGCGCCGTCCGCTGCGTTTCTCGACATGGTGACGGACGTGGCCGCGCGTGTGCGCCAGCAGATTCCCGACGCGCGCTTTGCGATGCCCGCTTATCACTGGGGTTTTGCGCCCCCCGACAACATGAGCGTGCCGGACGACGTGCTGGTCTACCCGATGACGATCCAGGTCGATTACAGCACCGCATTGAACGAAGGCCGCAATTCGCAGCTCGGAGAAGGTATTCGACGCTGGAACGAGATTGCCAGGCACGTGATGGTGTGGGACCACATCGTGAACTTCGGCGGTTATCTGCAACCTACGCCGAATCTTTATCCGATCGGTCGCAGCATTGCCTGGCTGGCGACGCTCGCGCATGTCGAAGGCTATTTCGCCGAAGGCGATTGGCAATCGCGCGGCGGCGAGTTTTCGAGTCTGCGGGTGTGGCTCATTGCGCGGCAACTCTGGTCGCCGTCTGCGGATGTGCCGGCCTTGGTGCGGGAATATTGCAACGCGTATTACGGCGCGGCCGGACCGGCTATCGCGCGCTATATCGACAGAATGCACGAGACCGCGCGCGCCACCGGCGACGTGCTGGCGGAACAGACACCGGTCGACTCGGCGATGTATACGTACGAGTTCGTGCGCCAGTCCGATCGGGATTTCGGCGTTGCCGAGCGCGCGGTGGCCGACGATTCGACGAAACTGGCGCGAGTCCGCAACGCACGTGCGCCGCTGGACTTTGTGATCCTCGCGCTGCGGGAACGCTATGAGGATCGCGCGCAGCAAGACGGGTGGGACATGGATATCGCGGCGCGCAAAACGCGTCTGTTGGACACGCTTGCGGCAAGCCACGTGAGCGCTTATCGACAAAGCGGCGACCTCGGCGCGTTGCGAAGCCTGCTGGACGTGTCCTGGCATCCGTCGACACCGCCGGCTGGCGTGTCGAAGCTCGACGCAACGGACTGGCAGGAAATCGGCGTGCGCAAGCTGAATCTCTACGACAGCGCTCGCGTGGTATCGGATACCGAAGCGGCACAGGGCGGCGCGGTGTCGCTGCGCGGCGACTCCGGCGCGTGGGCCGTGCAACTCAAATTCGACAAGTTGCCGCATGAAGGCCAATGGGATCTGTTTGCAGAGGTCCGCGTGCCCGACGCCGCGCTTGCGCCGGCCGGCTCGGCGATTCGCGTGGGCGCGTATCCACCGATGACGCGCCGCACCGACACGCCGGTTCGTGCGCTGCCGGGCTCCGCCTATCGCTTGCTGCCGGTTCCGGGCGGCCCGTTCGCTTACACCTTCGACCATGAACGCGGCGTGTACGTACACGGCGTGGGTCTCGCAAAAGGACAAGCCGTGTTGATCGACCGCTTTATCGCCATTCGTCACGATGCGGCGACTGCCGCTACTTCAGCCATGCTCGAACTCAATGGGAATGCGCCGTGAAAGTCGCCATTGTTTCTCCTATTCCGCTGTTTCCGCTCAACGCGGGCAATCGCAGCCGCGTTCTGAATCTGGCCCGCACGATCCGGTCGCTCGGTCACCAGGTGGAGTTCATTTATCTGGAGAGCCGCCAGCCCGAAAGCTTCGATACAGATGCGCACCATGAAGAATTCGGAGCCTCGCGTGTGACGGTATTGCATCGCACGGGAGCGGCACTGTGGTTGTATCGCGCGAAGCGAGTCGCATGGCTGTTGCGGCGCATCGCGGCTCGCGTAGCCGGTCATCGCGACGGGTATTACACGGGGCTCGACGAACTCTATAGCACGACATTCTCGAAGCAGTTACGACGTTTGCAGGATGAGCGTGGCTTCGACGCAGTGTTCGTCGAATACGTTTTCTATTCGCGTGCGCTCGACGCATTTCCCGATTCGGTGATCAAGGTGCTCGATACGCATGACATCTTCGCGGACCGGCACATTCCTTTTATCGGTCGTCCGGGTGCACAGAACTACATGTTCTCGATTTCGCAGAAGCGCGAAAACGACGGCTTGCGGCGCGCGCAGGTGGTGCTGGCCATTCAGGCGGAGGAGGGGGCGGTGTTATCCGCGCGGCTCATCAGTACAAAACACGCGCCCGAGGTGGCCGTGCTGAGTCATCTTCTCGAACCCTGTGCGGGTGTCGATAGCCGGGCTCACGCCGACGCGGCATTTCTCGCCAGCAACAATCAACCGAATCGCGATGCGCTGGCGTACTTCATGAAAGAGGTACTGCCGCGCATCGTCGCTGTCGTGCCGCAGTTCCACTTGCATCTGCTGGGCGGAATCGCCGGCGCGGTGGACGATCATCCGAACCTGATCAAGCGTGGACCCGTGAAGAATCTGGCCGACGCGTTTGCATCGGCGCCGATTTCGATCAACCCGATGTTGCTCGGCACCGGCATCAACATCAAGCTGCTCGAGAGCATGCAATACGGCTTGCCCGTGGTGACGACCCGCCTGGGCGCTCGCGGCCTGACAGCGAATTGTTTGCGCGGCGTGACGGTGGTAGGCGATAGCGACGCGCAAGGTTTCGCCGATGCGGTGATCAGACTGGTCCGCGATACCGACCATCGCGCGGCGGAAGGCGCGGCGGCGCGACAGTCCGCGCGGTTGTGGCACGACGCGCAACTTCAGGTATTGCGACGCACGCTTGACGGTAATCTCGCGCAGATAGCGCCTGAGCAACGTGCCTCCCCGGAAACGGGCTGGCAAAAAACCGAATTACCGATATCTGTTCATAACTAGAAAGGCCTTTTGAGGAACTGCGATGGACCGCGAAATCTATGTGATGTTATGGCGCTGCCTCAGCAGAAGCCATCGCATGCAGCTACTGGCACTGCTCGGCCTGATGATCCTGGTGTCGTGTTCCGAGGTGCTGAGCGTCGGGGCAATCTTCCCCTTCCTCGCGTTGCTCACGGACCCGGAGAGGATCATGCGATACGCGTTCGTGCGCGCCACCGCCAGCACATTCGGCATGACGTCCGCTCACGATCTGCTTGCTCCGCTCGCTGTGCTCTTTGCGGTGGCCGCGGTGTTTGCCGGCGCGATGCGTGTGCTTCTGCTGCGCGCGAGCAACCGCTTTGCTTTCTCTCTCGGCTCGGACCTGAGCGTCGCCGTTTACGACCGCATTCTGGGACTGCCGTATTCGCGGCATATTGCGTCGAAAAGCAGTGAATTCATCAATACCGTGTCCTACAAGACCGGTCTTGTGATCGACGGCATTCTGATGCCGTCGCTGATACTCATGAGCGCACTGTTCATGGCGGTTCTGATTTCGCTGGCGATGTTCTACGTCAGTCCGCTGGCAACGTTACTTTCGGTGACCGGATTCGGACTGCTCTATGTGCTGGTGTTCATTGCGTCGAAGAATCAGCTGAAAAAATGCGGGCGGGAAATCTCGGCGCAGAAATCGTTAGTTGTGAAGGCGGTGCAGGAAGGACTCGGCGGAATCCGCGACGTCATCCTGGATGGCACGCACGACGCGTATGTGGATTCCTATCGCCAGGCCGATAGAAAACTGCGTGACGCTCAGGGACGGTACGCGTTCATTTCGCAGAGTCCGCGTTTCGGTATGGAGTCGTTGGGAATGGCGCTGATCGCGCTGCTTGCTCTCGTGCTGGCGAAAGGGCACGGCGGTATCGCCGCGGTAGTGCCGACGCTCGGCGCATTGGCACTCGGCGCGCAACGTCTTCTGCCGGTGCTGCATCAGGCTTATTACTCGCTTTCGGCGATGCAGTCCGCTGCTGTCAGCTCACGTGAAACGCTGGCTTTTCTCAGCGAAAAACACGAAGGCGCAGTGCCGCGCGCTAACGTAACGCCGTTGCCTTTCGCGAAAAGCATCGTGTTTCGCGATGTCGGATTCAAATACGCGGATGACGCGCCGAGCGTGCTGTCCAATATCAGTCTCGAGATCAGAAAGGGCGCACGGATCGGATTCATCGGCAAGACGGGAAGCGGCAAGTCGACGTTGATGGATATTTTGATGGGCTTGCTCGAGCCTACCCATGGGGTCATCCAGGTCGACGGCGTAGAGGTGTGCGATGCGAATCAACATCAATGGCGCGCCAACATGGCGCATGTGCCGCAAGACATCTATCTGTCCGATCAATCCGTGATGGAGAACATCGCGTTTGGTATTCCGAGAAAAGAGATCGACGTCGACGAAGTGCGCCGCGCGGCCAGATTGGCGCAGATAGCCGATCTCATCGAAAGTTGGCCGCAGGCTTATGACACGCCCGTCGGCGAACGCGGCATCCGGCTGTCGGGCGGACAACGTCAGCGTCTGGGGATCGCACGGGCGCTTTACAAGAAAGCAAGCGTCATTGTTCTCGACGAGGCGACGAGCGCGCTCGATAGCGAGACGGAAGAAGCCGTCATCAAGGGAATCGAGAGTCTCGATCCGGATATCACGATCATCGCGATCGCGCATCGGGTCAGTACGCTTGCTGGGTGCACGAAAATTTTCGAGCTGGATGACGGACGGATCAAGTTCGTGGGCGGATATCGCGAGATAGATCAGTCCGTGTCGGCCCAACTGGTTGAAATTCAATCCGGGGTTCTATAAAAATGAAAAACCCAGTAAGACAGCTGTTTGCACAAGTCAAGGAAACGGGCGGTTGCGCTGCCACGGGGGAAATGGTTCGGCATGAAAGCGCGGCGGAAACGGAGCGGGAGGTGATCGATGTCACGCGGGACGGCATGCAACACGTTACCGACGATCTGGTGGGAACAACAGTCGAGTCTGCACGCACGGCATCGCGGATTGTGATGACTTGCGACTTCATGCGGACAGGAGAGCACATCGAATTCAATCAGAGCATCAATCTGAAACGAATGCTTGATTTGCTTTTGCCCGCGATTGAAGCGGCGACCGATCTGCCGGTGCAGACGTTTCCTGATCCGGACGGCGTTGACTACAGATCGTTGGTTTCGAAGTTATATGCGACGTTCGGCCTCGAGCCTTCCGCGGATGCATGGGCGAAAACGTACCATGCTTCCAGCCTGACCGAATTCGCCGATTTGACGGATCAGGTATCGGCGTTGCTCAAAGAGGCCTTTAGCGGCGCAGTCGTGATCTCGTTCGAGTCTTCTCCGATGCTGCGGCATATCATCGAAAGGCATGCTGTCGCTCATATCGATGTTCGAATGCATTTCGAGCGTTTTATGGACGACCTGCCGTTGACGTTCAGTTCGAACTCGAAACCGGTTCGCGACGCGATCCGGCGATTCCAGATCGAGCGCAACGACGTGGCTCAACAGTGCCGGTCGATCAAATCCAGTACAGCGGCGCGGCAACTGCCTGAGAACACTGTCGTGTTCATGGCGCAAACGAGACGGGACTCGTCCGTGATCACCCAAGATGGCAATTTCTTCGACATCCGTCCTCATATGGACAAGGTTTCAACGATCCTCGAATCGTACGGGACGAAGAACTTCCTGATCAAAGCGCACCCGATCGAACCGGATAGTCCCGTCGTCAAGGCGCTGCTGACATTGCCGGGCGCACGGCTGACGAATATCAACGCTTATGAGTTGATGTGCTCGGACAATGTCTCCGCATTCGTCACGTTTTCATCATCTACGGGACACGAGGCCGAGGCGTTCGGCAAACCGGTTCACTGGATATCGACCGGCCAGCCGATCCGTCGATATATTCCAGTGATGTTCGAATTCAGAAATGCCGAATTCTGGCGCGATGTTTTGCTGGCGCTGAACGTGCAGGTCAAAAAAGCACATGTTGAACAACGTGTCGAATTCCAGCCGGAGTTCGTCAGACAATGGTTCGGGATGAAGCGGGATGGCTCGTTGACTCAGGGGCCGACGCAAACGCTTATCGGCGGCAAACTCGATTCATTGAAAATGCGTCTTTCGAAGTGGCGAGGCGTGCGTGGCACAGTGAGCTAACGTAGCGGATTGACGAGGGGAGCGCCGCACGCGTTGGTCCGCGGCCAACCCTCATTAGCCTTCATTAGCCCTCACACATCGAACTAGATTCTTCCGCCACAATTTTCCGCCTCGAAACGATCCAGCTCGCCAAGCAAATGCCTGATCTGGAAAGTCTGCATTTCGGTGAGGGGAAATTCGTCCTGTATGCGTTGTAGTCGTTTTCGCCAATAGGCTGGCGGCAATACAGGTTCACCGCGGAACGCGCGTAGCGACGGCGCCATCACGCGCGAAACGTGAGCGATGTCATCATCCATTGTCATGCCGGAACCCCGGAAAACCTCGTTATTTAATTGTGGCTTCTTATGACGCGCTTGAGGTGAAACGGGTTCGGACGACGGGTGCAAGCGCCGACGCTTATAGTAAGAAATCAGAATGCCCAGGTCAAGATTTCTGAGCATCTGGAGGACCAGGCCGTGCCGAAAGATGATGGAGATCTTCATGCGCGAAGGGTCGACCGATGCGGTGGCCGATCGCATGACGTCATTCGAGGATTTCAACCGCTTCGTCGGGCTCGATGAAGCGGTGGCTGAAGAGGCGTCGTTCAACGCCGCTGTAACGGCCATAGGTTTTTAATTGCCGGCATCTCGCGCGTCCTACGAATAGGTGCGTTAAATGCGGCTGGATAGATGAAGTTATTTTTCCCGCTTTAGCAGACGGCCACGCGTTGCAGTACCGAGCGGCGCCGCGACCTCGGCAATCGCCTCGTGCGCAGCGGGAAATCCCGGCGGATACTCGACCACACGTGGCGCTCCTGCTAAAGGCTGCAACGCGGTGCTCGTACGCGCCCCGATTCGCGCTCCGCCGACAATGGCGGCCATCGCCTGGTGGTCGAGTTCGACGCTGTCGCTGAGATCCTGAATCACGAGCTTTGCCATGACGGCTCCGGAAAAAAGCGAAGCGGCGGCCGGTGCGATAGTCCGGCCGCCGTTTCGGTTGGATCGTGGGGTGTGCTGAGGTCTCCTCGCACTATCAGTATAGGAAATGGCTTTACAACGTGTCCGTCGGATTCGTGAGCGGCGGTACGAAGGCCCCGAACCTTCGCTGCCGCGCGTCGTTACACGGCGGCGTAGTTCCCGCCCCACAGCGACGGGCTGACGTTCAGGTGCAACGGCGTGAAGTCCGAGCCGATCACACCGACGTTGTTGAGTGCGGCAACGTTCACGTATTGCATCTGCGTGAGGTTCTGGTTCACCGACACGTTGACATTGGCGATGCCGCTGAGGCCCGGCAGCGAGGGCAGTCCGGGCACGCTGCCGCCGGTGCCGCCTGACACGGCCGACATCGCGCGGCGGTCGAGCTCGCGGGCGCCGGACAGATCTCGAATCATGAGGGATGACATGGTGATTCTCCAAAATTGCGTGGAAGACGGACGTAAGCGCCCGTGGCGTCGTGAGGCGGGTGATCCCGTGAGATCGTGCGCCTCACGCGTGCCGGCTTTACACGTGGATGTTGTTGCTCGTGGAGATGCAGGGCACCACCGACGTGTTGATGCAGCTCGCGAACGCGACGTTGTTGCCGTTCGCGCTCTGCAGATTCAGTTCGTTGTTGATGAGTTGCGTGGCGTCGACCTTCTTGCTGTTGTCCGGAGCGACGACCGGGCTGAAGTTGTAGTACGCCGAGCTGGGGTAGCCGAATCCGGTCCCGCCGCGCACGGCACTCATGGCTTTGCTGTCGAGTTGTTCGGCGCGGGACAGGTCTTTGATCATCAGCGTGTTCATGGTGAATCTCCTGGAGGAAAGGATCACAGCGTTTCGGTTGGGTTCGAGCAACTTGTCTGCTCGAGTGTCACTAATGCATGGGCTGTGCCAGTTTTATTCCAGTGTCCTAAGAAAGTTTCGAGAGGCTTGATGCACGGGGATTTCGCGGCATGGTCCTGCATCGATACGGACGTGACGCATCGCAAAGACAAGCGGGTGGTGGTGGCGCTGAACCGACAAACCGCCGCGCGCTGTTGGATATCGCACGACATTAAAGCCGTGCGCTTGCAACGGGGCAATCCTGGTTTGCGAAAGAGCGGGTCGGGAGCTAGTATCGATGTGGCACATGTAACTGGTTACGACAGGTTTTCACTCAACTCGACAGGCTGCGGTCGCACGCGATCCGCCTCGACGGCAGCGGCGGCGCTTCGCACATATGGCTAGCCTTGCGCATGTGATTCGCGACTATCAGAGCGGCGAGCTGTCTCGCGACGCGTTCCTCGCTCAGCTCGACAGCACGTTGACGACCGACGGCTTCGGTCCCGCGCAGCTGCTGGAAATGCTCGGCAGCGCACAACGCAAAGCGCCGCTTCCCGACGATCTCTATGTCGAAGTACGGCGGCGCATCGAGCAGTTGCGTGTGTCGAACGTGGCGGCGGGCGGAGAGGAAACCGGCATGCAGACGACCGTCGAGCTTCCGCCCGCGCGCGCTGCGGGTGCGGGTGCGTCGAATTCGTCGAGCGCAGCGGGCGTGCCGGGTCACGATCAGATCAAAGGCACCGGCGATACGCTGAACAATCGCTTCGTGCTCGAAGAGTGTCTCGGCGTCGGCGGAATGGGCACGGTCTACAAAGCGCTCGATCTGCGCAAGCTCGAGGCATCGGATCGCAAGCCGTATCTCGCGATCAAGGTGCTCAACGTCCAGTTCCGCGGCAACCCCAATTCGCTGGTTGCGCTGCAACGCGAGGCGCGCAAGGCGCAAGTGCTCGCGCATCGCAACATCATCACGGTGTACGACTTCGATCGCGATGGGCCGATCGTCTACCTGACGATGGAATACCTGAGCGGCAAGCCGCTTAGCCAGTTGCTGCGCACGCCCGGTTACCAGGGCATGCCGGTGCGTGCGGCGCTGCCGATCGTGCGTGGCATGTGCGGCGCGCTCGCGTATGCGCACGAGCGCGGCTTCGTGCACTGCGATTTCAAGCCCGCCAACGTGTTTCTGACGATCAACGCCGAAGTGAAGGTGATCGATTTCGGCATCGCCCGCGTGTTTCAGCGGCCGGAGGAGGAGAGCGACGCGACGGTTTTCGATCCCGGCAGCCTCGGTGCGTTGACGCCGGCGTACGCCAGTCCGGAGATGATCGAGCATCGCGAGCCGGACCCGCGCGACGATATCTACGCGCTCGGCTGCATCACGTACGAGCTGTTGACGGGGCATCATCCGTTCGACCGCTTGTCGGCGACTCAGGCGCGCAACGCGGATTTCAAACCGCAGCGGCCACCGAATCTCGACGCGAAACAATGGCGTGCCCTGCGCGCAGCGCTGTCGTTCGATCGCACTACGCGCATGCCGAGCGTGGTGCGCTTCATCGCCGAGTTCGACAACGAAGCGCGCGCCGAGAAGTCGGGGACGCTCGCGAAGGTGGGGCTCGGCGGCCTCGCGGCGGTGTGCGCGGCGGCGGTGGGCGTGTTCGCGTTTCGTGCGACGCCGGATCGTCAGAACGATGCGCGGCTGGCTGCGGCTGCGACTGCGGCGACGGATGTGGTGGATCGGGAGGCTTCCGGGTCTTCTGCGTTGCCGGTAACTTCAATCGCAACGACAGATTCTGCGCCCGACACACCATCCGCGCCGAAACCTGCGTTAACGCTGGCAACCGTCGCTCCGGCGCTCGCGCAAGTGCCGTGTTCGGCGTTGGCCGCTTCGGTCCAGGATCATTCGCTGACGGTACGCGGCTACGTTTCGCAACGCTATGGCGTCGCGCATCTGAAGGACATGTTGGCGGCGTTGCCGGGCGTCGATACGCTGGCGTTAGAGGTCGAACCGCTTGCCGACGACAAATGCGACACCGTGAATGCACTTGCGCCCTACTGGACGCGCAATCTGCAGGCCGGCCACATTGCGGCGCTGCACGTGCGGCCGCCCAGCGGCCAGTTGAACGAAGGCGACCCGCTGGTCGTCGACGTGACGACGCCCGCTTACGACTCGTACGTGAACCTCGACTACTACCAGCTCGACGGCAACGTCGTGCACATGGTGCCGGGTCCGCGCGCGAAGGACAATCAGGCGCCGCCGCGCTACACCGCGACCATCGGCGGCGCGGGCGACTGGATCATCTCGAAGCCGTTCGGGTCGGAGATGGTCGCGCTGCTGATTACGCCAGCACCGCTTTTCGACAAGCCGCGCCCGGAAAGCGAATCGCGCGCCGACTATCTGCGTGCGCTCGATACCCGGCTTGCACAGATGGCCGCGAAGTACGGGCAGGACCGCATCGTCGCGGATTTTGCGCCGATTACGACGAGGTCGCGCACGCAGTGAGTTATGCGTCGAAGGCCGGGGATTACTTCAGATCCTTCACGACCCGAAAGCCATCTTGCGACTGCCGCACGCCTGCGCTGTATTTGAAGCGCGTCGCGCTGAGCATATAGCTGCCGCCTTCACGCCATGAGCCGCCGCGAATCACGCGCATGTCGCAACCGGGGCTGTCCCATGCGTGACCGTCGGCGGGCGCGCCCTGGTAGGAGTTGTGCCAGCAATCGCCGACCCATTCCCACACGCTGCCGTTCATGTCGTACAGACCGAACGGATTCGGCGCGAAGGAACCGACGGCTTCTGGTCCTTCCTTGTGCCACGGGTCGCCGCAGTCCTTGCAATTCGCGTTGCCTTTGCGCATCTGATCGCCCCACCAGTACTGCGTGGTGGTGCCGCCGCGGTCCGCGTATTCCCATTCGGCCTCGGTGGGGAGTCGATACGATTTGCCGGTCGTTTTGCTCAGCCACTTCACGTAGGTTTGCGCATCGTCCCAACTGATGTCGCGCGCGGGCGCCGCTTTGTTTGTATTGCTCTCGGGCGTCAGCTTCTGACACGCGTTCGCGGCGACGCAGGCATTCCATTGTTCGACCGTTACTTCGTATTTGCCGATCGCAAACGGCGCGCCGATGCTCACGTGATGGACGGGTTTCTCTGAAGGATCGTCGTTGGCGTTGCCCATTGAAAACGAGCCTGCGGGTAAAGCGATCATCAATGGGCAGGTGGCGCAGTCGCGGCTTTCTGAAGCACCCGGCGCATGAGACGCGGGTTTCTGTGCGACGGCGGGTGTCGCGGGAGCGGGCGGTGCTGCCGGCGCAGATGTGGCCGTCGCGCGTGGACGTTCGGCTGGCGCGGCGCTCACCGTGGCGGCAGGTTTTGCGGACTGCGATGCCGGTGCATTGGGCGGAAGCGGTGGATTCGCCGTTGGCGTCGACGATGAAGCCGCCGCATGCAAGCGTTCGATACGCGCATGAGCGAGCGTGGCGAAGCGACCGTTCGGATAGGCCTTCAAATAGGCCTCGTAATCGCTCGCGTAGTTGCTGTCCTTGATCGAATCCCAGAAGGTCAGTTCGTATTGCTCGCTGCTGTCTTTCGGCAGAATGCCTCTACTGTGCAGTGCAATAACAGGCTCATCGGATGCGATAGAGGCAAATCGGGAAGAGGTTTGAGCGGTCAGGACCGATGTTGCCAGTACCGTTGAGAAGCCTTGTGTGAAGACGATCCACGGTGTCTGCTCGCCTCCTGTCGTCGCACGTACCTTCGCTGCAATGCGGCTGAAAAGAGTCGACAGATTCTGTGCCGTTGCGTTATCGAGCGCGTGTAGCAGCGCCTGCGTAAAAACACCATGATGCGCGCCATCCGCTGCGAATCCGCCGGGAGCGGTAGCGTATGCGATCAACGTATTGTCCGGCAGCGCAACATCGCTCATTGGCGCGTCGCCCGAGAACGGATTGTTCAGGCATGTGTCGAGAATCACAAGGTTGAGCTGATCCGCTCGCGGCACACGCATCGCTTGCAAGACGGTTCGCAGTTCGATATTCGCACCGACCAGTTGCGCCGGTGTGCGCTCATCGAGCCCAGCAGGGACGAGTAGCGTTTCGTTGCCAAGCTGCATGCCGTGCCCCGCGAAATAGAAGAGACCGACGCCGCCTGCTTGCAGACGTCGGCGGAAATCGTCGATTGCCTCGCGCATTTGCGGGCCGCTTGCATCGGTGCGCAGGATCACGTCGAAACCCCGCGCGCGAAGCGTGTCGCGCATCGCCTCGGCGTCGCGTACCGCGTTGCCGGCGAGCGGATCGTGTGCCGCACCGTATGCGCCGTTGCCGATCACCAGCGCGACACGGCGAGCTTGCGACGCGTGCGGTTCGCCGTCGCGCTGCGTTGCGGCTTGAACTTCGCCGCAATGCGCCTGTATGGCGCCGGCCATACATATCAGCAGGAAGATTCGCCACATATTCACATCCTGTTTGTTCCGGACAGAACATAGGTATTCGAAGACCGCGACGTCCCTGGTGATCGTTTGGGCGTAGCACGCGAAATAACGACCCTGTGGGGCACTTTCTTCGATAACCGATGAACAACGATAGCACGCGCTTTACGCATCACAATGGTCCGCGTATCGCAATGCGTTATACGGTTAACGAGTGTCGCGTATCTTTTTGGCAAGTTACGACCTAAGCTGATTCACAAAGTGACGCAGCACGGCCGTCTTAACAGAGCGGCCACCGCATCTGGCGCGTCGCCGCGAATCCTGCCGGAGCGCGCAGCGTCTCGTTGCGCGGCCGACGCGGCCATGTCCACTCTTCGAGGGAGTGCGCAATGCGAAGAATCCGTACACCTGGCGCTTCCTTCATACGACAGGGCGTAGGCGCGCTGGTCATTCTGTTCGCCCTCACGCAGCCGCACAGTTCCGCATTCGCCGCGCCGACCACTTCGCCGCCGGGCGCCGAGGAGTACATCATCTGGCCGTCGGACGGCGCGGTGATTCACGGCGGCAAGCTGTGGGTGCGGATGGGACTGCGCAATATGGGCGTGTGTCCGAAGGGTGTCGTGTTTCCCAACAGCGGCCATCACCATTTGCTGATCGACACCGATCTGCCGCCGCTCGATCAGGAGATTCCGTCGGATCGCAACCATCTGCATTTCGGTGCGGGCGAAACCGATGCGCGCATCGAATTGCCGCCGGGTAAACACACGTTGCAACTGCTGCTCGGCGACCACAACCACGTGCCGCACTCGCCGCCGGTGTATTCGAAGAAGATCACGATCACCGTGCTGAAAAACTAGCGCAGGCGGTTTTTCACTACGGTTTCGTCACGATAGAGAGACCATCATGTACAAGCTCATCGCGGCCACGGTGCTGGTGACTTCGGCGGCGCTCGCATCGCCGGCCGTGGTCCTCGCAGGCACGACGCCGGCGCCGGCCGGCGCCTATGCCTATATCGGCTATCCGAACGACGGCCAGGTGATCGCCGCCAACAAACCGTTTCGCGTGTGGTTCGGGCTGCGCTACATGGGCGTGGCGCCGAAGGGCGTGAAGTATCCGAACACGGGGCACCACCATCTGCTGATCGATACGGATCTGCCGCCGATGGATCAGGAGATTCCGTCCGATCGCAATCATCTGCATTTTGGTGCGGGAGAAACGGAGACCACGATTCAATTGCCGCCCGGCAAGCACACGTTGCAGTTGCTGATGGGCGACGACATGCACGTTCCGCACAATCCGCCGGTGTACTCGAAGAAGATCACCGTCATCGCGCGGTGAAAAGCGGGGCGCTGGAAAGGCACTGTCTTGTCGCGGCCAACACTGAAATGGGAGTTGTTGGCTACTAGCGATCATCTTCGGTTCGCTGTGTCGAGCCAGTCGCGCGCAATCCAATAGTACTTCTTCTCTCAAGCCCTTTATCTGTAGCCTTCTGGCGAGTTGACGAGGATCGGAAAGCACAACTGGCACAGCCCATGCATTAGTGACACTCGAGCAGACAAGATGCTCGAACCCAACCGAAACACTGTGCTGTTACCCCTTCCAGGAGATTTGCCATGAACACGCTGATGATCAAAGACCTGTCCCTCGCCGAACAACTCGACAGCAAGGCCATGAGTGCAGTGCGCGGCGGTACGGGCTACTGCTATCCGTCTTCGCCGTCGTATTTCAGCTTTACGCCGGTGTACGCGCCGAACAACAGCAAGACCGTCGACGCGACGCAACTGATCAACACCACGATGAACATCCAGAACGCGAACGGCAACAACGCTGCTTTCGTTTCCGGCATCGATACGTCGATCAACCCGCACGTGAGCGCCAGCAACAACATCACCGTGTCCTGATCGGCACAGGTCGCCGCGGAGGCGCCGTCGCCTCCGCGGGTTTTGTTATACGCACCGTCAAAAAGCATTCGCAGCCAATCGTTCTTTCCACACGACTCCCGCATCCCCGCACCTATTTCCTGCGCCGGCTTCTTGCAGCGCGCGTTCTTCTCGTGCAATGCGGCCGGCGTCATCGGAGACAATCGTGTCAGCGTCGTTCGATTCTTCGCACCTGTCGCAACTGCGGCAGCTTCCCCGTCTCCATCGTGGGCCGACCAGTGTCGGCCGGATGAAGTCGACGCTGCAAGGACTGGGTGCCGCCATTGCGTGTGCCGCGCTGCTCAGCGCGTGTATCGACGTCGGCATGCCCGACTACAAGCGCCCGGATACACCGGCAAAGACTTCATGGTCGGATCAGAAAGGCTCGCCGGTGTCGGCGAGCGCGACCATCGAGCCGGACTGGTGGAAGGGTTTCCACGACCCGTATCTGGACACGCTGATCGCGAAGGCGATTGCCGGCAATTTCGACATCAAGGTGCTGGCTGCGCGCATCGACGTCGCCGGCACGCAAATCGGCGAAGCGAAAGCCGGCGCGTTGCCGACCATGGACCTCGGCGCCGGCGCCGATTTCGAAAAGACCACTCATCAGACTTTCGCGAAACAGTACAACCTCGCGACCCAGGTGAACTGGGACATCGATATCTGGGGCAAGGTGGAGAAGGGCGTACAGGCGCAAAAGGCCGAGTACCACGCGAGCGAAGCCGATTGGCGCGCGGGCTATCTGGAACTGGTCTCGAATGTGTCGAGTACTTATTTCCAGATCCTGCAATTCGACGACCAGATCGAGCAGCAACAAAAAACGCTGGTCACGAATAAGCAGATTCTCGCGATCTACGACGGCCAACGCCGCAACGGCCTCGTGCCACAAACCCAGGTGCTACGCCAGCAGGCCGAGATCAACCGCCTGACCAATCAACTGCTTGAACTGCGCCGCTCGCGCGACATTGCGAATAACGCGCTGTGCACGCTGCTCGGCGTGCCGGCCGGCGAATTCCAGTTGCCGAAAGGGCATTTGCAGCAACGCGTGCAGCTGCCGGCGGTTCCGGACGGCCTGCCCGCGCAATTGCTGGCGCGACGTCCCGACGTGGTGGCGGCCGAATTCAGAGTGCTGGAGGCCTACGATCTGGTGGGCCAGGCCAAGCTCGCGCAATTGCCGAGCATTAGCCTCACCGGTCATGGGGGCACGGCCAGTTTTGCGCTGACCGATCTTCTGAAATCGTTCACGTATGGCTTTATGCCCAGCATCAATATCCCGCTGCTCGATCCCGGTGTGCGGGCGCATGTGAAGGTCACGCAAGCGCAATCGGGCGTCGCCGAACAGCAGTACCGCGTGGCGGTAATGGGCGCATTCGAGGAGGTGGAAAACGCACTGGTCAATCTGAATTCGCACAAGGCCCAGCGCGTCGAGCTGGAGCAACAGGTGGCGCGCTTGCAGATCGTCGCCGATCAGATCGAATCGCAGCTTCGGCTCGGCGTGATATCGCAGCTCGAGGTGTTCGAAACCGAACGCACGTTGCTGGAGGCGCAGCAGGACTTGCTGTCCAATCACCAGTTGATCCTGTCCGACACAGTGCTGCTTTACAAGGCACTGGGCGGCGGCTGGCCGAGTGTCGATGTGCAGGCCGAGGTAAAGACGCACTGAGGGCGCACGGACGGAGCACTGAAGGAGCACTGAAGGAGCACTGAGCTAATCCGCCACGTGAGGTGCGGCGTGGCGTATTTTGCCTGCATCTGAGGTGCTGATCGGCTTCATTAACGGTAACGGGAAATTGACACTCGCGATGTGTGACTTAAAATCTGTAAGGGACCGACGTCTGCATCATTCGGTTAAAAACTCGTCGATTCGCGGTCGTTCTTCCTCTCTTCGTTGCGTTCTCGCCGCAGCGGGTAAACGATTAGTGATCCAGAAAAAATGACCACCGGCGAAGTTCCGATTGCGGAGATACGCACGACAGTTGGCCCCGCGTTCGACGTGGTGCTGTCGCCGGTCGCATCCGTGCAGCACGAAGCGCTCGACGCGATCCGGATCGTCGACAACCTGTTTGCGATCGGGCGCAGCGAAGTGCCGTTTACCGATTACCCGGCTGAGCGAATCACGCGTCTGTCGCGTCGGCATGCACGGATTTTTACCGAGCATGGCGCGGTTTATGTCGCCGATCTCGACAGCAAGAACGGCACGACGGTGAACGGTGTGGCAGTGCGCAAAACGCCCGCGCGCGTGCGAGCCGGCGACGAGTTGTGCTTCGGCGGCGAGCTGTGCTATCGCGTGAGCATCGAGCCGCGCGCGCGGATCGTCGCGGCGGTGACCGCCGTGCCCGCGCCGGCGTTGCTGCTCGCGCCGCAACGCGCCGACCTCGGGTTACAGCCGATCGAGGTGCTCGCGTTTCCATTTCTCGTCAGCAAGACCGATGAGATTTTCTCGCGCTACAAGCACCTCTATCCGCATCAGGTCAATTACATTTCGCGGCGGCACGCGCATATCTTTCTGAAGGGCGGCGAGCTTTACGTCGAAGATCTGGGCAGCACCAATGGCACATTCGTCGGCGGAAAGCGGCTCGACGAATCGGCGCTGCGGTTGGCGGGCGGCGACGTGATTGCATTCGGCGGCGACCACTTCGTCTACAGGGTGACACTGCAACAACCCGCCGAAGTCGAGCCGACCGTGACCCAATTGTTTCTCAACCCCGCGATCGACGACACCGCGGATACCGACAAAACCACGTTCGTCGGCGCGGCCCATTCGTTCCTCGATATCTTTTGCGTCGATCCAGCACTACAACGCGAAGACGAAGTCAACGAGGCGGCGCAGCGCACGTCCGCGCAGACGAAACGCGATGCAACCGCCGGCGGCGCAAACGGAAACCATGCTGCCCACGGCGCGGCATCGCCGAAAACATCGACGAAAACATCGACGCAACGCTGGCGCCTGCTCGCCGCAGAATTGACCAGGGCCTTTGCGGGCAGCGAACGCATCGGCTTGCGGCGCATTGCGTGGTGGGGCGGCGCGGGTTGGGTCGTGCTGGCGGCGCTCGCATTCACGCTCTATCTGCGCGGTTCGTCCGAGCGCGAACTAAAAAGCCTGCTAACAAGCGGCGATTACAGCAGCGCGGTCGCGTCGGCGAATGGCTATCTGGCAAGCCATCCCGGCGACGCGAAAGTCAGCGCGCTCGCGAGCGAGGCGCTGCTGAAGGCGAAGATCCCCGGTTGGCTCAACGCGCTGCAAAAGGCGCAGTTCGATCAGGCCGACACGTTGCTCAAGGAGATGAAGTCGTCGAACAGGAACAATGCGGACGCTGCCGCGCTGATCGCCGAATTGCAGTGGGTGGGCGATCTGGAGCGCTTCGTGGTGGGGCGCGGTGGTGTCGACGCACCGATCCGCCTGTACACGGACGAAGCGACGATTAGCGGCTTGCTGCAGCGTTGGGACGACGACCCGAAAAGCCATCAGCGTGCGCTGGATCGTATTGCCGGTTACGTGCCCGTTTTCGCCGAGCCGTATGCGCAAGCGTTGAGCCATCTGCGCAAACTGGAAAGCGACGACTCGGTGTACATCGCCGCGATCGACCGCCTGAATGGCACCATCCGCACCGAACTCGCACGCGACAAACCCGATGCGCTGGCTGCCGTATTCGACGACTACGCGCAGCGCTATCCGCGTCTCGCCGGCCTCGATCGTCTGCGGGAAGATTGGCGGCAATACACCGACGTACTGAATGCGATGCTTGGCCGGCAGCTAGGTCCGCTGCTCGCATTGCTGAAGACCGTGCGTTTCAGCACGCCGCCGTTTCAGGCGCAGTTCCATCAACTGGCCACGAGCCGTCTGCCGTCGAACGATGTGATCGAGCGCCACGACGCTGTCAGTGCAGCATGGCTGCGCGGCGACGCGCAGCAGGCGCTGGCCGGCTTGCAGGCGATGCCGGCCGGTCCCTGGTCGGATGTGCTCGCCGCGGAACAGGCGCACAAGAAAGCGTTGCTCGATCAGTTTGCCGATCTGCAGAAAGCGCGCGGCGGCAAGGATTACGACCCGCGTTTGCTGTCGTTTTACGCCAGCCTCGATCCGAAGACGGACGCATGGTTCGTGCAGTCGATTCAAAAAGACGTGTCCGCGTTGCGCGACACCGCGCTCGCTCGCGCGCAGGATTTGCTGCTGCGCGCGCAGAACCTGTGGAAACAATATCGCGCGGCCGGTTCGATCGGCGGCACGGAGCGGCTCGAAAGCGGAATCTCAGGCCGCTTTCGCAGCGCGGCGCGTCTGCTCTCCGATGCGCAAAGTGCGGCGCAACAGGGCATGCGCATCTACACGCAACTGAAGGCGGATCATCCCGCCGACTTCGATCGTCTGCAGGCGGATATCGACGCCGAAGTGGCGCTGCAGCGCCGCTCGCTGACCGAGTTGCGCATGGTGCTGGACCCGGCGCTGTTGAAGACGAAGCTGGCATTGATCGGAGGCGGGCAGAGTGAAACGCGACAGTCACCTTAGGTCGCTGTCCGAGGCGCTGGAGGACCATAGCGTCGAAGGCATCGCGATTCTGACCGCCGAGCCGGTGCGGATCGCGCGCGCGCTGATCTGGGCGATGGTTGCGCTGGTGGTGGTGGGGCTCTTGTGGTCGTTCGTCGGTCGCGCCGATGTGATCGTCAGCGCGCAGGGCACGTTGTCGCCGGAATCGGAAGTGCGCCGTATCTATGCGCCGATCGATGGCGAGCTTGCCGATCTGTACATCGCCGAGGGCCAGCCGGTGCAAAAGGGCGACGTGCTCGCGCGGCTGAATGCACGCGGTGCGATCGAAGCAGCCAGCAATGCGCTGCAGGCACAGCTCAAACTCGAAGATGCCGAACGCGACTGGAAGCAGTTTCCCGACAAGAAGGCGCTGATGGAGCGCAAGGCCGCCGCGCTGAAAGCGCAGATGGAAGTGGAGGCGCACCAGCACGAGAACCGCGTGTCGGAAGGCACCACGAGGCTCGCGGAAGGGCAGAAAGCCGAACTCGACGAGGCGCGCAGCGTGCTCGACAACGCGCGCCGCACGCGCGAAGCCGCGCGCCAGGAACTGGACCGCTACTCGCGACTTTTTGCGCAGCCGGGCGGCGGCGGTATCGCCGAATTGCAGGTTGAACAGAAACGCACCGCGGCACTGGAAGCGGATAACGCGTACCGTGTCGCGCAATCGAAGCTTGCGGAACTGGATTTCCGCCTGAGTCACGAATACGCGCAGGCCAATGCGCAACTCGAAACCAGCGGCCAGCAGACGACGGATCTGCAACTTCAGTACGACTCGGCCGTGCGCGACATCACCGACGCGGAAGACAAAGTACGTCTGCAACTGCAAAGCGCGCGGCTCGTCTCCGAAGCGGCGGCGCGCATCCGCTTCGAGAACATCGACAAGGACAACTTCCTGCTGATTCTTGCGCCGGTCTCGGGCGTGATCACCGATGTCACCTCCACGCAACGCGGCGACAAGATCCAGGCGAATGCGCCGCTCGGCGGCATCGCGCCGAAAGACGCTAAACCCGTTCTGAAGATCGAAATCGCCGAACACGATCGTGCTTTTCTGCATGAAGGCTTGCCGGTCAAGTTGAAATTCAACGCGTTTCCGTATCAGCGCTACGGCCTGATCAGCGGCACGCTTGCCTATATTTCTCCCGCCACCAAACCATCGTTGCAGGACAAGCAACCGGTGTACGAAGGCCGCGTCACGCTCGACAGGAACTACTACCAGATCGCCGATACCCGCTACCCGTTGCGTTACGGAATGACGGCAAGCGCGGAGATCGTGGTGCGCGAGCGGCGTTTGATCGACCTGGGTCTCGATCCATTCAGGCAGGTAGCGGGTTGAGCGCCGCCACGCAGATCACCTATCAATCACAAGGAGCGGATGACATGACCGCGATAGTGCGAATCGATGATGAAGTCGTGGATGTGGGCGAGTTCATTCGTCTTCTGAAACTGACGGGGCAGTTCGAGAGCCTGATCGAACAGATCGTGCGCGACAAGCTCACCGTGCATGCAGCGAAGAAGCAGGGCGTCGCGGTGAGCGCCGACGAAATCCAGCAACGCGCGGATCAGTTCCGCCGTGTGCGCGGTTTGCATCGCGCGACGGATATGAATCAGTACCTCGACGCGTTGGACGTCAGTCTCGACGAATTCGAGGCTTTCATTACCGACGGCCTGTATCAGGAAAAGATGCTCGACGTGGTGGGCAACGACTCAGCGATCAACGATTACTTCGCGCTGAATTCGCCGAAGTTCGACGCGATCGAGGTCAGTCATATCGTGCTCGACAGCGAGGGCAAGGCGAAAGAGATGATCTCGTATCTGCACGACGACCCCGACAGTTTCGCCGAGATGGCGCGCGAGCATTCGATTGCCGACACGCGCGAAGCGGGCGGCGTGATCGGCAAGGTGCTGCGCGGATCGTTGAAACCGGAGATCGAGGCGAAGATTTTCAACGCCGCGGTGGGCGATCTGCTCGGGCCGTTTGCATCGGCGGATCGCTCGTGCTTCGAGATATTCGCAGTGACCGCGAAGTATCCAGCCACGCTCGACGCCGACGTGGCCGCCGAAGTGCGGCGTCTGCTGCGCGAGAGCTGGTTGATCGCCCGTGCGCAGGAACATGTGATCGAAGCGCGCTAATGCGCTAGCGCGTTATTGCGTTAGTTGGCCGGCACAAGCTGGATCGAGGCTGAATCGCCCATGGATGCACCCCAGACCACTCCGTCCGCCGCAGCGTTTCTAACTTCGGTGGAAATCCTCTCGCCGTTTTCGCGCGACGAGATCGAACGTCTTGCCGAATTCGCGCAGGCACGTTTCTATTCGTTCGGCGAGACGGTGTGCTCCGCGGGCGAAACGGCTGACGGCCTGTATGTGGTTCGCTCGGGATCGGTGCGGATCTTTACCGAGGAACACGGTAAGGAAACCAGCATGGGCGTGCGCAAGTCAGGCGAGATTTTCGCCGACATCGCCATGTTGCGCGCTTATGTTCACGAGGCTTCAGTGCGGGCATCGGCGAAAACCGAGTTGCTGTTCATTCCGCGCGCCGCGATCGAACCGGTGATCGCGGGCAATCAGGCCGCGCTCGCGTTCGTGGCGAGCTATGTGGCGATCAATTCGGCCGGCGGCTTCGTCGCGCAACTATTCGATCTGCGCGGCAAGCTGAACAAGGCGGAACTCGAAGAATACGTGCGCAGTGTCGGCGTGAAGCGGGTGGCTGCCGGCAAGGAAATTCTCAAGCAGGACGGTCGCGAGGATCGCCGGCTCTACGTGGTGCGGCAAGGCGAAGTGCGCATCGTGCGGCACGAGGAAGGGCACGACTACACGCTGGCAAAGCTCGGCGAAGGCGAGATCTTCGGCGAAAAGGCGTGTTTGATGCGTCAGGAGCAGATGGCGTCGGCCGTGGCTTCTACCGATACGCGCTTGCTGGTCATTCCCGAGCGCACCGTGCATTTCATTCTCGAGCGCAATCCGAAACTGCGCGAAGTACTGGACGAGCGGATTCGTTACGGCGACCGGGAATTGCAACGGCAGAAGCGCGTTGAACAGCGCCGCAAGCTGCCGCTGATGCTCGACCTGCAGACCAAACCGGAGTTCGGCGAGAAAGTCATCAAGCGCTTTGCGCTGGTCGAGCAGGCCGAGGAAATGGATTGCGGCGCGGCCTGTCTCGCGATGGTATGCCGCCACCACAACATTCCGATGACGCTCGGCAAACTGCGCGAGCTCGCGAATGTGACGACGCAAGGCGCCACGCTCGATAGCCTTGCGCGCGCCGGAGAATCGCTCGGCTTCACCGCGCGCGGCGTGCAATGCACGTTCGATTCGCTGCGCGGCTTCGATCTTCCGTTCATCGTGCATTGGGAGGGATACCACTACGTGGTGGTGTATGGCGTTTCCAAAGAGTACGTGTGGGTGGCGGACCCGGCGCTCGGCTTCAGAAAGATGACCGTGGAAGATTTCGAGCGCGGCTGGAGCGGCACCTGTCTGCTGTTTACCGGCGGCCCCAATCTGTTGCGGATGTCCGCGGCGCGCTCGCCGTGGATTCGCTTTGTCGGTTATCTCAGGCCCTACAAAAAGATACTCGGACACCTGTTTCTCGCCACTTTCGTGATTCAGGTGCTCGGCGTGATTCCGCCGCTGATCATCCAGAACATTCTCGACGGCGTGATCGTGCATCAGAACGTGAGTCTGCTGCATCTGCTGATCGGCGGGCTGATCATCGCCAATGTGTTTTCGCAGTTGATGTCGTCGATTCGCGCTTATCTGGCGAACTTCATGGTGCGCAATATGGACTTCGCGATGATGTCGCAATTCTTCAAACATACGATGTCATTGCCGTTCTCGTTCTTCGCGAAGCGCAAAACCGGCGATATCTTCGCGCGCTTTCAGGAGAACCAGACGATCCGTGCGTTTCTCACCGAATCCACCGTGACGACCGCATTGAATCTGCTGATGGTGTTCATCTACTTCACGATCATGTTCGTCTACAACGTGAAGATGACTTTGGTGCTGATCGCTTTCGTCATACCGATCATGGCGCTCACCGCGCTCGCCACGCCGAAGATCAAGAACTACGCGCGCGAGGTGTTCACCGCCTCCACCGATTCCAAGGCGTTTCTGATGGAAGCGCTTGCGGGTGTCGAGACGGTCAAGGGTATGGGCATCGAGCGGCCCGTGCGTTTGCGCTGGGAAAAGAAATACGCGAAGGCGCTGGAAGTGCAGTACCGTGCGCATGCGTTCAGTATCCTCATCGGCCTCGGCAGCCAGTTGCTGAATGCGGCGACAACCATCGCGATTCTGTGGGTGGGCGCCAATCTCGTGCTGGCGCGCGAAATGACGATCGGTCAGTTGATCGCGTTCAACGCGTTCATGGGCAGCGTGCTGGGCCCGCTGATGGGACTCGTCGGCTTGTGGAGCATGTTGAACGATGCGGGCGTCGCGATGGAGCGTCTCGGCGACGTGCTCGACATCGAGCCCGAGCAGAAGCCGGAAGATCTGCCTTCGCGGGTGATGCTGCCAGAGCTTCAGGGCGAAATCAGCTTGAGCGGCGTCTACTTCCGCTACGGCGACAACGATTCCGCTTACGTGCTGGAGAACATCAGCTTCGACATCAAGCCCGGCGAACTGGTGGCGATCGTCGGACGTAGCGGCTCGGGCAAGACCACGCTCGCGAAACTGCTGGTGGGCTTCTATACGCCGACCGAGGGCAAGATGACGATCGACGGCTACGATCTCGGCGTGGTCGACAAAGCCTATTTCCGCGCGCAGATCGGCTACGTGATGCAGAGCAATCTGCTGTTTTCCGGCACGATCGCCGAGAACATCGCGAGCGGCGACGATGCGCCCGACCGCCGCCGTATCGAGGAAGTCGCGAAAATGGCCGACGCGCATGCGTTCATCAGCAAGATGCCGCTCGGCTACGAGCAGGTGGTCGGCGAGCGCGGTATCGGGTTGTCCGGTGGGCAGATCCAGCGCTTGTGCATTGCACGCGCGCTGTATCACGACCCGCGCCTGCTGGTATTCGACGAAGCCACCTCGGCACTCGACTCGCAATCGGAGAGCAATATTCTCGGCAATATGCACGACATCCTGAAGGGCCGCACGGCGGTGATCATCGCGCATCGGCTCAGCACGATCATGCGCGCCGACAAGATTCTCGTGCTGTACGAAGGCGCGATTGTCGAACAGGGCCGTCACGATGAACTGATTCAGCGCGGCGGCATGTACTACCAGCTAGTCCAGAAACAGTTGAGTGCGTGATGAAGATACTCGATCAGATAGAAGAAGCCGCACCGGCGATTTCGTACGCGGGCTTGATCGAGCGGATCGAGATCTTGCGTTCGACGCTGCGCTGGTCGTCGCGTCTCGAACGCGCGGACATCGACAAGCTGTTGCGACAAGCCACGTCGCTGCGCGACGAGGTGATGCAGCTTTCGCACAAGGAGCGCTTCGTGCAGGCCGCCGCGGCCGCCGATGCCGCGCCGGACCATTCGGCGGACCAGTCGCGCGGCGCGCGCCGCAAGGCGTTGCTCGAACGCAGCTTCATTTTCGAAGGGACGTTCGGCGACAATCCGCGTCTGCTCGAATCGCTCGAAATCGCCGAGAAAGCTGCGCCGACCGATTTGCCGGTGCTGATCGACGGTGAAAGCGGCACCGGCAAAGAGCTGATGGCGAAGGTGATTCATGCGAACGGATCGCGTGCCGACAAGCCGTTCATCTCGGTGAACTGCGGGGCGATTCCGGACAATCTGCTGGAGTCGGAATTGTTCGGGCATCGCAAGGGGGCGTTTACCGGGGCGTCGAACGATCGCAAGGGCAAGTTCGAAAGTGCGCATACCGGCACGATATTTCTCGATGAGATCGGCGAGCTGCCGCTGGCCGGCCAGGTGAAGTTGCTGCGCGTGCTGGAAGCACACGAGATCCAGCGAGTGGGCTCCGACGAAACGATCGCGGTGGATACGCGCATTGTCGCGGCGACCAATCGCAATCTGCGGCAACTCAGCGAAGAGGGCAAGTTTCGCGAGGATCTGTTCTACCGGCTCAGCGTGATTCACGTCACGCTGCCGCCATTGCGCGAACGGCGCGATGAAATTCCGCTGCTGATTTCATGGTTCGGCGACGAGGCCGCGGGCAATCTGAAACGGCGGCCCGTCAGATTGACGCCGCGTTTGCGCGACTTTCTGCTGAACTACGCGTTTCCCGGCAACATCCGCGAATTGCGCAACGTGATGTATCGCGTGTCCTGCCTCGCGGGCGACATGGCCGACCTCGATCACCTGCCGGTGGATATGCGGCCGGCCGCGCCGGGTTCTACCGTCGCTGCGACGGCGAGCGGTCATGAGCCGATCAGCGTCGCGAATCTGATGTCGTTGAGCGACGCCAAACGCGCGGCCAGCGACGACGCGGAGAAAGCCTTCCTGGAGCGCGGGCTGCGCGAGGTCGGCGGCACGGTTGCGGAACTCGCAAGACGCATCGACATGAACCGCTCGCATCTGCAAATGCTATTGAAGAAACACGGTTTGCATTCGAAGGACTTTCGTCACCGGAATCTGAACGCGTCGCCTGGCAAGAACGGCACCGCTGAAAACGAAAACGAAGAAGACGACGGCGATTCATGAATCACTGCATTCCACGCAAATTCACGGTGCAGGATTCAGCAGGGTCTTTTCCGACGCATACGGGTCTTCTGCCCGCACCACCACCGCGGTGATGTTGTCGCGCCCACCGCGCGCGAGCGCCAGTTCGACCAGTTCCTTCGACGCTTGCTCGCACGCCACGCTCGTCAACACGGCGAGCATTTCTTCGGCGCTGACTTCGTTGCTCAGGCCGTCGCTACAGAGAAGAAAGATGTCGCCGTCCGCGACTTCGATCGCGTCGTCGTCGAGTTCGAGCAGATCGGTTGCGCCGACTGCGCGCGTGATCATGTGCTGGGCCGGATGATGCCGCGCTTCTTCATCGGTAATGACGCCGAGCAGTTTCAGTTCTTCGACCTGGCTATGGTCGCGCGTCAGTTGTCGTAACGCGCCTTCGCGCAATAGATAGAGCCGGCTGTCGCCGGCCCATAGATACGCGCAGAAACGCTCGCAGGCCAGCAGCACGACAACCGTGCTGCCGATTCGCTGCACCTGGCGGCGCGTCGCTTCGTCGCGTAACTGCCGATTCGCCGTTTGCAGACACACGCGTGTTTCCGCAACGGACGCGTTGAGGCCAGCCGGCCGCGCGAGCCGGTTCAAACCGTCGATCACGAGGCGGCTCGCGACGTCACCGACCGCGTGCCCGCCCATGCCGTCGGCGACGGCCCAGCGTCCGGATTCGGGCTGGTCGAGGCAGGCATCTTCATTGATTTCACGGACGCGTCCGGCGTCGGAGCGCGCGGACGACGTCCATCGAAACTGATTGGCACAGGTCACAACGGCTACACCGTATCGTTTCTGCTGCGTGCGTCGGGAGCGACACTGATGGTCGAGTTCGCGCCGGTATTGCGCACGTCGACCGACTGGAACGTGTTGATCATCTGGTTAGCATAGAAGTTGTTCGACACCTCGTACAGATTGACGACCGGCCCGATGCTAGGCGTTTCCCGCACATAGGGCTGAATCCAGCCGTACACCCATGGCGCGCCACCGCCGCCGCGAATCGATGCCATTGCTTTGCGGTCGAGCGCGAGGTTCATCGAAAGATCGTTCACTGTGATCGAAGCCATGTCGTTCTCCGGTTGGCCGCACTCACGCGGCGCGCGGTTAAAAGAAGCTGAATCCGATCTTGCAAGGGGCATGCCAATTTGCGGCGCACACGAGTGCGTTGCCGCAACACGTTGATGGCACGGCGATTTCGTCCGGTCCCCGAAGTACGTTGAGGGTATGCACGTGGCCAGAGGTCGGCATGCAGCCAACAACGGCGCGCGCAAACCGGTGCGACGCCCAACACATCGGACAGATGTGTGGACGCTAGCTTTAGCGCCGGGGGATGAGTGCCGTTCGCCGACACATCGGTGCGAATTCTGTCGGGTCGCCACCACCACCTGTCCGCCCAAGAACCGCGCTATTTTCCGTTTGCCCCCTTAAATAAAGGCGTTTCAACGCCTGGCCCGGATGATGCAAATGAACTCGCAACAGTGTTGGAAACGAAACGAGGCCAGCCATGAACACCACTTCTCTTCAAACGATCGAAGCACAGCGCAATGAAAGCCGCCGTGCTTCGTCGGCGATCGAGTTGCCGATCGGCGCTCATCTGGTTACGCAACGTCGCGGTTATGAACATCACGGTATCTACGTCGGCAACGGCCGCGTCGTTCATTACGCGGGTTTTGCTGGCTCCGCGCAGCGCGGTCCGGTTGAAGAAGTGGAGTTGGAACGTTTCGCCGCCGGTCATTCGCTGACGATCCGCGCGACGCCGAGCGCGCGTTACGTCGGCGACGAAGCAGTGCGTCGCGCCCGCTCCCGTCTCGGCGAAAACCGCTATCGGCTGCTGACGAACAACTGCGAACACTTCTGTTCGTGGTGTCTGCTCGGCGAAAGCCGCAGTGAACAGGTGCATTGCTGCTTGCGTCATCCGCGTACGGGTGTGCATGCGCTGGTGTGCCTCGTGAAGGCTTTTGTCGAAAGCGGCAGGGCGTGCGCTCAGTCGGCGCACATCGCGTGAACCCGCCGGATCGCCATGAACGGATTCAAGGAGAACATCATGATTGCCGCCGAAAAGACCTTGCACTGGGCCGTCGATAAATGGCTCGCGCCGACACCTTCTATGCCCGCACGTGTCGTGCAGTTTTGCCATCGCGCATCGCATCAGCGTTTTGTGCGCGTGGAAGCATGGCGCCCGAGCGGGCTGCTGTCGATCTTCTTTTTCCGTCACGACGACGGGTCGTGGAACGTGTTCCCGCCGCAAGCCGAGCGGCCTGCAATGAACGGCCATCGTCGCGCGGCGGTTTGCTAGATGCGCGCTGCCGAAGCGGCTTCCTTGACGATCCACTGACTGAACAGCAGCATCGCCGGTGTCATCGGCCGGGTTTTTAGCGAGGTCAGCCAGTAGCTGCCCGCATGCACTTCCACATCGAATGGACGCACGAGACGCCCCGTATTGATCTCGTGCTCGAACATCAGCGCGGGCGCCAGCGCGATTCCCGCGCCTTGCATCGCCGCTTCCACCATCAACCGTGACGAATCGAATACCGGCCCGCGAATCGGGCGCGGCGCGATGTCGGCTGCGGCGAACCAGTTCATCCAGTCGTCGGCGCGATAGGAGCGCAGCAGCGTTTCGTTCGCGAGGTCGGCGGGTTGCGTGAGACGTGCGGCGATCTCCGCGGTGCAGAGAATGGCGAGCGGCGCATCGAGCAGGCGGGTGGCGAGCGAACCGGGCCAGGTGCCGTCGCCGAAACGGATCGCGAAGTCGAGGCCTTCGGTGGCGAGGTCGACCAGGTTGTTGTGGGTGAGCAGCCGCAGCTCGACAAACGGGTGCGCTTCGCGAAACGACTTCAGGCGCGGCATCAGCCAGCCGACGGCGAACGTGCCGACCACGCCGACTGTCAGCACCTCGTGGAAGTGACCACCTTCGAATTGCTTGAGCACCGCCTCGATGCGATCGAACGCATCGCTCAGAACCGGGCGCAACGCGAGGCCTTCGTCGGTCATCGCGAGGCCGCGCGGCAGACGCTTGAAGAGGGCGGTGCCGAGCCGCTCTTCCAAAGTCCTGACCTGCTGGCTGACGGCCGCCTGGGTCACGTTCAGTTCGAGCGCGGCGCGCGTGAAACTCAAATGCCGCGCGGACGATTCGAATGCGCGCAACGCGTTCAGAGGCAGATACGGTCTCATGATGAACGTATAAGATTTTTTATTGAGTTGGGTAACTTATCATCGTTTGTCGGGGTGAGCGAGAAATTCGAAAGTGGCGGCTCAAGGAGCGGCCATGATCACAAGACGGAAATTCGTAGGGGTGGGCGGAGTGGATCTGAGGAAAGGAGATGTCGTTCGGAGGACGAAGCTGCGTGGGCATCGCAAACGCCATCGCATCAGGTTGACGAAGCGCGCCTTGTACTGCAGAATCTAGCGCGCCCAAGGGCCACGATAAATACCTGACTAGCAGTAGACGGTCGGCTATCCGTGGACTTGGGCATTCTTATTTGTTGTCACCGTCCTACCCCACACTAGCGACGTTCGACTTCGCAGCAATCTGCACCGCCTTCACCACCGGAACCAACGTCCCCCGCACCATCAACTGCACCGTCTTCACCACCAGAATCCCGATCACGACATTCGCCGCGACGAACAGAACCGGCGCGAGCCATTCGATCGGACCGGTCGCGCCTCGTTCGACCATGCGAATCGCCATCGTCGGCAGCGCGGCCACACCGAAGCTGAATGCCCAGTACCCCGGCACGAACGCTTGCTGACGAATCCACGGCAACAAACGCAACAGCATCAGCACCTGATAAAGCCCATAACCGAGCAGCATCATCGCGAACAGATCGGGTGTGCCGCTCGTGAGGCCAAGGTACGTGACGCCCCCCACCACCGGCGGTGCGAGTTGCACGCCGAGGATCGGCCGCAGCGCTTCCGGCAGCGGTTCATGCACGGCGGCGCGATGCAGGATCAGCGATTCGATCGCGAGCCACGACAGCAAACCGGCGCCGAAGAACAAGGCCCCCAGTTGATGAAACCCGAAGGCCGCAGCCGCAGTCCCCGCGACGAAACTCGGCGCGACCGTCGGCAGATAGATGGCCGGCGTGATCAATTCCGGCTGACGTCCACCTTGCCAGAGCCGTCCATGCAAATAAGCGCCGAGCGCGAGTTGCGCCGCCGTCGCCACCCAGAACAGCGCAAGCGCAACGCTATGCGCATACGGCAGCAGCAATTGCGCGGCCAGCAAACTGGAAACCGGCCCGAGCGCCGCGAACGACGATTGCACCGGATGCTGCATTTCCGCGCGCGCGGCGTCCGCGTGCGTGAACCACTTGTGGGCATAAGCAGCCAGAACGACCACCCACACGCCGAGCGCCACGACCGTCAGCACGTCGCCGATACCGGCCGGCAAGTGCCACACCCGAATTGCCACGCGCCACAAGTTCGCGAACGCCAGCGCGCCCACTGCAATGCCGAAGAAAGCGACTGGAATCGAACCACGATTGCTGTTCATCACCGATCCTCCGAAAAGTTGCGACGCGCTCCGCAGTGCGGGTATGGCGCGATCGATGACGTACTGTAAAAGCCGCGGCCCAAACGGAGAACGTGGACGCCGCTCAACAAATCGCGCGATCGTCTCAACGTGATTCAATCGTCTTACGGTATGACGCGCGCTCGCCTTGGCGTAAAATTTCGCTTTCGACACGATGCCTCGCCCATTCATGCCCACGCCAGCGGACAAATCCAACCCGAAGGAAAGCGAAGGCGTCGCCGTCATCGATCGTGCGTGCGCGATTCTGTTCGCGTTCCGTCCCGACGACGCCGCGCTCACGCTTGCCGAACTGGCGGCGCGCACGGGCCTCTACAAGAGCACGCTGCTGCGGCTCGCGGGTTCGCTGATCCAGCACCGTCTGTTGCTGCGTCTCGACGACGGCCGCTATCAACTCGGCTCCGCCACCTTCATGCTCGGCGCGCTGTATCAGCGCAGCCTCAACGTCGGCGATATTCTCGTGCCGCTAATGCGCGAACTCGCGGAAATCAGCGGCGAGAGCGTGTCGTTCTACGTGCGCGACGAAGCGGTGCGCGTATGCCTGCATCGCGTGGATTCGAAGCACGCGGTGCGCTTTCATGTGCGCGAAGGGGATGTGCTGCCGCTGGAAAGCGGCTCGGGCGGTCACGCGTTGCTTGCATTCGGCGGGATGCCCGGCGAGCCGTACGACAAGATTCGTGAGGACTTCTATTGCGTGTCGATCGGCGAACGCGATCGTGAGACGGCGGGGATTTCGATGCCGGTGTTCGGCGTGCGGCAGAGTTTGCGCGGCGTGCTGACGCTGGCGGGTCCGAGTTCGCGAATCGGCCCGGACTTCCTCGAACGCAATCTGGACGCGCTATTCGATTGCGGGTCGCGCGCCACCGATGCGCTCGGCGGCGACTCGCGCGCAATGCGCAATGCGCAGCGGCGCGCGGCGGCGCAAGTTCAGGGCAAGTGACGCTCGGGCTCGCCCGTGTAGCGGTAGTTCATCTGGCGCGGCATCGGCCCTTTGTTGCGCTCCTTGCGTCCGCGCTGTTCCCACGCATGCGACAGAATGCCGACCGCGCGCGACAGGCAGAACACGCCGCGCGCCAGTTCCGGCGCAAAGCCGAGTTCAGCGTAGATCACCGCGGTGGCGCCGTCGATATTCATCGGTACGGGTTTGTTCTTGCGTTCCTTCAGCAGTGCTTCGATCCCGCGTGCAATCGCGGCGTACCGTCCTGCGATAGTGTCCTGCTGCACGTTTTCGTCCACGAGCGCGAGCAGCCGCACCGCGCGCGGATCGACCGGATGAAAGCGGTGCCCAAACCCCGGCAGATACTTGCCATGCTCCGCGGTAAACGCATCGACGCCTTGCTCGACCGCTTGCGCCAACGTCAGGCCGTTTTCGATGCGCGCGGCGATCGAGTCGTAGAGCTCCACCGCTTGCTGGCCGGCACCGCCGTGCACGTCGTCGAGCGCATTGATCGCCGAGGCCATCGCGCCATTTAGCGGCAGCCCGCAACTCGTCGCCATCCGCGAGATCGCGATCGACGGCGCATGCGGCCCGTGATCCACCGAGGCCACTAACGCCGCCTCGAAAAGGCGCGCCTGCGCCGCGTCCGGCAGTTCGCCGCGCAACATCAGCCAGATCATTTGCGGAAAGCTGATATTGCCGATCAATTCCTGAATCGGATAACCGCGCACGTTGATCGAGCCGGGATGGATGTCGATGATCGACGTGCTCCAGTAATCGGCGGCGAGCGTGGCGGCATCGAATGCTTGCGTCATGTTCAGATCACTCCTTCGGCGCGTAGGTGGTCGATTTGCGTGTCGTCGTAACCGAGCGACGCGAGTTGTTCGCGCGTATGCGCCGACAGAACCGGCGCGGGTGTGGCGGGCGCAGTGTCGCCGTCCGACAGACGAAAACCCGCGCGCGTCACGCGTTGGCGATCGATGCTGCGCGCGCTGTCGGCGGCGAATTCACGAATGAACTCACGCGACTCCAGATGCGGATGCGCGAGAATTTCCGGCACCGACATCACGCGCCCCGCGGGTACGCCTGCTTCGAAGCACTTTGCTTCCCAGTTAGTCGCGCTGTCGCGTGCCAACGCGGCTTCGATTTCAGCCTTCAACGCGACGCGGTTCACTTTGCGCGCGTTGCGCTCGGAAAAGCGCGGATCGTCGAGCAGGTCCGCGCGGCCGATCAGATTGCACAAACTCGCGAACTGCTTGTTCTCGTTCGCGGCGATGTTGAGCGGGCCGTCGCCGGTTTTGAATGTGCCCGAAGGCGCGGCGGTGAAGTTCTCGTTGCCCATCGGCGCGGGCGTGACGCCGGCGTTCAGATAGTTCGACACCACCCAGCCCATCGTCGCGAGCGTTGCTTCGAGCATCGACACGTCGAGCATGCGGCCGCGTCCCGTCGCGCGTGCATCGACCAGCGCGGCGCAAATGCCGAACGCGGCCGTCAGTCCGCCCACGGTGTCCGACACCGGATAGCCGACGCGCAACGGCGCGCTGTCGGCGTCGCCAGTCACGCTCATCACGCCGGAGATGCCCTGAATGATCTGGTCGTAAGCAGGGCGTTTCGAGAACTCGCCGTCCATGCCGAAGCCCGAGATCGCGCAATACACGAGCTTCGGATTCACGTCGCGCAGCGCGTCGAAATCGAGACCGAGGCGCGTCATCACGCCGGGGCGAAAGTTTTCGACGAGCACGTCCGCAGTCTTCACGAGATCGCGCAGAATGGCCTTGCCGCGCGGGTCTTTCAGATTGAGCGTGACGGACTGCTTGCCCGCGTTCACCGCGACGAACGAAGCGCCCATGTTGCGCGCCGACGCATCCTTGTCGGCGCCCAGCCGGCGCGCGAGATCGCCGCCTTCCGGATGCTCGACCTTGATCACCTCGGCGCCGAGCAGCGCGAGTTGATACGCGCAAAACGGTCCGGCCAGTACATTCGACAAATCCAGTACCCGCACTCCTGCGAGGGGCAGCGTCATCTTTTCAAACCTCTTGTTCAATGCGAAATTTCGTCGAGATTGCGGTTGTTGGTGCGCGGGCCGAAGATGCCGATCGCTCCCATCACCATCAGCATCGACAGGCTGATCAACGCGAACACGCCCGTCACTTCGAAGTGACGCAGCGCGAACGCGATCATGAAACCGGAGAACATCGCGGACAGACGCGACATCGAGTACACGAAGCCGACCGCGCGAGCGCGCAAGCGGGTCGGAAACAGCTCGGTCTGATACGCGTGATAGCCGACCGAAAGCAGCGTGCCGCACAGCGTGATCAGCACGCCGAGGATCATCAGCATCGCGGGCGAGGTCTGCGTCGCGAACAGGCTGCCGAACACGGCGATGCCGAGCGCGGACAACACGATCAGCGTCTTGCGCTCGATGCGGTCCGCGAACGCCATTCCGAGCAGCGGCCCGAACGGATTCGAGATCGCGATCACGAACGAGTACAGCAGGCTGTGCGTGATCGTCACGCCTTTGGAGACCAGCAGCGTCGGCACCCACGAGGCAAAGCCGTAGAAGCCGATCGACTGGAACAGGTTGAAGACCAGCATCGTGATCGCGCGTTTGCGATACGGCGGCTGCCAGATTTCGCGGAAGGAGGCCTTCGTGGTAGCCGGTTCGATCGTCGGTACGGGTGCGGGCAACGGTTTGCCGTATTGCGCGGCGACTTTCGTTTCGAGCGCGTGCAGCACCTGTTCCGCTTCGGCGGCGCGCCCTTGTTGCGCGAGCCAGCGCGGGCTTTCCGGCACACGCCGGCGAATCGCCCACACCACCAGGGCGCCGAGCGCGCCGATGATTACGACCCAGCGCCAGCCGTCCAGACCGAACGGCGTGAGCGGCACCAGCCACCACGCGAGAAACGCTACCGACGGCACCGCGCTGTACTGCACCAGATGCACGAACGCGAACGCGCGGCCACGCAGATGTTTCGGCACGAGCTCGCTGACGTAGGTGTCGATCGTTACCAGTTCGACGCCCACGCCGATGCCGGCGATCAGCCGCCACAGGTTGATCGCGGGCGCGGTGGTTTGCAGCGCCATGATCAGCGTGGCCGCGGAATACCACAACAGCGACACGGTGAACACGGTTCGCCGGCCGTAGCGGTCCGCCATCCCGGCGAGAAAGAATGTGCCGATGAAGAGCCCCGCAAACGACGCCGCGACGAACGCGCCCAGACCGGACACGCCGAAGAACGACGCGGTGGTCGTCGAATAGAGGCCGCTTTTGACGAGGCCGGGGCCGACGTACGCGGTGAAAAACAGATCGTAAAACTCGAACCAGCCGCCGATCGACAGCAGGAACACCAGCATCCAGACCGCGCGCGTGGCGGGCAGGCGATCGATGCGCGCATTGATGCCGGGCGTGAGCTCCGGCCCTGCGGCGCTTGAATCGGACGACGCGCGCCGCGCGCCGATCGGCAGGCTTGCCATGAAATTCTCCTTCGAGTGTCTCACTCTGGGTCGTTCTGTCTAATAGAACGACGTTCTATTTAATGGGTGTGCCGAGAGTAGTCTGTGCGACCGTCGCAAGGAATCAGGGGTTTTACCTAGAAGAGAGGAAAACGCCGGACGGCCTCGATGGCGAGTCCGGCGCGTCGCTCAATCGTCGAACTGCTCCAGCATCTTGAGCAGCGTGTCGAAAGACAGCGGCTTGCGGGCGTAGGCGATGCGCGGATTCGGCTGCACCGGGATATCGGCGGCCGCGCTGCACAGGATGATCGGGAGCGAGCGCAGATCGGGGTCGGCGAACAGCGCCGCGCACAGTTGCAGGCCGGACATGATCGGCATCATGCAATCCGACACCACGATGTCGGGCCGCGCGTTGCGGATCTGTTCGAGCGCGACCGCGCCGTTCGACGCCGTCAGCACGGCATAGCCGTGCCGCTCCAGCAACAGCCGCCAGACCGTGAGGATGTCGAACTCGTCGTCCACGACCAGAATGGTTTTCATGGGCGGCTACGTCTTTCTTCGCGGAGTCAGTGTGGCCGACAGGCCGTGCTCCGTGACCATGCCTGCGGGATGCGCGGTGGCTTCCATCACGTCGAGCCCTTGCGACGAAATCACGAGTTCGCGCAACGACGTGTCGTGCGCGCTTTCGCGCTGCTTGACCACCGAAATCATGCGCCGCAGGCCGGCATCGGTTTCAGCGTAGCGCAGCAGCACGAGGTTCTCGGTCAACGCGGAGACCCGCACGCTCTTCGCGTGGCCGGGGTCCGCGTAAAGCGGCAGCTCTTCGGTCAGCAGCGTGGTGACGCAGGCTTCGCGCAACTGATGCAGCAGCGCGTTCAGGAATAACCCGAAGCGCTCGGGGCGCAACGCGGAGTCGCGAAAACCCTCCACGCCGTCGATCACGATGCGCGCCGCGCCGGTTTGCTTGACCGTGGCGAGCGCGATTGCCGCGAGTTCGTCGATCGCCAGTTCGACCGCGGGTTGCCACTGGATCATCAGGCGGCCGTCTTCGTACGCGTCGGCGAGTCCGATCGACACGGCCTCGGCTTTGCCGATCAGCCGCTGCGGTCCTTCGTAAAAGCCCAGATAGACGCAGCGTTCGCCACGCGCGATGCCGGCCGCGAGAAATTGCAGGCAGAGCAGGGTTTTGCCGACGCCCGACGGTCCGATCAGCGTGGTCGTGGAGCCTCGTGCGAAACCGCCGCCGAGCAGGTGGTCCAGATGCGGCAGGTTGAAGCCGAGGCGTGTTTTCAGATCCACCGGTCCCGGCTGCGCCGCGCCTTGCGCTTCGAGACGCGGGAACATCAGCAGCCCGCTTTCGGCGATGCGAAAGAAGTGCTTGCCCATCAGATGATTGCGCGCGCGCATCTTGTGCACTTCGATCTCGCGCGCGCGGCGCATGCCGTCGTTGTAGCGGTTCAGCTCGATCAGACCGTCGACGAGCGTGTGCTCGGGATGCGGTTCGTTGCCGGAGAGCGGCGCGAGCAGCAAGGTCGCGCAATCGAGCGCTGCGACCAGCGCATTCAGTTCGTGGATGAACTTCGACAGCGACAATTCGGTTTCGCTGAATTCGCGCGCGCTGCGGAAACCGTCGATGATCATCAGCCGCGGACGATAGTCGTAGATACTCGACGCGATCAGCTTCAGGAAACCGTCGAGGCCGTCCTGCATCAGTTCGTGATAGCCGGACACGAACAGCATTTGCTGCGCGACCGCGCTTTCGTCGAAGAAGCTCAGGCCTTTCAGGTGGCCCAGCAGCTTGTCGTGCGACTCGGCGATCAAGGTCATGTACAACACCTTGTCGCCCTGGCTTACGCGATGAAAGCCGATCTGGCTCGACAGGATCGTCTTGCCCGCGCCTGCCATGCCTTCGAGCAGATAGACGCCGCCGCTGACCAGGCCGCCGCCCAGGATCTCGTCGAAGCCGGGCACGCCAGTTTCCACGTTGGACCGGGAAGACGTCTTGGATTCGTGGATAGTCATGTGGATGTGTCGATCAAAGTGCGGGATGTGAGAGATCGTGCTCGACCGTTCGACAACCCAAACTAACCTGAAGAGCAATCCGCGTTCCCGCTCGAATGCGCGGCCGCGAGTCGGCTCGGAATGAGCGGGATTCTATCCGGTGGCGCGAGGGTTGGCTAACCGCGCGAGGTTGGGCGGCGCGTAGGGCGATTGTCGGAAGGGAAAAGCGGAATGTAATCGACGCATGCCGTTAGCGCGTTTTTGCAATCCGGTGCAATAAAGAGTAGGTGCCAGAGCGCGCGGACCGATTTCCTCAAACCGTCGATGAGAACCGAAATTACCTGGGATGCCCTGGTATTTCCAGGTGAGTGGATTTCGGCGACTTCATCCAGTGCCTGCCGACGCGAATGACGGTCTGGCCGCTTCACCGTATACAATTCGGCAGCGCCAGTTTTCCGCTCAATTCCGACCCGATCCCATTCATGCCGAACCCGTCCCGGGCCTTTCTTCTTGGCCCGCTCCTGAAAGGCGTTTCACGCTCTTTTTATCTCACGCTGCGCGTGCTGCCCGTCGGCATGCGCGATCCGATCGGCCTTGCGTACCTGCTCGCGCGCGCGGCCGATACGATCGCCGATACCTCGCTGATTTCGCCCGAGCAACGTCTCGCGTTGCTGTTGTCGTTGCGCGAGCAGGTCAACGGCGCCGCACACGACAACGCGTTGTTCCAGCGGATGGCCGCCGAAGTCGCGGTACAGCAGGAGCAATCGGATGAAAAGCTATTGCTCGAATCGCTCGGGCCCGCTTTCGAAGTACTCGCGCAACTGAGCGAGTCCGATCGCAACGCGGTGCGCGGCATCGTCACCACGCTGACCGAGGGGATGGAATTCGACCTTCGGACTTTCCCCGACGAACGCTCCGGACAGATCGCCGCGCTGCGCGAGTACAGCGAACTGGATCGCTATACGTATCTGGTGGCGGGTTGCGTCGGCGAATTCTGGACGACGATGACTTACGCGCACATGCCCGGCACGCTGAAGGAGCAACCGGACACGATGCAACGGCGCGGCGTGCGCTTCGGCAAAGCACTGCAACTGACCAACGTGCTGCGCGATTGCGGCAAGGATCTGCGGATCGGCCGTTGCTATCTGCCGCACAGCATGCTCGATCGCTACGGCCTGAGCGCACGAGATCTTCTGTTGCCGGCCAACTCGCAGCGCGCGCGGCCGTTGATGATCGAACTCGTGCGCAACACGCTGGATCACTTTCGCGAGGCGCTCGACTACACGCTGGCGATTCCGGCACTGTCCGTGCGTTTGCGGCTTGCTTGCCTGTGGCCGATCCTGATCGGCCTCGATACGCTGCTGTTGCTGGTGAATAACGACGCATGGCTCGATCCGGCGCAGGTGTCGAAAGTGCGGCGTAACGACGTCTATAAGATCATCGCGTCTTCGCTGCTGCTGGTGCCTTCGAATGCGCTGGTGCGCAGGTCGGTCGAGACACGCATCGCTCAGATCGAAGCGCGGTTCTGAAGCCGGAACGGCCTGATTGCGTGCGGTTTGACGGCGATCAGGGTTCGTACTACCAATCGGGAAACCCCTGGCACCACGCCCCCATGGTTCGCGTTAGTCTGTTCAAAACAGGAGACGAACCATGCGACAAGTGTTCAATATTGCCGTGGTGCTGTTGCTGGGCTATCTGATGGCGGATAGGGCGCTGATGCGCGCGCAGGCCGGCGAGATGGGAACGATAACCTGTCAGAAAGGCGCGGAACTCACCAAATCGCACGCGTTGAGCATAGGTTTCGGCGACAGGGCCGCGAGCAGCCAGGGCGAGAACTTCCTGTCGAGCTGCCTCGTGACGGGTCGCGGACAAGTCGGCGATCTGGTTGCCCGCGACTGACGTTCGTCGCCACTCCTGATCTATAAAAAAAAGCGCCCAGACCGTAACGGTCCGGGCGAAGTCATCGTAAGCCCGATGACGGAGGTATCGAATACGAAAAACTGGCCCGCTATCGGCAATGCTCGATCGCGGGCCAGTTTGTTTTAGGTCATTTCGTTTAGCTAAGGGGCGCGGGTCTCGCCGCCTGTAACGCTTCGTTCCTGACCGCTCAGCTTATGCGCGGTGATGCGCTTAGTGGCCGAAGTACACCGATTGCGGGCCGCTCGCCTGCACCACATGACCCGATTGCGACGCGCCGCTCACCACGCCGCCGTAACCGCTTTGCGCTGCTTGCGCGGTGCCGTTCTGCGCGTCGACGCGTGCCTGGGCGGCTTGAATGTCGGCCGGATAGTTCGGGTCCTGACCGCCCGGGTGATAGCCCGCCTGCTCCAGTTGAATCAGTTCGGCGCGCACTTGAGCGCGAGTCACCGGCTGGTTCGACTGCGCAAACGAAGCGACAGGAGCGGCCAGCGCGGCGGCGATAACAACAGCTTGAATGAGCGATTTCATAATGAACTACCTCCAGTTCGGTCTTTATCGCGCTACGACCAAGTTTGTTCGTAGCCAGTGATTCCATTGTAGTTTTGCGAACTGGCGGGAGTAACCGTGGATTCAGTCAAGGTTTGTTGCTGAATTTGTAATGATTGACGAGGAACCAAACGGAGTGGCGGGGCAAACGGCGTCGAAAACGCCGCTAAGGGTTTCCTAATTATCCGATGGCAAGATCCTTTTCTTCCGGACGCCGGGACTCGAGTCTATTCAGTTCGAGTGGCGAATCTGAAAGAGGAGCAGATATGTCGGTATTGAATAAGGTGAAATCCCTTCAACGTGTAGCCGCGCTGATTGTGCTGCTGACTCTGGCGGCTTGCGACGGCACGGCCGGCGGTCGTAACGACGTGGAAAACTCAATGGCCTCCGCGCTATCGCAGATATCGCCTGCTTCGGTTCTTGCGACCTCGCCGGTCGCGACATCGGGCTCGTTCAAACATCCTGGCGTTCTCGTCACGCGAGACCGTCTCGACGCTGTCAAGGCACAGATTGCCGCGAATAACCCTGTCGTTGCCCATGCATTCGACGCGATGAAAAACAGTGTGTGGGCCGCAAAGACCTACGCAGTTCAGGGACCGCCGGCCGACGGCCGCATCTCGTGCGACACGGCCTCGACCAACGACCACGGCTGCAAGGCCGAACTGCGTGACGCCACTGCGGCTTACACACAGTCGCTCATGTGGTACCTGACCGGCGACCAGACCTACGCCGACAATGCGATTGCAATCATGAATGCTTATTCAAGCAAACTGACGGGTGGACATGGCGGCACCAATGGCCCTTTGCAATCCGCATGGGCTGCGGAAATCTGGCCGGCCGCGGCAGAAATCATTCGCTATACGGCTAGCGGATGGTCGCCCGACGACGCAAAAGCGTTCGCGACAATGCTGACGACCCAGTATTTGCCGTCCATCACTGGAGAGAACGGCGCCGGCAAGAACGGCAACTGGAAGCTGAGCATGATCGACGGGATGTTCGGCATCGCGGTCTTCACCGACGATCGCTCGCTGTTCGATAGCGCGGTAGCCTTGTGGAAGCGCTGGGTGCCGGCTTATTACTACAATGCGGACCTCGACGGAAATGCTCCGGTCACGTTTCCGGGTGGACCGGGCAGTTCGCACGCCGGCGGTTTTTCATGGAATGGGCAGACTGTTTTCAATTCCGCTGTCAGTGGTGTCACACAGGAAACCTGCCGGGATACGCAGCACGTGGGCCTTGCGATAGCCGCAACTTTCAACGCTGCGGAAACCGCGTATATCCAGGGAACGGATCTCTATACGGTGGAGCAGCAGCGGCTGACCACGGCGCTCGAGTTTCTGTCGACGCTATTGCGCGGCGTTCGCAATACGTCGCAGATCGCTTATACCGACGTTCCCGCAGACTTGCTGGGTTCGCTATGCTCGGGATCGAGCGCTCCCAACACCGACAAATTTGTCCCTGTGCTGAAAGGGACGATGGTGAGGGCATACAACGCCTATGCAATCCGCAATAAGGTCGATCTACCCGAGACGAACGCCCACGTAATGGACGACATCATTCCTTTTGCCATTCCCGACGACGGCCACAACGTTCAATGGGAAGTGCTGACGCACGGCGGCTGGGGTGCGACCAACGCGCAATGAGCGTTGGTAAGGTCAGCGATATGGCATCCGAATCAATTTTCATTCGGCCGTTTCAAACCGTCTCCTCGCACATCGACAAACGCTCGTTGACCTGCTCCAGTACGCCGGTCTTTTTCCAGGCCATATAGCGAAGATAACAAGTTTGCTGTGGTGGAAAAGTCGCAGGCAGTCTGTGCCATTTTTCTTTTCTCTGTTGCAGCCAGAGAATCGCATTGAGGATCTCGCGGTCGCTGCGGCGCGGCCGACCGCGGGCCGATTGAACTTCGGGAAAGAGACTCTCAACGCGAGCCCAATCGGCATCTGTAAGTGGGATGGTTACCATCTTCGGCCTTGAGTACTGTGTGGGAGTTGTGACTGTTTATGAGACAGCAATGTTGCCGATACTAGTAAATCTTTTTAAATCGGTCAAACATTCTTGCTGCAATGCGTCGTGGCAAATAATTCCCATTTTTACGTTGCTTTTTTACGCGTGCGATGCTGGGTCGTGAATGGCGTCGTTACGCGACGCTCACTTCGCGTTTCGCGTTAAACCGGCCCACGTGATGCGACGTAACGTCGATCCGCAACGCTACGTAACGCGAGCGAAAAAGCAAACGTTTGGCACTCGTCACGATGGGCATGCCGGTTGACTTCCCATCGCTGAAAACGCCTGCCTGTCGGGCCTCGACGAAAGTTCTCGTCGTGCGAATGCATGAGTAGCGAGTGCGTGGCACGACATGTGCATACGTTAGCGAGGTTAAAAAATTACCGACACCATGCATACGCTCGATCATGAACCAGCGCTCCCGCTTGCAACGACTTTCGACATGCGTTCGACATGCGTCGATTGGGCCGATGGAGCAAACGACTCTCGCGACGATCCCGTGCCGCTGAGCGAACTCGAAGCACGCGTTCGCGACGGCCTGCGTTCGGGCGAATTCCATCTCGTGTTTCAAGGGACGTATCGCGCAAGCGACAGATCGCTCGCGTGCGTTCACGCACACGTTCGCTGGAAGCATCCCGAGTACGGGCTGCTGCTGCCGGGCATTTTCATGATGCCGATCGGGCATCCGGACGTGGCGCTGGAAATGGCGTCGTTCGTCGTCGACGGTGTGTGCCGTGAATTGCACGCGTGTCTGGCCGCGAAGCTGCCGGTGCAGCCGATTGCGATGACGGTGCCGGCGCAAATCGCGATACTCGACTCGTTCGCAAACGAGCTTGCACGTGTGGCGCGCTCGTACGGCGTTGCGGCGAACCTGCTCGAAATCGAAGTGGCCGATAGCGCCGATGCCGCGCGACTGCTGTCGTTGCGCACGCTGACCGCGGGACTGCGCGATGCCGGCGTGAGTCTCTCGCTCGGCAACTGGGGCAACGGCGGGTCGTCGCTCGCGCAGCTCGGCGCGCTCGACGTGGATACCGTCGCGATCGCGCGCGAGTTGATGGCGGCGGTGCCGCGCGACCCGCGTGCGTGCGTCGTGATGACGGCGCTGCTGGATCTGCTGCGTAAGCTCGATGTGCGGGCGATCGCGAGCGGCATCGAAACCGACGCGCAGTTGCAGTGGCTGCGCGCGTGGCCCGAAGTGCTGGCGCAAGGCGCTCTTCTTTCGCGCCCGCAAGCCGGGCTCGCGAATCTGCTCGTGCCGCGCCGCGAGAAATAACGCGTCGGCACGACAGGACGTAATTCGACGTCGTGTCGTGCCGCGTGGCAAACGCGTCATTTGAACACTCGTGCGATTCTCGCAAACAGCCCGTTCCTCGCAATCCACTCGGCGTAGGCGCGATAGTCGGGATCGTTCATCAGATGCCGTTCCTCGGTTTTCGCGCGCAGGAAGTAAAGCAGATTCACGGCGACCAGCGCGGCGCAGTGCATGATCGCGAGCCGCCAGCCCAACGGTTCGACGAACGGCACTGCGACCATCCAGTAAGACAGATTCTTCGCGATGTACGCGGGATGTTTGGTGAAGCGATACGGGCCCGACGTGATGATTCCGCGATTGGTCAGATTCGAAAAGCGCAGACCGAACGAGATCGTGGACAGCGCGTAGCACATCAGCAACGCGATGATCACCGTGCCCCAGATCACGCGAACGATGGGCATCGAGATCAGCCAGTTGTCCCAGAACATCGAGCCTTCGTAGCGGATGTACTGGCTCGAGATCAGCGACCAGAACGGCTGATAACAGATCAGCGCGACCAGCCAGCCGAGCGTGGTCGGTTCCGCGCTGCGCACGTGGCTGTCGAGAATGCGCAGCGTGCACAAATAGCCGACGGTGCCGAACATAAGATCCATCGTGAACGACAGGTCGTACATGAAGCGGAACGTCGACAGCGAAAACGGCGCGTTCAACGCGATGGCCAGCGACGCGCTGAGATGATCCGCGTCGGTCGACAGATACACGATCATCAGCGGCAGGAAGAACGCCTTCACCATCCAGCCCGCGAGCATTTCACGCACGGGCCGCCAGTTGGCCGGCCGTTCGCCGCGAAACAGCAGACGTCCCCAGGTCAGGTAGGCGTCGTCGACTTCGCGCTGATGCATGTCCATCCACACGAAGTAGAACGGCGCCGCGACGATCAGGTACGGCGCGAGCGTGCTGATCAACGACCAGAACGGGTTGTAGAACGCGCCGTGATATTCGGGCAGCAGCCAGTAGAGCAAACCGATTCCCGCATACACGGAGGCCAGCGCGGCGAGCCGCACGGCGACCCGCGCGATGCTCAGCGGCCGCACGGCGCGGCTCGCGAGTCCGGCGCTCGGACGCAGATAGACGCGCGCGACGAAGAGCTCGTACGCGGCGATCGTCGCGATGATCGCGAGGCAGGCGGCGGTGCTGCGCGCCGCGCCGTCCAGTGTCGTGCTGTCGCGCAGCAGCCAGAGAGTCAGCAGTCCCGCGACGATGCCGAGCAGGCCGATCGAAAATGGCGTCGCCGAACGTGGCCGTGGGTCGTGGACTTGCGCGACGCTAGGGAAAGTGGAGTTCATGTCAGCCTCGTAGTCGTGACATTGAAGGCGGCCGGGCTGTTGATTTTTTGAGGCCCGGCCGCTGCGTTGATGCAGTGCTTCCTCTTGCTGCATGGGCTGCCGGTCAGCCGCCTGATCTGCGGCTCGATCGGCGCGGCTCGATCAGCGGTTATTTGCCGGCCGCGGCGCCCGTCACACCGCCGAGCAATCCGCCGACGAGATTCGTCACCGGTGCAAGCGGGTTCTTGGCGTTCGAGCCGCTGCCGGCCGTGCCGCCGGTCAACCCACCGGTCAAGCCGCTGATGAGACCGGTGACCGGGTTGCCGGCCGTCGAGCCTTGGCCTGCCGCGCCGCTCACCACGCTCGTCAGGCCGCCTGTCAGCGAGCCGACCAGGTTGGTGACCGGTGCGAGCGGGCCGCTCGAGCCGGACGTTCCGCCCAGTGAGCCCACTTTGCCGAGCAGACCGGTGATCGGCGTCAACAGATTGCCGATGCCGGCTGCGCCGCCCGTGCCGCCGGAACCCCCCAGGCTGCCGAGATTGCCGATGAGTCCGGTCAACGGCGGAATGGAGACGCCGCCGCTACCCGTACCGCCGAGTCCACCCAATCCGCCGAGCGGTCCGAGCAAGCCCGTGATCGGTGCAAGCGGGTTGGTCGTGGCGCCGGTGAGAAGCCCGCCGGTGCTGGTGACGGTCTTGCCCAACTGGCTGACCACGCCGCCGAGGTCCTGGCCCACCTGATCGCCGGTCGCGCCCGACAGCTTCACGCCGGCCGCGTCGATGCCGTTGCCGAGCTTGCTGAGCAATGAGTTGAGCGGCGCGCCGAGGCCGGTCACGTTGCCGACCGTCTGCGTCGTGTTCGAAACCGTGGTGGTGATCGGGTTGATCGCCGAACTGATCTGCGTTTCGATTTGCTGAACCGGCGCGCTCGTGAGCACGGTGTTCAATCCCGAGCCGAGCGAGACGACGCCTTTGCCCACGCCGTCGACGACGCCGCCGACCGCGGACGTCACCGGCGCGAGGGGAGCCAGCGGTCCGCTGCCGAGACTCGTCACGACGCCGCCGACCGCGGAAACCGCCGAGCCGGCATTCGTGACGACGCCCGACGTGGAGGTGAGCGTCGGTCCGAGCGGATTCGCCGACGTGCCCAGCGTGCCGAGGCCCGCCGCCGCGCCGTTGCCGAGCACCTTGACGCCGTTGCCGAGATCGGTGATCGCGGCGCCGAGGCTGGTGGTCGTCGCGCTGTTGACGCCCGGTACCGATGTGCCGCCGATTTTGCTGCCCGTGTCGGCGACTGTTGTGCCGACCGCGGTGATGAGGTTGCTGGCATTCGTGACGACGTTGCCGATCGGGGTGGAGGAGGTGCCCGAAGTGCCCGAAGTGCCTGAAGTGCCTGAAGTGCCTGAAGTGCCTGAAGTGCCTGAAGTGCCTGAAGTGCCTGAAGTGCCCGAAGTGCCCGAAGTGCCCGAAGTGCCCGAAGTGCCTGAGGTGCCCGAAGTGCCCGAAGTGCCTGAGGTGCCCGAAGTGCCCGAAGTGCCCGAAGTGCCCGAAGTGCCCGAAGTGCCCGAAGTGCCCGAAGTGCCCGAGGTGCCCGAGGTGCCCGAGGTGCCCGAGGTGCCCGAGGTGCCCGAGGTGCCCGAGGTGCCCGAGGTGCCCGAGGTGCCCGAGGTGCCCGAAGTGCCCGAAGTGCCCGAAGTGCCCGAGGTGCCCGAGGTGCCCGAGGTGCCCGAAGTGCCCGAAGTACCCGAAGTACCCGAAGTACCTGAGGTGCCCGAAGTCCCCGATCCCGATGTTCCGCCGAGTCCGCCGCTCCCCACCGGAGTGGTGGGGAGGTGCACTGTCGATCCGCAACCGTAGAGCGCAAGCAAAGTAGACGTCGCAACAGCGATGGCTGTCCGACTGGCGAATTTGTTCATGATGTCCCCGTCAAGAGTGGCTATTGGTGGGTCCATCTTTGCAAGTTGCGCGCCAATGATAGAAAGGGCGAGAATCAGGAAATTCGATAAATAAAATTTCTTATAATTTTAAATATAAACAACATATATCGACAAAATAACGTTTTGTTAGATGCGCCTGTTCCGTGTTCCGTCGGCGTGCTACGTAACGCCCAACGCGCACGTAACGGCCGCACCGCGAAAACAGGAACAGGTAGGGAGACGGCATGAGTCAATGCCGATTGAAACGCCAGTCGGCCAAACCGGCCCACGCGAACGCGCGACCCTTCGCTGCAAAAGCCGCCGCGCAACGCTGCAGACGACTCCTCCAGCCTTCATCATCGATTGAATATCAAAACGCGGCGCTATAAATAGCCAGCGCGTCCGCCTCGCTCACAGGCCGGGGATTGTTCACGAGCAGCCGCGTTTGAAGCATTGCATCGCTCGCCATTCGCGCGAGACCGTCGCGTTCGATGCCCACCTCGCGCAGCCGCGCCGGAATACCGGTGGCAGCGATCATCTGTTCGAGCCGTTCGATCAGCGCTTGCGTGCGGCTTTCCGCGCTGCCCGTCACGCCCGGGACGATCACCTCCGCGAGTTCCGCATACAGATGCGCGGCGGCCTCGGCGTTAAAGCGCAACACGTGCGGCAGCACGAGCGCGTTCGACAGACCGTGCGGCACGTGATAAATGCCGCCGATCGGATAAGCGAGCGCATGCACAGCCGCGACCGGCGAATTGGCGAAGGCCTGGCCGGCAAACGTCGCGCCGAGCAGCATCGCTTCTCGCGCCGCGCGGTTCTGCCCATCTTCGCAGGCGGGCAGCAGATTGCGCGACAGCAGTTCGAGCGCTTTGACCGCGAGCATGTCGGACACCGGATTCTTCAGATGCGCGGACGTGTACGCTTCGATCGCATGCACCATCGCGTCGACGCCGGTCGCGGCCGTCGCGGCCACGGGCAGTCCGAGCGTGAGTTCCGCGTCGAGAATCGCCAGATCGGCGATCAGTTGCGGCGCGACTACGCCCATCTTCTTCGCTTCGCCCACCGTCACGATCGACACCGCCGTGACTTCCGAGCCGGTGCCCGCAGTGGTCGGGATCTGCACGAGCGGCAAGCGCGAAACGGCGACCTTGTTCACGCCGTACATCTCGCTGAGCGCCTGCTCCTGTTGCGGCGCGAGCACGGCCAGCAACTTCGCGACATCCATCGACGAACCGCCGCCCAATCCCAGCACGATTTCCGCGCCGGCTTCACGTGCTCGCGCCGTCGCTTCCAGCACGATATGTTCAGGCGGATCGGCGATCACGTCGTCGATCACGGTGGCGTTCCAGCCGTGCGCCGCGAGATCGGCGAGCGCCGGTTCCAGCAGACCGCTTCTGTGCAGAAAGCCGTCCGTGACCACGCACACGCGCTCGAGTGCCGGAAACTGCGCACGCAGCAACGCGCCGATGCGCCGTGCCGCGCCGAATTCGACAATCAGCGTCGGCACGGTTTGAAAACGGAATGCATTGATCATGCTGTGTCTCCTGGCACCATGTGACTCGTGACTTCGCGCCGGTCGAGCAGCGGAATGATCGTGCCCAAGCCGAGTCGTTGGAAATGCTCGGTCTCGCGATGCACGGCGAGACCGTCGGCCGCGCTGTATTGCTCGAGAATCACGAAGTGATCCGGATCGTGTGGCGAACGGAAGAAGTCGTAGGACAGGTTCTTCGGCTCAGTGCGGGTTGTCGCGGCGAGTTCTGTGAGGTGCTTGACGATCGTGTCGCCGTTGCCGGGTTTGGCGAAATAATGCGCGATTACCTGCAGATAAGCATTGGCCATCAGTTACTCCAATGGGATGGGGATGTCAGCGTTTCAACGCCCTTGTTGCAGACGAAATCCGGGGTGGCGATCGGCGGCAGGGAATCGACAAAACAAATGACATTGTCGATGCCAATAGTCTTTGGCGCCACTGTTTTTCCGTATCTCTGAAAATCTCGGGCCAGGTAGCGGTGAGCGTTGAATAGCATTGGGTGGACGGGCGCACAGATTCCCCCTATTGGGACGGCGTGAACGACTGCAATGTTAATGAAATGGTACGGATACCTAATTTAAAGAAAATGGATTGCTGCACAGTTTGATGCAAATGGCATCAACGATTAATAATTATGAATTTTGAATATTTTTCGCAAAGCTATCCAAACTAATAAAGTTATCCTAATTTTTCTTGGTAATGGTTATCGTTTACGTTAGATTGGCGCTTTATTATTAGGATAACGGAGTAAATTCATGGCCGAGATGGTCGTCCAGCGAGAGACTTCAACAGCAAGGCCGATCACGGCTCACGACGCTGCAGACGCGCGTCCACCCGCTTCGCGGCACGTGCATACGCTCGACTGGAAGAAGGGCTCGCTGCTCGATGCGTTGATCGACAACCGGCCGATGCTCGTCAATCTGGCACGCAGCTTCGTGGGTTGTGGAAGTCTCGCGGAAGATGTGGTGCACGACGTCTTCATCAAGCTGCTCGACTTTCCCGATCAGGGCGCGGTGCGGCAACCGGTTGCATACGTGACGCGAATGGTGCGCAACGCGTCGATCGATGCGTTTCGCCGCCAAAGTCTCGAAAAAACCTATTACGTCGACGAAGACGACGGCCTGCATGTGCCCTCGCCGGAACCTTCGCCGGAAGCTGCGCTGCTTGTGCGCGACACGCTGCGCCACGTCTACAACGCACTCGATCAACTGCCGCCGCGCAGCCGCGCCGCTTTCGAAATGGTGCGTCTGCGCGACGAAACGTTGCAAAGCACGGCGCGCGCACTCGACGTGTCGCAAACGTTGGTCCATTTCATGGTGCGCGATGCCGAAAAGCATTGCGTCGATTGCCTCGACGCCTGCGATCGCGGCGTGGCCGGCCCCGCATTTCACAGCGGCCGTGCGCGGCAGCGGTAAAAAAGAGCGACCGTCAAACGTCACATGAATAGAAGCGGTGCGCGAGTGGCATGTCGGCGCCGCCGAGCCGGGACATGCCAGCGACTGTCCGGCGCTTCCCGACCTTTTATCGACTGAGCCTTTCATCATGACGCAAGTACAGCAGACCTCCAGCACAACAGCCGGCGACGCGGACGACCTCGTCTACACCGTCGTCATCAACGACGAAGAGCAGTACTCGATCTGGCCGACGTTCCGTGACGTGCCGGGCGGCTGGCGCGAAGTCGGCGTGCGCGGCCCTAAAGCCGAATGCCTCGCACACATCGAGACCGTGTGGACCGATATGCGCCCAGCCAGCTTGCGCCACCACATGGATGCGGCGGCCTGACGCGCTGCGCAGTGCAATCCGGCGGGCCTGGGCATCCGCCCGAGCGTACCACTTCAGCAAAAGGATCCAGAGTATGACCATGCTTTCGATGTCTTCGCCCACCCTCGCCGATTTATCGATCGAACCGGGTCTGCCGACTGTCGTCTCGCCGCGCGCGGGCGCGGAGATTTCATTGGAGGAAGCGGCGCCATGCCTGCGGACGATCGTCGACAGCACGCTCGAACGCGCGGGCGGGGTGCTCTTCACCGGTTTTCGCGTAGCCTCGATCGACGCGTTTCAAGGTTTCGCGGGCTCCTTCGGGCATCCGCTGATCGGCTATGAGTTCGCGTCGACGCCGCGCAGCCAGGTGGACGGTGCGGTGTACACCTCGACGGAATATCCGCCGCATCGATCGATCCCTTTGCATAACGAACAGTCGTACACGCGCGAATGGCCGCTGCGTATCTGGTTCCACTGCGCACTGGCCGCCCACACCGGTGGCGCGACACCGATTGCCGATAGCCGGGCGATTTATCGCGCGCTCGATCCAGCGCTTGTCCAGCGCTTTGCGAAGCGTGAACTCCTCTATGTGCGCAATTTCGGGCAAGGGCTCGATCTGCCGTGGGAGCAGGCGTTCGGTTCGGCGGACCCGCGCACGGTCGACCAGATCTGCCGCGCGCGTGGTATCGATTGCGAATGGCGCGATGGCGAAGACGGCGAACTGCTGCTGCGCACGCGCGAGCGCTGCCAGGCGGTGTCGCGTCATCCGCACACCGGCGAAACTGTGTGGTTCAACCAGGCGAATCTGTTCCATCTTTCGTCGCTCGATGAAGACATGCAGGACGCGCTGATCGATTCGGTCGGCCTCGAAAACGTGCCGCGCAATGTCTATTACGGCGATGGCGAACCGCTGGAGGCAGAGGCGCTCGCTGAGATCCGCGGTGTGCTCGATCGGCAGCGTATCGTCTTCCCGTGGCTGACCGGCGATGTGCTGATGCTCGACAACATGCTGAGCGCGCATGCGCGCGATCCGTTCGAAGGACCGCGCAAGGTCGTCGTGGCGATGGCGCGAAGCTACAGCGAGGGCGAAGGCGAGAAGCGGACGGCTGCGCAATGACGAAAGCGCAGGGTGCGGCACTCGTGGCGCATTCGCTGACCGTCGGTTACCGCGATCACGTCGTGCTCGACGGTCTCGATCTGAGCATCGCGGCCGGTCGCATCACCGCATTGTGCGGCCCGAATGGCTGCGGCAAAAGCACGCTGCTGCGCACGCTTGTCGGCTTGCAACCGGCCCTGTCCGGCAGCGTCGACGTCAACGGTGTGCCGCTCGCGTCGCACTCGCGGCGCGTATTGGCGCGCACGCTCACCATGCTCGCGCAGTTCAATCAGATTCCCGCCGGCCTTACCGTGCGCGAACTGGTCGCCTATGGCCGGTACGCGCACGGCCGCTGGCTGCGCGGACTCACTCGCGCCGATCACGAGGCCATCGACGAAGCGCTCGTCACGAGCGGCCTCGCCGACGACGCCGCGCGCGACGTCGGCGCGCTCTCCGGCGGCGAACGGCAGCGCGCATGGATCGCGATGGCGCTCGCCCAGCAGGCGCCGATCGTGCTGCTCGACGAACCGACGACGTATCTCGACATCCATCATCAACTGGACATTCTGCACGAGCTGCGGCGCCTGAGTCGCAAGCGCGGCCTCACGATCGTCTGGGTGTTGCACGACCTCAATCAGGCCGCGGCCTACAGCGATGAAATCGTGCTGATGCGCGCCGGCCGCATCGTCGCGCAAGGCTCGCCCGATGCGATGCTCGACCCGCCTCATCTGCACGACACCTTCAGCGTGCGGATGCTCAAGATTGCGCATCCGCAAACCGGCAGGCCGATGTGCATCCCGGCGTACGAGGGCGACGCGTCGACTACCGGCAGCGCCACGCTTTACGGTGAAGCAATGAGTAAGGATTTCGCCGCATGACGACGTTTGCGGCACGCAAACGCCTGCGCCATCGCGCGCCGGTAACAGAGCGCCATCATGCGCCGGTGAAGAGCCGCGTCACCACGATCGGCGTCGCGCTCGTCGCGTTGATCGTCGTCGTGACAGTGATGCGGCTGGCGCCCGGCTTTCGTGCGTGGCTTGCCGCGCCGGCGGCCAGCGACGCCGCGCAACTCGCCGGCATCCTGCTGTTCGACCTGAAGGTGCCGCGCATTCTGGCGGCATTGGTGGCGGGGGGCTGCCTCGCGGTGGCCGGCACCTTGTTTCAATCGCTGACGCGCAATCCTTTGGCGTCGCCGGATCTGCTCGGCATCACCGGCGGCGCCCAACTCGGTTTGCTTGCCGCGATGCTGGTGCCGTCCCTCGCGGGCGTGAGCCCAGTGCCGTTGCTCTTCGCATGCGGCCTCGGCGCTGCCGCGTGCGTGGCCGCGGCGGCCGGCGGCTGGCGTGCGACGCCGTTGCGGCTCGTGCTGGCCGGCAGCGTCTGCATGCTGCTGTTCTCCGCGCTGACCACGCTGATTCTCGCGTTCTTCGAGCAGAGCATCGTTGGCGTGTCGTTGTGGGCGAACGGCAGTCTGTATCAGCCCGGCGCGGCGGGTCTGAAGATCGCCGCCTGCTGGCTCGTGCTGCCGCTGACCGCATTACCCTTCGTGATTCGTCCGCTCGATCCGCTCGCGCTCGGCGACGACGCCGCGGCGGCGGCCGGTGTTCGCGTCGATGCAACGCGGCTGGCGGCGATGGTAGTGGCGGTCGGCTTCGCGAGCGTCGCGGTGAGTGTGGCAGGGCCGCTATCGTATGTCGGTCTGATCGCTCCCAATCTGCTGCGTCAGGTGCGTGGCGCCCGGTCGTCGCGGCTCGCCGCGCTTGTACCGTTGTCCGCGCTGGTCGGTGGCGCGTTGGTGCTCGTCACCGATAGCGCCGTGCAGGCGCTCGATCTCGACGCGACCCTCTCGACCGGCGTGGCGATTGCCCTCGTCGGCACGCCCTTGATGCTTGCGATGATCCGCAGCGGCGCGGCGTGGTCGGGCATGCTGCATGCCGGCCAGGAGCGTGCCGCCGTGCGCGCGGGCACGCGCCTCGTGCGCGCGCTCGAGGCATGGCCGTGGCCGCTGACGGCAGGCGTGCTGGTGTTGTTCGGCGGCGTGCTCGTGTGCGTGGGCGCATCGTTCGGTCGCGAAACCATCGGCGTGACGCGCTGGTTCGCCGCATTCGATCACCGTGACGAAATTGCGCGAATGGTGCTCGATTTACGGCTGCCACGTCTCATCTGCGCTTTGCTGGCGGGCGCGTTGCTCGCCGCAAGCGGGGTGCTGATGCAGAGCATCGTGCGCAATCCGCTCGCCGGCCCTGAAGTGCTGGGCGTGACCCAGGGTGCGGGTCTCGCAACGCTCGCCGTACTCGTGATGTGGCCGCTAGCGGCGCATTCGACACTGGCCGCGGCAGCGCTCGTGGGCGGCGGCAGCACGCTTGCGTTGACGCTGCTGCTGAATCGCCGGCATCGCTATGCGCCGCTTGCGGTCGCGCTGACGGGCATCGTGACAGGCACGCTGTGGACGACGCTGTCGCAATGGCTCATTACGCAGCAAAGCGTGCAGCCCGCGCGTTTCGTGGTGTGGCTGGTCGGCGGCACGTACGGACGCAGTTGGGGCGAAGCGACGACGCTGCTGCCGTGGTTCGTGCTGGCCGTGCCGGTGTTCGCACTGCTGGCGCGACCGCTCGATCTGCTTGCGTTGGGCGACGACCAGGCCGCGTCGCTGGGGTTGCCGATCGGTGTGTTGCGTCCGCTGGTGCTGACCGTGGCGACGCTCGCCGCGTGCGCGGCGGTGGCCGCGGTGGGGCCGGTGGGCTTTATCGGATTGATGGCGCCGCATCTGGCGGCGATGCTCGGCGCGCGCGCGCATCGCACGCGCTTGTGGCTGGCGGCCGCATGCGGCGCGTTGGTACTGGTCGTCGCCGATATCGCGGCGCGCACGCTGCTTGCGCCGCGTGAAATTCCCGCTGGCGTCCTGACCGCGTTAATCGGCGCGCCTTATCTGCTCGCGCTGCTGATCGCGCAGGCGCGGCGCGAGAAGCGGGGCACATGGTAATGCGGCAACCCGTCGACGACGATGCGCGAGCGCAGTGCTTTGCCCGCTTTGCGCCGGAGCCGATCGCGCATTATGTCGAGCATGTGTGGCTCGGTGTGTCGAATCCGGCCGAGGAGGCGCTGTTGGCGAACGGCCATGCCGATTCGCCGACGCTGATCCGCGTCAGCGAATTGGCGCGGCATCGCACTGCTTTGCTCGATGCGATGGTCGCCCTCTACGGCGGTGAGCGCGAAACACATGCGCGCGCGCTGCTGTCGCAATGGACCAAGTATTACTTCGGCTTCACGGCGACTGCCGGGTTCGTGGCGGCAGCGCTGCTGCGCCGGCCGCTCGCGATGCCGCCGGATAAAACGCATGTCGTGCTGCGTGACGGCTTGCCGGTGGCCGTGTATTTCGAGCGCGACGCATTGGGTCCCGTCGAGCGCGATCCGGCACGCCGCTACGCGTCGCTCGTCGATCACCTGAATTCGGTGATCGAAATGCTCTGCTCGATGACGCGCATCGCACCACGCGTGTTGTGGAGCAACGCCGGCAATCTGCTGGACTATCTGTTCGAACAATGCGCGCCGCAATTCGATCTGACCGGCGACAGCGCGTGGCTGTTCGGTCCGCTCGCGGCCGACGGCGAAGCCAATCCGCTGCGTCTGCCGGTGCGTCAGGCGAAGCCGCGCGCCGCGAGTTTGCCGAATCCGTTCAGCGCACGGCGCGTGTGCTGCGTACGTTACGAAATTCCTGGAGAGACGCAATTGTGTGGACGCTGCCCGCTGCTATTGACGATGAGCGATGCGGAAATCGCGTTGCAGGCCGCTTCGCCTTGATGCCGACGATGCCGTCGGCGGCATGGCCGCGTGTCAGGCAACTCAGCGCGGGCGTCGTGTTGGCGACCATGCTGATCTCCGCGCCGAAGGCGTTCGCGCAAAGCGGTAACAGCGCCGCGCCCGCACCAGACGCGCACGGCGCCGCAACTATCCAGCCGCAAACCTGCACGCCGCTCGCCGACAACCCGATCGTCTCGCAAGCGAGCCCGTCGCCGCCGGCCGAGCCGAAGCGGATCGTCGTCCTCGAATTCATGTTCGCTGAAGACCTCGCGGCGGTGGGTATTACGCCGGTCGGCATGGCCGATCCGGCGTATTACCCGGTATGGATCGGCTACGACAATGCGCGTCTTGCGTCGGTGCCCGATATCGGCACGCGACAGGAGCCGAGTCTCGAAGCGATCGCGGCGGCCAAACCCGATCTGATCCTTGGCGTCGGCTTGCGGCACGCACCGATTTTTGCGGCGCTTGAACGCATCGCGCCGACTGTGTTGTTCAAATACGGCCCGAACTTTAGCGAAGACGGCGCCCGGGTCACGCAACTCGATTGGGGCCGCAAGATTCTGCGCACCATCGGCTGTCTGACGGGACGCGAGGAAGCGGCGCGCGCGGTCGAGGCCAGGGTCGACACGGGTTTCGCCCGCGACGCGCAACGTCTCGCCGCTGCGGGGCGGCGTGGTGAACAGGTTGCGTGGTTGCAGGAGTTGGGCCTGCCGGATCGTTATTGGGCGTTCACCGGCAACAGCACGGCTGCGGGTGTCGCAAAAGCACTCGGGCTCGAGTTCTGGCCCGCGGGCGCGACGCGTGAGGGCACGGCCTACGTCAGCTCGGAAGATCTCCTGAAGCAGCCGAAGCTGACGGTGCTGTTCGTCAGTGCGACTGGAGCGGAGGCCCCACTTGCCAGCAAACTCGATTCGCCGATCTGGCGGTTCGTGCCGGCTCGCGGTGCGGGGCGTGTGGGGCTTGTCGAGCGCAATATCTGGGGCTTTGGCGGACCGATGTCCGCGTTGCGGCTCGCCGATACGATGACGGATACGTTGTTGTCGCTGCCGGCCGCTGGTGGCGGGAAACCAGAGCGCTAACTTCCGTTGGCCATGGCCAGGCTCGGCACCGTTTGTGCCGAACCCTGCGTCTCGCTGACGATACTGCCGTTTTCCAGCTTCAACACCCGATCCGCGAGGTGGAAATAACGGTCGTCGTGGCTGATCACCAGAACGGTCTTGCCGCGTGCGCGCAGTTCCGGCAGCAATTGCTCATAGAACACGGCCTTGAACTGTGGATCCTGGTCCGCGGCCCATTCGTCGAACAGATAGAACGGCCGGTCTTCCAGATACGCGACCACCAGTGCAAGGCGCTTGCGCTGGCCGGTGGAAAGCGCTCGCGTGGAGAACGCGCCGTTCACGACCTGCACCTTGTGATCGAGCGCGAGCTTCGCGACCAGCGCGTTGGCGCGGGCATCGGCCTGCTCGCGCGAGGCATCGTTCGGATCGACGATGCCGAGCAACGCATCGAACAGATGGAAATCGTTGAATACCGCCGTGAAACGCTGACGATACGCGGCGCGTTCGGCAAAGCCGATCGGTTTGCCGTCCAGTTCGATCGTGCCGTCTTCGGGTTCGTAAAGACCGGTCAGCACCTTCGCGAGCGTGGTTTTGCCGCTGCCGTTACCGCCGACGATAAAGACCAGCTCACCCGGCCTGAAGGTCAGATTGACCGGCCCGACACGGAACATCCGCTCGTCCCGCTCGTGAAAATACGAGTGCGTGACATTGCGGATGGTCAGCTCGCGATACGGCGCGTGCGAAGCGTTTTCATCAGGCGGCGGCGAGGTGCGAAGCGCGCCGAATTCGCTCATCACCTTCTCGATGCGATCGAGCGAGACGCGTGCCGCATTGAGCGTCGGCACGTTGTTGAGCAGGCCGTCCAGCGGCAGCAGCATGAACAGGAACACGACCACATAGCCCGATGCCGACGGCGCATCGGCATGCACGCCGAGCGCCGGCCAGAACGCCGCGACACCCAGAAACACATAGAACAGGAACACGATCCAGCCGACTCCGACCGCATAGGCGCTGAACGCGCGGCGTCGATGGTCGCGGACTTCGTCGATGGCCGAGCCGAGCTGGCCGTCCACGAATTGACGCGAACGCGCCTGATGCAGCTTCAGTTCCTTCGCGCCGGTGAAGAGGGCGCCGAGGTAGCCGAACAGTTTGTCCTGCGAGCGGCCGGCGGCTTCGAGCGACGCGATCGCGCGCTTGTCGCCGGCGTGATAGCCGAGTGAGCCGACCAGAATCGCGGCCACCGCCAGCAGGCAGACCGGCCACGACAGCCACGCCAGATAACCCAGGCAGCCGAACACGATGGAACCGTGCATCACCAGATTGGGAAGCGCGAAGAACAACATCGAGACATTGGTGGCGTCGTCGGTCAGCACGGACTGCACGGGTGCCGCGCCGATCCGTTCGACATCGCGCAATTCGGCCTCGGCAACGCGTCGTGCGACGTGCCCGCGCAATTGCGCCATCGTGTCCTGCGAGAGTCGGGCGAACAGCACGCCGGTGATCACTCGCGTGACGAGCGCGACGACCGCGCACAACGCGAAGCGCATCGCGAGCGACAGCTCGGCGGCGCCCGGCTGCGCCAGCGCGCGGCTCAAGGTCGCAACGAGCAGCACGCTGGCGATTCCGTTCAGCACGCAAGCGGTCAACGCGATTGCAAAGGCGCCGCGAGAACGCTTGAGCAGCGCGGCGATCAGGCGCATCGCAGGCTTGCCCGCGGGGCTTGAAGGAGATGAAGCAGACGAGGGTGGCGCATCGTAGCGCTCGGTGGCAGCGGTCATCGGCAATGTGTGTCGCAGTGGTCGGAAATGGATCGGCGAGCGGCGGCGCATGCGTGCATGCGGCCGTTCTGCAGAGCGTGAAGACACGCCCCTCGCCTGATAGACGAACGGGCGCGGCAAACATTTACCTTTACCGTGCAATTCACGCGTGCGCGTTCGTTTAACACATTAAAAATACGGAGTCCAAATAAAAATGGATTGCGAGGTAAAGATTTTCGATCACGAATCGTCACACCAATGAAGAGGCCCATTGTGGTCTGCGACTTGGCCAATGCGGCCGGTTCTAACGGATTTTTCATGCCTATGACGAGCTTCCCGATTGCGTTGCACCATCAGATCCACGCCATGGCGCGCATCGATCCCGATGCGCCTGCGCTCACATCCTTCACGCCGCAGACCGTGCGGTTCACGCGCGGCGAACTGGATCGCCGTGCTGCACGCCTTGCCGCGCAATTGCGCGCAGCGGGTGTGACGACTGAAGTACGAGTGGGTGTGTGCGTCGCGCGCTCCTGCGATCTGTTCGTCGCGTTGCTCGCCGTATTGAAGGCTGGTGGCGTGTTCGTCGCGCTCGATCCGCGTCATCCGGCTGCGCGTCTCGATTGGGTCGTGCGGGATGCGGCGCTCGTGCACGGTATCGTCGATGGCTCCGCCGATGCGGCAATGCGCGCGCGTTTCGCGCAATGCTTCGATGTCGCAAGTTCTGCTGCGGCAGGCGGGGGCGAAGACGAGCTCACGCCGGTGCATCCGCGTGCGGCCGCGTACATGATCTATACGTCGGGTTCGACCGGCACGCCGAAAGCCGTGGCCGTCGAACACGGACCGCTTGCCGCGCACGGCGAAGCGCTGGCCGCTTCACTGCCGATCGGTGCCGACGATCGCGTGCTGCATTTCGCGTCGGTGAATTTCGATGTCTCCATCGAAGCATGGTTGGTTCCCCTTGCGGTTGGCGCCAGTGTGGTGATCAGCGACCCGCCGCCGTTTGCGCCGGAGACCACGCATGCCTTCATACTGCGCGAAGGCGTGACCAATACGACGCTGCCGCCCGCCTATGTGCGTGAGTTCGCCAACGTATGCGAGCGCGTTGGGGTGCCGCCTTCGCTGCGCACCCTGCTGTTCGGCGGAGAAGCGATGTCGCAGGACAGTTTCGACGAGATTCGCCGCGTATTTCCATCGATACGTCTCGTCAACGGTTATGGCCCGACCGAGGCGGTGATCTCGCCGATGCTGTGGCCGGTCGATCCCGGAATGAAGCCGGCGCTCGACGAAGGCAACGGCTTCGCGCCGCTGCCGATCGGTTGGCCGATCGGACGCCGCGTGGCGCGCGTCGACGGCGCCACGCGGCAGGGCGACAGCGGCGAACTGCTGCTCGGCGGCGTCTGTCTGGCGCGTGGCTATCATGGCCGTGCGGCGCTGACCGCTGAACGTTTTCTACCGAACCCGAGCGGCGAGCCAGGTGAACGGATCTACCGCACCGGCGACCTCGCACGCGAACGCGCCGACGGCTCGTTCGACTATCTCGGCCGCATCGACGATCAGGTGCAAGTGCGCGGCGTGCGCGTCGAACCCGGCGAGATCGCGGCCTGTCTGCTGACGCATCCGGCGGTGGCCGATGCGGGCGTGCTGGCTGAAACCGCTCATGGCCGAACCCAGTTGATCGCCTGCGTGGTACTGCAAGAGCCACTCGACGATGCAGAGCTGCAAGCGCATCTCGCCGCGCATTTGCCGCAGCAGTGGATACCGCATCGGCTGGTGCGCTTCGAGCGCTTGCCCTATACGCTGAATGGCAAGCTCGACCGCGCCGCCCTGAGCGACGCCGTTGCCGCGCTGCCGGCTGTCGTCGACGCGAATCATGTTGCGCCTCGAACCACCACCGAAACGCGCCTTGCCGCGCTGTGGCAAAACCTGTTGAACGATCCGGCGCCGCTCGGCTGCGCCGACCGCTTCTTCGCGCGCGGCGGCGATTCGCTTGCCGCGATGCAAATGCAGGCGGCGATCCGTCTCGAGTGGCGCGTGAATCTGCGGCTCGACACGTTGTTCGACGATCGACCGCTGGAAGCGTTGGCGTGTCTGATCGACGCTAGCGAGACGGAAACGTCGGTGGGCTCGCATGCGATCAAGGCGGCCCGGCTTGCCGACGCGCCGTTTGTCGATCGTGCTGCTTCGTTCGCCCAGCAGCGTTTCTGGGTGCTCGCGCACACGCAGGACGCTGGCGCGGCCTATCACGTGGCCGTGCAATGGGACGTGCAGGGGGCACTCGATATCGGTACGCTGCAACGCGCGCTCGATTGCCTGATCGAGCGCCACGAGGCGTGGCGGACCACGCTGATCGAATCCGACGACGGCATTGTCATGCAGCGCATTCACATGCGCTTGCCGGTGCCGGTCGCGCCAATCGATTTGCGTGCCTGCGACGAGACCGGGCGCGCGTCGCGACTGGCTGAACTGACTGAACAGCAGGTCGGCGCTGCCTTCGATCTGTCTAAAGGTCCGCTGGTGCGCGCCGCGCTTGTGACGCTCACCGACACCACGCAGCGCTTCCTGTTGACCGCGCATCATTCGATCAGCGACGGCTGGAGTTCGCGCTGCGCGTTCGACGAACTGCGCGCCGCCTACACCGCGTTTGCAACGGGACGCGAGCCGCAATTGCCTGCGTTGACGGTGCAATATGCGGACTACGCGCAATGGCAACGCGATTGGCTCGCGGCCGGCGAAGGCGAAAGGCAACTGGCATATTGGCGCGACGCATTGCGCGATGCTCCCGAAGCACTGGCGCTGCCGCTCGACCGGCCACGCTCGCCGGAACACGACTATCGCGGCGGCCGCCTTGCACTGCGCCTGCCGGCGGCGCTTTCCGAGGCCGTGCGCGAAACGGCGCGACGTGCGCAGGCATCGCCATTCACGGTGCTGCTAGCTGTCTTCAACGCGTGGCTTTATCGGCTGACCGGCACGACCGACGTCGTCGTGGCCGCGCCGATCGCACACCGGCAACAGGCGGAGACGGCGCCGCTGGTGGGCCTCTTCCTCAATACGCTTGCGCTGCGCGCGCGCGTGGCGCCGGATCAATCGTTCGCCATGTTGCTCGACAGTTTGCGCACTGCCACGCTCGACGCGTTCACGCATCAGGACGTGCCGTTCGATCAGGTGCTGGACGCCGTGAATCCGCCTGTGCGACGCGGCGACGCGTGGCTCAAGGTCAAGTTCGCGCAACAGTTCGATCTGCAACTGACGGCGCAATTGCCGGGCGCCTCGGTACGGATGTCGCCGGGTCTGGATCTTGCCGCCCGCTTCGACTACGCGCTCGATTTCACCGACGATCCGCGCGGTATCGAACTCGTCGTCGCGTACGCGCTCGACGGTATCGACGACGCGACCGCACACGCATGGCTGCACAGCTACGCGGCGCTGGTCGCCGATGCCGTGCGCAATCCGCAGCGCGCGATTGCCGATCTGGACTGCGCGGATAGCGACGATTATCGTGCCGCGCGACGCGGCGCTGAATTCCGGCCGGCAGCCGACAACGTGCTCGCGCTGTTCGCGCGGCATGTCCGGGAGACGCCGCATCGCGTGGCGCTCGCGGACGCCGGCACGCAACTCACGTATGCCGAGGTCGATGCGGCGTCGGACCGTATCGCGTTTGCTTTGAAAGCGCGCGACGTGGGCGTGGAGCAACCCGTGGCGGTGTGTATCGAGCGTTCGGTACGCTTCGCGGTCGCGCTGATCGGCGTGATGAAGTCCGGTGCGTACGTGGTGCCGCTCGATCCCGCGGCCCCGCACGAGCGTTTGACGTCTTGTGTCGACGCGTGCGGCGCCCGATGGATGCTGAGCGCGGATAGCGGCATCGCTGCGCCGGGCACGGCGAGCGTGCTCGACTTCGATACGCTCACCCAGCCTGCGTCGTCGTCGAGCCAGGGGGGGCCGAGCGCCAGCGTATCGGACACCGCAGCGTCGGCGAATCAGGCGGCTTATCTGATCTTCACCTCGGGATCGACCGGTACGCCGAAAGGCGTCGTCATCTCGCACGGTGCGCTGGCCGATTATGTCGAAGGGATGCTGGGCGAACTTGCATTCGCGGCCGACGCATCCATGGCAATGGTCTCCACCGTGGCCGCCGACCTCGGCCACACGACGCTGTTCGGCGCACTGTGCTCGGGTCGCACGTTGCATCTGTTGCCCGCGCAATGCGCGTTCGATCCCGATCGCTTCGCGCATGAAATGCGCACGCGCAACGTCGGCATTCTGAAGATCGTGCCCAGTCATTTGCATGCGCTGCTCGACGCGCGCGATCCCGCCGACGTTCTGCCCGCGCACGCGCTCGTGACGGGCGGCGAAACACTGCCGTGGTCGCTGGTCGAGCGGATTGCGGCTCTGAAGCCGGCTTGCCGCGTGATCAATCACTATGGCCCGACCGAAGCAACAGTCGGCGCATTGACATGCGACACGTCTGCGCCTGCGCAGGCGGCGTTGCGCGCCATCAGCGCAGGCGGCGCTCACTCGGTGCCGCTCGGCCTGCCGTTGCCGAACGCTTATGCGTGCGTGCTCGATCGCCACGGCGCGAGTGTGCCGCCGGGCGCCATCGGCGAGTTGTATCTGGGTGGACCGGGATTGGCGCGGGGTTATCTGAATCGCGCCGCCGCAACCGCCGAACGCTTCGTACCGAATCCGTTTGCACCGGGCGAGCGTCTCTATCGAACGGGCGACCGTGTGAGATTGCGGGCCGATCGTCGGCTGGATTTTCTCGGCCGGCTCGATGATCAGGTGAAGATTCGCGGCTATCGTGTCGAACCCGCCGAGGTCAGCGCGGCATTGCGCGCAATCGACGGCATCGCTCAGGCAGAAACGCTGGCGGTGGAACATGAAGGACGTTTGCGTCTGGCGTCGTTTGTCGCGTTGACAGGCGCAGCGCGCTTCGACGAAGCCGCATTGCGCGCGGCATTGAGCGCCCGCTTGCCGGACTACATGGTGCCGGCCGTATTGCACCATGTCGCCGCGTTGCCGGTGACCGCCAACGGGAAAGTGGATCGCGCGGCGTTGCGGGTGCTGGCGGCTGTGCCGGTTCCGTCGGCAACCGCTGGCGATGCGCCGCAAGGTGCGACGGAAGAAGCGCTGGCGGCTGTGTGGAAAGAGGTGCTCAAAGCCGATCGCGTGGGCCGTGACGACAACTTCTTCGAATTGGGCGGCGATTCGATTCTGGTGTTGCAGGTGATCGCGCGTTCGCGCAAACGCGGCGTGCGCTTCACGCCGAAGCAACTCTTCGATGCACCGACGCTCGCGCAACTCGCACGTGTCGCAACGACGGCGGAGGTCGCCGCGCAAGCCGCGCCGCGCGAGTCGAAGGCCGCGCCTTCCTGCGCTGAACTGGCGGCTACGCTCACGCCCGCGCAACTGCGCTTCTTCGCACTGGACATTCCGCGGCATGGTCACTGGAATCAATCTGTTGAACTCGATTCGCAAGCGCCGTTCGACTTCGACGCGTTCGCACGCGCATTCGAAACGCTACTGACGCATCACGAAATTTTCCGCCAGCGTTTCACGCCTGCCGGTGCGCAAGGTGAATGGCGTCTCGAGCTGGCTGAGCGCGCATTCGAAACACTGCCGCTCGCCGCCGTTTCCGCACGCGACGAAGCCGACGCGCTGGCTCAATTCGACGCGTTGCAAAGCACGCTCGATCTGACGCACGGCCCGCTCGTCTGCGCGCTCGCCGCGCTGCTGCCCGACGGCGCGACGAAACTCTATGTGGCGATCCATCACATCATCGTCGACGGCGTGTCGTGGCGCGTGCTGCTCGACGATCTCGACACCGCGTATCGCGCCGCTTGCGAGCGGCGCGGCGTGCGTCTCGCGGCGACGGGATCGAGCGCGCAGGGATGGGCGGCACGGCTCGCACGCGCCGCGCTCGACCCCGCGAATTCGCCGTTCTCCGCGGAAATACCGTACTGGACCGCGCTCGCCGCGCCCTACGACGATCTGCAACTCGACCGTCCGCAAGCTCAGGCGACGAATGCCGATGCGCAATCCGTGATCCAGATCATCGACACCGATCTGACACGCGCCGCGTTGACGGACGCCAATGCCGCGTATCGCACGCAGATGATCGAACTGCTGATCGCGGCGCTGGCGCAGTCGCTCTGCATACCCGTGTGCCGCATCGAACTCGAGGGCCACGGCCGCGAGGCTTTATTCGACGACATCGACGTCAGCCGTACCCTCGGCTGGCTTACGAGTCACTATCCGGTTCAGTTCACGCTTGAAAATACGCCGGCGGCCACACTCGGTGCAGTCAAGGACACGCTGCGCGCGGTGCCGAACAAAGGCCTCGGCTTCGGCGTGCTGCGTCACTACGGCGACGCGGGAACGCGCGCGGCGCTCGCAGCCGTGCCGCGTCCGCATGTGACTTTCAATTATCTCGGCCAGTTCGATGCGCCGCGCGACGCGGCGCTCGTGCCGCGTTTCGGCGGCGCCGGCCGTGAGCGCGATCCGGGCGGCCCGATCGGCAACGCGCTGGCCATTCACGCGTATATCGACGGCGACGCCACGCGCACGCTCAAAGTCCATTGGGTGTACGGCGCGACGCAATTCGAGCGCTCCACCGTGGAAGCCATTGCGCAGCGTTTCGAAAGCGCGCTCGCGGAATTGACCGCCGCCTGTGCCGCGCGTCTCGCCCAACGCGGCGGCGGCGCGACGCCGGGCGACTATCCGCTCGCGCGCGCGGGTGGTTTGACGCAGGCCGCGCTGGAGCGTGTGCCGTTCGACTTGCGCACCGTCGACGATATCTATCCGCTCTCGCCGATGCAGCACGGCATTCTGTTCCACTCGCTGTTCGCACCCGAGCAGTCGACTTACGTGAATCAACTGGTCGCGACGTTGATCGAGCCTGACGTTCAACGACTGCGTGCGGCATTCGAGGCCGCCGTGCCGCGCCACGACATCCTGCGCACGAGCTTCACGCCGGATGAAGCGACGCCGATGCAGATCGTGCATCGCCAGGCGCACATGCCCATCGAGATTCTCGATTGGCGCGAGCGCGGCGCGCACGCGCATGAAGAATTCGAAAGCTGGCTCGGCGCCGACCGTGCACGCGGTTTCGACCTGACGTCGCCGCCGTTGATGCGTGTCACGCTGATCCGGATGAAGGACGACACATGGCGTCTCGTCTGGACGCGTCACCATTTGCTGCTCGACGGCTGGAGCACGGCGCGTTTCTTCGCCGATGTGCTGCGCGACTACATCGAGCCGCCGCGTCCGCAGCCGTTCGCGGCGCCCGTGAAGACGCGCTATCGCGACTTCATCGCGTGGCTGGCCGTACGCGACGCCGACAGCGAGCGCGCGTTCTGGATGCAACGTCTCGCGCTACTCGACGAACCGACCCGCATTGCCGAGCGCGAGTCCGCGAGCGGCCGCGAACCGCAACATCTGACGCGGCGCGAAACACTCGACGCGGCCACCACGGCGCGTCTTGCCGATACCGCGCGCCGTCTGAAGGTCACGCTCAACACGATGGTGCAGGGCGCGTGGGCGCTCGCGTTGCAACGGATGACGCATCGAACGGCCGTCGCTTTCGGCGCGACGGTGGCCGGCCGTCCCGATGCGTTGCCGGACGTCGATACCGTGCTCGGCCTCTTCATCAACACGTTGCCGGTGATTACCGCGCCGCTGCCGCAACGCCGCGCATCGGCGTGGCTGAGCGATTTGCAGCGCGACAACGCCGCGGCCGCGGAGTACGCGCACACGCCGCTCTATGAAATCCAGCAATGGGCCGGTCACGGCGGCGGCGCGTTGTTCGACACGCTGGTCGTGTTCGAAAACTATCCCGTGGATGAAGCATGGCAAGGGCGCGACGAGCGCGCGCTCAAACTGCGTGAGTTGCGCAATATCGAAGCGACCGATTTCGCGCTTACGCTGGTGATCGAAGCAGGGATGACGCTCACGATCGACTACGGCTACGACGCTGCCCAACTCGACGAAATGCGTGTGGCCGCGCTGCATCGCGCGTTCGCCGCGTGTCTGGCGGCCCTGATGGCCGATCCGGAGGCGCCGCTCGGCACGATTTCGATCTCGACCGCCGACGATCTGGCGGCGTTAGAGCGTTGCAACTCGACCGCGCAAATATGGCCGCACGCGCAGCAACAGGCGCTGCATCGTCAGTTCGAACAAAGGGCGCTGGCGTCGCCGGATGCGATCGCGCTCGAATTCGCCGACGCCCAAGGGTGCATCCAGCAGATGAGCTATGGCGAACTCGATGCGAACGCCGATCGTGTCGCCGCTTCGCTGATCGAAGCGGGCGTGCGCGCGGATACGGCGGTGGCGCTGTGCGTCGAGCGATCGTTCGACATGGTGGTGGCGCTGGTCGGCGTGCTCAAGGCCGGCGCGGCTTATCTGCCTGTCGATCCCGACTATCCGGCGGAGCGCATCGCGTATCTGCTCGGCGACGCACAACCCGCCGTCGTGCTGACGCAGCCGCATCTGCTGGAACGGGTGATGACAGCGGTCGACCGCACCACCTTGGTGAAGATCCTGACGGTCGACTCATTGCGCGGCGCCGACTTTACGCTCAGCGCTCCGATTGCGGTCGCGCCCGATCAGCTTGCTTACCTGATCTACACGTCCGGTTCGACGGGTAAGCCGAAGGGCGCGGGCAATACGCATCGCGCGCTGGCGAACCGCATTGCCTGGATGCAGGACGCGTACCGGCTCGATACCCACGACGTCGTGTTGCACAAGACGCCGTTCGGATTCGACGTGTCGGTATGGGAGTTCGTGTGGCCGCTCGCGGTCGGTGCGAAGCTCGCGATTGCGGCGCCTGGCGACCATCGCGATCCGGCGCGACTCGTCTCGGCAATCGAAACACATCGCGTCACGACATTGCATTTCGTACCGTCGATGCTCGCGGCCTTCGTCGCTCATCTTGAAGACTTCCACGCGGCCGCCCGCTGCACGAGCATCGAGCGGATCGTCGCCAGCGGCGAAGCATTGGCGCCGGAGCTGGTCGCACGCGTCGCGCGGCAGTTGCCCCACGCGCGGCTTGACAACCTGTACGGCCCGACTGAAGCCGCCATCGACGTGTCGCACTGGGCCTGCGGCACGCGCGATGCCGAAGCGCTGTCCGTGCCGATCGGTCATCCGATCGCGAACCTGCAACTGCACGCGCTGGACGTCGCGATGCAGCCGCTGCCACAAGGGGCGATTGGCGAACTCTACCTCGGCGGCACGGGCCTTGCGCGCGGTTACCTCGGCCGCGCGGCGCTGAGCGCGGAGCGCTTCGTTCCCGATCCGTTCTCGCACGGCGGGCGGCTGTATCGAACCGGCGATCTCGCACGCCGTCGAGCGGACGGTGCGCTCGACTATCTCGGCCGCATGGATACGCAAGTGAAGCTGCGCGGCCAGCGGATCGAGCCCGGTGAAATCGAAGCGCTGCTACATGCGGCGCCCGGCGTTCACGACGCCGTAGTGATCGTGCGTGACGAGCAATTGATCGGCTACGTGGCGCACGGCGCGGGCAACCCGCTCGACACGCAGGCGCTGCTCGACGATCTGCGCGCGCAACTCCCGTCGTACATGGTGCCGTCGTATCTGATCGCACTGGACGCGTTGCCGGTGACGCCGAACGGCAAATGCGACCGCCATGCGCTGCCGGATCCCGTGCGCGGCGCCGGCTCGACACACACCGACTGCGTGGCCAGCACCGACACCGAGCGCGAACTCGCCGAGATCTGGAAACGGGTGCTGCGCGTCGACACGATTGGCCGCGGCGACGACTTCTTTGCGCTGGGCGGTCATTCGTTGCTCGCGACGCAGGCCAACGCGCAGGCGAATCTGCACTGGATGCTGATCATGCCGCTGCGCACGCTGTTCGACGAACGCACGCTGCAGCGGTGTGCTGCCGCGATCGATCGGGCGCTCGCCGAGCGCGGCGCACAGGGTGCGGGCGATACCGCGAGCGCCATTAATGCGCTGTTAGACGAATTCGAACTGCAATAAACCCGCTAAGCCGCCTGCCACGTCGAATCGCCGACCCGTACTGAGACAACCCAGCATGACCACTGCCAAACCGGATCTGTTTTCCCTAGCGTCACGCTTCGCGCTGTTGCCGGATGCGCAGCGCAAGGCCTTTCTCACCAGGCTCGACGCCGCCGGCATCGATTTCCGGCTGCTGCCGATTCCACCGCGCGCCGAGCGGAACGCGAGCGTGCCGGCTTCTTTCGCGCAAACGCGTCTGTGGCTGCACGCGCGGATGATCGACGAACCGGCGGCGTATCACATCACCGAACGCTTGCGGCTCGATGGCGTGCTCGATGCCAACGCGCTGCGTCTGTCGTGCGATGCACTGATCGCTCGCCACGAAGCGCTGCGTACGACTTTCACCGAGAGCGGCGATGGCGTATTGCAGACGGTGCACGCACCGTCGCGCTGCCCGTGGCATGCGAGCGACGTGAGCATATTGGCCGCCGGTGTCCGCGAGACGCGCGCCGCCGATATCGCTCGGGCCGACGAAGCGAAGTCGTTCGATCTGTCGAGCGGGCCGCTGATGCGTGCGCACCTGATCCGGCTCGACGCGAACACACACTGGCTCGCACTGACCACGCATCACATCGTCTCCGACGGTTGGTCCGCCGATGTGATGCTCGCCGAGCTGGCGTCGTTTTATCGTGCCTATGCGATGAGCGAAGCGGTGTCGCTCGCGCCCTTGCCGATCCAGTATGCCGACTTCGCGCTGTGGCAGCGCCGCTGGCTCGATGCCGGCGAACGCGAACGCCAACTGGCGTTCTGGCGTGAGCGCCTCGATGCGAATCGCGACGTGCTGATGCTGCCAGGCGCTGCGCCGCGTCCGGCGCAGCGCAGTGCGCGTGGTGCACGGCATCGTTTCGTGGTCGATGCCGCGCTCGCGCAGCGAGTGAAGACATTGGCCAACGCGCAGCGGGCAACGCCGTTCGCGGTGTTGCTTGCAGCACTGAGCGCCTTGCTCGCGCGCTCGTCTGGCGAAACGCAGATTCAGATCGGTGTGCCCTCGGCCAATCGCGAGCGTGGCGACGTGGCCGGTCTGGTCGGCTTCTTCGTGAACACGCTCACGCTTGCCGTGCCGGTTCCCGCGGCGCAGCCGTTTGCCGCACTGGTCGGCGCGACGCAACATACGTTGATCGGCGCCCAGGTGCATCAGGACGTGCCGTTTGAACAGGTTGTCGAGGCGTTGGGTGTGGTGCGCAGCGCCAGTCATCATCCGCTGTTCCAGGTGATGGCCGCCTATGGCGCGCGACGCCGTCTGCCGGCGCTCGCGCAAGTGAGCATGACGGAGTTGCCTTCGGGCACGCCGTTTGCCAAGTTCGATCTGACGTTGAGCTTCGAGGAGCGAGACGACGGTTCGATCGACGCGTACTTCACCTATGCAATCGATCTGTTCGACGCCGATGCGATCGAGCGGATGGCCGCACGATTCATCGAGTTGCTGTCGAATGCGACGGCAGCGCCCGCGCTCGCCACCGGAGATCTGCAATGGCTGCCGCAAGGGGAGCGCACCCAGCTCGATGCGTGGAACCGTACGGCTTCTCTGGACGACGTGGCTTTCAGGTCCGTGCATCAGCGTGTGGCCGATCATGCGAACGCGCGGCCAGACGCACGCGGCGTCGCGGATGTGAGCCGCTCGCTCACGCGCGGCGAAGTGGATGCGCAAGCGGCGCGGCTGGCGCAACGCCTCGTCGCGGCGGGCGTGACGGCGGAGATGCGGGTCGGTGTCGCGTTGAGCCGTTCCGTGGATCTACTGGTCGGGTTGATCGCCGCGCTGAAATCGGGCGGCGCATTCGTGCCGCTCGACCCGAGCCATCCGCGCGAACGGCTCACACAGATTCTCGACGACGCACAGATCACACATGTCATCACTGAACGCGGGAGTCTCGCCGCGTTGCCGGAGTTGGATCGTCTGCGGTTGTGGCTGATCGACGAGGAACCGGCGGCTGATGAACCCTCGGCAGATGAGGTCGAGTTGCCGCGCGTGTCGCCGCATCAGGCCGCGTACGTGATTTATACGTCGGGTTCGACGGGCAAGCCGAAGGGCGTGATCGTCGATCACGGTTCGTTCGCGCGGCATTGCGCCGCGATTGCCGCGCGCTACGGCGCGGGCGAGCATGACGTCTTTCTGCTGTTCCAGTCGGTCAATTTCGACGGCTCGCATGAAGGCTGGTTCTCGCAGTACATGTCCGGCGCGTCGGTGGCGATCACCGCGGACACGCTGTGGCCGCCCGCGCAAACCTGTCGGATGATGGTGCGTGAAGGCGTGACCATGACTTATGTGCCGCCGGGTTGCGCGACGCAACTTGCCGAGTGGGCGCTCGCGCATGGTGCGCCGCCGAGCCTGCGTTCGCTGACGGTGGGCGGCGAAGCCACCTCGCGTGAAGCGTTCGCGCTGATGCGCAGGGCGTTTCCGAAGGCGCGCATCGTCAATGGGTACGGGCCGACTGAAACCGTCATCACGCCGATGCTGTGGATGTTCTCCCCGACCGACGACACCGCGACGCTCGCGGACAGCGCCTATCTGCCGATCGGCACGCTGGTCGGCGCGCGCTCGGCGCATGTGCTCGACGCGCGGCTGAATCCGCTGCCGGTCGGTGTGATCGGCGAGTTGTATCTGGGCGGCGAGGGCGTGGGTGTCGCGCGCGGCTATCTCGACCGGCCGTCGCTTACCGCCGAGCGTTTCGTGCCCGATCCGTTCGGCGCGCGCGGCGCGCGGCTCTATCGTACGGGCGATCTTGTCAGGCGGCGCGCGGACGGCGTGTTCGATTTCATCGGGCGGGTCGATCATCAGGTGAAGCTGCGCGGCCTGCGGATCGAGCTGGGCGAAATCGAAGCGCAGCTCGCCGCGCACGACGACGTGCGCGAAGCGGTGGCGGTCGTTCATGGCAAGGGCACGCAAGCGGTGCTGGCGGCCTATGTCGAATTGAATGCCGACGCGCGTGAACGCAGCACGCGCGCGGATGCGGCGGAACTCGACGCGCATCTGCGTCACACGCTGCCGGACTACATGGTGCCTGCGCATATCGTCGTGCTCGACGCCTTGCCGCGTAATGCGAACAGTAAAGTAGACCGCGCGGCGCTGCCTGAACCGCAGCGTGTCGCGCGTGCCTATCAGGCGCCCGCAGCGGGGCTCGAAACCACGCTTGCGCAGATATTTCGCGAAGTGTTGGGCGTGGAGCGCGTCGGCCGCGCCGATCATTTCTTCGAACTCGGCGGCCATTCGCTTGCTGCGGTCCGCGTGGCGACGCGCGTGGTCGAACGGCTCGCGCGCGATGTGCCGGTGCGCACGCTCTTCGAAGCGCCGACGCTCGCGCAGTACGCGCAACGGGTGCTGGCGGCGGCACACAGCGACCCGCTGGCCGATGCGGGCAACGAAGCGTCGAGCGGCGCTGCGAATTCACATCCGGTGCCGGATGTGAACGGCGTTTTGCCGCTTTCTTCCGCGCAATTGAGCTTGTGGTTCCTGTGGCGCTCGCAGCCGGATAGCGCGGCCTACAACATTCCCGTTGCACTACGTCTACGTGGCGTGCTCGATATCGAGGCATTGCGCGAGGCGTTCGCTCAGGCGGCCGCGCGGCATCCGGCATTGCGTGTAAGGCTCGTTGAGCGCGATGGGCAGTTGCCGGGCCAACGAGTCGACGACCCTACGCCGTTCGAGTTGCCGGTGGTGGATCTCGCGGACGAAGCCGCCGGTGCCGCGCGCGAGAACGCCGCCGTCAGGCTCACCGACCAGGACGCGCTCACTCCCTTCCATCTGCTCGACGATGCGCCGCTCTGGCGCGTGCGTCTGGTGCGTGTTGCCGAGCAGGATCATGTGTTGTCGCTAGTCGTGCATCACATCGTGTCGGACGGTCAGTCGATCGATTTATGGCTCGACGACGTGCGCAGCACTTATGCGGCGATCGTGCGCGGTGCGTCGCCGGCGGTTTCGGTTCCGTCTGCCCATCAGGATCTGGTCTTGCCGGTCGCCGCGCCGCGAGCGCGTCTGTCTTTCTGGCGCGATGCATTGGCGGATGCGCCGTCGCACAGGTTGCCGGCGCCGGCGTCCGGCCGTCTCGCGGCGCCGATCTGGAGCGCCGGCCGTCTCCCTTTTGAATTCGGTCCGGCGCTCGTGTGCCGCGCGCGCTCGAGGGCGCTCGAAGTTCACGCGACGTTACCGATGTTGCTGCACGCTGCGTTGAACGTGGCCTTCTATCGTGCGACAGGCGTCACCGATCAGCCGGTCGGCGTCCTCGCTTCCACGCGTGAGGTGAGCGGCGACGCCGCGCGTCGCGCGCTTGGACTTTTCATCAACGCCGTTGTCGTGCGTACGCGGCTTGCCGCAACCGACACCCCGTCGACGCTGCTCGCCGAAGTCCGCGACGCCGCGCTTGCCGCCTATGCCCACGCGGACACGCCGTTCGCCGACGTGGTGGCGGCGTTGCGGGTTCCGCGCGGCGAAGTCGCCAATCCGCTCTTTTCGGTGATGTTCAACTACATGCGTCCGGTGGGCACCTTGGAGCGCGATTGGGCCGGTCTCACGCTCGACGATTTCAACGACGTGCGGCATCGCGTCGTGTTCGAACTGGAACTGGATGTGGTCGAGCATGCCGACGGACGCGTGACGGGGGCCTTCTCTTACGCGAACGAGTGGGTGGATGGCCGCTTCGTCGAAGTACTGACGGCCGACTATCTGGATGTGGTCCAGCAGTTCGTCGATGCGCCGCATGAACAACTGGGGGCTTCGACAGCACGATTCGCACTCGAGTCCAGGAGCGCGGCATCGGGAAGCACGACCGCGAATGCGACATCCGAGGGCGAAGCAACGCGTCACGCCGAGGTGCTCGAACGGGCGTGGAGCGATCTCTTCGAAGGCAACACGCCGGCGCATCACGACGATCTGTTCGAAGCGGGTGCGAGTTCGTTCGACATCGTCCGTTTCGTCGACGTCGTGCGAAAGGCCGGCCATGCGCTCGACATTGCCGACGTATTCGCCGCACCGACCTTCGCGCAACTTGGGACGCGGCTCGCGGCGCGGGTCTCGAACGTCGTCGAGTTGCGGGATGACGCCTGAAGCTGCGACGAATTCAGGCAACGCAACGCCGTCAAAAAAAAGACGCAGTACATAAAAACCGCATCAATCACAAAAGAGTTTTCACCGGCCCGCGCATACAGCGCGCCGGCTTCCACCGATAAGGATTTGCGATATGCACAGAGACACCGTATTCGATCTGCTCGGAGTCGGTTTCGGACCGTCGAATCTCGCGCTTGCCGTACGCCTCGCCGAAGAGGCGAGCGTATCGAACCTCGCGCATTGCTTCATCGAACGTCAGCCGGAATTCGGCTGGCATCGCGGCATGTTGCTCGACGATTGCCGCATGCAGATATCGTTCCTCAAGGATCTCGCGACGATGCGCGATCCAAAAAGCCGCTTCACGTTCATCAACTATCTGTTCGAACGCGGACGTCTGGTCGATTTCGTCAATCTGAAGAACTTCTATCCGACGCGCGTCGAATTCCACGATTATCTGAGCTGGGTCGCCGCGTCGTTCGACGATCGCGTGAATTATGGCGAGACCGTGACCGGCATCGAAGCGCTCAGAAGCGCCGCGAATCCGAACGACATCGACGCATTGCGGGTGTTCTCGCGCGACCACGAAGGCCGCGAGTGGCAACGCGTGACCCGGGCGCTGTCGGTCGGCATCGGCGGCGGGGCGATGGTGCCGGAAGCGTTTGCCGCGCTCGGCACGCACAGCATCGTGCATTCGTCGCAGTACCTCACATCTATCGATCGCGTGGTCGGCCCGTCGAGCGGCGCGCGAAAACGCGTGGCGGTGATCGGCGCGGGCCAGAGCGCGGCCGAGGTGTTCGTCGATCTGACGCGCCGCTTTCCGCACGTCGACGCGAGCCTCATCATGCGCTCGGGTGCGCTGAAACCCGCCGACGACAGCCCGTTCGTCAACGAAATTTTCAGTCCCGCCTTTACCGACATCGTCTACGCACAGCCGCGCGACGGCCGCCGGTCGCTGATCGAGCGCTTTCGCGATACGAACTACGCGGTGGTCGACCGTCCGCTGATCGAGCAGATCTACGAAATGCTTTATCTGCAGAACGTATCCGCCGATTTCCGGCACCGGGTGCTCGCACACACCGGCATCGAAACGGCGTTACGCACGGCCGACGGCCGGATCGAACTCACGTTGCGCGACCGCTTGAGCGGCCATGCACGCGCCGAGCAGTTCGACGCGCTCGTGCTTGCCACCGGCTATCGTCGCGACACGCATTTCGATTTGCTGGAAGGACTTGCGCCGCATCTGGGCGATGCGCTCGCGCAAGGCAACGTCGAACGCGATTACCGGCTCGCCACGCCGGAGAGCTTTAAGCCGCGCATTTACCTGCAGGGCTGCTGCGAAGACAGTCATGGGCTGTCCGACACGCTGCTATCGGTGCTCGCGCTGCGTTCCGACGAAATTGCCGCCTCGCTCGCACGTCACCTATCGAAAGACCCGTCGACCGGTCGGACAGAACAAACACAAGAAAGTGAAGCGAGCTCGGGCCGCATAGCCTTCGTTTTTTAACAGAAAGCGGTCTTTCTGCCCGCATATAAGAATGGAGCATCAAGAGATGGGGTGGGCTATCAGCACGCGCCGGAGTGCAGCCGCGGCCACGGCTAGCGTGGCGTTTTACGCGGCGGCTGCCGCTACCGCACAGGCGCAGCAGTCGGTGCAATCCGAAGGCAACGCGCGGCGGAGCGCCGGTGGAAGTCAGCCGGACGCGACGCCGGTCAATACGTTGCCTTCGATCAGCGTCAACGCGACGGAGGACAAGGAGGCGACGGTGGGCCTCGTTGCTCGCCGCAGCAGCACCGGCACCAAGACGGACACGCCGATCAGGGAGATTCCGCAGACGATCAATGTCGTCACCGCGCAGCAGATCGAGGAAACCGGGGCGACCAGTATCAATGAGGCGCTGCGCTACGTTCCGGGCTTTTCGACCTACGGCGCGGATATACGCTCCGACTGGTACGCAGTCTTGCGCGGTTTCACGCCGACGGTATTCGTCGACGGATTGCAGGTGCCCAATACACTCAACCTCGCGAGCTGGCGGGTCGATCCGTTCATGATCGACAGCATTACCGTGCTGCGCGGTCCGACTTCGGTGCTCTATGGGCAAGGCGATCCGGGCGCAATCATCGACGTGCAGAGCAAGCTTGCCAACGGCGAGCGCATCCGCGAAGTGGAAGTGCAACTGGGCGACTACGCGCGCAAGCAGATCGCATTCGACGTGGGCGACAAGATCGATAAGGACGGCACCCTGTCCTATCGTTTCCTCGGCGTGGGACGTGACGGCAATTCGCAGACCGGACCGAATCCGGAGCAACGCGTGGCGTTGGCGCCCTCGGTGAAATGGCAGCCGAACGCGAAGACTTCGCTGACCGTCGATGCGACCTATCTGCAGGATTGGGGCGACGCGTCGAACAACTTCCTGCCGGCGCAAGGCACGGTCTTGCCGAATCCGAACGGCAAGATTTCTCCGGACCTCTACACGGGCGATCCGGAGTTCTCCCACTACCGCAAGAAGCAGTGGTCGGTGGGCTATCAGTTCGAATACAAGTTCGATCCGATCTGGACGTTCCGGCAGAACACGCGCTTGATGCATCTGTCGCTCGATCAGGGGCAGGTGTTCGGCGGCGGTCTCGATCCGGCAGACGCCACCGACGCGTCGTTGTTGCGCTACGTCGGCCTGTACCAGATGAACTACAGCCGCTTCGATGTCGACAATCAAGCGGTAGGCCGCTTCGGCACCGGTCCGCTCGAACACACGGTGCTGCTCGGCTTCGAATACAACCGGCAGTCGACCACCGATAGCGAATGGATGGCGACCGCTCCGAGTCTGAACATGTACAACCCGGTGTATACACCCATTACCAACGCTATCTTCAGCGGGCCGGACGCTTTCCCGCGCACCGACACGAAGTCGACTTTGGACGCGTTCGGTGTGTACGCGCAGGACCAGATCAAGTGGCAACGTTGGGTGCTGACGCTCGGTGGACGCCAGGACTGGAGCAACACCACGCAGAACGATATCGCCGGCGGCGATCGTCTCCAGCAGAACGATCATGCGTTCTCCGGGCGGGTCGGCCTCGTGTATCTCGGCGATTACGGATTGTCGCCGTATATCAGCTATTCGACGTCGTTCAATCCGCTGGTCGGCGTGAAGATTGCCGGCGGCGCGATTGCCGAGCCGACCAAAGGCAAGCAGATCGAAGCCGGTTTGCGCTGGCAGCCGGCCGGCAAGAACCTGATGCTGAACGCAGCGGTGTACCAGATCAACCAGACCAATGTCGTCACGCCTGATTTCGCCATCGACCCGACCGGCAGCACGAACGTGCAGACCGGCGAGGTGCGTTCGCGCGGCATCGAGTTGAGTGGCGTGGGCAATGTCACGCGCAACTTGTCGGTCATCGCCTCGTACGTGTACCAGGACGTGAAGAACATCAAGGCCGGCGACGACACACTCGGCAAGTGGCCGGTGGATATTCCACGGCCGCGCCAGATGGCGTCGTTGTGGGGCGACTGGACATGGCACGCGGGGCCGCTGGCCGGTCTCGGCTTCGGCGGCGGTATTCGCTACCAGAGCGATTCTGCCGGTGCCGCCGACAACTCGCTATACGTGCCGAGCTACACCGTGTACGACGCGGCAGTTCACTACGAAACGCGCAACTGGCGCTTCGCGGTGAACGGCCAGAACATTTTCAATCGACGGTTCGTCAGCGGTTGCCAGTCCGTGAATACCTGTTTTTACGGGAATCCGCGCACGGTGATCGCGACCGCGAAATACGACTGGTAAGCCTGTTGCACCAACTCACATTCAGGAATCGACTATGCGGAAGAAAAAACTCGTTTACATCTGGTCGCTGAGAAATGCGGCCGCCGACCGCGCCGGCCAGGACATCGCGTACAAGAGCGGCACGCGCTACATGAAGTCGGTGCTGGAGTCGCTCGTCGAGGCGCTCAACGGCACCGAACTCGGCGATCAGTACTCACTCGAAAAAGTCATTTACGACGACGATGCGGGCTCCAGCGGAGACCGCGAGAAGCTGAAGGAATATGGCTTCGCGTATGAGCCGGGCAAGCGCTGGTTCTATCCGCCGAATCTGCGCGTGCAGGGCAAGCTGGTCAACGACCTGCTGCTCGCAATTCCGTCGACGTACCGGCGTGAGCCGCTCGATGCGCCGGGACGTCCGGCAGGCAAGAGCGCTTTTGAAAAGCATCTGCTCGATACGCTGGTGGCGTTGAAGGCCGATATCGTCGTGCTCGACGGCTTGCTGATCATTCTCGACGAACTGGTCCGGCCCGGTGCATTGTTCTATCGCAAGATCGTAAATATTCATCCGGGCGTGACGCGCGCCGAATCGCCGTACGAGCGGCGCGGCGCGTATGCGACGCTCGATGCGCTCTACGGCGCGCGCGGCAAGAAGATCGTCAACTGGACCACGATGGAAGCCGTGGCGGTCGAGCCGCTCTACCTGACGGGCGCTTCGTTTCACTACGTCGACAACGGGATCGATTCCGGTGAGGTGATCCACGACGTGCTGAATACCGAAATCGATAAGGACGATACGATCCTCGAACTGCGTTGGAACAATTTCAACCGCAGCCTTTTCCCGGCTTTGAATGAAGGGCTCGCAATAATGGCCGGGCAGTCGGTGCAAGTCAGCGCGTGACGGAAGAAGCGGCGCGGATGCGCCGCTTCGTGTCACACCGGCCGCGGGCGCCGCGCGAACATTCGTTCTTACGTGCCGTTGCGGGCGGTGCAATATCTGACAGGCGTCTCAGCGAGCCGGTTGCTGCTGCCGCGCGTGCGGGTGATTTTTGCCGTTCCATTTCCGTGACGCACTGCCGGAAATCACGAAACTGAGCGCGGCAAGCACCCACACGCCCATTCCGCCATAGACCATCACCCATCCGAAGCCTTGCATCAACGCGGCATGCACGACGCTGCCCGACGGATCTATTTCCGCCAAGGCCGGCATTCCCGCTTTGATACCTGCCACATCGCCCGCCGCAATCTTTTCGGCGAGTCTGCCGAGCAGCGCACCGTCGGGTGTTTGCGGCAAGCGAGTCTTCAGGCTGACGAGAATGCCGCTGATCAGGATAGCCCCCATCAACGCAATGTTGATCGCGAGCGTAATCATCCGCGCGCTCATGTCGATGCCCGACGCCATGCCCGCACGTTCGGCGGAGACCGCGCCGGTGGTCGTATTGGTGACGGGCGTATTGGTCAGACCGAGGCCCGCACCGGCGAGAAAACAACCGGGCAGCATCGTCAGTGCGTTCGGATGCGCGACGCTGCTGCCGAGTTTCATCAGCATGAAGCCGAGGCCGATCGTGAACAGTCCCGCGGGTATCGCGATGCCGGAACCGTACCGCAAGATCAGCCGTTCGCCGAGCGGCGGAAATAGCAGCGTCGGCAGCGTATACGCGAGCAGCGCGAGGCCGGCGCCCATGCTGTCGTAGCCGAGGCCGATCTGGAAAAAGATCGGTATATAGATCATGAACGGCCAGAAACTGAAGTTCATGCCCGCCGAGCCCATCAGCGCGCCCGAAAACTGCGGAATCCTGAACACCGAAAAATCGAACATCGGCCGCGCGCTGAAGCGTTCCGCGCAGACGAAGGCCACGAAGGCGAGCGCCGTCGCCACGACGATCAGAATCGCGGCCGGACTCGTGAAGCCGAGATCCGAGCCTTGCGTGATGAAGTACACCAGCCCGAACACGGCGAGCGACAGCGTGACGATGCCGGCGACGTCCAGTGTATGCGCGTGCGGATCGCGCGATTCCTGCACGCCGCCGAACACCAGCGTGAGCGTCACGATCGCGAGCAGCGCGTGAACCCAGAAGACCCATTGCCAGCCCGACACCGCGACGATCATGCCGCCGATGATCGGGCCGAAGCCCAGCCCGATGCCGAGAATGATGCCCCACGCGCTGAACGCGCGCGCGCGTTCGGCGCCCTCGTTGAACTGATGCGACAGCACCGCGACCTGGCAGATCAGCATCGCGCCGCCGCTCGCGCCTTGCAGCAAGCGCCCAACGATCAGCGTCGGCACGCTCTGCGCAAAGCCGCAAATCAGCGACGTGAGACCGAACAGCGCGATCCCCACGACGAAAATCCGGCGGCGGCCGAAGCGGTCCGCGAGCGTGCCGGTGGCCATCAGCACCGTCGTGACCGCGAGCGTGTACGCATTCATGATCCACTGCATGCCCTTGAAGTCGCCGTGCAGCACGCGTTCGAGCGTCGGCAGGATCACCGGCACGCTGGAAATTTCGAGGCCGAACATCAGCGACGCGAGGCAGACGGCGCCGAGCGCCAGCGTGTTCTTGCCGATCGCGAAACGGCGCGGCGAGACGTCGGGCTCAGCCGCGAGCGCGCGCGTTTGCGTTTCTGTCGACGGGGCCGCGCGCGGCCGTGCGCGCCGCGGCGGGGGCGCTATCCGGTATCTGGACATACGAGTCACCTTGAGAGTCAGTCGATGGCTTTCGCCACCTGGGACTGTGTAATATAGGGGGAATAAAAGTCCCGATTGACTCGTTTGAATCCCATGACTGCGTCTCGCATGGAACCAATTAGGTGAAAAAATGAGTGACATCCTGGATGGCGTGACCACCTTCGTGCGCGTGGTCGAAACCGGCAGTTTTGCGCTGGCAGCCGAGCGCATGAACCTGACCCGTTCGGCGGTCGGCAAGGTGATCGTGCGGCTGGAAAAACGGCTCGGCGTACGCCTGATCAATCGCACGACGCGCAGCCAGAGCCTCACCGAAGACGGTCAGGCGTATTACGACCGCTGCGTGCGCGCGCTCGCCGAACTCGAAGCCGCCGAAGCGGAACTGGATTCGGGGCGGCGCGAACCGCAGGGGCGCTTGCGGGTGAGCGTGCCGCAGGCCTTCGGCCACCATTGCGTGGCGCCGGTGTTGCTCGGTCTCGCGCGTCGGCATCCGCAACTGAAGGTCGATATTTCGGTCACGGATCGCTTCGTCGACGTGGTGGAGGAGGGCTTCGATCTGGTCGTGCGCATCGGTCCGCTTGCCGACAGCACGAGTCTGGCGGCGCGCCGGCTGGGCGTGCAGTACGCGAGTATCGGCGCGGCGCCTGCGTATCTCGCGCAACGCGGCACGCCACGCAATGTGGACGAACTGCGCGGTCACGCGATCGTCGCGTACACGCGAGCGGGCGTGGCCATGCCGTGGGACGTAGTGGACGTCGACGGACAGATCCGTCGTGCGGAAGTCGAGCCGCAGCTCGGTTTCGACGACATGCAAGGAATGGTGGACGCGGCGATCGCGGGCTTCGGCCTCGCGTGGCTGCCGTGCTGGCTGCTGACCCGCTACGTGCGGTCGGGTCAACTGGTCGCCGTAATGGAGAACTGCTTTCGACCTTCGCAGGACATCCACGTGGTGTGGCCGAAGAGTCGCTATCTGGCCTTGAAGACGCGCTACGCCATCGACGCGCTGGTGGCCGACATACCCGCCATGCTCGGGGCGCCCGACGCGGGCGCCCCGTTCGACGCAGCGCGCGTTTAGAACTGCAACGTGGCGCTGGCCACGGCGGTGCGTGTCGGCGAAGGCGACACGAACGAGCCCCACGCCGTAGTCCAGTAACGGCGGTTGAACAGGTTGTTGATCCCCGCGCGGAACGTCACGTCCTGACCGGCGATCTTCGTTTCATAGCGGCCGCTCAGATCGAACGTGGTATAGGCCGGCACGAACTGCGAGTTGTCCGCATTGACCGCCTGGTTGCCCACGTACTTGCCGCCGAACGCCAGCGTCAGCGGACGCAGATACGACGGGTTGTATTCGATCCGGCCCGTGAACGTGAAGCGCGGCGCGCCGAACACGCGCTTGCCTTCGACTGTCGGGTCGTCGATGTCGACGGCCTTCGTATCGAGCCACATCATGCCGCCCATCACGCGCCATTCGCTCGTCAGCGCGAACCAGCCGCTCGCGTCCACGCCGGTGAAGCGCTGGGTGCCGTCCTGAACGTACACATTGGACGTGTTCGTATAGTCGTAGCCTCGGTCGACGCGGAACAGCGCAAGATTGGCGCCCCACTTCGCGTGATCCGTCTTGAAGCCGATTTCATATTGCTTGCTGCGCAACGGACCATACGTCTGCGGGTAGTTGGCGTTGGTGTTGCCCGCGGCGCCGCCCTGTTCGAGCGACTCGACGTAACTCGCGTACGCCGTCGAATAGGGATCGGTCTTGAACATCAAGGCGAGCGTCGGCGTAATCGGATTCGCGCTGTATTGCGAGGTCTCGATGCTCGTCGGATCGTACTGATGCTGGCGGAATTGCGTGTAACGCAGACCGAGCAGCGCCGACAGACGCGGTGTGAATTGCACGGTATCGCTCGCGTACACCGCGGCTTGCGTGATCAGTTGCTGGCGATAAAGATTTGCGCCGATGCTCACTTCGTCGTTAGTCAGCAACGTGCTGCTGTACAGGTTGCCCGTGCCGAGCGAATAGCCGTCGTTCCAGCCGGTGCTGTTGCTGAGTTCGGTCGTTTGCGTCTGATAGCTCGCGCCGACCACGACATCGTGCTGGATGCTGCCCGTGTTGAATTTGCCCTGCACCATCGCGTCGACGTTCTGATAGAAGTAGCGCGTCATCGCCGCATAGAGCGTGTTCGAGTAGTTGCCCGCCGCGTCTTCGACAAACAGGAAGCTGTCCGAGTTGGTGCGGTTTTCCTTCGCAAAGCGGTACTTCAAGCTGGCGTGCCAGTTCTCGGAGAGGCGGTAGTCGAGCCCCGTGCCGAACGAGGCCATCTCGGTCTGGTAATAATTTTGCGGCTGCGTCAGGGCATGCGTGACGGTGCTTGCGTCGGGAATGCCGAGACCGCTGCCGAACCCCATCCCGAACAGCGTGCCATTGGTTTTGCGCTTCTGATAGAACGCGTCGACGGTCCACGTCAGATCCGGCGTGATGCGGAAATCCAGCGCGAGCGACGCGACCTGGCGGCGAATATGGCCGTTCTGTTCGGCGGTGTTGCCGTCTTCGTTGACGAGGTTCAGGCGGAAGCCGAAGCGATCGTCTTTGCCGAAGCGGCCGCCCAGATCCACCGCCTCGCTGAATACGCCGGCCGATTTGTAGCCGATCGTGAGGCTGCGGTACGGCGTGTCGGTGGGGCGCTTCAGCACATAGTTGATGATGCCGCCCGGCGCGCCGAAGCCGTACATGAAGCCGGACGCCCCTTTCAGCAATTCCACCTGCTCGAACGGTTCGAGCGGCAGGTCGGTGTCCCACGACGGGAAGGTCTGGCCGTCTACCTTGATGCTGTTCAGCGTGTCGATCGGCATCCCGCGCACGGTGAGGATCGAGTTCTCATTGACCGCGTTTTCGCTGATCGACGCCACAGCCGGGTCGTACTTGAACAGATCGTTCGCGGTCGCCGCGAACAGGTCCTTGCCTTCGTCGCTGGTTACCGTGCGAGTCGAGAACGGCGTGTCCACGGCCTTGCGCGAACCGAGCGCGCCGGCGTTGACCGTGTCGGCCTGCGCGACCGCGGTGTCCTTGGCGGCCGTGACGCTCACGGCCGGCAGCGTGGCGGACGCGTCGCTCGCGGCAACCTGCGCCCATCCCGACGACGACAGCGTGGATAGAGAAATACCGACGCTCACAAAAAGACCGACGCTGAGGAGGGAAGGCGTGCGGCGTTCAGCTCGCATAAACGTTGGGCAAAAGGCTGGCCGGGCCGGGCGCGCGGTCCGGCTGGCGATAAATCGTGTCTTCATGTTGTTTGACTTGGAGAAGGGGCGTGCCGCGCGCCGGCAGCGTGCGGATCGGCCTTCTTGGGCGAGGAGTGATTAAACGGATGTTCCAGACTTCAAAGCTTACGGATGTTAATGCATCTGATTCGCATTAACAATCTGTTTCGTTTCCAGGTCATCTATAAGACATCTGTCTTAAGACAGAGAGGAATCGGCTGAAAGCCTTGTCAGGCGGGGCTCGACCCTGTTCGGGCCGAGCGGGCGATATGTTTGTTTAGCAGCGAGTAGAGGAAAACACGCATATACTCTCGGTTCGAGCCGTATGCGTGGTGCCGTGGGTTGCGCTGCGCTTACGCTGCTTTCGTCGCACACTCGCGGGCTCAGCGCCACGAACGCTCTGTCTATCACTTCACCCCAAGCAAAGCATCAGACATGTCCACACCGCCGAAGATCATCTACACCCTGACCGACGAAGCCCCCGCACTGGCGACTTACTCGCTGCTGCCCATCGTCAAGGCGTTCACGCGCTCGTCCGACGTGATCGTTGAAACGCGCGATATCTCGCTTGCCGGCCGGATCATCGCTGCATTCCCCGACTTCCTGAGCGCGGAACAGAAGGGTTCCGACGATCTGGCGGAGCTGGGTGGACTCACCACGCGTCCGGAAGCGAACATCATCAAGCTGCCGAACATCAGCGCTTCGGTGCCGCAACTGAAAGCGGCGATCACCGAACTGCGCGATCAGGGCTACAAGCTGCCGGTCTATCCGGACGTCGCGACCACGGACGCCGAAAAAGACGTCAAGGCCCGCTACGACAAGATCAAGGGCAGCGCGGTGAACCCGGTGCTGCGCGAAGGCAATTCGGACCGCCGCGCGCCGTTGTCGGTGAAGAACTACGCTCGCAAGCATCCGCACAAGATGGGCGCATGGTCGGCGGACTCGAAGTCGCACGTGTCGCACATGAGCAGCGGCGATTTCTACGGCAGCGAAAAGTCGGCGCTGATCGCCGCAGCCGGCGCGGTCAAGATCGAACTGACGGCCGCTGACGGCTCGAAGACGGTCCTGAAAGAAAAGACCAACGTGCAGGCAGGCGAGATCATCGACGCGTCGGTGCTCAGCAAGAACGCGCTGCGCAGCTTCATCGAAGCGGAAATCGCCGACGCGAAAGCCAGGGGCGTGCTGTTCTCGGTGCACCTGAAGGCCACGATGATGAAGGTGTCGGATCCGATCATCTTCGGTCAGGTGGTGTCGGTGTTCTACAAAGACGTGCTGACCAAGCATGCCGATGCGCTCGCCAAGGTCGGCTTCAACCCGAACAACGGTATCGGCGATCTGTACGCGCGCCTGAAAGACCTGCCGCCGGAAACGGTCGCGGCGATCGAAGCCGACATCAAGGCGCAATACGAACAGCGCCCGCAACTGGCCATGGTCAACTCGGACAAGGGCATCACCAGCCTGCACGTGCCGAGCGACGTGATCGTCGACGCGTCGATGCCGGCCATGATTCGCGAGTCGGGCAAGATGTGGGGCGCGGACGGCGCGCTGCACGACGCGAAGGCCGTGATTCCGGACCGCTGCTACGCGGACGTCTATCAGGCCGTGATCGAAGACTGCAAGAAGCACGGCGCGTTCGATCCGGTCACGATGGGCACGGTGCCGAACGTCGGCCTGATGGCGCAAGCGGCTGAAGAATACGGTTCGCACGACAAGACGTTCCAGATTCCGGCGAACGGCGTGGTCCGCGTGACCGACGCAGCCGGCACGGTGCTGATCGAGCAGCCGGTGGAAGCGGGCGACATCTGGCGCATGTGCCAGACCAAAGATGCGCCGGTGCAGGACTGGGTCAAGCTGGCGGTCAACCGCGCGCGCGCAACGAACACGCCGGCCGTTTTCTGGCTCGACGCGGCTCGCGCACACGACGCGCAGATTATCAAGAAGGTCGAGCAGTACCTGAAAGACCACGACACCAACGGTCTGGACATCCGCGTGCTGACGCCGGTGGAAGCGACGAAGTTCTCGATCGAGCGCATCCGCGCCGGCAAGGACACGATCTCGGTCACCGGCAACGTGCTGCGCGACTACCTGACCGACCTGTTCCCGATCATGGAACTGGGCACGAGCGCGAAGATGTTGTCGATCGTTCCGCTGATGGCCGGTGGCGGCATGTTCGAAACCGGCGCCGGCGGCTCGGCGCCGAAGCACGTTCAGCAACTGGTCGAAGAAGGCTTCCTGCGTTGGGACTCGCTCGGCGAATTCCTCGCGCTGGCGGCGTCGCTCGAACATCTGAGCAACGCGTATCACAACCCGAAGGCGCAGGTGCTGGCGAAGACGCTGGATCAGGCAACCGGCAAGTTCCTCGACAACGACAAGTCGCCGGCGCGCAAGATCGGCGGTATCGACAATCGCGGCAGCCACTTCTACCTCGCGCTGTACTGGGCCGAAGCACTGGCCGCGCAAACCGAAGACGCGGCGCTGCAAGCGCAGTTCGCCGGTGTTGCGAAGGCAATGGCCGACAACGAAGCGAAGATCATCGAAGAGTTGGCGGCCGCGCAGGGCAAGCCGGTGGATATCGGCGGCTACTATCGTCCGAACGTCGATCTGACGAGCAAGGCGATGCGCCCGAGCGCCACGCTGAACAAGATCGTGGACGCGGTGGCTTGAGTGCCCGTTTGAGCGCGCAAGTAACGCACTGAAGTAAGCAGTAAGCAGGACGATGGCGCTCGAAATGAGCGCCATCGTCGTTTCTGGCTGCGGGTGTCGAGCGATCATGCCGCTAGTCATACCCCGCGCTCAAACGTGGACGATTTCCCAGTCGCTGAGCTTTTCGGGAATTTCGAGCGTCGACGTATCCACTTCGGTCAGTTGCGGGCAGGTCAGGCCGCGTGCGACTTCGTCGGCCGCCTGTTGCGGGCTGGAAAATTCTCCGAGCGTTTCGTTGCCGTAGGTTGCTTCCCAACCGTCCTGGCCCGGCAGAATGTAGAACGCTCCCTGGGTCGATCCAAAGCGAAAGCCTTTCATTTTTAGTCTCCCAATTACCAATTAAAAACCGCTGCGCCGAGGCGGCTTCATCAGGGGGCGGGGACGTACTGCGACTGCTTTCGTTGTCCCGTCTTTCGCTATACCCTTTCGCCTGCACCGATGAAGCGTCGGCTCTTGTAAAAGAGTCTACGTCAGCGACTCTCGCGGCAAGGGAGCGTTAGATGGTTCTTTCTATCAAATATTGTTATTTAAAAACAATATCTTATGATTGTCGTTCCACGATATGCAACGTGGGGCGACATTGCGAAATGGCGAATTTGTGCCACGCACCACGATTTTTTACGAAGCGCGGCTTTATGCCACATCGTGAAATTTGCAGGGATTCCTCAGAGGGTGAACCTGAACCTCAGCCGGCGACCCGCTTCAGAAAACCCAGCACGGCATGGTTGAACAGCGCCGGCCGTTGCAGCGGCGCGAAATGGCTCACACCCGGCAGTACGCGCAACGCGGCGCCGGGAATGGTGCGGGCGAGATAGTCGGCGTGCTCCGGTTTGATGAACTCGTCATGCTCGCTATGCACGATCGTCACCGGCACGCGGATGCGAGCCAGATCGGCCGCCGAGTAATTAGGCTGGGTCCGCATCATTTCGCTGACCGCCGCGACAAACGCATCGAACTCGCCGGGCGTGGCCGACAATTGCGCATAGTCCTGCCGATGCCGGTTGAAGCACCGGTCGATCACCGGCGTCGGCACGAAGGGCTTCGTGCCGTTCGGGTCCATATTGCAGCCGAAGAAGAACACGCCCGCGACCCGCTCCGGCGCCTCGCTCGCCAGCACCAGCGCGACGCAGGCGCCGTCGCTCCAGCCCACAATCATCGCGCGGCCGAGTTGCAGCGCATCCATCACCGCCAGCACGTCGGACGCCATCAGTTCATACGAGTACGGACGTGCGTCGCGTGTACTGCGGCCGTGGCCGCGGCTGTCGATCACCACGACGCGATGACCCGCGCCGAGCAGCGCGGGCACCTGATAACCCCAGTTGCCGCTGTGCCCGAGGCCGCCGTGCAACAGGATCACCGGCGTCCCGCTTCCATAGGACGCATACCAGATCCTCGCCGCGTCGTGTTCGGCGAAGCCATGCTCGTTCGCAACCGGCAGCGGGGTTGCGCCGTGGGCCTGGAAATGCGCGAGGTCGTCGTCGTGGGAGTCCATCGCCGCTGCCTCCTGTGCCTGTGGAAGCGCTAGGTTGCCAGCGTCACGGTGACGAAATCAATCCACTACGGAAATTTGCGAGCGACGCGCTCGCCGATCCGTGCCTGGCGGCCAGGCTGCCAGGCACGGTCGCGAGCAGATTGGCCGTTACCTGCTGCGCGCGTTGTCGCTCGGGCTCGGTCAACTGCGCGGCGATTCGCGTTTCGACCACCCGTGCCGCGTCGGCATAGACGCTCAGGCCGGGCGTTGCTGCGAACGCGGCCAGCGCGCGCCGAAGCCACGCGTCGCCCAACGCGGGGTCGCGCGGCAGACCGTCGCCGGTCAGGTAGCGGATGCCGGTTTCATACTGGCGCAACGGGTCGCCCTGCAGCGCTTCGCTGAGTGCGGAAAGGCCGTCCCACGCTGCTTCACGATCGCCGACGAGCGCAGATGCCGAAGCCGATGCCGCTTGCGCAGCGCCGCCGCCCGACCCCGCAGCGCCCTGGTCCGTCGCCAGCCAGCGCGCCCAACGCGCATTGAGCATCTGCGTATCGCCGGACGCCTGGGCTCGCAGTGCGAGCGCGATAACCGACGCATCGCAACCCAACGCCGCCGCCTTGCGATGCCAGCTGAGCGCCTGCGCGTCGTCGCGCGGCACGCCGTTGCCGGTCTCGTACAAGTTCGCAAGACGGCTAGCCGCTTCGCCGGACCCGGCGGCCGCAGCCTTGCGGAACCAGTCGCGCGCGAGGTTCACGTCCGGCGCGACGCCGCGCCCGGACAAATAAGCCTCGCCGAGCATTTCCATCGCCGACGCATGGCTGGCAGACGCGCGGTTCGCCCAATCGAACGCCTGCTGATCGTCCTGCGCGCCGCCGAGCCCGGTGAACAGATGCCACGCGAGCGAGGCCTGCGCCGAGCGGTTGCCTCGATCCGCGGCGCTGCGGAACCAGTACATTGCCGCGTCGAAATCGGCCGCGACGCCGTTGCCTTCGTCGTAGGAGTCGCCGAGCATCGACTGGTAGACCGGATCGCCGTCCTTCGCAAGACGCCATTGCCAGTAGACGCGCTCGCGGGCCGACGGCTCCTTGTCGGCTGAAATGCCGACGGCCAGCTGGCGCATCGCGAACGGGTCGCCCGCCTGCGCGGCGCTGCGGCACCAGCGCTGCGCCATCCCCACGTCGGCGCTCACCCCCGAGCCGTTGGCGTACGCGAGACACAGCACGCGCTGCGATACGAGATCGTTCGACTCCGCGCCGCGCGTGAACCATTTGATCGCGCTCGCCTGGTCGGGCGTCGTGCCGTTGCCGCGCGAGTAGACGGAGCCCATCGCGCTATAGGCCGGCGCGTACTTCTGCGCGGCCGCCTTCACCAGCCATTCCCGGCCGCTGTCCTTGCTGGCCGCCGAGGACGCCTGCAGCAGGTACAGCCCGAGCATCGTCTGCGCCTGCGGATCGCCGGTGCGCGCGGCGAGTTCGAGGTAGTGCTGGCCGAGCGGTTCGTCGCGTGGGATTGTCGTGCCGTACAGGTATTGCCAGCCGATCACGCGTTCGCCTTCCACATTCCCGAGATCCGCCGCCTTGCGATACCAGCTGAGCGCCTGGGTTTTGTCGACCGGCACGCCCTCGCCGTTGTACAGCAGCCGGCCGACCATCAGCGCGGCGGGCGCGTAACCGCGTTCGGCGCCGCTGCGCGCGAGCTGCAACGCGAGCGCCTTGTCTTTCGGCACGCCCAGTCCGGTGTCGGCGAGCGCGGCCAGATTGAACGACGCGACGCCGAGACCCTGCGCGTGCGCCCGTTCGTACCACTGCTTCGCTTCCGCGAGATTGCGTGGTTCGCCTTCGCCACGCTGAAGCATCGTGCCGAGGTCGTTCTGCGCCGATGCGACGCCGGCCTGAGCCGCGCCGCGCATCCAGCCGATCGCTGTTTCCAGATCCACGGGGCCGCCCAGCCCGAGCCGGTACTCGACGGCCAGTTCGAACTGCGCGGTCGGGTCGCCTTCGAGCGCGGCCTTGCGATGCCAGACGCGCGCAAGCGCCGCATCCCGCGCGGTGCCGGCGCCGCTCGCGTACAGTTCGCCGAGCCGGCGCTGCGCGTAGATCGAGCCGTTGCGCGCGGCCTTCGACATCAGCGCGAAACCGCGCCGTTCGTCGCGTGGGACGCCCGCGCCGAACAGATACAGATCGGCGAGCGCGGCATGCGCTTCGAGATGACCTTGCGCGACGGCCGCGCTGAGCCAGCCGGCCGCGTTATGCGCGTCTTTCGTGACGCCCAGGCCGCGCAACAGCGAGACGCCGAGCAGAAACTCCGCATCGGGGTCGCCGCCCTTCGCGCCCTGGATGATCCAGCCCATGCCGGTATTGACGTCTTTCGGGATGCCCGGTTTGCCGCCCATCAGCAGTTGACCGGCGTTGGTCGCGCCGTGCGGGTCGCCGTTCTGCGCGGAGCGTACGAATGCCGCGTAGGCCGCCGCATAGTCGACCGCGGCGCCTTCGCCGTTGTATTCCATCAGGCCGAGCGTGTCGGCTGCGGCACCGTCGCCGTTCGCGGCGCCGAGCGCCAGCCAGCGGCGCGCGGCCGCATAGTCTTTCGGCACGCGCGTGCCGTTGTGATACAGCGCGCCGACCACGCGCTGCGCGGCCGGCGAGCCGTCCACCGCGGCCTGCTGAAGGATCGCGAGGCCGGCATCGTCGGGACGCATCTGGAAGCCGAACAGGCGCATCTGCCCATAGACGACGCGCGCGTCGAGATTGCCCGCGGCGGCTTCGGCGCGACACGCGGCGAGCTGTTGCGCGGTTTTCACGAGCGGCGAGAAGGCCCACTGCTGACCCGCGACGAAGCGCAGCACGCAAGGCGTGGTCGGATCGCTGAACGGCGCGGCCGCCGGATTCGCCGACACATGCAACGGCTCGGCGGCGGCGCGTTGCGCCAGGGCCGGCAGCGCGCTCGCGGGCATCGGCGCGACGACCGAAGCCGTCAGGGCCAGCGAAGCAAGAAGCGCATGCAACGTCGACAGTCGCGGCGCCGAACGCCGCGGTGAAGCCAAGTGGATCACTGTCACGCACCGCCTCGCTGGGCCATCGACCACTCGTGCGTGCCGTAGGGCTGAAGATCGTTCAGGCGTTTCACGTAGGCATCGGCCGCAGAGTTGTCGTGTTTCACGTAGCGCTGATAGGCCGCGGCCATGAACCAGATTTCGGCGAGCCCATTCTGGATGGCGAGCGGACTCGGGAGCACGGTGAGTTGCACGTACACCTGGTCGGGCGTTGCGCGGCCTTGCATGTACAGCAGCAACCAGCGGCGATAATTGCCGAATGCGGGCTGCGCGTTGTGCTGGATGTAATCGTCGAAGAACTTGCTGGCAGGCGCCGCGCCCGCGCTTCTGGCCCGTACGTACAGATAGAGCGTGGCCATGTAGTCCTGGTCGCTCTGGTCCGCGCCTTTCGCGTTGTCGGTCAGCGCGTCGATCGCTTCCGCCCATTTGCCCTGCTGCATATAGGCTTCCGCCACCGAACTGTAGACCTCGCTATAAGCGGCGTAGACGGCGCCCGGCTTTGCCGCGCCGGCCGCCTTGTCACGCGCCTGCTGACGCAGCGGCGCCGCCAGTGCGAGCGCGGCGTCGAGGCGATTCAGCGCGACCAGCGTCGTGACTTTCGATTGCGGATAGTCGATGTCGTCCGGTGCGAGGGCAATCGCTTTGTCGATGGCGGCGAGCGCGTCGGTGTGATGATCGAGGTTGTCGGAGAACGCAGCAATGTCGCTGTAGGCCGCGGCTTTCGCCTGCGGCGTCGACGCGGTTTTGAGCGCTTCGCGTCCCTTGTCGAGCGATTGAACGGCCAGGTCGCGCAGCGGATTCGCGCTGCCGAACGGATGGCGGCGCTCGACGGCCGGATCGATGCCGAGCGACGTCAGTTTGGCGCGCTTCGGCGCGTCGATCGCGAGATCGAGTGCCCAGCGAGCGAATTGCGTGTAGTCCACGCGTGCACCCGCCGCATCGCCGGATGCTTCGCGCGCCTGCGCACGTCTGTAGTAGGCGTCCGCGCTGGCCGGTTGCAGCTCGACGGCACGGTTGAGCGCGGCGATGGCGTCCTGATTGCGGCCGAGCAGCGCCAGCGTCGCGCCACGCTGCAGATAGTAAGGGCCGCCTACTTGCCAATCGAGGTCGTGGGCTGCGTCGTGCCGGGTCCGTATCCGTTCCAGCGTCGCCAGGCTTTCGTCGCCGCGCTGATTGATCTCGTACAGGTGTGCGAGCAGCAGCAGTTGCAGATCCTTCGGCTCAGACGTGAGTTCGATCGCGGCCAGTTGCGCATCGAGCGCGCTGCGCTCGTCGTGCAGCGTCATGTCGAGCAGCGTCAGGCGTTGCAGCGCGAACACGCGCATTGGAACCGGCAGATTGGGCGACGCGAGACAGGCGTTGGTGAGGCGGACCGCCTCGGCGAAATGACCGGCAACGGTTTCAGTCGACGCGCGTTGACAGGTTGCGAGCACGTCCGGCGCAAGCGCTGCGTTGACGTCCGCGGCTGGCGCCGCTTGCGAGCCTGCATGCGCGGCCGTGGTGGGCGCAGCGGGATTGTGCGCACATGCGCTGAGACACAGTGCGAATAAGCCGGCGACTGTGCGCCGGCTGAATTTGGTCTTCATTTTCTTTTTCAATGGGTGAAGAGTCCGGCGAGCGAATTAATCGCTTTACGCCCCAGCACCCATATCGGCAGGAAAATAAAGAACTTAAGGGTGAATGTGTAATTTTTTTGAATGGATATCCGCGCTATGGCGGATATCCATTCCGTGAATCAGACAGCCGCGATTAACTGGACGTATAAGCGACGTACGGTCCCGTGCCGCCGCCCGTGGACGTCGTGCCCGTAATACCGTAGTACACGTGGCGTCCGTAGAAGGCCGGTATGCCGAGGTCGAGCTGTCCGCCCGAAAAGACCCCGAGATTGTTGAACGCCGTGTTCCCGCCCGCGGTCACGACCGTGGCGTTCGCGATATTGAAGCCGAAGGTGGCGGTCGAAGGGCTGATCGTCGTCAGCGTCGCGGTGCGGCCTACCGGCGACGTGGGCACGTAGAAGCCGGAACTCGCGTGCGGAATCGTCGAGTCCGCGAAGAACAGCTCGGTCGACCCGGAATCGAAGAACGTATTACGCTGCGTCGCGCCGTTGAAGGTGGACGTGAAAGTGCCGCTGCTATCCGTCCTGATCAGCGTGGCGTTCGTACCGGCCAGCGCGTTGTTGCTCTGGGTATCGATGCCGAACACGAGCGTTCCGCTTCCCGTCGGGCTGCCGCTATCGGAGACCTGCGCCATTTCCAGGATCACGCCGTTGTTGTCGGTGACGAATTTGGAAACCGGGTTGGCCACCAGCTGGCTGGCGGTAACCGTCGTGACCGTACCGGCGTTCGTGTAATAGAAGGACGGGTTGGAAATGAGGGTGCACGACGGGCAATCCGTCGGGCTCGCGCCGATCCCGAGAATGCCGTTCGCGCCCATGGCTGCCGGCGTGGTCAGCGCGGTGCCGTTCTGGCACGCGGTCGGCGCGGCGGTGCTCAGCGCCGGATCCGCCAGCACGTGAATCGGCAGGTTCTGCGCCACTTCGGACGAGAGCTTGACGTCTGCCTGATAGACGGTGCCCCAGCCGAAGCCGCTGCCGAACACCGCGCATTCGGCGAGGGTCTGGTTGTTGGTGTCTTTTTCAGCTACCAGCGTATTGAAGGTCGCGTTCGGAATCACCGACCGGAACAGCCGCAGCCCGTACGAGCCCGTGTCGACGATCACATTCGGAATGGTCGAGCAATTGTTCACGCCATTGCTGCCGGGCGTGCAGATCTGCACGCTGGTCATCGGCTGATTCAGGATGCCGGTCGCGGACACCGTGACGGGCACCGTGTTGGTCGCCAGCGACGAGGTCGGCACGGCGCTCGCGTCGGCGGCGAGCACGTTGGATACGTTCTGGTTGACCGGCGGCGCCACCTGATTGCCGCCACCCGACTGGCTGGAAGCCGTTGCTGAGTTGCTCGAACCACCACCCCCGCCGCATCCAGCCAAAGTCAGGCCGAGCGTTACGGCAAAAATCCATGCGATTTTGCGCACTTTTATTCTCTCGTTTGGTTTTACTGGATTACTTGATGTCGTCGGCGTTCAGGCCTTGCGGCAGCGCCTGGGGCAGATAAGCCCGTCCCACGAACGCGCCCATGTGGCCGCCCGTTTCCACCACGAGGGCCGACTGGTTGACCACGGCCGGTCCGTAGCCGCCGCCTTGTGCGGCGTGCGCGGCGTTCACGCCCGCGACGTAGGAAGGGAAGTAGGTGCCGAGCAGCGTCTTGAGCTGAGGCATGGCCGGGCCTTCCCAGCTCAGCGCGAACACGGTGTTCCCGGTCGTGATGTATTCGTTGACGACCAGTCCCGACGGGAGCGTCGTCTGACTGACGGTGTAGCTCGGGGCCGCCGCATTGCTCGCGGCAAAACGCGCGACTAACGCCGTTTGGGTCGCCGCGCCGGCACTGGTGCTGCTCGCCGTCACGGGGTAAGTCGGTGCCGATCCGAGCGCCGCGTAGGCCGACGCGGCTGTACTCAGCAATGCCATGCCAAGGAGTATTCGAAATTGACTCATTATCGTTGTTTGCTTTTCGAAAGAAATGGAAATGCCCGCGCGGTGTCATATAAATGTCGCAACCGCGAATGCCACATCGCGGGCGCGATCATATTAACGCGAAGCGTTGAATTATTAAACGGAGAAATAAAGAGGTTAATTAACCGCTGTTTGAAATTGAAAGCTAGCCTACAACTCATTTAATAGTAGTGGCGCGAATATAGGTTTTCGTCAGGCGCCGAGTTTACCCATTAGCATTTGAATAAAAGTTTCCGTTACCGGCGGTAAGGTTCTGCCGCGTTTCTTGATGAGCGCCACAGGTCGAGTGAACGCCGGGTCGTCGATCGGACGAACCACCAGTTCCGGTTCTGCCCGGACCTCGCGCGCGGAGGCCGGCAGAATCGTGACGCCGAGTCCGGCGCGCGCCATCGCGACCGCGCTCATCATGTAAGTCGGCTCGCAGGCGATCTCCGGCACCGAGCGCGCGTCCGCAAATGCGCGATCCACGACAGCGCGCACGCTCGTGCCGGGTGCGGTCAACACCAGCGGCACGGCGGCCAGATCGGCGAGCGTGAGACGCTTGCGGCGCGCGAGCGGATGGCGTTTCGGAAACACCGCCACCAGTCGGTCGAGCCCCGCATGCAGCACGTCGAAGCCGGCCTCGTCCAACTCGCCGCCGGTCAGGCCGATATCGACTTCCTCGTTGCGCACCAGCGTGTTGACCATGCTCGCGACCACGTCGCGTAAGTGAAAGCTCACTCGCGGCACGGTTTTCTTCAGCTCCTGCACGAGCTCGGGCAACACGCTGGCCGCGAAGGTCGGCAGACACGCGATGCGCACCGTGCCGCTGGTTCCGTCGCCGAGCGCGCGTGCATCGATCAGCACGTGCTCCATGTCGTGCAGCGACTTTTGCAGCACCGGCAGCAGATCGCGGCCGGTCGGCGTCAACGCGACATTGCGGCTATTGCGATCGAACAGCCGCACGCCGACCGTCTCTTCGAGCCGGCGAATCTGCACCGTCAACGCCGGCTGCGACAGATGCAGCCGCGACGCCGCGCGCGTGAAGCTGCCCGTTTGCGCGACCGCGATGAACGCGCGAATGTCCCTCAGATTCAGATCCATAATAGTTCGTGATAGCTGCTATCAATTCATTTCAATTGATTTATCGGTGCCCCGAACTTACGCTTCATCTCAATAAAAGACAATCTCGGAGACAAGCACATGCTGCCATTGCTGGGGCTGGCCACCATCGTCGTGCTGCTAGGCGCGATTCTGTCGAAGCGGATGTCGCCGCTGGTGGCGCTCATCATCGTGCCGATCGCGGCGTCGCTGCTCGGCGGATTCGGTTTTCAGACAAGCAAATTCGTGATCGACGGGCTCAAGAGTCTTGCGCCCGTGGTCGGCATGTTCGTGTTCGCGATCCTGTACTTCGGCACGATCACCGACGCCGGCACGCTCGATCCGATCATCGACCGCATCCTGCGCGCCGTCGGCACGCGTCCCACGCGCATCGTGATGGGCACCACGCTGCTCGCGCTGCTGATTCACCTCGACGGCTCCGGCGCGGTCTGCTTTCTCGTCACGATTCCCGCGATGCTACCGCTCTACGACCGCCTGAAGATGGACCGGCGCGTGCTGGCGGCGGCTGTTTCGATGGCGGCGGGCATCAACTTTCTGCCGTGGACCGGGCCGATGATCCGCGCGTCGGCGTCGCTGCATCTGCCGATTTCGGCGTTGTTCAATCCGCTGATTCCGGTGCAGATCGTCGGCCTCGTGTTCGTGTTCGGCATGGCGTTCTGGCTCGGGCGGCGCGAGGAAAAGCGCCTCGGCCTCACGGCCGCGAGCGGCGCCGTGCCGATGCCCAAACGCGAACTGACGGCGGAAGAACAGGCGCTGCGCCGCCCGCGGAATTTCTGGTTCAACATCGTGCTGACGCTGGTCGTGCTCGGCACGATGGTGGTGATGGGCGAGAAGATTCCGCCGGCGATCATGTTCATGGTCGGCTTGTGCGTCGCGCTGATGGTGAACTATCCGAACGTGGACATGCAGAGAAAGCGTATCGACGCGCACGCGCGCGCCGCGCTGATGATGGCCGGCATCCTGCTCGCGGCCGGCGTGTTCACCGGCGTGATGCAGGGCAGCGGCATGCTGAAGGCGATGGCGCAGGCCGCGGTCGGCTTCGTGCCGCCGGCGATGGCGAGCCATATTCCCGTCGCGCTCGGACTGGTGTCGATGCCGCTCAGCATGCTGTTCGACCCCGACTCGTTCTATTTCGGCGTGCTGCCGGTGATCGCCGAAGTGGCCGGCCAGCTCGGCGTGCCCGCGGTGCATGTCGGCCAGGCTGCGCTGCTCGGCCAGATGACCACCGGTTTTCCGGTCAGTCCGCTCACGCCCGCCACGTTTCTCGTGGTCGGCCTGTGCGGGATCGATCTCGCCGATCACCAGAAATTTACCTTCCCCCTGCTGTTCGGCGCGTCGATCGTGATGACGATCGCGTGCGTCGTGCTGGGGATATTCTCGTTGTGAGTCTCCTGGTTTGACTGAATGGACGCGACCCGCATGACAACCACTCAATCTCAACGCAGCACGCAGACCGTACGTATCGGTGCGGGCGCCGGTTATTCGGGCGACCGCGTCGAGCCCGCGGTCGAACTGGCGGAGCACGGTCAACTCGATTACCTCGTGTTCGAGTGTCTCGCCGAGCGCACCATCGCGATCGCGCAACAGGCGCGCAGCCGGGACGCCGAACTCGGTTACGACCCGTTGCTCGAAACGCGGATGAAAGCGGTGCTGCCCGCGGCGATCCGCAACGGTGTGCGGATCGTGTCGAACATGGGCGCGGCGAACCCGCTGGCGGCGGCGCGCAAGACCGCTGAAATCGCGCGCGAACTCGGCCTGGGAGGCGTGAAGATCGCGGCGGTGACCGGCGACGACGTACTCGACGTCGTGCTGCAAGGCGATTTCCGCTTCGAGGAATCCGGGGAGAGCGTGGCGTCGTATCGCGACCGGCTGGTTTCCGCGAATGCCTATCTCGGCGCGACGGCGATTGTCGACGCGCTCGCGGCCGGCGCGCAGATCGTGCTCACCGGACGGGTCGCCGATCCGTCGCTGTTCGCGGCGCCGTTGATCCACGAATTCGGCTGGCGCATGGACGATTGGGACACGCTCGGTCAGGCGACCGTGGTCGGGCATCTGCTCGAATGCGCGGGACAGATCACCGGGGGCTACTTCGCCGATCCGGGCTTCAAGGACGTTCCCGATCTCGCGCGGCTCGGTTTTCCGATCGGCGAGGTCGCGCAGGACGGATCGGTGGTGATCACCAAGCTCGAACGCGCTGGCGGATGCGTGACCGAAGCGACCTGCAAGGAGCAACTGTTGTACGAGATTCACGATCCGCGGCGCTATTTGCAGCCGGACGTGGTCGCCGATTTCACGCAGGTGCGGGTCGAACGGGAAGCGTCCGATCGCGTGCGCGTCAGCGGCGGACGCGGCACGCCGCGCACGGCAACGCTGAAAACGTCGGTCGCGTATTTCGACGGCTATATCGGCGAAGGGCAGATTTCATACGGCGGCCCCGGTGCGCTGGCGCGTGGCCGGCTCGCGCTCGAGATCGTTCGCGAACGGCTCGCGCTGACAGGCGTCGACACGCGTGAATTGCGCTTCGATCTGATCGGCGTGAACGCGTTGCACGGCGAGACAGCGGCGGCCGACCACACCGAACCTCATGAGGTGCGCGCGCGCGTGGCGGGGCGCACGGCGTCGCTCGCAGAAGCGGTGCGGATCGGCAACGAAGTGGAAACGCTGTACACCAACGGCCCGGCGGGCGGTGGCGGCGTGACGAAGGCGGCGCGCGAAGTGGTCGCGGTGCAGTCGGTATTGCTGCCGCGCGAATGCGCGCGGCCGTCGTTCACTCTGGTGGAGGCTTGAGATGAAACTCCGTGAACTGGCTCACTCGCGTACCGGGGACAAAGGCAACACGCTGAATATCTCCGTGATCTGCCATGACGCGCAGCATTACGAGCATCTGCGTGCGGTGCTGACGTCGCAGCGCGTCAAGGCGCATTTGCGCGATGTCGTGCACGGCGATGTGGTGCGCTATGAGTTGCCTGGAATCGCCGCTTTCAATTTCGTGCTCGGCAATGCGCTCGGTGGTGGCGTCACGCGTTCGCTCGCGCTCGACGCGCATGGAAAATCGTTGAGTTCGGCGTTGATGAATCTGGAGGTCGCCGCGCCGTGAGGTCATGCGAGGGCGCTGCGTTCGAACGGACCGGCGCGGTCGCAGGGGCAGTGGCGGTTGCAGAAAAACCGTAAAGCTCAGCCCGGCCCCGCCTTCCCCTGATCGTGCGCGCGGCGCAGCCGCTCACGGCTGTTGCTCAGATGCATGCGCATCGCGGCGCGTGCATCGTCCGGATCGCGACGCTCGATCGCGCGATAGATCAACTGGTGCTCGTTGAGCACGTTGCGTAACAATTCCACGTGATCGAGTTCGGCGATTTCGGCACTGCCGAGCCGCGTGCGCGGACTCACCGCGCGGCCGAGCTGGCTCAGGACGTCGAAGAAATAACGATTGCCGCTGGCGCGCGCGATCTGCAGATGAAACTCGACGTCGTGCGCGGCCACATCGGTATTGCCGCGTTCCAGCTCCGAAGCAAAACGCTCGAGCGCGCCGCGCATCTGCTTGAGGTTCTGCTCGGTGCGTCTCGCCGCCGCGAGGGCCGCCGACGCAGCCTCGACATCGATACGGAATTCGATGATCGCCATCACGTCCAGCATGCTGGACAGATCCGCGCTCGGCAATTGCATCGGCTGTTCGGTGGCCGGCGTCAACACGAAGGTACCGATGCCGTGACGGGTCTCGACCACCTTCGCCGCCTGCAGCCGCGAAATCGCCTCGCGAACCACCGAGCGGCTCACTGAGAGCTGCTTCATCATTTCGATTTCGGTGGGAATCCGGTCGCCGGGCCGCCATGCGCCGCGCCGGATTTCATCGGACAGGGTGGCCACTACCTTCTCAGTCAGGCTACTCATTTCTACGGCTTATCGGTTGTTCTTCGGCTAAAGAATGACACATGGGGCGGGCGCGACAGACGTGATCAGACATCTCGATGCCAGCCATCATAGCGCGTCGGAGATTCTCGCGACCATCACAATTCAGTGAGTCATCAGACGTCTTGTTTCGGTTTAGGATGTGTTGCGTCATTGGCCGTCCAGGAGAGCCATCATGCCTGCCGTTATTGTCTAAAGCAGGGAAGGGTAAACACCACATTGGCATCCTTGGCGGCAAAAAGTAGACTGTCGTCAGACAACGTATCACGCGTTTCGGTGCAGTCGGACGGCCAGCTTGACATGCGCCGCGCGGCACCCGATCGGGCCGCCGAAACCGGCCGCAACTGGAGACAACCTTGACGTCCGCTCTCACTCCCGCGATCGACCCGCTCGAATCCGCGGTCTCGAAGGTCAAGCGGCATGTGCTGCCGCTGTTCCTGATCATGTTCATCGCCAACTACATCGACCGCGTGAACGTCGGCTTCGTCAATTCGCACATGCAGGCGGATCTGGGCATCGGCGCCGCCGCCTATGGGTTGGGAAGCGGCCTGTTCTTCGTCGGCTATGCGCTGTTCGAGGTGCCGTCGAACGTGTTGATGCAGAAGTACGGGGCGCGTGCGTGGCTCACCCGCATCATGGGCACGTGGGGACTGGTCGCGGGCGCGATGGCGTTCGTGTGGAACGACACGTCGTTCTATGTGCTGCGATTCCTGCTGGGTGTCGCCGAAGCAGGCTTCTTTCCGGGCGTGGTGTTTTACTTCGTCCAATGGCTGCCGCAGAAGGAGCGCGGCAAGGCGGTCGCGGTGTTTCTCAGCGGCTCGGCGCTCGCGTCGGTGCTGTCCGGGCCGATCACCGGCAGCCTGCTGTCGATTCGCGGTTTCGGCCTGCACGGCTGGCAGTGGATGTTCCTGATCGAAGGCGCGTTTTCGATCGTGCTGTGCGGCGTGAGCTGGATGTTGCTGAAGTCGCGGATTCGAGACGCATCGTGGCTGACGGCAGAGGAACAAGACGTTCTGGAAAGCTCGATCGCCGCCGAGCAGGCCGAGCGCGATGCGCAGGGCGGCGCGCATCTGCCCGCGGCCAGGCTGCTGAAAGACCCGCAGATCCTGCTGTTCTGCTTCCTCTATTTCGCGATTCAGTTGACGATCTACGCGGCCACCTTCTGGCTGCCCACGATCATCCGCAAGATGGGCGGGCTGTCCGATTTCCAGGTCGGCCTGTTCAACACGATTCCCTGGCTCATCGCGATGGTCGCGATGTACTGTTTCGCGGTGCTGTCGGCGAAATGGCGCTTTCAGCAGGCATGGCTCGCGGCGGCGCTGGTCATCGCCGCGTGCGGGCTGTTTGCGTCGACGTCGGGCAATCCGGTGCTGTCGTTCGTCGCGATCTGTTTTTCGGCGATCGGCTTCAAGGCGGCGGCCTCGCTGTTCTGGCCGATTCCGCAAGGTTATCTGGATGCACGCGTAGCGGCGGCGGTGATCGCGTTGATCAATTCGGTGGGCAATCTCGGCGGCTTCTTCGCGCCGGCTGCGTTCGGTTATCTGCAGCAGCACACCGGCTCGATTACCGGCGGTCTCTACGGGCTCGGCGTGGCTTCGCTGATCGCGGCCGCAGCGGGCTTCCTGACCCGCAACCGGCGCACGAACCATGACGCGCTGCCGGACACGTTGCACAGCAAAGCGCATTGATACCGACTGCGCCGATCGATATTCATGAACCACGCCGTCACGCGGCTCGCTCGTCACTCAACAGGCCTCACTATCATGTCCACGAATACTGTCCATCCGAACGCCAACGCCAACCCGAACGCCACGCCGATCGTCACCGAACTGCGCGTCGTGCCCGTCGCCGGCCGTGACAGCATGCTGATGAATCTGAGCGGCGCGCACGGTCCGTTCTTCACGCGCAACATCGTGATTCTGCGCGACAGCGCGGGGCATACGGGCGTCGGCGAAGTGCCGGGCGGCGAGAGCATCCGCAAGACGATCGACGATGCGCGCGCACTCGTCGTGGGCCAGTCGATCGGCAATCTGCAAGCGGTGCTGAACAAAGTGCGCACGCAGTTCGCCGATCGCGACGCGGGCGGCCGCGGGCTGCAAACCTTCGATCTGCGCACGACGATTCACGCGGTGACCGCGCTCGAAGCCGCGCTGCTCGATCTGCTCGGCCAGCACCTGGGCGTGCCGGTGGCGGCGCTGCTCGGCGAAGGCCAGCAGCGCGACGAAGTCGACATGCTCGGCTATCTGTTCTATATCGGCGACCGCAAGCAAACCGACCTGCCGTATGCGAGCGGTGCGGAAGGGCGCGACGACTGGGAGCGCGTGCGCACTGAAGAAGCGATGACGCCCGAAGCGGTGGTGCGTCTCGCCGAAGCCGCGCAGGCGCGTTACGGCTTCAACGATTTCAAGCTCAAGGGCGGCGTACTGGCCGGCGACGCGGAAATCGAGGCGGTCACCGCATTGGCCGAGCGCTTCCCGCACGCACGCGTGACGCTCGACCCGAACGGCGCGTGGTCGCTCGCGGAAGCGGTGCGCCTATGCCGCGACCAGCACGACGTGCTCGCGTATGCCGAAGACCCGTGCGGCGCGGAGAACGGCTATTCGGGTCGCGAGGTGATGGCGGAGTTCCGCCGCGCCACCGGCCTGCCGACGGCGACCAACATGATCGCCACGGACTGGCGTCAGATGGGTCACGCGATCCAGTTGCAGTCGGTGGATATTCCGCTGGCCGATCCGCACTTCTGGACCATGCAGGGTTCAGTGCGCGTCGCGCAGATGTGCAACGAGTGGGGCCTCACGTGGGGTTCGCATTCGAACAACCACTTCGATATTTCGCTGGCGATGTTCACGCATGTCGCCGCGGCCGCGCCGGGCAAGATCACCGCGATCGACACGCACTGGATCTGGCAGGACGGCCAGCATCTGACAAGCAATCCGCTGCAGATCGTCGGCGGCAAGGTGAAGGTGCCGGAGGCCGCGGGCCTGGGTGTCGAGCTGGATATGGATGCGATCGAGAAAGCGCACGCGCTCTATCAGCAATACGGCCTCGGCGCGCGCGACGACGGCGTCGCAATGCAATATCTGATTCCGAACTGGAAGTTCGACAACAAGCGCCCGTGTCTCGTGCGCTGAAGCTTCGAACCATCGCTTCGATCAGCCGCGCTTGAACACCACGTGTGAGATCCGCTGCACCAGCAACGCGGCGGCGAGCGCGGCGACCGCGGTCAGCCAGACGCCGATATGAATCGACTGCACCAGCGCATCGCGTGCGGTATCGATCAGCACCAGCGGATCGATTCCTGACGGCTTCATATCGGCGATCAACTTCGTGCGCGCCGCTTCGTCGATCAGAATCCGCAGGTCGACGAAGCGCGGCCGCCATTGCGCCGCGGCGGGCGCGCCGAGCACGTTGATCGTGCGCGTGACCACATCGCGGTAATGATGCGCGACGACGGTCGCGACAATGCTCGTGCCCAGCATCCCGCCGACCATGCGCGTGGATTGCAGCAGTGCGGTCGTGATGCCGAAACGCTCGCGGCCGGCGATCTCCTGACCGAACACATTGAGGTTGTTCAGGATGAAGCCGAGACCGATGCCGACCGCTCCCATCGGCAATTCGATCCATAGGTGAGGCGTTTGCGGCCCGGCAAACGCCAGCGCGATCGACGCGATCAGCAGCAACCCAAAGCCGATCGACAGGATCTGCGTCGGCTTCTTCATGTGAATCACGATGCGCGTATTCAGCAGGCTGCCGAGCGCAATGCACGCTGCGATCGGCGTGGCGAGCAGCCCGGCCTGCTGTGGCGACAATCCGAAGCCGCCCTGCAACAGCAGCGGCGCGAAGAAGATCAGCGAGAACATCACGAAGCCGGACAGAAAGCCGAGGATGAACAGCGTGACGAGTCGGGCGTCCTTGAACAGGTCGAGCGGAATGATCGGGTGCGTCGCGCGTCGTTCGCACACCAGCAGCGCAACGGTGCCGGCCACCACGCAGGCGCCCAGCACCAGGTTGCCGGCCGTGAGGCCGTCTTTCGGCACTGCCTCGATGAAGGCCTGCAAACAGCCGAGCACGCCGGCGACGAGCGCCGCGCCCAGCCAGTCGATCTTGACCTCGCCTTCGTGCGGACGGCGAAACATCGGCAGATGCGCCCAGATGAAATAGAGCGCGGCGCCGCCCACCGGCAGATTGATCAGGAAGGTCGAGCGCCAGCCCCAGTGCTCGCTCATCCAGCCGCCGAGCGACGGCCCTGCTGCGGTGCCGATGCCGTAAGCGGCCGCCATCACCACCTGCCAGCGAACCCGCGCGCGTGCATCGGGGAACAGATCGGGGATCGACGCGAACGCGGTGCCGACCATCATCCCGCCGCCCACGCCTTGCAGGCCGCGCGCAATCACGAGAAACAGCATGTCGTTTGCGACGCCGCACAGCACGGACGCAACCGTGAAAGTGATCACCGCGGCGATCACGAAGCGCTTGCGGCCGAAATAGTCGCCGAGACGTCCGAACACCGGAACCGTCACCACCGACGCCAGCAAATACGCGCTGGCAATCCACGCGTAATACTCGAAGCCGTGCAGTTCGGCGACGATCGACGGCAAGGCGGTGCTGACGACGGTCTGGTCGAGTGCGACCAGCATGTTGACGAGGCCGATGCCAAGCATCGCGAAGAGGGCGTTACGAAAAGGCAGGGCGGTCGTGGTGGGCGTCACGGGGCGGGCGGAGTGGGCTTTTTCAGGGTGGGCGCGGACGAAACGGGTGTGGCGTGCAGGCAATCTGGCGTCGGGTTTGGCGTCGGCTAGTTGTCTGACTTGTGTCGTGCATTATACGGGTTATCCCTTAATTGAGCGCGTTTTTTAGGCAGTAGAACGATGTGTTACCCGCTAGAAAGCCAGTTTCTCTGCTGTGACGTCCTCATATAGGACGTCTGGTGACCGGTGAAAATTGGGAAGGTTACCGGAGATCTTCCGGCACCGCCCTGCTTCAGCCGAAACTCGCGCTTTGGCTGGGCGCTCTCCCTGCAAATCACGGCTGTCGCGGTGCGCATTCGTCGTCGCGATGATGCGCCGGGCCGCCAGCAGGATTTCCCCTCCGAAGGCTATGCTAGTGGTTTCGTCCAAACCGAGGAGCACCCGATGAGCAAAGCACAAGGATCGATGATTACGTTTCGCCGCCCTGACGGCAAAGACGTGCAAGGTTATCTGGCCAAGCCGGAGAAACTCGAGGGCGCGCCGGCGATCGTCGTGATTCAGGAGTGGTGGGGCTTGAACGACCAGATTCGCGGCGTGGCCGATCGCTACGCGCAAGCCGGCTATCTGGCGCTGGTGCCCGACCTGTTTCGCGGCAAAAGCACCGTTGAAGAAGCCGAGGCCAACCACCTGCTGGGCGAGCTCGATTTCGGCGACGCCGCCGGTCAGGACATTCGCGGCGCCGTGCAGTATCTGAAGCAGCATTCGGCGCGAGTCGGCGTGACCGGTTATTGCATGGGCGGCGCGCTCACGTTGCTCGCGCTATGCAACGTGCCGGAAGTGTCGGCGGGCGTGGTGTGGTACGGCTTTCCGCCGCTCGACTATATCGACCCCGCGAAAATCACCGTGCCGGTCCTCGGGCACTGGGCGACGCAGGACGAGTTCTTCGCTGCCGACATCGTCGATGCGTTGGAGACCAAGCTGACGGAAGGCAAGGTCGACGTCGAGTTTCATCGCTATCTCGCGCATCATGCGTTCGCCAACGAGGACGCCGTCGGCCCGGGCCGCATCTCCAGAACGCAATACGATCCGGTGTGGGCGCAGCAGGCATGGGATCGGACGCTGACGTTTTTTGGCCGCACGTTGTGGGAACCGGTCGGCGCGAAGTAAGGTTGTCGCGCGGATGATGAGGCCGGCGGCGCCTCTTTACGCCGCCAGCTTCGCCATTGACAGTGACATGCGCAAGGGCGTTAAGACCGATCCCCGAACAACGACGCTTGCGTGCCGCGGCCCGGCAAAGGCCGCGCGGTTTTCGCTTTCGGCTCGATACGTCGCGCCGTTTCCGCGTGCATCGGCGCGGCAGCTTCCAGCGAAGTCTGTCCCGCTTCGAGCGACAACAGGAACATCTTGTTGGCGAGTCCACCGGCAAAGCCGGTCAAGTCCCCCGAAGCACCGATCACGCGATGACACGGCGCGACGATCGAAATCGGATTCCTGCCATTGGCCGCGCCCACGGCGCGCACCGCATTCGCGCTGCCGATCTGCGCGGCGATATCCGAATAGCTGCGGGTTTCGCCGAACGGGATCGTCAGTAGCGCATGCCAGACTTTCTTCTGGAATTCCGTGCCCTGAAAATCGAGCGCGAGGTCGAAGCGGTCTCTCGTTCCGGCGAAATACTCGTTCAATTGCCGCTCGACTTCGAGCAGGACGGGGCTATCGGCAACTTCCGCCATATCCGGCAGACGCACCCGGTTCGGTTTGTCGTTTTCCCACAGAATGGCGGCGAGACTTTCGTTTTTTGCAACGAGCTTCAATTGACCGACCGGCGAGGCCATCAATTTGTACGCGTATGTCATGGTGCTTGCTCCTGACTTGTTGACGAGGGACGCATGCGCCAGCGGGGTTCATGCACCGCGCGGCAAACAGCTCACCCTGTCTGATACATTAATCCGCTGCATCGGCGGGGACAGTCCGGATCTTGCGGTGTCATCCTTCGCACCGCTCGACGGACATGCTAGCCGCTTTCGGCACGGCTGATAACCCTTGACTTGCTGCGGCCCACGCGCGACTCAGTAGAATTGAGGCTTCTGCATGATTCTGACCGGCCACCGGAGCCCTTCTCTACACTGTGAATAGCACTCTCGAACAACTGCGGACCGGACAACTCGCGGGCGCGCGTCGACTCAATCTCTCATGCGGACTGAGCGAATTTCCGCGCGAAATTTTCGATCTGGCCGACACGCTGGAGATTCTCGATCTGTCGGGCAATGCGCTGTCGACACTGCCCGACGACCTCGCGCGTCTCGGCAAACTACGCATCCTGTTTGCGTCGAACAATCGCTTCACGGAACTGCCTGAGGTGCTGGGCCAATGCTCGCAATTGAGCATGGTGGGTTTCAAGGCCAACCGCATTCGCACGGTATCCGGCCGGGCGCTGCCGCCGCAACTGCGCTGGCTGGTGCTCACCGACAACGAAATCGAGACGCTGCCCGCGGAAATCGGCGCCTGTACGCAACTGCAGAAGCTGATGCTGGCCGGTAACCGCTTGCGCAACTTGCCTGACGAATTGGCCGCGTGCTCGCGGCTCGAATTGCTGCGTCTTGCGGCTAACCGGCTCGATGCATTGCCTGCGTGGCTGCCACGGTTGCCGCGTCTTTCGTGGCTCGCGTATGCGGGCAATCCGTTCAGCGCGGCGCTGGAGAGCGCGGCACTCGTCGATACGCCGATTACGGATGTCGAGTGGGATCGATTGACACTCGAACAGCAATTGGGCGAGGGCGCGTCCGGTGTGATTTATCGCGCGGCGCTCGCCGGCCATGCGACTGACGTGACGCGGCCGGTGGCCGTCAAGTTGTTCAAAGGCGCGGTGACCAGCGACGGTCTGCCGGACTGCGAGATGGCAGGCTGCATACGCGGCGGCGATCATTCGAATCTGATTCCGGTGGTGGGCAAGGTGCGGGATCATCCGGCGGGCACGCATGGTCTCGTGATGGAACTGATCGATCCGGAGTTCCGCAACCTGGCTGGGCCGCCGAGTCTCGCGTCTTGCACGCGCGATATCTATCGCGCTGAAGTTCGTTTCGATCTGGCCTCTGCGTTGCGCATTGCGGGCGGGATTGCTTCGGCCGCGTGTCATTTGCATCGGCGCGGCGTGATGCATGGCGATCTGTACGCGCACAATATCCTGACGTGCGGGGAAGGCCGTGCGCTGTTAGGCGATTTCGGCGCCGCGTCTTTCTATGCGCCCGCCGATCGCGAATTGGGGCACGCGTTGCAGCAGCTCGAAGTTCGAGCGTATGGTTGTCTGCTGGAAGAATTGATCGAGCGTTGCGACGGGCTCGACGTCGAAACGGAGATCGCGTCGAAGCTGTTCGAATTGCAGGCGCAATGTTTGAGCGAAGAGCCGGGCAAGCGGCCGTTGTTCGAGGAGATTGCATCGCGTTTAGTGTCGTTGACGCGCACGGACGAGCAGGACGTGCTGGCGTCGCCGTGATGCATGCTTGAATTGGACATGACGCGAGGAATCGCCGATTGGGCTCAACGGAGAGAGTGTCGATGACGCAGAGAATGCGCCGCCGCGTGCTGGTCGCCGGCACGCTGGTCGCGGCAAGTGTTGCCGGCACGTCGCGGGTCAGTGCGGCGGCGGGCGGTCAGGCGAAGATCGCGCTCGTATTGAAGTCGATCGCGGACCCGTTCACTGTCGCGATGGCGAACGCGGCGCAGAACTATCAGAAGCACTATGCATCGCAGTTCGTGCTGACGATACGCGGCACGGCCAACGAGTCCGATCCGGCCGGGCAAATTCGTATGGTCGATGACATGATCCACGCGCGGATGAATGCGATCGTTATTGCGCCGACTGATTCCAGGGCGCTGACGGCGGCGGTCGCGCGTGGGATCAAGGCGGGGATCATCATGATCACGATCGATAATCCACTCGATGAGGCCGCTCAGAATGACGCGCATATTTCAGTGCCGTTTGTGGGGCCGAATAATCGTAAGGGCGCGATGCTGGTCGGCAATTATCTGGCTAGCAAGCTGAAGGCAGGTGATCAGGTCGGAATCATAGAAGGCAATGTCGCGGATCGAAATGCGCAGCAGCGCACAGTCGGGTTTAGTGACGCGATGAACGCTGCCGGAGTGAGGGTTGTCGCTGTGCGGTCTGGGGAGTGGGAGTATGGGAAGGGGCGTGATGTCGCTTCCAGAATGCTTGCGCAGAATTCGCAACTGCGCGCGTTGATGTGCGCGAATGACAATATGGCGATGGGTGCGGTGGATGCGGTTCGCGATGCGGGGCGTAGTGGTGGGGTTTTTGTGACTGGGTATAACTGTCTGGAAGAGGTTCGGCCTTTGATCGCCGATGGGAGGGTTCTTGCCAGTGTTGATCAGTTTGCCGAGCGGCAGGCGGTGTTTGGGGTGGATGTCGCGGTGAAGGCTGTTAGTGAAGGGAGGCGGCAGAGTGAGTTGTCTGCCGTGATTGAGACGCCTTTGGAGCTTGTTACCCGGTGAGTTTTTTTCTTTTTTGGTTCTTTCATTTTTTTGTGGTTTGCCAGGGTTGCCCCTGTGCGGGGCGGCACTTACTTTCTTTGCCGCGGCAAAGAAAGGTAAGCAAAGAAAGCCGCTCACACCGCCAGTGCTGGAAGTTATCAGCGGCTGGTTACCCGCAGTGGCCCCGGAGCGTCCGGGTCGTCGCGCACTCCGCGTGAGCGACAAGGCCATGTCACTTCCCGCCTCGCACTGCGTGCTCGCCGGAACGGTTCATCCTAAGCCATGCGCTTTGATTATGGTGGTGCGGTATTGATGGTTCGTGGATTCGCGGATTTTTACTTCATCTCTCTCCTTCTTTCCTTCTTTCTCTCTCATTTCGTTTTGCCCGCGAAGTCTATCTTTATTCAATGGCTTCGATGTTCTCAATGCATTGGGGGCGTCATCGTATTTTCTAATGAATGGGATTGGGGATTGCGATTGGCTTCGCTCTATCAAAACGGATAACGTTCGTGACAATTCTTTGCCACGAGCCCTACTCCGCGCGATTGCCCGCGCTTCAATGCCAGGAATTCCAATGAGAAACAAATCCCCCGTATTCTCCCGCAACCTGATAGCACTAGGTGCCGGTCTCTCCATGATGATCGGCGCCCACGCCCAACAGCTGACTCGCGATAACGCATCTCCCGTCGGCGATAACCAGAATTCACAGACCGCTGGACCTGCCGGTCCCGTTTTGCTACAAGACTCCCAACTGGTTGAAAAGCTGCAACGCTTCGATCGTGAACGTATTCCGGAACGTGTAGTCCACGCGCGCGGCACCGGCGCGTTCGGCGATTTCGTATCGACCGCCGACATCTCCGATCTCAGTATTGCGCAAGTCTTCACGCCGGGTACGAAGACGCCGGTATTCGTTCGCTTTTCAAGCGTGATGGGCTATCGTGGCTCGCCCGAACAGGCACGCGATCCTCGCGGTTTCGCCGTGAAGTTCTACACCCAACAAGGCAATTGGGATGTTGTCGGCATCAACTGGCCAATCTTCTTTATTCGCGATGCAATCAAATTCCCGGATTTCGTTCACGCGAACAAACCGAGTGCCGTGACCGGCGTGCAGGACGCCAATCTTGCGTTCGACTTCTTCGCGCACACGCCAGAAGCGACCAGCATGCTTACGCATCTGTACTCCGATGAAGGCATGCCGGACTCCTACCGGAAGATGGACGGGTATGGCGTACACGCTTTCAAGCTGGTCAATGCGAACGGCGACGTCCACTACGTGAAGTTTCATTGGAAGAGTCAGCAGGGAATTGAAGGCATTCGGCCAAAAGACATTCCGGCATCGATCGGCAATGACTGGAATCTGATGACCAACGATCTGTACGGCGCATTGAAGGCCGGCAACGATCCGAAGTGGGATCTGTACATTCAGGTACTCAATCCGCAAGACCTGGATAAGTTCGACTACGATGCGCTCGACGACACCAAAGTCTGGACCGACGTTCCCGAACGAAAGATCGGCACACTGACTCTCGACAGAATTCCTGACAACTACTTCGAATCCACTGAAGAGTCCGCCTTTGCACCGTCACGCATGGTGCCGGGGATCGAACCGTCCGAAGACCGGATGCTGCAAGGACGGCTGTTCGCCTATGCGGACACCCAAACGTATCGGCTTGGCGTGAATTACAACCAGTTGCCGATCAATCGCCCTCTCGCACCGGTGCAGAACAACAATCAGGACGGCGCGATGAATAGCAGTGGACGCCACGGCGAGGTCAACTACGAACCGTCGACGCTTCACGAACTGTCGCAGGATCCGAAATACAAGTACGTCAGCACGCCGCTCGCCGGTTCGACGCAGCAACGCGCAATCCACAAGACGCTCGACTTTCGTCAGGCCGGCGAGTACTACCGGTCATTGTCCGCGACCGGCAAACTCGATCTCGTGACAGCACTGAGTGCGGATTTGAACCACGTCACCAACGACGCCAACAAGTACACAATGCTGTCGTACTTCTACAAGGCCGATGCCGATTACGGAACGCGTCTCGCACACCTGACACACGCCGATCTGTCTCGCGTGCAAACGGCGGCCGCGAGTCTCAGCGAATAGTCTGTAGCGCGGCGTTTGCACATGCTTGTATTCGTGCAGGCGCCGCATATCCGTGCCACCGGTCAACAGGATCTCATCATGCGCCGTATCTTCCCGAATCTTAGGGTGATGAAATGTGCCGGTTATGTGCTGACGTTTGCAGCGCTAGTCTCCGGCTGCACCTCGGCACAACTACCTCCAGCATCGGCGACACAGCACGAACGGTCGCCCTACACCGAAGTCAACGCCAGCCAATACGACAGCGATTGGTTTGCCGCGGCTCGCGCCGGTCGCATCGACATTCTCCAGGCGCTGATCGATGCTCACTATCCTGTCGACAGAACCACGCCGCAAGGTTATACGGCGCTAATCCTCGCGGCGTACGACGATCAGCCGGAAGCGGTAACTTTCCTTCTGAACGAACATGCCGATGCATGCATGGGCGATCGTAATGGCAACACAGCATTAATGGGCGCTCTTTTCAAGGGAGAAGAAAAGATCGCCCGCATGTTGCTAGACACCCAATGTGCAATCGACCAAACCAACCACGCAGGCGAAACTGCGTTGTCGTTTGCCGCGCTATTTGGCCGCTTTGACATGCTCCCGCTGTTGGCCGCACGTGGCGCCGATCCCAATCATGCCGACGCACGTGGCGCAACGGCGCTGCAGATGGCGCATTCCCAAGGCAATCTCGCCGCGCAAAATGCGTTGCGTGCAATCGGCGCACGTGAATAGCGCCTATTTCGACGCTTATTCCGCTTTGACCTTCTTCGGTTTCGTCGCCTTTTAATGCTTGCCCATTCCAGGGAATCCGCCCACCGATACCACCGCGTACGTCGCCTTGCGATCCGGCGCGATGATCACGCCGTAGATGTTGCCGATCTTGTCGTTCAGATCGTTATAGACCGGTCCGTACCGGTACGATTGGCACGCGTGTGACGTGCCCGGGCCGCTCACGGCACGGAAACGGCAAGGTGAAATTAGGCGGCCGCGTCTTGAGAAAAGAAAAGCGCTGAAGCAGCGCTAACCCGCCACATGCATTTGCAGTATCGCCGGGAGCACGAAGTTGAGTTCGCCGATCCCGAGCAACAGCAATGCGCCGCCGAGCAGCAGCAGAAGCGGATTGATCCGCGTGCCCAGCAACACGGCCAATGAAACGAGCGCGATGGCCTTGGCGGGCAGTCCTCCGTCGAGCGACTTCAACAAGACCCAGCCCGCCGCGAGAATCATCCCCGAAGCGACGGGACGCAGGCCGCGTTCGAGCGCCAACTGCCACGCCGCGCCCTGATAACGCGCCCACACGTGCGTCACGCCGTAGATCAGGATGCCGGTGGGCGCAAGCAACGCCAGTGTGGCGACCACGGCGCCCCAGAAGCCCGCGATTTGCCAGCCGATCAATGTGGCGAGCAGCGAACCGGGGCCGGGCGCCATCCGCGAAATCGCGAAGTCCGACGCGAACTGTGCATGCGTGAGCCAGCCATGCACGTCGACCACCTGACGTTGAATGTCCGCGACGATCGCCTGGCCACCGCCTATCGTCACGAGCGACAGTGGTGCGAAAACGGCCGCAAGCTGTAGAAGAACGCGCGTGGACATGGTCTATGCGCTGCGCAGTTTCAGGTATTCGACCAGCACGCTCAGACCGCCGGCGGCCACCACCACCCACACCAGCGGCAGCCGTAGCACGCCGACCGCGACGAAGGTGCCCGCGAGAAACAGCATGGGCAGCAGCTTGCGCGGCACGCGGCGCGCGGTCGTCACGCCCATCGACAGCGACAGGCCGGTCGCGGCGGCCGCCGCGCCGGCGAGCAGCACGTGGGCAATCGGAAAGCGCAGCAGATGGCTGAAGAGCGTACCGAGAACGATGATGACGATGGCGGGCGGCACGATGATGCCGGTTACCGCCAGTAGCGCGCCGCGCCAGCCGAGCAGCCGGTGGCCGATCCATATCGCCATGTTCTTGACGTTGATGCCCGGCAACGCTTGCGAAATAGCAAGGCCGTTCAGAAAGTCTTCTTCGCTGATCCAGTCGCGGTCCTGCACGAATTCGCGCAGTAGCCAGCCGCTCAGGCCGCCACCGAAACTCGTCAGGCCAATGCGGCTGAAAATGAAGAAGAGCCCGGACAGGGTAGGAGGTGGACTCGGCGCGGCGGTCTGTTGGGACATTGAAATTCCATTCGAATGGATTTATGCCGGCCTGTCGACTCGCTGTGCGCGAGGTGGGGTCTCCTTCGGCCAGAAAAAATTATAACAACCTGACGCGGCGCCTTCGTCGAGACATCAGATCGATGTGCAGCAATTAAAAAGGCTGCGCTATACTCGCGACAATGAAAGTTTTGCGGACACTTCTCGTTTTGCTGCTGTGTGCGATGCTGCCCCTGAGCGGGCTGGCAGCCAGCGGCACGATTGGAGTGTGTCCCATGCAGTCGGCCATGACCGACGGTATGGCAACTGCGGCTGCCGCAGTTGCCATGTCGGCCGACATGCCCGGTTGCGAATCGATGAGTGCCGCCCCCGGCGAGCACGGCAAATCGAAAGCGCCGCTCTGCAAGATGGGCGCGCAGTGTCAGATGGGCAGTCTTTACCACCCCGTTGCTTCCCCCACCGTTACGCGCCCCGCGGGCCCGTTCGTCCCAGTCAGCTTCCATTACGCACAGTCGCTCTCCATCCGCGAGCCGGATGGCCTCTGGCGTCCTCCGCAGTCCGTCTAACCCGATCGTTCTGGTTCACCGCTTTTACGCGGTGATGTCGTCCCGCTTCGGGACGTGAGTTCGTGTGTCCGCTCGCGTGATACACGGCTCGACCATTCGAGGTTAGAACATGGTTTCCATCATCGGCACGCCGGCATCCCGGCGCGCCTGGGCTTGCTCATGCGCCGTCCTTGTCGCGTTCGGCCTGTTGGCCGGCCGCGCGGCGCACGCCCAAAACTCGGGTTTGACGCTTGAAGAAACGCTGCAAATCGCCACTAGCCGCTCGGCCTCCATTCAGGCCGCGCAAGCATCGGTTCGCGGAACTTCGGACGTGGTCGCAAAAGCCGGGCAACTGCCCAATCCCACGCTGAATTTGAGCCTTCAGAATCTGCCCATCAACGGACCCGATGCGTTCACGATCGGGCAGGACAACTTTACGATGCGCGGCGTCGGTATCCAGCAGGAATGGGTGTCGGCGGAAAAGCGCCGATTGCGGACCACGCTCGCCGGTCGAGCGGTGGAGCGCGATCGTTCCACCTACCTTGAAAAAGTCGCCGAGGTTCGTCAGCAAGCGGCAATGGCGTGGCTGAACGCGATCTACGCAAAGCAGGCCGTCGCGCTGAATCAGGCGCTGGTCGACCACCTCGGGCAAGAGCTTGCCGCAAGACAGGCGTCCTATCGCGGCACGAAAGGCGCCGCGCTCGATGTCGCTCAGGCGAGTCTCACGCTCGGCAACGCGCGCAACGAACTGATCGGCGCGCAGCAGGACGAGAAGACCGCGTTGATTACGTTGTCGCGCTGGACCGCGGCGGGCAACGTGCTGGCCGTCGACGGTACGCCGCCGGAACTCGAGTCGAACGTGTCCGCTTTGAGCGTCGAGCAACTTGCTCAGGTGCAGCCTGCGTTGATCGCGGCTCGTTCGGCTATTTCGCTGGCCGATGCCGACACCGACGTCACGCGCAGCAACAGGAGTCCGAACTGGACCTGGGGCGTCACCTACTTCAAAAGCGGTGGCCGGTATCCGGATTACGTGTCCGTGGGCGTTTCGATTCCGTTGCCGATTCACCGCCGCAGTGTCGAAGACCGCGACGTCGAGCAGAAGTCCGAGATGGGTACGCAGGCGCGACTCGTCTACGAAGATACCGAACGCCAGGTCGTCGCCGATATCCAGAGTCTGAGCGCGAAGCTCGCGAGCGGCCGGGCCCGTCTCGCCAATGCGCGGCAGAGCGTTCTTCCCGCGGCCGAACAGAAAGTGCAACTGGCCAACGCCGCGTACCGCTCGGGTGCCGGCACGCTCGCCGACGCACTGGATGCGCGCCACACACAGCTCGAAGCGGACCTCCAGGTGTTGAACCTCGAACGGGAAACATCCCTCGTCTGGGCGCAACTCGAATACCAGGTGCTGCCGGCCGACATGGCTTCCGGCGAGTAAGGAGAACAACATGAATCAGAAACTCATCGTACGCGCTGTCGCTACGGTATTCGCCGCGGCGGTATTGCTCGGCGCCGGTTATGCGATCGGCAGCCGTCGTGCGGCAAGCGTTGCACCGATGGCGTCGGCTGCGAACCCATCGGCATCCGCCGACAATGCCGACAATGCCAACAACGTCGATCCGAAGACGGGTCGCAAGGTACTCTACTGGCACGACCCGATGGTGCCGAACCAGCACTTCGACAAGCCGGGCAAATCGCCGTTCATGAACATGCAGTTGCAACCGGTCTTCGCGGACGAAGGCTCGGGCGGCTCGGGTGGCATCAAGGTCGACGCCACGCTGCAACAGAACCTCGGCATCCGCTACGCGACAGTGGTGCGCCGCGACACCGCCGAAGGTTTCGATGCGATCGGCACCACGCAATTCGACGAGTCGATGGCACAGGTCGTCCAGTCGCGCGTCACGGGCTATATCGACCACCTGTACGCAAGTGCGCCGATGCAGCATGTCGCGAAGGGCGCGCCGATTGCATCGTTGTTCGTGCCCGACTGGTTGTCGCCTCAGGAAGAGTATCTGGCGCTCAGGCGCGGCGGCATGGATGCCGGTTTGCTCGCCGCGGCACGCGCACGGATGCGGGCACTGTCGATTCCGGACGGACTCGTCGCAAGCCTCGACCGAACCGGCAACGTGCAGACCCATGTGACGCTATTCGCGCAGGACGCCGGCGTGCTGACGGAACTCAACGTGCGCGATGGCGCGATGGTGTCGCCGGGGCAAACGCTCGCCAAGGTCGCGGGTCTGTCGAAGCTGTGGCTGATCGTCGAAATACCGGAGTCGCTCGCGTTGCAGGCGCGACCCGGCATGACGGTCGACGCAACCTTTACCGGCGACGCCTCGCAGCATTTCAACGGCCACATCCGCGAAATCCTGCCGGGCATCACGCCGGACAGCCGCACGTTGCAAGCGCGCGTCGAGATCGATAACGCCGGCCTGAAGCTGACGCCCGGCATGTTGATGCGCGTGCGTGTCAGTGGAGTCAAACCGGTCTCGCGGTTGCTCGTGCCGTCCGAAGCGGTCATCACGACCGGCAAGCGCTCGATCGTGATCGTCAGGAATGGCGATGGCCGCCTGCAACCTGTCGAGGTCGCCGTCGGCAACGATAGCGGCGACTCCACCGAGGTGACGAGCGGGTTGACCGAAGGCCAGCAGGTGGTCGCATCGGGCCAGTTCCTGATCGACTCGGAAGCGAGCCTGCTATCGGTGTTGCCGAAGCTAGAAGGCCCCGCGGCGCCCGCGCCCGCTTCCATGGCGAGTTCCACACCGGCCGCCGCGCCAACCTACGAAACCACCGGCAAGATCGAAAAAGTCACCGCCCACGACATCACGTTCTCGCATCAACCGGTGCCGGCGCTGGGTTGGGGCGCGATGACGATGAGCTTCGACAAACCGTCGCCGGATGCCTTTGCGGACGCGAAGGTCGGCGAGTCGGTGCATTTCGTGTTCAGGCAATCCGACAACGGTTACCAGTTGACGCGGGTCGAACCGGCCGGAGGCGCGAAATGATTGCTCGCCTGATTCGCTGGTCGATATACAACCGCTTTCTCGTGCTGCTCGCGACGGTTCTCGTCGCCGGGTGGGGCGTTTATTCGCTGACCCACACGCCGCTCGACGCGCTGCCGGACCTGTCCGACACCCAGGTGATCATCAAGGCGTCGTATCCCGGCAAAGCGCCGCAAGTCGTCGAAGACCAGGTGACGTATCCGCTCACGACCACGCTGCTCGGCGTGCCGGGCGCCACCGCGATCCGTGCGTATTCGTCGTTCGGCGATGCGTTCGTCTATGTGCTGTTCGACGATAAAACGGATCAGTACTGGGCCCGCTCGCGCGTGCTCGAATATCTGAACCAGGTGCAGAGCCGTTTGCCGCCGGGCGCGACGGTGTCGCTCGGGCCCGATGCGACGGGCGTGGGTTGGGTCTATGAATATGCGCTGGTCGACCGAACGGGCAAACACGATCTCGGTCAGCTTCGAGCGTTGAACGACTGGTTTCTGAAGTTCGAACTGAAATCGGTGCCGGACGTATCGGAGGTGGCGAGCATCGGCGGCATGGTGCGGCAGTATCAGGTCGTGCTCGATCCGGACCGGTTGCGCGCTTATGGGATCACGCAAAGCGCGGTCGCGGAGGCGATCGGCAACGCGAACCAGGAGTCGGGCGGCTCGGTGGTCGAGCTGGCCGAGTCCGAGTACATGGTCCGCTCGTCGGGTTATCTGCACTCGCTCGACGACTTCCGCAACATCGTGCTGCGCACGAACGATGCCGGCACGCCGGTGTTGCTCGGCGACGTCGCGCGTATCCAGATCGGACCCGAGGCGCGGCGCGGCATTGCCGAACTGAACGGCGAGGGCGAGGTGGCCGGCGGCGTGGTCGTGATGCGTTCGGGAAAGAACGCGCTGACCACCATCGATGCGGTCAAGGCGAAGCTTGCCGAGCTGAAGAAGTCGCTGCCGGCAGGCGTCGAGGTCGTGACTACCTACGATCGCTCGCAACTGATCGAACGCGCTGTCGACAATCTGAAGGACAAGCTCATCGAGGAGTTCGTCATCGTCGGTCTCGTGTGCGCAGTGTTTCTGTTTCATCTGCGAAGCGCATTCGTCGCGATCCTGTCGCTGCCGCTCGGCGTGCTCACCGCGTTCATCGTGATGCGTTATCAAGGCGTCAATGCGAACCTGATGTCGTTAGGCGGGATTGCGATCGCGATCGGTGCAATGATCGATGCGGCCATTGTGATGATCGAGAACGCGCACAAGCATCTGGAAGCGTACGACCTTACGCACCCCGATACGCCGATCACGAACGCGCAACGCTGGGAGTTGATCGCGCGTTCCGCTGCCGAGGTCGGTCCGGCGCTGTTTTTTTCGCTGCTGATCATCACGTTGTCGTTCATTCCGGTGTTCTCGCTCGAAGGTCAGGAAGGCAAACTGTTCGCGCCGCTCGCGTTCACCAAGACCTACACGATCGCGGCTGCCGCCGGCTTGTCCGTCACGCTCGTGCCCGTTTTGATGGGCTATCTGATTCGCGGCCGGATTCCGCATGAAAATGCCAATCCGCTCAACCGGGTGCTGATCCGTCTGTACCGTCCGTTGCTCGAGGCGACGCTGCGCCGGCCGTGGGTTGCGATCGGGCTCTCGGTCGTCGCACTCGCCGTCACGATGATTCCGGTGGCGCGGCTCGGCGGCGAATTCATGCCGCCGCTCGACGAAGGCGATCTGCTCTACATGCCCACTGCGTTGCCCGGCATCTCGGCCGACAAAGCCGCCGAACTGCTGCAACAGACGGATCGCCTGATCAAGACCGTTCCCGAGGTGAAGACCGTGTTCGGCAAGTCGGGACGCGCCGACACCGCGACCGATCCCGCGCCGTTCGAGATGTTCGAGACCACGATCCAGTTCAAGCCGCGCAGCGAATGGCGGCCCGGCATGACGCCGGAAAAGCTGGTGGACGAACTGGATGCGCGGGTCAAGATTCCGGGGCTGTCGAACGTTTGGGTGCCGCCGATTCGCAATCGCCTCGACATGCTGTCGACCGGCATCAAGACGCCCGTCGGCGTAAAGATCTCCGGCGCCGATCTTGGGCAGATCGACAGGATCGCGTCGCAGATCGAGTCCGTGCTGAAAAACGTGCCGGGCGTGAGCTCGGCGCTGGCGGAACGCCTGAACGGCGGCCACTACATCGACGTCGATATCGATCGACTCGCGGCGGCTCGCTATGGCTTGTCGGTGAAAGACATCCAGTCGGTCGTGTCGACCGCGGTGGGCGGCGATAACGTCGGCGAGGTGATCGCGGGCCGCGAGCGCTTTCCGATCAACCTTCGCTATCCACGCGAAGTGCGGGATTCCGTCGACAAAATCCGTCAGTTGCCGGTCGTAACCGGGCGCGGCGCGCAGATCACGCTTGGCGACGTCGCGACGATCAGGATCTCCGATGGCCCGCCGATGATCCGAAGCGAGAATGCGCGCTTGTCCGGGTATGTCTACGTCGACATCCGCGGCACGGATCTGCAATCGGCGGTGAGGGCGATGCAGAGCGCGGTCGCGCAGCACGTGGTGTTGCCGCCGGGTTATTCGATCGCGTGGTCCGGTCAGTTCGAGTATCTGGAACGGGCGGCGGAAAAGCTGCGAACCGTGATTCCGGTGACGCTCGTCGTCATTTTCGTGCTGCTGTTCCTGACCTTCAGTTCGGCCGCCGATGCGCTGTTGTTGATGTCGACGGTGCCGTTCGCGCTCGTGGGCGGCTTCTGGCTGATCTGGATGCTCGGGCACGCGGTGTCGGTCGCCACGGCGGTCGGATTTATCGCGTTAGCGGGCGTCGCAGCGGAATTCGGTGTGGTGATGCTGCTGTATCTGAAGGGCGCGCTCGAGCGCCGGCTCGCGGAAGGTGCGGCATTGACCGAAGCGACGCTCGTCGAGGCGATCCGCGAGGGCGCGGTTCTGCGCGTGCGCCCTAAAGCGATGACCGTTGCGGTGATCCTCTCGGGCCTGATCCCGATCATGCTCGGTCATGGTTCGGGATCCGAAGTGATGCAGCGTATTGCCGCTCCGATGGTCGGCGGGATGGTGACCGCGCCGCTGCTGTCGATGCTCGTCATTCCGGCCGCCTGGCTGTTGCTGCAACGCCGCCGCATCGCTCGGCTGAAAGCAGACGCGCAACACACGTTTGACACTCATGTAGCACCCAATGGCACGCCTGTGCCGCACATTCACTCTGGAGAAAACCCATGAAGAAGTTGATGATTTTGACGGCTGGATTTTGTAGCGCTGTGACGTTCGCCGGCGCGGCGCTGGCGGACGATATGGCCGGTATGAAAATGAGCGGCGGCGCGATGCAGGCCGCGGCGCCGAATAACGCGGCGCTCACCGATGCAGTCGTGAAGAAAGTGGACCCGGCCACCGGCATGGTGACGCTTCAGCACGGCGAACTGAAGAACATCGGCATGCCGGCGATGACGATGGCCTACAAGGCCAAGGACACGTCGATCGTCAATCAGGCGAAGGCGGGCGAGAAGGTCAAGGTCCGCGTCGAGAACGTGGACGGTACGCCGACCATTGTGAAGTTGCAGAAACAGTAACGCTTCGCTGCTGCAATGCGCCGGTCTGATGGTGACCGGCGCATTGTCAGCCCGCTTGTTCGAGTCCGCGAACGATTTACTGTGCGGCGGCCTTGAACGATTCGAGTTCGGTCGAGATGCGTTGAGTACGCATGCCGTTGCTGCTGTAATACTCTTCGACGGACTTCACCCATCGGCCGACTTCCGGCACATACCAGAATGCCTTATACACGCGGCCGGTTGCGGTAACCGGCGCGACGTTGCGGGTTTGCGCCACCACTGTCGTGCCGTTCTGAGTGGACACGGCGCCGGTGGTCGCCGCATGCACGGGCGAAGTCACCGCGGTCCATTCGCCTTCCGCTTCGATCTTGATCGCCTGGAATTTGCCCGCGGGCACTTCCACGGATTCAGGACCGACCACCTTGAATTGCGTATTCATCGATTCCGAATCGTGCTTCACGTTCGGATGCGCTTCCGTGTATTTCAACTGCCATGTTTTGCCGGCCGTAAGCGGAAAAGACAGCGGCTGATTAACCACGGTTTCGGTGCCGTTCACGTTTCGCGAGCGGCTCCAGTCGGCGCCCGCGATCATCTCGACGGCGGCCTGAGTGGCGCCTGCCTGCTTCGTTTCGAAATACACGTGGTCCGATGTGGCGCGCGTGACGACGATCTCGTCGTGCGTCTGACGCCAGCCGTTAGGCGCGGTCTCGACAGTGTCGATATAGGTCCAGCTGTCGCCCTGCCTGAGCACCGGCGCTGGTGTGGATTCGGCCTGGCAGAGCATCGGAACAGCCATTGAAACCAGCAGCAAGGTGGTCTGTATTATTTTCATGGCGTGCGGTTTTTGTGTTGTTGGGGTGCCGCACGATTCTAGTCACCTAGTCTTTCGGTTGGCATTCAACCGGCGCCGCTGCGTTTTCCCCGGAAACCGTGCCTATCGCCCGACTGACACGTCAACGTTCAGGCTTCACGAACAACCGGTTATCGATCGAAGTTACGCCAGGAACATGGCTGACTGCCGCCTCGGTATGGGCGATCTGGTCTGCGGTGTGCGCAGAACCCACCAGGAGAACCTTGTCACCGTGTACGAACACGGCCATCGACGACATATCAACGCCGGGCGTTCTTGCTATGGCTGCGCGGACCTGGCGGACTGTCGGCGATCGGGAGTCATTCGTTGCTTGCGGGACGTTTGATTGTGCAAGCGCGCTGCATCCCACGGCCATTGCGGCTGTTGCGGCTAGCAATTTGAAAAGTGCAACCAACTTCATGACGTACGACTCCCAAGATCGGTGATCAAAAGCGCGAATGCGCGAGGCGATGCGCAAATAATTATACTTGTCTTTTTTTTTAGATTGTCGCATGATGATTTTTCAGGACCTGACATAAACAGGTCTTCATGGGCTTCATACCCACGAAATGAGGAACCCGCTATGAATCTCCACATCGCAAGTGCATGGCTTGAACGGTTGCACGCTGGTTTCAGCGATCTCCACCAATTCGCCGTCCAGTTGAGGGATGCGGCATCGGCTTCAGGACGTGAATCGGCGGCGCTCGCGCTGTTGGCCGAGCGCGCAGCCGTATTCTGCGAGCGGCATGAGGGAGCCGCGGTGTCCACAAGCGTCGTTGACGAATTTATCGCGGAGCTACGCGAAGATGCGTTGAAGCTAAAGAGTGCGAGTGAGGCGTCCGATGCGGCGTTCCTCGAAGCGCTGAACGCATTTGCAGGCAGGCTCGCGCCGACGATGGTCGTCTGAGAGGTTTGCGCTCGGAACGATGTCTCTTGCGTCAGTCGGTGCGTTAGGGAAAGGGGCGCACCGGCAGTCGAACTAGCTTGCGTCCAGCAGTGCCTGCAACGCGCGAGCTCCGTCGCGCCCCTTTGCAGCGCCAGCCCAAAGCCGTTCAATCAATCCCCGATACATCGCCACCGCGTCAGGTGAGGTAGTGATGGTCGCGATACCCGTTCGCACGTTCGGGAGTTCGCCCAGTCTGAACGGCGAGACCGCCACGTGTTGAACGCCAGGTTCTTCGAAAATCTGGAAAGTCTCGCTCGGCAGATGGTCGGCGACGATACCGACTTGTACGCCGATGGGGTCGCTATTGAGCACGTCGATCATGTGCGCCACTTCTTTGCGTGCCGCGAGCTTGCGCTCAAGCTGGATTCCTGATGGCAAGCCAAGTCGTCCAACCAGACCGTGATGCAGGAACTGCTCGATCTGTCGCAACCCAATGAGGCTGAGAATGCTCGGCCGTTGCTGTTCGAACGCCTTCCGGCGCGCGAAAAGAATCTTCAGCACGTCGCTGTCGATGCGGTTTGCCTCTTCGTCGCGAAGTTCGTGGGGCACGCTCTCTTCCAGCATGGCGCGAAGATGCTGACCGTACTCGTCGGAAGTCAGTAGCACGGAGATCGGGTCGAAGTTGGCGAGGATGCGTGTAGAGCGCGACTCGAGTTGTCGCATGCGCTCGAAATAGCTGATCGCCGAGCTGTGGTACTCCGACTCGACGCCGAGAAGGTTCGGCAGTGTGACTTCCAGCAGCGCGGCAAGGCGTTCCAGAGTCTCGACCTTGACGATCTCTCCACGTTCAAGGTTGTAGACAGCCGCGCGCGAGATTTCCAGGCGCTGTGCGATGTCGTCTGAACGCAGTCCGCGAGCTAGCCGATACGCGCGCAGGCGCTCGCCAATAGCAAGAAAGTCGAACGTAGGCGCGTTCCTGCGAAATGCCACTTCTGCCACGATCGCTCCTCGTATAAAAAACCTTCCTGATTGTAACCCATCAGCCTGATCATCCGACGTTCCAGGGAAAATACCGACCCATTTTTGTTGTAAAAATAGAGATTTATATATTTTTTACTACTTGTCGATATTTTTGGACGAATTCAAGATTGTTCTGTGCCGGCGCCCTGGGTGGCGCCCCACGAACGCCCCGGTCACCGCACGCGCTCACAGCGATACGAAGACCGGAAATTTTGATGATTGTCAGGATAACGAAAAGAGGCTCCCATGCCTGGTGCAAAATTAAAGCTTCTGCCGAGTCTTTGTTTTCTCGGCGCAGCCGCGCTTAGCGCGCCAACTTACGCGCAGTCGTCGGTGCAGCTTTACGGGCTGATCGACTCCTATGTTGGGGTTGTCAAGAATCCGGGCGGTCATGCCGCAGCCGTTATGCAGGGAGGGGGGATGTCGACGTCGTTCTGGGGCCTCAAAGGCACTGAAGATCTCGGCGGCGGCTATACGACTTTCTTCGTGCTGGAAAGCTACTTTCTTTCTCAGAACGGAAACTATGGTCGCTTCAGCGGCGATTCGTTCTTCTCGCGCAATGCCTATGTGGGTATCGGCATGCCCTACGGTTCGATCCGCGCGGGTCGCCTGACCACGCCGCTCTATATCTCGACGATCAATCTCAACCCTTTCTTCAACTCGTACACGTTCTCGCCGTGGATATTTCATACGTTCAAGGGATTGGGACCGCAGGGGGTCGTGGGTGATTCGGGCTGGAATAACGCGGTGGCCTATACGTCGCCTACGATCAGCGGCTTTAGCGGTACGGCAATTTATGGGTTCGGCAATACGGCCGGTGACGCGGGCGCCCACAAATGGGGCGCCAACCTGACGTATCAGATGAACGCGCTGCTGCTGGCCGCGAACTACCAGTACATCAACTTCAGCAATACACCGGCCGATATCGGCTCCGCACTTCCATCGGTGCCGGGTTTGCGCGCGCAGGAAACCATCCAGCTCGCCGGCTCGTACAACTTCAACGTGATGAGGGTGTTCCTGGGTTACATGAACATTCGCGACGACGCGCGACTTGGCGAAACAAACTCGAACACCGAACAGGTCGGCGTCTCCGTGCCGGTTTCTACCCACGGTTTCGTTCTCGCGGACTTCGCGTACACGAAATCGACGGGACCGCAGAGCGGTGATGTGCATCGCGCAACCTGGGCCGTCGGCTACGATCTCCCGGTGTCGAAGCGCACGGACCTTTACGCGGCCTTCAAATACGACCGTTATGCGAGCCAGTCGACGGGGCTGACCTATGGTGTCGGCCTGCGCCACAACTTCTAGGCAAAAAGGGTCCCCCGTACCGCTATCTCTTTCGGGCATGGGGTTTTCACTTAGATCGTAGACATTGCATGGCGCAAAGAAACCACGTAATCTAAATTTTTAGACAGATAGCCGGAGCGACAGATTCCGGCGTCGGATAAACAGCCTTTAGACGTGGTTTGGAACCCCTGGTCATGTGTGACCTGCGCGATCGCAAGGTATGTCACTGGTTTTGAGCTATCGGAAGGTCCTTGGTCGTGTCGATCGTCTATTTATTTAGACGGATGCGATGAAATAAAGCTGGTGGCCGAACTGGCTGCCACTTGGACCGCGACAAAGGTTGGTCTCCCTGGAGGAAGTAATGGAAGCAAATGTAAAGACAGTAGGACGCAGTGCGGCGTCGAACGCCGGCTCGGACGAGCGCCCCGACAAGTACGCCTGGAAGGCGCTCGCCGGCTCTGCAATCGGTTACGCGATGGACGGCTTCGACCTGCTGATTCTCGGTTTCATGCTGCCGGCCATCGGTCTGGATTTGCATCTGTCCACGCAGCAGTCCGGCGCGCTGGTGACGTGGACATTGATCGGTGCCGTCGGCGGCGGGATTTTCTTTGGCGCGATGTCGGATCGCTTCGGCCGAATTCGTGTGCTGACGTGGACGATTGTTCTCTTTGCGCTCTTCACCGGTCTTTGCGCTTTTGCGCGAGGTTTCTGGGATCTGCTGACGTACCGCACGATCGCCGGTATTGGTCTCGGTGGCGAATTCGGCATTGGTATGGCGCTCGCGGCTGAAGCATGGCCCGCGAAACTCCGCGCGCGTTGTACGTCGTATGTCGCGCTCGGCTGGCAGACCGGTGTACTCGCTGCGTCGCTGCTGACGCCGGCTCTGCTCCCGCATATCGGATGGCGGGGAATGTTCCTTCTCGGCGTGGTTCCGGCTCTCGTTGCGTGGTTCGTGCGTAACAGGCTTCATGAGCCAGAAGTGTTCGTTCGCGCAACCAGCACGACCAGAAAGCCGAACGCATTCAAGCTGCTGATTGCCGACGCCCGCACCACGCGCACGAGCCTGGGTGTGATCGTCCTCTGCTCGGTCCAGAACTTCGGCTACTACGGAATCATGATCTGGCTGCCCACCTATCTCGCCAGGACGCTTGGCTTCGGTCTGACGAAGTCGGCGCTTTGGACCTCGGTCACCATTGTCGGGATGATGGTCGGCGTCTATATCTTCGGCCAACTCGCGGACCGCATAGGCCGTAAGCCGACCTTCGTGCTGTTCCAGGCGGGTGCGGTGGCAACGGTCATCACCTATTCGACCCTCTCCGATCCCGGCGTGATGCTCTGGGCGGGCGCGGTCATGGGCATGTTCGTGAACGGGATGATTGGTGGCTACGGTGCATTGATGGCCGAAGCCTACCCGACTGCCGCGCGTGCAACCGCGCAGAACGTGCTGTTCAACATTGGCCGCGCAGTCGGCGGTTTTGGCCCGATTGTTGTTGGTGGAATCGCCGCCGCCTATTCCCTTCAGACTGCTATTGCGTTGCTCGCAAGCATCTACGTTCTCGACATTATTGCCACGATTTTCCTGATCCCCGAACTGAAGGGAAAGGAACTGGAATAAGCAGGTTGTCTGTCGCGAGCCTCCGGTCCCGAGGCATCGCGCTACGTTTTTGAAGAGTGGAGTCACCATCATGTCAGCAAGTCCGTGCTGCGGCTCAAATGCCGTCGCCACTGTTGCTTCATACCGCTGCAAGGTAGTAGAGCACTACTGGGTCAATCAGCGCTACAAATACATTCGTCTCGAAGCAGATGCACCTGTTGCCCGCATCACCAGGGCCGGTCAGTTCTATCAGCTCAAATGTCCGACGACGCTCGAACACGAGCCGTTTCTGTTGCGACCGATGAGTGTCTACGGTGCGGGTCCCGAGGATAACCGCGTCGAATTCCTCTACAACGTTACGGGTGTCGGCACAAAAGCAATGGCGACTCTGCCGGAAGGCAGCGACATGGACATTGTCGGGCCACTCGGCAATACGTTTACTTTCAGTCCTGAGTATCGACGCATCCTTGTTATCGCGCGGGGCGTGGGCCTTGCAACGATGGCGCCGCTAATCAGGGACGCGGCGAAGGCTTCAGTCGACATCACCGCTGTCATGTCGGCTCGCTCGTCCGCGGATCTTATGGAAAAAGAATTCCTGCGAGGTGCGAGTGCGGATGTGCGTGCTGTATTCGATGCGGATGGAACTTCGTCGATCGAAGCGATGGAAGTACTGCTTCGCCAACTGATCGAAGAGCAACGTCCGGATGCTGTTTATACGTGCGGTTCGCACCGGCTTCTGATGCTATTGCAGCGTGTACTTGGCGATTATCCGCAGATCATCGGCGAGGTTGCGATGGAGCAGCGTATGGCGTGCGGTATGGGGGTCTGCCTGTCGTGCGTGCGATTGTTCGACTGCGACGGTGACCGCAAATTTCTTCGCGTCTGCCGCGAAGGCCCGGTCTTTCCGATTCGCGAAGTGGTGGGGGAGGTGGAATTTGGCTAATTTGACTGCTCGGGTTGGCGACATGATTCTGCGCAACCCCGTCATGCCGGCGTCAGGCTGTTTTGCAATCGAATACCAGGAAGCACTTGACCTTAATCGTCTCGGCGCGCTGGTCATCAAGAGCGTATCCCCGACATCCCGTGCAGGCAATCCAACGCCGCGCGTGTGCGACGCATACAGCGGCATGCTCAACTCGATCGGTATTCCGAGCAAAGGGCTCGAGTACTACCGCGAGAGTGTGCTGCCGCCGTATCTGAAGTTCGACACACCGATTGTCGTGTCGATTTCGGCCGACACGGCCGACGAGTTCGCCGAAGCATGCGAACAGATGTCGCTGCCTGAGGTCGCCGCGATTGAAGCGAATATATCCTGCCCGAATCTCGAAGCCGACGGTATGGCGTTTGCGATGCAGCCGGAGACGACCTACAAGGCAGTATCTGCGATCCGCCGTCGCACCCGTCACCCGTTCTGGGTCAAGCTCACGCCCAACGCGAGCAACATCGCGGCGGTGGCGCGCGCGGCAGAAGACGCTGGCGCAGACGCGATCGTGATGGGTAACACCGTTCTTGGTATGTCGATTGATGTGCGTACCCGCAAGCCGAAGCTGGGCAATGTCATGGGCGGCCTGTCGGGTCCCGCGATCAAACCGATAGCACTGCGGCTCACTCACCAATGCTACAGGGCGGTCCGCATTCCGATTATTGGCTGCGGCGGTATCCAGTGCGCGGAAGATGCGGTCGAGTTCATGCTCGCGGGCGCGAGTGCGGTACAGATCGGCACGGCCTCGTTTCGTGATCCCGGTGTCATGCAGAAGATCATCGACGGGATGGAAGGCTACTGTAACGAGATGGGCGTGGAGAGCATCCGTGATCTGGTCGGACAGGTGAAGTTGGACCACCAGCTTAGCGATCACTGGCTACGATTCGCGCAGCAATCCGGCTGAATTCTCAACAGGAAACTGGCGGCTCGTGTTGACTGAGCGGCTGGTGGCAAGCGCCGGCAACTGCCGGCTCACCGCGCAAATGGACAGGCATCATGGAAACACTCGACCTTCACGGACTCGCTCAGAAGCTCTTCGACGACATTCGCGGCATTTCATCCGACGGCGTAGGCGTGACGCGAGACAGCTATGGCGAAGGCGAAACCGCGACCGCGAACTATCTCCGGCAGTTTGCTGAAAACGAAGGGCTGCACGTCGAAACAGATCGCGCTGCCAACCTGATTTTCAGTCTTCCGGATACCCACGAACAGGATGCATCCATCTGGGTCGGCTCTCACCTGGATTCGGTGCCGCAAGGCGGCAATTTCGATGGTCTTGCGGGGATCATCGCGGGCCTGCTGTGTATGGTGACGCAGAAGCAGCGCGGGCAGTCTTCGGCCACGCCCCTTCGTGTGATTGCATTTCGCGGCGAGGAAAGCGCATGGTTCGGCAAGGCGTACATGGGCTCGGGGTCGATCTTCGGGAAACTTTCCGCCGATGATCTGAAGCTGAAACACCGGTCGACCGGCAAGCCGCTGTCCAGCTATATGGAACGGGTGGGTGCGGATACGACTGCCATCGCGTCGCAGGAATTATTGTTCGACAAGAAGAAGGCGAAGGCCTATCTCGAACTGCATATCGAGCAGGGCCCGATCATGGTGGCACGCAGGATTCCTCTCGGCGTCGTACCGGGTATCCGCGGCAATGTGCGTCATAACCGGGTGACCTGTGTTGGCGAGGCGGGGCATTCGGGCGCAGTCCCGCGTTGGCTCCGTCGCGACGCGATGTTTGCAGTCGCTGAACTTATCACGCGACTGGATGAACATTGGCGAGTCCTACTGGAACGCGGTATCGACCTCGTGGTGACGGCGGGCATCGTCGGAACCGATCCTGCTGAACATTCCATTTCCCGCATTCCGGGCACCGTCAATTTCAGTTTCGAGGCACGCAGTAAGAGCCACGAAACCCTTGAAGGCTTTTACCAGCTGATGCGCAGCGAGTGCGCGTCGATTGAGCGCGAGCGAAGCGTGAGGTTCGATTTCGATCGTCGGCTGGAGTCCGCTCCCGCGGTAATGGATGAAAAAATCTGCACCGCGCTCGCCGAGTCTTGCGGCAGGAACGGCACGCCCTACGAAACGGTTCCGAGCGGCGCAGGCCACGACGCGTCGTTATTCGCGAACGCGGGCATCCCCAGCGGGATGCTATTCATCCGTAACGAAAACGGCTCGCATAACCCGCATGAGGCAATGGATCTCGAAGATTTCCTGCTGGGTGTCCAGGTGCTGTCAGACACCATCGATCATCTCTGACGCCTGCGTTTTATCCGAGGATTTCTCATGGCTCAGTCTGTCACCATCCGCCGACCGGACGATATGCACCTACACCTGCGTGACGAGAATACGCTGCGTACCGTGTTGCCTTATACCGTTCGCCAGTTCGGCCGCGCGATCGTCATGCCGAACCTCAAGCCGCCGGTCACGACTGTGGCTGCGGCGCGCGCCTATCGGGAGCGCATTCTGGCGGCTGTGCCCGCTGGCGCAAGTTTCGAACCACTGATGACGGCCTACCTCTGCGACAACACCGATCCCGAGGAAATCAGCCGAGGTTTCAACGAGCGTGTCTTTACTGCAGTGAAACTCTATCCGGCGGGAGCAACGACGCATTCCGAATACGGTGTGACCTGTACGAGCAAGGTCGAGAAAGTGCTCGACGTGATGCAGGAACTCGGTATGCCTTTGTTGATTCACGGGGAAAGTACGGAGGCGGGCGTCGATGTTTTCGACAAGGAAGCGGTATTTCTGGACGACGTGCTCAAGCCGTTGCTCGAGAAGTTTCCGGCGTTGAAAGTCGTGCTCGAACACATCACGACCGAGCAGGCGGCCGATTTTGTCGATGCGGACAGGAGCGGGCGGCTGGCCGCGACGATCACCCCCCAGCATCTATTGTTGAACCGCAATGCGATGTTCACTGGTGGCCTGCGTCCGCACTACTACTGCCTGCCTGTTCTGAAGCGAGAACAGCATCGTCTTGCTCTACGCCGTGTCGCAACCTCCGGGTCGTCGTCATTCTTCCTGGGTACGGATTCGGCACCTCACGAGCGCGGAGCCAAAGAGGCGGCATGCGGTTGCGCAGGAATCTTCAGCGCGCCCACGGCGCTCGAAGCCTACCTGACGGTGTTCGAACAGGAAAACGCGCTCGACCGGTTCGAAGCGTTCGCCAGCGAGAACGGCCGACGCTTCTACGGACTGCCGCCGAACGAAGGAACCGTTACGTTGACCCGCGAGCGCAACGATGCGCCGCGCAGCATCTCGCCTGGCGACAACAAATCGATTGAAACCTTCATGGGCGGCGGCGAACTGTCGTGGCGCGTATCTGAAGAACGCGCGAGCTAACCTGAGAGAAACTACTGTCGGAGACACTATGAATCACCCGAACCACCGCGTCGAATACGATTTGCTCGGCGATCGCATGGTGCCGCAAGAGGCCTACTACGGCGTACACACCCTTCGAGCCAAAGAAAATTTTGAAATCTCGGGCACGAGAATCTCGGCCTTCCCGAATCTGATAATCGCGCTCGCCGCAGTCAAGCAGGCCGCAGCGGAGGCGAACGCTGAACTCGGACTGCTCGAACCCACACTGCGCGATGCGATTGTCGCAGCGTGTATCGAGTTACGAGAAGGGCATCTGCACGATCAGTTTGTTGTCGACATCATTCAGGGTGGCGCCGGTACTTCGACCAATATGAACGCCAACGAAGTCATCTGCAATCGCGCACTGGAAATCATGGGACATGCGCGGGGCGACTATGCGCACCTGCATCCTAACGAACATGTAAATCTCGCTCAGAGCACGAATGATGTTTATCCGACCGCACTGCGTATCGCTACATTCTTTGCGATCGAATATCTGATCGAGGCAATGGGCCGTCTTCATGACGCATTCGAAGAAAAGGCCGAAGAGTTCGCTGGCTTACTCAAGCTAGGCCGCACGCAACTACAGGACGCAGTGCCTATGACACTGGGGCAGGAGTTCTCGACGTATGCCGTAATGCTTGAAGAGGATATCGCGCGTCTGCGCGAGGCTTCAGCGTTGATTCGTGAGATCAATCTCGGAGCAACAGCCATTGGTACGGGTATCACCGCGCATCCGGACTACGCGAAAAAGGCCTGCGACGCGTTGCGCCGGATTACCGGCATCGAGCTGATAACCGCGCCGAACCTGATCGAAGCAACGCAGGATTGCGGGGCATTCGTTCAGATATCCGGCGTACTGAAACGAATTGCCGTCAAACTCTCGAAGACATGCAACGATTTGCGCCTGCTGTCGAGCGGGCCGAGAGCCGGCCTGAACGAGATCAATCTTCCGCCAATGCAGGCAGGCTCGTCGATCATGCCGGGCAAGGTCAATCCAGTCATTCCTGAAGTGGTGAACCAGGTCGCGTTTGAAGTGTTTGGCAACGACATCACGGTTACGTTTGCCGCGGAAGGCGGTCAACTGCAACTCAACGCCTTTGAACCGATCATTGCGAGCGCGCTATTCCGGAGCTTTAAACACCTGACCGCGGCGTGCACGACGCTTGCTGACAAATGTGTTCGCGGCATCACCGCCAATGCAGACCACTTGCGCGAAACGCTGGAGCGCTCCCTCGCGCTGGCTACTGCGCTTAATCCCTATATCGGCTACAAGAACGCAACTTCGGTTGCGTCCGAGGCGCACATCAATAACTCGACGATTCGTGAAGTTGTGTTGCGCAGGGGGCTGATGACTAGCGAGCAACTCGATGAGGCGCTTCGTCCGGATGCACTCATTAAACCGCGCGTTCACGGCAATCTCATCAGTGTGTCTGGCACGGCCGACACTGGCGTAAGGCAGGACACTATCCCGCACTGATTTCGCGTGGGCCAACGAGTAGGGAGTTTTGTATGTCGATTTCACGCAATGACCTTGGGTTGACCTCGTCGATTGCACAGGCGCTCATTGACGCGGGTTGTGTCCAGTTTCGCATCGACGAGCCGTTTCGTTTGCCCTCCGGTTGGACGAGCCCCGTCTATATGGACTGCCGGCGTCTGATCTCTTTTCCGAGGCTGAGACGCGATCTGGTCAGCGAAGGGCTGCAACTTCTTCGTGACCGGAATTGCCTCGAAGGTGTCGACGCGATCGTGGGCGCGGAAGCAAGCGGTATCGCGCTAGCCGCGTGGATCGCCGACGCCCTCAGCCTGCCGATGCAATATGTGCGGAAGCAGGCAAAAGGTCTCGGACCGTCGCGACAGATCGAAGGCTTGATTGAGCGCGGTGAGCGTGTACTACTCGTCGACGATCTGATGGCCGCCGCCGAGTCGAAACGGGAATTTTGCCGCGCGCTGAATGAAGCGGGCGCGAAGCTTAAAGACATTTTTGTATTGTTCGAGTACGGCGTATTCCCAACAGCCGAAGTACTCAAACCTTGGGATGTGAGCGTCCATTCGCTGTGCAACTGGAACGATGTTCTCGTCGCGGCAAAGACCGGGAGCCTCGCGGATGATCGGGCCATCGACGAACTGGAGGCGTTCCTGCTCGATCCAGTCGCCTGGTCGCACGCACATGGCGGCATCGTCTGGACGCGGGGCTAATCCTGCTCCGGAGCCGCACAGTGCGCGTGCACATCCCGTTTAATTCTCTATATCAAAGACTCCATGGACGAACAGTTCAAGCAAAGCGCTCTCGCATACCACCAGAATCCGAAGCCCGGCAAGATTTCGGTCACGCCCACCAAACCACTGTCGAACCAGCTGGATCTGTCGCTGGCGTACTCGCCGGGCGTCGTCGCCGCGTGCATGGCGATCTACGACGAACCGCTCGACGCGCAGAAGTACACGTCGCGCGGTAACCTGGTCGGCGTGATCACGAACGGCACCGCCGTGCTCGGTCTCGGCAATATCGGCCCGCTCGCCGCGAAGCCGGTGATGGAAGGCAAGGGCTGCCTGTTCAAGAAGTTCAGAACCGGCGCTTTTACTTGCCAACGGACAGAAACAATTCAATCTTCAATGTCGCCAAAACGCAATCTGCTGGGCGGATAGCCGTAGAATTTGCGAAACGCCTGGGCATAGGCGCCTTCAGTCGAGTATCCGACAGCCATCGCCACGTCGATAATCCGCAAACCGCTCGCATGCATCTCAACTGCCTTCGCCATTCGGATCTGATTTCTCCATTGCTGGAATGACGTTCCGGTAGTCGCGTTGAAGTACCGCTGCAGAGTCTTGCTACTGACGCCTGCTTCATGCGCCCAATCGTCTATCGTCTTTGAGCTGCCTGGGTGCCGTTCGATTGCCCGGCATATCGCCGCGATGCGAGGGTCGTCCGGAATGCGAATAGCCGAGGGGATGGCTTTGGCGCGACGGATCTCGTTCACCAGAACATGAGCCTTTGCTCGAGCGACACTAGTCTCGTCTTTTCCCCATTTCTCTGCGTCAAGGATGAGCTCGCGAAGCAGCGGGCGCACCGGCAGTACGTATGGTTTGTCGTGGATCGGAAAATCGCTCCCGATGTACAAGCTGTAGTAGCAGAAGCTACGATCGATAGCGATACCGTGCTCGACTCCTTCAGGAATCCAGGCCCCACGATCCGGTGCGAGCCGGATGAGGCTGTTTTCCGTTTCCACCAGAACGCCGCCGAGTTGCGGATAAATGAGCTGACCGCAGGCGTGAGTGTGCGGGTCCGCTCGCGCAACTTCCCCGTGACGCACAACGCAGACAATCGAAGATGCCGCATGAGGGATGTCTAAGGATTTCAAACGCATCACCTGTCCACTTTTAACCGTTGATTGTCTTTTGTTCGTCGGCGAGAGACTGGACGAATCATTACATTGTAATGACTTCAACAACGACGGAGACGTCCATGTACATCGATCTTACCCTCTCAATCGACCAGAACGACCCGGTTATCGGCAAAGCCAGCAAGGATCCGAACAGCTACATGTCGCAAGGGCATATCGGTACTCACCTCGACGTGAATTTCGGACACGCGCTGCCGCCGGCTGAATACTGTCGCCGACGTGGGTGGATTGTCGACGTCAGCGGTGTCAGTCACGCGGAAATTGATGAGTCTGTTTTAAGCGGCATCGACTGGTCGGAGGGAGACTTCATCATGTTCCATACGGGACGAACGGCTGAATACCGGTACGGTAGTCCCGAGTACTTCAAGGAACATCCGCAACTGAACTGGACGTCGATTCACTCGATTGCCAAACGAAAGCCGGCTTTCATCGGACTCGATTTCGCCGGATTGCGGCGCGGGCCCGAACACAATCAGGCCGACTCGGTTTGTGCGGAACATGGCACCTATGTGATCGAAAACCTGGCGCGCCTCGGTGAACTTGTCGAGCGTGCTGGAGCCCGGCCATTCGAAGTCGTTACAGGTTGGACAGGGTTGGTTGGTGCGACTGGCCTGTCGTGCCGGGTCACTGCGATCGTCAAGTAACCAGGGGGAGACCAGCCATGCTGCAAGGGATCGCATCGGTGCCCGTAGCTTCGAGCTTTCGCAACGCGATGTCTCGCGTCGGAGCATCTGTTCACATTGTTACGAGCGCGGGGCCGGCCGGCAGGGTAGGCTTCACGGCCTCGGCCGTTTCGAGTGTGACTGACTCACCCCCCATTCTGCTTGTCTGCGTGAATCGTCTGGCTTCGTCTCACGAGCCGATACTGTCGAACGGTGTGCTGTGCGTCAACACGCTCGCAGAGGAACAGGAACCTTTGTCGAGACGGTTCAGCGAGAAAATTCCATTCGAGCAGCGTTTCGACGGCGCAGACTGGGGAACGTTGCGTACCGGTTCACCGGTACTTCAGCACGCGTTGGCATCCATGGATTGCAGGATTCTGGATGCGTTGGAGTACGGAACGCACAGCGTCATCATGGCGCAGGTGATCGATATGAAATATCGGCAGGATCGGGCACGAGGGCTGATCTACTTTGATCGGTGTTATCACGCAGTGGGGAGCGCATGAAATTAAATACCATAGGTGTAATGGGATCCGGCCAGCAACCATGGCGAGAACTGGCCGAGCCCTTGGGCGAATGGATTGCCAGAGCGGGGCATAACCTTCTGACCGGCGGCGGTCGCGGAGTCATGTCAGAGGTCTCGCGAGCGTTTACCGACGTGAAAAATCGCGCAGGCCGTGCGATCGGGATCGTACCTACACGAACAGATGAAGCGACGGGTTTCGTTGTGCTGGAAGGGTATCCGAATCCGTACGTAGAGGTTTCCATTGTTACTCCGCTGCCGCGTCGGGAGCCGGGTCAGAGCGTGGATGCGATCAATCGGAACCATGTCAATGTTCTCAGCAGCGACGTGATCGTCGCACTTCCAGGAGGGTTGGGGACTGCGCAGGAAATCGAAATCGCCCTTCGCTGGGGGAAACCGGTCGTCTGTTTCGGTACTCACGAGGCGCTCGCGAGACTACCCGCCGGCGCTCCGCGAGTAAGCACACTGGAAGAGGTGAAGAACTTCGTCAATAACTTGCTCTAGCCGAGGTCCGATGTCAGTAGATCGATGAATACTCGCATCTTTGCCGACATTAACCGGCGGGACGGGTAATAGATATAAAGCGGCAGTTGTTCCTGAGCCCATTCCGGAAACAGTTCGACAAGGCTGCCGTCGTCGAGCCATTGGTGTGCGCCGAGTTCCATCGTTTGTGTGATGCCGAGACCCGCCGCGCACACACTCAACTTCGTAGCGAGATCATTTACGGTCAACCGCCCCGATACGGGTACGGTCAGCACTTCGCCGTCGCGATGGAATTCCCACGGAAACGGCTGGCCGGTCGACGGGTCGCGGAATAGCAGGCATTCGTATCGGCCGTCGGCAAGCTCCAGTGGATGAGCCGGCCGGCCGTGCCGCGCGAGATAGCGAGCGGAACTGCAGGTCAGAATGCGGGTTTTCAAAAGCGGCCGTGCGACAAGAGACGACGCGTCAGGTGTGCCGAAGCGCACCGCCGCGTCGAAACCTTCCGCGATCAAATCCCCGAGCCTGTCCCGGACTATCAGGTCGACCTGAAGCGATTGTTGCGCCGACAAAAACTTCTCAAGTTTAGGCGCGAGTACGAAGCGGGCAAACCACGGGTCTACATTGACGCGCAATCGACCCCGGACCGTAATGGATGACCCTGCGGTCTCGGTCGCCGCATCTTCCATTTCGGCTAGCAGTGGCGCGACGCGCTGGTAGAAGCGTTGTCCCTCGTCGGTTAGCTTGACCGTGCGGGACGTGCGATCGAATAGCCGTATTCCAATGCGCCGTTCCATCCGGGCGATTGCGCGACTGATCGCTGAGGCGGTTACATCGAGCGCTTCTGCGGCTTGCACGAAGCTGCCGCTCTCGGCTACGGCAGCAAGAACGCCAATACCATTCAAAAGACGTGTATCGAAGACCATGGTTGTCGGTGAACTTAGGTATCTGTGATGTCGAGCCAACAGGCGGCCCTCCAATTGACAGATTCGTTGCCACTGCACCCTCCTGACTTTGGGCTGGGCATTGGCTGCGTCTTTGCACAATGAATGCCCAGCCCGAACAACGGTAATCACGGTTATGACGAACGCGTCACGCATCCCACTGTGGTGCGAACGGCGGGTTCACAAACCGCTGATTCTTCGGTAGAGCCGCAATCGTCGCTCTGTCGGAATCATCCAGACGGATCCTGAGTGCATCGAGGTTTGCTAGCTGACTCTCTCGCCGTTGAGCCTTTGGAATAGCCACGACGCCGGGCTGATCGAGCAACCACGCAATCGCGACCTGGGCCGCAGTAGCGCCGTGCTTCACGCCGATGCGCGAGAGAACAGGATCAGTTGCTGCGCGACCCTGTGCAAGCGGTGCATAGGCCACCAATGGAATATCCCGGGCGCGCAGGTACGCAAGCATTGCGTCCTGTTCAAGGAACGGGTGATATTCCACCTGATGACAGGCAATAGAAGTGCCGATATCTTCTACGACGATTTTCAGAAGCTGCATGTTGAAGTTGCATACGCCGATCGCTCGCGTAAGCCCTTCTTCTTGCAGTTGCTGAATGGTTTCAATGACTGCCGGCAAATCCATATTGGTCGACGGCCAATGAATCATGTACAGGTCTACGAAATCGACGCCTAGTTTCTCGAGACTGACGCCGAGCGATCGGCGGATGGCATCGGGTGCGAGATGCTCGTGCCAGACCTTTGTTGTGATGTGAAGAGCAGAACGTGCTATTCCTGACGCTGCAATAGCCGCGCCTACTGCCCCCTCGTTCTGATACATTTCTGCGGTATCGATGTGCCGATAGCCGAGTTCCAATGCACTTTCCACAACAGGTTGGCATTCGTTGCCGGGCATACGGAACGTGCCGAATCCGAGGCGGGGTATCGTCAAACCTTGTGTTTGAACTGTGTCCACAATTTTTCCCTGGCTGATGTCTAAAATTGACTGCAATGTATTGAGGATCGATAGATCGTCAGACGCGGCAACTGCTCACAGCTTGTTGTTGCCGGTCGGAGAACATGCCTGATTACGCGACGAGTCCTTTGAGGACATCGTCGAGAGGAATCTGGCCTTTACGGTGTTCGATACCCGCACCGCCCTCGAAGTCAATCCAACCCTCATTGAACCCATCGATCATCCGGATACGTGGCATCGGATATTGCATGCCTTGGGAGCGAAACAACGTCTCCCACGTATCGCGCGGCACCGGCACCATGTGCACAGGAAGACCCAGTGCGGCGCTGAATCCGGACGCGATGTCGTTTGCGCAATAGCGCGCAGGCCCCTCCAGTTCGACAATTCGCGCCCCGGTCCATTCGTCACGCAGAAGTTCAGCCGCGTTGCGTCCAATGTCGTCGGCGGCCACCATCGGTATGGGATGGTCTTGAGGTTGCAGGAAGCAGGGAATCGCGCCGGTGCGTGCCGCATCTACATCCCATGCTGCGTTCTCCATGAACCAGGCCGCGCGGAGCATGCACACCGGAATATCCAGCGTGCGAAGCATCTCTTCAGTCATTCTGGAGTTATTGAGCAGGTTCGGCTCCGTGACATGCGCACCGACGGTCGACAGAAAAACTACCCGTTTCGGCTGTGCGGTCTCCAGCGCTTTCCTGATCGCAACAGCATTAGCTTGCGTTTGCGGGAAGCCCGGCTGGGGATCGTAGTTCGGAGGTGTCATCAGGAACACGCCGTCGGCACCCTCAAAGGCCTTCGTAAGCGCATCGGCATCGCCGATTTCCGCAATGGCGATCTCGCAACCGAGCTCTGCCCACTGCCTGCTTTTCGCGGCGTCCCGGAGAACGGCTCGAACCGGCAGTCCTGCTTTCAAAAGCGATCGGGCGACGACACCGCCGACTTTCCCTGTAATTCCTGTAATTGCATACATTTGATTTAGTCCTTTAAACGGTATCGAACCTGTTGGGGCCGCGGATATAGCGTGGTTGAGCTTAAGCGCAACCACCTGCCAGATGAATATCCGGCGTGTCAGAAGTCATATGACTAAGTGTCATCAATAGACGAGGCAGTTTAATTAATTCGCAACGGTGTGGATTCAAGAGGCAAGAGGGGCGCACGTCAGGCGGCGAGCCGGGAATCAGTGACGTGAGTACAACGCATTGGTGCTGCTGCTGACGCTGCGAGCGCCGGAGGCGGACGTCCCGGAGGCGGACGTCCCGGAGGTGGCACTGCCGACGCCGGAGTCCGCGTTGGCCGGCGAGCCGTTTGTGGCAGCGATCCTGGCTTCTGCCGCCTGGATATCGCGCGGGTAGTAAAGATCGTTATTGCCTGGGCGATAACCGGCCTTTTCGAACTGTACGAGGTCGTCGCGCACCTGGGTACGGGTTACGGTGGAAGATTGTGCGTGGACCTGGCCGGCAAACGGAACGGCGAGAGCAGTGGCAACGACGAGTGTGAGTTGGCGGAGGTTCATGGCAAGTTTCCTTTGGGGTTCGGTTAAGAGAACAACGTAGGGTTCGGTATGAATTCTGGACAAAGGGAGATAAATCTTAAATAGCATCGAGGTAATCTCACTAATGCCAAATGATCATGAAGAGCATTGCTGGGAAGTCGTGCCATCCCGTCAGAATCCGTTCGCCAAAGCCACTGATCAATGCCTCGGCGGCATATATCAAATGACATGACTGTCATCGCGAAAACACGTGTCGGCGCACAGAATTTCCCCAACGAACGATGCGAATCTGGAGGGGCACATGTTTGCGGTTACCGGAATTACCGGGCAGATAGGTGGGGTTGTTGCGCGTGTTCTGCTTGCGGCAGGCGTAGATGTGCGCGGAGTGGTTCGTAATCCTGCCAAAGGAGACGAATGGAAAAACCAGGGGTGCGAGATGGCGATAGCCGAACTGAACGACGCAGTCGCGTTGGCGCGTGCCTTTGATGGGGCTGAAGCTGTTTTTATTTCTCTACCCCTGAATCTCGATCCGGCCCCCGGATGTCCAGAGGCGAAGGCTGCAATTGCCGCGTTTAGCGACGCGCTGACCGTGTCGAGGCCCAAGCGTGTCGTTTTCCTGTCCGCAATCGGCGCTCACGCAACGCAGCCTAATCTGTTGCAGCAATTTGGCATGGCGGAGCGCGCATTCCGCTTGTTGCCTATGCCAGTCACCTGCCTCCGCGCAGGATGGTTCATGGAAAACGCCGCGCTGGACTTGGAACCAGCGCTCGCGTCTGGTGTTATTCCAAGTTTCGTTTATTCGTTAGACAAGCCAGTTCCGATGGTGGCAACTGCCGACGTAGGACGCGTTGCGGCTAGCCTGCTTCGCCAGAACTGGAGCGACCACCGGATCATCGAACTCGAAGGACCGCGCCGGACGACCCCGAACGAAGTCGCTGAAGTGTTTTCTCGACTATTAGGTAAGGAAATACGGATGGAACCTGTGGCTCGGGTTACGTGGGAGAGGCTATTTGTATCGCAAGGAATGAAAAATCCGTTACCGCGTATCCAGATGTTAGAGGGATTCAACGAAGGATGGATTGAGTTTGAATTCCCGACGCGCACGGTCAAAGGAAGTGTTCCGCTGGAAACAGTACTGCGTGGGCTGCTTCATCACATGTGTCAGGTCGTGTGAAGTGAAATCGTCCGGCAGCATCGTCAGTCCGGTTTTTTACATTCTGCCTGTTGTCCCGATATCCCGATCTCAACGCGAGGCCGGCCAGCCGCGCACAGCACATGCGCTGCGGGGCAGTGTGCTCATCGTCAATGCTCAATGGTCAAGACATCAATGAATTTTTGTCACCATTACCGTGACACGGACGCGCTTCGTGAATCCGTTCGGGAAATCTATACTCGGTAAGACAGGGACGCTTATTCGCCACAGCCTCGTCAATCAGCATCGCAAAGAGAAATCTGGTCAATTACTTCGGATAACTTTTAATTTATCACGAACCGTAATCGACTCGCGTGAAACGGGGCAGTCGCAGGTTGCCAGTCGGCTCTTACTTTCCGCGTTGCTGTTGTACTCACAGCGGCAGCGCTATTCGACAATCCTTCTTAGGGTACACATGTTTTCGATTCTCGGAATAACGGGCAAGGTGGGGGGAGCAGTGGCCCGATCGCTTCTTGCCGCGGGCCAGCCAGTGCGCGCGATCGTGCGCAGTCAGGAAAAGGGCCGCGTCTGGGCGGAGCGTGGCTGCGAGGTGTGTGTCGCGGACCTGGACGATCAACAGTCACTGATCCCCGCGTTTCAGGGCTCAAAAAGTGTCTTTGTCATGCTGCCGTCGAATTTCGATCAGGCTGACGGATTTCCCGAGACGGTCAGCATGGTGACTTCCATTCGCCATGCACTTGAGACGGCGCGCCCGCAGAAAGTGGTCTGTCTGTCGACGATTGGCGCGCAAGCGACTCAGTCAAACTTGCTGAGCAAGCTTGGGATCATGGAGCGGAGCCTTAGCGTGCTGCCGATGTCCGTCATCTTTTTGCGCGCGGCCTGGTTTATGGAGAATGCTGCGCGGGACATTCAAGCGGCCATGACAACCGGAACGATTGCCAGCTTCTTGCAGCCGCTCGACAAACCTGTGCCGATGGTTTCGACGGAGGACATTGGTCAGGTCGGGGCGGAACTACTCCAATGCGATGACGCGACACTCCGTGTCGTTGAGCTTGAAGGGCCACAGCGGGTGACGCCGGCTGAAATTGCAGCCGCGCTCAGCAAACTGCTCGCACGGCCGGTGTGTGCCGAGGTTGTCCCCAGACAGACGTGGGCCGAGCTGTTCCGCTCGCAAGGGGCGTCCAATCCTGAACCGCGCATGCGAATGCTCGACGGTTTTAATGAAGGATGGATCGAATTCGACAGCGACGAATCCGCGATAAGGAAGGGTTCTATCACGATCGATCAGGCGCTGACACGTTTGGTACAGCGAATTTCACAATGAAGCAGTAACGGCCGGCAGATAGCTTTTTGCTTGTGTCCATGCGATCCACTACCACCATTACTATTTCAGGATTCTGCATATGGTCAAGAAAACGCATGTGGTTTGGCAACTGATACCGTTTTCTGCGGTGGCGTTTCTGGGCTTTCTCGCGGTTGGTCTTCCATTACCCGTGCTGTCGCTTTACGTTCACGAAAGCTTAGGTTTCGGCACGCTCATTGTCGGCGGTGTAATTGGTCTACAGTCGCTCGCTACGCTTTTGACGCGCCAGTACGCCGGTCGATTGTCGGATACACGTGGTCCCAAGCTTACGTCTTTGGTGGGACTCATTGTCGCGTCCTTAGCGGGACTGTTTTATCTGGTTGCCGGCACCCTGACTCAGCACCCGGCGGAAAGTCTGGCGTTAATTTGCGCTGGGCGCTTGCTTCTCGGCCTGGCGGAAAGCCTGTTCATTACGGCATTGGCCGCGTGGAGTATCGGTCGTGTTGGTTCTGAATATGCAGGCCGAGCGATGGCGTGGTCGGGCATTGCGATGTATGCCGCGCTTGCTGTCGGCGCTCCCGTGGGTTTGGCCATCTATCGTGCCGCGGGCTTCAGAGTCGTTGCGGTGTGTGCGGTACTTGCGCCACTTCTGGGCGCACTGGTTGCAAGCGGATGGAAGGCCTTTGCCGTCGAACGGGCAACACAGCACACATCTTTTTTACACGTGCTGCGCATGATCTGGGTACCAGGACTTGGCATGGCGCTGGCGTCTTCCGGCGTAGGTACGGTCAGTGCCTTTCTACCGCTGCGTTACAGCATGGCGGCGTGGCCTCATGCGGGTTTCGCGCTTGCTGCCTTTGGCGCTGCTTATATTTTGGTGCGTCTCCTACTGGGTGGGCTTCCTGATCGATTAGGTGGGTATCGGACAGGTCTCGCATCGCTCTTCGCAGAGACCATTGGGCTTGGATTGATCGGGTTGGCCAGTAACCCTCTGATCGCGCTGGTCGGAGCCACGATTACCGGGCTAGGCTATTCGCTTGTCTTCCCCTCTCTCGGCGTAGAGGCAATGCGGCGCGTGCCTGGAGAAAACCGAGGGCTGGTAATAGGCGCATATCTGGCGTGCTTCGATCTGGGGCTTGCGATCGCCGGTCCTGGCGCCGGCGCGGTCGCACGATTCTACGGAATACCCGGTGCGTTTACCGTTGCAACGGTAGCTGCGGTTTCTGCCTTGTTACTGATCTGCGTCGACTGGCGATGGCTGAGGAAATTCGGACCGATCGGAAATCCAGATTTGACGTAACCGCTGCGATGAAATGCAGTCGCCAACCTATGGCGCTTCGGTTCCCGCGCCGCTATTAAAGCGGAACCCAGTCGTGCGTAGCACTAGAGTGACCTTAATCAAGGAGTTTGACATGTTGAATCGACGAGCGATGATAAAAACAGTGGGCGCGCTTTCTCTTGCTGCGTCGGCCCTGACGACAAAGTCTGTGTTGGCGCAACGGAATACTACGGTCGTGGCTGGGGGTTCTCGCGCTGCTGAATTGCCGCGCGGCGTTACGTTGCTTTCCATTAATCAGCGCGATGGTTCCGAAACGTTGGGCGTTAAAACGCCCAATGGCATCCTCGATGTCGTAAAGGCCAACGTGTTGCTTAATACGAACGTTCCTGTGACGCTGGAAGCATTGTTGCGTGGTGGCGCGGGCGCGGAATTGACATCGCTGGTCGCGGCGGCGGCTCGCAATCCGGCCGCTGCGTCCGCCTATATCCCTGAATCGTCGATACGGTACGGCAGGCTGTTTACTTCGCCCGGCAAGATCGTCTGCGTGGGATTGAACTATCGTGAGCACGTAGAAGAGACGCATGAAGAATTGCCCAAGGTACCCATTCTGTTCAACAAGTACAACAACACGCTCGCAGCGCACCGGTCAACGATCAAGTTGCCGCCGCGCGATGTGGCCTACAAGTTCGACTATGAAACAGAACTTCTTATTGTGATCGGCAAGACTGCACGCAATGTATCTGAAGCTGACGCGCTCGATTACGTCGCCGGCTATGCGGTAGGTCATGACTTCACGGCACGGGATCTGCAGATGGACACCGGAGGACAATGGATGGTGGGTAAAACGTTGGATGACTTCGCGCCGATCGGGCCGTATTTCGTGTCGGCCGATGTCGTGGGTGACCCGAACAACCTGTCACTCCAAACGCGGGTTAACGGTCAAGTCCGGCAATCGAGCAATACGAGTCGGTTCATCTTCAACACACAAGCGATGATCGCCTACACGTCGAAGCTGTTCGCGCTTGAGCCGGGCGACATTATTTTTACGGGCACGCCGCCTGGCGTTATTCTCGGCAAGCCAAAAGATCAGCAGATCTGGCTTAAGGCGGGAGACAAAATCGAAAGTACGATAGAAAAACTTGGCACCTTGCAGTTCGATCTGGCGTAACGGCTGTGCCCTGGGCGGGAGAGTATTGAGTATTGAGGGGAACGCTGGCTTTGTCGGCTTCCCGCCTTTTCACGTATTGACGCAAATCGGAGCCGACATTTCGCTCAACATAGACGGCCCAATAAGCAATTCAAGTTTTTCGTCGTTCTGTCGTAATACGATTGAAACCTGAAAGGAGAAGCGAATGGGTATTTCGATCAACTCTGCGAACGTCACACCACTTGCTGGCCCCGATTCTGCACTTAACCTCACGGCTTCGGCATTGAGTCTCCCGACTTCGCCGGATACTCCATCAGCCGTCACCATTACCGCGGTTGATCCACAAGACCACAGCCGCCTCGACAAATACCTGAAGGCCTTGGGCGCACCTTTGCAGATGGGCATCGACGCACAGAACATTGCCAATGCACTTGTTCCGATAATGCAGTCGCTCATTAAAGAGCGCCCCGATCTGGCCAGCACCCAGTTCGATTTCTCGTCGGACAGCGGCACCATTGCCGTCACGTCAAAAACGATGAGCGATGCGGACAAAACATGGCTTCAAACGAAGTTAAACAGCGATGGCTCTCTGGTTCAAGCCGTGAGATCGTTTCATGACGACGCCGTCGCGGGCTATGCGACCTGGGCAGAGGCCGATGGCGATCCGCTTTCGCCATCCGAGTCTGACGCGGTAAGTAAGCAGGCGGATGGGCTGACGAGTTTCATGGATCTGTTCAAGAATCTGGGGACCGACGCCCAAGCCTACCTGATGACCGGAGGCACATACCACACGCCCAATGGTGCAAAGATGGATTTTTCGCGCGACCCAGGCAGCGCGACGGGTTTCCTTAGCTTTATGCAAAGTGTCCAATCAGCGTCGGACGGCACGGCCACCTTTACGACTTCATCCGGGCAGTCGATGTACGGCGTCCTTCGGATGAACATCTTCGAAATGAATAGCCAGGCTATGCCGAACTTCTTTCCGCCGTCGGAAACCCGATCGCTCGGGGTTGATGAGACGGCTTGAGTTCCAAATCTCCGCCTGCGCATCAATTTCTCCATTACCTCGGGGCACACACGGCACTGTGCCCTACGCTTAAGTCGTCTCGCGCTCGTCACGTTGCCGTGATTCAAGAACCGCGTCCGCGAATTCGACGAACCCGGCGCCGCCAGGACCATTCGCGATCCATCTGGGTGGAATGGGTAATTGAGGCAAATAATCAATGACGGTGCTTACGCCAATCGTATGCTTGAAGAACCCAAACATCGGCGCGTCGTTAGTCGAGTCGCCGGAATAGGCGACTAGTTCCGTAGCTGACTGTGCATCAACCCCGTAATTTTCAGCGAGTATCCGCAGTGACATCGATAGCTTGTCGTAGCCGCCAATCCAACCCAGTATCCAAAGGTTGTTGATGGTTGCATCGGCTCCCGCGCCGATGAGTGCCTCAACGATTCGATGATCTGCATCCGTTCCGGTACGCCTGTAAGCCAGACTGGTCAGTCGAAAGACCTGATCGTCCGCCTGCTGCGCGTGCGGCACAGCTATCTCGACTATTTCTGCAATCGAGCGAAGCCGATTGCGTATGTCTTCAAGGCTGTCCGACGGATGCCAGTGATGCCGTTCGACGTCATGTCCGTGTGGACTGCGACGAAAAAAGAGGCCGCCATTCTCTGCAATAACGCCATCTACCGGCCACATGCGTGCCATCTGATCGCACCACCCGGCAGGCGCTGCGGTAACGGGTATTACGCAGATGCCGCTGGCCTGCAACCGCTCAAGCGCCCTGTAGGTGTCGGCGGACAATCGGCCTCGATAAGTCAACGTCTCATCCATGTCGGTGAGTACGAATTGGACGGCGGAAAACTGATGCGCTGGCGCCAAAGACAAATTCTGCATACTGTCAGCTATTGAATGAACGTCCTCAATTATGAGGACGGATGGAGGAGCCGTTATGCCGATTTTATGATTGCTTATCGCAACTCAGGGTTAAAGGTGAACATTTCCGCGGCGATGTTCCATAACAATATCTTCACTGTCGCGCTTCAAGAAGCACTCGACGATAGTCGCGAAGTACGGTGGACATTCCTGCATCGGATAATGACCGCAATTTTGGATGACCTGCAATTCGGCGTTCGGATGCCACGCAAGGAATGTCTTTTTCATTGCCTGCGCATCGAGTCCCGGATCCTTATCGCCCACGATGACCAGATACGGTATGTCGAGCCCTCGAACATCGTCGACAAAGTTTGCACCTACCATCATGTCCAGGTATCGCAACCGACACTCGGGCGCGACCCTTTCCCGGTTTTGCCGCAGCTTGTAATTTGCCCACTCATCCGAAAGTCCGCCGGTGACGTATTTGACGAGCCGTCGGAACGACTCGTCGTCTTTGCTCGTGCTCGCAAAGAATGCAAGGGCTTCAGGGTTCAACCGGTTTCCAGCCGCAGAGATCGGGCACACGGCAATCGCGCCCTTGATGCGATGTGGAGCGTCCGCAGCCATGCGTTGCGTGATCATCCCGGTCATGGAATGGCCAATCACATGAAAGCGTTCCCAGCCAAGTTGATCGACGAGTGAAAAGCAGTCGGCGGCAATCTCTTCGATCGTGAAAGAACCGGTCAACTCGATGGATTGTCCATAACCGCGCAAGTCGACGAACACGTACGTGAAGGTACGGGGGTCGAGATAGGCCATTAGCGCATCGTAGTTCGAGTGGTCTCCAAGCCAGTCATGCATGACCAGCACGTGATTCAAGCCATTCCCGAGTTGCGTGTATCCCAGGCGAATATCGGATGCCGGGCAGAAGTGAATTCGCGATTTCATTTCAAGGAGTTCCTTTTTGGGTGCGGAAACCAAAAAAAACGCCCTCCCGGCGAACCGGGAGGGCGTCTTGAAACTGCTTCCATCCTATCAATCGGCCATGCACCAGTCAACCGGTGTCAGCGAGGGCCTCCCGACCTCATCCTCAATGTTCCCCTTTTTGGGGGATGTTTCCTCCTTGCTAAAAACTCGAAGATGGCTTCACTCGGGATGCCGCCGCGTGCCACAGGCACCGTCTGGATTGTGTCAGCCCGATCCATTTCTCGACCTGAGGAGACGTAGATGCAGGACGCCGTGCAGGGAGCGACACCATCCCCTTATGCCTATCCGCTGCTGATCAAACAACTGCTGCATACAGCGTTCGTTCAGGCACCGGATCAGGAAATCGTGTACCGCGGCCAGCTGCGGATGACCTATTCCACGCTGAGAGAACGCATTGCGCGGCTCGCCAACGGCCTTCACGAGCTCGGAGTGCGGCACGGCAGCACCGTGGCCGTCATGGACTGGGACAGTCACCGCTATCTGGAATCGTATTTTGCGGTGCCGATGATGGGCGCCGTGCTTCAGACGGTCAACGTGAGGTTGTCGGAGGCCGAGATCGCCTACACGATCAACCACGCTGGCGCAGAAGTGCTGTTTGTCCACACCGATTTCCTGCCCGTGGTCGAAGCGATCAAGGATCAGCTTGAAACGGTCCGTACCTTCGTATGGATCGACGAACCAGGCAGTGAACCCGGCGCGCACACCATTGCATTCGCCACCGAATACGAGGCGATGCTCGCTGCAAGCGCGACGAGCTACGATTTCCCCGACTTCGACGAGAATACCCGGGCCACCACTTTCTACACGACAGGAACCACCGGACTGCCCAAGGGCGTGTACTTCTCGCACCGTCAACTGGTTCTGCACACCATCACCCTGATGGCGGCGCTGTCGAGTCCGGTATCGGGACAGCGCTTTCATCGCGGCGACGTTTATATGCCGCTGACTCCGATGTTCCATGTGCATGCGTGGGGCATGCCCTACATCGCGACGGTGATGGGCGTGAAGCAGGTCTATCCGGGCCGTTATGTGCCCGATCGTCTGGTGCAACTGATCCGCGAAGAAGAGGTCACGTTTTCGCACTGCGTCAGCACGATCCTGCACATGCTGCTCTCGTGCGACGACGCGAAGCACACGGACTTCAGCAAATGGAAGGTCATCATCGGTGGCGGCGCGTTGCCGCACGGTCTCGCGCGCGCCGCGCTCGACCGCGGCATCGACATCTTTACCGGCTACGGCATGTCCGAAACGTGTCCCGTGTTGAGCCTCGCGCAACTTCCGCCGCACAGCGAGCCGCTCGATCTCGAAGAAGAGGTGCGCTTGCGCTGCAAGACGGGTTTCCCCGTTCCGCTCGTCGACTTGCGCATCGTCAACGAGGACATGCACGACATCGTGCACGACGGCCGCGCGTACGGCGAGATCGTTGCGCGTGCTCCGTGGCTGACGCAGGGCTACCTGAACAATCCGGATGCGTCCGCGCAGCTCTGGACGGGTGGCTACCTGCATACGCAGGACATCGCGAACATCGACGCGACCGGCAACATCCAGATCACGGACCGTATCAAGGACGTCATCAAATCGGGCGGCGAGTGGATCTCTTCACTCGAAATCGAAAGCCTGATTTCGCTGCACCCGGATGTCTCGGAAGTCGCGGTGATCGGGATCAAGGACGAAAAATGGGGTGAACGGCCCGTTGCGCTAGTGGTGCGCAAGTCCGGCACCGCGCTCACCGAGGAGGACATCAAGGCGCACGTCATGGGATTCGCCAAAACCGGACGGATCTCGAAGTACGCAGTGCCGCAGATCGTCAAGTTCGTCGATGCACTGCAAAAAACGAGCGTCGGCAAGATGAACAAGAAGTGGTTGCGCGAGCAATTCGCCTGACCCGTCGCAAGGAGCACACACGATGAGTATCAAAGGATATAGCGTCGCCGCGATCGACGACTTCGTTGGCCGCGAACTGGGCGTGTCGGACTGGGTCGTCGTCGATCAGGCACGTATCGACGCGTTCGCGACATGCACCGGCGACAGGCAGTGGATTCACGTGGATCCCGAACGCGCAAAACGCGAAAGCCCGTTCGGCGGCACGATCGCGCACGGCTATCTGACGCTGTCGCTGCTGGCGTCGCTCGCGATCGAGATCGGACTCATTCCTGAGGACGCATCCGCTGGACTGAACTACGGGCTGGACAAAGTGCGTTTCATGACACCGGTGAAAGCGGGCGCCCGAGTGAGAAACCGCGTAACGCTGATTTCGGTGGAAAAGAAGAACGGCGGCCGGATCATCGTGAAGACGATGAACGAATTGCAGATCGAGGGCGAGGAAAAGCCGGCGCTCATCGCCGAGACATTGGCGATGCTGGTCTCGCAAGCGTAAGCAGCGCTATTGACGAAACGGATAGAGATGTTCGAGGAGCAGCAAGATGGCGGCAACTGACGAAAGCAACGCACGCGGCGAGCAGACGAACGACCTTGCGGCGTCTGCTGCGGAAGGCATGCTCGGACCGAATCCGTTCGTGGGGTTGCGGCCGCAAGACGTGATGGCAACCGCGCAGCAGATCGGCGCCCAGGCGCTGCGGCAACCGACCTTGCTCATGGAACAGGAGGCGGCGCTGGTGCGCGATCTGATCGCCGTGCTTGGCGGCAGCGCGGACAGTACGCCGCCTCAGGGCGACAAGCGCTTCACCGACCCTGCGTGGCAGACGAATTCGCTTTACCGGATGACGCTGCAAGCTTACGTGGCGTGGCGCAGCGCATTGACAGGGTTTGTCGAGCGCTCTGCGCTCGACGCGAAGAGCAAGGAGCGCGCGCAGTTCGTGCTGTCGCTCTTCACCGACGCGCTGTCGCCGACGAACACGCTGCTCGGCAATCCGGCTGCGCTCAAGAGAATCATCGACTCGGGCGGCGCCAGCCTGCTTGGCGGCATGCGCAATCTCGTGACGGATATGCTGCAGAACCAGGGGATGCCCGCGCAGGTCGACAAGTCGGCGTTCAAGGTGGGCGAAAACCTCTGCATGTCGCAGGGCGCGGTGGTTTTCCGCAACGAGGTTCTGGAACTGATCCAGTACGCGCCGGCGACTGAACAGGTATATGCGCGCCCGCAACTGATCGTGCCGCCGCAGATCAACAAGTTCTACGTGTTCGACCTGTCCGAAGGCAAGAGCATTGTCGATTACCTGGTGAAGAGCGAGTTCCAGGTGTTCATGGTGAGCTGGCGCAATCCCACCGCGGCGCAGAGTCACTGGAATCTCGATACCTATGTGACGGCGCTCCTCGAAGCGATCGCGGCCGTGCGCGACATTACCGGCAGCGACGACGTCAACCTGCACGGCGCCTGCTCCGGTGCGATGACGATTTCGGCGCTTCTCGGCCACCTCGCGAGCCGCGGCGACACGAGCGTCAATGCCGCCACGCTGATGGTCGCCGTGCTGGACAGCACGGCTGATTCGCAGCTCGGTCTCTTTGCAACGCCGGAGGCCATCGCGGCCGCGAAGCAGAACAGCACATCGAAGGGCGTGCTCGCCGGCGAAGAAATGGGCCGCGTGTTCGCATGGATGCGACCCAACGATCTCGTCTGGAACTACTGGGTCAATAACTATCTGCTCGGCAAAGCGCCGCCCGCTTTCGACATCCTCTACTGGAACAACGACGCAACCCGGCTGCCGGCGGCGATGCATGGGCAACTGCTCGATATCTTCACGGGCAATCTGTTCAGCAAGCCTCGCGCGCTGACGGTTCTGGGTACGCCGATCGATCTGTCTGACGTAACGTGCGACAAATACGTGGTCGCCGGCATGACCGATCACATCACGCCGTGGAAGGGCGTGTACAACACGGCGCGCACGTTCGGCGGCAAGACGCGCTTCGTGCTGAGTTCGAGCGGTCATATCCAGAGCCTGATCAACCCGCCGGGCAATCCGAAAGCGAAGTTCTTCTTCAATCCCGATTTGCCTGCCACTGCCGACGCATGGCTCGCCAACGCCCAGGCTGAAAAGGACTCGTGGTGGGCCGACTGGCGCACGTGGCTCGCCGAACGTTCCGGCGAGCGGCGTGCCGCTCCGGCGAAAGTCGGCAACAAGCAGCACCCCGCTGGCGTGAAGGCGCCGGGAACGTATGTGATGGAAGCCTAGGGCACTCACGCATACGCATCACGCAACATTTTCTTAACGTAGTTTTTCAATGGAGTATCGATGATGGATTCAACCAATTTCAACAGCATTTTCGCCGAGTATAAAAAGGTCGTCGGTCAGTTCAAGCTGCCCGGCATCGACGTGGGCGCACTGCTCGAATCGCGCCGCAAGGACGTCGAGGCGATCGTCGAAGCCAACACGACCGCACTGGCCGGCGTGCAGTCGCTCGCTCAGAAGCAGTCGGATATTCTTCGCACGACGCTGAGCGAAGTGCAGTCGCTCGTCAGCCGCGTTGCCCAGTCGGGCGGCCAGCCGGCGGCCAACACGGGTGAAGTGGTGCAGCAGGCGTTGAACAAGGCGCTGGTGGACATGCAGGAACTCGCTGACACCGCATATCGCGCGCAGGCCGACAGTGTTGCCGTGGTCACGAGGCGCGTTGCCGAGCACGTCGAGGAACTGAAAACGCTGCTTCAGCCGAAGAAGTAATGCCGAAGAAATCATCCGACGGCGCCCATGCGGCATGCCGACGCGTCGAATGAAGCGTCCTTTCAGAAGATGATCCGGAAACAAAATGCACATGAACCCCGAGTCTCTTTGCAGCATGGAAATCCAGACGATCGATCTGGACGGTCAGACACTGCGTGTCGCAACATGGCGCGGCAGCGATGCTTCGCCGCCGCTCCTGATCTTCAACGGCATCGGCGCCAACCTCGAACTGGTGGAGCCGTTCGTCACGGCGCTCGAAGACGTGAGCGTCATCGTCTTCGACATTCCCGGCGTCGGCGGTTCTCCAGCGCCGGTCGTGCCGTATCGCTTTTCGACGTTGTCCGTGTTGGCGGACAAGCTGCTGACGCGGCTCGGTCACGACGGGGCGGTCGATGTGCTCGGCGTATCGTGGGGCGGCGCACTGGCGCAGCAGTTCGCGCGTCTATATCCGGTGCGCTGCCGCAGGCTGATTCTCGCGGCAACCTCGCCCGGCGTCATCATGGTGCCGGGCAAACTATCGGTATTGTCGAAGCTGATCGGGCCGCGCCGCTATACCGATCCCACCTACCTGCAACAGGTGGGCGCGGATATCTACGGGGGCGCTTACCGGCGCGATCCGTCGTTGCTGAAGGCGCACAGCCGGCACATACAGCCGCCGCGCGGCCGCGGCTACCTCTATCAGCTGCTGGCGGCGACGGGCTGGAGCAGTCTGTTGTGGCTCGGTACGTTGCGCCAGACCACACTGGTCATGCACGGCAACGACGACCCGATTGTGCCGCTCACCAATGCGAAGATTCTCGCAGCGCGTATCCCCGATGCGACGCTCTATGTGATCGACGACGGTCACCTGTTTCTCATCTCGCGCGCGAGTGAAGTCGCACTGGTGGTGCGCAGGTTTCTCCGGCTGTCCGGATCAACGGCACATTCGTAGGCGGGATGGCCGGCGTGCTGATTCATGCAGCCACACTTGCCGTCATGCGATAGACCTGCGCTAGCCGGTCGTCACCAGACCCAGCGCCTGCGCGCGCGAAACCGCGTGCGCGCGCTTGTCGACATCCAGTTTCACGAAGACGTTCTTGACATGAGACTTGACGGTTTCAGGCGTAATCCCCAACGTGCGCGCGATTTCCTTGTTCGACTGCCCCTGCGCAATCAGCTCGACGATGCTGCGCTCCCGCACGCTCAACGGCTCGCGCTCCATGTCGCGCCTGGGCGTGACGGGTTGGTACAGCGCTCGCCATCCGTCCAGCAGGCGATCGATGTAAGCGACGATCTCTTTCGTTTGCGGGGTGCACCGTGTGTCATCGCGAACCGCCTGCAGCAGCGGCCCGATTTCGCGCCCCTGGTCGAGAATCGAGCGGTAGATGCCGCTATTGGCGCTCAGGACCTCGCGAAATATTTCGACCGCGCGGGGCTGGTTGTTCGCACGCAACCACACGAGTGCGATCACGGTGCGCAAGCGTAGCGCGAGATAGTCGCCGTGCCGGCTTTCGACGCTTTGCAACGCGGAGGTCAACGCCCCAAGGGCTTCCTCTGTCCGGTTCTGCGCCATCGCGACCCAGGCCACCGCAATCGCGCGATAGGTTTCGATCTCCGGCGAGACCGCATGTTCCGCGGGGCAGTGGGCACCTGCGAGTCGATCCAGTTGCACGACACATGCGGACGCTTCCGTTACCCTGCCTTCAGCCAGATAGAGCCGCCCACGCTCGACGAGAACGCCGGCAATCAGCCGGTCCCAGTGGCGCGCGTAACCCAGGGTCTGCGCCTGATCGAGCAGCGCATAGGCTCGTTCGATATCGGAACGGGCGATGGCGATCCGCACGAGTACGCGGTAGGCGATCAACGTGCTGTCGAGCAGGACGGCCAGCTCGATCACCGGCATGAGATCGACCAGTAACGTTTCCGCCTCGTCGAGCCGTCCCTGCTCGTACCAGATCTGCGCAATCATCGGCGCGCACAATGCGGCCGAGATGGATTTCGGACCGGCATGGCGCTCGGCGAGCTGGATCGATTCGGTGAAATAGCGCTCGGCGAGCGTGAAGTGCATCTGCTGCATCTCCGCGTGGCCGAGCAGGCATAGCCGGTAGACCGAGGCGAACACGTTGCGCTGGTCTTCCTCCAGCGAATAGGGGATCCAAGGTGTCGCGTACAACGCTTGCAGATTGCCTGATTTCCAGTGCGCGAAGCGCACGACGTTGGAGACGACGTTGGTGGTCCAACTGTCGACCGACGACCGTTCAAGGCATGCTTGTGCGATCGCCAGCGCACGCGGCGCATCGTCCTGCAGCCCGGCCACCACTGAGCGGATCGCCTGGCACTCCCAGCGGATGTTGCCGGCGGCGTCGCCCGAATCGGTACCCGTGTCGTGCTCGATCTCATCGAGTATCGCAAGCGCTTCGTCGAAGCGCATCGCAAGCGCCATCCCCCATGCGATCGCGAGCGTGATCGTGACTTGCCCGCGCATCAGATGCGCGGGGAACTGCCGTTGCCAGCCGAGCAGCGTAAGCAGGTCCCCCTTCGTGACGAGCGCCATTGCGCAGTGAGCCATCAAGGCGACAGCGTGTTCCGTATCGCCCGCTGCGATCGCGTGCTTGACGGCGTCTGTCCAGCGCGCCTCTTTGGCGTACCACTCGCATGCACGACGATGCAGGTCCGCCACCTGATCGGGATGCCGGGTTTCGAGCCGCCGATACAGGTACTCGCCCATCAGATGGTGATAGCGGAACCAGCGTCCTTCGATATCGAGCGGTTCGAGCAGTAACTGGCGTGCGGAGATCGTATCCAGCATGCCCTGTGCGGCCACCATGCCGGTCACCGCTTCGCATAGCGGCGCAGTCAGGCGATCGAGTATCGACGTGCGCTGCATGAACTCGACCATCCCGGCCGGCAGGCGCTCGAGTATGTCTTCAAGGTAAGCGGCGAACGGCCGGGAGGCGCCGGACGGCGCGCTCATGTCCCAACCCGGTTTGCCTTCGTTCCGCGACAGCACTGAGGCTGAAATACGCAGCGCCGCAGCCCAGCCTTCCGTACTCGCGAACAGCGACTTGACGCGGGCAGCGCGCGGCTCGCCTGGGCATTCGTGTTCGACGAAGCTGCGTGTTTCGTCGAAGTTGAAACGCAGTGTCGACGCGTCGATTTCCAGCAGGTTGTTCCCCGCTCTCAGTTTGGCGAGCGGCAGCGGGGGATCGGTGCGCGTGCAGACCACGACATGTACGTTCGACGGTGCATTCACGATGAAGTACGACATGGCGTCGTGAATGGCGGGCAGGCTGATCAGATGATAGTCGTCGACGAATAGATAGACCTCGTCGTCGACGTCGACGAGTTCGTTGATCAGCGTCGACACGACGGAGTGCGCCGGCACGAGCGACGCCTCGGTTGTCAGGCTGATTGCGGACGCGCCGACGCTTGTGCAGGCGTTGCGCAATGCTTGCGCCAGATGATGGAAGAAGCACGCGGGTTCGTCGTCGTCGCTGTCGAGCGACAGCCACGCGACATAGGCGCCGCTTGCATTCAGCCCGTTGAGCCACGTGAGCGCGAGAGAAGTTTTGCCAAAACCGGCGGGCGCCTTGATGACGGTGAGGCGCTTGTATTCCGCCTTCCCGGCGAGAGAGAGCAGGCGTGGCCGATCGATCAATCCGGCGGGCAGGCGCGGCGGGAACACCTTGGTTGCGAGAAAGAGAGGCGGCCTGATCGGCGACGGCGCTTCTATCACGTGCATGAGTTGCTCCGGGCGTTCGGGTTGACCCTGGCTGCCATTCACACTCCGCGCTATCGCGTTCCCCTGTAAGGGGGATGTTGCATAGCGTCGCGCCGGGACACCATTGATTCCACAGAAATCATACGCCCAACCCTCGAATGAGGAGACATGTCGCCCGCAACGAATCGCATTGCGGCGCACAAACGCGGTCCGCGCGGGGCAACCCCTCAGCAATCTTCAAATGGAGTAGTCAATGAAAGTCGTTGTTCCCGTCAAACGCGTCGTCGACGCGAATGTGAGGGTTCGCGTCAAGGCCGACGGCAGCGCTGTCGATATCGCCAACGTGAAGCTCTCGATGAACCCATTCGACGAAATCAGTGTTGAAGAGGCAGTGCGCCTGAAAGAAGCCGGCGTCGTGAGCGAAGTGATCGCGGTTTCGTGTGGCGTACAGGCGTGCCAGGAAACGTTGCGCACCGCGCTGGCGACGGGTGCCGACCGCGCCATCCTCGTCGACACGGATGCGGAGTTGCAGCCGCTCGCGGTCGCGAAGTTGCTGAAGGCGCTAGTGGATAAGGAGCAACCGCAACTGGTGCTCCTCGGCAAGCAGGCGATCGACGACGACTCGAACCAGGTCGGCCAGATGCTCGCCGCGCTGCTCGGCTGGCCGCAGGCGACGTTTGCCTCGAAGGTCGTGATCGAAGCGGGCAAGGCCACGGTCACGCGCGAAATCGACGGCGGCCTCGAAACGATCGAAGTCGATCTGCCGGCAGTCGTTACCACCGATCTCCGCTTGAACACACCGCGCTATGCCACGCTGCCCAACATCATGAAGGCGAAGAAAAAGCCGCTCGATGTGGTGACGCCGGACGCGCTCGGTGTCGACGTCAAACCGCGCCTCACCACGCTCGGGCTCGCGGAGCCCGCCAAACGCGAAGCAGGCATTCGCGTTGCCGATGCTGCCGAACTGGTCGACAAGCTGCGTAACGTCGCCCACGTCATCTGATCCACAAGGGGAGAAGAATGCCCGTACTCGTTATTGCCGAGCACGACAATCAGGTGCTCAAAACGGCGACTCTGAATGCCGTTACCGCCGCCGCCCGACTCGGCGACGACATTCACGTTCTCGTGGCCGGCTCGCAAAACGCGGCAGTCGCCGAACAGGCTTCCCGCATTGCCGGCGTCACGCGAGTTCGTTTCGCCGACGCCGCGCACTACGGTCACGCGTTGGCCGAGAATCTGGCGGCGCTCATCGTGAAGATCGCGCCTGACTATAGCCACGTGATCGCATCCGCTACCACGACCGCGAAGAACGTGATGCCGCGCGTGGCCGCGTTGCTCGACGTCGCGCAGATCTCCGAAATCATTGCCGTCGAATCCGCCGATACGTTCGTACGCCCGATCTACGCGGGCAACGTGCTGGCAAAGGTGCGAAGCGCCGATCCGATCAAGGTGATTACCGTTCGAACGACGGCCTTCGCGGCCGCGCCCGCGGAAGGGGGCACCGCCGCCATCGACGCGTTGGAGCCCGCCGCCGACGCACCAGGCTCGCGTTTCGTGAGTCAGCAACTCACCCGCTCGGAACGCCCGGAGCTGACGTCCGCGCAACGCGTGATCTCCGGCGGTCGCGGCATGGGTTCCGGCGACAACTTCGCGCTGATCGACGACATTGCCAGCAAGCTCGACGCGGCGGTCGGGGCGTCGCGCGCCGCGGTCGATGCCGGCTTCGCGCCCAACGATTATCAGGTGGGCCAGACCGGCAAGGTCATCGCCCCGCAGTTGTATATCGCGGTCGGCATCTCCGGTGCGATCCAGCATCTGGCCGGGATGAAGGACTCGAAGGTGATCGTTGCGATCAACAAGGACGAGGAGGCGCCGATCTTTCAGGTCGCCGATTACTGGATCGTGGGCGACCTCTTCAAGGTGTTGCCGGAGTTGTCCCGCGAACTCGGCACGTTACAACAGGGTTAATGCGGGAGCACATGATGAGCACTTATATTGCGCCGCTGCGCGACATGCGTTTCGTGATGACGGAACTGGCGGGGGGCGGTGAGTTGTGTTCGCTGCCGGGCTACGAGGAGGCGACTCCGGAACTCGCGGAGGCGGTACTCGAGGAGGCCGCAAGACTCGCGACTGAAGTACTGGCGCCCCTCAACAAGCCGGGCGACGAACAGGGCGCGCGGCTGGCGCCTGATGGTGTGGCGGCCGCCGACGGGTTCGCGGCTGCGTACCGGCAGTTCGTCGCCGGCGGTTGGAGCGGCCTGAGCGGCGACCCCGAGTTCGGTGGCCAGGGCTTGCCTGAACTCCTGCAGGCGGCGACCGTGGAAATGTGGAACTCGTCCAACATGGCGTTCGCGCTGTGTCCGCTGTTGACCGCGGGCGCCACCGAGGCGCTGCGGCAGCACGGTTCCGATGAATTGAAAGCCCGCTATCTGCCGAAGATGGTCAGCGGCGAGTGGACGGGCACGATGAACCTGACCGAGCCGCAAGCCGGTTCGGACCTCGCCGCGGTGCGCACCAGGGCTGTACCCGACGGCGATCACTATCGCCTGTCCGGCCAGAAGATCTTCATCACATGGGGCGATCACGATATGACGGACAACGTGATTCACCTCGTGCTGGCGCGCACGCCCGACGCGCCGGAAGGCGTGCGCGGCATCTCGCTGTTTCTCGTGCCGAAATTCCTTCTCAACGCCGATGGATCACCGGGCTCGCGTAACGACGTGCACTGCGTGTCCCTGGAACACAAACTCGGCATTCACGCGAGCCCGACCTGCGTGATGAGCTTCGGCGATCAGGGCGGCGCGATTGGCTATCTGGTGGGGCAGGAGAACAAAGGCCTCGCGCACATGTTCACGATGATGAACGAGGCGCGCCAGAAGGTGGGTATCCAGGGGCTCGCGATCGCGGAACGCGCTTATCAGCAGGCCCGTGAATACGCGAAGGAACGCGTCCAGGGACGGCTTGCGTCGAGCAGGTCGGGGGGCGCCGTGGCGATCATTCATCACCCGGACGTGCGGCGCATGTTGATGACGATGAAGTCACAGATCGAAGCGATGCGTGCGTTCGCGTATGTGATGGCCGCGGACATGGACCGCGCGCATCGTGACCCGGACGTCGGTGAGCGCGCACGTCGCCAGGTGCGTGTCGATCTTCTGATTCCCGTGTTGAAGGCATGGTGCACGGAGCTGGGCGTCGAGATCGCGTCGACCGGCGTGCAGGTGCACGGCGGGATGGGCTACATCGAAGAGACGGGCGCATGTCAGTTTTTGCGCGACGCACGGATCGCGCCGATTTACGAGGGCACCACCGGCATTCAGGCTGCGGACCTTGCCGGTCGCAAGCTCACGTCGGATCAGGGGGCGGGGATGGCCGATCTGGTGGCGGAGATACGCGAGGTTGCGCTGGCGCTCGCGCGCAGCGCGGATACGCAAGTGACCTCCGTGGGCACGGCGCTCGCGGCCGGTGTAGAGGCGCTTGAAGACGCCACCGCCTGGATGCTGGAAGCCTTGACCACCCAGCCCGATGCTGCGCTTGCCAGTTCCGTCGACTACCTGATGCTCACCGGCTACGTGTGCGGCGGCTGGCAGATGGGGCGCGCAGCGGCCGTTGCGGCCGCCAGAAGCGCAGCGAACGAGGACCCGGACTTTCATCGCACCAAGCTCGCCACGGCACGCTTCTACGCCGACAAGATCCTGCCGAAAGCGAATGCGCTTCTGCAGACGATCCGCAGCGGGGCGGCGGGTGGGGCGAGTCTGCTCGTCGAGCAGTTCTGAGCGGTCGTGCAAGAACAGGTGTCGACGTAAAACTATTCATAGGTAATGCGAAATAAAGTGGAGGAGCTATGTTTAGAAAACTTGCATGCCTTGCGTTAATTCCCGGCTCGATATGTGCGAACAGCGCGATGGCGCAGAGCGCCGGCAGTCTCATTACCAGCGTGGGTGGAGTCTGGCTCGACTTTGCCCCGTCTTCCGCTACATCGTTGCAGAGCAGTTCGGCTTTGGGAACATTCACGTCAACGGGCACGGGTGGTCAGATACATAACACGTTCACGCTGGAGCTCTCGAACACGTATTTTGTAACTGACCATATTGCCGTCGACCTGGCGGCGGGTATTCCGCCCAAGCTCCAGCTCTTTGCGCAGGGCAAGGCCTCACCATTCGGTGCGGGCGGGCCATCGCTCGATCTCGGGAATCTGCAGCCGCTCGCGACTACCCGATCGTGGTCGCCGATTCTATTCGTGAAGTATTTCTTCTTCGACGCGCAGGCGAAGCTGCGTCCGTTCGTCGGCGTGGGCGTGAACTACACCTGGTTCTCCCACACCAATCTCAATTCGACATTCGGCGGTGCTTTGCAACAGATTGCAGGTCCCGGCGGACAAGTGACAGCGTCGCTCAGTCCGTCATGGAATCCCGCGTTCGTCGCGGGCGCGTCGTACAACATCAGCAAGAACTGGTACGCGACTGCGTCGGTGACCTATCTGTCTCTCAAGACAAACGCGACGGTCAATGCCGTGGGTGCCAACGGTCAGACGGTGTTGTCCAACAAGACGCGCATCACGGCGGATCCGGTAATTGTTTTTCTTGGAGTTGGATACCGGTTTTAGCTCATCGGTCGTTCCTGACGCACCGAAACCCCGCATACACGTATTGATAATGCGCCTGAAACCAGTTGCGGAATGCCGGTCTCAGCATGCACTTCGCCGTGCGCGCCGAGCCGCCTTTCAGGACGTAATGCTGGCCGTCGAAGAAGTTCGCGGAGTAGCCTTCATAGAACGGAAACGCTTCGAACCCCGGCAGCGCGTCGAACACCGTCGCGGTCCACTCCCAGCCGTTGCCGAACTGACCTTCGACGCCGAACGCGCTGACGTTATCCGGATGCACATCTACCGGCATCGGGTCCCAACTGCGGAAATCGAAATTGCCCGACGCGGCATGTGGCGCGCCGTGCGCGGCGCGTTGCCATTGCGCTTCGGTAGGGAGCGACTTGCCTGCCCAGCGCGCGTAGGCGCTGGCCTCGGCGTGACTCACGTAGGCGGGCCAGTCGAGCGGCAGCGGCACTTCGTCGAACATCGTGCGCAACGCCCATGCGTTTTTGCAGTCGCCGCGTCGCGACCAGAATGCCGGATGCTCGATATGCTCGGCTTCCTTCCACGCCCAATCCTTTTCTGACCACCAGCGTGCTTCGCGATAGCCGCCGGCCTCGATGAACTCGAGAAACGCGCCGTTCGTCACCATGTGGCGGTCGATCTCGAACGCCGGCACGTCGACGCGCATTTCGCCGAATTCGTTATCCCACCCGAAGCGACCGCTGTCGCGCGTCATACCGAGTACCGTCGGACCAGCCGGCACACTCACCATCGACGATTCGGGCGCGCTGCGTTCACGTTCAGCATAGGTCTGCGGCGACTCGCGCGCCGCGCTGACTTTCTGCGCGACCGGCAACTGGTGCAGCATGTAGGCCAGCGTTTCGGCATGCATCAACCGGTGTTCGATCGCGACGTTCAGCAACTGCTCTGCCGCTTCGCCCTGCGCGCGGTCACGACCCACCCGACCCGCACTGGAGAGTGCGTCGAGCTCACGGTCGATCTGCTCCCGGGCGCGGTTCGCGTAATCGCGCACGGTGTTGAGCGACGGCCAGTCGCTCGGTTGATCGGTCGGAAAACCGCCGTCGACGGGATCGATTCCGAAAGCGAAAAGCTGGTCGAGACGCGGATCGAACGCCGGCAGATCGCACAGACGTTGGTCGAACAGATTACGGTCGAAAGCTTCCAGATGGCCGATGTAGAACACGATCCGGTGGCGCTCGCGGATCGGGCGGTCATACAGGAATTCGGGCTTGACGATGGAAAAGAGGTTATCGGTGACTTGCCGTGCGTCGATCAGACGCTGGACAAGCGGGTGGTGCGGGGCGGGATCTCGATTCATTTCGCCGGGTCTCCTTGCGGGGGACAGACTGAAGACTGTACCCGTTCGCATGACCCGTGCCAAGGCAAAAACGCCCCAAACGACCGTGGAGAACGGCGCGGTAGCGCTGAGCGCGCCTGAGAAAGGCTGCTTAGACTTGCCGCAAACCGTCCTGATCGACGATCCGGATATGTTTGCCTTGTATGTCGATCAGGCCGCGCTTTTGAAATCTTGACAGGGTGCGGCTGACGGTTTCCAGCGTCATGCCCAAATAGCTGCCCATGTCCTCGCGCGTCATGCGCAAGTTGAATTCCGCTGACGAATAACCCCGCTGCGCATTGCGCTCCGACACGTCGAGCAGGAATGCGGCGACGCGTTCGTCCGCCGAAAGCGAGCCGAGCACCATCATTTGTGAAGCTTCGCGGACGATTTGCTCGCCCATGAGTTTGTGTAGACGTTCCTGCATTGAACCGATTTCACGGCATAGCGACTTAAGCGCGGTGTAGGGAACGATACAGACCGTACTGTCTTCGAGCGCGAGCGCGCTGCATGCATGCACGTCTTCGCTGATGCCGTCGAGGCCGAGCGCCTCACCGGCAAGGCGCAGACCGGTGACCTGTTGGCGGCCGTCACGATGCGCCATCACCGTTTTCATCGAGCCGGATCGGATCGCATAGAGGTTTTCGAAGCGGTCGCCGCTGCGGTACAGCGCCTCGCCACGCTGCACGGAGCGCGCGCTGCAGATGAGCGCTTCGAGTTTTTGCAGTTCACCGGATGACAAGCCCTGAGGCATGCACAGTTGCCGCATTGAACAACTCGAACAGCGAGCCGCGGTGCGCGAGGCGACCCGTACCGGCGGCGGCACGGCACGCCGGCGAGTGAGCGTAGGCGGTGAATCTTCCGCGATGCCGGCGGGGCGATTGGAGCGGGCGGTGCGAGTCACTGCGGCAGGATTTAGCATGGTCTACAGCCATTGGTCAGGGTAGCGATTCATTGTCCCACCGGCCACTGTTCTCATTCAGAGACAAAATGACGCGTTAGTGCAGCGAGTCGGGTTGAGCGGCGACATGCAGTCGCTTTGTTGCCCGCTATCGAGATGTCAGGCCGGCTCGGCGTCTTTGCCGGCCGCGGATGGAATCAGCAGTACCGGCAAGCTTGCCTGGCGCACGCAACGCTCGGCGACGCTGCCGAGAATCAGGCGTTGAAACCCGCGCCGGCCATGCGTGCCCATGACGAGCAGATCGGCGTTGAAGTGGGCGGCGGCCTTCAGCACGACTGTCGACACGTCGTCGAGCGACGATGCCTCGCCTACCGCGAGTTCGCCTTTGACGCCTTGTGCGGCCATGGCCTGCGCGAATTCGGCACCCAGTTCTTTGCCTTCTTCGATCAGCCGGTTACGCAGAATGGATGGGTCGTAGCCTGGCGCTTCGAAGTACATAGGTGTGTTTTCAACGACATACAACGGCTGCAGAACCGCGCCGCTGGACTTTGCCAGCGCCAGTGCTGCATCGAACGCACGGCGTGAGGTGTTGCTGCCGTCGACCGCTACTAGGATGCGTGTGTACATATCAACTCCTGTCGCTTTACGAACCGTTCATTTAATTATTCTAACGGAACGAGTGGACGGAATTCGCAAGCAATCACGGAAGCTTGCGGTAGATCAATGGGTAAGTGCGTAAAACTTGACAATGCTGCCTTGACAGCGATCGTGAGTTGCGTTTGATGCAGTCGTTTCTCGCACTGCCGAATAATGATTCGGCATGCGTATCAATATCGGCGGAATATATCGGTTCATGTAGGGGCAAATACGTCGTCTCAGCCGTTATCCCCGCAGTGCGAGATTTTTTAGCGGCGGTCGATGCTTACGCTTTCAGCGCGGCGCGATGTCACAGCCGGCGAAGTCGCCTGGGGATATTGGAAGGGGCAGGCGAGCGCATCGGAAAAAATGCGCTCAAACGGATATAGAGCCTGATAAGGCAGGGACGCTGCGGCACGACTGTGCCGCAGCGTCCCGCCTGCGTTCCGCCAGGTTAAGCGGCGACCGCGATCGGCCCGAACAGCGCCATGCGAGTCTTTGGACTGACGGCAATATCCAATGCCACCGCGCGCTCCACGCCGATCTGCAACGGAGAGCCGAGACGACTCACGTCGATGCCGGTTTTGCGCAACAGCCGTTCGATCGGCGTCGTGGTGACGGTGACATAACGCGTGATGCCCATCCGGTCAGCGAAAGTCACGAGTTCGCGAATCGAGCGCATTGTCAGGTCGGCAAAGCCGAACGACCGTTCCTCTCCGCTCGTGTCGATCGCGAACCGGCTCAATTCCCAGATATGCCGCCCAAGCGGCGCCGCTGCGCCATGCAGCAACTGCGGGAACGTGTCTTTGAGCATGTTCGGCCCTTCGGTCGGCATCAGGCGCCAACACCCGCGCACCTGGTGGTTGTCGTCCTGAATCAGCATGTAGTGCGGGCCGAGCGCGTCGTAACCGTCGATTTCCATTCCCGCGATGGTCGGGATGTCCCATCCCAGCCTGCCCTGGAACGTCCGTGCCCGTAGGCGGTACATCTCGTTGATGTGCTCGTTGTCGAATTCCTGCCGCATTCCAATCCGGATCGCTGTTTGCATGACGTTCTCCTGAACGTGTTGGGTTGCCCAATACGCAGGAAAACTTATGCATTTTGAATCGTTTTGCCACCTACCTACCTGGATAGGTGCGCATGCTTATCGGATAACGCAAAATCGAGATAACACTTTGTAATCAACCGACGGGACACGACATGGAACTGATCGAAAATCACTGGCAACCGCAAACCGGCATCCAATCGCGCGCGGCAGAGCCTTCGTCCGCTGTGGATCGCGTTCTGATCATTGCTTACCGCAAAAAGAAAAAAGAAAGCCAACGCCGCTTCTGGGCTCGTTTCGGTGTCACGCAATCGCGCGGCAGCCGGTTCGAGTCGGGTGCCGAAATCCCGGCACCGGTTTCCATCCTGCTGGGCCTCTACTTCACCAAAACCGTTTCAGACGCCGATCTCGGCCGCGCCGAGCGCGTGCTGTTCAGCCGCGACGCCGCAGCCTGGATCAACCCGGGTCAATAAGCCCCATCTGAGCCGCAATCACGGCCGCCGCGCGCCGCGAATTCACACCGAATTTCGTCCTGATGTTTTTCATGTGGAAGTTCACGACGGCTTCCGAACAATTCAGGATGTGGGAAATCTCCCAGGTGGATTTGCCGCGCGCGGTCCATTTCAGACATTCGCGTTCACGCGGCGTGAGCTTGGGCAACAACGTCTGAGTGTGCATGTTCAAATGCCGCTGGGCCGTGTCGATCACCAGATCGCGCAATAACACCAGATTCGGCAATGCAACGTCGACGTGGCGCCAGAAGGCCTCGCTCGGATTGCTGTCGTTGACGAAGCACATCATGCCGGCCTCCTGATTCGGGCCGTGGATCGGCAACGTCACACCGGCGCGCAAGCCGTGCGAGCGGGCTTCCTCGTACATGGTTTGCTGCGGTTCGGTCTTGAAGATATCCGGCGACCAGATCAGCGGCGACGAGCGCGTCGCACAATGCGAAACCGTTGGGTCGATGTGTACGAGCCCCTGCTCGTCATAGGTACGCCGCCACGTCGGCGAATAGGTGCTGCGCACGTACGCGTCTTCGAGACGGATCGTGGGGCGCGGCAGCATGGCGATCAGCAGCCTGTCAAACCCCCATGTGTCGGCAAGGGACGCGATTTTCCCGAACCATTCCGCTTCGTCTGCGGCGTTCAATAACGGTGCCATCTGCTCGATAAAATGTAGCGGCAATTTGGTTCTCTCAGACTCGCAAGCTTTCAGCTGCGGTTAATCGCGGTCCGGCCCCGTGGCCAGTTGTTTTTCTGCACAATCTATCACTAAAAATATTTCGCAAACTGGCGCATTTCTTCGCATGAAACGGCGGTGGCGCGGCCGTTTGCGGCAAATCGAACATTTATCCTTTTATATCGGATTTTGACGCTCCGATTAACATTTATTTATCGATAAGTTAGATATTTTTGTCGCAGAAGATTGTGGCTGAGTTTCGTTTGCGATGTTCAAGGTCGCTCCGTTTGAATACCGTAATCGTCGATAGGCGGTCAAAATCGACGGCTTCCCGTTTCGCCGATACATCATTTGATCCAGAACCGGGCGAATGCCTGAGCTGCTCAGACTCTATTGTCATACAAAAGCATGTTGTTGCGCTGTCCCGACAGGGATTCGAATTGACCTGGACGCGTTATATCTCGACCGAGTTGTCAGACGACATGGCTGGTCATCGTTCTGAGCGTCATGCGAAGATCGGGCATTGCCGCCAGAAACCGCGCGGATACGAGCGGCTTTTTGACGCCACCTAACTTTCCCTCTTCCAGGCCCAGCATGACCGATAACAGCCGACGCTATCCCGATCCCGCCATTCGCACATTCGACCCGCGCTTCAAGTCGTTGATTCTCGCGTCCGCGTCCGTCGAATGCCTGTATCAGGGCGCGCGCTGGTCGGAGGGGCCGGTGTGGTTCGGCGACGGCCGTTACCTGCTGTGGAGCGACATTCCGAACGACCGCATCCTGCGCTGGGACGAGGCGAGCGGCACGGTCACGCCGTATCGCCAGTCGTCGAATAATGCGAACGGCAATACGCGCGACCGCCAGGGCCGCCTCGTGACCTGCGAACACCTGACCCGCCGCGTGACGCGCACCGAATACGACGGCTCGATTACTGTGCTTGCCGACCGCTATCGCGGCAAGCGCCTCAATTCTCCGAATGACGTGATCGTGAAATCGGACGGCTCGATCTGGTTTACCGATCCGACCTTCGGTATCGACAGCTTCTACGAGGGCGAACGGCAGGAGTCGGAGCTGAGCGCGTGCGTGTACCGCATCGATGGTTCAAGCGGCGAGTTGACGATGGTCGCCGACGACGTGCTGGGTCCGAACGGCCTCGCGTTCTCGCCGGACGAGTCGGTGTTGTACATCGTCGAATCGCGAGGCGAGCCGCGCAAGATTCGCGCATTCGACGTCGATGACGACGGCGCGACGCTGTCGAACAACCGCGTATTGATCGACGCCGGTCCTGGCACGCCCGACGGTTTTCGCGTCGACACGCAAGGCAACTTGTGGTGCGGCTGGGGCATGGGCATCGACGAACTCGACGGTGTGCGTGTGTTCACTGCGCAAGGCGAGTTGCTCGGCCACATCGCGTTGCCCGAGCGTTGTGCGAATGTGTGCTTCGGCGGACGGCATCGGAATCGGCTGTTCATGGCGGCGAGCCACGGACTGTATTCGCTCTACGTGAATGTGCAAGGCGTGCAAGGCGGGTAGGCGCAAGTAAGGGCAAGTAAGCGCAAATAAGCGCAAGTGAGTACAGCCAAGCCTGACATACCGCGGCTCACACGCAACACGAGTCCGGGTTTGCCCCTGGATGCCGTACACGCCGAAAGCCCTTAATTTCGCGGACAAAATCGACTCCCCAGCATTTGCTTGACACCGGCGCTCCCGCTTCGCTATGTTGCTTCGGTGGTACGACACCGCCCGCAGCGCATCTGACCGGCGGCATCCATACAAGAAAGCGAGGAGACGCAATGACTGTTTCAGGCAGTTTGACGCTCAGGCTGGTGTCCGTATGTCTCGCGGCAAGCGCCGCTTTCTCATCCACTGTGCGCGCCGCCGATCCGGTCACGCTCAATATCGTCGACGTGGCCGGCGATCTTCAACTCACGCAGAAGGGTTTCGAGGCCTTCAAGGCGAAGTATCCGAACCTGGTTGCGAATCTCACCTTCACGAATGCGCCGGCGCCGCAATTGCCCGGCAAGATCAAGGCGATGCAGGCCGCGGGCCGCTCGGACATCGACATCGTGCTCACCGGTACTGACGCGCTTGCTGCCGGCATCGAACAGAATCTGTGGATCAGGCTGCTGCCCGATAACGCGGCGGCCTTTTCCGGCGTGCTCGACAAATACGCACCCGGTCCGCGCAAGATGCAGGCCCTCGCGCAAGGCTACGGTCTCGAGGTCGCGTATATGCCGGCCGGTCCGCTGCTCGAATACAACCCGGCCAAAGTCAGCGATCCGCCGAAGACGCCCGACCAACTGCTGCAATGGTGCAAGGCGCATCCGGACAAGCTGATCTACGCAAGGCCCGCGAATTCGGGTCCGGGCCGCACGTTCCTGATGGGCTTGCCTTACGTGCTCGGCGACAAGGACCCGCAAGACCCGATTCACGGCTGGGACAAGACGTGGGCGTTCCTCAAACAGCTAAACGATTGCATTCCTTACTATCCTGGCGGCACCGCGGCGGTGATGAAGGAACTCGGCGAGGGCTCGCGCGACATGACCGTCACGGTGACAGGCTGGGACATCAATCCGCGCGCGCTCGGCATCGTGCCGGCTGAATTTCGCGTGCAGGCATTCGACAACATGACGTGGGTGAACGACGCGCACTACATGGTGATCCCCAAAGGCGTGCCGAAGGAAAGGCTCGACGTCATCTACAAGCTGATGAACTTCATGCTCGAACCGGCGCAGCAGGCCATGACTTACGACGACGGCTACTTTTATCCCGGCCCCGCGATCAAGGGCGTCACGATCGAGCAGGCGCCCGCGCACAGTCAGGACGTGCTGAAGAAATACGGCCGGCCTGAGTACGCGAAGCTGCTCGCGGAGCGGCCGCACGCATTGCCGCTGAATGCTGCGGCGATGGTCGCGGCGTTCAGGAAGTGGGACAGCGAAGTCGGCGCGCAGAAGAGCAAATAGCGCAGGCGTCAGACCGCGGTGCAAGCCACTGCGATTCGCGAGCGACATAGCGTTTGTGCTGCGTCGCGCTGATGAGCAACCCGCTGCAACCTGCCGCAATTCGTTGGAAAGCGCGATGAACCCTCATTTCGAACAGTTGCGGCTCGACTCGGTGAGCCGCAGTTTCACGAACTCGGAAGGCCACGCGATCGCGGCGCTGCAAGGGCTCGATCTCGACATTCGGCGCGGTGAGTTCATCGCGCTGCTCGGGCCTTCCGGCTGCGGCAAATCGACCGCGCTCAATTGCATCGCCGGTTTGCAACCGCTCAGCGGCGGCTGCATCTGGCTCGACGACAAACGCATCGACGTGCTGCCGCCCGAGAAACGCGGCTTCGGCATGGTGTTCCAGAACTACGCGCTGTTTCCGCATATGAGCGTGCTGGATAACGTCGGCTTCGGTTTGAAGATGCGCGGTGTCGGCAAAAGCGAAACGATGCGCCGCGCGCGCGAAGCGCTGCAACTGGTGCAACTGGTCGGCCACGAACGCAAGTTGCCGGGCCAGTTGTCGGGCGGTCAGCAGCAACGCGTGGCGATCGCGCGGGCCATCGTGATCGAGCCGCCGCTGATCCTGATGGACGAGCCGCTGTCGAATCTCGACACCAGGTTGCGCATCGAAATGCGCGCGGAAATTCGCCGCATCCACAGTCAACTGGAGCGCGCGACCCTCTACGTGACACACGATCAGGACGAAGCGCTGTCGATGGCCGACCGCATCGTCGTGATGAAAGAGGGCGTGGTGCAACAGGTCGCGACACCGAAAGAGGTGTACACGCGGCCGCGAAATCTGCATGTCGCGCGCTTCATGGGCTATCGCAACGTGGCCGAATTCGCGCTGGACGGCACGCAAGGCGAGGGCGTAGCCGTGAGCGCCAACGGCGTGCGCCTGATCGGCACGCCGATGGCCGGCTTCGACAGCAAACGCGTCAGCGTCGCGCTGCGTCCCGAAGACATGGAGCGAGCCGCGCCGGGCACGGACAATACTTTCGACGCGCTGGTGACCACCGTCGAATACGGCGGCCACGATTCGCTGCTGCGCGTGAAAACGGTATTCGGCGATCTGTGGGCGCGCATCGCCGGCGAATTCGCGGAAGGCGAGCGAATCAGTCTGCGTGTGGCGCCGTCGCGCACGCTGGTTTATCCGCTGGACGCAGCGTGAATACGCCCGAGCTGTTTCCACCGCTCGTCCCGCGCGACGCCAAAGCGTGGCTGGTCACGCCGGCGTTGCTGTTCATCGTCGCGCTGTTCATCTATCCGTTCGCATATGGGCTCGTGCTGTCGTTCCAGCCGATGAACGGCGGCGGCGTGTGGGCCAACTATCTGACGTTCTTCACCGATACGTCGATGTGGCCGACGATCCTCGTCACGCTCAAGCTCGCGGTGCCGGCGACGCTGATCAATGTCGGCGTATCGGTGCCCGTCGCCTTTGCGTTGCGGCGCAGTTCGCGCGGGCAGAAATTCGTCACCACGCTGCTGGTGATTCCCGTCACGCTCGGCACCGTGCTGATCGCGGACGGCATGCTGACCTACTTCGGTCCGAACGGCTGGCTTCCGCAGGCGTTGCAAGGTCTGCATCTCTACACGCATGAGGTGCGTCTCACGCACAACTTCTGGGGCGTGCTGATCTCGCTGATCGTGTCGGGTTTTCCGTTCGCGTTTTTGCTGACGCTCTCGTACGTGACCGGCATCGACCCGACCCTCGCGCACGCGGCGGCCACGCTCGGCGCGAGCCCGTGGCAGCAGTTTCGCCGCATCTATTTGCCGCTCCTGATGCCGGGGCTGACGATGGCCGCGTGCCTGTCGTTCGTGCAGTCGTTTTCGGTGTTTCCGTCCGCGGTGCTGCTCGGCGCGCCCGCCGGGCCGACGCGTGTGATGTCGATCGCGGCGGCTGAAGCCGCGTTCGAAAGTTACGATTACTCGCTCGCGTCGGCGATCGCGATGGTGATGGGCCTCGTGCAACTCGTGGTGGTCGCCGCGCTGCTCGGCACGCGCCGTTTCTTCTACAGCGGTCCGGTGACGGGAGGCAAGGGCTGATGGCATCCGATCACCGGGCGGCGCGGCCTTCGTGGCCCGCCGTCAAATCGAACGATCACGACGACGGCGCGCACGAACCCGGCAAGCGCGTCAGACAGCAAACCAGTGTGCCAGGCCGCGTGTGGCAGGTGCTGGTGTGGTGCACGATGGTGTTTTTTCTCGTCAACGTGGTGCTGCTGATTGCGACCGTCGCGGTGAATTCCGTCGCGACGCGCTGGTTCGGCACGTTGTTGCCGCAGGGCTTCACGCTGCATTGGTATGCGCAGGCGTGGGGCGATTTCCAGTTGGCGAGCGTGTTGTGGGTGACGGTCGAAGTGGTCGGCGCGGTCGTGCTGCTGTCGGTGCTGCTCGGCGTACCCGCTGCGTACGCGTTGGCGCGCGTGCAGTTTCCGGGCAAACGCGTCGCGATGCTGATTTTCCTGTTGCCGTTGATGGTGCCGCCCGTCACGTACGGCATTCCGCTCGCCACGGTGATGTATAAGGTCGGCCTCGCCGGCACGCTCGGCGGCGTGATCCTCGCGAACCTGGTGCCCGCGCTGCCATTCGTGATTCTGGTGATGACGCCGTTCATCGAACAGATCGACCCCAATCTCGAAGCGGCGGCGCGCATTTTCGGCGCCAATACGTTCCGCTACTTCCGCTACGTGCTGCTGCCGTTGCTCATGCTCGGCATGCTCGCGGCGGGGCTGCTGGTGCTGGTGCGTACCATCGGCATGTTCGAGTTGACCTTCTTTACTGCGGGGCCGGCGACGCAAACGCTGGTAGTCGCGTTGTACTACGCGGTGTTTTCAACCGGCGTGCGCGCGCCGCAATCGATCGACGCAATGGCGATGATCTATATGGCGATTACGCTGATCTGGGTGCTGATCGCGCTGCAGTTCGTCAGCCCGACGCAGATCGTGTCGCGCGTGAAAGAGCAGAAGCGTTGAAAGTGCGCGGGGGCCGCAGAGCCACCTCACGCAGGGACGGGGCGCGAGCGGACGAACCGCATCGCGTGACCTTATTTGCTGCGTTGCGTCTGGCGAATGGACTGCGGCAAAACCGCTATCCGCCGATCCGGATCACGAACCGACGCGATATACACAGCCTGTTTGCGCGCCTTCCACGCTGCGCACATAGGCGAGCGCGGCTCGCTGCGCGGTGACGGACTCGAAGCCGCGGAAGTAGGACCCGTAAGCGTCGAGCGATTCCGTCAACACGGTCGGGCTCACCACGTTGATGCGAATGCCGCGCGGCAGTTCGATCGCCGCGCCGCGCACGAAACCGGCCAGCGCCGTATTCACGGTGGTCGCGTTCGCGCCTTCGCGAATCGGCTCGTCGCCGACAATACCGCTCGTCAGCGTGAACGAGCCGCCGTCGTTGACGTATTGCTGGGCTGCGAGCACCACGTTGATCTGGCCCATCAGTTTGTCGCGCAGGCCGACCCAGAACTGCTCGCTGGTCATCTCCGCCAGTGGGCCGAAATGCAGTTTGCCGGTGGTGGTCACCACGCCGTCCACCTTGCCGATTTCGCGAAAGAGCCGCTCCACAGCGCCGATGTCCGTGCTGTCCACGCGATACTGGCCGCGCGTCGCGCCGACTTCGATCACTTCATGGCGCGCCTTCAATTCCGCACTCACTGCCTGGCCAAGCGTGCCGGTTGCGCCGATCACTACGATTTTTTTCATGCGTGTGCTCCGTTGAGGATCCATTGCGAATTGAACGTACGGTCGATTGTGCGGATACACGGCAGTCGGAAAAAGCCGTTTTGACGCGCAGGTCCTGCAACCCTGAGTTTCTAATCGACGATAAAAGCGCACGCCATTATTCAAACGGTGTGCGCGGGTCTATTCCTCAGTTAATCGGTGTGCGCGGCATGATTCAAACAGATGCGTCAAACAGCTGCGCAAAAAGCGAATGCTTATTTCACCCGATGTAATTCGATCACGCGCGTAGGGCGCAAATGATTGAGCGCGTAATGGATGCGGCCGCGGTCGCGGTGCATGCTCATCGGGACTGCGTCGTCGAACAGACGCTCTGTCGATTCCGCGCCTTGCGGCTCGACCATGCCTTTGTCGATGACCGTGTAGCCGGGCTCGAGCGCAAGCAGCAGATGATTGCCGCCGACCCGGCTGTCGAAACCCGCCATGCCGTCGCGCGACTCCGGCACGCTGTTGACGAGGGTCGCATTGCTGGTGGTGATCTCATCGGGCGCGATCGGGCTGTAGCCCGCGATACGGGCCGCTTCGAGGTTTTTGCCGTCGGTATCCACGGTGCTGTCGTGCGAGCGGTCGTTGTGCAGTTCGGTCGAGTTCGGACCGGGGGCGCCAGCCTGTTGGCTCGGGTCCGCGGGCTTGCCGGTTGCGGTGCTGTTCATCATGCATTCTCCGTTGAAGAGGACATGGTTGAAGGTCAGCAAAACCTGTACCGCATTGGCGGCGCAGCGACTTTTTCGAATGCGCGGTGCCCGCGGTGCAGGGTGTTTTCGCGTAGCGATTGCCTGCGAGATTCTTTTCGTTTTTTTTAATGGACGCGTATTTTCTACAGAGTATGATCTTATTCCGACGAGCGAAGTGCGGTTAAATTGACGAGACGTGCCGGTCATTTTTTCATGACCGGTTCCAAACGGCCGCGCTACTCAAAAACTTTACGGGGCCGTCAGGGCGGGTGATACATGCATTTCGATGCTGCCTTCTCACATCGCGGTTATTTGCTGAATTGCTCGCCGGCGCGCGCGTGCGACGGTAGCTGGCAAGCTTATGTGGTCATCTCTCGCTCGAGCGACGGCGAGCTGGTCGCCAACCGTTTTTTCCCCACCGATTTGCGTTTCCCCGACGAAGCCGCCGCGATCGCTCACGCACGCGATTGGGCCGTGCGCTGGATCGATGCGAGCAGCGTGACGATCTGAAGCGTGCGTCGCAAGCGCGGTCCTGCGCGCCTTCCGGCGTACGCGCTGAACGCGCGAGCCGCGACAAAACACGGTAATCTCTCGGGATAATCACTTTGAGCCGTGCGTTCCGCTCGGTGCTGTCCTGCTATGTCAAACCCGTCTTCCCATAACTGGGGTCTCGAACAGATCGTCGCGGATTTGCGCGCGTCGCGTGAACAGTTGCACCGCACGCGGCATCCTCTCGGCATTCGGGAGTTGCCGTCGCGCGAAGCGGTGGTCGGCATCGTCGCCGGCCTGCGCGCGGCGCTGTTTCCCACGCACTACGGCGCGCCCGACCTGACCGACGAAACCGTCGATTATTACGTCGGCCATACGCTCGAGAGCACGTTGCGCCTGCTCGCCGAGCAGATTCGCCGGGCGCTGCGCTTTCTGCCGAGCCTCGGCGAAACGCCGGAAGCGGAACTGAAAGCGCGCGCATTCGAAGTCGCGCGGGAGTTCGGCACGCAATTGCCGGCCATCCGCGCGCTGCTGGTCAGCGACATCCAGGCCGCTTTCACCGGCGACCCGGCCGCGCAGCACATCACCGAAATCCTGTTGTGCTATCCGGGCGTGTGGGCGATGACGCACCATCGTCTCGCGCATGCGTTGCATCGTCTCGGCGTGCCGTTGCTCGCGCGCTTCATCAACGAGATTGCGCATTCTGCAACGGGTATCGACATCCACCCGGGCGCGACCATCGGCCCGAGTTTCTTCATCGACCACGGCACGGGCGTGGTGATCGGCGAGACCGCGATCATCGGCGAGCACGTGCGCGTCTATCAGGCGGTCACGCTCGGCGCGAAAAGCTTTGCAGCGGATCTCGACGGTGCGCTGATCAAAGGCAACGCGCGCCATCCAATTGTCGAAGACGATGTGGTGATCTACGCGGGCGCGACGATTCTCGGCCGCGTTACGATCGGTCGCGGCTCGGTGATCGGCGGCAACGTGTGGCTCACGCACAGCGTGCCGCCGGGCAGCAGCGTCTCGCAGGGCAAGGTGCGCGAAGGCGAGCGTTCGGCCGAAGGCGGGCGTTGATGAATGCGTCGGCGCGTTCGGCGTTCGATGCGTGGCATTGCACGGTTCGCGTAGTTCGCTTGCGCGCCGTGCGGTCCTTGCACTGAGAGACGATCGATGCCGCGCGGTCGCATCCATATGCCCCGCATCGCTTCATCCCACCCGCAAGAAATGCAGGAACGAAGGTCCCATCACACCGTGCACGCCGTGTAACCACAAGTGCTGGCCGACCATCCACGCAGCAGCCCACGACGCCGCGACGACGATCAGATCGCAATGTCCGCTGTTCCACAGATTCAGCGAATGCCGCCCGGCAATCCACGGCACGCCGAGCGGATTCGGCCAGTCGGCAAGCAGATGCATCAGGCCGCCGCACGCGAATCCGAACGCGGGCGCAGCGTAAACCGAATGTCCGAGTTCGTGATAAGAAAACGCCAGCAGCGCGAGCCAGCCGATGCCCCAATGCGTCAGCGTGCGATGCGTGATCCACAAGCGCCGCGCGCGCGACCACCACGCTACTTCCAGCCATTAGGTGTGGAATTTTGTCTGTCTACATTCAGTTTGCCTCTTCGCCAGCTATATTTGTTAGGTAATCGCGATTAGGGGCGAATTATGGCTAGCACGAAGCGCTACAGAACGAAACTGATCAGACCGTCGATTGACCTCGGTACATTGCCACGGGCGTTTCAGCTTGCCGGTCTCGAGTTCGATGAATCCCTTCACCCGAAACTGTTTGACCTGCCCTTAATCGCCGTCGTCCTTGATCATGATCGACCGGTCTGGATGCCGACGCTGTTTTTGGCGGATGTCGGCTTGCAAAGCCGTTCAGTAACGGGAGATACAGTACGGACTTATTCGGAAGCTCTCCTGTCTTGGCTTCGGTACCTCGACGATAACGCGGTGTCGTTGAATCGGGTCACAGAAGAGACGATTGCAGTGTACCGGGCGCACCTCGCACATGCCCCTCGCTCCGGGACCGGCGAGCGCTACGCGAGCGCTACCGCAAACAACCGTGTTGTCATTCCTGTCCTCTTTCATGCATGGGGTCAACGGCGAGCAATGATGCCTTCGCCCCTCGGACGGTTTCTTTGTGATCACACCACAGACGCAGGCTCGCGCCGATATTCGACGAATCCCCGATATGCCTCCCGAGCAAATTCAAAGATATCCCCGCCTAGAGTCATTAAACGGCTACCGTTGACTTTAAGCCATGAAGAACTCCAGCGCCTGTTTGCATTGGTGCCGATGCCATACAAATTGATGTTCAAATGGTGTTTGGCAACGGGGCTTCGTCGATTTGAGGTCTGTGCGTTAACCCGAGGCGACTTGCCAACGCCAGAGCAGATCGAATCCGCGACTGATGGCTTGGTTGGACTGAAAATTTTGAGGAAGGGAGGACGTGAGGTTACGGTATATGCCCCTGCCAAGTTGGTCGAGGAAACTAATTGGTACGTTCTGACGGAAAAACCAAAATTGTGTTTTCCGAACGAAGACTTCGTTTTTCTTAACAAACAGGGTAAGCGGATTTCACGACAAGATTTGACGCGAATCTTCAGGGAATTTGCAGATCAAATAGGCTCCAAAGCGAATTTACATCGTCTTCGACATACATTTGCGTCAATTGTTCTGAAAATTCTTGAGAAGCGTCTATCGATAGGCGATGAGATCAACCCGCTTAAGACATTGCAGGTTTTACTGGGACATGCATCTATAGAAACAAGTGAGATATATGTCCAGGCAGCGGACGTGTCAAGCGATGCGGTGATGGAGGCACTGGATTTTCTTTATGGAGCTTCATTATGAATGAGGGCAAATTTACTCCCCCTTTTGAAAATGGAGCCGAAGGTCGGAATCGCCACAAGGTGAAGGAAACGGTAATCGTCGTCGAGGACCGGCCGGGAAACAAAGCTGTTTTTGATTTCTCGAGGCTTAAACTAAAAAATAATATAGCTCACGCATTGCAGCGGTCCTTCGTGGCGACAGTAGGTCATACTGCTGTTGCATCACAGCGGACAGCATTCAGAAGCTTGTTACTTCTTTCGGAGTGTTTGAGAGAAGCTGGGAAGCAAAATTGCATTCAATTGCCGCATGACGTAGTGGCGATATTCTCCACATGGCTTGATGAGTCCACGCTAGGTTCAAGCGCCCAGTGGCACCTTAGTCTGATCTTGAGGTTGCTGAGGTGGTGTTCAAGAAACATACCTGGGATCGTTTCACCGAAAACAAGTTTGGTAAAACCCCAAATTCGCGATTACAAGGAAACTGAGCGGAAAGTTGTCGATGAACATCTAATAAAAGAAATATTAAAAGGCTGTTATATCGATATCAAAAAAAATGAGGCTGATCTGGAGCGTGGACGTAAGCTTCGAGCTGGTGAACGCGGACCTGAAACCGTAACTTCCGATTTCGACGTGATTGCTAAACTTCTCGGATTGGGCGGCAACTATATTCCAAACTTGAGAGTCTGCAAATCCTCCAGAGAAGGAGTTTCAAAGAAAATTTACGATATCGGAGGACTTACTAAACTTCGGGAGTTGCTTTGGCTATCGCCAAGGACCATTTTTCCGTATTTTCTTGCCATCCTGACGCAGACTGGCGGAAACACTGGCCCTTTATTGGATCTCGAGCGTGATTGTATTGTTCCACATCCGTTGCGTTCGGACATCGAGCGACTTATCTGGGACAAATCGAGGAGTACGCACGAGCAACAAGCAGAGTTTCCAGTTGGCCGGGAGTGGAGTGCAGCCAACTTGGTGCGGCGCGTTGCTGCGTTGAATGCGGCTCTGGTTGATGACGCGCCGGCGCATTTGCGTAATCGGACCTTTATCTGCCTTTCTGCTAAAGATGGACGCGTCACCATATTTAACAAAAAGCAAGCAAGTCAATATCTTAACGAATTTATAGAGCGACACAATTTGTGCGCGTTCGACTTTAAAGACTTGCGAAGATCCGGCGCACGGTTGCATCACCTAGCAGGGAAAAGCCTATTGTCTGCTCAGCGTCGCCTGAATCACGCGCGCCTGTCTACGACGGCAAAGTACACGAGCCTCGCCGACCGCGCAGACGAACATGACGAAGTGATTAGTCGGTTCCAGGGAAAGATGATTAAGCTCAGTTTGCAGTCGTCTGATAAACGTCATTCAACGGTCCAGCAACACGGAAAGGTAGGTGCGGCTATGGAAACCGTGTTTGGATTCCAATGCCGTGATCCGCTTTCCGGTATTGCTCCCGGCAGCAGGCAAGGCGAAACATGTGGTCAGTTTACAAAATGTGTTACGTGCCCTGGTTCAATAATTCCTCTAGATGCGCCTGAAGTTATTGCGCGGATACTTGCCGCCTTGAACGCACTTCAGGACGCGCACAAACGATCTGTCAAAGATGGTTGGTATCCCAGATTTTCGCTAATTTACGAACCGACTCTTCAAATAATAGTTGAAGAATTGGTTCCAGCGATTCACCCATTGATTTTGGACGAAGCCAAGAAATACATTAATCCGCGCATTATTCCATATCTTGAATAAGCGAAAAAGTTATGGATTCCACTTCCATTCGACATTCTGGTCACTGCTGGTATATCGCGCCAGATATGCTCCATGATGATAAAGAACTTGTTCTAAATTGGCTGAATTTAGTTCCTAAAAATATTGGAACTGAAACTCAACGGAGTCGCCTTATATGTGATGCTCAAAATATTTTTTATGAATTTTTCAAATTTCCGAGGAGAGGTTCTCGGGAAATCGCTAACGCTACCGTTGCAAACTGGTTTCGTTCGCTGAGCCGGCTGACGCGATGGATGGCTAGTAGAAAAATCTGGAAATTTTCAGATATCTCAAAGCATGATTTGGCAGATTATATCAAGTTTTGCTCCGTTCGAATGAAAGGGCAGGAGCCTTTGCATACGCGTGGAATACTTGCTCATATTCAACTGCTCCGAGAGATGTGGGAGTTAGGCAAGAGTTGCAAAAGAGGGCTGGTAGTGAGCCCTGATGGCTTGGACCTGACGCTTCCCCGCGTTCCGCGGCGCTTATCGGGGTGGCGTGCGCTTGATGAGTCTATTGCTTTGCCTTTGCTTGGAGATGCTATAAAGTGGTTAGACTCCCATCAAGAGTACTTGCTGTCGGTCATAAAAAGAAGATCTGTTTATCAACACAGTCTAATTAAATTAAGCAGATCTTGTCGTGCTCGTATGATGGCACAATTTTATAAGGATATTTCTAAAGAAGAAGGGTGTCGAGCACTTCGTCGAGATCTTCGCTCTGAAAAAGCGAGCACGTATTGTCTTTTCAGGAATGCCATGGCCATGACGGATGGAGCGTGTATCACAATCATTCTATTTTTGGAAGGTATGAGAGCAAGCGAACTGATCCGCCTGGATTTCGATTGCCTCCGACCAAGGCGAAAGGTTGATGGGGCGAATAATATAAAAATGACGGGCATCGCGGCGAAGCGCGGTGGCGTGCGTAGGACATGGATTGCTTGCGAGCCGGTCGTTGCTGCCGTAAATTATTTCGAGGAAGCATACGCTGATGTCCGAAAAAAATTTGAAATGAAGGCTTTGATTGTCAATCAGAGCTGTAGTAATTCCGCGCTGAGCAAGCGCGCCGGACGTATCTCTAGAAACGGTATCGCCGAAAGATTGCGAGCGTTTGCAAAATCTCCTTATCGCAAGGGCCCTCCCGTATCAAGAATCCATCCTCACGTCGCGAGAAAGACATTCGCCCGTTTTGTGGTTATGCGAGATAAAAATGCTTTGGAGTCTCTTGCATATCATTATGGGCACATTTTCCGGGCAATTACTGATGGATCTTATGTCGGTAGCGACTTGCAGCTTCAAAAGCTTCTGCAGGAAGAAGGTCGGCTTGATCTCGTCCGTGGATTGACTGATATCCTCAGCGCTCAACATGTCGGTGGTAAGGCGGGCGAGCGAATCGCCACAATGCGAGATTCGAAGCAGCTCGCGTTTCGAGGCAAGAAAGGCTTGGCGAGCTTGATTGAGAAGCTGATCCGCGAGGGAGTTCAACTAGCGCCCTGTGACTGGGGATATTGTGTTTACGCGCAGTTGTTTTCGGCATGCCAAGGAGATGCTGACGGGCCGAACGAAGCACGTCGCTCGGCGGACGTCTGTTCTGTATGTCCGAATTTTGCTGTTACTGAGCGGCACAGGCCGTGGTGGGAAGCCAGGAAGACTCGCGATGATGAGTTTCTTCAGCGCGACGACGTGTCAGAGCAGGCTATCAAATGGGTCCATCGGAGACGAGCAAACACGGAACGTATATTGATTGGACTCAACGGGAGCGCATGGGCGGAGCAGTCGGATTTCGAGGAGAGGACAAGTGAAGAAAGTGGAAAAACTTAATGTTGAGCAGAAGGTCCGCGCTGCTGCCTATGCTCGTGCCTTTGAGGACCCGGGTGCAAAGATGTCGGTAAGCGAACTCGCCCGTGTTGCGGGCGTTAACCGCACCGGACTATATGCGCATCATGCAACTCTTATCGATGAGCTCCTACCCCATGTGCGTGATGTGCGTCGGGGCTTAAAAAAAGAGGCACCCCGAGAAAACCCGCAGAAGGCTCAAAAGAGAAACCTAGAGCGGGAAAACAAGGCACTCCTGTACCTCTGTCTTGAACTTAAGCTTGAGAATAGATCACTCAGGTCTGAAACGGAAAATGCATGCTCCGCGGGGCGGCCCCGGTCCCGAAAGCAGTCGAAGAACTAAAACGGACTTTACTCGGATCAAGCGAGGCCTCCGTAGGGGGAAGTAGCCTTGCTCGCTACCTTCTCATCCTGATTGAGCTCTTTCTTTGCCCAAGCCGTTTGGACGTGCCCTTATCCCCTCCAAACGCCGCGAAAGTTGTCGGGTTTCGGAGAACCAATCTAATTCAGGCTGAAGGACTTGCGCGGGGCATGAAATCTCCCGTGGCGGGCGACGTTAATCGCTTGTGATGTCGTATTGCTCAATCCCGGAAATCTCCGAGCGAACTATGCGCCCCAGTTCAGTAACTTCCTGTGGTTTCAGGCCGACTGCGTAGGCGTAGTACAGAACGCTGAGGGGATGAACGCCGATGGCCCGTGCAATTTCGTCGAACTTGTCTAGCGTAGGCGTCTGCTTTCCAAGCTCGAGTGCACTCAGATATGTTCTGCTGGAGACACCAAGACCGTCTTGAGAAATGCCGCGCATTCTGCGAGCTGCCCTCAATCCGCGTGCCAGGCCAAGACGAAGCGACATCAGTCATAGAGATAAATTTGAAGATGTTACTGTCGTCGGATGCACACGATTACGCTACAATTGATAATGTGCAAAGTGTAACGAACACTCCTTGCTGGCCGCCTGTTACCCAAACAACGCTGGAACTCGCAAGCGCTTCGCTTGAGCAGGGACACCGATGACTTCTGCCCGTTGACTTTTCACGAAAAGATGCTGTTTACAAAATCTCCATGGGAGACGCCGTTTCGGATCAGACATGACCTGTTCAGCCGTTGGCGCCTCGCTGGCATCAATCACATAGCGACGACATTTCTGGTGCGGTCTGCGGAGGTGCGACGAGATGATCCTGAGGGCTACTCGTTTATCGTCGCTGATCCATCAATTCTTCTTTCGGTTCTCGAAGGGTATGGAGCCACCAAGCCTCGCTTGCTGGCGATTGATTGGGAAACGTTGGTTCCCGTCTCAAGCGTTTGGTCGTACACGTACGCTGAAGATGGCCGCAATTATCTCGCTTATGCGGATGCGCACGGCCGTCTTCGAGCCTGCGAACCTCAGCAACCTGATCCTCTTGAGGCGCGAAGCAAGGTCCTCGTTTGGACACATGCGGGCTCGGATGCGCCGTGATGAGCTTGATTCAAAACCTATTAGTGATGCGCGAATGGGCGATGCACTACCTTTGGCACCGACCGAGCTATTCGATACATCGGCTGACAAGGACATGTTGAATTCCACTGAAATCGTGCAGTTTCTGATGGACTTCGCGCCGAGATCGCAGCCGCTCGGTCTGCGCTACTTCGCGGCAATTGGAGTTGACGCGAAGCAGGTAGGTGAACTCGTGCAGCAGGGATGGTTGCGACGGTTGTCCGATGATGCTTATCTGGTTCGCGGCGACCAGCCGGGCGTCGATGGAACGATTGCGTATTTGCGGGCATTTATCCCAAGTCTCCACGTAGGGGGGCGAACGGCGCTAGAGTGGCATCGGATGACGCATCATCTTCGTTTCCGAGACCGGATTGATTTATGGGGACGCGGCTATTGCAGCATTCCGTCCTGGGCGGTGGAGAGGCTCATCTGTACCTACAATTCCCACTCCTTGTTTGACGCGCGGATGGACGAAGGCTATGGACTGAAGCCGCTTGCGTGGCGTCACCCACAGGTGCTGGTTTCGGTTCCGGAACGCGCAATTCTAGAGTACGTGAGTGTTTCACTGGACCCGGTACTGATAGAAGGCGTAAGAGAATTCATCGGCAGCCTGAGGAACATTCGGTTGAATGTTCTGCAGGATCTGGTCGATTGCTGTCTCCGCAGGGACGTAGCTTGGGGGCTGAAGTTTCTTGCGGAGGATGAGGGCGTGGATTGGGCACAGCAACTACGTGCCTGAAAATACCTCGATGTGGTGACAGCGTACTGTGACGTTCATGCAAGCGCTGGTATCCCGGTAGGGCGCCCGCATGGCCGTTTGACCGACGAGTCAAGAAAACCATCGGTGTTTTGACCCACCACGGACGGTCGCAGGGTTGGTTCGATTCCTGTTTTTACCAGTGAGCGTCAATGTCTCCAGTGAACTCATGCCGAGCCACATCAAGTGTGTGATTCACAGACATCGTTTCAACTAAAATGAGGCGATGGACCGCGAGACTGCGACTCGATTACGTTGGGTAATGATGTATCACGAGACCGGCAACGCCGGTCTCGTATGCGCGCGGTGTGGCATCTCGAGACCGACACTTCGCAAATGGTTACAACGCTACCGGGATGCTGGAGAAGAAGGTCTTCGCTCTCAAAGTCGCCGCCCTCTCAACAGTCCAAACCGGAAGGTCACTGAGGCTGATCGGGCGACGATTCTCCGGCTCCGTGCAGAGTACAAGGGAGCGCGGCGGATCCAAAACGAGTTGCGGCTCCACGAACAAAGAGAACTGTCGCTCGCGACCATTCATAAGGTTCTTAACGAAGCGTCCGTGAAGCCGTTAGTGCGTTCCAGGCGGCCGGCGCATCCCAAACGCTATAGTCGCCCGGTTCCGGGGGATCGGGTCCAGATGGACACGATGAAGATCGCGCGAGGCGTCTACCAATACACGGCCATAGACGACTGCTCGCGCTTCCGCGTGCTGGCTGTCTACCCACGCAGAAACGCCCGTAATACGCTGCTTTTTCTTGCTCGTGTCATCGACGAGATGCCATTTCCGATCCAGCGTATCCAGACTGACAGGGGCGGCGAGTTCTTCGCCGAATCAGTGCAACGGCGCCTGATGAACGAGTGCATCAAATTTCGGCCGATTCCGCCACGCTCGCCACACCTCAACGGCAAGGTCGAGCGTTCACAACTGACTGACCGAAGCGAATTCTGGTTCCACCATTCTCCGACAGAAGGCGAGATTGAGCAGCGACTTGAAGAGTGGCAGTTCGACTACAACTGGCGCCGCCCGCATGGTTCACTCGGCGGCAAGACGCCCGTCGACCGCATTGCAGAAGTAAGCGAAATTACGCCTCTCTCGGAGCAGGTGGAAATCATGTATGACA
>NZ_JAQQBV010000011.1:0-210044 GCF_046030735.1 Paraburkholderia xenovorans
GCCGCCGCAAAGAAAGATAAGCAAAGAAAGCGGCTCACACCGCCAGTGCTAGAAGTTACCCGGAGCACGTCACTGCCAGTGGCCCCGGAGCATCCGGCGTGTCGCACATTCGGCGTGAGTGACAAGGCGCTCATCAGTTCCGGCGGCGCTGCGCGCGCCGGAGCGGTACTTCACCAAACCACTTTCTTTGCCGCGCGTTAGCGCGGGCCATCGCTTCGCTCGGCGCGATGCCCCATGCAAACCTTCGGTTTGCGCGGACCGGTCCGGCGAGCACGCAGTGCGAGACGGGATGTGACATGGCCTTGTCACTCACGCGGAATGCGCGACACGCCGGATGCTCCGGGGCCACCGTGGGTGGCCTGCCGCTGATAACGCATAGCATTGGCGGTGTGAGCGGCTTTCTTTGCTTATCTTTCTTTGCCGCGGCAAAGAAAGTAAGTGCCGCCCCGCACAGGGGCAACCCAGGCAAACCAAAAAGAAATGAAAAAAACCACAAACCGCCGTAGGCAAAACCAAAAAACTACCCCTCAACTGCATACCGCCGACAATGCTCCAGATACCCCGCCGAATGGCTACAAACCAACTGCACGATACTAGTCCACAACCACCCAGGCGCATCGAGCGTCTTCGACCGATTCTTCCTTAATTCAGCCAGCCACGCCTTGCGCTCCCCGGCATCCATCTGCCGCGCATGCGCCTTCCCCACGACAAGAGCCAGAAACCGCGCCGCCCGCATCGCTTCATCCCGCGTGAACTGCTCGATCGTCAGCTTCATGTCCTGCGGCAGCAACTCCCGTATCACCACCGCGCGATCCGCTAACCGCGCCGAGCGCATCCGCTCCCCCAGCAACGGCGACAAATGCCGCGCGCCCTCCACCACCCGCTCCGCGTTATCCCGCGGCATCCGCACACCGGCATAACGCGGCGCCGCAGCCTGCGCAGCTTCCTTGATGTCGATCAGGCACAGATCGTCGCCCTCGACCGCCGCACCGTCGATATCCAGCAGCACCGCATAACGCAACCGCCCCAGCGAACTGCAACCCTTCACCCAATACGCGGCATCGAGCACCTCCACGTCCGCTTCGTCGCCGCCTCGCCATACCGTCGCAAGCCGCGCCAGCGAACTCTTCTCGAACAGGCTCTCGATCTCGCGCCGCTCGCTCTTCGCAAGTGGCCAGAAACGCGGACCCAGCGGAATCGACGGCTCCAGATCCTCAATGCGCTCCTCCGCCAGATGCCGCCACGAACGACGCACCGCCTCCTTCATCACCACCCGCACCGCTTCTGGTTTCTCCGCGTGAATGTCTGCGTCGCCGGCAGCTTCGTCGAAGGCACGTTCGTAACCGTCCGCCAGCGCTTCCATCATCCGCACCGTCGTCACGCCCGGCAAATCGGACCCGCGCGCCGCCGTCGCCAGCGACAAACCCAGCCGGATCAGATCGTGCGCAGGGTTGCCGATCACCGTCTGATCGAGATCGCGGATCTGGATTTCCACGCGCCCCTGTGCGTCCGCCACCGGCCCGAGATTGCCGGTGTGGCAATCGCCGCAGATCCAGATCGCCGGTCCCTCGGGCAACGCGTGGCCCTCCATCCCGTCGAGCCATTCGTAGAACTTGCTGGTGTTGCCGCGAACGTAGGCATGCGCGGAACGCGCCATCCGCGCATTGCGGCGCGAGATCAACAGCGCCTGGCGCGTATCCGGTTTCGGCAGCTTTTGTGTGAGGTTTTTCTTCGTCATCGTCGTGGTCCGCGTTGATTGATGTTCGAATCCGGCATGGCATCTAACCATCACCTCGCGCCCCCTCGGCGCAGGCGAACACGTATCGACAGCAGGAATTGCGCCCGCATTCGTGCACCGCAGAAAGACATTCGGTTTCGCAGCGAAAATGCGCGTGAAAACATAAAGAAGACTTCGCAACTAAAACGCAACGCATCCCATCACGATCGGTAACGCCTGCGTCATTTCCCCGCCACTCCTTTCAGCAACCTGCATCACGCAGGTAAAACTTGCGAGCAGGCACTCGCGCGCATCGGCCAAAAGCCTTTTGCGTGCGGCCTGCGCGTCGCCGGACACGGGTTGTGACCTACAATTGACTCTGCTGCCGGCAAGCTTCGAGCCGGCTCGCGGAACACGCTAGAAGTCTCATCCCGCCTCCTGCTGATCATCCTGGCTCGCCACGCGCGCCGGCAGAGTGGGGACACACTCATCGACGTGATCTCTGTGGAGCGCAGTAATGCCATTCCCGGCACAAGACCATGGCTGTTCCGGCTGGAACGCAGAGATGGCGCAGCGCATCGGCGAATTCGACTGGAGCGCGACCGAACTCGGCCCGATCGAACACTGGCCGCGCAGCCTGATCTCGACCGTCCAGTTGATGCTCGCGTCGCCCGTGCCGCTCGTGCTGCTCTGGGGCAAGCCGGGCTACATGATCTACAACGACGCCTACGCGGTCTTCGCGGGCGGCCGGCATCCGTATCTGCTCGGCCGTCCGGTCGAAGGCGGCTGGCCGGAAGTCGCCGATTTCAATCGCCACGTGATGACGACCTGTCTCGCCGGCGGCACGCTCTCGTATCGCGATAAGGAACTGGTGCTGCTGCGCGACGGCCAACCCGAAGACGTGTGGATGGACCTCTCCTACAGCCCGGTCGCGGACGACAGCGGCGCGCCTGCGGGAGTCCTTTCGATCGTCGTCGAAACGACCGGGCGGGTGCTCACCGATCGCTGGCGGCAACGCGCCGAAGCCGAACTGCACGAGACCAACGAACGACTGCAACTCGCGCTGAACACAGGCGCGGTACTCGGCACGTGGGTGCTCGACGTGCGCACCGGCACCGTGACCGGCGACGAACGTTTCGCGCGCACTTTCTCGTTTCCGCTCGAAGAAGCCGCCAAAGGCGTCGGGCGCAAGTCGGCCACGCAAGTCATTCATCCGGACGACCAGGCATTCAACGACCGTCTGACCGCCGAAGCAATCCGCACGGGCGAACGGTTTCGCGCCGAGTACCGGATTCGACGCCCCGACGGCGAGTATCTGTGGGTGCAGGCGAACGGCCAATGCGAGTTTAACGAGCAGGGCGAACCGACACGTTTTCCCGGCGTGCTGATCGACATTCACGAACGCAAGATCGCAGAACAGTCGCTGCGTCAGTTGACTGAAACGCTCGAGCAACGGGTCGCCGACTCGATCGCCGCACGCGCGCTCGCCGAAGAGCAATTGCGCCAGGCGCAGAAAATGGAGGCGATCGGCAGTCTCACGGGCGGCGTCGCGCATGATTTCAACAACGTGCTGCAAGTGATCAACGGCAACCTGCAAATGCTGGTCGCCGACGCCAACGGCCATCCCGCTACGCTGCGGCGTCTGTCCGCAGCAACCGAAGCGGTCAAGCGCGGCGCGAAACTCGCGGCGCATCTGCTCGCGTTCGCGCGGCGCCAGCCGCTCTCGCCCACCGTGCTGAATCCGCGGCGTCTGCTCGCCGGCATGGGTGAAATGCTGCATCGCGCGCTCGGCGAAACCGTCAAGGTCGAAACGGTATTGAGCGACGATCTCTGGCATGTGCAGGTCGATCGCAATCAACTGGAAAACGCGCTGCTCAATCTTGCGATCAATGCGCGCGACGCGATGCAAAGCGACGGCACGCTCACGGTCCGCGCGGCGAACCGGCTGCTGGATGCCGGGTTTTGCCGCGGCATACCGGAGCTTTCTCCCGGCGAATACGTGGTGTTTTCGGTGACGGATACGGGCACCGGCATGTCGCCCGAAATCCTGCAACGCGCGTTCGAACCGTTCTTCACGACCAAGCCCGACGGTCATGGCACGGGCCTCGGCCTAAGCATGGTGTTCGGCTTCGTCAGGCAAAGCGGCGGCCACACGTTGATCGAAAGCGACGTGGGACGCGGCACCACGGTCTCGCTGTTTTTCCCGCGCTGCCGCGAGCCGGAAACCGTGGAAACAGCCGACGAAACCGCGGCGCCGGTTGGCGGCGGCGGTGAAACGATTCTGATCGTCGAGGACGACGCCGACGTGCGCCTGACCGCCGTCGAAATGCTCGCGCAACTCGGCTATAAGGTGCTGACCGCGTCGAGTGGCGACGCGGCGCTCGATTTCATCGACAGCGACGTGCCGATCGATCTGCTCTTTACCGACGTGGTCATGCCCGGTCAGGTGAAAAGCGTCGAACTGGCGCAGCGTGCCGCCGCGCGATCGCCGGCGACTCCGACGCTCTTCACGTCCGGCTATACGCGCGACGAAATCTTTCATCACGGCAAGCTCGACGCCGGCGTTACGCTGCTGTCGAAACCGTATCGGCGCGACGACCTCGCGCGCAAGGTGCGCAGCGCGATTGAGGCGGGCGCGGCGCGCCGTTCGCAGCAGGTTTCCCAACAGCACTCCGGGCAGGCATCGGCGACACTACCCGGCACACCCGGCCGCGTGCTGCTGGTCGAGGACGACACGGACTCGCGCGAGGCGTTCAGCGACCTGCTCGCGGCACTGGGCCTCGACTGTACCGCCGTCGCGAGCGCCGAAGACGCGCTGCCGCTGGTGTCCACGCAACGCTACGACATCCTGTTCACGGATCTCACGCTGCCCGGCATGTCGGGCGCCGAACTGGCGCGCGCGGCGCTGCGCCAGCAGCCGGATATCCGCGTGTTGCTGGTATCGGGCTATGGCGAGAGCGCGCAGATCGGCGCCGCGATCCCCGGCGCGCGTATGCTCGGCAAGCCGCTCGACATCGCGCAATTGCGGCGCGAACTCGGGCAGTGGATCGATCACGCCGAAGCGGCGTCGTAGGCCGCTTGCCACGCAAACCGCGATCTTGCGGCCCGATCCGCAATCCGGCGCGGTACGCGATCTCGTGGCGACCCTCATGCAATTCAACGACGTCAACCGGCACATCGGCGAGATGACGAGCGGCCTTTCCACCCGTTACGATTTCGGCTGCGCGCACGACGACGTCGGACGACTGATCGGCGACAGGCCGATCAGCCACGGCGATACGGACGTGTCGCTTTACGATCTCATGCAGGACGGCATGGGCGTTCTGCTCGACGCTTCAAGCGGGGGCAGCGCTTCGACGCTCGTTGCAGCCAACGCGCCGAAGAAGATACGTTGCGTCGCCGTCGACAGCGGACCTTCGATGCTGATCCGTCCCGACGCCTGCGTGGCCTGGGCCGGTGAAGAGAACGACATCGACGGTCTGGCGGATGCGCTGCGCCGCTGGTTCGTCCCGACGTAATCGCAGCGAAGCAGGCGCCCGGCTTTTCGTGCGTGCTGGCCGACTGCGCACGGTCTTTCACGCGATTGTCGAGTGCGGCGGCGGCCGAACGGCGTAGCATCATGTTGCGGCTCCAGCGAGCCGGGTATGATGCCCGTCACACACCCCGTTCGCGGCCGATTCACCGTTGCGCCGTGCTCCTTTCAGTCACGAGAACCATCATGCCTGCCCAACACGATGAAGTCCCTGCCGCGAGCGCCACGCCGGGCAAGGCAAAACGCAAGACGATGCCGGTTACCGCGCGCAATCTGCTGATGGTCGCCGTCGGTTTCATCGTCTTCGCCATCGTTGCGGTAGTCGTGCTGTACCAACCGATCGTCTACGGCGACCCGATTGCCAATTTCGGCATCATCCTGATGCTGACCGTGCCGGTGATCGCGGGCGTCGCGTTTCGCGTCGGCCTCGACGCATGGCTGGACAAAAGCTGAGCCGCACGTTTTGCTGACATTGCCGCGTCGATCAGGTCGCGCGCGGCACGACGCGCCACCCACACTCCACCCGGCGAATCGCCGCCTTACGACACGACGGACTGACTCGCCTGGAATGCCTGGCGAATTCCCGTTGTTGCAACGTGTCCGTACCAAACTTCCCTCGGCGGCAAACCGATTCGCGCCCCGGCCAGGCCGCCGTTACGTATGAATACATCGAGACCGTGACGCGGAGAACATCGTCGCGCCTTGCTCGCCGTTAAATCGGAAGAAAGGCCCGCGTTTCAAGCTCGCCACCCCCGATTCGCCAGACCGATGCGGAACGGACCTTGCTGTGATCCGTTGCAGTATCGGCACGCGTCTATTTGTCAGACACGCGGGACCGATGACAGAAAATCTCTGCAATCAGAACCTGCGAAGGGAGCCAAGAAATGACCCAGAAAACCGGCGCTCGGACCTGGAGAAAATACATCCAATGAGCCATCAGGATATCGACAAGGAAATTGCCCATCTCGAACGGGTATTCGGACAGATTTCCGCCAACGACCGCATTCCACTGTCGTATTGGCGCAATCGCCTCAAGATGCTGCCCAGAGCGTCCTTGATGCCGACGCAACGCGCGCGTCTGGAAAGGCTCGCCGCGGCGTTGCATTCGATGGAACAAGCGGCGCAAAAACTCGCTGTCGAGCCCTGAGCGCGAACCAGCGGTTCGTGCGCAAACCGGCTTTCTCAGCCGATCATGATTCGCGCGCCGAGCGCCAGCACGAGCGCCGGCAGCATCACCACCACACCCACCTTCAGAAACTTCATGAAGCTCACGTCTTCGCCTTCGCGGCGAATTGCGTTGAGCCACAGAATCGTGGCGAGCGAGCCGGTGATCGACAGATTCGGCCCGAGGTCGACACCGATCAGCAGCGCGTCGATCACGCGTTCGGGGCTGTGCGCCTGCATCACCGTGGAGCTCGCGATCAAACCGGCCGGCAAGTTGTTCATCAGATTGCTGGCAAGCGCGATGACCGCGCCGGACGAAGCCGCCGCCGCGACTTCGCTGTGTTGCGTTGCGCGTTGCACGAGCGCGGTCAGCGCCGCGATGACCCCGGTGTGATCGAGCATCTCCACGAGCACGAACAGCGCGGCCACGAGCGGCAGCACGCTCCATGAAATTTCGCGGATCATCGGTAGCGGCGACTTGCGCTCCTGGATCAGCACGACGAGCGCCGTCAGCGCGCCGAGTATCGCGGTGGGCAAGCCGAGCTGGATATCGAACGCGGACACCGTCAGCAGTACGATCGCCGTGACCGCGATCCCCGCGAGCGCGACCCGTCCGCTCGACGACAACGGCAGCGGCTCGAGATCCGTCTCACAGGTGCCAGCGAGGGCTTCACGTTGGGTCCAGCGCAACAGCACGTAGGTCGCCACGATCGACAACAGCGAAGGCAGCGTGAAGCGCATCAGCCACGCGCCGAGCGCGGGCGTGTGGTTGCCGTACAGCACCAGATTGGCCGGATTCGAGATCGGCAGCACGAAGCTGGCCGCATTCGCGATGAACGCGCAGACGAACAGCAAAGGCAACGGGTCGGTCCTGGCTTTTTTGGCCGCTGCAAAAACCGCCGGCGTCAGGACGACCGCAGCGGCGTCGTTGGAAAGAAATGCCGTGATGACCACGCCGACCAGGTAGACGAGCAGAAACAGTTTGCGCGGCGAACCCTTCGCGTGATTGACCGCGAACACGGCAACCCAATCGAAGAGTCCTTCACGGCGACCGACTTCGGAGAGCAGCATCATGCCGAATAGAAACAGGTAGACGTCGGTGCCCTTGCCTACCGCCTGCATCGCCAGATCGACCGGCAACAGGCCGAGCGAGACCAGCAGCAGCGCGCCGGCAACGGCCCAGATGGCTTCGGGCCATTTGAACGGTCGCGTGATGACGCCCGCCGTGGCGACGGCGGCGATACCCCAGGAGAGAAAGACGGAATTCACGGAGTTCTATTTTGGAGTTTTGAATGTCGATTGCGGCCGGCTGGAATAAATCGCCGGTTTGGGTGACAGGATAACCTGTGGCGACAGGGTCGCCGACGTGTCCTTGGTGCAAGTCGTGTGCCTGCACTCAACCGCCTGCGATTAGCGACACCGCTACAACAATCTGTTCCCTCCCCCCTAACTAGTCAGTTTTCATTGGCGTACCTACTATCCGCATCTAAGATCAGCGTTCCCCACTATCTGGCACAGCATGAATACAGTCACGCACCAACCGGTCGCCACCGACCGCTACAGCACACCCGCGATCGCGCTGCACTGGCTGATCGCCGCGCTGATCATCTGCGGGTTTTACATCGGCTGGATCATGACGGACATCCCCGGCTTCACGCCCACCAAGCTGAGGTACTTTTCCTGGCACAAATGGATCGGCGTCACCGTGTTCGCGCTCGCCGTGATTCGCGTACTGTGGCGCACCACCCACCGCGCACCGCCGCTCGATAGCGCGACGCCGTTGTGGCAGAAGGCTGCGGCCCACCTCGTGCACGGCCTGCTGTATTTACTGATGCTCGCCATTCCGCTGTCGGGTTACTTCTATAGCTCCGCTTCGGGCATTCAGGTGGTGTACCTCGGCATCGTGCCGCTGCCGACCTTCATCGGCCCGGATCAGGCGCTCAAGGCCACGCTGCGCACGGTCCACGTGCTGCTCAACTACACGCTGCTCGCGCTCGTCGTCATGCATGTGGCGGCGGCGCTGAAACATCAATTCGTCGACCGCGACGGATTGCTCGCCCGGATGATTCCATTTCTCAAGTAATGAAGTAATGGCGATTGGCCACGCTCTGTTGGCAATCTAATTCCCAACGGCGTGCAATCAGTGCCCGCCGGTTCGATAGGATGCGTACCACCATGAAAAACACTCTTTACCATTCGCTACTCGCCGGCGCCGCCGCCCTCTCCCTGTTCGGCGCGAGCGTCGCGCATGCCGATGTCGACACGAGCAAAAGCAGCGTGATCGCCACGACGAAACAGATGAACGTGCCCGTCGACGGCAAGTTCAAGAAGTTTTCCGCCCAACTGAATTTCGATCCGGCCAAGCCGACCGCAGGCAGCGCCAACGTGTCGATCGACACCGGCAGCTACGACCTCGGTGCCGACGACTACAACAAGCAGGCCCAAGGCAAGGAATGGTTCGACAGCGCGACCTTCCCGGCCGCCACCTTTGTGTCGAGCGCGATCGCGCCGGCCGGCGGCAACCAGTACAAGATCACCGGCAAGCTCACCATCAAGGGCAAATCGCAAACGGTCGTGGTGCCGGTCACCATCGCCAGCCAGGGCGCGACCCAGACCTTCGACGGCTCACTGCCGATCAAGCGCTCGCAGTTCGACGTCGGCACGGGTGAATGGAAAGACACGTCGGTGGTCGCCGACGAAGTCGTCATCAAGTTTCACATCGTCGCCTCGAAGAAATAAAGCGAAATATCAAAACGCAGTATTCCTTTTCTGACATCTGGAGAATCAATTGAAAAAGCAACTTCTGCTCGCCGCCGGCGCACTCGCCGCCGCCATGTCGTTCAACGCCATGGCAGCCGACACGTATCAGCTCGACCCGACCCACACGTCGCCGAGCTTCGAGACCGACCACTTCGGCGGCCTGTCGATCTGGCGCGGCAAGTTCAAGAAGAGCAGCGGCACGGTGACGCTGGACCGCGCGGCGAAGACCGGCACGGTCGACGTGACGATCGACCTGAGCTCGGTGGACATCGGCAACGACAAGCTCGACGCTGAACTGGTGGGCGACAAGTTCTTCGACACCGCGAAGTATCCGACCGCGACCTACAAGGGCACGCAAATCCGTTTCAACGGCGACACGCCGGTGGAAGTGATCGGCACGCTGACGCTGCACGGCGTGACCAAGCCGGTCAACCTGAAGCTCGAATCGTTCAAGTGCGTAATGCACCCGATGCTCAAGCGCGAAGTGTGCGGCACGGAAGCAACCGCCACCTTCAATCGTGACGACTTCGGCGTCGATTACGGCAAGGCGTACGGCTTCAAGATGCTGACCACGCTGCACATCCAGGCCGAAGGCATCAAGCAGTAAGCGGTAACAGCACCAGGCGGTCAACACAGGCAAGCCGCCACGGGCTTGCCTGATAAAACCGCCGGCGGAGCAAGGTAAGATTACGGTTTGGGCATCGGCATCATGACCGGCTGCCCATGCCGTCACCTGTTCTCCGCCCGCCATGAGTTCTGCAAGCCGTCACATCGCGCATCTGGACATGGACGCGTTCTACGCGTCCGTCGAACTGTTGCGCTATCCGGATCTGCGCGGCAAGGCAGTGGTGATCGGCGGCGGGCGCAATGCCGCGCCGCAGATCCTCGCGGACGGCACGCGCCAATACGCCCGCCTGCGCGATTACGCGGGCCGCGGCGTCGTCACCACGTCCACGTACGAGGCCCGCGCGCTCGGCGTGTTCTCCGCGATGGGCATGATGAAAGCGGCCGCACTCGCGCCCGAAGCGATCCTGTTGCCCACCGATTTCGAATCCTATCGCCACTACTCGCGCCTGTTCAAAGCCGAGGTCGCGAAGTTCACCGACCGGATCGAAGACCGCGGCATCGACGAAATCTATCTCGATCTGACGCACGTGCCGGGCGATCCGCGCGAAACCGCGGCACGCATCAAGCAGGCCGTCAACGACGCAACCGGCCTCACCTGCTCGATCTGCGTTGCGCCGAACAAACTGCTCGCGAAGATCGGCTCCGAACTCGACAAACCCAACGGCCTCACGATCCTCACGCCGGCCGATATCCCGCTGCGCGTCTGGCCGCTGCCGGTGCGCAAGGTCAACGGCATCGGCCCGAAGGCGGCGGACAAACTGACCGCGCTCGGACTCGCGACCGTCGGCGATCTGGCGGCGGCCGACGCCGGGCTTCTGCAGGATCATTTCGGGCGCAGCTACTCGGCGTGGCTGATGGAAGTCGCGCAAGGCTACGACGAGCGGCCGGTCGTGGTCGAATCGGAACCCAAGTCGATGAGCCGCGAAACGACCTTCGAGCGCGATCTGCATCCGCGTAACGACCGGCCGGCGCTGTCCAGCTCGTTTACCGCGTTGTGCGTGCGAGTCGCCGAAGATCTGGTGCGCAAAGGCTATGTGGGCCGCACGGTCGGCATCAAACTGCGCTACGACGATTTTCGCACCGTCACACGCGACCTGACGCTCGACGAACCGACGGCCGACGCCGTCGAGATCCGGCGCGCGGCCACCGAGTGTCTGAAGCGGGTGGAATTGAAGCGCAAGCTGCGGCTGCTCGGCGTACGCGTGAGCGCATTGACGCCGGCCAACGCGCAGCCGGTCACGCGCCGCTTGCCGGTTCAGGCCGACTTGCCTTTTGCCAGCGAGGAATAGCCTGCAGTTTGCACGGGCGCGGCCACGCTCGGGCGCGCGTCCGGCAGTGTGCTATCGGCGCGCGTGACCGCAATCGAAAACGCAAACGTGTTGATGCCGTTCGCGCTTTCCACCGACACGGTGCCGCGATGCATCTCCGCGATCGCCTTCACGATCGCGAGCCCGAGCCCGTGGTTTTCGCGGCTGTTCGTGCGCGAGACTTCGGCGCGATAGAAGCGGTCGAACAGATGTTCGAGCACGGCCGGCTCGATCGGCTCGCCCGGATTGGCGACCGCCACACGCACCTGATCGGCTTCGCGCGTAATGATCACGCTGATCGCGGCGCCCGGCGCGCAATGCTGGATCGCGTTCATCAGCAGGTTCGTGCACGCGCGGCCGAACAGCGAGCGGTTCACGCGCGCCATTTCGTCGCCGTGCAGGCGTGCGCTCACCCGCGCATCTTCGAGCGGAATCTCGAGAAACTCCAGCGTATGCGCGACTTCCGCGGCCAGCGACACTTCCACCAGCCCAGTCGCGCGTTCGCCCTGATCGGCACGCGCGAGGAACAGCATGTCGTTGATGATCGTGCGCATGCGCTCGAACTCTTCCAGATTCGACTGCAACGTATGGCGCAAATCCTCGACCGAGCGGTTACGCGTGAGCGCGACTTCGGTCTGGCCGATCAGGATCGTCACCGGCGTGCGCAATTCATGCGCGACGTCCGCGTTAAACGACTCCAGACGGCCGTACGCGCCGTCCAGCCGTTCGAGCGCGCCGTTGAACGAATTGGCCAGATCGTTCAGTTCGTGCGGCAACGCGGCGGTGTTCAGGCGCTGCGAGCGGTTGTTCGGACTGACTTCGGAGGCGTCGCGCGTGAGCCGCGCCAACGGCGCGAGGCCGATGCGCGCGACCGAATAACTGAGCAGCAGCACCGCCAGCGTGCCGAGCGTCGTCAGCGCGGCGAGTGCCGAACCGAACACGCGCATCGTGCGGACGTTCGGCATATAGCTCGATGCGACCTGCAATTGAATGGGCGGACGCGCGCCGTATGCGGGCATCGTCACCGTGGCGGTGAGCATGTCCTGGCCGCCGCCGGCCGGCGAAACGCGCGTGTAACCGCCGCGCCAACTCTTCACCACGGTCCCTTCGACCGGCGTGCCGTAATGAAAATACGGATCGACGCTCGACACCGAATACACGGTGCTGCCGTCACGCGGCGTCATGTCGGTGAGCTTTTCACGGGCCATGCGCCACTTTTCCGGCGTGAGCGCGTGATAGACGATGATGTGCGCGATCTGCACACGATCTTCGAGCGACTCGCGCAGATGGTGTTCGAGCTGCGTGCGCAACACCAGAAACAGCCCGGTGCCGACCAGCGTGAACACGAACAGCGCCACGACGGCGAACATCAACGCAAGGCGGCGGGCGATCGAGCGGCTCATGATGGCTCGGCCTCCTCACGCACTTCGAGCACGTAGCCCATCCCGCGCACGGTGTGCAGCAGCTTCGATGAAAACGGGCCGTCGAGCTTCGCGCGCAAGCGCTTGATCGCGGTCTCGACCACGTTCGTGTGGCTGTCGAAATTGACGTCCCACACGAGTTCGGTAATCGCCGTTTTCGACAGGATGTCGCCCTGGCGGCGCGCCAGCACGCTCAGCAACTGGAATTCTTTCGCGGTCAGATCGAGCCGCGTGCCGTCGCGAGTCGCACGCCGGCCGATCAGATCGACGAACAGATCGCCGACCGAAATCAGCGTGGACTCCTGCGAGCGCGTGCGGCGCGCAAGCGCATGCAGACGTTCGACGAGTTCGAGAAAGGAAAACGGTTTGGTGAGGTAGTCGTCGGCGCCTTCGCGCAGACCGCGCACGCGGTCGTTCACGTGATCGCGCGCGGTGAGCATGATGACCGGCGTGGATTTGCGCATGCGCAGCGCCTTGAGCACGCTGAAACCGTCGCGTTTGGGCAGCATCACGTCGAGCACGATCACGTCGTAATCGAATTCGGTGGCCAGATGCGTGCCTTCCTCGCCATCGAGCGCGACGTCGACCACCCAGCCCTGCTCGGTCAAACCGGAGCGCAGGTAGTCCACCACCTTGTGCTCGTCTTCAACGATCAGCAATTTCATGCGCGTCCCCTTGAGCCTGCATTATACGAAACGCCTCGTTTTGTGCTTTCCTGTGCGGCCATGCGATTGTCGTGTGGCAGCGCGCGCGTCATTTCGCGGGCGCCATCGCCTCCTGTTCTTCATGCGGGTCCGGATTCGCAGCTTGCGTGGTTGCCGTAGCATTCGTGGCCTTCGCGCCACCTCGCGCGGCGACAGGCACGTCCTTGCCGGCATCCGTGCCCGCCTCCCAGCCGCCGCCGAGCGCCTTCACGAGCGCAACCGATAGCGTCAGTTGCTGGCCGTGAATCTGCACGTCCTGACGTTCGCTGGTCAGCAGCGACTGCTGCGCGGTGATCACATCCAGATACGCGACGAGGCCGCCCGAATAGCGGTCGTTGGCGAGCGACAGCAGATGCTGCGCATCGGTCACCGCCTCGTGCGACTGCTTCGCCGCGCCGTCGAGCACCGACAGCCCGGTGATGCCGTCCTGCACCTGCTGGAATGCGCTCAGCACGGTTTGCCGGTAGTTCGCCTCGGTCGCCTTATAGCCTTCGCTCGCGTACTTCACGTTGGCCGCACGCCGGCCGCCGTCGAACAGCACCTGACCGACCGCCGCGCCGAGCGTCCACATCAGCGTCGGCGCGCTCAGCAAGCTGGCGAACTGCGTGCTCTCCCAGCCGATCCCCGGCGTGAGCGTCAGGCTCGGGAAAAACGCCGCCTTGGCGACGCCGATCTGCGCGTTCGCCGCGGCCATCGCGCGTTCCGCCGATGCGATATCCGGACGCCGCTGCAATACGTCGCTCGGCAGGCCGAGCGGAATCGCCGGCGGTTGCGCGTCCACCACTTTCGGCGCGATCGCGAATTGCGGCGCGGGCACGCCGACCAGCGCGGCGATCGCATGTTCGAATTGCGCGCGCTGATTCAGCAGCAGTTGCGCCTGCACGCGGGTCGAATCGAGCAGCGACTTCTGCTGCAATACGTCGAGCCCGGACACCGAGCCGAGATCGTGTTCGGACGTGACGTAATCGAGCGCCTTCTGTTGCAGCTTCACCGACTGATTCAGCACGTCGATTTCGGCGTCGAGCTCGCGCAACGAGAAATAGTCGCTGGCGAGATCGGTGGTGAGGACGAGCCGCGCGTTGGCGAGATCGTCCGCCGATTGCTGCGCGGACGCGACCGCGCCCTCGACCTCGCGCCGTATCCGGCCGAATAGATCGGTGTCGTAGTTGATCGTCGGGCCGAGCTGCAGATTGTTCTGCACCGTCGACGTAGTCGGCGTGTTGTAGTTCGTGACCGGCCGATCCTTCGAGATCCGGAAGCGCGAACCGGATGCGGCAAGATCGACTTCGGGAATCTGCTGCGCACGGGTATTCGCGAGCGTCGCCTTCGCCTGTTCGTAATGAGCGCTCGCGGCGGCCAGCGTCTGGTTCTGCGCGAGCGCCTGGGTCTCCAGCGTGGCGAGCGTCGAGTCGCCGAACGCGCTCCACCAGTCCGGCGCCAACGGCGCATGCGACGGCGCGGCGACCCGCCAGTACGAATCCGTTTGCCAGTCCGGCGGCACGGCCGCTTCCGGCCGCTGGTAATTCGGCCCGACCGTGCATGCGCCCAGCCACGCGACGCCCGCCAGCGCCGCCACCGCCCGGCATGTAGCGGCGTGCTTCACGACGCCCCCTTGCCGTTTTTCTGCGGCTGCGTGATCTGCACGTGATCGCCGTCCGCGATCGAGTCGCTCGGGTTGATGATGATCTTGTCGCTCGCCTCGATCCCGCTTTCGATTTCGAGCGACTGCCCGAGATCCTGCGCGATCACGATCTTGCGCAACTGCACGTCGCCCTTCGCATCGACCACCGCGAGCCGCGGACCTTCGGCGCGGAACAGCAGCGCATTGCCGGGCACCATCAATTGCGCATGAGCGACCGCGGGCACGGCGACCTGCACGTACGCGCCGGGGCGCAGCTTGCTGTCCGGATTGGGCAGCGTCACTTCGATCTGCAGCGAACGGGTCGGCACGTCGATCGCGCCGGAAATGTGCGTGATCGTGCCGTGGAATGGCTGCCCCGGCAACTCCGCCTGCGTCACCACCACTTGCTGGCCGATCGACACGTTCTGCGCATACGCCTGCGGCAATTGCACATAAACGCGCAGCGGGTCCGACTGCGCGAGAGCAAACAGCGCGCGGCTCGTGCCGCTGCCCGCGTCGATCAGATCGCCGACATCCACATTGCGCTGCGTGATCACGCCGGCGAACGGCGCGACGATGCGCTTGAACGATTCGAGCTGCCGCAGACGCTGCACGTTCGCATCGGCGGCAGCGAGGTTCGCGACGCCCTGCGTGTAGGTGCTTTGCCGTTCGTCGAGTTCCTGTTGCGAGACCGCATCGCGTTGACGCAACTGCTGCCAGCGATCCAGCGAGCTCTTCGCGAGCGCGAGGCTCGAACTGGTTTGCTGACGTTGCGCGAGCGCCTGCGCAAGTTCCTGATCGACTTCCGGCGTGTCCAGCTCGGCGAGCAATTGCCCCTGCTTCACGCGCGCACCGATATCGACGTACCAGTGCAGCAGATAGCCGGTGGAGCGCGCGTAGATCGGCGATTCGACGTTGCCGCGCAAGGTGCCCGGCAACAGCGTGTTGCCGCCGCCTTCGGTTTGCGTCGGGTTCACCACGTTCACGTACTGCGTGGCGTTCTGCTTGGTAGTCTCGGCGACCGAGCGGCTTTGCACGACATCTGCGATCACTGTGCGCAGCGCGCCCAGTGCGAGCAGAGCCAGCACGATCCAGATCGCGATCTTCGCGCGCTTCCATTCGCGGTTGCGTGGCGGCAGCGCGTGTCCGCCTTCGGTTTCGCGCGCAGGAATCGCTAGCGATGCATGAGTTTTTTCGGTCATCTCAGTCAGCCATCTCAGTCGGCCGGGTTGCCCCGGACGTGTCACTTAATTGGGTCGCTGCCGTCATTCAATTTATGCGGGCTTGCCGGCCGGCTCGGGGCCGCTTGGGCCGTGATTGCTGCCATCGCCAGGCGAGCCGCCACCATCGTTGCCACCGCTTTCGCCACTATCGTGATCCTTGTCATGATGTCGCGCGAGGCGGCTATGAATCCCCGCGAATACGATCGGCACGAAGAACAGCGTGGACACGGTCGCGAACAGCAATCCGCCGATCACCGCGCGCCCGAGCGGCGCATTCTGCTCGGCGCCTTCGCCGAGACCGAGCGCCATCGGAATCATCCCGATGATCATCGCGAACGCGGTCATCAGCACCGGCCGGATCCGGCTCGCGCCGGCTTCGAGCGCGGCGGTCAGCGGCGGCGCACCGGCGGAGAGCCGCTGGCGCGCAAACGACACCATCAGAATACTGTTGGCCGTGGCCACGCCCATCGTCATGATCGCGCCCGTCAGAGCCGGCACGCTCAGATGCGTGCCGGTCAGGAACAGCATCCACACGATGCCGGCCAGCGCCGCGGGCAATGCGCTGACGATGATCAGCGGATCGATCCACGACTGGAAATTCACCACGATCAGCAGATACACCAGCACGATCGCCATCGCCACACCGAGCCCGAGACCGAAGAACGAACTGCGCATGGTCTGCACCTGGCCGCGCACCGTGATCTGGCTGCCGCGCGGCAGCGAAGCGCGCACGTTGTCGACCAGTTTGTCCACCTGGTTCGCGACGCCGCCCAGATCACGCTTCTCGACACTCACATACAGATCGATCACCGGCCGGATGTTGTAGTGCGTGACTTCGGCGAACTGATTCTGCGGCGATACGCGCACCAGGTTGCCGAGCAGTTGCGTCGGTCCATTGACGGTGGCCGAGACCGGCGTGCGCAACAATTCGTCAACCGAAGAAATCTGATACTGCGGCGTTTGCACCGCGACGTTGTACTCGACGCCGTTCTTGTTGTTGAACCAGAAGCCGGGCGCGGTCTGCGAGCTGCCCGACAAGGAAATGAGCACGTTCTGCGCCACGTTGCTGGCGCTCAGATTCAGTTGCTGCAAACGCGTGCGATCCATCTGAAGATTGATCGCCGGCTCATCGAGTTTCTGCTGGATGTGCGTATCGACCGTGCCCGGAATCATCCGCACCTGCTTCATCAGCTTGCGCGCTACGTCGAAATTGCCTTGCTGGTCGGCACCGGAAATCTGCACGTCGACCGCCGCGGGCAGACCGAAGTTGAGAATCTGCGTGACGATATCGGCCGGCTGAAAGAAAAACTCGACGCCCGGAAAGCGCTGCGGCAGGATCGCGCGCAAACGGTCCATGTAAAGCTGGCTCGGCTTGTGATCTTCTTTCAACGCGACCTGAATCTCGCCGTCGAGCGTGCCGATCGTGCCCGCGTTGCTGTACGACAGATTGATACCGCTATACGGCAAGCCGAGGTTGTCGAGAATCGTGCCCAGTTCGTCGGCGGGCACGACTTCGCGAATCACCTTTTCGACTTCGTCGGCGAGACGCGCGGTTTCCTCGATACGCGTGCCGGTCGGCGCACGCATATGCAAGCGGATGTCGCCCGCGTCGACGCTCGGGAAAAAGTCTTCGCCCAGCACGAAAGCGAGGCCCATCGACACGATGCAGAAGCCGAGGAACAGGCTGCCGAACATCCCGCGACGCACCAGCAGGCTGCTCAGAATCATGATGTACGCGCCGCGCATGCGCTCGAAACCGCTGTCGAAACGCAGATAGAGGCGTCTGAACAGATTCGGTTTGGCGTTCGCCTTGGGCTTGTGCGCATGCCCCATCAGCAGCATCGCGAGCGTCGGCACGAGCGTGCGCGACAGCACGTACGACGCGAGCATCGCGAACACCACCGCTTCCGCGAGCGGCACGAACAGATAGCGCGCAACCCCCGTCAGGAAGAACATCGGCACGAACACGATACAGATGCAGAGTGTCGACACGAGCGCGGGTACCGCGATTTCGCCCGCCCCGTCGAGAATCGCGTCGTGCAGATTCGTGCCTAAATGTAGATGCCGTTCGATATTCTCGATCGTCACCGTCGCATCGTCGACCAGAATCCCGACCGCGAGCGCAAGCCCGCCGAGCGTCATGATGTTGATGGTCTGCCCGAGCGCATGCAGCGCGATCAGCGAAGACAGAATCGACAGCGGAATCGAGATCGCAATGATGCAGGTGCTGCGCCAGTTGCCGAGGAACAGCAGAATCATCGCGGCGGTCAGCGCCGCGGCGACCAGCGCCTCGCGCACCACGCCCTGCACCGCCGCCTTCACGAACACGGACTGATCGAACAGCGCAGTGATGTTCAGATCGGGCGGCAGCGCCGCACGCGCGCCCGGCAACAGGCCTTGCAACGTATTGACGATCGACAACGTCGACGCGCTGCCGTTTTTCAGCACCGACATCAGCACGCCGCGGTGTCCGTCCTGACGCACGATATTCGTCTGCGGAGAAAAGCCGTCGCGTACGTGGGCCACTTCACGCAGATACGTGGTCGCGCCGTTGAGCGTGCGCACCGGAATATCGTTGAGCCCGTCCACCGTGGCAGGCGAGCCGTTCATGTTGATCGTGTATTCCTTCGGCCCGATCTTGGCCGTGCCGGTCGGCAGAATCAGGTTTTGCGCATTGAACGCGTTGACCACGTCCGACGGCGTCAGGCCTTTGGCGAGCAACGCGCGCGTGTCGAGGTCGACCGAGATCAGCCGCGACTTGCCGCCGTAGGGATACGGCACGGCGGCGCCCGGAATCGTCACCAGCTGCGGCCGCAGGAAGTTCAGCGCGGTGTCGTTCAGCGCCTGCTCGGACAGCTTCGGACTCGACAGCCCCAGCTGGATCACCGGAATGCTCGAGGCCGAATAGCTGATCACGAGCGGCGGCGTGGCGCCCGGCGGCATCTGCTTGAGTTGCGCCTGTTCGACGGCCACCGTCTGCGCGATCGCGGTCTGGATGTTCGCGTTCGGTTGCAGGAACACCTTCAGAATCGTGATACCCGCCAGCGACTGCGACTCGATGTGCTCGATGTCGTTGACCGTCGTGGTCAAACTGCGTTCGTTGACCGACGTGATACGGTTGGCCATGTCTTCGGCAGACAGGCCCGTATACGTCCAGATGATACTGACCACCGGAATGTTGATTTCCGGCAGCACGTCGACCGGCGTGGTCAACAGCACAAATGGCGTTGCCAGCAAGATCAGAATCGCCATCACGATGAACGTGTATGGCCGCTTCAACGCTACGTTGACGATCCACATGAAACGCGCCCGAAAGAATGCAGGTAAAGGATGGGTGAATCGGTGAACTGGTGCCTATGCTAGATCGATAGCACCAACACCTGCATGGCGCAAGAATGGCGAAATTGTCAGGAAGGCTAATGTAAGAATGAAACGCTTGAGGCGCTGCGCGGCTGAGCAAGCCGCGGACCTGAAAAACAGGTGTCTGGCGGAGGCTGATTGAAGACTTCGAAGTAATTCTAATAAGAATATGAGGCGCCGGATTCCTGGCGCCTCACGGTCAGTTCATCACTTCTTCTTTACTTGGTCCTTACTTGGCGAACAGCGACGCCATGTTCGCGAACGCCTTGAATTCCAGCGCGTTACCCGACGGGTCGAGAAAGAACATCGTCGCCTGTTCGCCCACTTCGCCCTTGAAGCGCACGTGCGGCTCGATGATGAAATCGATGCCCGCGTTTTTCAGCTTGTCCGCTGCGGCCTGCCATTGCTCCATCGGCAGCACCGCGCCGAAGTGGCGCACCGGCACCGCATCGCCGTCGACCTTGCTGGTTTGCCGATGCCCCGCTTCCTCAGGCGCGAGATGCGCGACGATCTGATGGCCGTAAAAATTGAAGTCGACCCATTCCGGCGAACTGCGTCCTTCTGGACAGCCCAGTAACTCGCCGTAAAACTCGCGCGCGGCGGCAAGGCTATGGACAGGGAACGCCAGATGGAACGGCGGCACAACGGTTTCGGCAGCGCTCATGGTCGGAGAACTCGCTAAAAGGGGAAATTATCGAGGGATGCGAAAGCACCCTCATGCATAGGCTCACGCTCGAGGCCAATTTTAACCATGACTAAAAATGGTGAAAAACGATATATTTTTGATCTCACCAACACCAGAATCGATCAATCGACCATGCTCGGCGAACTCAGAACCTTCATTGCCGTCAGCCAGTACGGAACGTTTTCCGCCGCGGGCGCGCGCATCGGGTTGACCCAATCGGCCGTCAGCGCGCAGATGCAACGGCTCGAAGAGGAGCTCGGCTTCCCTCTGTTCGACCGCACCGGCCGCTCCGCCACGCTCAACGACGCGGGCCGCGAAACGCTCGCGCTGGCCGAAGAAATGATGACGCTCTACGCGCGGCTTTCGGAGCGCGGCGCGGGCGCGGCCGAAAGCGGGATGCTGCGGGTCGGCGCGATTGCGTCCGCCCAGGTGTCGTTTCTCGCGGACGCGCTGGCGCGCTTTCGCGGCGACCGTCCGGGCTGGCGAATTCGCGTCGTGCCGGGTGTGTCGCTGGGTTTGCTCGGTCAGGTGGATGCGGGCGAGCTGGACCTTGCCGTCATCATCAAGCCGCCGTTTGCGCTGCCGTCCGAACTCGAGTGGCGCACGCTCGTCATCGAGCCGTTCGTGCTGCTCGTGCCCAAGGTGCTGGCACGCGGCGGCCGCTCATGGCGCGAGTTGCTGAAGAGCGAGCCGTTCATCCGCTACGATCGCGCGTCGTTCGGCGGACGGCTCGTCGACCGCTTCTTGCGGCGCGCCCGGTTGAATGTGCAGGACGTGATCGAGCTCGACGAGTTGCAGGCCATCGCGCAACTGGTCGCGCGCGGGGTCGGCGTCGCGTTGATTCCGAACACCGCGGGGCTCGGCAAATGGCCGGCCAATGTCATCGCCCTCGAACTCGGCGATGCGACGTTTCATCGCGAGATCGGCCTCGTGCAGCGACCGCGGCACAGCCGTCAGGCGCTCGCGGAGGCGCTCGCGGACTGCATCGGCGAGGCCGCGCAAGCCTGATGCACGGTGTGTGCAAGCGAATTGTGCCGCTGCGCCGGCAAGCAACTGTATCTGTGAAGTTCACCCGCTCGCGCGCAGAATCGTTGCTCGCGCATTGATGCGCGCTTCTTCATTCTTCATTCGTGTTCGTACCCGACAGCGTCGCGTACCCGCCCAGCCTTCGAAGGTTATCTGCCATGATCGCCAGCCCCTTGCTTACCGCCGATGTCCTGATCGCCTACAGCGCCTACTTTGTCGGCTCGGCAAGCCCCGGGCCCAGCAATCTCGCGATCATGTCGCTCGCGATGAGCGCCGGCAGAAAATCCGCGCTGACTTTCGCGCTCGGCGTGGTGTCGGGCTCGTTCTTCTGGGCGTTGCTGGCTTCGCTGGGTTTGTCCGCGGTGCTGGCCACCTACTCGGAATGCCTGGTGGCGATCAAGATCGCCGGCGGACTCTATCTGTTGTGGCTCGGTTTCAAATCCGCGCGCTCCGCATTCGGCGCGGATAAACCGCTTGCGCAGAACGGCGGCCAACGCGAACCGCTCGGGCGTTTGTACGTGCGCGGGCTGCTGCTGCATCTCACCAACCCGAAGGCGATTCTGGTGTGGCTGTCGATCGTTTCGTTGTCCATGTCGCCCGCCGGCGGCGCGTCGCACATGACGCAGGTGGTGCTCGGCTGCATGGGCATCGGCGTCTGCGTGTTCACCAGCTATGCGGTGCTGTTCTCGACCGGCTCCGCGCGCCGCATTTATCTCGCGATCCGGCGCTGGCTGGACGGTTCGCTCGCGATCATGTTCGGCATCGCGGGGATCAAACTGCTGACGTCGAAAACCTGAACGCGCGTCGGCAGCCACCCCGCTCTGCGATACTGTCGTCCTGACAACCCGAGCGGACCGGCAAACAATGACTCGCGGCAGCAACCCGAATCCGGCAGCACAGCTCTCGCTACTGCAAAAACGTCTCTATCTGACGGGCGCGTTCTTCGCGCTCGCCGGACTGATCGCGGCCGGCGTCATCTATGCAATGGCGCCGGCGCCTGACGCCGCCGTGTCCCAGTACAGCATCGTCGACCCGCGCTATCAGATCGAATTGCAGCAGATCGGCGGCAACGCGGCGGTGCTGATCGCGCAGTTTCATCAATGGTTCGACAGCCTCTGGCACGGCACGAAGCTCGCGTGGACGGTGGCCGTGCTCGGCATCGCGCTGGCGGGTGTGTGCTTTTTCGTCGGCCATTTCTTCGCGTGGTCCGACGACGAATCGCAAAACTGAAGCGCACGCTCCATGTACGGTTGAACGTGCGGTGAAGCGAGTGGCCTACGGCATGCCCTTCACATGCTTGTCCGGCTGCTCCACACCGGCCGAGCGCAGCGCTTCATGCAAGGTATTGAAAATGCAACTTGCGCCGACGATCGGCGTAATGCCGTGCCGGTCCATGTCCGAACGCAGATAGCGGTTCACGCGCGCGAAAATCACCCCGATGCCGCTGCTCTTCAGGTTCTCGCACAACTCGCCCACCGAGCGCGCCGCCGAATAGTCGAGATCGGTGATCGCGCTCGCGTCGATCACGAACCAGCGCACTGCGTTCGGCGCATGGGCAATCAGTCGACGCGTATCGTCGACGAAAAAGTGGTCGTTCGCGTAGAACAGATCCGCGCCGAAGCGGTAGACGATCAAACCCGGCGAGGTCTGAATGCCGGGCACGGCCGGTACCGGCACCCAGATGCCGTCCTCGCCGGGCGCGAGGAGCATCGTGTGCGGACGATAACTGTGGCGCACGTGCCGCAGCAGCGACAAGGCTACCGCCACCAGAATGCCGTGCTCGACGCCGATCAGCACAACCGCCGCCGCGGTGAAAACCGCCAGCGCGAATTCACCCGGACTTTCGCGGCGAATCGCGAACAGCGTCTTCAGATTGATCAGGCCGATGGCAATCGTGAACACGATGCCGGCGAGAATACAGTGCGGCAGGTATTGCAGAAAGCGGCTGAAGAACAGCAGCACGACCACGACAACCAGCGCGAAGACGATCTGGGCGAGTTGACTGCGCGCGCCGGCGAGATCGGCCATCGCGGTTTGCGTCGGGCTGCCGTTCACGACGAACGCGCCCGAAAACGCCGCAGCCGCATTGGCGGCGGCGATACCGAGCAGGTCGGCATTGGTATCGACGGCTTCGTGATGGCGCTCGGCGAACACGCGGCTCGCCGCGGCGCTTTGCGCGACGATCATCACGAAACACGAGGCCGCGACCGGCAGCAAGTCGAGCAGTTGCGGCCAGCTCACCGAAGGCATCGCGAGCGGCGGCAAGCCGCCTGCAACCGGCCCGAGCACCGCGATGCCGTGCGCCGCGAAATCGTAATAGTCGCTCGCGGCGATACCGGCCACCACCGCGATCAACGGCACCGGCACGCGCGGCAGAAAACGTTTGAACGTCAGAATCGCAACGACGACCAGCAGCGAAATGGCAAGCGTGGGCGGATCGATATGCGCCCACTCGCGGATCAGAAGCAGGATCTGATCGGTGCTGCGCGCCGCGTGGCCGGGCACGCCGGTCATATCGCCGAGCATCGCGATGCCCACTTGCACGCCGACACCGGCGAGAAACCCGACCAGTACCGTGCGCGACAGGAAGTCGGCGAGAAAGCCGAGTTTGAAAATCCGCGCGATCAGCAGCAACCCGGCGGTGAGCAGCGCGACCATCGCCGCGAGCGACGCATATTCGATGCTCGAAGCCGGCGCCATCGTCGACAGGCGGCTTGCGAAAATCGTTGCGGTGGCGGAATCGGCGGCGACCACCAGATGACGCGACGCGCCGAAGAAGGCAAACGCAATCAGCGGCAGGAACACCGTGTAGAGACCGGTCACGGCGGGCATCCCGGCGATGCGCGCATAGCCGAGCACCTGCGGAATATCCATCGATGCCAACTGCGCGCCGGCCAGCGCATCGCGCGCGGCCGTGGCGCGGCTCAAAGGAAGAATGCCTTTCAGCAGGCTTAAGCCACTTAAACGGGTGGTGATGTTTGCCAGAAAATCTCGCATGCGCGATGCCGCCTCGAACTTGGGTTATCGCGCATCGTGCCGTGAATCGGCACGCAAAGGCAAGGTCTACCGGAAGCGCTCACGCCGGAAACATTCGGGCAAGCGCGGCCGAATCAATTGGCGGCAGAATTTAACGCCTGAACTGGCCGGTCCGCGGATCGACGTGCCGCGCAAAACTGAACAGCGCGGCGATACAGATCGGACAGGCAATCATGAAGATAGTCAACATCTCGCACCCCGAGCGGTAACAACTTGTTACGCAGAGTTTAAGTGAATAGATATCGAATTGAAGAAGGTAAAACGCAAAACACTATTGCGGCGGAACGGGCAGACGGCGGCCTTCGCGAGCATTGTGGGGACGCGTGCTGATGGAGCGCCGCGAAGCGGCCGCGGCCGATCGCGAAGATCGTCCGATGCGTAATGTGCAGGAAGTCGATTTTCTGCTGGGCGTTCACGATCAGACACGCGTGGGCGCGCTGCGCTTCCAGAACGCCGGCGGCATCTTCCTGGATAACAGCGCCGACGCCGCACCGCCGGTCACGGACCTCGGCACGCTGGCCTACGTCAGCTCGCGCATCGAAGAAGCCGGTGTCGAAAAGTTGCCGGAGTACGACACATGGCTCGCAATGCTGATCGCACCCGGCGCATCGCTAGGCGGCGCACGCCCCAAAGCCAACTTCACGAGTCTCGGCAACGAACTCTGGATCGCCAAGTTTCCCGCCAAAGACGGCCGCTATGACATCGGCGCATGGGAATACCTCACACACCGTCTCGCGAAACAGGCGGGAATCGGCGTGCCGCAATCCGAGCTGATGGAGGTCGGCACGCGCTATCGCACGTTCTGTGTGGAGCGGTTCGATCGACATGGAGGCAGCAGGCGAATGTACGCGTCGGCAATGACACTGCTCGAACGCCAGGACGGCGAGGCCGATGCGAGCTACCTGGATATCGCCGAGCATCTCGCGAACCACGGTGCCCAAAGCCATATCGACAAAGACCTCGCCCAGCTCTTCAGAAGAGTCGTATTCAACGTGCTGGTCGGCAACCGGGACGACCACCTGCGCAATCACGGCTTCATTCGCGAGCCGTCGGGCTGGCGGCTCTCCCCCGCTTTCGACATGAACCCGAATCCCGGCAAACGGGAACACGCGTTGACGCTGGACGGCGTGAGCGCATTGCCCGACCTCGATACCGTCATCGACACTGCGGAGTTCTATCGAATCGACGCCACACAGGCGCGCGCAATCGTGGCTGAAGTCAGGGACGCGGTCAGCTCGTGGCGTAAAGAAGCGGCAAACCTGGATCTGTCGCGGCCCGAAATTCAGCGGATGGAGGGTGTTTTTCAGGTCTGATGCAAAACGCGCGCGCGGGCAGCTTACTCCGCACCCCGTATAATTCCGCATGACCCGAATCCCGCACCCCATTCAGCACACATTCTCCCAACAAGCGCCCGCTCACAGCCGCGGCGCTCGCCTGCATCGCACGGCGGTCGCATGAAGACGCCCAAACGCCTGCTGCCGCTGGTCGAAGAAGGCCTGATCGACGAAGTCATCTCGCAGTTGATGAGCGGCAAGGAAGCCACCGTCTACGTGGTACGCAGCGGCGATTCGACGCGCTGCGCGAAAGTCTACAAAGATGCCAAACAGCGCAGTTTCCGCCAGGCCGCGTCCTATCGCGAAGGCCGCAAGGTCAAGAACAGCCGCCAGCAACGCGCGATGGAAAAAGGCAGCCGCTACGGCCGCGAAGTGCAGGAGCAGGCGTGGCAGAACGCAGAAGTCGACGCGCTGTTCCAGCTCGCAAACGCGGGCGTGCGCGTGCCGCAACCGTTCATCTGCACCGACGGCGTGCTGCTGATGGAACTGGTGACCGACGCCGAAGGCAACGTCGCGCCGCGTCTGAACGACGTAGACATGAGCGAAGCGCGCGCGCTCGAACTGCACGCGCAACTGCTCAACGAAGTCGTGCGGATGTTGTGCGCCGGCATGATTCACGGCGACCTGTCCGAATACAACATTCTGCTCGCCGCCGACGGCCCGGTGATCATCGATCTGCCGCAAGCCGTGGACGCGGCCGGCAATCTCGAAGCGCCCGCGATGCTGGAGCGCGACGTGAACAATCTGGCGGCCTACTTCGGCCGCTTCGCGCCGGCTTTGCTCGACGCGAGCTACGGCAAGGAAATCTGGGCGTTGTACGAAGCGGGCGCATTGCACGTCGACGCAAAACTGACCGGCCGCGTCGAACTGGACACCACGCCGATCGATCTCGAAGCCGTGCTGCAGGAACTCGAAGACACGCGCCTCGACGAAGAAGCGCGGCTGCGTCACGAAGCGTCGTTACGCAGCGAGTCCTGACTTGGCACGAAGCGCCAAACGTCAGGAAGCGCCGGCGCGCGCCCGTTTCCTGGCGGTAGCGGTAGCGGTAGCAGTAGCCGTGGCGGTAGCCGCCGGCGTCCCCGCAACCGGCCCCACCGACTCGCGCATCGTCACCGTCACGGGAAACTCGCGGAAAATTTCCCACGAGGTCCGATAGCACTGATTGACCAGCCAGCGCACCGCATTGCGCGTGAGTTCCTCAGTCGGAATATGCACCGACGTGAGCCCCGGCGCGGCATAGGCGGCCGAGTAATCGTCGTCGTAACCGATTACCGAGACCTCGTCCGGCACCGCGATGCCCGCCCGATGAAAGCGCGCGAGCACGCTCACCGCCATCGTGTCGTTCGCGCAGAACACGCCCGTAAAGCGCCGCTTCGTATTCAGCAACGTGTCCGCGGCCGCGTAGCCGCCTTCCGGCGAGAAGTCCGATTCGATCAGCGTGACGTCGTCGCGTGCAATGCCCGCGCGCGCGAGTTCCGCAAAAAAACCTTCGAGACGAATCTGATTGTCCGATGCGGTGAACGGCCCGGAAATCACCGCGAGCTCGCGATGCCCGTGTTCGAGCAGCGTGCGCGCCGCCAGTTCGCCGCCGCGCCGGTGATCGGCGCAGAACGACGCCTCCGGCAACTGGTCGAACGCGCGATTCAGGAACACCATCCGCGGATGCATGTTGTGCAGCATGATCAGATCGTCGTCGTGCAGATCGTGGCTGATCACTACCATGCCGTCGCAATCGCGACCGATCAGAAACCGCACCGCCTCGATCGCCTGCTCGCGTGGCGACGCTTCTCCGCAGCCGGTGGCGACCACCACGTGGCGGTCCACCGCGCGTAGTTCGGTGTCGGTCTGTTTGAGTATCGTGCCGTAGTACGAGCCGAAGAAAGTCGGCACGAAGATGCCGACCATGCCGAGCGATTGCGTGGCCATCGCGCGGCCGATCGACGACGGACGAAAGTTCAGCGCCTCGATCGCGGCCTTCACGCGCGCGGCGGCGTCGGCGGAAATCGGCCCTTTCCCGGAAATGGCGCGCGATGCGGTCGACAGGCCGACACCGGCCAGCGCCGCGACATCCTTCAGTGTTGCCACGCGGTTCTCCGTCAAGCGATGTGAATTCAACGACGCCGCGAGCCGCGGCTACAAACGCGCGCCGCTCGCTTCGTCGAACAGCGATATATGCGCGCCGTCGAACGAAAAACCCGCTGCATCCCCTGCCGCCACCGGCGCCTTGGTCTGATCGATCGACGCGATCTGTTCGCCATGATAGTCGAGCCAGACCACACGATGGTTGCCCATCGGCTCGACCAGCGCAACCTTCGCGCTTTCTCCGACGCGTTCTCCGATCCTCTCGCCCATCTGCACGTGCACGTCTTCGGCCCGCACGCCGAGCACGCATGGCAACTGCTGCGCCGGCGTGCTTTTGAATGCGTAACCCGACACGTCGAACCGCGCGTTCGCCGTACAAAAGTATAGCGAGCCGTCGTGTGTTTGCAGCGTGCCCTTGAGCAGATTCATCGCCGGCGAGCCGAGAAAAGTGGCGACGAACAGATTGTTCGGCCGCGCGTAGACCTCGGCCGGCGTGCCGAATTGCTGGATCACGCCGCCGCGCATCACCGCCATGCGGGTGGCGAGCGTCATCGCCTCGACCTGGTCGTGGGTCACGTAGATCATCGTCGCGCCGAGGCGCTGGTGCAGTTGCTTCAGTTCGCGACGCAGTTCGGTACGCAGCTTCGCGTCGAGATTCGACAGCGGTTCGTCGAACAGGAACACGTCGGCCTCGCGCACGATCGCGCGGCCGATCGCCACGCGCTGCCGCTGACCGCCCGAAAGCTGCGCCGGCTTGCGCTTGAGCAAGGGCCCGAGTTGCAGCATCTCGGACGCGCGCGCCACGCGCCGCTCGATTTCCGCCTTCGGCGTGCCGTTGATCCGCAGCGCGAACGACAGATTGCGCTCAACGCTCATGGTCGGATACAACGCGTACGACTGGAACACCAGCGCGATGCGGCGATCCTTCGGGTCGGCCCACGTCATGTCTTCACCGGCAATCTCGATCGTGCCGTCGGTCACGTCGATCAGACCCGCGATGCTGTGCAGCAACGTCGACTTGCCGCAACCCGAAGGGCCGAGCAGCACGACGAATTCGCCGGCCCGCACGTCGAGATCGAGATGTTCGATCACCGTGTTCGAGCCGAGCTGGATTGTCAGGTCGCGCACCGACACGTTGGCCGGCTGCGTCAGGTCGGTCACGGCTGCGCGCTGCGATGCTTCGGCGAGATCCGCCACGTTAGCGAGGTTTGTCATGCCTATCCCTTGACGGCGCCGGACGCGATGCCGCGCACGAACCAGCGGCCCGAAATGAAGTAGATCGCGAGCGGCACCAGCGAAGTCAGAATGGTCGCGGCCATATTGACGTTGTAGAGCCGCTCGCCGGTCGTCGTATTGATGATGTTGTTCAGTTGCACGGTCATCGGCAGATTCTTCGTGCCGGCGAACACGAGGCCGAGAATGAAGTCGTTCCAGATGCCCGTGACCTGCATGATGACCGCCACCACGATGATCGGCGTGGACATCGGCAGCATCAGTTGCACGAAGATGCGCCAGAAGCCGCCGCCGTCGATGCGCGCCGCCTTGAAGAGCTCCTGCGGAATCGACGCGTAGTAGTTGCGAAACAGCAGCGTCATCACCGGCATGCCGAAGATCGTATGGATCACGACGATGCCCGGCAACGAGCTGAACAGATGCACGCTCGCGAGCACCCGCACCAGCGGATAAACCATCACCTGCACAGGGATGAACGCGCCCATCAGCAGCACGCCGAACAGCACGCCCGCGCCGCGCGGCCGCCAGAACGACAACGCATAACCATTCACTGCGCCGATCAGGATCGACAGCACGGTACTCGGCACGACGATGCGCACCGAGTTCCAGAAGCCGACCTGAATCCCGTTGCAATCGAGCCCCGTACATGCGGATTGCCAGGCCGCGCGCCACGCGTCGAGCGTGAAATGCGCGGGCAACGCGAGCAGATTGCCGAGCCGGATTTCGCTCATCGGCTTAACCGACGTGACCAGCATCACATACAACGGCAGCAGGAAAAACAGCGCCGCGGTCAGCAGGAACGCGTAGACGCCGATGCGCGCCGGGGCGAACGCGCGGCGCCCGCGTTGCGCGCGGCCCGGCATGCCGCTCTTCAGCGGAGAACTGAGCGTGTTCATCAAACGTCCTTGCGCAACGCGGCGCGACTACGGGCATAGAAGAACGGCGCGAGAATCGCGAGCACCGTCGCGAGCAGCACGATCGAGGCCGCCGAAGCGAGGCCGATATTCGCGCGGCCGAACAGATAGTCCATGATGAATTTCGCCGGCACTTCGCTCGCGGTGCCAGGGCCGCCCTGCGTCATCGCGACCACCGCGTCGTAGAGTTTCACGACCATCACGAACAGCAAAACGAACGCAGTGGACATCGACGGCCCGAGCATCGGCACGACAATGCTCGCGTAGACACGCCAGCGCGGAATGCCGTCGATGCGCGCGGCTTTCCACAACTCGTCGTCGATGCCGCGCAGGCCCGCGAGCAGCAGCGCCATCACGAGACCCGATGCCTGCCACACGGTCGCGATCACGATCGTATAGATCACCCAGTCCTGATCGACGATCCAGTCGAAGCGCGCATGCACGAAGCCGAGCTTGTGCAACACCGCCTGTGCGCCGAGTTGGGGATTCAGTATCCACTGCCACACGAGCCCCGTGGCTACGAACGACATCGCGTACGGATAGAGAAAAATCGTGCGCAACGCGCCTTCGCCGACCACGCGCTGATCGATGAAAATCGCCAGCAGCAAACCGATCACCATGCACGCGACGATGAAGCACGCGCCGTAAATCACGATGTTCTGCAGCGACAACAACCAGCGATCGTTATTGAAGAGCCGCACATACTGCGAGATGCCCGCGAAATCGCCGGATGGAAAAGTACGCGAATTGCTGAGCGACACGCGCGCGGTCCAGACCATCGTGCCGAGATACGCGAACACGACGGTCAGCACCATCGGCAGCAACGCCAGCCACGCCGCGACCGGCAAACGCTTCTTCAGCGGCTTTTTCAGCGGCGCGGCGCGGGTGGTTTGCAGCTTGAGCGCGTGCATTGCGGCGCCTAGCTCTTCAACGCGCTGGCGAACGCTTTCTGCGCGTCGTCGACCGACTGGTTCTTGTTCCAGAAGTTCGTGATCACGTCGATCAGCGCGCCCTGCGTATCAGGCGAGAGCAGCATTTCCGGATTCGGCAACTGCCGCGACTTGTCTTTCATGATCGCAATGCCCTCCTTCGCGCAGATGTCCAGACTGCTGGCGTCCACATCGGGACGAATCGGAATCGAGCCTTTTTTCGCACTGAACGCGACCTGTGCGGCCGGCGAGGTCATCACCGTGGCGAGCAGATTTTGTGCTTTTATCGTAGTCGCATTGTCGGTCTTCGGAAAGACGAACACGTCGCCCGCGACCAGATACGGCGAATGCGGACCGAAACCGGGGAAGCAGCCGAAGTCTTTACCCGCAGTCTGTCTGGCCGCCGAGAACTCGCCCTTCGCCCAGTCGCCCATGATCTGCACGCCGGCCTTGCCGGAGATCACCAGCGCGGTCGCGTCGTTCCAGTTGCGGCCCGGCGAACCCGGATCGACGAAATCGTGCAGACGCTTGAACGATGTCAGCACCTTCTTGAACGCATCCGACTTCACCGCGTTCACATCGTGATCGCGATACACCTTCAGGTAGAGATCGGGACCGCCGACGTCGGCGAACACCGCGTCGAACGTGATCTTTTCCTGCCACGGCTGGCCGCCGAGCGCGAGTGGGATCACGCCTGCCGCCTTCAGCTTGACGAGATCGGCGATGAATTCGTCGTAGCTCTTCGGCTCACCGGCAATGCCGGCTTTCTGGAACGCCGGCTTCGAGTAGAAGAACCAGGCCGGCATATGAATATCCACCGGCGCGGCGTAGTAGTGTCCCTTCACCTTGATGCTATCGACGATCGACTGCGGAAACACGCCGCTCCAGTTCTCTTTCGCGGCGACGTCGTCGACATTGTTGAGCAGGCCCTGATCGATCAGGTCGTGGAATTGCTTGGACGTGTTGAACTGCGCGGCCGTGGGTGGATCGCCGCCGACGATCCGGTTGATCGCGGTGGCGCGCGCCTGATCGGCGCCGGCCACTGCATTGTCGATCCATTGTCCGCCGGCCTTGTTATACGCATCGGCAAACTGGCGGATCGCGGCCGATTCGCCGCCCGAGGTCCACCAGTGAATCACGTTGGCCTTCAGCGGGTCCGCCTGTGCGGCGGTGCCATACAAAGCCAGTGCTGCCACCACACTCGCTACGATTTTTTTTCTGCTGTTCATGCCGTCTCCATGCAAGATATTGCGGTCAGACATACAAACCAGCTACCGTACCGCGCTTTCAGCTTTTTTCCTTTCGCTCCTTCAGGAATTTCGACACCAGCTCCGCGCTGCGTTTAATCGTGCGTTTCTGCGTGCCGTAATCGACGTGCACGATACCGAAGCGCCGCTCGTAACCGAACGCCCACTCGAAGTTATCCATCAGCGACCAGAGGAAATAGCCGCGAATATCGACACCCGCCTTGATCGCCTGATCGACCGCGGCGAGATGGCGCTTGAGGAACGAGATACGCTGCGTATCGTCGACGCCGCCGTCCACCACCTTGTCGTCCGAGGCCATGCCGTTTTCGGTGATGTAGATCGGCGGCAGATTCCGGTACGTGCCTTTAAACCCGACCAGCAGATCGCGCAGGCCGTCGGGATGAACCTCCCAACCCATCTGCGTGCGCTCCACGCCTTCGAGCGGCACTTCCCGGAAACCGTGCGCACCGTCGCTTTCGACATTGGTGCGGAAGTAATAATTGATGCCGAGGAAATCGATCGGCGCGGCAATCGTCTGCAAATCGCCGTCGAGCACGAGCGGTTCGGTGCCCGGCCACAAATCGAACAGCTCGTTCGGATAGGCGCCCTTCAGCAACGGATCGAGAATCCAGGCGTTGTGCTGCACTTCGAACAGATGCGCGGCGCGCTGGTCGGCGGCGCTATCGCTATTCGGCGTGCCGCGGCCGATATTCGCGACGATGCCCTTCTGCGAAGCGGGATCGTTCGCGCGCAACACCGGAATCGCGAGACCGTGCGCGAGCAGCAGGTGATGCATCGCCTGCGTCGCGAAGCGTCCGTTCGCGAGACCCGGCGCATGATGGCCGTTGCCGTAGCCGAGATACGCGGAACACCACGGCTCGTTCAACGTGGCCCATGCGTCGACGCTGCCGGTCAATTCGCGGCTGACCAGATCCGCGTAATCGGCGAAACGATAGGCGGTATCGCGATTCAGCCAGCCGCCGCGATCTTCCAGATGCTGCGGCAAATCCCAGTGATACAGCGTGACGTAGGTCTGAATGCCCATTTCTTTCAAACGCCCGAGCAGGCGTTTGTAGAAGTCGAGGCCTTTGCGATTGGGCTGGCCCGCCGCGTCCATCACACGCGGCCACGCAATCGACAGCCGGTAGGCTTCGAGGCCGAGCCCCGCCAGCAAGTCGACGTCCGCTTCCCAGCGGTGATAGTGATCGCAGGCCACCGTGCCGGTGTCGCCGGCGAGCACCTTGCCGGGCGTTGCCGAGAACGTGTCCCAGATCGACGGCAGGCGGCCGTCTTCATCGACTGCGCCTTCGATCTGATACGACGCCGTTGCGGCGCCGAGCAGGAAGTTCTTGCGCCAGAGCGACGAATCAGAGGAAGGGGTGAAAGGATCGACGTGGGGGGCGTCGGCGGAATGGGAGGGTGTAGCTACAGCGGATGCGTCGTTTGCCACGGGTTTCTCCTGTCGACAAGAGTTAGCGCTTTAGCGCTTACTCTTGTCCCATGCAAGTTATTGCGGTCGACAAGAGTTAGCGCTTTAGCGCTTACTCTTGTCCCATGCAAGTTATTGCGGTCGACAAGAGTTGGCGCTTTAGCGCCGACCCTTGTTCCATGCACATTAGTTGCGGCGCTAAGTTCGTTGAACCGGATACCGAAAGCGCGTGGTGGAAGCGCTTCCACAAGACCAGCGAACAATAGCAGCGGCCCATTCGCCGCAGCAATCAGGGTTTGTCTGGAGCGTGGTTGGCACGCGCTGTGACGCCATGCGATATGCATGACACAGCGCATGAAACGCCGTGCTGCACGCCAAAGCGCAGGGTTATTTTTTGGCCTGCAAACCAAACGCACCGCGATCATACGCATCGCAATACGTTTTCCAGTCGGCCACGACCCGCGCTTCCGACTGCACGGCCAGATCGATCAACGGCAGTTGCCAGTCGCGCCGCTGACCGAACGCGATCAACTCATCCGCAATCGACGATTTCTGCCGCCCACCACTACGCAAATGCGCCCAGGCACTCAATTGCGCCATGCTGTTGACCACTTCCTCGAGACGCGGCAATTTGCCGTCCCAGTCGGCCAACGCGACGCGGTCTTCGGACGGTTGCAGACTGCGCAGCACATAGGAGCGCTGATTGAAATCGACCGCACGCAAAAACGCCTGCGAGACAGCCTGATTGCGACGTTGAATCTCGACCACGCGCTGCGCTTCGGTGTGCCATTTCGGCTGCGACGTCTTCACATGCGGCACAACCGAAGAAGGCAGCGCCTCTTTCAGATCGATCAGAAAATTGCCGTCCGGCGAGCCCTTCCCTTCGACGAGGATCACATAGCGGTCCACGCCCAGGCTGCCGGTGCCCGCAATGCGTCGCGCGACGTCGAGCACGCGGTAAAAACCCGGGTCCGTTTCGCTTGCGGCAATCGTCTGCATGAACGACGTGACCGCCGCACGCGCTTCGTCGCTGACCGGCAGTGCTTTCTTGCCATCCACTTTCAGCACGCGCGTCTTGCCCTTGAGCGTCGTGCGCCGGTCCAGATGCGCGGCGCGCGAGCGGCTCGTCAGCGCGTCGAACAGTTCGCGCACCATGCCGACCGACGTCTCCGGTTCGATCCAGCGCGCCTTGCCGAACGTCAGCGCCGCGCCGTAGGCCTCGACCGCCGTCTGGCAAAGCGCCAGCGCCTGCGCGCGGCTCAGCTTGAGATCGGCCGCGCCCACCATCACGCTCGTCAGCAGGCGCACCAGCTCGTAAAGGTTAGGCGCGAGACAAGCTTCGTCGAAGTCGTTGTTGTCGAAATAGACCAGACGATTGTCGGCCTTGTAGCTGCCGAAATTTTCCAGATGCATGTCACCGCAGATCCATACCGGCGGCGCGTCGTCGAGCACCTTGCTGCGCGGCAAACCCGCATAAAACAGATGACACGTGCCGCGCAGAAACACGAACGGCGAACTGCGCATCAGCTTGTACTTCATCGCTAGACGTTCGGGGTCGCGACCCGCGTTGAAACTGGCGATGGTCTGCGCGATATCGGACATGCATGACCTCTTCGAAATGGACTTCAGGATGACATTCGATCCGCTCAGGATCCCGTCATCAGATAGTAACGCCCGTCGGCGCTCACGTTGCTGCCGAAGCCGCATTCGGTGGGCGAGCCACGCGTGAGCACGTCGAGCGTTTCCGGTGCGGCAAGCCTGAATTCGATCAGGCATTTGTCGTCGCGTTTGTCGTAAGGCGCGAGGCGGGTGATCTTCGCGGTCGCGTCGAGCGGCGCCTCGCCGCTGCCGGTGACCGGCACGCGCGCGATGCCGTCGTAGAAACGCACGTAAGCCAGCAGGTTGCCCGTGTTCGCGCCCAACTGGCCGCCGGGATCGACGCTCGGATACAGGAAATCGCCGTCGAGCCGGTACACGCCGCGCCGCCCTTTTACCGGCTTGAGCGACACGGTGTTCCACGAGCCGAAGAACATGTAGCGGCCGAACCGTGCGCCTTTATCCGGCAAGCCGGCGACCACATTCTTGCCCGCGATCGCTTCGAGACGTTCGCGCGCAGCGGTCACCGCGCGGCCGAGCAATGCGTCGTTGGGGAAACGCTGACCCTGGTCGATCGCGGTTCGATAGTAGGCACGCGCATCGGGCAGCGCGCCCAGCTTCAGTTGCACGTCGCCCTGATGCACCAGCGCCATCGTCACGCGAGCTCGCGCGGAACGGGTTGCCTTCGGCGAGTTCTCTTCCGCGGCCTGCATCGCGGTGGCGTCGGCGAGCGCGGCTTCCATCGCGACCAGCGTTTGCGCGTCCTTGATGCGCCCGGTTTCGAGCGCCGCGACGCCCAACGCCGCGCACGACGCGTTGGTCCGGCACGGCGCGTCGCGGTTTGCGAGCAGGTTACGGCGATAGAGTTCGGCGCGAGAGTCGGCGGGTTTGGCTTCGGCAGCAGTTGCCGCCCCGGACGTGGCGGCAAGCACGGCAAGCGTACACACAGCAGCGGCGGCGACGGTTCTCAGGTTCATAGGCAAGAGAAAACGGTAGCTGTAGTTCGCGCTTCGACATCACGTTTCCCGATCGTGTTTCAAAGCACGCGCTTCGCGTCGTTGGGCCGCCTGATCGCCGGACCGCTGACTCGCCGCTCATTCGGCGTGGATCGGCACGGACGCTGGCTGTGATGCTGACAGAAAATTGGCGATTAGGCGAACCCATGCGGGCCGCATCAAGCTGCATCAAGCTGTGTCCTGAGCGCCGAACTTCTTGCGATACGCGGCCGGGCTCGTCAATGCAATGCGCCGGAAGTGCCGTCGCAACGATTCTTCCGAACCGAAGCCGGCCAGTTCCGCGATGCGCGCCATCGGCAACGGCGCGGGCGCCTCGAGCAGGTCGCGTACCATCGCCACGCGCTCGCGTATCAGCCACTCATAGGGCGCCATGCCGGTCGCGTCGTGAAACTGCCGTTGCAGCGTGCGCGGACTCATCGCCGCCTGCGCGGCGAGCGAGCGCAACGTATGCGGCAACGCCGGGTGGCTGCGCACCCAGTCCATCAGCTTCGCGAGACGGCCGTCTTCGTGCTACGGCATCGGCCGCGGCACGAACTGCGCCTGGCCGCCCTCGCGATGCGGCGGCACGACGAGCCGCTGCGCGACCCGGTTCGCCACCGCGCTGCCATGATCGCGTCGCACCAGATGCAGCAGCATGTCGAGCCCCGCCGCCGATCCCGCCGACGTGATGATCGATCCTTCGTCGACATACAACGCATCCGCTTGCACGCGCAAGCTCGGGTAGCGCTGCTGCAATTTCTCCGCATAGCGCCAATGGGTGGTGACGGACTTGCCGTCGAGCACGCCTGCCGCGGCCAGCACGAACACGCCGGAGCAGATCGAACAGAGGCGCGCGCCGCGCTTGTGCGCCGCGCGAATCTTTTTCAGCAGCGGCTCGGGCGGCACTTCGTCCGCGTCGCGCCAACCGGGAACGACGATCGTGTCCGCGCGATCGAGCAGCTTGAGCGTATAGGGCGCGGCAACCGTAATGCCGCCCGCCGCACGGATCGGCCCCGCTTCGCTCGCGCAGACGGCGAAGCGATACCAGTCCACGCCGAGTTCCGGCCGTTCGAGCGCGAACAGTTCGGTTACGCAGCCGAATTCGAAAGTGCAAAGCCGGTCGTAGACCAGCGCGACGACAAGATGAGGGTTCATGGCGCGATGTTACCGGATGTCGACGATTGCGCCAGTTAACCAGCGGTCGGTGGACAGCGGCTGAATCGGTCGTAAAAGGTAGAAACGGCCAGGCCAGAAACAGGCGCCGTGGCAGCCGTCGCGCCCCCCATGTAACCATGAGCCACTGTCGTGCGCCATACCGGTACCATGTCAGATTGCTCGGGACCTCAATAGGAACGAGGCGCTGCGTGTCACGAGAGGCACGAGAGACGCCGGATCAACGCGTTGGAAAATTCGGCCGTTGACGCGCGTCCGCCGATGTCGGCCGTGCGCACGTTATCGTCGATAAGAGTGCGACGAATGCCTTCGACGAGGCGGTTGGCCAGGTCGGTCCGGCCCACGTGTTCAAGCATCAGACCGGCCGCCAGCAACTGCGAAACCGGATTCGCAATGCCCCTGCCTGCAATGTCGGGCGCCGAGCCATGGACAGCCTCGAAGAGCGCGGCCTCCTTGCCGATGTTCGATCCCGGCGCCAGCCCCAGGCCGCCCACCAGACCCGCAAGCTGGTCCGAGAGAATGTCGCCGAACAGATTAGTACAGAGCAGCATGTCGAATTGCCATGGATTGAGCACGAGTTGCATCGCGCATGCATCGACGATGCGATCGTCGAGCGCGACGCGACCTTCGTATTCCTTCGCCACTTCGCGCGCGGCCTGAAGAAATATCCCCGTCAGCGCCTTGAGAATATTTGCCTTGTGGACCACGGTGATTTTCTTGCGGCCATGCGTGACTGCGTATTCGAACGCGAATCGCGCAATGCGCAGACAGCCTTCGCGCGTATTCACGCCTTGCGACACGGCGACGGCGTGCGGGTCGTCGCCGACGCGGATGTAGTGCTCATGTGCGACGTAGAAGCCCTCGACGTTCTCGCGCACAAGGACGATGTCGATGTTCTCGTAACGCCCGGGGATGAGGGTTTTGGCGGGACGGACATTGGCGAACATGTCGAAGGCTTCGCGCAGCCGGACGTTGACGGAACGAAAGCCGCCCGCGCTCGGTGTGGTCAACGGCCCCTTCAGGCCGAGCCGGGTTCTCCTCAGGCTATCGAGGGTTGCTTGCGGCAGCGGGTCTCCCGTGGCGTCCAGCGCCGCGACACCCGCCTGTTGAACGTCCCATTGGAACGGGGAGCCGAGCGCTTCGAGGGCGTCGACGGTTACCTGCGTGATTTCCGGGCCGATTCCGTCGCCCGGAATGAGCGTCGCGGGAATGCGCCCGTTTGAACGAGTCGTCATTTCAAATTCCTGAAGTAGTCAATCGATGCTGCTGGTCAATGTCTGTGCTGGTCAATGTCTGTTCATGCCTCGCCGACTTTCGCGCGGACGCGCATGTCGCTGTCGAGGAATGTCGCTGCCAGTTCGAAGGATTTCTGATCGATGACCAGTGGTTTGGCCGATGCGCCAGTGAAGACAAGCTCCCCGCGTTTCAGCGTCAGGTTGCGCTCACGGGCATGTTCGACAAGATATTGCAGCGAAAGCCATGGGTCGGTGGCAGCGTCGCCCTGCAATCCACGCGCGCGCTCCACCCCATCGACGTGCACCGCAACGGTGGACGCGACCTTCTCCACTTCATCGAGCGCTATCCGCGGACCGACCACGCACGCCTCGAAGCCCACGTTGTCGGCGGCAAAGCCAGGCTGTCCGACCGACCGCCGGTCGACGTAGCGCGAGAGCACGAATTCGAAGCCCACGTGCGCAGCCTCGACAAACGTTCTGAGCGGCATGTCGCTGTCTGACCAAACATCGCAGCCAAGAACAAAAACGATCTCAAACTCGGCAGTAACCGGGCCCGCGTCGGACAGCACGACTTCGTCGCGATGCAGGTAGCACCTGGACGAAAGGAGCCGGCCGACCAAGGGGCGACTGGCGCCGGCTGCCTGCATCGCGGCGGGACTTCCGACGCCAAGCTTCCAGCCGCAGACGGCATCTCCTGTAGCGTCGATGAACCGGTCCTGAACGAGATACCCCTGTTCCAGGCTGCTGGGCGCGACCGCTAGAGGCAACGCGTCGATCTGTCGACGCGCGTTCCATGTCTCTGTGAGCAACGCCGCTGCCGGATGCGGATCGAATGGGGCCGTCATTGCAGTTGCGCGCCGGCCGTCTCGCCGACCGCCGCCTTCGACCGAAACGAAACGTTGTTCAACTCCTCGTAGACCTTCACCATCGCGCCCTTGTCGAGCTTGCCGAGCCCCTTCAGCAAAGCGGTCTGATAGGTGGCTGTTGCGGCGGCAAGCACGGGCATCGGGATGCACTGCCGGCCACTCACTTCAGCCGCGCTGACCAGATCCTTGTACGCGTGTTGCATCGGGTAGCCCGAGGAGAAATTCCCGCCGAGGATGCGCGGGATGAAAAACTCCGACGCGTAGCTGCGCCCCGTACCTGAGTTGATCACGCTTCCAATCCTGTCGGGGTCCAGGCCCAGCTTTACGGCCATGGGAAGCACCTCCGCCAGTGCAGCGGCATTGATATCAAACAGAAGCTGGTTGATCAGCTTGGTGAGCTGGCCCGCGCCGATTTCACCCATATAAAGGATGTGGTTCGCCATCGTCGCCAGGTAGGGCTCGACCTTTTCGAAGATCGCATATGCGCCACCGCACATCGCGGTCAGGGTTGCGTCGATCGCACGGGCCTCCATGCCCGAAACCGGCGCGTCGATGAAGTAAACGCCCTTCTCAGCGAGCGCGGCTGCGATTTCGACGGTGGCCGAATAGTCGATGGTGCTCGTGTCGACAACGATCTTTCCCGCACTCAGGTGCCTCGCGATACCGTCGTCGCCGAGCAGCACTGCCCGCACTACGTCCGCATTGGGCAGCGAAAGGAAAACGATGTCCGCGTTGGCGGTGTCGGCCACGCGTGTCGTGGTGCGTGCGCCTTGCCGCTCGAATTCCGGATAGCTCGACGTGTCGGCAGCCGAAACTAGCAGATCAGGGGCACGCTTGAGCATGTTCAAAGCCATAGGCTTTCCCATCTGCCCGAGACCAATAAAGGCAATATTCATGGTTCCGATGGTCATAGGTTTCGCCGAACCCGCTGGAGAAGATCTGTTTCGAAATACGGGCACGTGAAGCGAAGTTTATTGACATGAGCGTCACAACGGAAATACCGTTCGTGTATCCCCAGCATCGTTTTCAAATATGGACATCCGCGTACTTCGCTACTGCGAGACCATCGCCCGTCTCGGCAACATCACCCGCGCGGCAACTGAACTTCACATTGCGCAGCCCGCGTTGAGTGTCGCCGTGAAAAAGCTCGAGGAAGAGGTGGGCGTCACGCTCTTCACCCGTGGACGCAATCGCCCCGTGACCCTGACACCGGAGGGTGAATTGTTGATGCGCCGTGCGAAGCGCATCTTTCAGGAACTGGATTCAGCACGACAGGAAATCGCAGACAGTCAGGCGTTGCGCACCGGTGAAGTCCGGGTGGGTATGCCGCCGATGTACGGACTGCAGTATTTCCCGCCCCTCATGCGTGCGTTTCATGCCCAATACCCCGGCATCCGTGTTGTCGCCATGCAGGGGAGCGCTGGCGAGGTCCGCTCGATGTTGGAAAACGGCGAAATCGATCTTGCTATCCTGGAGGGACGGCGCGTCGAAAAAGATTGGGCCCATGTTGAGCTCGGCAACGAAGAAGTCGTGCTGTGTCTTGGCCGTCATCATCCGCTTGCGGCGAAATTGTCCGTCGACGATAGCGATCTGGGTGACATTCCGATGATCTTGCTAGACGAGACTTTCCTGCAAAGAAATGTAATTGATAAACGCTGTCAGCAGGCCGGCGTCAGCTACCGGGTCGTGATGCAAAGCAACTATGTTCCGTTAGTCATTCAGGCTGCGCTGGACGGTATCGGTGCTGCGACGCTATTGCGATCGATGATTGGCGAGCAGAGCGGCCTCGCCGCGCTTTCTTTCAGTCCACCTGAGCAATTTCACTTCGACCTTTGCTGGCTTGGCGAGCAATACCTGTCTCGCGCCGCCCAGGCATTGGTGGATCTTGCCGAGCGAAGGCAAAACTCGCAGGGCGCGGCTTGATAGCATCGGGAAATCGATGGATGCCGACCACCTTTCCCGTCACCGGAGCGCCCTGCGATTTCGCCCCGCTTCAATCGCGTGCTGGCGAATCGCGACGAGACAACGCGTCATCGGCGCTAGCCAGACTGAAACCCTCGTCAAGCCAGCCTGTGACACCGCCGATCATCACCTTGACAGGGCGGCCTAGCTGGGCAAGCCTGATCGCGGCGCGCGTTGCTCCGTTGCAGTGAGGGCCCGCGCAGTAAGTAACGAAGAGCGTATCGAGCGGATAGGCGGCGAGTTTGGACGCCACGATCTTGCCGTGCACAAGATTCACCGCGCCCGGTACATGCCCACGCGAGAAATGCGCGGGACTGCGCACGTCGAGCAGCACGAAATCGACCGAACTCGGGTCGTCGCTCGCGAATGCCGCGTGAACGTCGGCGCAATCGGTTTCGAACGTCAACGACGCGCTGAAATGAGCGAGCGCCGCAGCGCTGTCGGCGGAAGGTACGGATGACACAGCAGACATATAAGGCTCCTTGTACGTGGATCGTTGCAAGGCATTGTCCCGTTCTCACGCACCGTCAGCCAGTGGCGCAATTGACAGATTCCGGTAACATCACGCCACCACGCAGAACCCCCCCAAAAACCCCAAAAAGCACCCTGTTCGCGCCTTCGACGTCACGCTATTCAAGCCACCTCAGGCGATATCTTCGCAGCGGCAATCCGCGGCACGCTCGTCGATTCACGCACCACCAGTTGCGTATCGAGCCGCGCCGACATGACCCGCCGCCCCGCGGTCAGCGCACCGATCAGCGAGCGCGCCGCATGACGTCCCATCTCCGCGGCCGGGACCGCGATCGTCGTCAATGCGGGAGAAAAAATGGTCGTGTAATCGTCGTCGTCAAAACCGACCACGGAGATATCCTCCGGCACGCGCAGGCCGAGACGCCGGCATTCCGCAATGGCGCTCAGCGCGAACACGTCCGCGTTGCACACCACAGCGGTCACATCGGGGAATTCGTAGTAGATCTGCCGCATCGCATCGGCGCCCTGCATCATCGCCGCGCCGTAGCTCTTTTCGATAATGTGGATGCCATCGTTCAAACCATACGCCCGCATGGTGTCCTCGAAGCCGCGCATGCGGGCCTGCTGACGGTCGTTGCCTTGCAGCGGACCGGCAACCATCGCCATATTCCTGTGACCGAGCCGGATCAGAAATTCCACGGCCTGCTTCGTCGCCGCGTAATTGTCGAAGCCGATGGACGGCACGATCGGATCTTCGTTATACGAATACGTGGTCACACAGGGAATCTGCGTTTCTTCCAGGTAGCTTCTGAGTCGCGGATCTTCGATCTTGCCGACCAGCAAGAGCGCCTCGGCGCCGCGCTCGACGATTTTCTTGACCGCATCGAGCATGTTCCGGTTGTCGAACCCGTTCGTCACCACGAACACGCTATACCCCGCGGCCGTGAGTTGCTCCTCGAACGCATGCGTCATGCGCGCAAACATCGAGTAATCGAGCGACGGAATCACTGCGCCGATGATGAACGACTTCTGCAGGCGCAGTGCCTTGGCCGCCGGATTCGGGCTGTAGCCCAGTTGCATCGCCGCGTTGAATACCTTTTCCCGGGCCTCCGCGCCGACGCGATCGGGAATGTTGAACGCACGGGAGACGGTTGCGACCGAGACGCCCGCAGCCTTCGCAACGTCGAATACGTTCGCTTTTGCTTTCTGACTTTTCATGGCTCAGCAAGATGGGAACGGCGGACAGGGTCCGCTATTCCTGTTTTGACGCACCAAGTGTATCACCGCGAGCCCGGTTGGAAAACGATTACACGCATGCCCACCGTACCGCCGCGGGGTAATCGACTCGTGAATCATGTCGAAGCGCCGCTGTTCTGCTATCGGGCGGTATAGCCGCCATCCACCGTGAACATCGCGCCCGTGGCGAACGACGACTCGTCTGATGCGAGGAACAGCGCCATCGTCGCAATCTCATGCGGCTGTCCCATCCGGTTGACCGGCGCACGCGCCTTCAGTCCGCTGACGAAGCCGTCCGGATCGGGCACGGTGCGCAACATCTCTTCGTAATAGCTCGACCAGATCACGCCGGGCGCGATGCTGTTGATGCGGATGTTCTGCTCCGCGTGATCCAGCGCCATCGAACGCGTCAATGCAGCCACGCCCCCCTTCGCCGCGACGTACGCCGCGCGGTCCGGAATGCCGCACACGGCAGCCGTGGACGAAATATTGACGATGGCCCCTTTGCCACGCCGCGCAATCTCGGGAATTGCATACTTCGAACAGAGAAAAACGCTTTTCAGGTTGACCTCCATGATGCGGTCCCAGTCGTCTTCCTCCGTGTTCACGACGGTCCCGCGAATCCCCAGCCCCGCGTTGTTGACCAGGATATCGAGACCGCCGAACGCACTGATCGTCGCGCCCACCGCGTCGCGAATCTGCTGCGACACAATCACGTCGACGCCCACCGCGAGCGCGCGCTCGCCCAATGCGGCAGCCACGCGCCGCGCCTGGTCGAGATTGCGGTCCGCTAGCACGACCTGCGCGCCTTCTTTCACAAAAAGTTCGGCGGTTGCTGCGCCAATGCCTGAAGCCGCGCCCGTCACCAGGGCTACTTTTCCTTCGAGTCGCATATCGTTTCTCATCGCTGGATTAAATGTTCAAGACGGCGGAAAACCGCTTCTTCGATGCTCATTGCAGCGAGCCACGAGGTGCGCGGGTTGTCCGGTAAAGGATTGTTTTCGAGGCGGATGAACAGATGCCCAAAGGCACCCTGGGCCTCGACTTCATGAATGTTCCTGTCGATGCCGGGATCGGCCGTCAGGACGACCGTCGTGTCGTCGAAGCCGAGGCCGGCGAGCGCGACCGCAGCCGTGACATTGGCGTTCTTCGGGTAAAGTCGCGCCGATTCGCCGGCGCTGCCCTCGAAAATGACGGTCGGCCGATCGATCGCCCGCAGATCGAATTGCGACTCGGCAGGCGATCCGAGCCACGCGTGCGGCGGCTTTCTGCCGGTGTAGCGCACGAAATCGAGGCCACCCGTGCGCGCCGCATGCAATGCGTCGATACCGCCGATTGCGCCGGATACCAGCGTGACCCGCGCGCCGCGGACCTTCGCCGCGGCAGCGATCTCCTCGCGCAACGACGAGGAAGCGAGCGCGCCCACCGACACGACGATTGCGTCGACCCCACGCTCGAGCAGCGGCACCACCGCTTCGTGCACGGCGGCATGACCGGCGCACTCCACTGCCAGAGTCGGCCGCCACGCCACGAGCGCGTCGACATCATGAAAGACCTCGACGCCGTAAGTCTGCTTCAGCAGATCGGACTCGCCGGCGGCGTCCGGCACGAGGCAGCACCAGTCGAAGTTCGCGGTGCCCAGTGTCTGCAACGCGGTGGCGACGCGCTTTCCCATCGCCCCCATACCGACGATCACAATACGTTCGCGAACCTCTGCGGACTCAACAGGCACGGCGGCTAACTCGCGGACCGTCATGCCGGCCTCCGGTTCAGAAAAGCCGCCACGTGGTCCGCAAACACATCCGGATAAACCTGCGGGAAAAAATGCCCCCCCACTGCGCCGACGAGCATCGCATTGCGGATGCGGCGCGCGAGATCTTCGGAATGGTGAAACGGGACGATGAAATCGTCTCGCGCGCCGACGATCAGTGCCTCGATATCGAGTCCGGCCAACTCCTCTGAGCGCTCATAACCAAGCAGCATTTCGATCCGGCGCAACACCGTCTGCACATCGAACTCGTCCTCGCCATCGAATCGCAGGCGGTCCGCCGCGAGATGCTGCTCGTACCAGCGGGCGTCGTAACCGAAGAGCCGCGCGAACGCCGAATGAGCGCGTGTGCCGAGCTTGTCGAGCATCAGGTGACGCAGGTCGAACAGATCCCTGAAGCGGCGATCCGGCTTCGCCCACCCGCCGCTGAGTACGATCTTCGCGCAACGCGAGCGATGGTCGATTGCGAGCGTTTGCGCGACGAGGCTGCCTGTCGAGTGGCCGATCATATGAGCCACACGCACGTCCTCCACGTCGAGCACCTCGAGCGCCGCCTGCGCAATCCGTGCAATGCGCTGATCCGCGGCCTTCGTACTGCCGCCGACACCGGGATGATCGAACGCGATCACCCTGAAGCGGTCTGCGAGAAGTTCCGCCACAGGCCGCCAGAACGATGCGTGTCCACCGAGGCCTGCAATGCACACAATCGCATCGCCGCTCCCGAGCGCCTCGTAATAGACACCTGAGCTTGTATGCCTGCCCATCGCTCAGCTCCCATCCCGTGGCGTGGAAAAGACCGTGCGAGCTTCGATTTCCGCGACGTTCTCCGGTCGCGCAAACGGTTCGGGAGCCGCTTCGCCCGGCTTGCGTCGACGGCCGATTTGCTGGAAGAAAGTCTCGAGACCCGACGGCAGGAAGAACCAGGCCCAGTGCAGATCGACATCGCCGTCGTTGATGAAGGTGTGGGTACGCAGCTTGCCGAGAAACAGCGTCATGCCCGGCTCGAGCCGGTACTCGGCGCCATCCAGAACGGCCTTGCCGTGACCCGCGATGAAATGCAGCACTTCCTCATTGTCGGTATGCGAATGCAGCCTGACGACGCCGCCGGGCGGCACCGTCTGGGTTCCCACCGAGAACGGCCGATCCATCGGAACGAGATGCGGCGCCACATGAACAGACGCATAGCCATTGGCTGGCTGCGGCTGCCAGTAACTCTCTTCGTCGCGTGGATGCACGAGCAGAAACTTGCCGCCCTCGCCTGCCGCGCGTTGCGCCGGCTGCATCAATCCACCTGTTTCATCACCATTGCTGCTCATGCTCACGCTCCGTACGGAATGACATGTGACCTATAAACACGAAATCGATTACCACTCAATGAATCGCACTATGTCGCTCTATTCGCTTGAGTTACCTTGTATTTTGGTAATCGATTTCACCTTGCGGCTGAGTGTGCGCCTTACGACTCCACGCCGGCCTACTCTCTCCAGATGTCGTTTAACCGATAGCCGGTGGGGAACGGGTCGGACCGATCGAGGACGTACTGATGAAACCCGGTGATCCACGCACTCCCCGTGATCGCGGGACGAATGCCAGGTCGGCCGCCCACCGTCAGCGTCTCGACAATCTCACCGGTGAACTCCGTGCCGATAATCGACCGGTTCAAGAACTTCTCGCCCGGCTCGATCAGACCGCGTGCGTGCAGCACGGCAAGCCGTGCACTGGTGCCGGTGCCGCAAGGCGAGCGATCCAGCCTGCCCGGCGACACGATCACACCGTTTTTCGACGCCAGTCCCGCCGGGGTACGTTCGAGCGGCCCCGCAAACAGCGTCTGATTGATCGTGTGAATCTCCGGCATTTCCGGATGGACTGCCGGAATCTGTTCGGCTGCGGCGGCCTTGATCGCTTCACCGATTTTCACCATGTCTGCCGCTTCGGACGGCTCAACTGAAAATCCCACGGAAGCCGCATCGACCAGTACATAGATCATGCCGCCGTACGCAACGTCCACGGTCAACGTTCCGAGGCCGGGCACTTCGACGGGAAGATCCAGGCCGAACACGAAACACGGCACATTGGCGAACCGGACATTCAGGCACTTGCCGTCGCGACACGCTGCCTGCACCTCCACGAGGCCGCCCGGCGCCTCGAGAACCAGACGCGTATAAGGTTCCTGCATCGGCAACATGCCGGTTTCGAGCAACGCCGTCACGGTGCAGATCGTGTTGCTGCCGGACATCGGCACGTAGTATTCCGACTCCATGATGACGAAGCCCGCGTCCGCCCGGGGATCGCAGGGCGGCAACACCAGATTGATACATTGCGTGACGCTGCCGCGCGGCTCCTGCAACAGGAACTTGCGCAGATCGTCTGCCTCGCGCTCGAGATATTGCATCTTCTCGAACATCGTTCTGCCTGGCACGTCGAGCACGCCGCCGGTAATCACATCGTTGCGTTCGCCGGCTGTGTGAACCCCGACAACCGTAATCATTCGCTTCATTTCCATGGCCTGAGTTCCTGCCTGAGTTGCTGCCTGAGTTACTGCCTGGTCCTTGATCGGAAGCGGCGTCGCCGCCCCTGTCCATGTCCCTACGCGGCTAGAAGCGCTTCAGCACTTTTCGCTCGATCCTGCCGACGCAGCGCGTCAGCGGAAACGCGACGACGAAGTAGATGAGCGCCGTTGTCGTGAGAACTTCAACCGGACGCGCGCTCGTATTGGCAATGTTCTGGCCGACGAACATCAGGTCCGCCATGCCGAGCGCGGACACCAGCGCACTCTCCTTGAACAGGCTGACGATGTTCGACAGCAGCGGCGGCATCGCACGCACGAAGGTCAGCGGCAAGATGACATGGACGATGCGCGTCATCCGGCCAAGACCGAGCGCCACGCACGCGTCGAGCTCTTCCTTGCGGATCAGCGCGAGGGAGCCGCGGAACGTTTCGCACGTAATCGCGCCCATGTACAAGGACAGCGCCGTCAGCGATGCGACGACGATGCCGACGTCGACGTGAAGCAGAAGCGGCAGGCAAAAGAAAAACCAGAACAGTTGCACGAGCAACGGTGTGCCGCGGAACAGCTCCACATAGCCAGCCGCCAATGCGCGCACGGGCGCGCTGCCGTAAGTGCGCAACAGGCTCGCAATAAACCCGAGCACGATGCCCGCAAGCGACGCGCCGACGGTCAGCTTCAACGTGAGCGCGAGCCCAGCAAGCAGAGGGTCGATGTATCCCAGAAGAAACAGAAAATTGAATTTCATACCGTCACACCGAATAGCGCAGCGCACGCCGGCGTTCGACGCCCCGAAGAATCTGGGCAACGGCCACCGACACGGCCAGGTACAGCAACCCTACTGTCGTAAAGACCTCGAGCGGCCGGTAGGTGTCGGACGCCAGTTCCTTGCCGCGATACATCAGTTCCTGAATTGCCACGACGGAAAGCAGCGAGGTCTGCTGCAATGCTGAAATACCGTTCGTCACGAGTACCGGATAGGCGCTTCGGAACGCATGCGGAAGGACGATGTAGATGGCGCGCTGAAACGGCGACAGGCCGAGCGCGATACCCGCATCATGTTGTTCCCGCGGCACCGACTGAATGCCGGCACGGTAGGCTTCTGCGTTGAAGGCCGTGAGATTGAGCGAGATGACGAGAATGCCCATCGTCACCGGTGTCAGAAATACGTTGAAGATGATCGGCACGCAGTAAAAGAACCACACCACCTGGACCAGCGCGGGCGTGCAACGAAAAAATTCGACGAATGCCGAAACCAGCATACGGATCAGCCGCGAGCGGGCCTGCGACAGCAGGCCAACCCCGAACCCCGCAACCACGCCGATTGCGTTCGCACACAGCGCGATCAGGAAAGTGATCGCGAGACCCTGACGCAGTGCGTCGAGCCCCGACGAGATCGACGAAAAATCGAAGGAGTAAGTCACGCTGGCACTCCTAGTCAATGTGCAGGACGTTGTTCAGAAATTCCCGGGTCCGCTCATGCTGCGGGTTCCTGAACAACTGTTCGGGCGTACCGGACTCGACGACGACGCCGTCCGCACAGAAGAGAATCCGTGAAGCGACTTTCTTCGCGAACCACATGTCGTGCGTGACCATGATCATCGGCATCGCGTTTGCGGCCAGTTCCTGAATCACCAGTTCGACTTCCGCGACCAGCTCCGGATCGAGTGCCGACGTGACTTCGTCGAACAGCATGAGCTTCGGGTCGAGCATCAACGCGCGCGCGATCGCCACGCGCTGCTTCTGGCCGCCCGAGAGCTGGGCCGGATAGGCACGTGCCTTCGCAGCGAGACCGAGCCGCTCCAGAAGGTGAAGCGCACGCTGTTCAGCCGAGTTGCGCGGCTCCCCTTGCGTCTTGCACGGGGCCAACGTGAGATTGCGCAGCACATCCAGATGCGGGAAAAGCGTGTAGTGCTGAAAGACCATGCCGATCCGCTTGCGGATCGCCAGATCCATGCGGGTTTGCCGGGATTTGGGATCGAACGACAGATAGCGCTGACCGTCGAATTCGACGCTGCCGCCGTCGATCGTCTCAAGGCCCATCAGCACGCGCAGCAACGTGCTTTTGCCGCCGCCGCTCGGGCCGATTACGACGAGCCGGTCGTCGGGTTGCATGTCGAAATCCAGCCCTTTCAGCACCTGTAGCGTGGGACTGTATTGTTTGCACAGCCCCCGCATCCGGACCAGCGGTTGCACGCCGCTGTACGCAGGTGCATCTGCCGGGTTCAAGCCGTCGCGCGACGGTGCTGCATCCCTCTCGTCCATGGTTTGCCGGCCCACCTTCATCACTTGTTCCATTTGCTTTCCTCGCAACGGCTGCGCGCGTCGTCAGCTTATTGCTTGACCGACTGCGCAGCCTGCTTGACCGCGGCGTCCACGCTTGTCTTGACGAAACCCGTCCTGGTCTGCTGCTCGATAAACTGGTTGAGCAGAGTCAGGTCGGCAGCAGTGAAACTTTTGTTCAGACCAAACGCGACGTCCTGCAGATTGAACGAAGGGGTCGCGCGGAAAATCTCGGCCCAGTCGGGATGCGCCGCCTGGAAGATCAGATTCGCATCGGATTGATCGGCCAGCAGATCGGCGCGATGGGAAATCACCGCAAGACGCGTGCTGTCGGCATCCGGCAGACGAAGGATTTGCGCCTGTTTGATGGCCGGCGTGATGGCCTTGTCGTCGGTGGTTCCCTGCACTACCGCGATCACGATGCCCGGCTTGTCGATGTCGGCCACCGATTTGATCGGCGTCGGCAACTTCGAATCGGTGCGGCTGTACACGAAGTCCGTATCGTTGCGAACCACCGCGGTCGAGAAGTTGATCACCTGCTCCCGAACCGGCGTACGGTTGATGGCCATCGCCAGGTCCCACTTGTTCGTTTGCAGCCCCGCGACCATGTTGTCCCACGTCGTATCGACGAAGCGGACCTTCACCTTCAGTACGCTCTCGCCAAACTTGCGGCACAAATCGCTAAAGGCGCCGGAGTAATCGCCGGTTTTCGGATCGCGCACGACGAACGGCGGCGCCAGCGCCGCGCCGCAGCGGAGTTCGCCGGCTTTGCGGATCGACGCGAACGTGGTTTCTTCCGCACTGGCGGGCGCCATCGCGCTGCCGATTCCACTTGCGATACACACGCTCAACACAATCGACTTCAGGGTCGAGCGCAGCGTTTTCCGATCGAAAATCGATTGCGCCTCAGCAGGATGCAGGGTCTTCATGATAGTCGTAGGTTCCAAAGAATGAACACAGGGGCACGGGTTCGAAGGCGCTGTATCCGGAACGCGCCGCGCCCTCCCGGCGCGACGCTCCCAACGTTTTCAGCCTATTCGTCTGACGTGGTAATCGATTACACAAAATACTGAAAAACACACGATGATCTGCGTGCTCCGCGCTGTTGATCTAGCGCTTGCTGTTCTCGGCGCATCCGGAGTGCGTAAAAGCATGCTAGGTGAAAAAAAAATGTGTGTAAAGGATTACACGCATCCGGAAATACGAGCATTCGTCGGCGGTATCGCGAACCGGCTGGACGCCGACCTTCGAACGCACGCAAACCCGCCGTGGCCGGCGCCCGTGCCGCGCCTTGCATCCCAACTACTGTCATATTGAAAATCAATTAAACAAACGCCGGCAACGGTCGATAACAAGTTAAGCCGCTTCCCTCCTGCGGTTGGACTTTTCATGCAGAGCTCATACAACTATTTGCTGGTCACGATTTCGTTTGTCGTTGCGACACTCGCCTCTTACACCGCGCTCGACCTGACCGGCCGCATCTTCATGCTGGCTTCGGCGCGGCTGCGCCACGCGTGGCGTCTGGGGGGCGCCGCGGCGCTCGGCGTCGGCATCTGGTCGATGCACTTCATCGCGATGCTGGCCTTCTCACTGCCGATTCCGCTCGGCTACGACTTCGCGACGACCGCCTATTCGCTCGGCCTCGCGATCGGCGCGTCGTATCTGGCGCTGTTCATGACCACGCAAACGCGCCTGACGGCCGCGCGGCTCGGCGCGGGCGGCGTGCTGATGGGCGGCGCGATCGCCGGCATGCATTACAGCGGGATGGCCGCGATGCGCATGGAGCCGGGCATCGACTATCAGCCTGCGTGGCTCACGCTGTCGATCGTGATCGCGATCGTCGCGTCGACCGCCGCGCTGTGGCTCGCACGCGTGCTCAGCGACGACGACGAACGCCACGTGCTGAAGAAGCGCTTCGGCGCGGCGCTGATCATGGCCGTCGCGATCAGCGGCATGCATTACTGCGGAATGGCCGCGGCCGGCTTTGCGCCCGGCGCGATATGCGGCGCGGCCAAGGGCATCAACGCCGCGTGGCTCGCCACCTCGGTGATCCTGTTCACGTTCGCGATTCTGATCGTCACGCTGATGCTGTCGCGCTTCGATGCACGCACAACCTTTCTGGCCGGTGCGGTGTCACGTCTGAACGGACAGGTTTTGCGTCTCGCCACGCTCGATACGCTGACCGGCCTGCCCAATCGCAGCACGCTGACCGAGCGCATCGAGCGCGCGATCGGCAGCGCGCGGCGCCAACGCACGCTGTCCGCGATCCTGTTCATGGATCTCGACGGCTTCAAGACCATCAACGATTCGCTCGGCCACTCGGTCGGCGATGAAGTGCTCAGCGCGTTCGCGCAGCGCCTCTTGCAGTGCGTGCGCGCGAGCGACACCGTCGCGCGGCTGGGCGGCGACGAATTCGTGGTGCTCGCCGAGAACCTGCCGTCGCGCGAGGCGGCCGGCATGCTGGCCGAGAGCGTGCTGGAACGGATGCGCCAGGGCATGTGGACCGATTCGCAGCCGTTGCAAGTGATGCCGAGCATCGGCATCGCGCTGTTTCCGCACGACGGCGACACCGTCGAGACGCTGCTCAAGCACGCGGACGCCGCGATGTACGAAGCCAAACGCGCGGGCCGCGGCACCTATCGCTTCTTCGAGCGCAGCATGAACGAAGCCGCGACGCGCACGCTGCGGATTCAGAGCGCACTGCACGATGCGCTCGCCGCCGGCCATTTCTCGCTGCACTTCCAGCCGAAGTTTCACGGCAACGGCGACTCGCTGGCCGGCGCCGAAGCGCTGATCCGCCTGCACCATCCGGAACTCGGCGCGCTCGCGCCGCTCGAGTTCATTCCGATCGCCGAGCGTTCCGGGCAGATCGTGCAGATCGGCAACTGGGTGCTGCGCGAGACTTGCCGGCAGATTCGCCGCTGGATCGCCGAAGGATTGCCCGCGATGAAAGTCGCGATCAACCTGTCGCCGCGCCAACTGGCACAGCCCAATCTCGTCGCGACGATGCTGGCGATCGTGGAGGACGAGGGCGTGAGCTGCGAGCAGATCATGTTCGAGATCACCGAAACGGTGGCGATGCAGGACGCGCCGCGCACCATCGAAATGATCCGCGAGTTTCAGGCGAGCGGCTTCGAAATCGCGATCGACGATTTCGGCACCGGCTATTCCAGCCTCGCGTATTTGCAGCGTTTTCGGGTCAAGCAACTGAAGATCGACCGCTTCTTCACGAACGGTCTCGACGAACACGGCACGGAGGGCAGCGCGATCGTGTCGGCTATCATCGCGCTGGCGCATTCGCTGGAAATGGACGTAGTGGCCGAAGGCGTCGAAACCGAATCGCAGCTCGACATGCTCAAATCGATGATGTGCGACGAGATGCAAGGCTTTCTGCTAGGCAAACCGCTCAGCGCAGACGACTTCGGCGAGCTGCTGCGCGGAAGAATGGTCGCCGCCTGAGCATCCGGATCCGTTTGATAGGCGTGTTCGGATTCACGCACAGTGGTCGATTCGCACCGGAGTTCCTCGCCGGACTTCGCTTAAAGAACAAGCAGCACAGGTTGGTCAGGTGTCGGAGATTTCATGAAAATGGATGTAGCGACGTTCACGTCGATGTGTTTGGTCACGTTCCTGTGCGGTGCCCTTCTTACGACAGCGCTCTCGCGCATGTTCACGCAGGTCGCGGCGTTCCGTTACTGGACGGTGTCGTTCTTTCTGCTCTGCGCGGCGGCGGCCTGCTTCGCTTTGCACATGACCTGGAACACCGACCTGTTGCTGATCGCCACCGCCACGCTGGCGCTGCAAAGCCGCATCCTGATCTGGTCGGGCACGCGCGAACTGTTCGGCGCCAAAGCGCCGTGGCGTACCGGGCTCGCGGTCACCGCGCTGTTCGGCGTGTTGTACGGCAGCGCGCTGCTGCTCAAGATGCCGCTCGTGTTGCGGGCGTCGCTGCTGGCGCTGTTTTTTCTGCCGTGCCGCGCGGCGACGCTGTATGAGGTATTCCGCCGGCGTCGTCCGCGCGTCGGGCCGGCACAGCTGATGGTCGCGGTGGGCAGCGCCATCGCGAGTCTGAACGGGATCGTGCCGCTCACGCTGGTGCTGCTCGATCGCGGCAACCTGTCGCTGCTGCTCGGCAATCCGCAGCATACGTCGGCGCTGTATGCAGTCGTGTTCGCCGGCGACCTGCTGCTCGCCAGCGGGCTGATCGTACTGGCTTTCCAGTTGCTGATCACCGAGCGCGACATGCTCGCGACGCTCGATCGCGGCGCGCTGGAACGCCTCGCCGAATCGCGTGAACTGCGCGCGCAACGCGAACTGCTGTCCGCCCCGGGCGCGCCGTTCGGTCAGGACCAACGCACTTCTCATCGATCGCTGTCCGGCATGATCTGATGACGGCGGCGCGCAGGCGGGGACAGCGCAGCGGGGAACCGCACGGCAGCATCCGCTCGACCGGACGATGCCGAGTTGGCCGCCTGCGCGCCATCCCTCCTTCCCTCCCTTCAGATCGACGCCGACGCGAGGCCCCGCTCGTCATAGCGCTCGCCCTCTGCCCACACGTCGAGCCGCTTGACCAGCTCGGCGCCGGCACGCGTCATCGGCATGCGCAGTTCGTCGCGAATCGCGCCTTGCAAGGCCAGCAACGCCTTCACGGGCGCCGGATTCGGCTCGGCGAACAGCGCGTCGATCAGCGGCGCGAGGCGATGAAAAAGACGCCGGCCTTCGTCGAGCCGCCCCGCCGCGAGCGCGCGATACAGCGCGACGAAATGCTCCGTGCGCACGTGAGCCGAAGCCGCGATCGCGCCGCTGCCGCCCATGCACAAGGTGTTGAACATGTCGATGTCGTTACCGGCGAGCACCTGCAAACGGCCGTCGCGGATCAATGCGAGCGTAGTGTCGAGCGAACCGGCGCAATCCTTTACCGCCTGAATCCGCGGATGCGCGGCGAGCGTCAGCAGCGTGTCGAGCTCGAGCCGCACGCCGGTTCGTGAAGGAATGTCGTACAGCACGACGGGCTTCTCGCTGGCATCGGCCAGCGTGGTGAAATGACCGACGATCCCCGCTTGCGACGGCCGCACGTAATACGGCGCGGCCATCAGCAAGCCGGCGATCGGCAAGCGGTTCAGTTCCAGCACGCGCTCGCGCATGCTCGCGGTGTGATTGCCGGACACGCCGACCAGCACCGGGAGTGCAGCACGTGTTGCGGGGGTGCCTGCGCGCGCTGCCGCGTCACTCAGGCGCGCCGCGCCGTCGCCTGGTTGCGCCGCCGCATCGAGAATGGTGGCGAGCACGGCGTCTCGCTCGGCACCCTCGAGCGCGGAGGGCTCGCCCGTGGTGCCGAGCGCGACCAGCCCGGCCACGCCGGCGTCGGCATAACGGCGCACCAGCGCGCGCAACGCGTCGTGATCGACCTCGCCATCGGCGAACGGTGTGATCAGCGGAATCCAGATACCTGAAAAAATAGACATGTCTTTACCTCGAACGCGACCGTATCGATTCCGTCGAGCGGTGCGGGGAGGAAAGACAGTGAATGCCGAAGGCGGGCGTTGACCGGCTGTTCCGTCGCACATCTGACGGAACAGCGTGCTCCGGTCAGATGAGCGGCTGTTTTTTGGCTTTGGCGAAAACACTGGGACGGCTCGCGCGCGTCGGCACGGCTCGCGCGAGAGCGAGGCGTGCGATGGTCGACGGACGGAGTCGGAGCGTTTGGCCGGAATGCATGAAGCGCAGTGTAACCGCCTGCGGCGTCTGGCGGCAAAACCTCGGGCAAAAACCATCGCAAAATTGCTTGACTTCTGCGACGGGGAAACTAATATACGCACCGCGTACATAATCCGTGCCGATCCACGCCCAATCCACTCCCGACAGGTGCCCGCATGAGCGTCCCGCAACAAGCCTTCCTACGCGATGCGATGCGTCGCATGAACATGACCCGCGACACGTTCGCGAGCCGGATCGGCGTCTCACGCCGGGCACTGGACACGTGGCTGTTGCCGGACGATTCGCAGGAATCGCGGGCGATGCCCGAGATCGTCGAGCGCTTCGTGTCGGAAATCGTCGTGCATGGCGAGCCGGGCGAAAACTATACGCAAAGCGTAGACTCGCAGTCGCTAGCGAGCCAGATGCTGTTCGAGGGCAAGCCGCAGTTGCTGTCGGTCGATCAGTTCTCGCGCGACTCGGTCGAGGCGCTGTTTCGCGTCGCCGACATCATGCAGCCGATCGCGCGGCGCCGGAAAATCTCCCGCGTGCTGGAAGGCGCGGTGCTCGGCAATCTGTTCTTCGAGGCCAGCACGCGCACCCGTGTGAGCTTCGGTGCGGCGTTCTGCCGGCTCGGCGGGTCGGTATGCGACACCACGGGTTTCACGTTTTCGTCGATGGCGAAGGGCGAGTCGATCTACGACACCAGCCGCGTGATGAGCGGCTACGTGGATGCGCTGGTGATCCGCCATCCGGAGCAAGGCTCGGTGGCCGAATTCGCGCGCGCGACCAATGTGCCGGTGATCAACGGCGGCGACGGGCCGGGCGAGCATCCGAGCCAGGCGCTGCTCGATCTGTACACGATCCAGCGCGAGTTCTCGCGGCTCGGCAAGATCGTCGACGGCGCGCACATCGCGCTGGTCGGCGACCTGAAATACGGCCGCACGGTGCATTCGCTGGTCAAACTGCTGGCGCTGTATCGCGGCATCAAGTTCACGCTGATCTCGCCGCCGATGCTCGAAATGCCGAGCTACATCATCGAGCAGATTTCGCGTAACGATCATGTGATCGTGCAGACGCACGATTTGCCCGCGGGCTTGCGCGGCGCCGACGTGGTGTACGCAACCCGCATCCAGAAAGAGCGCTTCACCGACGAATCGTTCGAAGGCTATACGCCGGACTTCCAGATCAATCAGGCGTTGATGGACAGCGTGTGCGGCGCCGACACGCTGATCATGCACCCGCTGCCACGCGACAGCCGGCCCGGTGCGAACGACCTGAGCGTGGACCTGAATCACGACTCGCGGCTCGCGATTTTCCGTCAGACCGACAACGGCATTCCGGTGCGGATGGCTATTTTCGCGGTGCTGCTCGGCGTGGAGAAACTGGTCCAGCATTCGATGCGCGACGCAGCATGGCGCCCGCCCGCGTATCTCGGCCCGGACGACGCGGTGTTTCACGGGATCGATTGATTCATCCGCTCTGCCAACCGGATCGGGGCCCAGCGGCTATCAGCCGATGGCGGCCCGCTTCCTGAAAATGTCGATCAGCGCGAGCACTTTCGCCGGCGGATAGCGGGTCGGCGGAAACACCGCGTGAATGCCCGCGGGCACCGTGGTCCATTCGGGCAACACACGCACCAGGCGGCCGGCCTTCACGTCGGCCGCAATCGAGAAGTCCGTCAGCAGGCCGAAGCCCCCGCCTGACAGCGTGGCGGCGCGCGCGGCGTCGGCCGTATTGATCGTCAGGGCGCTCGCGCAGCGCACACTCTTCTTCGCGCCGCTGCCGCGCTGCAATTCGAGCGTCAGCGGATGCGGCAACACCGACATGGCGATGTACGGCCATTTTGCCAACGCCGCCGGTGAGCGAGGCGTTCCCCACTTTTCGACGAACTCCGGGCTCGCCACGACCCATTTGACGAAGCCCCCGACCCTCACCGCCCGGTAATTCGAATCGGCGAGCCGGCCGAGGCGAATCGCGACATCGATGCCTTCCGCGATCAGATCCACATAACTGTCGTTGCAGATCAGTTCGACATCGAGCTCCGGATAAGCACGCCGCAGATCGACGAGCGCCGGCGCGACCGCGAGGCTGCCGTAGTCGTTGGGCGCGCTGACACGCAACGTGCCGCGCACCGGCGCGCTGGCGCCCGATACCGCCGACAAGGCCGCTTCCGTGGCCTGCAGTATCTGGCAGCTTGCGTCATAAAACGTGCGACCGCTTTCCGTGACCTTGAGCTGTCGCGTGGTTCGCACCAGCAGGCTCGCGCCGACCTCGCGTTCGAGCCGCTGGATATGCGCACTGACCATCGCCTTGGCGAGACCCAGTCGCGCCGCCGCCGCGGTCAGCGAGCCCGCTTCCACCACCGCCACGAAAACCGCCAGCCGGTTCAGATTGACATCCCGGACGTCCGCCATCGCTGATTGTCCACTTTCGATTGACTATGTTTCGAAGCTTAGCAGTCTTCTCGCAACAGACGACGGCCGCTACGCTACGTGCATTGCCGTTCGAAACCGCCGCCTTTTTCCGAGGACTCACGTCATGCCCGCCGCCCGACCCGCCCAGCCAATTCGCCTTCACACCACGCTGCTTTCCGGACACGGGCATCGCGTGAAGCTGTTTCTGACGTTGCTCGACCTGCCGTTCGAGGTGATCGAACTGAACATGGCCGCCGGCGACAACCGTCGCCCGGACTATCTCCGGTTGAATCCGTTCGGTCAGGTGCCGACGATCGAAGACGGCGACACCGTGCTATTCGATTCGAACGCGATTCTCGTTTATCTCGCGAAGCGCTACGGCGATCCGTCGTGGCTGCCTGAAGACGAGATCGGCGCTGCAACGGTCCAGCGCTGGCTCTCGCTCGCAGCGGGACCGATCGCGTATGGGCCGTGCTCCGCGCGGCTCGTGACGGTGTTCAGCGCGCCGCTGCACCTCGAAACGGCGCAGAAGATCGCAATCAGGCTGTTCGACGTGATGGACCGCGAACTGGCGAACAAATCGTTCGCCGCCGGCGAGCACGCGACGATCGCCGACATCGCGGCACACACGTACATCGCGCATGCACCGGAAGGCGGGGTGTCGCTCGATCCGTATCCGAACATTCGTGCGTGGCTGCGTCGCGTCGAAGCATTGCCGCGTTTCATCGCGATGCCGTCGACCCGGGCAGGCCTGCTCGCCGAGTAAGGACACGCACGGCCCCCTAGTCCGCGCGCTCGCCATGATCGGAGGTTGCCATGTCTGAAGCCTTTGCCGTCACACCCATCGATCAGGCCACCGACGCCGCCCCCTTTCACCGCGCCGAACTCGCTGTACAACAGCGCGCCGGCGTGACGGAGGAAGCGGACAAAGCCGGCCGGCGCGGTATCCGGCGGTATATGCCGGAGCAGCATCGTCAGTTCTTTGCCGAGCAGCCCTTCATGGTGTTCGGCGGAGTCGATGCAAACGGGCAACCGTGGGCCACCTTGCGGGTCGGCAGGCCGGGTTTCGTGTCGTCGCCGGATGCGCACACGCTGCGGATCGAAGGCGGCGCATTGGCCGGCGATCCGCTCGCAGGAAGCTGGCACGAAGGCGCGTTGATCGGCGGTCTTGGACTGCAACCGCACACGCGCCGCCGCAACCGGATCAACGGCGTGGTGTCGTCGGTCGATGGCAACACGATCTCGCTCGACGTGTTGCAGAGCTTCGGCAATTGCGCGAAGTACATTCAAGGCCGCACGCCTGAGTTCGTCACGAGCGGTTCCGCCGGCAGCCAGCTCGCGGTGATCTACGCCACTGAACTGGACGAAGCGGATCGCGCGCTCCTTTCACGGGCTGACACGTTCTTCATTGCCAGCGCCAACCTGGCAAGCGATGCGGGCCTCGCGCGCGGCGCGGACGTTTCGCATCGCGGCGGGATGCCCGGCTTCGTTCGCGTCGACGATGCGAACACGCTGACCACGCCCGATTTCAGCGGCAATCGTTTCTTCAACACGCTCGGCAATCTGGCGCACGATCCGCGCGCCGGTCTGCTGTTCGTCGACTTCGAGACGGGCGATCTGCTGTACGTCGCAGCAACGGCCGAGATCATCTGGGACGGTCCCGAACTGGCCGGGTTCCCGCTCGCCGAACGGCTGGTGCGGTTTCGCATTGTCGAAGTACGCCGCAGTCGCGCGATACTGCCGTTTCGCTGGTCGGCTGTCGATTACGCGCCGCAATTCACTGCACTGAAACCGCTGAAGGAACACACGGCGTCGCCGTGGAAGCGGCTGCGGGTGGCGGCCGTCCACGATGAGACACCGTCGATACGCTCGTTTCATTTCGAGTCGGTCGACGGCTCGCCTTTGCCTGCGTTCGAGCCAGGCCAATTCCTGCCGATCCGTGTCCCCGTTGCAGGCGCGGACACACCGCTCGTGCGAACCTACACGCTGTCCGACACGAGCAACACGCGGCAGTACCGCATCAGCGTCAAGCGCCAGGGCGTCGCGTCGAACTGGCTGCACGATCATCTTGCCGTCAGCATGAGCATCGAGACGATGACGCCACGCGGCGCGTTTATCTACGACCGCGCAAGTCCCCGTGCTTCGGTGTTCATCTCGGCGGGCATCGGCATCACGCCGATGTTGACGATGCTGCATCACGCAATCGATGCACGCACCGCGCACTCGCCGACGAAACCATTGCACTTCTTTCACGGGGCCCGCAACGAAAGCGAGCGGCCATTCAGCGCGCACCTGAAAGAACTCGCGGGGCGTCATCGCGATGTGTCGATCCATCTGTTCGATAGTGAGCGCAGCGAGGCATGGGACGCGGCGGCAGTACCGGCTACGTGGCCCGGACGGATCAACGTCGCGGGACTCAAAGGCCTGCTCCCGTTCGACGATTACGATTTCTATCTCTGCGGTCCGGAAGCGTTCATGCGCGACCTGTACAAAGGTTTGCGCGCGTTGAACGTCGCTGACGATCGCATCCGCTTCGAGGCATTCGGTCCGGCGAGCATCCAACGCACGCCTGCCGCGATGCCCAACGTCGCACTGAAGGAACCTGACGATGCCTCGGGAAAAACCACGACGCCTGTGACCGGCGGCGTGGCCGTAACCTTCGCACGTTCGCAACGCACCGTGCAGTGGCTGCCGAAGGACGGCACGCTGCTGGACTTCGCCGAGGCCTGCGGTATCGACGCGCCGTCGAGTTGCCGTTCGGGGATGTGCGGAACCTGTTCGACGCGTGTATCGAGCGGCACGATTGCTTACGATGGCCCCGTCGAAGCCGACATCCAACCGGGACATGCATTGATCTGCGTGGGCCGGCCCCTCGTCGACGAAGCCGGGTCGCCGTCCGGTTTGACACTCGATCTTTGAGCGCCAGCTCAATAGTCGTTACCGGCCTTTATCGCTATTACCGTCATCGCCGGATCGCGGTACGCCGGCACGACTCGTCATCCCGCACAAAACTGTCTTTCTGATTGCACCCAGAAAGAAGCCGCCTCCCCGTATTTACTTTCGCAACCGTTGAGCGCAACGTCCATAGTCGGCGCGCGTCGCAGCGAATGGTTGCGCGCGCCACGATTCGCCGCGCCTCACGGCGACTCGTCCTTGCTTGACTCAGCGGTCAACCCGCAGCCAGCTTCCAAAGTGATCGCCGTCGTAACGGCACCGAAATTGCTGATAAAGATTCGATAAAGATTCATTAGACCGCAGCACTTCGCATGTCCCACATCGAAGCGCCGCACGTAGCCAGCCTGCATTGACCTTTCAATGGAGCCAGCAAAACGTCATGTCCTCGAACAACGATCGTCAGAATCCGGAGTCGGGCGAGCCGCCCGTCGCCACGCCGCACCCATCCTCGCGCCGCCGTTTTCTGCAGTCGGCGGCAGCAGTGGCCACCGTCGGCGCCGCGCCGCATCTGCGGGCGCAGACGCAGACACAAACGCAAACACCCACCGCGCCGCCCGCCGAAGTTCATGCGCCCGTGCCGCCGCGGCCGGTCACGCTGACCGTCAATGGCCGCGCTTATACGTTGCAACTCGAGCCGCGCGTGACCTTGCTCGACGCGTTGCGCGAATACGCCGGTTTGATGGGCACCAAGAAAGGCTGCGACCGGGGCCAGTGCGGCGCGTGCACGGTGCTGGTCGAAGGCCGCCGGATCAACTCATGCCTGACGCTCGCGGTGATGCACGACGGCGAGAACATCACGACAGTCGAAGGCCTTGCCGTGAACGGCGCGCTCAGTCCGATCCAGCGCGCGTTCATCGAACATGACGCATTCCAGTGCGGCTACTGTACGCCCGGGCAGTTGTGCTCCGCGACTGCCCTGCTGAACGAGTTTCGCAACGGCACCGCAAGTACCGTCACCGCCGATGTCCGCCACCGCCCCCCGCAGCTTTCCGACGATGAAATCCGCGAACGCATGAGCGGCAACCTCTGCCGCTGCGGCGCGTACGCGAATATCGTCGCGGCGGTGCGTGCGGTGCATGACGGCGGCCAGCGTAGCAGCGGCAACACGAGCGTCGGCAGCGACGCGGCCGCTGCCGCTGTCGTTGTCGCTGTCGTTGTCGATAACCCGCGCAACGCGTAAAGAAAGGAGCGACCTCATGGATGCGATCTCCTACGAACGCGCGAACGACATCGCCGGCGCCGTGCGCGCGGCGCAGCAACCGGGTGCGGTATTCATCGGCGGCGGCACCAACCTGCTCGACCTGATGAAAGGCGGCGTGGCGCGACCGCTGCGTCTCATCGACATCACCCATATCGGCGGACTCGATACCGTCACCACGCTGCCCGACGGCGGCATCCGCGTCGGTGCGCTGGTGCGCAACAGCGACGCGGCCAACCATGCATTGGTGCGCGAACAATATCCGTTGCTGTCACAAGCGTTGCTGGCCGGCGCGTCGTCGCAATTGCGCAATATGGCGACCGTCGGCGGCAATCTGCTGCAACGTACCCGCTGCGGTTACTTCTACGACACCGCGTTTGCGCAGTGCAATAAACGCGCGCCAGGCAGCGGCTGCGCCGCGCTCGGCGGCCTCAATCGCACGCATGCGATTCTCGGCGCGAGTCCGCAGTGCATCGCGGTGAATCCGTCGGATATGAGTGTGGCGCTGGCCGCGCTCGACGCCGTGGTGCGCGTGAACGGGCCGGCCGGCGAGCGCACTATCGCGTTCGCGGATTTCCATCGGCTGCCCGGCGATCGGCCCGACGTCGATACCACGTTGCAGGCGGGCGAACTGATCACCGCGGTCGATCTGCCGCCGCCGCTCTTCAGCGCCAACTCGCACTATCTGAAAGTGCGTGACCGCGCCAGTTACGCATTCGCGCTGGTCTCGGTCGGCGCCGCTTTGCAGATGGACGGCGAGCGCGTGACGACCGCGCGCATCGCGCTAGGCGGCGTCGCGCACAGGCCGTGGCGCGCACAGGCCGTGGCGCGCGAGCGCGGCCGAGCAGATGCTCAACGGTCAGCCGCTCACGCAGGCCACGCTCGCTCAAGCCGCAGCGGCCGCGTTACGCGAGGCACGGCCGCAACGCGACAATCGCTTCAAGGTGCAGCTCGCGCAACGCGCGATCGTGCGTGCAGTGAACCAGGCCGCGGGCCGTGCCGGAGGTGTCGCATGAATCTGATCGGTCAACCGCTCGACCGCACCGACGGTCTGCTGAAAGTCACCGGCGAAGCCCGCTACGCGGCCGAATTTCCCGAAGCGCGGCTCGCGCATGCGGTGCTCGTCACGAGTACGATTGCGCGCGGCACGATTGCGTCGATCGATGCGAGCCGCTCGCAGGCTGTGCCCGGCGTGCTGCTGGTCATGACGTATCAGAACGCGCCGCGTTTGCCGAACGGCGGCAAGCCCGCGCTCGCGCCGCCGGCCGGCCGCCGGCTGTCGCTGTTGCAGGACAACCAGATTCACTACAACAACGAGCCGGTCGCGGTGGTGGTCGCCGATACGCTCGAACATGCGACCGATGCCGCGCGTCAGTTGCGTATCGCCTATCAAAGCGCGCCGGCCACGCTCGATTTCACTCAGGCCAAACCCGGCGGCCATGCGCCGGACAAACCGCAAGGCCGGCAGACCGACACGCAGCGCGGCGATTTCGACGACGGGATGCGCAGCGGCGCGGTACACATCGACGCCACCTACACGACGCCCATCGAACATCACAACCCGATGGAGCCGCACGCGACGATGGCGCGCTGGGACGGCCCGCAGCTCACGCTGTACGACTCGACGCAAGGCGTCAGCAGTGCCGCGCAGGCGGTCGCCAGAACGCTCGGCATTTCACCGGCCGACGTGCGCGTGATCTCGCCGTTCGTCGGCGGCGGGTTTGGCTGCAAGGGCTCGTCGTGGTCGCATGTGTCGTTGTGCGCGATGGCCGCGAAGCAGGCCGGACGACCCGTGCGCCTCGCGCTGGAACGGCCGCAGATGTTCGGCCCGGTCGGCGCGCGTCCGCATACGGAGCAACACTTCATGCTGGCCGCGCGGCACGACGGCACGCTGACCGCAATGCGCCACGACAGCATCTCGCATACGTCGACGATCGAAGACTGGACCGAGACCTGTTGCATGGTCACGCGCATGTCGTACGCGGTGCCCAATCAGGTGACCACGCACCGGATCGTGCCGATGAATCTCGGCACGCCGACCTTCATGCGCGCGCCGGGCGAAACCACCGGCTCGTTCGCGCTCGAATCGGCGATGGACGAACTGGCGGTCGCGCTGCACATGGACCCGCTCGCGCTGCGTCTGAAGAATTACGCCGATGCCGATCCGCAGGAGAACAAACCGTGGTCGGGTAAATCGCTGCGCGAGTGCTATCAGATCGGTGCGCAGAAATTCGGCTGGTCGCGGCGCAACGCGACGCCGCGCTCGATGCGTTCGGGCAATACGTTGATCGGCATGGGCATGGCGACCGCCACCTATCCGGCCAATCGCAGCGAAGCGGCGGCGATCGCGCGGATTTTGCCGGACGGCACCGCGATGGTCGCGTCGGGCACTCAGGACATCGGCACCGGCACCTATACGGTGATGACCCAGGTCGCCGCCGACGCACTCGGTTTCGCGCCGGAAAACATCCACTTCGCGCTCGGCGATTCGTCGCTGCCGCGCGCGCCGGTGTCGGGCGGTTCGCAATCGGCGGCGAGCGTGTCGCCGGCGGTGCGCGATGCGGCGAATCAGGTTCGCAGCCAGTTGATCGCGCTCGCGCTCGCCGACCAGGCGTCGCCCGTGTACGGGATCGCACTCGACGACATCACCGTCGACAACGGCTGGGTCACGAGCCGCTCGCAGCCGTCGAAGCGCGATCCCGCCGCGGCGATCATCGCGCGCTCCGGCGGCAAGCCGATCGAAGCGACGTCGACGGTCAAACCCGGCGACGAGAAACAGAAGTACTCGTTTCACTCGTTCGGCGCGGTGTTCGTCGAAGTTCACGTGGACACCGATCTCGGCACGATTCGCGTGCCGCGCGTGGTGGCCGTGTACGACGTGGGACGCGTGCTGAACAGCAAGACCGCGTTGAGCCAGATGATGGGCGGCCTCGTATGGGGCGTGGGCGCGGCGTTGCTGGAGGAGAGCACGCTCGATACGCGTTACGGGCGCTTCACCAATGCGAATCTCGCCGAATATCACGTGCCCGTGAATGCCGACATCGGCGCGCTCGACATCACGTTTCTCGACCGGCCCGACCCGTATATCAATTCGCTCGGTGTGCGCGGAATCGGCGAAATCGGCATTACCGGCGTGTCGGCGGCGATCGCGAACGCGGTGTATCACGCGACCGGCGTGCGCGTGCGCGATCTGCCGGTGACGCTCGATAAGGTGATGCAGGTATGACGGAGGCGGGGCTGTGGGGCTTATAGGAGATGTCGGACTTGGGCATGCAGGTGCATTCCTGCTTGCCTGAGGCTGGGTTGCATCGCACAATCGGTTTCACTCTTATCTCCGGTGTCCCCCATGGCCTACGCTTCGCTCGCCACCGGCGTGCTGCTCGCCGCCGGCCTCGGGTCGCGCTTCGATCCCGACGGCCTGCACAACAAGCTGCTGGCGCGCATGCCCGACGGCACGCCGGTCGCTCATGAGGCGGCGCATCGGCTGCTGCGGATCGTCACGCGGGTGCTGGCCGTGGTCAGGCCCGGTTCGGACGCGCTCGCGCGACTGCTCAACGACGCCGGTTGCGACGTCGTGTTCACCGCCGACGCCGAGCGCGGAATGGGCGCAAGCCTCGCCGCCGGCATCGAGGCGAGCGACGATGCCGAAGGCTGGATCGTCGCGCTCGCCGACATGCCACGCATCGATATCGCGTCGATCGAAGCGGTCGCGCGTGCGCTCGACGGCGGCGCTTCGCTGGTCGCGCCGTTTTATCGGGGGCAGCGCGGCCATCCGGTCGGGTTCGGCATCGCGCACCGTGACGCGTTGCTCACACTCGACGGCGACGCGGGTGCACGTTCGCTGCTGATGTCGCAGAACGTGACACGGCTGGATGTCGACGATCCGGGGATTCTGCGCGATGTGGATACGCCGGATGATTTGCTGAAGATTTAGCCTGGTTTTTTGAGGTTGATGGCGCTATCGCCGCGCCGGAAACGACGCGCTTGATCCGCTTGATTCTTCGACATGTTTTGACGGATACTGTATATCCATACAGTATTTGTCCGCAGGGATGTCCGCCTTGGGCCACACGTCCGCGGCGCGTCAGCATGCAACAGATTCCGATCGAACCGTCCTTCCCCGCCTGGCGGCGCGCTGCGCGAACGCTGCTGTGGCAGCGTATCGAGCCGTCGCGGATCGCGTGGATCGAGACCGAAGGCGCAGCCGCTCAACCCGGCGACGGCTCCGCCCCACCCGCCGCGATTCCCCGCGAACTCCTGTGGCGCCTGAAAACGGCTGCCTGTTGCCGCGCGCCGGATCGCTGGGCATTGCTCTATCGCGTCTTATGGCGCTGGACGCATGGCGAACGCCACGTCGTCGATCTGCACGATCCCGACGGCGCGCTGCTCGATCAGCGCATCCAGACGGTCGAACGCGAAACCGACGCACTTGTGAAGCTCACGCTATTCAGGCGCCGCGATCCGTCGATGGGGGCGCCGGAGTTCGTCGGCTGGTATGAGCCGCAGCACGACCTGCTGGAGCGCGCCGCCGCCCGCTTCGTCGAACGCGTGGGCGATTCCCGCATGGGCGATTCCACATGGATGCTCGCAACGCCGCAGGGCGCGGCATTCTGGAACGGCATGCTGCTGCGCATCGGCCGGCCGGCGTCGGAGGAACTCACTCACGCGTCGCACGCATTGCCGGCCAGCGCGATGACCGGCGAGGCCATCACCAGCGAGCCTGCCGAAGCGCTCTGGCTGGCGTACTACGCAAATGCTTTCAATAGGGAGCCCGCGCCGGTGCCGGTGCGCTACTGGCGCATGCCGCCCGCGGGGCCGCCATTGCCCGCGCCGCTCGCGCGCGAGCGCAGCCGTCGCGGCGCGCAGAGTGGAGTCGTCACGATCCCGGTCGCACCGCCGGTCGAATATTCAGCGATGACCCCGCCGTTGCGCGAGCCCACGGGTGGGCTCGCCACCTGCCGGCGCTGCGCGTTGTGGCGCAATGCGAAGCAGGCGGTCGCGGGCATCGGGCCACCGCAAGCCGCGATCATGGTGGTCGGCGAACAGCCTGGCGAGCATGACAACCAGCATGGCACGCCCTTCACCGGACCGGCGGGTCAACTGCTCGACGAGGTGCTCGCGCGCGCCGGGCTGGAGCGCGAGGCGCTCTATCTCACCTATGCCGTCAAGCATTACAAGTGGGAAACGATCGGCCATCAGCGTGTCCACCGGACACCGGTGCGGCGCGAAGTCGAGGCTTGCGGATACTGGCTGGAACAGGAGCTGGCGCAGGTGGCGCCGCGGGTGGTCGTCACGCTCGGCGCGACCGCGCTGAAAGCGCTGACCGGCGCACACGTCAATCTGTCCGAATATCTCGGGCAAACCATCGCTCACGGCGGCCGTCTGATCGTGCCGAGCTGGCATCCGGCGTATGCGCTCAGAACCGCCGATGCACGGCTGCGCGACGACATCGTGGCGACGATCGTCGCGGCGTTCAGGCAGGCGGTGCGGTTGATGTCGGCATCCGCGGCGGCATCGGCGGCGTCAGCGGATTCATGAGCGCGTGCCTGGACGGCTCAATTGCTTTCGCGCAGCTAAGCGATGCCGAGCCCCACCGTCCAGCAGCCTCAACGCCATGGCGAAGGTGTGCCGATTCGGGAGCGGTTGAACCCGCATTAGTGAGCCTTTGCGGGAGGTCCGCGGTCAATGATCCCGTCAGGCACGCCGTTTGCGCCCTGCACACCCGCAGCGCAAATCGCGCCGATTCCGCCTAAGCTGAGGTGACGCCACCACTCGTGCACCGGACGCCGCCCGCGCGCCTCGACAACCACACCGACCCATGAGCGAAACCAGCCCTCGTCTTTTCATCGTCTCGCCCCATTTCGACGACGCTGTCTTCAGTTGCGGCGCGTTGCTCGCCGCGCATCCCGATGCGGCGGTCTGCACCGTGTTCGCCGCGCCGCCCGAGCAGACGATGCATACCGAGTGGGATCAGAAAGCCGGCTTCGACGACGCGCACCAGGCCATCCACGCACGCACGCTCGAAGACAACCGCGCGCTCGACGTGCTCGACGCGATCCCGCTGCGCATGCCGTTTCGCGACGGGCAGTACTTCGATTCGCCGTCGATCAGCAAGCTGGCCGCGGCGCTCGAAGAAACGATTTACCGGACCACCGCGAACACGCTGCTGATGCCGCTCGGGCTGCACCACGACGATCACGTAAGGGTGTTCGAAGCCTGCTGCGAAATCCTGCCGCGGCTTTCGCATCTGGAGTGGTTCGGCTACGAGGAAGCGATTCACCGGCGCACGCCGGGCGTCGTGCAGGCGCGGCTCGCCGACCTCGCGCAACGCGGCATCGTCGCGACGCCGGCACATCCGAGCGCGCACAACACGATCGACGTCCAGCGTCAGGTGCTGCTCAAACGCGAAGCGGTGAACGAGTACGAGAGCCAGTTGCGTGCTTTTGGCGCAGGGAATTACGACGACATCTTCGCCACCGAGCGTTACTGGCAGCTCAGCGTGGGACGTCGCGGGAGGAAGTAACAGCAGAAGTCGCCGCGCGTTGACCGCGCGTTGACGGACCGATCAGCAACGCGCGACGCGCTTTTCTTCAGACACACAACACGACGAGGTGACGCAATGAGCTACGACATGCATACCAGCCCGATTCCCGACCCGAACGCCGATCCGAACCGCGACCCGGAAGCCGACCCGCTGGTGCCGCCCTCGCCGGGCCATCACACCGAGGAGCCGCAGCGCCCCGATGGACCGCCGGACAAAGATCCGGTGTGAAAGCGGACAGTTCGGCAAGCGGGCCCGCAACCGTGAATCGGGCCGCCGCTCCATCTGCCCGCTATGCGCCGGTCAGCGCATCAATTCGCTGAAGCCTTGCAGCAAGCGGTCGATGTCGGCGGCGTGGATATTGCCCATCGTCGAGATGCGGAACAGTTCTGCCGACAAGCCGCCCTGTCCGGCATAGATGACAAAACCGCGCGCCTTCAGCGCATCGTGCAATTGCGGATACGACACGCCGTGCGGCAGACGATACGCGCGCAACACCACCGACGATTGCTCCGCCGGCAACACGCTGCCGATCCCGCGTTCCGCGAGACCCGCGCGCGCCTGCTCGGCGAGTGCCGCATAACGCGCGTGACGCGCTTGCCAGCCGCCTTCGTCGGCGATTTCGCGCAACGCTTCGACCAGCGCGTAATACGCATGCACCGACGGCGTGAACGGCGTATTGCGCTGATCCTGCAAACGCGCGAGACGGCCGAGGTCCAGGTAGTACGTGCGGCTCGCCGCCTGCACGAGCGCGGCGCGCCGCACCAGCACGAACGCTGCGCCCGGCACGCCATGCAGACATTTGTTCGCGGTCGCGGCGACGGCGTCGAGACTCGTGTCGGCGAAATCGATCGCTTCCGCGCCGAAGCTGCTCACGCCGTCCACCAGCAAGCGCAAACCACGCTCGCGGCACAGCGCGCCGAGCGTCTGCAGATCGTTGAGACGGCCCGTCGTGGTCTCGTGATGAATCACGGCGACGTGCGTGAAGGCCTTGTCCGCGTCGAGCCGTTCGGCGAGCTTCGCGAGATCCGGCGCCTGCATCCAGTCGTGTTTCAGCGACTCGTGCGCGATCCCGTACTGCGTGGCAATCTGCGAAATCCGCTCGCCGTACACGCCGTTTTCGATCACCAGCAACTTGCCGTTCTGCGGCACCAACGCCGCGATCATGCTTTCGACCGCCGCCGTGCCGGAGCCGGTCATCAGCACCGCTTGCCACTCGCCGGCGTCGAGGCCGTACAGATCGACCAGACGCGTGCGCGCTTCTTCCTGCAAATCGAAAAACTCGCTTTCGCGATGGCACAGATCCGTTTGCAACAGGCTGTGGCGGACGCGCTCGGTGAGCGTCACCGGGCCGGGGTTGAGCAGCAGCATGAGCGCTCCTTCAAGCGGCGCCGATGTGGCGCATCAAACGCGTCTTCACATCGGGCGGGGTAATGGTGGGACGCGGCAAGCCGTCCGGCGTGCCACGGCGGATCGTCAGACGCGCGAAACGCGGACCGTCCTGCGCGGACGCGGACGTCGATGCCGGCGCCGCGTCGAACAGCGCGTCGATCACGTTCAGGTCGTCGCTCTCTACCGCCGATGCGTAACCGCACGCGGCCGCGACACCCGCAAACGACACCTGCGACGACACCGTCGCCTGACCGCCTGTGGAATCGTGTGCGCCGTTGTCGAGCAGCACATGCGTGAGATTCGACCGACCGTACGCGCCGAGCGTCGCGAATGCGCCCATGCGCATCAGCGCGGCGCCGTCGCCGTCGAGCGCGACGACGTGCAGGTCCGGACGCGCCAACGCGAGACCGAGCGCGAACGGCGTCACGCAACCCATCGAGCCGACCATGTACAACTGGTTCGGACGGTCGTCGATCGCGTACAGCTCGCGGCCGCAGAAACCGGTCGACGCGAGCACCACCGTCGATTCGAGCGGCGTGTGCGCGATCACTTTTTGCAGCGCGTCGTGACGCGACGGCAGTTCGCCCGGCGCCACGTTGTTGAATTGCACGCGAGGCGCGTTCGGCACGCGGCGCGCGCCGTTGTCGGCTGCTTTCAGTTCGTACGGCGCGACGCTGCCCTTTTGCATCACGAGCGCATACGGGCGGCCGGTTTCATCCATGTGGGCGATCGCACGATCCAGCGCCGGGCCGATCGCGTCGGCTTCGGTCGGGAACGTTTCCCACGGAATGTCCATCGTGTCGAGCATCGCGGGCGTCACCGGACCCATCAGCGCGTGCTGCGGTTCGTCGGCGACGCCGGGTTGGCCGCGCCACGTGACGATCAGCAATTGCGGCAGACGGAAGGTCCATGTGAGCGACGTCAACGGGCTCACTGCGTTGCCGAGGCCGGAGTTCTGCATCATCGCGATGCCGCGGCGGCCGTTTTGCGCGCCGAGCGTGACGCCCGCGATCAACGCGACCGCGTCGCCTTCATTGGCCGCCGACACATAGTGCAGCGACTCGTCCTGCAACACGTAGTTGATGAACGGCGTCAGATATGAACACGGTACCCCTGCATACCAGTCGAAGCCGCGCTCGCGCGCCGCCTCGACAAACTGTGCTGCCTCGATCATCAAACGGCTCCGTTCGCTGCGCCCGTGGACGTGCCGACCGCTGCCGCGAACGGCGCCTGGCCGTGCGCGAAGTCGCCCGCGCGACGGAAGTCTTCGAGGTCGTTCACACCGCGCCAGTGGCCGTGTACGTATTGCACTTCGATCGCTTCACCGGCTTCGATCAGCGCGTTCAGCAGCGCCGGCATGTCGAGCGAATCGAAATCCGGACGCGCCTGCAGCTTGCCGAGCACCGCTTGCAGACGCTCGCGACCCGCTTCGCGCACGTTCAGCAGACCGACCCAGCGACCGTGCGGCGTTTGCGAAGCGATGGCGGACGTGGCGTCCTGCCCGCTCGACACATGACGCAACGTGACCTTGTTGCCGAACAGACCGCGGTCGTCGGCGGCCGAGCACCACGCAAAGTCGCGCACGCTGGCATTTTCCGCGTCGGTCAGCGACGAATCGACGACCACGCTGAACGCCGCTTCGCTCTCGACCAGGTCGCGCAGGATGTAGCTGCGGAACAGCAGATCGCCGTACGACACGACGGTGTCGCCCGCGACCTTATCGATTGCGCAGGCGAGCGAAGCGAGTTCGCCGGTTTGCGCGTGACGTTCGTTGACGACGAGCTTGATACCCGCGGTATCGATGGCATCCGCGCGATAACCGCCGACCACCGTGATGTCGTTGACGCCCTGCTTCTTGAACGCGTCGACGAGCCAGCGCAACAGCGGCTTGCCCGCGATCGGCAGCATGACTTTCGGACGGTCTTCCGTGACGGCTTCCAGACCCGCGCCGCGGCTCGCCGCGAGCACGACAGCCGCGCTTGCCGAGCGGCCGCTCGTCAGATAGCGGTCTTCGGCTTCCGAGTATTCGTCGGCGTCTTGCAGACGGAAAATTTCGTTGACCGCTGCGATGCTGTCTTCGACGTTCACGAGCGTTTCGCTCGAGTGAATTTCCTTCGCGACCGCCTGCATGGCCGACGTGGCTGCACGGATCAGATGGTTCGCCCAGATCACCGTGCTGATGCCGGCTTCGCGGAACACTTCAGTGGGCGTGCTGTAGTACTTGGTCGGCACGATGACGAGCGGGCCGCGGCCTGCCCATTCGCGGGCGAACTCGAGGATTTCGTCCGGGCGCGAGAGCTTCGAATGGATCAGGATCGCGTCCGCGCCGGCTTGCCGATAGGCTTCCGCGCGACGCAGTGCTTCGTCCATCCCCCAACCGGCGATCAGCGCTTCGACGCGCGCGACGATCGAGAAATTTTCATCGGACTGCGAGTCTTTACCGGCCTTGATCTTGCCGCAGAATTCGTCGATATCGGCGAGCGGTTGCGCTTCGCCGTTGATGAAGCTGTTTGTTTTGGGGAATTGCTTGTCTTCGATACAGACGCCGGCGATGCCGCGTTGTTCGAGCTTGCGCACGAGGCGGCGCACGTTGTTGAAGTTGCCGTAGCCGGTGTCGCCGTCGAGCAGGATCGGCAGATCGCTGGCGTCGGCCATGAATTCGAGGTTATCGACAACCTGGGTCCAGCTCGCTTCGTTGTTGTCGCGCACGCCGAATTGCGCGGAGATCGCGAGACCCGAACCCCAGATTGCCTTGAAGCCGGCTTCGCGGACGATGCGCGCGGACAGGCCGTTATGCGCCTCCATCATGAATTCGAGCTCGTTGCTGACGAGCATCTGGCGCAGGCGCGCGCTACGGGAGGCGGAAACGAATGCGGGTTCGCGGGCGTTCATGGTTTTGTTTGACTCCTGGTAATCCTGGCGACGGGCTGTTGATGCATTCTTTTTGCCCGGCTGACGGCTTGGAAAATGGCGACTATAGCCGAATTTATTTTTATTTGTCGTTTTGATGACTGAGGGTTTTTTGCTGCGTTTTGGTTATGTGCTGTTGCGTGGAAAAATGTGCTTTTTTTGTGTGGGGGATGCGATTGATTGGTTTGGGGTTTTTTGGCGTTTTGTGGGGGATTTTGGGGATGGGAGTGGTGGGTGGGGTTTGCGGTATGGGTTTTATGGGGCTTTTGGGTGCTGGCTCCTTACTACCAATTTGACCTCTCTCCGTCCTCATCGCAGATAGATATTTCCGTCTGCTGACGAATCCAACCAAATAGAAAAAACAAACCTTCGTATGCACTATCGATGCCGCTGTTCCGCCGTCCGGAATCGTGGCGCCGGATCTATAGAGTTCAGAGAAAATACTTTTTAGTTTTTTGCTTTCAATCGAATCGATAATTTTCTGCAGTTTCGCAACAGAAATTGAATACCCTTATTTTCGAGAAGACTTGAGCGTTTCGACCGAAGCGCAGCTTAATCCCAGCGTATCAACCCATTAAATCGGATTGGGCGCATATTGATATTTATTTAATTATGATTTTAAAACTCATCAAGAAATCCTTTTCCAGTCGGATATTTATCAAAAAAAACAATATCCGTTTTATTCTTAATTTCAAGTCCAAAAATTTTCACACCAGCTTCTTTCAACCTTAACCCATAGCCATATATTTCACTCTCCATGTCATCCAATAGTGAAAGCGCCATTCCATCAACCAATGCAACGTATTCATCAACAAGCGCCGCAAGCTCATCAGTAAATACATAGTCAACTATTTTCCCTCTAAAATAATGTGCAACTTTGGCATCAGGACTGTAATCTATTACCGCATATATCTCCCCGTCCTTTCCTATAATGCAATCAATCATCCCTATCCTCCACAGCTCTTGAACACATTAGATAGCTTGCCTTTGTTGGCATTAAATCTTTCAACACCACCGGGGTGTACCAAGCGGGTGTGGTTTGCACCTATTCTGCCCTTGGTAGGATTGTGAATAACATCGAAACCAGCGCCCCTCAAATCCTCCGAAGCGTCGTGACCTCTCGATGTTGCCGCAGCGACCTATCCAGCAGCACTCGACCGCTACACCTGCTTTGACCAAGCAGATTGCCAACTGCAATCGTAGCTGTAGCAAGTATGGCTGGACGAACGGAAGGGGCCGCATGAGCGCCCCTTCGTCTGTCCGGTTATGACCCAAGCTTCATTTTCATTGCGGTCCTGATTTCTTCGTCCATATGCAAATACTCATCCGGAGATTCCATCAAATCCACGCCGTGAAGATACATCACGCCCGACCATATACGTTCCTTATCAGAAGGAGGCAAATAGATTAGATTCTGTGCCTCTTCTTGCTGCATAACCGAATAAGCCCACCTATCGCCCTCTTCGCGCGACATTCGGCCAGCCAGTATTTCTTCGAACACGTGACGAACGGATTGGACATCGATTTCCATTTACCATTTCCCTGTGTACTGGCCGTTGCTGTCAAACTTGTAGTGCGTTTTGACTCCGTTACTCAATTCCGGCCTTAGCGGTTCGGGCCCACCGCGATCAGCTGGTCGCTGATGGGAATGATGCGATAGCGGCGCGTCACTGTCGTGCTGCTACGCGATACTCCCGACGCGCCATCTATTGCACGGTTTATGTAACCGCAGCAGCCCTTCATGCCCTGGAAACATATCGACCTGCGGCTCGGCGTGTCAACGTCTCGGTTGATTACATTCGGCAAAGCCTCACGCTCACCCTCGAATACGATGCTGCCGCCAAAGCGCGCGAACGCGTACAACGGACCATTGAACTCAAGGCCAAGAGTGACCAGTTGGGCAACGCATGGCTCGTGCAGGCAGTTGAACGCAGGCAACGCAAAAACAGTTCACGAAAAGAATCGATTGGCTGACGACATCATTATCGCCGAGTAGACGAATAAAGCGCCACTGACGCGACCCTCGTTTGGCATTCAAATGAGCTAAGCGCGTCCGTTTAAAAGCAATATAATCGAAGGCAACTGATTTTTATAACTACACTTCAAATTAACAAACTCCACGGAAACCGTCAATGTCTTCGCGACATCATCAGGCAAAGAGGAAAATCCAAAAACTTCCAAAAGCAAACATTCAGAATCGGAAATATTAAAACCCGTCACCCCACTTTCCGGATATCGAAGACCAAATAGACAATCAATCAGCGCATCCGCATTATTTCCAAAATACTTTGTAAATTTAAATAAATCCGCCATTCGCTCATAAAAATCCGAGATGCTCCTAACTCCCGACAGATCAGCTGTCACCTTGACCAGTTTCATTCCCCCCCCAAGATCGATCTCGATGAACAAATCGTAGTGATCGTGAGTGTAATATGCCTTCCCTGTCTTGGCATCATACACAATCCGTCTAGCACCATTACCGCCGACACCGGGAGTTTTCACCGTCCATTCCGTATATGGCCCACTGCCCTTCAAACCACAGTTCGCCCTCGCGCGGTCAGATCTACATCAATGCCTTTATATCTCTACTTCCTGTAACGAATATGAATCTGGAGTCGATCGTAAAAATCCTCTCCACGCCCACAACGCGTTGCAGAGACCACCAACCTCAATTTCCTCACAATAATCCTCATCAATTAACGAATAGATAACAGCTTTACCACCTTCTACCTTTACGCCCCAAGCCTCCCTGTCCCAACTCAACAAACCTGAACCTCCATTGACAACCAAATTTAATCTACTTATACCTTCATCAATCCAAGGAATTGTTTGAAGATAATTCCGCCCACCATCATCCATTAGAAGGCAAGACAGCGCACTGACGCCGTCATTATTAGTCAAATCCGATTCACAGAATGGCGTCAAACCGTTCGGCGAATTTATCCAAGAAAAAAATAATTTCATTTACCCCTTCAGTCCTAATATATTGGATACACCGTTATTCTGGGTATCAGCCATCCTCTGACCGCTACACCGCTAGGCGTTATACCATTCCACCTATTCCCTGTGACTGTTCGGTTTTCGTAGGCTGCGTCAACTTCAACCTTAATCCGATCAGTTGACCACGAATCAGGAAACATCGTTGAGACACCGCCGTTGTTGGTCTTTGGCAGGAACCTTCCAGGATTAGCTGAGTCAGCCACTTCGATTCGAGCTTCATAAACACCCTGCGCGTTCGGACGAGATCTGCTTCCAGGAATGACACGAACATCACCGGTAGCAGTCGAATGCCCTCCAACCACATTTCCATTTGGTTTCACTTCCGCACTGAAAATATGTCCATTGAAATCGATAGGTACTGCTACATTGCGGACATCCGTTGATGCCTGAAGATTCAGATATTCATCTGACGTACAGTTTGCCAACCCCTCCGGATCCCACCATTGCATCGGATCATGCACATACGCATGCGTCCTCAACCCACCCGCCAACCCAATCGGATCCCCACTCAAATACTGCCCCGTCTGCGGATCATAGTACCGCTGACAGTTATAGTGCAGCCCGCTTTCCTCATCGGCCCACTGCCCTGCAAACCGCAGTTCACACTCCAGCGTCTCGTCACCCGCCGTCAGGCACGTCGCAAGATACGGGTCATGCACCACGTGCCGCAGCATCTCCCGCATTCGCACGCTCGTGGTATCGCGTGCGGTCTCACCCCACAGCGAACTCCGTGCCCGCCATACCGCACGGCCCTCGCTGTTGTACATCGTATGCGGCGCGCCGTTCGGATCGCACGCAAGCGGGTACCACTCGCTCTCAGGCAGCGACGGTTCCCGTTCATAGCACAGCCGTTCCTGCGCCAGCACCGCATGACTACCCGGACCATAGTGCCAGCGCCGGATCTCGTTGCGCGCCCGCGTATCGCCCACCTCGCGCTCATACGAGCACCACTCCTCGACCAGCCGACTCCCCTGCCACAGGTAATCGATCCGACGCGGACGATGACGGCACGCCCCTTCACACTGCTTGCTGATGCGCCGGCCAAACGCGTCATAACGATAACGCCACCGCTCACCTTCAGGCGTAAGCACTTCGCGTAGCCGGTCGAACTCATCCCACGCAAAACGCCATAGCCGCGCCCGGAAACCGTTGCGTTGCACACAGCGCACGATCATGCGTCCGCGCCCGTCATACTGATAGCGGTTCGGACCGACCGCGATCAGCTGGTCGCGATGGAAATGATGCGATAGCGCGGCGTCACTGTCGTGCTGCTACGCGATACTCCCGACGCGCCATCTATTGCACGGGGTTTATGTAACCGCAGTAGCCCTTCATGCCTTGGGAACATATCGACCTGTGGCTCACGACGGCAGGATTCTTCAAAGCCGGCCAGCGCGTCTATGTCTCGGTTGACTACATCCGGCAAAGCCTCACGGTGACCCCCGAATACGATGAGGCCGCCAAGGCGCGCGAGCACGCGAAACGGACCATCGAACTCAAGGCCCAGAGTGACCAGCTGGGCAGCGCATGGCGCACACAGAAAGCCCAGCGAGCACAACGCAGAAACCGCTCCGCCCCGCTCACCTCGAGTTGCTGATCCAGCAGCAACCAATAACGAAGGGCTACGCAAGTGGCCCTTCGAGATGCCATTCGGGACTTACGGGCTCCAGGTGTACCGTCTATTTATAAGAATCCGGAATATTCTGAAACTGACGATCCCAGTCCCAATCTGCTGGCTTTTCTTTATTTTCAAACCACTTCTTACCATTCAAAATCCATTGATTACGTTTCCTTCTCGCACTTGCCGGCGTGCAGTCTTCGTAGCCAAATTCAGTGCCGCAACACGGACATATTTCCCATGTCGGCGTACTCCCATCCTCACCCCAAGGAGGCGAGGACAATCCATAACCACACACTCGACAATAGCAATCACTGTGCATTGTAGTAATCCAAATTACTCGGGAAGCCATGCTGCGCGGGATCGGGCCTGAACATCGTCTTTGGCGTGCCATTTGACGTCGTGACCGCAAATGTGTTGCTTCCCGGATCATAAAAAACAACCTCTCCGTTTGGTCTTATTTTCGTGAGCGTTCCTGATGGTGGTCCGCTAACAAAACTCTTCGTTCCTTCAACATATTGTTTGGCATTTTGAAATTCCGGAAACTCCGCTCCGTGTTTTTTCCAATGCCCATAAGCATTTTCCGCTGACGACTTCGACGATGTCGAAGTCCAGCAACTCAGCCCCCACGGATCAATCCACCCAAGCGGATTCGGCGCATACCGATAGACATTAAGCCCCCCTTCCAACCCAATCGGATCCCCACTCAAATACTGCCCCGTCTGCGGATCATAGTACCGCTGACAGTTATAGTGCAGCCCGCTTTCCTCATCGGCCCACTGCCCTGCAAACCGCAGTTCACACTCCAGCGTCTCGTCACCCGCCGTCAGGCACGTCGCAAGATACGGGTCATGCACCACGTGCCGCAGCATCTCCCGCATTCGCACGCTCGTGGTATCGCGTGCGGTCTCACCCCACAGCGAACTCCGTGCCCGCCATACCGCACGGCCCTCGCTGTTGTACATCGTATGCGGCGCGCCGTTCGGATCGCACGCAAGCGGGTACCACTCGCTCTCAGGCAGCGACGGTTCCCGTTCATAGCACAGCCGTTCCTGCGCCAGCACCGCATGACTACCCGGACCATAGTGCCAGCGCCGGATCTCGTTGCGCGCCCGCGTATCGCCCACCTCGCGCTCATACGAGCACCACTCCTCGACCAGCCGACTCCCCTGCCACAGGTAATCGATCCGACGCGGACGATGACGGCACGCCCCTTCACACTGCTTGCTGATGCGCCGGCCAAACGCGTCATAACGATAACGCCACCGCTCACCTTCAGGCGTAAGCACTTCGCGTAGCCGGTCGAACTCATCCCACGCAAAACGCCATAGCCGCGCCCGGAAACCGTTGCGTTGCACACAGCGCACGATCATGCGTCCGCGCCCGTCATACTGATAGCGGTTCGGACCGACCGCGATCAGCTGGTCGCGATGGAAATGATGCGATAGCGCGGCGTCACTGTCGTGCTGCTACGCGATACTCCCGACGCGCCATCTATTGCACGGGGTTTATGTAACCGCAGTAGCCCTTCATGCCTTGGGAACATATCGACCTGTGGCTCACGACGGCAGGATTCTTCAAAGCCGGCCAGCGCGTCTATGTCTCGGTTGACTACATCCGGCAAAGCCTCACGGTGACCCCCGAATACGATGAGGCCGCCAAGGCGCGCGAGCACGCGAAACGGACCATCGAACTCAAGGCCCAGAGTGACCAGCTGGGCAGCGCATGGCGCACACAGAAAGCCCAGCGAGCACAACGCAGAAACCGCTCCGCCCCGCTCACCTCGAGTTGCTGATCCAGCAGCAACCAATAACGAAGGGCTACGCAAGTGGCCCTTCGAGATGCCATTCGGGACTTACGGGCTCCAGGTGTACCGTCTATTTATAAGAATCCGGAATATTCTGAAACTGACGATCCCAGTCCCAATCTGCTGGCTTTTCTTTATTTTCAAACCACTTCTTACCATTCAAAATCCATTGATTACGTTTCCTTCTCGCACTTGCCGGCGTGCAGTCTTCGTAGCCAAATTCAGTGCCGCAACACGGACATATTTCCCATGTCGGCGTACTCCCATCCTCACCCCAAGGAGGCGAGGACAATCCATAACCACACACTCGACAATAGCAATCACTGTGCATTGTAGTAATCCAAATTACTCGGGAAGCCATGCTGCGCGGGATCGGGCCTGAACATCGTCTTTGGCGTGCCATTTGACGTCGTGACCGCAAATGTGTTGCTTCCCGGATCATAAAAAACAACCTCTCCGTTTGGTCTTATTTTCGTGAGCGTTCCTGATGGTGGTCCGCTAACAAAACTCTTCGTTCCTTCAACATATTGTTTGGCATTTTGAAATTCCGGAAACTCCGCTCCGTGTTTTTTCCAATGCCCATAAGCATTTTCCGCTGACGACTTCGACGATGTCGAAGTCCAGCAACTCAGCCCCCACGGATCAATCCACCCAAGCGGATTCGGCGCATACCGATAGACATTAAGCCCCCCTTCCAACCCAATCGGATCCCCACTCAAATACTGCCCCGTCTGCGGATCATAGTACCGCTGACAGTTATAGTGCAGCCCGCTTTCCTCATCGGCCCACTGCCCTGCAAACCGCAGTTCACACTCCAGCGTCTCGTCACCCGCCGTCAGGCACGCCGCAAGATACGGGTCATGCACCACATGCCGCAACATCTCCCGCATTCGCACGCTCGTGGTATCGCGTGCGGTCTCACCCCACAGCGAACTCCGTGCCCGCCATACCGCGCGGCCCTCGCTGTTGTACATCGTATGCGGCGCGCCGTTCGGATCGCACGCAAGCGGGTACCACTCGCTCTCAGGCAGCGACGGTTCCCGCTCATAGCACAGCCGTTCCTGCGCCAGCACCGCATGACTACCCGGACGATAGTGCCAGCGCCGGATCTCGTTGTGCGCCCGCGTATCGCCCGCCTCGCGCTCATACGAGCACCATTCCTCGACCAGCCGGCTACCCTGCCACAGGTAATCGATCCGACGCGGACGATGACGGCACACCCCTTCACACTGCTTGCTGATGCGCCGGCCAAACGCGTCATAACGATAACGCCACCGCTCACCTTCAGGCGTAAGCACCTCGCGTAACCGGTCGAACTCATCCCACGCAAAACGCCATAGTCGAGCCCGGAAACCGTTGCGTTGCACACAGCGCACGATCATCCGTCCGCGCCCGTCATACTGATAGCGGTTCGGACCGACCGCGATCAGCTGGTCGCGATGGAAATGATGCGATAGCGGCGCGTCACTGTCGTGCTGCTGTCCCGCAATGTGGCCAAGACTGTCGTATTCATAGCGCTCGGTCCGGCCAGGTATCCGTCCTCCATCACGTCCCACGTGATGCTGTACCTCGACAATCTGACCACGAGAGTCATAGCGCCATTCACTGGCCGACTGCGGCACGCCCGATCGCATCTCCCGAAAACCGACACATTGCCCCGCCGCATCCCATCCGTACTGCCGCGACACCTGCTGTCCCACGGATTCCGGCAACTCGCCCTGCATCCATGGCTGCGCACAGATCGTCTGCGACTCCAAACGACGCATCGGATCGTAGCCCTGATGCTGCACAAAGCCGTCCGGCCGCAACATCGCCAACTCAGGCTGCCGTGCCACACGTTCGGCATCCGGCCGGTAACGCCGCGAAGTCTCCTGACCACCCAGGCCATAAGCAAAATCGAACCGATGGCCATTGCTTTCCAGCGTCTCCAATTGCCCAGCCGCATCGTACTGCCACCGGCTTTGACCACTCTGCGTCTCCATCGATACGGGCCGGCCGACCGCGTCATATCCATACCGCAAGCGCCGACCGTGCTGACTTTCGCTCACCAGCCGATGCGCGTCGTCGTACTCCAGTTGCACATCATTGTCCGGCTGCCACTGGTCGCCGGCGTCCTTCTCCCAAACCCGTGCCCCGATCAGCCGTCCAGGCCCATCCCACACGAACGTGTGACGCTGCCGCTCGCCGGTAATCGACACCGGTTGGTCGAACTCATCGTAGTCGTAGCGTAGCGTCGCGCCATCGGGCTGGTGTTTCGTCACCACCTGACCCAGCGCGTTGCGCTCGTAGCGGGTGCATCGTCCGCTCCAGTCGGTTTGCGCGATCAGTTGACCCGCGGCGTCGCGCTCCAATGCCCAATGCTGACCGGCGGCGTTGGTGATGCCAGTCAAACGCGCGGCGCCGTCGTGGTGGTAGCGGGTCACCGCGCGGGCCGCGTCCGTTACGCTTGCCAGCAGGTCGAACGCTCCCCACGCGTAGTGCGTGCTATGACCGAGCGGATCGATTACTTCGGATACCCTACCTTCTCGATCGTAATGCCGTTGGTTCACACTGCCGTCGGCGTACTCGACATGGCTGAGCGCCTCGCAAGGGTTGTCCGGACCCGACGCGTAGGTGTAGCGAGTGCTATGGCCCGCTGTATCGGTATGACTAATCAAACGGCCGAAGCGATCATGACTAAAATGCGTCTTTCGTCCCAGTGGATCGGCCCATACCGTCGGGCAACCGGATGCGTCATATTCCCAACGCTGGACGCTCCCGTCCATGCCGATGCGATGTGTCGCATGACCCTCCGCGCTATAGCGCCAGCGAGTCTCCCCGGCTGGCGTCCGGAACGCGACCACATTGCCTTCGGCGTTGTAGTGCCACCGCAACGTGCCATTGCTATCCTGCTGCTCCAGTAGCTGACCGGCGTCGCTCCACCGGTAGCGACATTTCCGACCGTGCCAGTCGGCGAACTGCAGCAGCCGGCCTCGGGCGTCGTGATCGTAGCGGCTGGTTCGTCCACGCGGATCGACGCGACTGCTGACCCAGCCATACTGGTCATAGGCCACCTGCGTGATGCGCCCCAACGGATCGCGCGAGCGGATCAGACGGTCTTCCGCGTCGAACCAGCGTTCATGCCGGTGCCCAAGCGCATCGATATAGGTCGCGCGCCGCTCGTTATCGTGGTATTCGAAACGGTCGTCGTACAGCGCGGTATTGGTACGCGTCGCAATCACCCGGCCTCGCTCGTCGTACTCGAGCTCGACCGACGTCGATCCGCTGTCGCGCCAATGATTCAGCCAGCCGTCGTTCGTGTAACCGAAGTGGAACTCGCCGTGGAAGCGGCTATGTAAGTCGATCAATCGAGGATGCCGACGATCGAAACGATAGCTGACAAGTGGGTCCTTGCCACCCGCGTGCTCCGACACGCTTTGCAGCAGACCGTTCGCATCGCAATTCACCCACACGGTAAAGCCGGCGCTATGTTTTACCTGGCACAGACGGCCGAGCGCGTTGTAGACGAAGTCGATCGCGTTACCGTTGCGGTCTTCGATGCGGCTCAGGCGCGCGGTGTCGGCTTGCGCACCCGCCGGCTCGAAAATCAGAGACTGTTGACTCCGTTCATCGAAAATCACCGCTCGCCGACGATTCCCCCGTAGCACGTAGTGAGGCGCCCACAAATTGAACGCATGGAACTGTTCATGCGGGATCGGATAAACTAGTTGCTGACCGTCGGCATCAAAAAAAGTCACCGTCGGCGGGCCTTTGCCATCGCCGGGTTGCCGGTACGCCAGACGCTGCGACCAGTTGCAGATCCAGCGATCACCCAATAGGCCGTCCACCAGTTGTCGCCCGGCATAGACGCGGCTCAACGTCAGCGGCAATACATGCGGCCAGGTGAAGTCGGTTCGGTAGTCTGCATAATCGCCGGTCGCCATGTCGACCGGTTCGCCCAACAACTCTCGCAACTTGCCATCGAGCAGTCCGCCTTCCTTCGTGGCGGAGCGCATCATGACGACATCGACTGTCGTCATGAACAGTTGCTCGAGAACGGAAACGTTGGCGTCGATCTTGCCGTAAGTGCCCGTGGTCAGATCGGCGCTGATAGTCGCGCAACCCTCCTGAATGACGGCCGAGCACGTGATCTTGTGACCGATGCGAGCAAGCGGCAAGCCGTTGACCGAAATCGTGTTGCTCCCTTGCGCGATCTGCGGCGCCGGCATGCCTGGGTCCTTGCTGCATATCACGGGATCGGTGACCCGTGCTACTGGCTTGCCTTCGAAAGAGACGTTGTGCGAGCCGTCCGCAATCTGCCCCGTTACCGTTCCCGTGTTGCCGACACCGGTAGCGACGGCTGCCCCCACGAATCCGCCAATTGCGCCTGCCACGAAGCCAACGACGGCGGGACCGGCTGCGGCAAGGACCGCTGCCGCAGCGCCTCCGGTTGCCACGATCGCGGCAATCGCGATACCGACAAGCAGAGCCGCCGCAAGCCCCGCTAATGCACCGGCGAACGCATTCTCATGAACGATTTTGTGACCGACACGCGCCGGGGCCTTGCCGGGTTTGGCGACGGTCGGCAGCCCCATTTTGTTGAGCACCTGAGTGACAGGCCGATCTGCTCCGACTGCGTTGGCAAGTGCCGCACCCAGCATCGCGCCGCCGAGCGGCGCAATGACACGCCCCGCAAAACACGCGAGCGTGCCTTCCGACCATGCTGCCGTTCCAGCCGCTGCGACCTGCGCGGCATTGATCGCGGTGCCCGCTTCGGAAATGTTGTTGACGGTTTCCGCGTTGCTGTCTCGCGCGGCCAATGCAGCCAGCTTCTGCTGCGGCCCCGTCGTCGCACTACCTTGCCCACCACCCATAGCGTCAAGCCCGCCGGTGAAAAATTTTTGAAAATGGAGTTGACGCAGGCGACGTACTACGCCGGAGTGTTTTCTCTACGATGAAATCTGAAGCCGCTCAGCGCCGCGACAATGTCCCGACGAACCTGCGGTGGCAACTGGCCTGGACTCGTGTAGGTCAAAGTGAGAACGGTGGGCGCATCGAGAATGATCAACGCGAGGTGGTGGACCGGCAGACCGTCCCGCCTCCACGTAAACGCCAGGCTATGGCCCGGACGTTCGTCGACGCGACACGGCGCGTCGTACTGCATTTGCAGATCGGTCAATTCGCGCCTGAACCTCGACTTCTGTACGTCGACGTAATCCGCGAATTCGCTGCCGTAGGGCAAATCGTCCCGCGTCAGGACCAGATTCGAGCCCGTTACTTCGGGAATAGCCGGCAGCAGTGCGTGAACAGTACGGTCATGCCAGTTTCCTGGCAGATCCAGGTAACCTTCGTTCATCAGATAACGCATGTGTTTTCTTCTACTCGACGAAATTGGAATGCACGCGCGCCTTGGGTTTCGCTCAAACGCGCGCGCATGTCTGAGCACTTCGATTCCCTCACCCCTGACCCGGATTGATGTTCACGTGGGTGGGGCCGGAGATCACGATATTGCCGTCCGCTTTCATGTGAATCGTGCTGCTGCCGACTTCGAAAATGATCTCCGTCGTCGCCTTGAGGCGAATTCTTCCCTGCTGGGATTCAAGCTGAATATCGCCGATGCTGCCCGCGCCGCCCTTTGACGGCCCGGTGGTAGTCAGCGTGGTGTCGCCGCCGATTGTCTGTTTTTGCATTCCGCCGATCGTCACGGTCTCGTTCTGTCCAATCCGTTTAGTGCGATCGTTACCTACGTTGTGGGCCTCATCATGTTTGACGGTGCTGTTCATGTCTTTCTCGGCCTGCAACATGAACTCTTCGGCGCCCTGTTTATCGTCGAATCGAATCCCGCTGTAATTCGCTTTGCCGCCCTTCATCGAACGACTGATGATTCCGCTTTGTGTCGCATTGCCAGGCAGATCCCAAGGCGGCATCGAATACGCATTAAAAACGCGCCCCGTCACAAGCGGCCGGTCTGGATCGCCATTCACGAAATCGACGATCACTTCCTGCCCCACGCGCGGGATGTTCACGCCGCCGAAGCTGCTGCCCGCCCATGGATACGACACGCGCACCCAGCACGACGAGTTCTGATCCGTCACGCCCGACCGGTCCCAATGGAAGCTCAGCTTCACGCGGCCATACTGGTCGGTCCATATTTCCTGCCCGGGCGGCCCCGTCACGATCGCCGTCTGCGGCCCGCTTGTGCGCGGCTTCGGATATCGCGCGCGCGATGGACGAAACACCGTTGTTGCCGGTTGCACCACGAACGCGCTATGGATCGAGTACTTGCCGGAGCCGTTCGCGTCACCGATCTCCGTCGCCGAGAACGACGCGCTCATCACCAGATACTCCTGGTTCGCCGCCTGATACGGATAGCCATTGAGCTGAAAGGTCGTGCCGCACACCACGTCGCGCAGATTGCCGCTACCCGACGCACGCTCGCCATGCGCACGCACTTCTTCCATACGCAACCGGGCGAATTGTTCGCCATGCCGCGGGTCGGTGTAATCGCCCGGCCATTCATAGCGCTCGAAATCGTTGTGTGCTGTCTCCTGCGGCAGTTCGCTCTGCGCGACCAGACGTGAACGAGGTTTCTTGAAGTCGTAGTCGCCCGTCGTCCAGCGACCCGCCTGGAGCGCGCCGCCGGTATCGAACGCGTGGATATGTTCCTGATCGATCTTGTGGCCCGGCGGGTAGTACCACAAGGTCTGGTAAGCGACGCTCTCGACGGGCTTGTGTGCGCCAAGTTGATCCACCAGCACCATCCGGTGGAACGTATCCGAGTGTTCAAAGAACCAGTAGATGCCGTATTCGGCCATCAATCGCTGAATAAAGTAGAAGTCCGTTTCGCCATACTGGACCTGATAGTCCAGCACCGGATAAGAGCTGCTCAGACGCAAATCGTACGAGTACATGTATTGACCCAATACGCTCTCGATGATCTCCACGACTGTCTTACGCTGGAATATCCGGAAATCCGACCTCTGATCGGCCAGCCAGATCCACGGCTTGAGCACCAGTTGATAATGACTCTGCCGGTCCGACTGATTGACGTAGCGGGCCTCCGTCACCACGCCGCTGATCTCGCGCGTGCCCGCTCCGATGTTGGCCGTACCCGCGCCCCCTTCGATGCCTGCCACAAACGTCCCCATCCCTTCCAACTGGATCGTGACGGTCAACTCCTTGCCGACCATCGATTTCAGATCGAGATTGGCCGCATCCGCCGCGGGACTATCGCGCGGTGTGCGGCACGCCAACGTGTAGGTGTAGATTTCCGACAGGGTTTCCTCGCCTGATATACCGGTCAATTCGAGAGATGGTTCGCCAATCGACGACACCGGCAGTGCCGGGCCGCTCATCGTTATGGTGCGATTTTTTACAAACGTCAGCATGACTAAACTAACTCCGTAATTTCTGAACTGATATCTCAGGGATCTTCAACGAGAATTTCCCGGTGCGAGTGGCGATCGGGATAGCGACTCGCAGATTGCGTGTTTCGTCGTGATAGCTCCAGCTAACCGCAACGAAAAGACTTCACCTTTCCCGTGATTCGCGCAGTTGCCTCCGTGACGCAGACCGTTTGCGCCGCTTGACGCTCCGAACCATTTCCCCAGTCGCGTTGCGCTCCTATCTGGCAAGCACGATCACGCTGCGTTATCCATTTTGAAACCCGCTTTTCCAGACGAGCCTTGCACGAAAACGAGTCCGTCTTACTCGATATCGCACGCTGCAAATCCTGCTCGGCGACAAGCCGATCGCGCCACGCGCAGAAGTTCATACTGGTTTGACTGGCGTCGCAATTCGCGAGTAGCGCGGCCACCTCGCTGGCGTTCAATCCGCTGCGGCTGACTATTTCGTCAACTACATTTGTGGTCGCCGCATGAAGCGATGCGCAAACAAATCCGGCGAGGAGGAAAGCCATTGATCTCATCGCCTGCTCAACTCCGGCTGGAAAGGCGCCGCTTCTTCGCGGCGCCGGTTGACGAGACCCGCCGAACGAACCGGATGCAGGCGCCGTCCCTGCGCGTCTCGCGGATAGACGTTTACATTACGGGTCATATGGACGACAACCTGCGCATCTTGCCCGGCGTTGGCAGCAGCAAGGACTGGATACGCACCGGTTGGCCCAGCGTTGAACGTGTAGCTCACAAGCGCATCGAATTGTTCCTGCGTCAGTTCGCGCGCGCTCACCTGGCGGCGAACGGCGGCTTCGGCGCTGCGCGCGCTCACGGCGAGTTGCGCATTGACGTCTGCGGCGTTGACGGGGCGGCGCATTTCCTCGTCCCCACATGGGCCGCTATGTACGAGCGCGCCCACGCCGAACGTGCAGTTGTTCCCCACGTCGTTGTAGTAGTGAAGTACTGTTCCTTCGCGAACTCTCAATGCACTCAGACCCGCCGCGCTCATGTGTTTCGTTTCATTGGCCATTTCAGATTGCTCCCCGCTTCGCCGTTGCACAACGGCGAAGCGCCGTCAAATCGAACGCTCTGAACGTCACCCTCTCGCAGTGCGATTCGATGCCAGTGCTCGTGTGTCGATTGTCCGATCGTGAGGTTCATTGCCCAATCGCTTGACGATTTGCACACCGTGACTACTCCTCGCTATCCCATTGCTGTAACAACTCCGCGGGAATGGCTCTCAGTACATCCACATAACCCTTGCCAACAAACCGTTCCGCACGCTTCAGCAATATCGGAATCGGACTGCTCGGCTCATGCTGCTCGAACCAGTGACGCGCATCCCGGATGCGCTCCAGTGCGCGCTCCCGCCCCACCGATATCGCGCTTGTGCACCGACATGCTGGCCCGGCACCGATGGACTGCGTCTGCGTCGCCATGCCGTTAAGTTCCGCTTTCGCAGCTTCCTTCGCCGCTGCCGGCGCAACCAGGTCGACGGACAACGGTTCATCAACTGCGGGGTCAACCGGCGTTGCAATGTCGCGCGGTCCATCGCCTGCGATGCGTTGCAACAGGCGAGTCAACGCGGAAAAATCCGGTTGATAAACACCGAGATGTTCGTCGCACCAGGCTTCGATTGAACGCAGACTCGCAAGCGCACTGGAGAAGCCACCCAGCATGTCCGGCTGCTGGATTCGCAGATCTTCGAGTTGCCTCGTGACCGACTCGGGCGCGAGCGCATCGTTTGCGCGCGGCTGCGCAAATGCACGCTCGACATCGCGCACCTGAAGGCGCGCAACTGTCGAACGCGTCAGTGCGATCTCACGCACGTCAGACAGAAGTCCATCCGAGTCGGTTAGCGCCTGCAACGCGTTCATGCGGATTTCGAACGCCGCGTCCCGATCGTCATCGACGCCCGGCTGCGGATGGATCGTCGCGGGAAATGCGGCGAGCCACGCGGCCAGCAATCCCAGCCCTTCCGCCAGTCCGATGGACGCAGCAAGTCTTGCGCGACAACGCGTGAACAGCACGGCGACGCGCATGTCCTTGCTGCGCATCATCAAGCGCCGGCAATCGCGGTCTATCTCGCTCCAGTTCACCGGATCCGGTCTACCCACGAAGTCACCATACTGCGCATCCAGCTTCGCGATGGTCTGCGCGGACAGCACGACGAATTCCGGGTCGTATTCGAGATCGCTCCCGCATGGGGACGCCGCGTCGATCGGCGACATCCAGTCGTGATGCGCCGGCCCCGCTGCGTTGACTACCGACGCCTTCGCTGTTGCGTGTCTTTTGCTGCTACTCATTCTGCTCCTGCGCTCGCGGTGTGTTTGAACCCTTGCCGGTTGCGCCGACGCATCGCTTCATGAAGCTGCCGGCATAGCGTTCAGGCTCGAAGCGCATGCCGGCGATGGGCTCACCAGAAGGCGAGCGGCCAAGCCACCCCGACCAGCCCAGTTGTTGCGGGCCGCCCATCACCGCGGGCGGTGCGCTTTGCGCGCGAATGCGCAACTCCAGTTCCCATTCGAATTCGCGACCGATGAAACTGCGCACCCAATCGACCAGCCGAGGCAGATCGTCGCCGCGAGGCGTGAAGCGCAGGTATTGGTCGATATCGACCGGGCCGATGACGATCCGCAAACGATGCTGCCGATCCGGCACCTGCTCGCCGAGCATCGTGCCGTTGCCCATCGTCGCCGCGGCGCCAGGTTTGCCGATATAGCTGCGATCTTCCGGCGTGACGTCGATCCAGTGAAACACGAATTCCTCGATCGCCACCGGCACGCCGAAATAGCGCTCAAGCGTCATACGCAAGCCATCGGGGTCACGCGCTTCACGCACCAGGTTGGCTGACGCGGCCAACTGTGCATGAGCGGGTAATGCACGCTGTGCAATCTCGCGCGTGTCCTGCCCGTTCAGGCTCGCGATATAAAAGGAAAAGCGTTCGCTATCAGAACCGGCCCGGTCGAGCCCAACGGTTGCTTGCGCGCCGGCCCACGCGCGATACAACAGCGTCAGATAGCGATGGTGAAAGATGTCAAGGAAATGGATCAGCGTGGAATCGTGCCGGCTCTCTTCACGCTCCCGTGCGATTTCCGTCATGTGGATCGGCAACGGTCCGTTCGGCCCAAGCATGCCAAGCGCAAACAGACGGATATGCAGATGTCCGTCCAGTTCGCCTACGCTCGCGACCTCACGCGGCGCAAATGCGAGGCTCGGTTTCTGACTCAACCGAAAAGGCTCGGCACGCGGACGCCGTGCGGTTCCAATCGCGTCGATACGCGTGTCGGCGCCGATGCGGCGCATCAGAGGGAAGAATCCATAAAGCCACGGCTGCGCCTGCAGTCGCTCGACTGTATCCGCCGATAACGCCGCATCTCGCAGCATCGATTTGAATGGTGCTCGCTCCATCAGGCCACTCCGCGGGTACCCATGCGCACCGGCCAGCGCATCACGCGGCCACGCTGCATCGAATGAAGTTCGGTTTGCGTGAACGAGTTGATGGACACATGGCGCGCGAGGTAGTGCTCGAGAATCAGCCCGAACAGGTACGGACTCACTCCCGAAAAGCCGGTCTCATCGACCGTCAACTGACACTCGATGCCACGACCGAACACCAGCGGTCCGCCACCGGGAAGTTTCCTCGCGACCGGTCGGGTCTTCACGCCGACAAGGCTTTCCACGTGACGCTGAAGTCCCGTGTCGTCGCTGGTGAGGAACAGGCGCAACATGTCGCGCACGCCCTGGCCGCCGGGACGGTGATCCATATCTTCAAGCGGCAGATAATTGAAATTCAATTGCCGGATCAGCCGCCAGGCCGTTTCGCGCTCAGCGAAAGGCGCGCGGGGCGTGCTCGGCGCGCGGATCAGGCCGACGCTCACCACGGGCACCGAGTCGCTGGCGCTCAGATCGCTCACGCCGTCGCGCGGCAACAGATTCGGCAAATCGCGATTGGTCAGCCATGCATCGACCGACAGGTAGCGCATGCCTTCGTGATACGGTGCCTCATGCTGGTCGACCAGCGACACGAACACTTCTGTCCCGATGTACGGCGTGCGCGTGCCATAGCGCCGCGCCGAATCCGACGGCAACCGGCGTTCGCGGCGAAGCGAGAAATAACGCCCGTGATTGCTTTCATCATTGTTCAGCGTTTGATATAGCGGCCGGAACTCGAGCTTCGTCGATTGCGTGCCGACTTGACCCGCCAGCGAATCGACCGCATAAACCTCGTAATCGAGCGGCGCAAGGCGCCTCGGAACCAGATGGAATTCCGTACTGGCATGATTCAACTCAATACGCTCTACCTTGCGCGGAAACAGATTGATCACGGGCGTGCAGAACAGTGCGAACCGCGACGCGTCGACAAGTGCCATCAGTTGGTCTGGTGAGCGATCGAGCAGCACGACGATTTCGGCTTCGCGGCCTTTTGCCTTACTCAACCCTTCGCGCAACCCCGTCAGCGTAAAAAAGTAAAAGCGGCTGGGACACGCGAAGTATTCGTGCAGGAGGTTGTGACCGTGGAACTTCGACCAGATGAGCGGCAGCAATCCCTGCTCCGTGTCGAGCCCCTCATGGACGACCGCGCGTTGAGTCACGGCACAAAACGGGCGATCCGTATCGCCGAAGCCGCCGGGCTCGCCGGTAATCGACGCCACGCCCGCCGCGTGAAGCAATTCGAACAGATGAGAAGCGACCTGCTCGTCGCCGGCTAGGTAGACCGGCAGTCGGTCCAGTCCACGTAGTTCCGCGATGTTCGCCTCACCCGTTGTGCGCAAACGCAATCGCAATGCGCCGCGTACCTGCGTTTGAGGCGGTACGTAGCGATCGAGCATCGGAATATCGGGCGGAATACCCGTTAGTTGTGCGTGAGCGATCTCCAGCGGATACAGTGCGACGTCCTGGCCACTACGGAACTCGCAGGCCGTGTTTTCCCCAGACGGTATCCGGCTTTTCAGCGCGGTGCCGCGCGGGACCCGGAAGCCCTCGATGAGATTGCCTTCGCTCGGGCTCGGAAAAAAGCGCGCAACCGCCATCGAAGGCGTCGGCGCCACGTAATTCGGATAGATCACCTCGAGCAGGCGCCCCGTGAAACGAGGGAACTCCGCGTCGAGCTTGAGTTGCATGCGTGCGGCCATGAAGCTGAACGACTCGATCAACCGTTCGACATAAGGATCGGTCATCTCGCCGGCTTGCATGCCGAGCCGCCGCGCGATCTTTGGATGCATCTGCGCGAACTCGCCTGCCAGTTCACGCAAGTACATGAGCTCCTGATTGTAGTAATCGAGCAGTCGCGGGTCCATACACCTTCCTGTGGTCAACGAGTGCTCGCGTGCAGGCGGCTCGTTTCGAGATCGAGCGAGCTTTGCACCATGAACTCGAGCGGATACGGATCCATACGGATCATTCCCCGGATCTCGAACGCGAGATGGTTGTAGCAAGCCTCGCTGTCGATCGCCGTGAGCGGCACGATCTGCACCGACTCCGGAATCAGACGCGGCTCGAAGTCGCCGATTGCGCGCCGGACAACCGTTTCGATGTCCGCCCATTTGCGCGACGCCACGAATGCGCCGGCGAGCGGCGGCACGCCGAAATTGACCGTCGACGCCGCTGCATACGGATAACGGCTGCGATCGATCAGATTTTCGATGCTTGTTGCGTTGAGCAAAAACGCGAGGTCTCGCAGGATGATGTCGCGCATCTGCGAACGCGTGACCGCGTACTCATTGGACGCCTCCGTCCGCCGCTGCGGGGCGTTGTCGCGCAGCCGGTCGAGCAACGTGGGCAGCAAGTGCGGCTCCGTTCGGCGCGGAGCGCTTGCGGTTCGGTTCAGTTCGTGATGTTTCCGGTTCATCGCTTCGCTCCCGTTGACGCATTCCGATACCTGCTGTTGCTGCCAGCCATGGCTGGTCCAAACGCTCGGTTGACCATGTCCGCGCCGGCTGCTCCGATCTGCTTTACGGTCGAGAGATAGCTTCGCCCGTTCGCGCAAGCGGTCTGTTTCGACTGGTTGGTCATTCGTTCAATTCGAGCAGAATGTGATGGGAGTGACTGTCTAGCGCGCCTAAAGGGCTATCGATCGCGAGCGTGTGATGATCCCGGCGCGCGACGAATGGGGGCACCGCCCCCCTATGCCGGCCAGCCGACACACGATAAGCAGGTGGAGCAAACAGCTTGAGAATTTCCGGCGCGGCATCGTGCTCGACCAGATCTGCCGCTCTTTCCTGGCGCAGTGGCCCAAATGCTTCCTCCAGCAACTCGATATCGGAAAGCAGAGCGTGGATCGATGCCGAGCCATCGCTACCACTGCGGTGCCCGGCAGATTCGCAACTGCCGGTTTCACGCGCCACTCTCGATGGAGAACCGACCCATTCGGCCTCTGGCAGGAAATGGGGCGATTCAAGCGCCTGGTAATACTGATCACTCAGCGCGGCAAGAAGGTCGTCGTGCTCGATACGCGCGGATGCATCGGCCTCTTTGTCGACCGACGCGCAATGCGCCGCCTTCACGGAGGAATCCAACAGCTCGAAGATGGCATTGCATGCGTGAAATTTCATAGCCTGGCGTCATGCCGGTTTGCACCGATATCGCGTCCGTTATGCGGAGGAACAGGATTAACGCACAAACCAACAATTAATGTCCATCCTGAAATTAGCATCGAAGTACAGAAATTTGAGTGTTTATTCGAGATGAAATTAAAAATCTGTAAAATCCGACAGACTTAATCAACTCACACGTAGGAATAACTCTACAAGGACAGATATTTTTCGCACGAATCCCAGGAAAACGCCGACAGAGATCCGCATCTCTAAAAAACACAAATTATCGTTTACATTCAATTATTTAATAAACTTTTTTATAAATCAAAAACAAAATTCCTCATTCAAATTTTGCCATTTATCAACAAAACCAAAAAAAACCATCAAAAATAAAAATCGCCCCACCCGCATTGACTAGTTCAAATCTCATCTCCGATAATCCACCCAACACCATCAAACGACGAACGCATCCATAAGGGGAGCAACACATAATGGAAATGCGAGGTCCACAGGTACAAAGCCATTTCTGATGCGTTTTCGCGATAAATCGTCGCAACTCCGATCAGTCATCCTAATAAACTCACGCGATCAATCCATGACGATTTCCCGCCACGCGTTGTTCGGCAAGCTCGGAACCACGCTTTTTCGTAGCATCGAATCCGCCACTGCGTTCTGCAAGCTGCGCGGCAATCCGTACGTGGAACTCGCCCATTGGCTTCACCAACTGCTGCAGTTGCCCGACAGCGACCTGCATCGCATCGCCCGGCATACGGGCATCGAACGGGCAACGCTAGACCGCGATCTCGCGCGAGCGCTTGCCGCACTGCCGTCCGGCGCCAGTTCGATCAGCGACTTCTCGCATCACATTGAACTCGCCATCGAGCGTGCATGGGTCCTTGCCACGCTCGAGTTCGGCGACCGGCACATACGCGGCGCATGGATCGTTGCAGCGCTCGTCGGCACACCAGAGCTGCGGCGCGTGCTGCTTTCGGCCTCCCCGGCATTCGCACGGATTCCGGTCGATACACCGCGCGACCAGTTGATCGCATGGATCGAGGGCTCACCGGAATCTGCCGACGCACCATACGACAACACGGACTTCTTATCCTCGGTGCCAGGAGAAGCGTCACAGGCATTGCCCGCGAGTTCGAGAGGATCGCCGATCGACCAGTACTGCACCGACCTGAGCGCGCAAGCCCGCGCCGGCGAAATCGACGTCGTGACAGGACGCGAGCAGGAAATCCGCACGATCATCGATATCCTGCTGCGCCGCCGTCAAAACAATCCGCTGCTCACGGGCGAGGCAGGAGTCGGTAAAACGGCTGTCGTTGAAGGGCTCGCGCTCGCCATTGCACACGGCAACGTGCCGCCGGCGCTGGCGGACGTACGGCTCATGACACTCGATGTCGGCGCGCTGCTGGCCGGCGCGAGCATGAAGGGGGAATTCGAGTCGCGGCTAAAAAGTGTGCTCGAGGCAGTGGTGAAGTCCACCGCACCCATCGTCCTGTTCGTCGACGAAATCCACACGCTTGTCGGCGCCGGCGGCCAGGCCGGCACCGGCGACGCCGCCAACCTTCTGAAGCCCGCTCTCGCACGGGGCGCGATCCGCATGATTGGCGCAACAACATGGTCGGAATACAAGCGACACATCGAGAAAGACCCGGCCCTCACGCGACGCTTCCAACTATTGCAGATCGCCGAGCCGCAGGAAGCCGCGGCCATCGACATGGTGCGGGGACTCGCCAACGCGTTTGCGAAACACCACGGCGTGCTCGTGCGCGACGAGGCGATCCGCGCTGCCGTTACGTTGTCCCATCGTTACATTCCTTCCCGGCAATTGCCTGACAAGGCGATCAGTCTGCTCGACACCGCGTGCGCACGTGTGGCGCTCTCGCAGCACGCGCCGCCGCGCGAACTTCAGGCTGTGGTTCAACGGCTTCGGGCAGCGTGCGTCGAGCGCGACCTGCTCGAACAGGAAGCACGTATCGGGCTCACTGCGGAAAACGTGCTGAATGCAGCGCATGCGCGAATCAACGCGCTGTCGGCCGAGCAAAACGCAATCCACGGGCACTGGCAAGCCCAACTTGCCGCAGCGCAAATATTGGCCAATGCCCGTAACGCGATCATTTCGAAAGGCGATTCCGAAGCCGGCGACTTTGTGCCCCGGCCCCGCCTATCGACACTCGGCGAACTGGAACAGACACTGCGTGATCTTCAGGGTGAGACACCACTCGTCTTTCCTGAAGTGGACGAGGCAATCGTCGCAGAAATCGTCTCGGACTGGACGGGTATTCCAGTCGGCCGCATGGTGACGGATGAAATCGCTGCAGTACGTGAATTGCCTGAAACACTCGCCGCCCGTGTGATTGGACAAACCCATGCATTACGCCAGATCGGCGAGCGTGTACAGACAGCTCGTGCGGGTCTCGCCGATCCGCACAAACCACTCGGCGTATTTCTGCTGGCCGGTCCATCCGGCGTCGGCAAGACAGAGACGGCGCTCGCGCTCGCCGAGGCCCTGTATAGCGGCGAGCAGAACCTGATTACGATCAACATGAGCGAGTATCAGGAGGCGCACACCGTCTCCGGCCTCAAAGGTGCGCCGCCCGGCTATGTCGGCTACGGCGAAGGCGGCGTGCTGACAGAAGCCGTCCGGCGGCGGCCCTATTCGGTCGTGCTGCTCGACGAGATCGAAAAAGCGCACCGCGATGTCCATGAGATGTTCTTCCAGGTATTCGACAAGGGCTACATGGAAGACGGCGATGGCCGCTATATAGACTTCCGCAATACAACGATCCTGTTGACCAGCAACACAGGGGCCGAACGGATAGCGGATCTTTGCGCGGAAGCAGCACTCGCACCCGATCAGGATGATCTGTGCGAAGCGTTAACTCCCGAGTTGCAGAAGGTTTTTCCCGCCGCGTTTCTCGGGCGTGTAAGCGTCGTGCCCTATCGTCCGTTACCCCACGCGGCGCTCGCAAGCATCGTGCGCCTGCATCTAAACCGAGTCGTGCGGCGCATGGCTGACAGGCATGCAATCGCCCTGCACTACAGCGAACAGGTTATCGATTACATCGTCGGTCGCTGCCTCGTGCAGGAAACCGGCGCCCGGGTTCTGATCGGGTTCATCGAACAGCACATTCTGCCGAGGCTGTCCGCGGTTTGGCTCGATGCGTTCTCGTCCAGGCGCCTGCCAACGAGCATTCATATCGACATCCGCAATCACAACACGGCCCCCACTACCGCATTCGTCTTCACGTCAGTGGGCAGCGCGGCGATAGCCGGAAGCGCTTCCCCTGTTTCTGTCGGTGAGACCCAGTAAACCTGCCGCCCATTTCCTACGTCCACGGAGTCACGCATGTCCGTTTCAAATAGTTCGCAGAAATTCATCGCGCGCAACCGTGCGCCGCGCGTCCAGATCGAGTACGACGTCGAGGTCTACGGCTCCGAAAAAAAGGTGGAACTGCCGTTCGTGATGGGCGTGCTCGCCGACCTTTCCGGCAAGCCCGTCGAGCCGCTGCCAGCCGTCGCCGATCGCCGCTTTCTGGACATCGACGTCGACAACTTCGACGAGCGCATGAAAGCGCTCAAACCGCGCGTTGCATTCGCGGTGTCGAACACGCTCACGGACGAAGGTCAACTGATGGTCGACATGACGTTCGAGAGCATCGAGGACTTCTCCCCCGCCGCCGTGGCCAGCAAGGTCGAGCCGTTGCGCCGGTTGCTCGACGCGCGTACGCAGCTTGCCAACCTGCAGACCTACATGGACGGCAAGTCCGGCGCTGAAGCGCTCGTCAACAAGCTGCTGGCCGATCCGGCATTGCTGAAGGCGCTCGCGAGCGCACCGAAGCCGAAAGTCGCCGACGAGGCAGAACAGGTCAGCACGGACCGGACGCCGGACTAACCGCCGCCCATCATGCGCGCCCCCCGGGCCACGACAAATCAGGAACGTTAAGAACAACAGCGACAGAGGCACACCATGACAACCCAGCAGGCCAAAACACTCACAACTGCCGCTCACGCAGAGACCGACTTCTCGCAGTTGCTCGCGCAGGAATTCCGCCCCAAGACCGAAGCGGCCCGTGATGCTGTCGAATATGCGGTTCAAACGCTCGCCGAGCAGGCGCTGCAACAGTCGGCCACGATCAGCGACGATGCGTACAAAAGTATCGAAGCGATCATCGCGCAGATCGATCACAAGCTTTCCGAGCAGATCAACCTGATCCTGCATCAAAGCGATTTCCAGAAGCTGGAATCGGCGTGGCGCGGTCTGCATCATCTGGTCTCGAACACCGAAACGGACGAGCGGTTGAAAATCCGTTTCATGGACGTCTCGAAAGAAGAACTGCGTCGCTCGATGAAACGCTACAAAGGTCTCGCGTGGGACCAAAGTCCGCTTTTCAAGCAGATCTACGAAGAAGAGTATGGACAGCTCGGTGGCGAACCGTACGGCTGTCTCGTCGCCGACTATTACTTCGATCACACACCGCCCGACGTGGACTTGCTCGGCTCAATCGCGAAGATTTCTGCGGCCGCGCACACGCCGTTCATCTCGGGCGCATCGCCGTCGGTATTGCAGATGGAATCGTGGCAGGAGCTCGCCAATCCGCGCGACCTGACGAAAATCTTTGCGCAGAATCTCGAGTATGCGCCGTGGAATTCTCTGCGTCATGCTGAAGACGCGCGTTATATCGGGCTCGCCATGCCGCGCTTTCTGTCGCGTCTGCCGTATGGCGCACGAACGAATCCGGTCGACGAGTTCGATTTCGAAGAAAACACCAACGGCCCCGACCACCGCAATTACGCGTGGGCCAATGCGGCCTATGCGATGGGTGTGAACATCAACCGGTCGTTCAAGCTGTACGGCTGGTGCTCGCTGATTCGTGGCGTGGAATCGGGCGGCACGGTCGAAAGTCTGCCGTGCCACACGTTCCCGACTGACGACGGTGGCATCGACATGAAATGCCCGACGGAGATCGCAATCTCAGACCGTCGCGAAGCGGAACTGTCCAAGAACGGCTTTATTCCGCTGGTGCACCGCAAGAACACCGACCACGCGACCTTCATCGGCGCCCAGTCGATGCAAAAGGCAGCCGAATATCACGACCCGGACGCGACCGCCAACGCGAACCTGTCCGCGCGTCTGCCGTATCTGTTCGCCTGCTCGCGGTTCGCGCACTACCTGAAGTGCATCGTGCGCGACAAGATCGGCACGTTCCGCGAGCGTGAGGACATGCAGCGCTGGCTCAACGAGTGGATCATGAATTACGTCGACGCCGACCCGGCGAACTCGTCGCAGGAAACCAAGGCGCGCCGCCCGCTGGCTGCGGCTGAAGTGGTCGTCGAGGATGTCGAGGGCAACCCCGGCTACTACCAGGCCAAGTTCTTCCTGCGCCCGCACTTCCAGCTCGAAGGGCTGACCGTGTCCCTGCGTCTCGTTGCGCGGCTGCCGTCGGTTAAGGAAGCGGCCTGAACGGATGTCACTGCTGGACAACTCGCTCGGATCTTTCGTCAAATGCGCCGACTGATCCTCCTTTATCAGGGAGATGCAATGCCTTGGACGTACAACCAAAGAACGGGAGCGCTCACCGCCCCCGATGGTCAGGTGACTGCAACTGACGGTTACTCAGGAGCGGGGCAAGGCCGCAACAATCCCGCGATGGAACGCGAACGGAACGTGGGTCCGATTCCTCGCGGCAATTATCGGATCGGAAGCGCACGGCATTCGGTTCGTACGGGAGCCGTTTCGATGGACCTCGCCCCGAATGTAACGACCAACACGTTCGGCCGGAGCGCGTTCCTGATTCACGGCGACAACCTCACGCATACCGCGTCGCACGGCTGCATCATCCTGCGGCGCGATGTACGTGAACAGATCAATGGAAGCACCGACCGGGAACTGATTGTCCAATGAAGCAATACGTCTGCTACGCATTTGCTCTCCTCGTTCTGTCAACGACCGCCGTCGCACAACCGCTGACGCCTTCGCGTATCGAGCGGGACGTTCGGACTCACGGCGCGCACGCCACGGTGCAATCACTGAATCGTACGGGGCGGCTCGACGCTGTGCTGAGCAAGATTGCCTCGGGAAGCGTGGCCTGGGTACGCCTCTCGCCCGATCTGGCAAAAGGCACCGACGCGGGAGATTCGACAGGCCTGAGTATCGCCCTTGCGCAAGCGCTTCCAAAGAATCCCAAGGCCGTGCTGGCTGTGCTCGATGACGGCCCCGTGACGGGGGCGGCTGTCGTATGCAGCGTTCCGCTCATCGAACCCTCACCGGACGAGGTCAAGGATTATCTGAATCGGGCGATTGACGCGGTCAGGCACACACCCGATTCGGGAAGTCTTCCGCAACGCGCACCTTGCCTGCAGGCCTTGAAACGCATTGCAGAGCATACATCGGCGCATCCGTCGTAAGAAAGTGCAACAGCGATAAATGTGAAAGGAGCGTTTCAGATGTCTTCGCTACGGTTTTCGTACTACGTCATATCGACAGCACGCTCGACACAAGCGACCTCGACAAGATCACGTCGCGGTCCAGGTTTTCCTGCCCACAGGGCATGGACTCGCTCTGCAAGGCGCTGACAGATGCCGCGTCGAAAGCTGCACAGGCAACGCAATGAAGCCACATCCCGGACAAAGCCGAACGCGGCGTCAAGAGCGCGGATCAATGGCCGGCCGCGTCGCGTTCGGCGCAAAGGTATTCGTCCAGTCAATCGACTGCAAATAGCCGTTCTTCGAGGGCCCAGGCAATTTTCACAGTCTTCCGGGAGCACCCCGACATGCCATTCCCCCGGCTATGCCAGTCAGTACGAAAAAACAGGTAGTTCATTCAAACAAAGGAGTTTTTAAATGGCACAGGATATCTTCATCAAGATCAACGGAATCGACGGCGAATCGCAAGACTCGGCGCACAAGAATGAAATCGAAGTGGCGAGCTGGGGCTGGCAGGTTCTGCAACAGTCGAACATGCACATGGGATCAGGCGGCGGCGCCGGCAAGGCGAGTGTCGAAGATCTCGCCTTCGAGCATCTGGTCGACCGTGCCAGCCCGAACCTGATGAAGTATTGCCTGACGGGCAAGCACATCGATCAGGCCGTGCTGACCGTGCGCAAGGCAGGCGGCAATCCGCTCGAATACTTCCGGATCACGATGAGCGACGTGATCGTCACCCAGGTTCATCCGTCCGGAAGCAATACCGATAATGGCATCCGTGAACATGTGCGCCTGTCGTTCGCGAAGGTCAAGCAGGAATATGTCGTGCAGAACGCGCAGGGTGGCAGCGGGGGCGCCGTTACCGCAGGCTACGACATCAAGCTCAACAAGGAAGCGTAGACCCCGTTGTCTTGTGAGGTCTCGTGCACGCGCCGGACCTCGCTCATTCGTCACTCTCCCCTGCTCATTGCCGATGCGCCTGTCCACCCACGTCGTTATGTTTGTCTGCATGCTCGGACTCGGCGCGTGCGCGAGCAACGATCCCAAAGCCGCGCATGAACCCATGAGGCTCGACTTGTCGGTCAAAGCCTCGTCGAGCGTCAATCCCGACAACCAGGAGCGCGCTGCGCCAATCGTCGTGCGCATTTACGAGCTGAAGAACGCCGATGCCTTCATTGCTGCCGATTTCTTCTCGCTGCAGGAGAAGGACAAAACACTGCTCGCGGACGACCTCGTCCTGCGCGAACAGTTTCAGCTTCGTCCGGGAGAAAACCGGGTCGTCCAGCGTAACGCCGATCCGGCTACGACCGCTCTAGGTGTGATCGCCGCGTACCGCGATCTGCCGAATTCCGTATGGCGAGCAACCTGGACGCTGCCGCCGTCACCGTCGGCCGCATGGTACCGGCGCACGCCAAAACTGAAGCTGACCATCGATCTCGATACCAACGCAATCCGGATCACCGACGCACAACGCCCCAACAAGTAATGGACCCCACGCATGAGCTGGTATAACAAGGTCACCTGGAGTGAAGGTCTCTTTCTGCGCCCTCAGCTTTTCCAGCAGCAGGAGCGCTACCTCGAACATTTCGCGCACAAGCGCGCGGCACCGCTCTCGGCGTTTTTCTTCGGATTCTCCCAGTACGCCATCGACAACGAGGCGCTCGCGCTCGGCAAGGTCATCGTGAAGTCCGCCAGCGGCATATTCGCCGACGGCACCCCATTCGACGCGCCCGCCAGCACGCCGCCGCCCGCGCCGCTGACCGTGCGCCCGGAACATCTCGACCAGGTGATCCATCTCGCCGTGCCGATTCGCGTGCCGAACGCGGAAGAAACCACGTTCGACGAATCGTCGCATTCCCTTGCACGCCATAGCGTGTTCGATACGGACCTGCGCGACACGAACTCGATCGGACAAGGTCCGCAGACGGTTCAATTGTCCAATCTGCGTCTGCGGCTGGTCCCGCAAAAAGAGCTGACCGATGCATGGATCGGACTGCCATTGACGCGAGTCCAGACGCTGCACCCGGATGGCAGCATCAAACTCGACGAAACGCTCGTCCCGCCAGTATCCGGCTACGGCGCGAGCGAGCTGCTGAGCAGTTGGCTCGCGAAGGTCCACGACCTGACACGATTGCGCGCGGATGCGCTCGCCAAACGGCTGACAGGCGGCGACGGCCAGGCCGGCACGGTCGCCGAGGTCTCGGACTATCTGCTGCTGCAAACGCTCAACCGCTACGAGCCGCTTCTGCAACATCTGCGTCGGGTTCCGGCCACATCGCCCGCCGATCTTTACGCGCTGCTGCTAAGCATGGCCGGAGAGCTCTCCACCTACGTGCGTCCGCAAACGCGTCGGCCGCTGGAAACCCATCCGCCTTATCAGCACATCGAGCCGCACCTGTGCCTCAAACCCGTGGTCGACGATACGCACTGGCTGCTCAATGCAGTGCTCGTGCGCAGCGCCCAGAACATCCCGTTTGCCGACGCGGGCTACGGGATGCGCAACGCGGTGGTCGATCCGGCCGAGATGCACGGTTTCAGTTCGCTGGTCCTCGCGGTGTCGGCGCAGATGCCACCCGACACGCTGGTTCAGCAGTTCGCGACGCAGGCCAAGCTCGGGCCGTCCGAACGCCTGCCCGATCTGGTGCGCTCGCATCTGCCGGGCATCGCGCTTCAGGCGCTGCCGGTGCCGCCACGTCAGATTCCGTTCAACGCCGGCTATGTGTACTACGAGCTCTCGCGTACAGGTTCGTTGTGGGAGGCCGTCGCGCAGCACGGCGGCATCGCGCTGCACGTGGCAGGCGATTTCCCCGGCCTCAGGCTGGAACTGTGGGGTGTGCGCGGATAAGCCGCGAGCGCGACCGCGGAAAAACAGGAGCGCTCACAGACAAGCGCCCGTTCATCGATACATCAGGGGAACCCAGTGAATCCAGACCGAGGACTGCCCTCGTTCGGCACGGCCTTCGCGCCCGACGACCGTTCCGGGCCGGCGGCCATGCACAACACAGCCGGCGAATCCGCGTCTGGCGCGAAATCCGACACGCCGGCCACGCTGCTCGCGAACATTCCGGCGGGCGAGCCGCAGCCCGCGCGTCTTCGAGACGTCGAGCAGGCACGCAATCCGTTGCTGGAGTCCGCACGCCCGTTACTGCGCGCGCTTGCCGACATGCCGAACGATCTGGAGCTGAGGGCCATCGAGCAGCTTCATCTGTTGCTCAAACAGGAGGTGCGCCTGTTCCAGCGGCTGTGCGAACAGGCCAATATTCGCCGCGATCACATGATCGGTGCGCGTTATTGTCTGGCTACCGCCCTCGACGAATCCGCGGGCAAGACAGCGTGGGGCCAGCGCGAAACCGGTGTCGAATGGATTCGCAAAGGCCTCGCCACCGAATTCCATGAAGACCGCCAGGGCGGCGACAAGGTCTATCTGCTGATCGGCCGGCTGATGAACGAGCCTCACGAACACCTCGATCTTCTCGAAGTCATCTACCGGATTCTGAGCCTCGGCTTCATGGGCCGCTACCGCCACGAAGCCGATGGCGCCCGCAAGCACGACGCCGTGCGCCAGCGGCTCTACAACGAGATCCAGACTCACCGGGGCGTCGTGCCGATCGCGTTGTCGCCGCACGCGCAATCCGCCGCACACGGGCGACGCATGTCTTTCTACGACTTGCCGGTCTGGATCACGTTTGCCGTGCTCGGGTTCGTGCTGCTCGGGCTGTTCGGCTGGTTCAAATACCATTTACTCGAGCACAGCGCGGCCCTCGAAAAACAGATCGCCGATATCGGCCATATGACGCCGCCTCCTGCGCCACAGTTGCCGCATCTCAAGGAACTGCTGAAGAACGAGATTGCTGCCGGCACCGTCAGCGTCGATGAAGACGCGCGCCACAGTTCAGTGACGTTCCGCGGCGACGCGATGTTCCCGCCGGGCAGTGTCAACGTCGACGCATCGATGGCGCCGCTGATCGCCAAGATCGCACATGAAATTGCCAAGGTGCCCGGCAAGGTCACGATCGCCGGCTACACCGACAACATTCCGATCAAAAGCCGCCAGTTCGCATCGAACGACGCGCTCTCCGAAGAACGCGCGACCCAGGTCATGCAGATGTTGCAGGCAGCGGGCGTGGCCGCGGCGCGGCTCGAAGCGCTCGGCAAAGGCGACGCGAACCCTATCGGCGACAACACGACCGCGCGAGGCCGTGCGCTGAACCGCCGCGTCTCCATCACGGTCACACGCTGAGCAATCTTATGTCCATCGGGATTCAACGATGAAGAAGTTGTCGTTTCTGGTATCGCGCTGGTTCCTTGTGTTCGTCGCGCTCGTGGTCGTCGGACTGGTGATCTGGTTTTTGGGGCCCTTTTTCGCGTTCGGCGGCCTCAAGCCTCTCGCGAGCATCGGCATGCGGGTCCTCGTGATCGCGCTTTTGCTGGTCGGCGTGCTGCTTTGGCTCAAGGGCCGCTCGACCAGCGTCGTGTTTGCCGCGCTGCTGTGTCTGCTCGTCTGGTACGCAGGGCCGTTGTTGAGTTTCGGGCGCGTCGAGCCACTGGCCTCCGTCCCGGCACGTGTCGTCGCCATTACCGTCGTGCTGTTGATCTTCGCGGCTTTCGGGCTGTACTGGCTCTGGCAGAAAATGCGCAGCGACGACGCATTCCTCGAAAAGGCGCTGCGCTTCGGCGAGAAAAAGAGCGCGTCGCCGGCCGCCGGCCGGCTGAGGGAAGTCGAAGCGCGTATCGACGCGACGCTTGCACGCCTGAAGTCCTTGCGGACCGGTGCACGGGGCCTCGCGCGTCTCTTTCAGGGCACGCGCTATCTGTACGAACTGCCGTGGTTCATTGCGATAGGCTCGACATCGTCCGGTAAAACGAGTGTATTGCTGAACGCCGGACTCACGTTCGCGGCCGGCGCGGCGACGCCGCGCACGGGCGCTGCATCGGTCGGCACGAAGAATGTCGATTGGTGGTTATCGAACGACGCGGTGTTGATCGACACCGCGGGCTATTACACGCGGCATGGTGCGTCGACGCAGCCTTTGACGCAGCCTTTCCTCACACCGGTGGACAAACGCACCGACGGTGACGACACCGACAACACCACCGCAAAAAACACCGACCGCGACACAGCCTCCCCTCCCGACGAAGCCGACCTCCGCCGGCTCATCGACGAAGACGAATGGCACGGTTTCCTGAACCTGTTGCGCCGCCATCGCCCGCGCGCGCCGATCAACGGCGCAGTACTCGCGATCAGCGTCGACGTCCTGAGCTCACCCGATCCGGCAATACGCGCCGCCGAAGCCGGCGCGTTGCGCGAACGGCTGGCCGATCTGCGCACCCGGCTCGGCATCCGCTTTCCTGTCTATCTGCTGATTACGCAAATGGACCGGCTGCCAGGATTCGCCGACTACTTCGCATCGTTGACCGAGGAACATCGCGCGCAGTTGTGGGGATTCACGCTACCGGTCAACGCAGACCCAGCGGCTCAGCACGATCTCGCCACCGTCTGCCACGATGAACTCACGCAACTTGCAACACGCGTGGCAAGCGGCATAAACACACGTCTCGAAGACGAATACGACCTCGGTCGTCGCCGGCGCCTTGCAGCGCTGCCGGAAGCATTCGCCGCGCTATCCACGCCACTCGAAGAACTGCTTGCGCAACTGTTCGTCGATTCACGCTACGACGACACCCAGCATCACGCGACGCTGCGTGGCCTCTACTTCACGAGCGCACGGCAAGGCGGCGAGCCGGTCGTCGCGGAACCGCTCACCGTCGTGCAGCGTCTGATGACCGGCCGCGGTCATCCACTCGCAACGAGCCTGGCGCAACCCACCGCAAACCATAGCTACTTTCTGCGCGATCTCTTCGCCAGAGTCATCGTGCCGGAAGCGCATCTGGTGCGTCCCAATCTGCGCTGGGAGTATCGTTTCCGCCTGCTGCGCCTCGTCGGTCACACGCTCGGTGTCGTACTGTTCGTCTGGCTCGCGATGGGCATACGCGTGAGCTTCGGCAACAACAGCGGCTATCTCGATGCGATCGCGCACAAGACGCAAGCGCTTGCCGCAAAGGTCGCGCAGCTTTACCGCGAGCCGAAAGCGGATGCGGTTCCCGATACGCTCGGCGACGCGCACTCGCTGCCGAGCTTCACCGGACTCGATCTTTCCGCGCCGGATAGCCGCTTTCGCTACGGCCTCTACAGCGCGCCCGGTGTCGTCGACGCGAGTCGCGAAACGTATCGCGCGCTCGAAGACACGCTGCTGCTGCCGTCGATCGTTCATCGCATGGAGGACGTCATTGCACAATCGGCGGCAAACAGGGACGCCAAAGCGACTTACGACGCGCTGCGCGTCTACCTGATGCTCTACGACAACGCGAAATTCAACGCGACGGACATCAAGGCGTGGGTGCTCGAAGACTGGGCGAAGAACGACAGCGCATCGATCTTCGGCGGACGGGCATCGATGATCGGACATATCGAGCTGCTTTTCTCAGGCGAGCGTATCGTTCGCTCACCGCTGATCCGCAACGACGCGCTGATCCAGCAGGCGCGCGCATTTCTCGACGGCAGCAATGCCACCCAACGCCTCTACGATCGCGCGAAAGCGGACATGCAGAAGGAAGCGCCCGACGAGTTCACGCTGCTCCGTGCAATTGGCCCGCAAGCCGGCACGGTCTTCACGCGCGCAAGCGGCGCGCCGCTGTCGCGCGGCGTGCCCGGCCTCTTCACGTTCGACGGCTACCGCAATCTGTTCGACAAGCGTTTGCCCGAGTTCGTGCAGCAGGCCCGCGACGACGACGCGTGGGTGATGGGACGTTCGTATCTCGGCGAGGCTCAAAAAAAAACGGCTGAAATCGTCGGCACCATAACGGGCACCGACGATCCGCTAACGGCCGCCATTCGCCGCCTCTATCTGACCGAATATGCACAGCAGTGGGACGTTTTTCTTGGCGATGTCCGCACGGTCGCCGGGACGAGTCTCGCGTTCGACCTGCAGGTGCTGCGCCAGATTGCGGCGCCCGATTCGCCGCTGACACGGCTCGCTCGCGCCGCCGTGCGTGAAACGACGCTTACGCAATCGATCGCGGCGGCCAACGGCTCCCTGCTGCAGAAAACAGGCGACCAGCTCAGCCAGAAAGCGGATCAGGCATTGGGGATTCGCGCGGAAGAGCGCATCGAACGCGAACTGGTCGACAGCCATTTCGCCGCATTGCGCGAGATGGTGACGGGCAGCGCCGATACGTCCGCGAGCAATCCGCCGCCGAATGCCCAGGCCGGCAAGACGGGCCTCGACGGCGTGACGAGCCTGCTCGACGATTACTACACCGCGCTGACCGTCGCGGACAACGCAATCGCGAACAACAGCATGCCGCCGCTGAGCGACGCCGCGGCGAAACTGAAGATGGCGGCTAACACGATGCCCGCGCCGTTTCGCGAGGTGTTGCTCGGCCTGTCGGTGCAGGGTTCGCATGAAGTCAACCAGGGGATCGGCCAACTGCTTTCGCGGCAGATGCAGGCCGTGGTCAGCGATACGTGCCGCGTGACGATTGAAGGCAATTACCCTTTCGCGCCGGACAGTGCGCGCGACGTGGGTGTCGACGATCTCACACGGGTCTTCGCGCAGGGCGGCGTGATCGACGATTTCTTCGTGAAGAACCTCGCACCGTTCGTCGATACATCGGCCAAACCGTGGCGTTACCGCACGCTGCCGGGCGCCACCGAGCCGGTTCAGGGCCCCGAGCTCGAACCGTTCCAGCACGCGCGGCAGATTCGCGACATGTTTTTCGGCGATCAGGGCAAGCAGCTTCTGTGGAAGACCGAGATTCGCGTGCCCGAACTCGATCCGACCGTGACGACACTCGCGATCGACATCGACGGTCAAAGCATGCTGTATCAGCACGGCCCCGTGGCCCCGCTCGCGGTGAACTGGCCTGGCCCGCGCGGCGGCGTGCATGCGGAAATCACAGCCAGTCCGCGCATTCGCCCCGAAACGTCGACCCTTGCGACGGATGGACCTTGGGCGCTGATGCGTCTACTGCGCAAGGGACGGGTTGTGCCGACGGCCACGCCGGGGCGCACCCGCGTCGAGTTCGAATTCGACGGGCGCAAGGCGGTGCTCGATCTCGCCAGTGCGGGAAGCGTCGCCAATCCGCTGACGAGCGACGTGCTCACTACGTTCCGTTGTCCCAGTTCGATGCCGATGCTGAGTCTGCCGGACAGCGGTCCGCCACCGGGTTTGCCGACGGCAGCAATGGCGGCGGCAGTGACGTCGGCGTCGAGGTCGACAAACACTCTCGCGCCCTGAGCGGCCATCAAACCCGCATTGCTCATACCAATCCCACAAGGGTTTCCCCTGTCTGCATGCGTAGTGCGTCAAGCCGTAAACACAGTAATCACCAAGCCACTCGCTGAAAAGCGGAACCCCTCGCGAAGGCAAAAAGATTGCTATGACTCTGAACAGGAAACTTGCGTCGATGATCGCGGTCCTCTGGACCGGCCTGATCCTGATCGGCGGCTTCGGCGCATGGCAAAACCGCGCGTCGATGATCTCGGACCGCCGCGATCAACTCACCGCGCTGATCGACCAGGCTAATCACATCGTCAACCGTTACTACACGCTCGCGCAGCAACACACGCTCACCGAAGACGAAGCCAAAAAGCAGGCGCTCGACACACTTGCGGCGATGCGTTATGGCAAGGATGGCTACATCTCCGTCAACGACTCGCAACCGGTGATGCTGATGCATCCGTTCAAGAAGGACATGGTCGGCAAGAACTTCGCGCAATTCACCGACCCCGCGGGCCATCACCTGTTCACCGATATCGTCGCCGCGGGCAATCGCGACGGCGGCGGCTTCGTCGACTATCTGTGGGCGAAGCCGGGCAGCGACAAACCCGTCGCCAAGACCAGCTTCGCGATGCGCTTCGCGCCATGGGACTGGTACATCGTCACCGGCATGTATATGGACGACGTGCAGGCCGCGTTCTACGCGAACCTGCTGCGCTGGCTCGTGATCACCGTGACGCTCGGCTCGATCGCGACGCTGGTGATGCTGCTCGTGTTGCGCAGCATCCGCCGTTCGCTCGGCGGCGATCTGGAAGTGGCCGTGGAAGCCGCGCAGTCGATGGCGCGCGGCAATCTCGCCACGCGTCTGCCGGTGCAGCGCGACGACACCCGTAGCCTGTTGCACGCGCTGCACACGATGCAAGCCGGCCTCGTCGACACGGTTTCGCGCGTGCGTCTGGGTACCGACAACATCAACATCGGTGCAACCGAAATCGCCGCCGGCAATACGGATCTGTCGCAACGCACCGAGGAACAGGCGGCGGCGCTCGTGCAGACCGCGTCGAGCATGGATCAGATGACGGTCAATGTGAAGCAGAACGCGGACAGCGCGTTGCAGGCGGCGCAACTCGCCGGTCAGGCCGCGGACGTCGCCACGCGCGGCAGCCGCGTCGTCGACGACGTGGTTCGCACGATGGGCGAAATCACTACCAGCTCGCGGCAGATCGGCGACATCATCGGCGTGATCGACGGCATCGCGTTCCAGACCAACATCCTCGCGCTCAACGCGGCCGTCGAAGCGGCCCGCGCGGGCGAACAGGGACGCGGCTTCGCGGTGGTCGCGGCAGAAGTGCGCAGCCTCGCGCAACGCTCGGCCACCGCGGCGAAGGAAATCAAGGCGTTGATCGAAACCTCGACGCATACGGTCGAAGCCGGCGCGTCGCTGGTCGCCAACGCCGGTTCGACGATGGGCGAGATCGTGCAGTCGGTGCGCCGCGTGAACGAAATCCTCGAAGAGATCAGCAGCGCGTCGCGCGAGCAGAGCGCGGGTATCGAACAGGTGAATCGCGCGGTCGGCGAAATGGATCAGGTCACGCAGCAGAACGCGGCGCTGGTCGAACAGGCCGCCGCCGCCGCGCACTCGCTGAAGGACCAGGTGAGCGTGCTGCGCGACGCGATTGCGAGTTTCGCGTTGCCGGCCTGACCCGCCCGCCGGTTCAGAAGACAAAAAAGAAGGCGCTCGACAGGCGGAGAGCGCCCCTTCAACACGCCGCGTCGGACTCGACGCATCCATTCAACGAATCAGCCGCGCGGATTTTCAAAGTCCGCGCGGCTTTTTTGTGCGCGTCGTCGGCTGGAGCTTCCGCCCGTATTCCCTCGATACGGTCGCCGCGCCCCGCGGCGGCACGGTCTGCAGCGTGTTGTTCAGTCACGACTCGCTTGCATGAAACTCGCTTACACATTACGTTTTAATTACAATCGGAGCGGCAGCACGTGCGCCGGCACCTCAACGTATTCACCGCCGCCGATTCCGGCGGTGCGAGCTCAACCCGCTGTTCTCTATCGGCACCCATGACTCAGAAGAAGAAATCGCAGTCGCACGATCCGTACGCGCCCGTGGCAAAAAACCATTTGCTGGCCGCGCGCCTGCCGATGTGGCGCTCGAAGTTCGTCGTGCTGCTGGTGTTCGGCGCGTTTGCGTCGCTCGCGGGCCGCGCATTCTGGGTGCAGGTGGTCAACCAGGACTTCTACGTCAATCAGGGGCAAAAGCGCTACCAGCGCACCCTCGAACTCGACGCGACGCGCGGGCGGATCGTCGATCGGAACGGCTCGATGCTCGCGGTCAGCCTCGCCACCTACGAAATCTGGGCCAACCCGAAGCTGCTCGACGAAGCCGCATTCCCGCCGCTCTCGAAGCTGCTCGATCTGCCGCTCGCGGAGTTGCGCCGGCGTCTGAGCGGCGACAAGATCTTCGTGCTGCTCAAACGCCAGGTGGATGCGGACACCGCCGAACACCTGAGCAAGCTCGGCCTCGCCGGCATCACGCAGATCGCGGACTCGAAGCGCTTCTACCCTGAAGGCGAATCGGCGGCCCACGTGGTCGGCTTCACGGATATCGAGGACAACGGCCAGGAAGGCGTCGAACTGGCCGCCAACGAACGCCTGCTCGGCGTGCCGGGCCAGCGCGAAGTGATCCGCGACCGGCTGGGCCGCGTCGTCTCCGAAACCCGGCCGCTGGTGCCCGCGCAGAACGGCGACACGATCCACCTGACGATCGACCGGCGCATCCAGCAGCTCGCGTACGCGCAGCTGAAAGACGCGATCGCGAAGCATCATGCGGAAGCCGGCAGCGTGGTCGTGCTCGACGCGCGCAATGGCGAGATTCTGGCGCTCGCCAACTATCCGAGCTTCGATCCGAACGACCGGGCCCGTCTGACCGGCCGGCAACTGCGCAATCGCGCGGTGGTCGACACGTTCGAACCGGGCTCGACGATCAAGCCGGTGGTGGTCGCGCTGTCGATCGATCAGGGCAAGGTGCGGCCGCAAAGCACGATCGACACCGCGCCGGGCTGGTACAAGATCGGCCCGGCCGTGATTCACGACACGTCGAATCACGGCGTGATGACGGTGGCCGAAGCGGTGCAGAAGTCGAGCAATATTGCGCTCGCCAAACTCGCGCTGAATCTGCCGGCCGAAACCATCTGGAACAAGTACCAGGAATACGGGCTCGGCTTGCGGCCGGAACTGACCTTTCCGGGCGTCGCGTCCGGCAAGGTGCGTCCCTATAAACGCTGGCGCCCGATCGAACAGGCGACCATGGCTTATGGCTACGGGCTGTCCACGTCGCTGTTGCAGATCGCACAGGTCTATACCGCGTATGCGGGCGACGGCACGATGCATCCAGTGAGTCTGTTGAGCGACGGCGGGGGTGCTCAAGGCACGCAAGGGGCGCAGGGAACGCCGGGGACTCAAAATATTTCGGACCCGCAAGCCGCGCAAAACGGCCACGTGGTAACGACTCCCACCACCGCGCGGGCGATCCGCACGATGCTGGAAATGGCGACCGGCCCTGGCGGCACGGGCCGCGCCGCGGCCGTAGAAGGCTACCGGATCGGCGGCAAAACCGGCACCGCGCGCAAACAGGTCGGTACGACCTACGCGAAAAACCGCTATCGCGCATTATTCGTCGGAATGGCGCCGATGAGCGACCCGCGGCTGATCGTCGCGGTGATGATCGACGATCCCGCCGGTAAAGCGTTCTATGGCGGCACGGTGGCCGGCCCCGTGTTCAGCGCGGTGACGGGCGGCTCGCTGCAATTGCTGGGCGTGCCGCCGGATGCGTGACGCGGGCCACCCGGTGGTAGCCAGCGCCGGCCGCGGCGGCTAACGCTGCCCGCTCTCGCCGGCGCTTTGCACCAGCGCCTCGATGCGATTGCGGCCGTTGCGCTTGGCCTGATACATCGCACGATCGGCCTCTTCCATGATCGCGACGCCGAACGCGGCCGCCTCGGCGCTCGAACCGCTCACCGTGCGCGCCGCCACGCCGATCGACACGGTCAGCGCAATGCGTTCGCCGTGATCGTCCTGTAACGCCAGTCGTTCCACAGCCAGCCGCACGCGCTCGGCGACCGTCAACGCGTCGGCGCGATCGCCTTGCACCAGCGCGGCGAATTCCTCGCCACCGTAGCGCGCCACCGTGTCGCCCAGACGCACCTGTTGCCGTACGCAAGCAGCCACGACGGCCAAAGCGCGATCGCCGGTCTGGTGGCCGTAGGTGTCGTTGATACGCTTGAAACGGTCGATATCGATAAACAGACACGCGACCGGCACACCGTAGCGCACCGCGCGCATCACTTCCTCTCGCAGCCGTTCGTCGAAGTAGCGGCGGTTGGCGAGACCGGTCAGCGCATCGGTCATGCCGAGTTGCTTGAGCCGCTCGCGATGCGCGACATTGTCCAGACTCGCGGTGACGATGCTCGCGAAGCGCTCCAGGATGTCCGTGCCCATGCCTTCGGCGAAACGCGCGGGGTCGTCGCTGCCAAGACACAGATAACCGCTGACCTTGTTGCCGAGCGCAAGCGGCAGCAGGATCGCGCTGGCCGGCGCGTCGGCTTGGCCGAAGAACGCGCGGCATAACGGCTGGTCCAGTTCGCGCGCACGGCCGAGCCACGGCCGGCCGTTTTCGCACAGACCTTGCGCGGCAAGACCGCCCTCGCGCGAAGTCTTCAAGCCGCTTTGATCCAGTGCGTCCAGCGCGGCGGGTTCAAGCAAATCGAGCAACATCGGCGCACGATCGTCGAGCCATAACGTCACGCTCGCCAGCGAGAATTCCTGCGGCAGATGGCTGAACAGCGTGTCGAGAAACGACGCGAAATCCTGTGCGCCGATTAACCGCAACTCGACGTTCTGGAAGCGGCGCAGCGTGCGCTCGTTGTGCTGCACCGTATCGACGAGCGAACGCAGGCGGTCGGAGAGCGGCGTTTGGGCGAGATTCGTCACGTTATGAAGTGCGGCCCGAAGGCAGAACGGGGCTGCGGCCCCAACCGCTTTAATAACGGCCGATTCGCCGAGGTCTTGAGGGCGCGGATCGGGTGTGCGCGAGATGCACACGATTGGCCGCGCCGGTCAGCACGCTCGACGCAGCGTGAGCGTCTTTACGCAAAAGTTATGTCGTGCGCCGCAGTCGCACATGGCACTCGCGCGTTTTGATCGCTTTTGACCACTTAAGCAATCTTAAGTCTCGCTTAATTCTTCCCTGTAAATATGGCGCACAACATCCCCTGTTGGAAGCCGCCAGAACATCGGCGGCGCTTTTTCTCCGGGATGTCGCCGACGCGCCCAAAGCTGCACTGCCTGCCTGCGAAGAAGGAGTCGAACAATGGTTGAAGACACGGTATTCGAGCAACTGCGCGCCATGCCCGGCAACGAATGGGTGCGCCAGATCCACTCATGCAAGGTCTCCGATCCGTTGCAACCGCCGTGGGGGCGTTCGTACCGGCTCGTCGAATGGACGATGAACGACACGCCCGAATCGAGACGGCGCGTGGTGCCGGCGGAAAGCACCCCACTCGAAATCGCTCAGGCGATGATGTCGCACATTCCGGGACGCCGCTTCCAGCACGGCGACGACTGAAACTTTTACGCCTTCAGCAGATACTCGTGGTCTTTTAACTCAGGCAGCGACGCAAAACGCCAGCGCATCGTCCAGCCGATCGTCGCCCCAGAACATTTCATCGCCGACAAAAAAAGTCGGCGCACCGAAAATACCCCTGGCCGCAGCTGTTTCCGTCTGTTCACGCAAGCGCAGTTTGTTCGCGTCGCTTTGCGCTTCGGCGATCAGTTGTCGAGCGGGCAACCCGAGTTGATCGAGCGCTTCGCTCACCACGTCGATCGAACCGACGTCGCGATCGTGGACGAAATTCAGTTGCATGATGTGGCGGCAATACGCACCGATCCACGCTTGCCCGGAGCCGATGAGCGCCACACGCATCGCGAGCAACGCGGCCCGCGGAAAAGTACCCGGACGCGTCCACGCGAGGCCGTATTTGCGACATTGCCGCTCCATGTCCTTCCATACATACGCGCCCTTCTGCTTCTGCAATACGAAGGGCGAGTTGTCGTAGCCGAGCGCGCGGAAAATCGGTCCCAGCAAAAAGGGACGCCAATGAATCGGTACGCCCAGCTTCGCGGCCTGAGCCTCGATACGCATCACGCTGAGGTAGCTGTAGTTGCTGCCGAAGTCGAACCAGAACTCGATGGGCTGCACGCGGGCGTCGCGGGGCAATAACGTGGCGGTCATGTCTTACTCTCCGATTCATGTGCAGCCGGATAGCAGCGGGCTTTGCAATAGTTGACAGTCGCGTGGAACCGTTGCCCCTATGATGACTCATCCGCCCGCCACGCCAGAGCCAAGATATGAACTATCCCTACGACGTGCTGACCGCCGCCTGTCTTTTCATCATCGTGATCTCCACTTCAATCATGCTCGCACTGAGCTGAACGTATCAGCGCGTTTGCGTCGCGACGCGCAGCCCGAGCGAGATGAACAGCACGCCGATAATCTTGTTCTGCCAGCGCGCAAGCCACGTCAGACGTTTGACGAATCTGCCCAGCGGACGAATCGTCAGAACGATAAGTGTTGTATACAGCGCGCTCATGCCGACAAAAATCAGCCCGAGCGTGGAGAACTGCAGGAACGTCGAGCCGTGTTCCGGGTGGACGAACTGCGGCAGGAACGCGAGGAAAAACAGCGCGGTCTTCGGGTTCAACACTTCGGCGGGAATGGCCTGAAAAAAGGCTTTCGAAGCGGACACCGGCGGGAGCGCCGGTCGCTGCGCACTCACCTGCTTCTCGCGCAAAGCGCGCACGCCCAGATAGACCAGATACGCGGCGCCGACGAACTTCACTGCATTGAAAGCGAGCGCCGACGTCATCAGCAGCGCCGACAAACCGACCGATGCGCCCAACGTATGAATGAAATCGCCGACCGCAACGCCAAGTCCGGTGAGGATGCCTGCCTTGCGGCCACCATGCACGGTACGGGTCAACACAAGCAATACAGCCGGACCGGGAATCAGAAAGAGCCCGAGTACAACGGCAACAAAGGTGCCTAGCGTCGAAAGATCAAGCATGTCGTCTCCTGAATGACGCGCCGTGTGCGGCTGACAGGAACAGCGCCCGCGCGTTAAGCGAACGATTGTAGACGAATGTGTGGATAGACAAATAAGGCCGCCGCGACGGCAAGTTTCGAAGAAACGCGAACGCGGGGCAATGGCAGCGGGAGGGAGAAGCGCGACGGATCGCCAGATGAGGAGTCCGGTTTCGCCCCAGCCGGGAGCTAGATCCGTCACGTCGGCAATTATGCAGGCAGGTAGGCGCGCGATCATTGCCTCGTTTTGCAATGCACCCTTACCGAATCCGAGAAAATCGGAGCGGGCCGCGCGCTGCTGAATCGGCCGCCCGGCGTTCCGGCCGCTTCGATCCGTCGCCCTTGCGTACGCAATGCACGTACGCGTCCAACGAGGTCGCATCAAATCGTCATTGTTGCTGCGGCTGGCGCTTGCGATCTACGCGTCGGACACCTCAAAAAGCTTGAACTGCACAGCGGGATCCTGGATCACCCGTGCACTGAGTTCGCGCTCCCATATGAGGTAGTCGGCCCACGCCCGATCCCGGCGGGGGCCCGCCACCCGCATGACCGATCCCCAATCGTCATCGAATGGGCTCAACAGTTGTGACGGCTGCCAACTCTGCTCGGTCGGCAGACCCTGCGCTTGCCATGCCTGGGTGCCGTTCAATATCCACGAAAAGCGGTTGTCAGGCCAACGTTCACGTGCGTCGCGGGCCGCAAGACTAGCCGCGATCCCGTCAGGCGACGTGAAGACGATCGGGTAACCTGTAGCTAATAACGGCGATAGCCGATCCAACGCCGACGGAAGAACGAAATAGGCACCGGGTAAATGATTGTGCTCGTAATCGAGACTAGGGCCCACATCGACGACCTGTGCGTGTCGCGACGTCAAAAGCTCAACCACACTCTCAGGCGTTAAACCGTCGCCCACATTGCTGGCGTCAGCAATCTTGCCGTGCTCGTACGTTTGATCGACCGGGAATTCGCCGTCGAGAATGAAGACTTCAGCCTGATTCAGTTGAGCCAGCCAGAAGGCGGTCACCGCCGCGCGCAGGCGGTGAGAATCGTCGATAAGCACAATGCGTGCGTTGCGCGTTCCAATGAGGTTCTCGAAGTGCATGAGCAACTGGCCACCCGCCATGCTTCGCACGCCAGGCACCTGGGCTGTGTCACTTCCAGATGCAGGTCTGAGATCAAACGTATATAAAGTGCGATCGGTTTCAGCACGGAAACGCGTGACATCACCGGGTTGAACAACGGACAGGTTGTAGCGGGCGATCAACGCAGCGGCCCGACTATGTAGCGTCGCTTCGGATGCGATGGGCAGCGTCTCGGTCACCTGCGCGTTTTGCACCACTGGCGCGCGCTCCAGTGCCCACTGCATGACGCCGTCTTCGAGGAAGGCCACGTCCTTGCGTCCGAGTACCCGCAACGTCGTGGTGCCGATAATGCCGCGGGTTCGACTAAAGCAATTGATCGCCCATAAGCGGTCCGGTGTGCTTGCGGACCACTCGCGAAGAGACAGCTCCGTGCCGGGGTAATTATCGGCTCCGGGCAGCGAAAGGAATTCGAATTCCGCACGCGGCCTTGCGTCGATCAAGTGGGTTCGCTGGGCGTTTGCCTGCCTTGCTCGCACATCGGCACCGCGAATAGAGGGCGTCGCGTAGTGTTGACGAACCAGGTCACCAAAGGCTTTGACAAGGCTGCCGTAGCCGTCGATCCTGGGGAGTCCGGCCGCGTCCCAGGCAGCCATCCCGCCCGCGAGCACACGCACGTCCTTATAACCGAGACGCTTCAGTAGCGCCTCTGCACGGTGTGCCGGGCCGTCGGCATCGCGATCGTCGATCAGAACAATCGGCGTCGTCGCTCTGGGAACCCGTTCGCCGACTTCCAGCTCGAGCGTGGACAACGGCGCCAGCCGGGCGAGATTCAAATGTCCGCCCACAAATTGACGGGCCTCACGCACATCGAGCAACGCTAGTTCGTGCGTACCTGTCAGCAATTGCTGAAGCGTATGAGGAGAGATTCCGGAAGTGGTCATTGCAGTCTGGTACTGGATTGGAAAAGCAGCCACGTTCCGAACGGAGTCCAATATAGGAAAACTCAAGCCCCAAACGCCGCTCCAGACCGCCACGCTACCAGTTTCGAATACGACATAAAACAAAGCTTTTAGCATTTGCTATAGGGCAATCGAGATAACAACCGTGCGGCGGCCGCGATATATTCAGCGCTCAACGTTAATCAATCGTCTTGTTCCCGAATCACCCAAGTCGACTTACCTGAATGACAGCCTCCCGACTTAAGACCTCACATCCGGTTAACCCGGCTCGGTGGTGGCAACGATACGAAGTACCTACTTTCGTGCTGGCGTTACTCCTCTATTCAGCCTGGGCTCTGCTGGTGCGTTGGCATGCGGATATTCCGGCCTGGTTGTTATTCCTGCTGGGCGGTTACGTCGCGCAATTGCATTTCTCGTTGCAGCACGAGGCCATTCACGCCATGCGTCACATTCCCAGGACATTGCGCTGGGCATTGGTATGGCCGCCATTGAACCTATGGCTTCCCTATCCGATGTATCACAGGAGTCATAGCACGCATCACGTGAATTTCCATCTGACTCATCCTGAGAAAGATACCGAAAGCGCCTACCATTCGCCTTCTACCTGGAACAGGTACGGCGCACTCTGGCGCGCAATCTATCTGGCGAATCAAACGCTCGCGGTTCGCCTGCTATTCGGCCCATTTCTGCGCTTATACAAGCTCGTGCGCAACGAAGCCCGCAAGCTGGCAGCAGGCAATTACTCAGATCTACGAATCTGGCTGACGCATCTGATCAGCATCGTGCCGATTCTCTATTACGTGATAGTGGTGTGTCACATGGGGCTGGGTGAATATCTGCTGTTCTTTGTCTACCCGGGCATGATGCTGGGTCAACTTCGTACGTTCACCGAGCACCGGTGGGGAAACGCCCCTCACGAGCGCGTCGCTATTGTCGAATCGAACGCGGTGTTCGGGTTGCTCTACCTCTACAACAATATTCACTACGTCCATCACGTGTCACCGACGATGCCGTGGTACGAGATCCGCAGACATTTTCGTCGCAACCGCGCAGCGTCTCTCGAAGGTACGAGATCCGCAGACATTTTCGTCGCAACCGCGCAGCGTCTCTCGAAGGCAACGGGAATTTCTACTATCGCGGATATGGCCAGATCGCGCGACGCTACCTGTTCAAGCCAGTGTTTCATCCCGAGCACCCACGTTGGTGATTCGAAGCCACACACACCCCTCTCCACGGAACACGCTCTCATGAAGTCAATTCGATCCATCCTTCTGATCGCCCTGCTGCAAGTGGTCGCAGCAAGCCCTGTATTCGCCGCGAACGAGCTTGCGCAGATCAAAGCCGCCGGCGTGTTCAAAGTCGGCACCGAAGGGACCTATGCACCCTTCACGTACCACGACGACTCCGGCAAGCTAACCGGCTTCGATGTGGAAATCGCAACGGCGATCACTCAGCGTCTCGGCGTGAAGCCTGAGTTCGTCGAAGGCAAATGGGATGGCCTGATCGCGGGTCTCGACGTGAACCGCTACGACGCCGTCATCAACGAGGTCGCGGTGACCGATGCGCGCAAGGTCAAATACGATTTCTCCGACCCGTACATCGCCTCGCATGCAGCGCTGATCGTGCGTTCGGATAACACGACGATCAGGAGCTTCGATGATCTCAAAGGCCGCAAGACCGCCGATGCATTGACCAGCAATTACGGGAAAATCGCAAAAGATCACGGTGCCGATCTGGTCGCGATGCAGGACTTCAACGACTCGATCGGACTCCTGCTCTCGGGCCGGGTCGAGGCGACCGTGAATGACTCGCTGACGTTCCTCGACTTCAAGAAGCACAAGCCGGATGCGAAAGTGAAAATCGTTGCGATCGACAATTCGGGCGACAGTGGAGAGTCCGCGGTACTCCTTCGCAAGGGCAATCCTGAACTGCAGGCCGCGATCAACAAGGCCCTTGCCGATATCAAGGCGGACGGCACGTACGAGAAAATATCTCACAAGTATTTTGGCAAGGACGTGTCCAGGTAAGCGCAAGCGGGAACTGTTCACTTGCCGAAGAAACGCCGGAACGATGCCGGCGGCAATCCGATAGGCGTGGATGCGGGGCGGCACACGGGCTAAAATGTCTGGAAACCGCTGCAACGAAGCCTGTGGTGGCGTCGGCCGTGACAACGGCATTGATGGAAATACATCATGTCAACCGAGTGGAAGCGCCGCGCCATGCTGTTTATCCAGCGTTTCTGGCAGCCGACCAGCGCGTGTATGACTTGCATGCCGGGGAGCTGGGGCAATGTCATGAGCCTCGCCCACTGGACGATTGCATTCCATACCGGTCTGCTTACCGGACTGCTGGCCGTACTTTTGACCTTCACCCCTGCGGCGAAGCTCTATACGAATCGATACGGCAATGCGCTTGTCGTCGGCTTTCTGACTGCGGTAGGCGACGCCTATTCGCACGTCAGTCATTACCGCACCCCCTATATCGAGCACATCGTGACGGGCGCTATTTCAGGTCTCCTGGCGCTGGTTGCCTCGTATCTTTTTGAAAACCGCGCGCGTCGCCTTCGAGCAGCATGGGCTCGGGTTTTCGGATAATCTCCGCGGCGAACCTCTCAAGGCCCACAAGTGGATGAGCGTCGCGACCGCAATGCCGCGGATGATAAAGGCGCTCGTCGGTCAGCCTGCATATTCGATAATCGACAGGCCCGCGTTGTTGTCCGTGACGTAAGCAAGACCTTGCGCATCCACAAACACATCTGCGCTCTGAATGACCTGCGGACGCACCCTACGGTCGATCATCCGGACGGGCGCAGCGGGCACGAACGCTCCGGTTTGTCGTGGCTGATAGGGATCGGAAATATCGAACACGCGTAATCCGGCGTTCTGCCAGGTCGCGAATATCAGCGTGGAGGAAACAAACGAACCGGGACGGTTCTCATGCAGGTTATGAGGACCGAAGTGTGCGCCCTTGCGGGGGAAGTCGGTTTCGGATGGCGTCGGGAATGTCGCAATTGAAACAGGATTCGCGGGTTCCCTGACGTCGAACACCCACGTATGCTTGCGCCCGTCCGCCTCCTCGTCGGCCACGGCCTCGTCAGCCACGATCAGAAGATTCCTGTCGGGCAGCGGTAGCGCCGAATGCGTGCCGCCGCCATAAGGTGGCGACCAGTTGCGATGCACGATCAAGCGCGGTGCCGAACGGTCTGAAACGTCAAGCAGGGTCAACCCGCCGTCACGCCAGCAGGCGTAAGCCGTGTCGCCGGACACGACGGCATGGTGAAGACCGAAACGGCGATCCTTGCCCCAACCCGGCGTCTCGCCGGCAGCCAGGTTCATGCCCGGCAGCCAGTATCGCCCTGCTTCGACCGGCCGCGTCGGGTCGGCCAGATCGACGATCAAAAGGATGTAATCGGTGAACCCGTCAAGCAACGCCGAGACGTAAGCCCATCGGCCGCCCACGTACCAGATCCGGTGAATTCCCCCTCCGTCGACGGGAAAAAACCCGATCTGACGTGGCTGCGCCGGCTTCGACAGATCATAGATAGCCATGCCCGCCGACCATGAGCGCGGCGAACCACCGCTTTGACCGGCAGTCCCTAACGTTTCGCCGACCGAGCCTGAGTAGTAAGCCCGTTCGTCGACGAAGCTCGCATCGGCAAATAAATCCAGCGCATGGACGACCAGCAGAAGATTGTCGTGCGTTTGCAGGTGAATAGTCCAGGTCCTGGGCGGGGCCGCCACAAAACCGGCTGGCGCAGGACGCGAGGGATCGCGCACGTCGACAATCGAAAATCCGCCCGACCAGGGGTGAGCCACGTACGCAAAGCCGCGATGCACCATGATCTGGAGGCCATCGCTGCGTCCGCCCTGATCCGTGTGCCCGATCAGGCGCATCCGGTAGGAGAAGTCAGGCGTGGGTAGTGCGGACATGTCAGCTCTTTAACCGGAAGGGGAGCGGGCGACGGCTGCCCAGTCAGGGCCCGCGCCACGTTTTATTTCACTGTTGTGCCGCGGGAATCCAGGAGGCCGACGCAGCGTCGCTGGCGCGAAAGCTGGGAACCTTCTGAGCCAACTGGTCAATGCTGGCGATGTGGTTGTCGATCAACTGCGCACGAGTGACGAGAGCCGGCTTGACCAGCACCATTTGACCAGGACTCTGGCCGGCAATCAGCAGACTCACCGCGCGCACCGCCACTTCCCCGACTACCGCGGCATTCGTCGCGGCCGTCGCCACCCACGGACTGTTCGGTTCGACAATTGCCTGGATATCCGAAGTAGAAATATCGACGCCGTACACTTTCACCTTCGATTGCAAACCGAGTTCGTTGATTGCCAGCGTAGCGCCGCGGGCGAATTCGTCCCAAGGCGCAAAGACGGCAGTGATATCGGGATGTGCGCGCAAGGCGGCCTTGGTTTGATCGGCCACGGACGAAGGCACGGAGTCGTTCACTACGCCCCAAACCGCCTTTTCCGCGATGCCATGCTGTTTGCCGAACGCCTGCCATTCCGCGTAGCGGTGGTCCAGCGGCGCGAAACCGGCAACGTAAATCGCCCCTCCCTTGAAGCGGTCGCCCTGCTCCTTCACGGCCTGTTCGAGCACGAGGCGAGCCATCTCACGATCGTTCTGTTCAATTTGCGGAATCTTTGGATTATCGAGTTTAACGTCGTACGCGACGACCTTGATTCCCGCATCCAGCGCTCTTTGCGCCACGTCTTTGAGCGCCTCAGGCTTGCCGTTGTTGATGACGATACCGTCTACCTTCAGCGTGATCGCCTGTTCAATCAGTTGCCGCTGCACGTTGGGATCCTGGCGAGCCTCCGAAATCCGCAGATCGACCTTGAGTGCACGCGCCTGGCGTTTGCTGCCCGCTTCGAACGCCTGTAGCCAGTCGCCACCGTCTACGAAGTTCACTACCGCAATCCTGACGCCGCCCTTATCGAACGGTGCGGGCGCTCCACTAAGACCGTCGGCCTTTGCCAAAGCGGAAAAAGCGAGCAGGCCGAACGTCGTCAGGGTCGCAAGCCGGAGATGAAATTTGTTCAGCATGTTGAACCGTTCAGGTTAGCGGGAATGCAGTGATGGGTCGCAATTTATACAAAGCGGGCTATGGTCTGACAACGAAGAAGTTGTGCTTTCCATATGAGCCGCACGCTGAGCCGCACGCAACGCACGCCGCTGTCGAACTCAGATCGGTCAACAACCCTCGCTTCGCGTCGGTGAACACATGTTCGCATCGCCCGCATCGCCCACGGTCTGCGCGGCCCAACATCGGGGACGTTGATTTGATCACGAGCACACCATGCCATTGCCGATCAGCCGGGCGATCTACCGCAACATCCCTGCCGTGCTCCGTCCGGGTCACAATCCGGCGACGACGTCCGCGACCACGACGGCAACCACGAACGCGCCGGCTTCGGGGCCGCGGTATGGCATTCCTCCACCACTTGGGATGATGCCGAGACGGCACAAGCGGGATTCCGGGCCGACGGACGCGCCCTCCATGCCGCCTCGACAACCGTTGGCGGCACTGCTGGGTACAGTGCCGATCACATCGAGCAACGTGGGGCCGATGCCGCAACATGCGTTACCGCAATACGCGCAGACGCAGCTTCGTCCGCCGTTACCGCCCCGCCCACCGTTACCGCCCCGCCCGCAGTTGCCACCCCGCCCGCCGTTGCCGCCCATGCTCAGGCCCGGCGGCGGTTATGGCATGGCGACGGCGACACAGCCGCCGCCCTGGGGATCTCACAAGCCGAACCCCACCCCTGCGGCGCCACCCCCGATGTCCGCGCACGCCAGGCCGCAGGCGCAACCTCAACCGTTGGAACGGCCGTCTCACTACTTGCGGCCCGGCTATCCGTCGACGTCGCCTCACGGCATGCCGGCGTCGCCCCCGACTCATCGTCCAACGGGACCGACCGGAATGGCGCAAGCGCCGGCGCCGATGAAGCGGCCCGGTATTCACGGCGCCGCACCGACTGCCGCCCCGGCCAGGACGGCGGGTACCGCGCCTGCCGCAGCGAAGTCAAAATGGGACGGCAGGCCTGTCCTCGTCGACGCCCAGTCGTGGTTCACGTTGTCTCACAAGTTCCAGATGAACATGCAAAGGTTCCGGGGCACCGATCGCGGCGCAAGCGCGGAGAAGGTGCTCAGCGAGCACATGACGGGCGATCAGAAGCACGTCTACATGCTGGATGGCGGCAAGCCAGTGGGAGTCATGACGTCCCACCTGCTGACGGATGGCAGTGTCCACGTCAACGGCGTCGTGACGCATCCCGGCTCGAAAGGCGTGGGCGGGGCACTCATCGAGGGGGCGGTCAACACGTCGGTGAAGAACGGCGGATCGGGAATGGTCCACCTGCAGTACCTCGATCAGGCATCGCGCGCAGCCTACAGCAAGCTCGGCTTCCGGTTCGAGGGCGGCTCGGGGGTCAACATGATCCTGGTCCCTGCCGCGCGCCCGGACCTGTGGGAGAGGACCGACGAGGGGTACAGGCTGAAGAAGCCGGCGCCGAAGATGACTTGATGCGGCCGTCCGGTGCGGAGCGAGGTCAGCCCGCGCCGGCCGGTCGACGGAGCCGTCAGCCCAGCAGGGGCGGCAACTCCTCTTTCAGGAAGTCGACCAACGCGCGTACCGCAGGCATCATGCCTCTGCGCGTCGGGAACAGCACCACCAGACGCCCCTCCCTGGGACGCCATTCCGGCAGTACCCGACACAATGTTCCCTGTTCGATCTCACGCGCGCAGGCATAGAGCGGGAGGCTCGCAATACCCATTCCGGCGAGCGCTGCTTCCTTCAGAGTCGCGATATTGTCGCTTTGCACGCGGGGTTGCGTGACGGGTGTCGCGACCTCGCCGCCTGGTCCGATCAGCCGCAGTGTGGTCACCGGCTCATCGATCGATGCGTAGATCAGCAGATCGTCACGGGAAAGCGCACCGGGCCCGTCGATTCCCCCCGTCTGCGCCAGATAGACGGGACTGGCCACGAGGCCCCAGCGCGCCGTACACAGCGGCGCCTGAACCAGGCTGGAAGACTCCGATTCCTGGCCCATACCACGCACCACCACATCAACATGTTCCTCGACGAGATCGACCCGCCGGTGACTCGCCTGAATCGCGAGGCGCACCTTCGGATAACGCGACATGAAACGCGGCAGCAAGCGGGCCAGCACGATGTCCGTGATCGCGACGGGCAGGCTCGCGCGTACGAGGCCAGCCGGCTCTGAGGTGCGGCGGCGGACTGCTTCTTCGCCGGCCTGTGCTTCGGCAAGCATCGCGCGGCCATGCTCGTAGAGCGCCTGACCGGCATCCGTCAGACTCAGCCGGCGCGAGGTCCGCTGCAACAGCCGAACGCCGAGGTTGGCTTCCAGCCCGGTGATTCTGCGTGAGAGATGGGATTTGCTGACGCCGAGTACCTCACCCGCTGCGGTAAAGCCACGATGCTCGATGACCAGAACCAGAAAATACAGATCGTTCAGGTCGACGGACAGCGGGTTCATGCGAACTCCAGATAAAGGTAAGTTGAACGACGATCGTTTCCCACAGGAAACGATAGGTTGTTATCAAGTGTATTTATTTATGATCGTTGCGTAAATATGATTCATGTCAACCGGGACAGTCGCGCACCGGGCCACAAGGCAACGGCGGTCATCTGCTGATGCCTTCTCCCATACCAACGTTCACGAAAATCATGAAACTCCATACCCTGTCGAAAACCTTGGTTCTTGCTGTAGCCGTCGCCACCTCGTCCGCCGTCGCGATCAAGACAGCCGATGCCGCGCCTGCAACGAATGCCGTCGCTCCGTCGGGCGCACCGTACTCGTTGCTGTCGCGCGACAACACCGTGCTGCTGCTGGTGGACCATCAGGTCGGCTTGTTCACCGGTGTACGCGATATCGACACTGGCGAACTGAAGCACAACGTCGTCGCCCTCGCCAAAGCGGCCAAGGCGCTCGGCGTTCCGGTCATCATCACGGCCACCATGCCCGACGGCATGTGGGGGCCAACGATCCCCGAACTGACTGCCGCGCTCCCGGGCGTCCCCGTGCTCGCGCGGACCTCGATCAACGCGTGGGACGACCCGAACGTTCGCGCCGCCATCGAAAAGACCGGCCGCAAGCAGGTTCTGATTGCCGGCGTTTCGCTGGAAGTCTGTGCCACGTTCCCGGCGCTGACGCTCAAGGCCGCGGGCTACGATCCGCGCGTGGTACTCGATGCGTCGGGCACCTTCAGCGATGCCAAGCGTACGGTCGGATTGCAGCGCCTCGCCGGTGCGGGGATTCCGGTGACCGACTACGCGTCGGCTGGAGTCGAACTGCTCCACAGCAACACCGATCCCAAGGCGCAAGAGGTATATGGCGATCTCGACATGCCGTTCGCGAATCTGGTGTGGCAGTTGAGGAACGCTTCGGGCAAGTAACGCATAAACGCGCTCCGGCAGCGGCGTCTTCCAGCGCTGCCGAAGCCAGACGGAGTCTTATCATGACCAGATTCGTACGCGTGTCGCCCGTTATTGCGGGTCGCGACATGAACATCGGCGACACCTTTCAGGCGAAACATTTCGGAGAGGAGATGTTCGGCGGATTGATCGACCCGGTTGTCATGCTCGATCATTTTCGTATGACGGGGCCGACTTTCGCGCCGCATCCGCATGCCGGCATCTCGGCCGTGACCTATGTGTTCGAAGACGCGACGGGTGCGCACGTCAACTACGATTCGCTCGGCAACCACGGCCCCATCGGTCCCGGTGCACTGCACTGGTTTGCCGCCGGGCGCGGTGCCGTGCATACCGAACAGCCAGAGGGCGACGGGCACCACGTTCACGCGCTGCAGATCTTTGTGAACCTGCCCGCCCGGCGGAAATTCGATCCGCCGTATGCCGTGCATGTGGAACCGCAGGACATCCCCGAGTTCAACGCGCCCGGTGTTCGCGTGCGGGTGGTCGCGGGCGGCAGCAATGGCGTGAGCGCTGCACACACGGCGCAACTGCCCGAGCCGTTCACTTTGCTGGACGGCTTCCTCGCAGCGTCGGCAGCGTTCAGCCACGACTTGGGGCCCGGCTGGAACGGAATGATTTATCTGGTTTCGGGCGCGTTACGGGTGGAAGTAGCGGGCGTAGTTCGCCAGTTGACGGCGGGCGCGGCTGTCGGCATCGCGGTTGACAAGGATGCCACTGCGAGCGGCGTAGCCGTCCGGGTCGTCGCGGACGAAGTCAGTCACTTCGTGATGCTATCCGGACCGGCGTTGTATGAGCCGATTGCGAAACATGGACCGTTCGTGATGAATACCCGCGAGCAACTCGAAGATCGTATCCAGGCTTTCCAGAAAGGCGAATTTGGGCAACTTGTGATGCCGCAAGCCGCCATGTCGTGATTGATCTATGCATGCCGCCTCGCGGGCTGCGATACTAATCGTCGAAATCGGACGCCAAGTGTCGATTCGACCGCCCTTCGTTCGTCGTGGTCTTGTAGCACCATTCAAATCAGGAGAACGACGATGCGATTTATCATCACGGCCCAAGCAAGCGTAGACAACGAGGAGCCGCATGCCGGCGGCGGCCTGGACGAGGCCCTGCTCACAGCGTACATGCGGTTCAACGAAGAGATGCACGAGGCCGGTGTCCTCGTGGCTTCCGAAGGCTTGAACCCAGCAGCGCCCGGTGCGCGAATTGCGGTTAGCAAGGGGAAACGCTACCTCGTTGATGGTCCGTTTGCCGAGTCCAAGGAACTGGTTGGTGGCTTTTACATCATCGAAGTTGGATCGCTTGAGGAGGCGATTTCCTGGGCATTGCGCGCGCCGTCCGGTCTCGGCACGGACGATGTACTGGAGGTGCGCCAACTCACCGGAGCGGGCGATCTCCCGCCCGATGTCCTCGACATCATCCGCGCAGCGGCACCGACCTGGAGCGAGTCGGTCTGGCAAGCGCGGAAGTGAAGGCGGCATACGGAACCGCCGGGTTGCCATCCAGCCGGGCGCTCGAGCCGCCGTCCGCGGGTAGCCAGATTCGTGTTCGCGTGTAACGACGGTTTCGCAGGATGCACGCCGGCCGGATCGTGGGGCATGCAGAATAGTGGCGACGCACGGTGTTGTTGTGCGCCTCGTCGGAAATGAGTATTGGCATCCAACTCGGGCGTGCGCTATTTCGACACGCGGCCTTTACGTCATGCGGAGCCGATCACCACTTCAATCAGGTTAGCGACCCCCGATGCGATTCCGGCTTCGATCGCCTGAGCGATATCTCCGGCTCGTTCGATTCGTCGGGCCGGGACGCCCATCGAAGTGGCCAGGGCGAGGTAGTCGATGGGTGGGTTGTCGATCTCCATCGCAACAAAACGGTGGGTCTTCGCGGCCGTATAGTGTGCCTGGGAACGCATGAAGTTCTTGAGGACGTTGTACTCGCGGTTATTCATGACGATGAATGTCACGGGCAGCTTTTCGTAGGCAGCAGTCCACAGTGCTTGTGGCGAATACAGTGCGGCACCGTCGCCCACAAGACATACGACAGGTTCCCGCCCCAGCCCCAGAGAACACCCGACTGCGGCCGGCATGCCCCAGCCCAGACCGCCTCCCCGCAGGAACGAATACTGTCGCGCCGACGAACTGTTGAGGAAGCTGCGAACCGCCGACGAAGTCACAATCGCCTCGTCAACGATCGGTGTTTTATCGCCGATGGCGCGCATCGCCTGCTGAGCGGCAACCAGGGGCGTCACAACCGGCGCATCGAACTGCGACGCGGCGAGCGCGTTGAGTTTGGCCCGGCGTTTCGCCTGCTCGGCCGCGGCGTTCCCTCTTGCTTCGTCGTAGGCCGCCGCGTTCTTCACCACGCGTTGTTTGAGCAAGGGTAGCAATTGCTGGAGGGACGCCTTGATGTCGCCAACCACAGAGAGCCGGGTGAAGTAGGTCCGACCAAGATCTCTCACGTCGGCTGACATCTGGAAGACGTCGCAACCGTCTGGCACGGCCGAGCCGTGTGAATAGAGAATCGTGATCAACGACTTCCCACCCAGTGCGAAAATGGCGTCGAATTTCGACAGCTTTTCAGCGATATCCGTCGCCTTCGTTGGCAGGTTGCCGGCCCATAGCGGACTGGAAGTCGCAAAGGGAATGCGGGCCGGCCACGATGATCCGAACACCGGGGCGGCCAGGGTTTCCGCGAGCTCAAGTGCCTCGTCCGCTGCATCGCTCGAATGAATTTCGTCCCCGGCGATGATGGCGAGCCGATTCGGCCGGATTCCTGCCAGATGGTCGGCCAGAGCCTCAAGCGAGCCCGCTACCGAACGCCGGTCGATGGTTGACGGCACATCGACGGAAACCGTGCTCATCTCTTCCATCACGTCCATCGGCAACGACAGGAAAACCGGTCCCGAAGGCGCTGCGTTTGCGTCCTGAAAAGCGCGCCTCACGAGGACGGGCAACTGATCGGCGCTACTTACTTCGTGAGCCCATTTCACTGCCGGTCGTGCGATGCTCACCAGGTCGCCTAGTAACAGCGGGTCCGTGAGGCTGTGCCGCCTATCCTGCTGACCTGCGGTAACCACCAGCGGCGTGCATGAAACACTTGCGTTCAACAGATTGCCCATACCGTGCCCGAGACCGCCCGCAGTGTGCAGGTTGATGAAGCCCGGCCTGCCGGCGGCTTGCGCATAACCGTCGGCCATCGCGACAACGCTTGCCTCCTGGAGAGCCCACACATATTTGAGGTGAGGAGCATCGAGCAAGGCATCCATCAGCGGTAGCTCGGTCGTGCCCGGATTGCCGAAAACATACTCGCACCCGACACTGCTCAACGTTTCAAGGAGGACGCTGGCACCGCGGCGCTCTGCGACTGTTTCGAGTGATTCGATTGGACTGGAAGACATAAGTCACCTTTGTGGGGATAACGCTTTCATGAACCCGATAGGGTCGCCGTACCTTCTACTGCACGGTTCTCGTGGGTCGACCTTTTTGAGGTCGACCGCGCTTCCCTATCCGCCTCGTGGGCAATAGAGCGGGTTCGAACGGTGCGACGCTGCGAACTCGAAACTCAACAAGAAAGCGTGTAGAAATATTAGCCCGGAGCCCTATGAAACGGCTTCCTGAAATTGATGAAATAAGGGTTGAAAGCGGATGATTGTTCTCGCCATCCCTCAATTTTGCGAATTCTGTCCACACGTCATGCATGACTCAAGTCTGTCACTCATCTATCACTCATCTATCACTTACCAGGCAGGACCTCGCCATCTTGCGAGCTATCTGATTAAAGTCGCGGTACAGGGTACGGCGGGACTGCCGCGGTAACGCTCAACCCTGGCCCCGGAACCTTACTGTCCCAATAGATTGTTTGCTCTTTACCCGACTCGCACCGGTATGCTTCGACACGCACTACCGTGAATTAACTTTCTTCATTGTTGCCGCCTCATGTCGGCACCCTGTAGGCAAATTATCTCGTTTCAGGTGTATTTCCATCGACACAAGAGCAGTGGAAAAATTACACCAACGTCATGAATATTAAAGATTTATCCTGCAAATCAACATGAGTCATACCCTTTCCACGTCGTGCCAGAAAGAACTTGAAATCCGCAAGAGCCGTTTCATCGCGCATGCCATACCGGTCGCCGACCGCGACGCCGCGATGGACGAGTTGCGCCGCCTGCGCGCCGAACATCCGGGCGCCACGCACGTCTGCTGGGCGTTGCTGGCGGGCGGCCAGTCGGGCATGTCCGACGACGGCGAGCCGTCCGGCACCGCGGGCCGGCCGATTCTCGAAGTACTGCGCCACCACGATCTGGACGGCGTACTGGCCGCCGTCGTGCGCTATTACGGCGGTGTAAAGCTCGGCGCCGGCGGCCTGGTACGCGCGTACACCGACGCGATCGCCTCCGCGTTGCTGGATGCGCCGCGAGTGGAACGCATCGCGCAGGTCTCGCTAACCGTTGAAGTGTCGTACGGCGACGAAGCCAAAGTGCGCCGCTGGGTCGAAGCCGAAGCGTATTCGCTGCTTGAATGCGTGCACGGCATGCTCGTGAAAATGACGGTACGCCTGCCCGTGAATGCCGTCGACGACGCCAAGCGCACGCTCGTGGACCTGACTCAAGGGAAAGCCGGTTTCTTCTGATTTTTCATTCGATAAGGGTTCGGGTTCGGTGCGCTGTTACCATGCGGGTCTGTAACGGAATGACGCATTCAACTTTAAAGGCACCTGCTCTGATCTCGACTGCCGTTTTTTCCAGCACAGCGCCCAAGTCGGCGCCATTCGGCCCGGCTGTGCGGCACGCCTCCGCTTCCCGCGCGGCCATGAGAGGCGCCGTTCTCAAGGGTTGCGGCGCCGTCGCCCTGCCGTTGATGCTCTCCGCGTGCTCATGGTCATGGTTCGGCCTGCACAGCCAGGCCCGCGCGACCACGCATGCCACCGGCTGGCTGAGCGTCGCGCCCGCGCGCGATTTCGACTACATACCCGCGCACAGCGGCCGCATGTCGCCGAACCGGATTGAAAACACCGCGATGACCGGTATCGTGCTGAAAACCGATATCAACGAGGCCGTGCGCAACGGCGTGGTGAACAGCTTGAGAGTCGCGGGTTTTCATCTCGGCGAAGGCCAAAAAATCCTGAGCGGCAGCATCGAGAACTTCACGGTAGAGGACGAACGCTCACCCGCTTACTGGACGTTGAAAATGCGTTATATCGTGACCGATGCGGCAACCCGCAAGGTCGTGTTTTCGACCACCAAAACAGTCCGGCAAAAGTCGCCGAAATTCACCAGCAGCACGATCGCGATCGAAGACACGGTCAAGCTCAGCGTCGATGCATTGATTGGCGATCCAGGCTTTATCAAATCGGTGAATTGAACGCCGACGCTGAAGCGGCGCTGTAAAGCTTCGCCTTAATATTCAGGTTACCGAACGATTTGCACAGTTTGACGCGCCGCACGATGTATAAGCAATACCCAATAGCCAGGCGCAGAAACTTTAACTATCAGCAATCGTCCCACGCCCCTATGCTCGACCCATGACTCTGCCGCCGCAACCTCACGCGATGCGGCATCGGGCAAGCGACTTCTTATAGTCAGAGGGGCGGCATCATGAAAATCTGTATTTTCGGAGCAGGAGCAATCGGCGGTCTGATGGGCGTGCAAATGGCGCGCGCGGGCGCGGACGTCAGTTTCGTCGCGCGAGGTCCGCATCTCGCGGCCATGCGCGAACACGGCGCCCGTTTGATCATGGACGGCGAAACGATCAGCACGCCGGTTCGCTGCACGTCCGACCCACGCGAGCTCGGCGTGCAGGACTTCGTGATCGTCACGCTGAAGGCGCACTCGCTGCCGGGTGTGGTCGAGGCGATGCAGCCGTTACTCGGCAAGCACACTGCGATCGTCACGGGCGTCAACGGCATTCCGTATTGGTACTTCTATCAGCACGGCGGCAAATTCGCCGGTACACGCCTCACCAGCATCGATCCGGACGGCAGTCAGTGGAGCCGGCTCGGGCCGGAACGCGCGATCGGCTGCGTGCTGTATCCCGCCGCGGAACTCATCGAGCCGGGCGTCATCAAGCACGTGTACGGCAAGAAATTCCCGATCGGCGAACCGAGTGGCGAACGCACGCCACGCATCCAGCAGTTGCACGAAATCATGCAGGCCGCCGGTTTCGATGCGCCGATTCGCGACAATATCCGCGACGAAATCTGGCTCAAGCTGTGGGGCAATCTCTGCTTCAATCCGATCAGCGCGCTGACACATGCGACGCTCGACATCCTCACGAGCGATCCGGGCACCCGTGCCGTGTCGCGCACGATGATGCTGGAAGCCAAACGCATCGCCGATCAATTCGGCGTGCACTTTCGCGTCGACGTGGAAAAACGGATCGACGGTGCGGGGGCGGTTGGCGCACATAAGACTTCGACGCTGGTCGATCTGGAGAATCGTCGTCCGATGGAAATCGATCCGCTGCTGACCGTCGTACAGGAAATGGGTCGCCTCGTCGCCGAACCTACGCCGACTATCGACGTCGTGCTCGCGTTGATCAAGCTGCGCGAGAAGATGGCACTGCAAAGCGATTGATAAAAGTCACGGGTCAAAAAAGATCGAACGCCTAAGCGTTCGATCTTCTTCATCGCGCTATTGATCGAGCGCGAGCCACACCGATTTCGGTTCGGTGAAGTTTTCGATCGCCACGTCGCCATGCTCGCGGCCGAAGCCCGAGTCGCCGGAGCCGCCCCACGGCAAACGCACATCCGTATAGCCATACGTGTTGATCCACACCGTGCCCGCTTTCAGATCGCGCGCCACACGATGCACGCGGCCGATATCCGCGCTCCACACGCCGGCCGCGAGGCTATACAACGTGCCGTTGGCGATGCGCAAAGCGTCGGCTTCGTCGTTGAAACGAATCACGCTCGCGACCGGCCCGAAGATCTCCTCCTGCGAAATCCGCATTTCGTGCTCGACGTTGGCGAACACCGTCGGCTCGACAAAAAAGCCGCGCTGGCCCACGCGTGCGCCGCCGGTCACGAGCGACGCACCTTCCGCGCGCCCCGCTTCGACATAGCCGAGCACCGTCTTCATTTGCGCGGCGGAAATCAGCGGGCCCATCGACGTGTCGCGTGCCGCCGGATCGCCGACCTTGATGGACTTCGCGCGCGCAGCAAGGCGCTCCACCACTTCGTCATATACATCGCGATGCGCGAGAATCCGCGAGCCTGCGGAACACACCTGGCCGGTGTTGAAGAAGATCCCGGACGCGGCCGCGCGCACCGCGTTGTCGAGATTCGCGTCCGCGAAAATCAGATTCGCCGACTTGCCGCCCAACTCGAGCGTCACGCGTTTGAAGTTGCCGGCCGCGCCTTGCAGAATGCCGCGTCCCACCGAAGGAGAACCGGTAAACGTGACTTTGTCGACACCGGGATGCGCAACCAATGCATCGCCTACTACACGTCCCTTTCCGGTCACGATATTCAGCACGCCCGGCGGCACCCCTGCTTCGAGCGCGAGTTCGCCGATCCGCAACGCGCTGAGCGGCGTGATCTCCGCGGGCTTGACGATCAGCGTGCAACCGCACGCGAGCGCCGGCGCGATTTTCCACATGCCGATCATCAACGGGAAATTCCACGGCACGATCGCCGCCACCACGCCGACCGGTTCACGCAGCGTGTAGGTCAACGCATCGGGGCGTGTGGGCACCACCTGGCCGTTGATCTTGTCGCACCAGCCTGCGTAATATTCGAGCGTATCGATCGCAGCCGGAATGTCCTGGCGCAACACGGCGGAAATCGGTTTGCCCGCGTCGAGACTTTCAAGCGCGGCAAGCTCTTCCAGATTCGCGCGCATCAAAGCGGCGAAGCGCATCAGAACGCGGCCCCGTTCGGCGGCTCGCAACGCGTTCCATACTTTCAGTGCGGCGCGCGCCGCTTGCACCGCAGTGTCCACGTCGACGGCGCTGCCTTGCGCGACCAGCGCGATCGGCTCTTCGGTGGCCGGGTCGATGTCGACGGAATATTCGCCGGTGCCCGGCGGCAAGCGCTTGCCGTCGATCAGTAAATCATGGCGCCTGAGGTCGGTGTCAGTGTCCATCATGAAGCTCCTTGCCTGGGATATTGCGTGATCTGACCGACGGCGATCGGCCGGAGCCGGAGCGAGGGCTGTCGCTGAGGTTCGCGGCAGAAGTTCGCCGCCGAAGTTCGCCGCTAAGGTTCGTGAAGCAGCGCGCCGCCCGGCGCAACAGCCGGCCACACGACGCCGCGCGCACCGGCAGGCGTCGTCACGTCCGCATTCGCATGCGTGACGGCGAGCGAAGCGAATTGAGCCCACGCCGCCGCAGCGTTGGGCCTCAGAGAGCGATTGCGACGGCGCACGAGCATCGTCGTGAGATTCACTTCGGCAACGATCGGCCGGCTCACCAGAGGCGCGTGGAGTGCGGGCCAATGCCCATCGACCGGCAACACGCCGACGCCGAGCCCCAGCTCGACCATGCGCAATACCGCTGCGACGTGTCCAAATTCCTGCACGGGCCGCCGTCTCAGCCCATGCGTGGCGAACGCGATATCGAGTGCGCCACGCGCGCCAGTATCGGCGTTCAGCGTGACCAGCGCCCATTCCTGCAACGCGTCCCAGCCGACATTCGCCTGCCGCGCCAAAGGATGCGTTGGCGGTATCACTACCTGCAAAGGCGTCGTAAAGACCGGTTGCGCGTGCAGCAGATCGCCGGCGAGCGGCTCCGCCAGCGACACCACGCCGAAGTCCACTTCGCCTTGCTCGACACTCGCGAGCACACTGCTTTGCGACTGATCCCTGACGGAAACGCTCAACCCGGGAAATACCGAGGCACAACGCGCGAGGCCTTCCGCAACCCATCCCGACGACAGCACCGGATTGCTCGCCAGCACGACGACGCCGGTATGTCCCTCGTACGCAGCCCGTTCTTCACGCAACGTCAATTCGATTTCGTCGAGTAGACGGCCGATCCTTCGCTCAAGGCTCGCGCCCGCGTTGGTCAGTTCCACCTGACGTGTGGTGCGGTCGAACAGTTTCAGTTCGACCGCGTCTTCGAGTTCACGCACACAACGGCTCACCGCCGATTGCGTCAGATCGAACTCGCGCGCCGCACGCGTAAAACTCCGCTCTCGCGCGACGGCGACGAACACCTTGAGCTGTTGCAACGAAACATTCATAAGGTCGTCGCCGGATACGTGCAGCTAATGTTATTCACCTGACTGCTCCGGCCAATGACTCATCCGCGAAGATTTGCTGCCGGCGACCGCGAGTACGCCTTGCGGCTCGTTGCTCGATTCGATCAGGCGTGAACGCATCGGCGCGAGAACGAACTTCGCCGCAATGCCCGCCGCGATCGTCACGACCGCCGACACGATGAACACGAGACTCCAGCCGCCCGTCGCGGATAACACCGAAGCGATCGGCACCAGCAGCGAGGCCGTGCCCTTCGCGGTGTACAGCGTGCCCGCGTTGGCCGCCGCGTATTTGCTGCCGAACGTATCCGCGCAAATCGCCGGGAAAATCGAGAAGATTTCGCCCCAGAACAGGAAAATCAGCGCGGCGAACGTCATGAACGCATACGGGTTGGTGCCGTATTGCATCAGACCGAGCAAGGCCAGCCCTTCGCCGATGAAGATCACGAACATCGTGTTCTCGCGGCCGAGCTTGTCGGAAATGAAGCCGCATAGCGGACGCGTAAAGCCGTTGCAGATGTTGTCGATCGACAGCGTGGCCGTGAGTAGCGGCAACGTCATGCCGAAGATCGTCATCGGGATGCGCGCGAGCCCCCAGTCTTTCGCGATCGGCCCGATCTGCGCAGTGGCCATCAACCCGCCGGCGGCGACCGCGACGAACGACACATAGATCACCCAGAACACCGGTGTCCGGATCATCTGGCCCGGCGTGAAATCGACCTTGGTTACCGCGAATTTCCGCTTCGGCACAGCCTGTGTACGTAGATTCGGCTTCCTTAACATTAACGCCAATACGAAAATACATGCGCCTTGCAGGATGCCGAAGAACAGGAACGTGTGCTCGTAGCCCGAACGCGTGATCATGTTCGCAATCGGAATGACCGTCACGGCGGCGCCCGCGCCGAAGCCCGCAGCAGTCAGACCGGCGGCAAGACCGCGGCGATCCGGAAACCATTTCAATGCATTGCCGACACACGTGCCATACACGCCGCCCGCGCCGATCCCGGCGATGACCGCGGAAACATACAGCATCGGCAACGTGGTGATGTAGGAGTTCATGACCCACGCGATACCCGCGCATATCGCACCCACCGCCACCACCGGCCGCGGCCCGAACTTGTCGACGAGCCAGCCTTCCACCGGCACCAGCCAGGTTTCGGTCAGGATGAAGATGGCGAACGCGAGTTGAATCGACGCCTCGCCCCAGTGATGCCGCGCGTTCATCGGCGTGACGAACAACGTCCACGCATATTGCAGATTGGCGACCAACGCCATGCACAGCATGCCGATGACGAGCTGCCACCAACGGTTCGCCCAGAATACGCGGGCCGTGGTCTGCTGAGTGATATCGTCCATTGAGCCTTGTCTCCGCTATTTATTAGTGCAGCCGGCCATTCATGCCGCGCTGTATGTATCCCACCTAATGGATATCGCCAGAAATTCCTTGCAATTCGGAAATATTCAATGCGTTAATCTTTAATTCGCGTTCTTTTAAATCCGGTCTATTTCGCTTATTTCGAGTGGTGCTTTATTCCGATCAATTACACGCGCCAGCGCTTCCCTGCTCGGCCACTCTCCCCCGTCGGGCCTGAAAAACAAGCGTTAACCCGAGTCTCGCGCCGCAAATCCGGCTTTCTTATACGAGTCATGCTAGGGTCAATGCTGAATTACCAATAATTAAAGTTTGTTATTATGTCGATTCACATTTGCTTATACATCGACCATGACGATGCGCAATGCGACTCTGCGGCAATTGAAGGTCTTCGAAACGGTGGCGCGGCATCTCAGCTTTTCGCGCGCCGCGGAGGAATTGCATCTCACGCAACCCGCTGTCTCCACTCAGGTTCGCCAACTCGAGGAACATGCGGGGCTGCCGTTGTTCGAGCAGCTCGGCAAAAAGATCTATCTGACGCCGGCCGGCACCGAAATGCTTCACTACAGCCGCGCGATCATTCAGCAATTCCACGAAGCCGACGAGGCAATGGGTCAGCTCAAAGGCGTGTCCGGCGGCAAGCTGAACGTCGCGGTGATCAGCGCCGGCGACTACTTCTTCCCTCGTCTGCTGGCCGAATTCACACGGCGCTATTCGGGCGTCGTGCTCAACCTCGCCGTGCACAATCGCGAAGAACTGCTGCATCAACTCGCCACCAACCAGACCGATCTCGCGGTCATGGTGCGTCCGCCGCACGAGACCGATGCGACGAATGAACCGTTTGCGCCGCATCCGTATGTGATCGTGGCAGCGCCTACGCATCCGCTCGCGCACCAGCGCAACATCAGAATGAGTCAACTCGCGAGCGAGGCTTTCATCGTGCGCGAGCGCGGCTCGGACACATGGAACTCGATGGAAGAAGGCTTCGCCGGACGCCTCGCGAATCTGAAGATCGCGATGGAGATCAAAAGCACCGAGACGATCAAACAGGCGGTGATTGCCGGCATGGGCATTGCGTTTCTCTCCGCGCATACCATCAGCCTCGAATTGCAACTCGGTCATCTGGTCGTGCTGGACGTCGAGAGCTTTCCGGTGATGCTCAACTGGTACGTCGTGCATCGCAAGAACAAACGTCTGCCGCCGGTCGCGGTCGCGTTCAAACGCTTTCTGATGGAAGAAGGCGCGAATCTGATCGAGAAGATCACCCGCGTGAAGGAATTGAGCGTCTATAAGCAGTAGGCTATCGCGGCCCAATAAACAGGTATTCATCGCTGACGACGCACGCTGTAATAACCGCAGCGATGACGAGCGCCCGCGCGTCTGCGCTCACTTTCATGCGTGCTGTCGTGCGAATCTCTCGCGTGCCGATGTGCCGCCATGCGTCTTACGCTTGTCGGCATTTCACGCAGCGCCCATGCCGGCTCCTCGTCGGCACGCCATTCAATACGTTCCCGCACGAGGAAACCATGACAGCGCCCTGCAAATGCGAATGTCGGCGAATGCGCAGCATGACCGGCGAGTGCGCCGTCGAGCATCAGATGCGCGCCTAACGCACCAGCCAGCGCGCCGGTTGCGAGTAACGCTTCCAGCCCGACAGTTGGCGCCGGTCCGGTCACGAACATGTAGCCAAGCCATCCGCACAACGCCAGCGCGGTCAGATTGACAAGACGATGCCCCGGACGCGCCGCCGCGCTCGCGTTCAACACGTCGAACAGTCCGCGCATTTTGCAGACGGAGATAGCCGACGCGGAAAAGATCAACGCGCCGGCAAAAACCGCCGCATACAGTTCGATACGCTCGACATCGGCGAAAGCGGATAAGGAAGACGCAGACAGATAACAAACAAAGCCGCCGGCCATCACAGCAAATCCGGCAGCGCTGCCGAACATGCCGATGCTCACCCACACGGTACTGTCAGACGCTTGCGACATGCGTGCTCCTTCGTGTTCCGTGTTGCGTGTTCCATGTTGCGATCGGGGGATCGCGAACCGACCGCGCCCGACCGCGCCCGACCGTCGCCGAACCCGCTTCAAACTTCGTTCGCGACTACCGCCGGCCCCGCCGATGCCCCAGCATCGCGCGCGACATTCAAGGTATTGCTGAGCGTGCCGATCCCGTCGATGGCGATCGTCACCGTCGCGCCGTCCCTGATCGAGCCGACACCCACCGACGTGCCGCACGCGATCACATCGCCCGGTTCGAGCGTGAGATCCTGCGATATCAGACTGACCTGTTCGGCGGGAGAAAACACCATGTCGGCGAGCGGATAGTTTTGCCGCTCCACGCCGTCGAGCATCGTGACGAGCCGCGCGTCGCGCCACGCGAATCCGGAAACGATCGCCGGGCCGATGCAACAGAACGTGTCGAAGCCCTTCGCGCGACACCACTGCGGAAAATGCGGGTTCTCGTTAAGCAGATCGGCCGCGGTCACGTCGTTCACGAGCGTGTAGCCGAAGATCGCGTCGGCGGCCTCTTCGACACTCGCATCGCGGCAGCGCCGCCCGATCACGATACCGAGTTCGCCCTCGTAGACGATCTTGCCGGCGTAACCTGGCGGACGGCGGATCGCCGCGCCGGAGCCGATCACCGAACCCGCGGGCTTCAGCAAAAACAGCGGATGCGACGGCACCGGTTTATCCAGCTTCGCCGCCAGCGCATGAAAGTTGTTCCATAGCGCGACGATCTTGCCCGGCGCGCAAGGCGCAAGCGGGGTCAGCGCGCGCGTCGACAGCACGGCGCCCGTGGGCACCGGCTGGTCGAGACCTGCGTACTCATGCAGATAAGCGCCTTCCACCCGGCCGAACACGATGCCGCCATCGCTCGACATGAACCGCATCCATGTATCCATACGTCGCTCCTTGATCGTGTTGCTTCGGCGTACTGCGCCGGTGTAATGCCATGCACAGCGCGACTGTCGTTTCAGTTTCGCGCCGTCTAGATCGCGCCGGCGGTGCGCAACGCGCTGATCTGCTCGGGCGAGTAGCCGAGTTCGGCCATCACCTCGTCGGTGTGCTCGCCCAGCAATGGCGAGCGCCTGACTTCGGTCGGGCTGTCGGACAGTTTGATAGGATTGCCAACCGTCAGATATTTCCCGCGCGTCGGATGATCCACTTCGACGATCGTGCCGGTTTTGCGCAGCGACGGCTCTTCGGCGATTTCTTTCATCGACAGAATCGGGCCGCATGGAATGTCGTACTTGTTCAGAATCTCCATGGCTTCGAACTTGGTCTTCGTCATGGTCCAGTGTTCGATCTCGGCGAAGATGTCTTTCAGATGCGGCAGACGCGCCGCCGGCGTCGCGTAGTTCGGATCCGTCGCCCACTCTTCCTTACCGATCACGTTGCAGATCTTCGCCCACACCGGCGCCTGCGTGATGAAGTAGATGTACGCGTTCGGGTCCGTTTCCCAACCCTTGCACTTCAGGATCCAGCCCGGCTGGCCACCGCCCGATGCATTGCCGGCGCGCGGCACCGCTTCACCGAAGGTGCCGTTCGGATATTGCGGGTACTCCTTCATCGTGCCGGTACGTTCGAGCCGTTGCTGATCGCGCAGTTTCACGCGACACAAGTTCAGCACGCCGTCCTGCATTGCGGCGAGCACGCGCTGACCGCGTCCGGTGACGGTGCGCTGATAGAGCGCCGTGACGATGCCGAGCGCCAGATGCAAACCCGTACCGCTATCGCCGATCTGCGCGCCCGACACAACCGGCGGGCCGTCGTCGAAACCCGTCGTCGACGCCGCGCCGCCCGCGCATTGCGCGACATTCTCGTAGACCTTGCAGTCCTCGTACGGTCCGGGACCGAAGCCCTTCACGGAAGCGACGATCATCCGCGGATTCAATTCCTGAATCCGCTCCCACGTGAAGCCCATCCGGTCCAGCGCGCCCGGCGCGAAGTTCTCCACCAGCACGTCGCATTTCTGGATCAGCGCTTCGAGCACCAGCTTGCCTTCCGGATTCTTCGTGTCGATCGTGACGGAGCGTTTGTTGTGATTGAGCATCGTGAAGTACAGGCTGTCCACGTCGGGGATGTCGCGCAGTTGTTCACGCGTGATGTCGCCCGCGCCGGCCCGCTCCACCTTGATCACGTCCGCACCGAACCACGCGAGCAACTGCGTGCAGGTCGGCCCCGACTGCACATGCGTGAAGTCGAGAATGCGCACACCGTCGAGTGCTTTGCTCATTTCCTGTCTCCTGAAGGTCCGCTTGTTTTGCGCGTGAACGCTAACGGCTCGATCGCCTGGCTGCCTTGCTGTGTTACATACAGTATGTGGTATATCAGTTTCGAGCAAGTACGAATTTAATCGCTCTGCGGATGGGATTTTTGAGTTGGGAAGCTTGCCAGGCTTGGGATTGCGGAGGATTGCCGCGCACTGCGCGGCACCCGATCCGAGGGAAAACACCGATCAGGAACCGGCGTGCAGCTCCGAAGGGAAGCGGTTAGCAGAGCGACGCTCCGCATGAACCGAGCGCCCATACAAAAAAGCCCGCGGTGCCGACAGCACCACGAGCCTTTTCTATTCCAGCAACGTCCCGTGTGAGATCAATCCAGAAAATCGCAATTCGCTTCGACGAACGCCGCGAGATCGAGCGAATGCTGACGCGTGAGTCGCTCGGCCAGTTCGGTATCGCGCTGCTCCAGCGCTTCGATAATGCGCAAGTGATCGACGATCGAACGCGACGCGCGGTCGCTCTGCGAGATGGTCATGCGGCGAATCGCACGCACGTGGATGAAGATGTTCTTGATCGTGTCGAGGATGATCTGCGATTTCGACAACTCGACGATCGCCTGGTGAAACGCGATGTTCGCGTCCGAGTATTCGGCGATGTGCTCGGCCGGCGTAGCGTCGCGGAAACTGTCGAACATGTGGCGCAGACGGGCGATTTCCGCGTCCGTAGCGTGCAGCGTGGCAAGGCGCGCGGCCATGCTTTCCAATGCCGCCCACATCTGGATCATCTCGACGATTTCACGCTTGCTCTTGCGCACGATATAGATGCCGCGCCGCGGCACCATGCGCAGAAAACCTTCCTGTTCGAGCAGCGTCATCGCCTCGCGCACCGGCGTGCGGCTCACGCCCAGCGACTCGCTCAGCACGCGTTCGTCAAGACGGATTTCTTCACGAGTCTGGTAGATATCCGCGTCGGCAATCGCCTGACGCAACATCGCATACGCCTGATCGCGCAAGCTGGCGCTCGCGCCGATTGGCTGAAGTGACAACGTCAACGGTGTAGCCACTGCTTCAGTTTGAAGTTCTGACGACATTCATCGCCTCTTGTTGAACATGCGCACGATACGGCGCCGCCGTTGCTGCTCCAGCCTGCTGCTCGCCCAAGCCGACGAATCGGCCGTGTTGCGCCGCAAGCTGCGCGACCGGCTGCGGAATCCAGCGAGTCAACAGCACAGTGGCAGAAGCGCCTAACCCGATGACAGCAATAGCGAACAGCGCGAGAGGAACAAATTCCATTTGTAACTCCGAATGATTGAGTGAAGGAATGACTCAATCATATGCTGCATCGCCGCATTAATCAATATTCAGTATGTGATATATCAACTACCGTTGCTTTCAGGATAGCACCGCCAAGGTAGCACGGGACAGCGGCACACGGGTCGCCCGACGTCCCCAGCAACGTTGGCGCTCGGTGTTAACGCGCAAAACGCGCGCTATTCGCGCATCCGCGTTCGATGATCGCGCAGTTCGCCGCGAATGCGGATTGTGAGAAACGCTACGCATCATTAACCCTCGAGGAATTCTGCAACCCGACCGGCCCGCGGAGCCCACGCCCCGCTGAGCGGGCAATCGGTCAAGCAGCCCGGAAGTTTCAAGGAGACACGTTCATGAGCACTACCCTCCCGGCCGCCGACATGGCCGACAACCGCAGCGCGCGCAATCGGGCCCGCAAAGCGGCGCTCGGCAGCTTCATCGGCGCCGTGGTCGACTGGTACGACTTTCTGCTGTACGGCATCGTCGCGGCGCTGGTCTTCAATGCCGAGTTCTTCCCGAAAGTCAGTCCGGCGATGGGCACGCTCGCCGCCTTCGCGACCTTCGGCGTCGGGTTTCTGTTCCGGCCGCTCGGCGGCTTTGTGTTCGGCCATTACGGCGACCGGCTCGGCCGCAAGCGCATGCTGGTCCTGACCGTAATGATGATGGGCCTCTCCACTGCGGCGATCGGCCTGCTGCCGGCCTTTGCCAGCATCGGCTGGTGGGCGCCTGTGCTGCTCGTCACGTTGCGCGCGATCCAGGGCTTCGCGGTGGGCGGCGAATGGGGCGGCGCGGCGTTGATGGCGGTCGAAAGCGCACCGGAAAAGAAGAAGGCCTTCTACAGCAGCGGCGTGCAGGTCGGTTACGGCGTGGGACTCGTGCTGTCGACCGGGCTGGTTGCGATCATCAGCCGTTCGATGGACAACGCGTCGTTCCTGAGCTGGGGTTGGCGTCTGCCGTTCCTGTTCAGCGTGGTGCTGGTGCTGATTGCGCTGTGGATCCGCTCGAGCATGGAGGAATCGAAGGAGTTCGTCGAGAAAGTCGGCCAGCACGGCGAGCGCAGCGTGCGGCTGCCGATCGTCGAAGCTTTACTGAAGCATCCCAAGGCGTTCCTGCTGATCATTGCGCTGCGCCTCGCCGAACTGTTCACGATGTACATCGTGACGGCCTTCGCGTTGAATTACTCGACCGCCAATCTGCACATGCCGCGCGAGTTCTTTCTGTCGATCGGCTTGCTGGTCGGCGCGGTGAGTTGCGTGACGATCCCCTGCTTTGCGGTGCTGGCCGATCGCTATGGACGGCGGCGCGTGTATATCGTCGGCGCGCTGGTCGGCATGTTCAGCGCAGTGCCGTTTTTTCTCGCACTCGAAGCGCGCTCGACCGTGTGGATCGTGTTCTTCGCGGTGATGCTCGCGAACGTCGCGCACGACATGGTGGTGAGCGTGCAGCAACCGATGTTCACCGAACTGTTCGGCACGGAGTACCGCTATAGCGGCGCGGGGGTCGGTTATCAAGTGGCGAGCGTGGTGGGCGGCGGCTTCACGCCGTTTATCGCGGTGGCGCTGGTGAGCTTTGCCGGTGGTTCGTGGCATCCGGTGGCGGCGTATCTGGCGATCGGATGCCTGATTTCGGTGCTGGTGGCGGCGAAGATGAGGACGGGGCGTACGGCGGGCTGATTACTGCCGATGACCTTTCTGCGGGCCGGCGGGGCGATTGTGCCAGTGCCGGCTATCAGGGCGGCCCGAAATAAACATACTTGCCGTTTTCAGATGGATGATTATCTTCAATTTTGTACCCGGATGCCAGCAGACTACGGGCATTCCAGTCTCGCAAGACAGCTTTTAAGTTTTCGCTCGTATAACCATAAAACGCTTCTGCCAAAAAGTCGTACGCTGACTCGCCACGCTGCTTGTAGATATCAAAACCAAGCTCAACCTTCAGGGGAAGTCTGATAACAGTTCCCTCCGAAATTAAAGCCTGTGCATGCGCAGAAAATCTGGAGGGCAAGTGCGAAGACGCCCCTACATCCGGCGGGTTTATTATTTCTGACAGGGTCGGCAAGTCGACATTTACGTTAACAAGCTCCTCCAGATTTCCGGGTCCAAGTACTGATCGCGAAATAGAATATAGCGTCTCCCGTTTTCCTACGCGATATAGACTCTGGAATTCCAGTTCGGCGCCTGGATGAACGCTAACCTGCTTGTTTATCTGGCTCACAACAATTTTCCCTCTATTGACGCCCAGATTCATGCTGGCAGTTGCCACCTTTATCTTCTGATTAGCACTTCCATATATTAAATCTAAAACAAAATCAATATCCAGACTGTCCTTCATCAAATAATAAAATTTTTCATTTCGATGTTCCAGATCGATACCTTCACGAAAGTAAATACCCGACTTACTGGTTCGAAAAGGCTGCGACGTGGTAGTGGTTGACTTTCGTGTGACACTTTGATCCACGACCTCGTCGCTAATTTGCGGCGAATATTCCGAAGTACCCCAGCTAAGATTGTCATAACCAGGAATCGAGAGATTGTCCGCCGCCGTCGCATCGATATCCCGATATTCGCCCGATCCTTTCAAAATTATACCCTGGACAGTTTCCTCAACCGTCCCGGTCTCGGTATCCAATGTTATCAGTGTAATCAGGTGAGATATATTGCAGATTCCAGAATTGACCGCATTTGAATCATCAACACTTCCTTCAACGACAGCACCGTTTACCACTGCATCTATTTTTTTATTCCGACAATTCAGTTCCGCCGATTCATCGAGCTCGCGACACGCACAAATATGAATTCTCTTATATTCTATTCCAATTTTATCTGCTTGACGAAGCACTTGCTCGATCGCCATTGGATTTTTTGATCCGTGACTTAAAGACAGTATATCCGCATGGCGCTCACCGCTAACGGATCATGAATATGATCCCCATCGCGCGTTGCAGCGCGATACTCATACTAGCTATTACCAGCCAGCCGCAAATTTTATTAATGTCAATTCCTCGCATTACCTTCGTGAACAAGCCCACTGAAATAAAACAATCTGCCTTACCGATTCAAACTGGCCAATCGTCCTTATTTTCAGCTTGTCCAGAACATCAACCCCGGACGCTGCCGTTGCGACTGCTCGTCCCCGTGGAATGTCCTTGCGCACACCGCACTGCAACAATCCGACGGCTTACAGCAATATTTCTCCAGACCAATGTCTTATGCATTGCTATCTCATATTGCAAACGACGAAGCCTCGCCCTATCGTTCGTGCAGCGAGCGTCTGCGTCGATTTGGCGCATGTCATATGAAACCGGCACGCATATATCGGCCACATGCACGCTTGCAGGTTTTCGCCGCGCCCCTCAAGCATTCTTACGAAAAGCCGATAACAAAGAACCCGTCTCTGGAGACCGACCATGAGTAGCATCACTGAGCCGAACGGAAATTCCGGCTCTGCCCCATTCTTTTCCAAGCAGGCGACCGTCGCAAAACCGGGGTTTTCGCGCTGGATGGTGCCGCCCGCGGCCCTCGCCGTCCACCTGTGTATCGGCCAGGCCTACGCGTTCTCCGTGTTCAACGGGCCGCTGACCAAAGTCATCGGCATCACACAATCGGGCGCGGACGACTGGACGCTGACCTCGCTCGGCTGGATTTTCTCGCTGGCGATTGTGTTCCTCGGCTTGTCGGCCGCGTTCGCCGGCAAGTGGCTCGAACATGTCGGTCCGCGCCGCACGATGTTTACGGCTGCATGCTGCTTCGGCGGCGGCTTTCTGGTGTCCGCGCTCGGCGTGTATCTGCATCAGATCGCGCTGCTCTATCTCGGCTATGGCGTGATCGGCGGGATCGGCCTCGGCCTCGGTTACGTGTCGCCGGTGTCCACGCTGATTCGCTGGTTCCCGGACCGCCGCGGCATGGCGACCGGCATGGCGATCATGGGCTTCGGCGGCGGCGCAATGATCGCCGCGCCGCTCTCCGTCGCGCTGATGAACTACTTCCGCAGCGCCACGAGCATTGGCGTGGCGGAAACGTTCGTTGTGCTGGGCATTGCGTATTTCATCTCGATGTCGATCGGCGCACTCGCGATCCGCGTGCCGCCCGCCGACTGGAAGCCGGCTGGCTGGACGCCGCCCGCGACCAATCAGAAGAAGATGATTTCGCGTAACCACGTGCACATCGATCAGGCATTGAAGACGCCGCAGTTCTATCTGATCTGGCTGGTGCTGTTCCTGAACGTGACGGCCGGCATCGGCATTCTGGGCCAGGCTTCGGTGATGATCCAGGAGAGCTTCAAGGACACCGTAAGCGCGGCCGCAGCGGCAGGCTTCGTCGGTCTGCTCTCGCTGTTCAACATGGGCGGCCGTTTCGTGTGGGCATCGGCTTCGGACTGGGTCGGCCGCAAGAACACGTACTTCATTTTCTTCGCGCTCGGCGCGGTGCTGTACTACCTCGTGCCCGGCTTCGCGGCATCCGGCCAGATCGCGCTCTTCGTGCTGTCGTATTGCGTGATCCTGTCGATGTACGGCGGCGGCTTCGCGACCGTGCCCGCTTATCTCGCGGACATGTTCGGCACGGCGTTCGTCGGCGGCATTCATGGCCGTTTGCTGACCGCGTGGGCTGCAGCCGGTGTCGCGGGTCCGGTGCTGGTGAACTACATCCGCGCTTATCAGGTAGCGCACGGCGTGGCCAAGGCGGACGCCTACACGATGACGATTCACATCATGGTCGTGCTGCTGGTGATCGGCTTTATCTGCAATCTGCTGGTCAAGCGCGTGAACGAAAAGCATCACATGACCGACGCACAACTGGCCAAAGGCGCCTAAGGAGATTCTCATGTCGACCGTTCAGGCCGCGCATCCGACCAACAAGGTCAAACTCGCCGTCTTCTGGCTGTATGTGACGGTGCCGCTGGTGTGGGGCGTCGTGAATACGCTCTCGCAGGCAATGAAGCTGTTCAAGTAAGCGCTTGTCGTTGCCATAAACCGCACCGCGACCCACCGTGCGGTTTATGGCGCGATCGCGATCAGCTCAGGTCCCCGCGGCCTGCAAGCTCATCGGAAAAGTAATCTCGAAGACGCTCCCTTCGTCTTCGTGCGAGTCGAAGCGAATCTCGCCGCGCAGCACCCGGCACAACTCCTTGACGATCGCAAGACCGAGCCCTGCGCCGGGAATATCGTCGTCGGTAGCGCGCTCGAACTCCTTGAACACGCGCTCCCGGTCCGATGAAGAAATGCCCACACCGGTATCCGACACCCGCAACAGCCAGTGATCGTCGTCCACTGCGGCCATGGTCAGTTCGACGCGGCCCGCCTTCGTGTATTTGGACGCGTTCGTCAGCAGATTCAGCGCGACCTGCTTCAGCTTGAGCCGGCTGGACAGCACACGGTCCAATGCGCGGTCGAAATCGGCATCGAAGCGCAGCCCTTTGGCCTCGATCGCCGGTCCGCACGACGCGACCAGTTCCTCGAACAGTTCGCGCAAACTGAAGGTCTCGACCGCGAGAGGACTGCTGTCGCCGAGCACGACCGAATATTCGACCAGTTCGTCGACGAGCGTTTTCATATCCGCCGCCTGGCGGTTCGCGAGGGCGAGCGCGGCTTCGATTCTGGCCGGTCCGCGGCTCATCAGTTGCAGCGCCATCGAAAACACGTTGAGGAAGTTGCGCAGATCGTGCACCACGCTGCGCGTGATCTGCATGCGCGACTCGTACAGATCGCCGACCAGCGTCTGCTTCAGCGTCAACTCGTGATTCGCGCGCTCGAGGCGGCCGGTGTAATCGTCGATCGTGCGGTCGCGCTCCATCACGACTTCGCGGATGGACGTTAGCGTGACGAAGCTGACGGCTTCGTCGATGAAATACCGCGCCCGCTCCTCGTGACGCCGCGTGAAGTACGGCCGGCTTTCGCTGAACTCGACAACCGCGCCGGTCAGCATCTGGCGGAACAGGTCCAGTTCGCGCACCAGTTCGTCGATCCGGTAACCCTGTTTCCAGCGCAGTTTGCCGTGCAGGCGAGCGTCGCGCCTGATCGCGGGTTCGGCGCAATCGAGGTCCTGGTTTTCAAGAACGCTGCAGATCTCGTCGAGGATGTTCGGGATGTGGTCGGCGAGTTGCTCGTAGGTGAGACGGTCGGACTCGGTCAATTCGGCGTCGTGGAAAACCGCCTTCATCCAGCGCTCGGTCAGATCGACCTGCTGCTGACGCAGGTGTGCGGCGAAAGCGGCCAACGGAAGCACGTGCGAGTCCTCCATGTAAGAGACCTGGTGGCCGCGTGGCGGCGCAAACCGGTATGCACCGCTGTCGAATCAGGCTGCCGAATCAGGCTGCCGAATCAGGCTGCGAATCGCGCGAGGCACGCAGGTAGCGTGAGCGGCCGGCACGCGGCCGCGGGCCTCCAGTATGCGCGATTTGTGCGCTGGAAATTAACCAGGGTTAGGTCGCGTTCCTGTCACCGACGCGCCGGCGCCGGCATCCCGACCGGATGCCGGTGCGCCGTCTCACGGCCGCGAATTACGTCAGATCTTTTCGAACAGCACGTCTTGCGCGCCTTCCCACAACACCTTGGTGCCGAGTTCGCGCAGCTTCTCACGGCCTTCGACGATGGTCAGGAAGTGATTGCCCGCAAGCTGCCCCATCTTGCTCGCGAAGCAGCACGAGCCGTACGCGAGAATGATTTCGGTCTCGCTGTAGCCGCCCGGATAGAAAAGAATGTCGCCGACCGACGGATGGCTGGTGTGATTCTCGAAGCCGACCGCCACGCCGTCGTTTTCGAGCTTGAAGTCGCCGAGCGGCACCCAGCAGCCCTCGCCGCTCCAGCGCACGTGGATGATCTTCTGGCGGTACGGCAGCAGCTTCAGGAACGCGGCCACGGTGTGCGGCGCGTCGGGATGGGTTTCGGCGGTAAAGACGTGGCCGCAGGAGGTGATTCGAAGTCGGGTCATCGCTGGATTCCGATAGGACGGGTTGAATGGAATGGTCGGTCGGACGCCGGCTGGGACCAGGCCGTCGGCGCGTCATTCTGTCTTCCGGTGCAAGGCTTCGACAGATACAGTTGCCGAGTGTCCGGTCAGGCCAGTTGGTCCGCAGACGCTTAACACGCGTAGGGAATGGTCGCCACGAACTTAAACCCGATCGCCGCATTGGCGTCGACGCCTACCAGATAGTGGACCTCGATTTGACATCGCCATCGACGGTGACAGAAAATCGACGCCCGGGCCCGGGCATGCCAGATCCGCACGGATGGGCGCCACGAAACTTCGTAGTTTGCAAGCCGCGCAATGCGCAGCACACTTCGAAAGGTGACGTGATTTCCGCAGCGTCGAACCGTCGGACCGGGTCCTCGAAGACTCCTTGATTAACCATAACAGCGGCCACCATCCAGCCGCGCAATCCGTACTTCAGCCGCGCAGTCGGTAAGCAAGCGGCGTCACGCCATAGCCACGCCTGAACTGCACGGAGAAATGACTGGCATTCTCGAAACCAACCGCAATCGCGACTTGCAACACCGTCTGATCGGTGGCGCGCAGTAGTCGTCCGGCTTCCTCGAGCCGCAGGCGCGTGACGAACTGATGAGGTGTTTCACCCGTCTCGCGGTGAAACACACGCGTGCGTCAATGCATCGACATAGAGCCGCGAGTCGGCCAGCGCCACGAGATCGGCGCGGGCGGCACGAACCAGAGGTCGCCCACGCGCAGGTCCACGGTTTCCCAGCGTCCGCTCAGGTTGCGCTCCAGGTGCCCGGCGCCGCTGCCGAGGGTCATCAGCGTGATGTCCTGCAAGCCGGGCGCTTCCAGCAGTTCCTGCTGCGCCGGTTCGAGATACGCGCGCAGCACCCCGTTCCGCCATGGGCGAGCCACGCTTGACACGAGTTTTTTGGCCCGCCAGGTAACGCTCATACGCGAGCGTCGTAGTCAGCTTTGGAATTCTTGCCATCGCGTCGTCCAGGAGGTAACCCATGCCAACGAAAAAACTCTGCCTCACCCGCAAGCCGGTCACCGGTCATCGCAAGATCTCAAAAATGATAGCAAGGAACCGGCTACCGTAATTTCTGGAAATGGCTAATCATTCAGCTTGTCGTCTTTCACGCGTTTCGAACGCCGGAGCTACCGTTTCATGGAACACGAATGCGATACGCTGCCGCATTGGCTGACCGGCTCGCCGCAAGGCGAAGCCGGCCACGCGTCGGCAGCTTACAACTCAGCGGCGACCGCACAACCGGCCTACCCGGCCGACGCGCGGCACGCGGCGAAATCGGCCCACGCGGCCGATGCATCCAGGACTTCGACCCGCACCGCAACAGGCGTCACGCCAACGGGTTTTCTCACGCTCTTCACCGAGGAGGAGATCGGCTCGCCCTCGCCTGCCTTGCGCCGCACCGCGCCGGTAATCAGTCCGCCGGTACTCAGTTCGTTAATGAGGTTCGGCAGCGCGCAGGACCGCATGGAGTTCGTGCGGCGGCGCATCAAACAACTCGGCTTCGACTCGTTCAGCTATTCGGCGACGCGTACCACCGCGCATCACAAGACGATGTTCGTGCTGACCAGTTACGAGTCGCAGGCGTGGCTCACGCGCTATTTCCGCGAGCGTTATTTCGAGCTCGATCCGCGCGTCTCGCTGGCGTCGCCGACCGGTCTGCCGTTTCTGTGGAACACCGCCGACATGCGCGCCGATCTGCCGCGCGCGCAAATGCGCAGCGAGCGTCTGGGTGGTCTGATCGACATGCTGGACACAACCGGCCGCAAGAGCGGGATCCTCACGCAGATGCCGTTGCCCGAACCGGAACTGACGGCGAGCCTGTGCTTCAACTCGGAGATCGGCAACCCGCGCTGGATGACGGAATCGATCGTCGCGGAAACGCTGATGTTCGCGCACACGATCCACGAGTTCATCTGGACGCACGCGCGCAGCATGATCGGCATCGCGCCGGCGCAGCAGCAACGCGTGAGCTTGAGTGAGTTGCAGCATGCAGTGTTGAAGGCGGTCGTGCAGGGTCAGCGCGACAAGGAAATTGCCTATTTCCTCGGACTGTCGCCGCATAACGTCGACTACCATTTGCGCCGCTTGCGGCAACTGTTCAACGTGCGCAATCGCGTGCAGTTGATCAATGTCGCTCAGGGTTATGTGACCTGAAAGTGCGAATGTTGAAGTGCGCATGGCCGTGACGGCGCACGCCGTCACGGCCATTTGTTTATCTGTACACCACGAGCCTCAGCTCTTCAACCGATACCCGGTCTTGAAGATCCACGCGACGATCACCAGAAACACCGCGAGAAACAACGCCGTCATCCCGAGGCTCACGCCGACGTCGACATCGGCGAGACCGTAAAAGCTCCAGCGGAATCCGCTCACCAGATAGACGATCGGATTGAACAGCGTGACGACCTTCCAGAACGGCGGCAGCATATTGACCGCATAGAAGCTGCCGCCGAGGAACGTGAGCGGCGTGATGATCAGCAACGGCACGAGTTGCAGCTTCTCGAAGCTATCGGCCCAGATCCCGATGATGAACCCGAGCAGACTGAACGTGAGCGCCGTGAGCACAAGGAACAGGATCATCCAGAACGGGTGCTGCACTTGCAGCGGCACGAACAGGCCCGCGGTGGCGAGAATGATCAGTCCGAGCAGAATCGATTTGGTCGCCGCCGCGCCCACATAGCTCACGACGATTTCCAGATACGACACCGGCGCCGACAGCAACTCGTAGATCGTGCCGGTGAAGCGCGGAAAGTAAATCCCGAACGACGCATTCGAAATACTCTGCGACAACAGCGACAGCATGATGAGCCCAGGCACGATGAACGCGCCGTAGCTGATGCCGTCCACTTCCTTGATCCGCGAGCCGATCGCCGCACCGAACACGACGAAGTAAAGCGAAGTGGAAATCACCGGCGCGATGATGCTCTGCATCAACGTACGCCAGGTGCGCGCCATCTCGAACTTGTAGATCGCGCGAATTGCGTAGATGTTCATTGGTTACCTCGGAGCAGACTGACGAAGATGTCTTCGAGCGAACTTTGCGTCGTATGCAGGTCCTTGAAGCGGATGCCGGCGTCGTCCAGCGCCTTCAGCAGCGCAATGATGTCCGTGCGGCCGCCGTCGCCTTCATACGTGTAGATCAGCTCATTGCCGCCCTTCGCGACAGCCAGCCCATAGCCGGCGAGCGCGTCCGGCACCTGCGCGAGCGGACTCTCCAGTTGCAGCGTCAACTGCTTTTTGCCGAGCTTGCGCATCAACTCGGTCTTCTCTTCGACCAGCATGATTTCGCCCGCATTGATCACGCCGATGCGGTCGGCCATTTCCTCGGCTTCGTCGATGTAGTGCGTGGTGAGAATGATCGTCACGCCGCTCGCGGCGAGCCCGCGCACCAGCTTCCACATGTCGCGCCGCAATTCGACGTCGACACCGGCGGTGGGTTCGTCGAGGAACAGCACGCGCGGTTCGTGCGACAGCGCCTTGGCGATCAGCACGCGCCGCTTCATGCCGCCCGACAGCGTGATGATCTTGCTATTGCGCTTTTCCCACAGCGACAGATCGCGCAACACCTTTTCGACGTACGCGGGATTTTTCGGCTTGCCGAACAGGCCGCGGCTGAACGAGACGGTCGCCCAGACGGTTTCGAACGAGTCGGTGGTGAGTTCCTGCGGCACGAGGCCGATCAGCGAACGCGCGCCGCGATAGTCGGTCGCGATGTCGCGGCCGTCCACCGTCACGCTGCCGACGCTGGCATTGACGATCCCGCAGATGATGCTGATCAGCGTGGTTTTGCCCGCGCCGTTCGGCCCGAGCAATGCAAAGATTTCCCCCCGATTGATCGACAGATTGATGTTTTTTAACGCATGAAAACCCGTGGCATAGGTTTTCGACAGATTCGTAACCGAGACGATTGGCTGCATGGATTCGACGATGGCAGACACCGTATGTTTGATTGGAAAGAACGGCACGAGAGCGCCGCCGCCCCCGCAATGTAATGGAAAGTGGCCGAGTGTGCAGCATGCGTTGCAGTCGGGAACGCGCCATGCTCGATTTCCGCATACCGCGGCGGAGTCCGGAGATCGAATGGAATCCGTGCAAAGCGCTGCATGGCGACGCTGTTTTTTGCGAAGCCGAGGCACACCGCTTGCGGCATTCGTCGTGTGAGCGACATGCGCTTGCGTGACATCAACCGACTCTTTGGAGACGAATCATGAAACACATGACCAAGACTATTTTTGCATCGGCCCTCGTGATGGCGCTGTCGGGCGGAGTCTACGCGCAGGCGGGTGGCGGTGCGGGCGGCGGAGGTGGTGCGGGTGGCGCAGGCGGCGGCGGTACGGGTGTCGGCGCGGGTGGCGGCACCACGGGCGGCGCCGGTGGCACGGCCGCGCCGGGCGTCGGCGCGGGTTCGATGAAGAACCCGAACGGCTCGGGCTACGGCTCGCCGGGCGTGACGGGCACCGGCGGCGGCATGGGCACGGGCACCGGCGCATCGCCGGCATCACCGAACAGCCCGTCGATGAATCGCTCGAATAACGGCATGAGCGGCGGCACTGGCGGCACGACCGGCGGTGCGAACATGGGCACCGGCGGCAACATCAATGGCACGAACAACGGCGGTCAATAAACCGCCTGGAAATGCAGGCAACCGAACGCCTGACCTGGCGAAAGACGGCGGCGCTCGAAAGACGCGCCGCCACATCACGGCATCACGGTTCAGTACAAACGAAATTGCTCGCGAGATTCAGATTGCCCTTGCCGCCATAGCGCGGAAAAAGCGGATAGCGGCACAAAGGCCGCGAGCGTCCATTGGTCGCCGCGGCAATATCGGTCGCGGTCAGCGTTTCGGGCGACACACCGCGCGTGACCCAGTTGTCGAGCGCGCCCAGCAAATCCACCGACGGAATGAACACGCCGCTGCCGTGCTGGAACCCCGGCACCATGTAGAGCCGCATGAACGCATCGACCTGCTCGCTGCCGTAGCGATCGATCAGCGCCTGGTAGTAGCCGATCGTCTGGTTCGGGCTGATGACTTCGTCGGCGAGACCTTGCAGCGTGATCAGCTTGCCACCCCGTGCGATATAGCGCGTGAGATCGGGGTTCATCGCACCGATGGTCTGCGACAGCGCAACCAGTTGCGCACGGTATTTGCCCGGATGCTGCACGTCGAATTTGAGCGAATCGAACTCCGCGTCGTGCGCGACGAAGTAACGCAGATAGCCGTCGCCTTGCGCGAACAGGTAGCCGTTGGCGAAAAACGTCGGCGCCGGCAGGCGTTCGGCCTGGTGCGCGAGCCCGAGCATTCCGGTCAGATGCGTGCCCTGAAAAATGTTGTAGCCGCTATAACCCGTCACATTCCACGCGAGCTTGTACGGCAACGACAAACCGTCGCGCATCACGAGCAACGTGGCGAGTTGCGTGTCGGTCAAGCATTCGTCGTGCGCCGGCGTGTGGCCCGCGCACCGCAGCGAGGCGATGATTTCCGCTTCATGCCCGCGGCAGGCGGCCACGTCGCTGACGATGCCGTCCGCCGCGCCGTCCAGACGATCGCATACGCCGAGAATCCGTTGATACACGTGCTCGAGCAATAGCGGCGGAATATAGCCGCCCGGGGTCGCGTATTCGGCTTGCCCGAGTTTCACGCCGAGCAGACGCACGCCGGAGAAATTCAACGCGGGCGAATTGGCGATCACGCCGTCGTAGTCGTCGGGGAAACGCTGCATGACCGTGTAACCCTCGCGCCCGCCGGTCGAGCCGCCGGCGAAGTACATCCGCTGCGGCGGGCGGCCGTAGGCTCGCGCAATCAGCGCGAGCGCGGCGTCGTGGGTTTTCTTCAGATGCGCGTAGCCGAAATTCGTCACCGCTTCGTCGACGAGACCGAACACCGCGAGCGACGAATCGCCCACATGTCCGGAGTCGTCGCCGAAGGTCGCATAGCCTTGCGCGAGCGGCGCGCGATCGGGCGAGAACGGCATCACGCCGGTGCCGCTCACCACGACGCCGTTGTACCCGCCGCCGCCGATCTGCAACGCGCGGCCGTTCCAGCGGCGCGGCAGATTCAGGTCGAAGCGGATATCGGGCGTCGAGGTCTTGAGCGCCTTGATGCGGCCGGTGATGCGGCAATATTCGCCGCCTTGCTGATTGCCCGGCGCCGTGGCCTTGATCATCGCCGCGCTTTCAATCTGCACGCCGGCGCTCGGCATCGCGATCAGCTCCGGCGGCAGCACGGCGCCCGCCAACTCCGTGCAACGCATCGCGAGCGGCGCGTCTTTCGGAGCGGCCTGCGCATCCGAAGCACCCATCGACAACACGACGCCGATCACCTGCATGGCAGCGCCAGCGCAAACTAAACCACGAAGCAGCCTGCGCCGGCGCGCCGTCATCCGTAGCCCGCGCCGTTCGCGGGGGCGCCCGATTGCTGGGTCTTCCAGTCGTTCCAGCCACGCGCGATCATCAGCACCGCGCCGATTGCGACCAGATCGCCGCCGAGTCCGACCAGCACGCCGGACAAGCCATGAAACGTGTGCGGGGTAGCCGTGTCGACGACCAGCGACACCACCGTGCCCGCGACGAAACACACGAGCCCGGTTCGCCCCACCGTCACGACGGCAGGCAGTCGCGCGGCGAGCCGCGCGATGCTGCCCATGCGCACGAACTGCGCGGCGACCCACGCAATGACGAGGAAATTGATCACACGATCCACGGAGAGATTCTGTTTAAGCACGCCGGGCAAAGGTTGCGTCAGCACGAAAAGTTTGACGAAGGCAAACGCCAGCACCGCGACCACCGCCACTCGCGTGAGCCACCGCGCGGTGCGGCTCGCGTGAAAGCGCTCGCCGACAGGTTGCACGCGACACAGAATGCCGAATACGAACATCAGTTGCCATGCAAACGGATTAAAAGCCCAGTCGGCCACGTCGTCAATGCTGAATAACACGGCGAGCGGCCGCGCCAATGCCCAGATCGCGACGCTCAGGCCGAGCGCCATCCATGAAGAACGGCGCGCGAGCGGCACCGCGAACGGCACGCACAACGCGAAGATCACGTACATCGGCAGCACGCTCGACAGATACGGTTGACGCCGCAACAACGCGATATCGAAGGCCTGCCGCAACGGTTGAACCGCGAACGGCGGCCAGCCGGTCAGATCGACCATCGGCCGGTTCAGATTCAGCAGCGCGAGGAGCGCGCCGGACGCGAGCGTCAGCACCGCGGTGAACAGATACGCGCGATAGATTTCCCAGCAGCGTTTGACGAAACGCATTTTCGCAGCATGCTCGCCACGATTCGCGAGCACCGCCGTATACGCGGCGGCCGATGCGTAACCGCCGAGAAACACGAACACTTCGGCCGAATCGCACAGCGCGTACGCGTGCAACATCAGATGCGACAACGTGCTGCCCGGAATGTGATCGAGCACGATCACGATAAGCACGATACCGCGGAAGAAATCGACTTCGATAGAACGTCCGCGACGGCTTTCCATTCGGATTCTCGCAAGATGGCGCGCTGCTGACAGGCGCCGTGAAGGCGGTCCTCGACCGCTGTTCCCCGTAGGAACACCCGGAGATTAAATCGTTCCTGGCCGCTGCGTGCGCCTGGATCGCGCACGCTGACAGGCGCCCTCTAAGCACGCGAACCTCGGCAGCGATCTGAAATTCGCCTGTCGGCGAGCGGTAATACTGAGTCGCGACGCCCCCATTGCACGGCAAGTTTTGCGGCATTTAATACGCATTTTTCGACGAGCATCGGTAAGCGCTGCGGAAAAAAATCGTCGATTGCATTGCACGATTTTTTTCGCTTTTTTTCATCGTAGGATCAGCTCATGCCGCCTTCGCTTTGGACACGACCCATGAACAACAGGATTGCCGGCTTCGACGGACTGCGCGCGATCGCGGTCCTGATGGTGTTTTTTCAGCACCGGCTATTCGGCGACATTGGCGAGATCGGCCACCTCGGCGTGTGGATCTTTTTCGCGCTGAGCGGCTTTCTGATCATCGGCATTCTGTCGGCGCAACGCACGCGCATCGAACGCGACGGCAGCCGCTTCGGCGCAGAACTCAAACGCTTTCTGTTTCGCCGCACGCTGCGCATCTTTCCGATTTACTACCTGATGCTCGTCGTGATCGGCATGCTGATGGCAATTGGCCTCGCGAGTCCCGAACTCGCGAGCGGCATGCCGTATCACTTCGCGTATCTGTCGAACATCTGGATCGGCTCGGTGCTGCATTATTGGCCGGGGCGTTACTCGCATCTGTGGAGTCTCGCGATCGAGGAGCAGTTCTATCTGGTGTTCGCGCCGCTCTTGCTGTTGCTTGCGGCGCGGCGGCATCGCGCGGTGTGCGTGGCGATCGTCGCGATCGGACTCGCCGCGCTCTTCGCGATGCGCGCGGCGCACTGGCAAGAAATCACGATCTACACGCATCCGCTGACCAACTTCTGGCTGCTGGCATTGGGCGGTATCGGCGGACTGTTGATCGCCGATCGGGCGAGCCGTGTGCGCGAGTGGCTCGGTCATGGTTCGACGCTTCTGATACTGAGCGCGTGTCTCGTCGGCTTCTGCGCGACGGAACCGGGCTGGAGCGGATTAGGCAATCCACTCGCGTTCACGGTCGTGAACGCTTTATACGGCCTCTGCATTGCGGCACTCGTGTGCTCGATTGCATGCTGCCGCAGCGCACTCGTGATCGCGTTGCTGGAGACGAGTTGGCTCGCGAGCCTCGGACGCATCAGCTATGGGTTTTATCTGTACCACAACCTGATTCCCGATCTGACGAGGAATCGCCATGCAGCCGCTTTATTCGGCGGCACGGTGCCGATGTGGGCGCACGCGCTCGGAATCGTCGCATCGTTTGCGATCTCGTTGACGCTCGCGATGCTGTCCTGGCGGCTGATCGAAGCGCCGATCCTGCGTTTGAAAACGCCACGCGGCACGCCGAGCGATGCCGCGAACCGGAACACACCATCGTCGCCGGTCAGGCCGTCCGCTCGCCGGGCGCGCACGACGTCGGATGTGGCGTGACGTCTACTTACATGCTCATTACACGCCACCCAAACGCGCTCACGGTATGATTCGGCCTCACCTGGCCGGCTGCCTTCAGACCTTGCGACCCACGCGAGTACTGAACTGAACTGGCCGAACGATAAAAATAAGCCACTACCCGCGCAAAATCCGGCGCGGCGGGCTCGCGGACCTCGACCATGTTGCACTTCAATTTCGCCGACGGCATGCTCGGCTCCAGCCTGCAGGCGCTCGACCTTTTCGCATTGCTCGGCATCGTCGCCGCGCTGTTGCTCGGCGGGATGGTCAAAGGCGTGGTCAGTATCGGCGTGCCGCTCGTCGCGATGCCGATTCTGAGCCACTTCCTGCCGATCAAGCAGGCTGTATTGTTGCTGTCGATGCCGATCATTCTCGGCAACATTCCGCAAGCGCTCGAAGGCGGTCAGTTGCTGCCGACCGTCAGGCGCATTGCCGCGCCGCTGATCGGCACGGTGATCGGCAACATCGTCGGCGTGAGCCTGCTGATCTCGCTCGCGCCACACCGTGCGCAAGCCGCCGCCGGCGCATTGCTGATGGTTGCGGCGCTGCTGTTGCTGGCTTCGCCACGGCTGACGCTGTCGCCCGCGTGGGCCAAACCGGCGGGGTTCGTGCTCGGTTTCGGCGCGGCGGTGATGGAGAGCATCGCGTCGGTGCCCGGCCCATTGCTGGCGATGTATCTGATCGCCACCGGCGCGACCGGCAAGGCGTTCACGAAGCAGATCGCGATCATTCTCGTCGTGTCCATCATCACGCTGGTCGCGGCGTTCAGCGGCGGCGCACACGCCAGTTGGAGCGATCTCGCCATTTCGGCGTGCGCCAGTGTGCCGGTAATTGCAGGGATGCTGCTGGTGAGGCCGCTGCGCGACCGCTTGCCGCCCGCAACGTTCCGGGTGGTGGTGCTGGTGTTCGTCGTGGCGGCTGCCGGGCAGATGATCTGGAAGTCCGGCGTGTTGTAGCCTTCGCTCGCGGTGGTATGGCGCTTGCTGCTCTCTTCGGTACATGAATGACCGAGTCACCGAATCACCAATCCAGGGAGCCGGAATGACGACCACCACCAAGCCCGCTGCAGAGCCCGCCAGAAAGCCCGACGAAGACCCGGGCAGCCCGCCTACCGAAGTCTCGAAGCCGATCGGCGATGCAATTCCGACGCCTGTCGAACCGGGTCTCGATCAACCGCTGCCTGAAAAAAGCGAAACGCCCGAACCGGACAGCAAAGCCGCGCCGCTTTAATCGGCGGCGGCGCGTTGCGGTTGCAGTCGCGCTTGAGGTCAGATCACGCAGCAGCCGGCTCGTGAACGATCGTCAGCGCGCTCTTGTGCTCCTTGATCAAACGGTAGACGGTTTCCCCCGGCACCGTTTCGTGTTCGAGCAGTTCGTCGGCGATTGCGCGCAGCACCGGCTCATACGCTTGCAGCAAGTCAAAGCACTGCTCGTTCAGTTCCTTGAGCAGCACGTTCGCGTGTTCGATCGCGCCTTTCATCTGCAAACCCGCGTATTGCGACGGCAACGCCGCAAGACTGAACAGATCGCCATCGCTGTTGAAGCCGAACTTCGACACCATATCGAGGCTGATCCGCGACGCCTCCTGCAAATCCGACGCCGCACCGCTCGATGCTTCGGAGAACGTGAGAATTTCCGCGTTGCGTCCACCGAGCAACACTTGAATCTCGTTGCGAATCTCGGTTTCGCGATACAGGTGCTTGTCTTGCGCCTTGGTGATCAGCGCGACACCCAGCGCGCCGCCGCGCGGCAGTATCGTCACTTCTTCCAGCACACCCGTGCCGAGTATCGCGGCGACCAGACCATGCCCCGCTTCATGCACTGCGATGCGCGTGCGTTCGTCTTCGCTCAGCGCGCGCTCCGCGCCGCTCACGTCGCCGATGCGGGCGATCTTGATCGCCTCCATGAAATGCTTCGCGGCGATTTCCGTGTCGCCCGCTTTACGCGCGACGAGCCCCGCCTGATTCACCACCATCGCAACCGTTGCCGGCGAAAGACCGGTGGTCAGACGCGCGAGCTGGTCGTAATCGATATCGGCGGCTTTCGCTTTCAGCTTCTCCGCGTAGAAGCGGAAAATCTTCGCGCGGTCTTCACGGTCCGGCAAACGGACTTGCACCGTGCGATCGAAGCGGCCAGGGCGGCGCAACGCTTCGTCGAGATTATCCGGGTGATTGGTCGCCGCGACGATGATCACGCCTTCGTTCGAAGCGAAACCGTCCATCTCCGCCAGCAGTTGATTGATGATGCGATTGCTTTCCGCTTCCACCGGGCCGCCGCCGGTATCGGTGCGTTTGGCGAGCCCGTCGGCTTCGTCGATGAAGATCACCGTAGGCGCGTTCTTGCGCGCAAGTTCGAACAGATGTTTGACCTTCTGGATGCCGACGCCATAGTACTTCGCGCTGAAGTAGCTGCCAGTGATCGAGATGAAGCTCGCGCCGCATTCGCCGGCAAGCGCCTGCGCAAGACGCGTTTTGCCGACGCCCGGACCGCCGACCATCAGAATGCCGCACGGCGCGCGCACGCCCATCGACGTGAACTGCTGCGGGTCCGACAGATAGCCGCGGATGTCGGCGAGCGCCGCCTTGGCTTCGCCGGCGCCGATCACGTCGTCGAAACACAGGGCCGGCGATTTATCGAGGAGCTTCGCGCCGCCGCGCATTTCGCGGCGCATGAACCACACCATGCCGCCGATCAGGAACAGCGGCAACAACACGCTGATCGCGTCGCGCACCTCGTCGAACACCTGAACCCAGCGCGACGCGCCGGTGCGAATGTCCGCATCCGGCAGCCACACGAGTTGATAAGACGCCGCGGGGTTGGACTGCGGCTCGCCGAGCAGCAGCGCATGGGAAAACGTCGCGTTGTGGTCGGTGACGAAATACTTCGAACCGTCGCGCTTCGACACCAGAATCGCATTCGTACTGACGCCGATCGCGGCGACGTCGGCATCGCGAATATCGCGCAGCATCGCCGATGCGTCTTTCTCGTCGTGCGTCCATGCCGACGCGTCGTGACGCATCTGGCTCGCGACGCCGGTGAGCGCGGAGCTCGCCCGCGCGTCGCGCTGCTGGTAATGCCAGAAGCTCAATACGAGCACTGCGGCGATCAGCACCGCACCCACCGTCATGGCGAGACTGCGTGCGCGTCGATTTCCAAGCGAGTTCTTTCCCGGCTTCATAAAGTCACTTCCAAAAACGGGCCACACGGGGCCGCGATACTGCGTGAATCAGGTGGGGTGGTAATCGGGAGGGAGCGAGTCGTGCATGAACCTGCTTGCTGCACTGCTCCGGCGCACAGTTTATCAGCGTCAAATTCGCTGTGTATTTTGGACACCTATTATTAACCGCGCCCCATTTAAAACGGTCAAAATTGCCGTCAAATCGACTTATTTGAGTGGGTTAATAGAGACGTTAAACAACCGTGCGCGTCGCTTAAAATCAGGCCCCAAAATAAAATCGGGGCGCATGCCTCACGGCAATGCGCCCCACAATGTTATTTCGGCGGCGCGCGGACCTCTTCGTGTCGCTGCGCAGACTCACCGTTCTCTCAGGTTGTTTTTCTTTTTGCAGGCCTCTTCTTGTCGACACTGTTCCCGTATCGATCCTCTCCCGCGCTACTTCCCCCGTTGCTGCTCATACTCCACTTCATGGTGCAAGGCTGCCGATCGACTCGTCATGCCCTGTCTTCCAATCATCCGACAATAGCGCAAGTTTTTTGTCAGGCTTGACCATCCGTCTCAATTTCCGGCAATGTCCTGCGAGATAACCGTCCCGATCACCCCCCCTTCGCCGTGATCGCGTTGCCGCCCGTCCTGATCGATCCATGAACAAGTGCGCCCTACCGGAACACCTGGCCATTGCTGCCGCAGTCGCGGCGCCGGCCGAACCGCGCTCCACCATTGCGGCGAACCGTTTTAGCACGCACGGACTCGCCATCGCCGACCAATTGCTGGCCTGGCGCGATCGCGTGGGCCATGTGGTCGACGTACCGCCGTCGAAACAGCAGATCGCCGGCGGATTCCGCGGGGCGATCGACCGCTATTCGGCCGGCGGACTGATCTTCACCGACTGCCGCACCGACGCGATACCGCTCGAACGCTCGGTTGCGCGCGTGTCGACCGACTCTCGGCGCGATTACGTATTCCAGCTTTTCGTTGAAGGCGAAATCGGCCACGTGAGCGGCATGCGCAAAAAACGCAGCGCGCCAGGCTCGGTTCGAGGCATCGTCGCGTTCGATCTGAACCAGCCGTTTCGCGCGTACCGGCCTGAATGCCGGCTTCTGAGCCTGTTCGTGCCGGCGGCGATCGTCGACGACGCATTCAGCGACGGCGCGTCGATCCACGGGCGCATCCTGCCGCAAGGGGCGCCGCTCACGGGACTCGTGCAGGATCATCTGGAAGCGGTGGCGCGCGACATCCCGACACTCGACGTGGCCGCCGCGACCCAAGCCTTGAACACCGGCGCGCATTTGCTCGTCGCCGCGTTCCACCGCGATGCGCGCCTGAACGGCGCGAGCCGTGCCGCGTTGCAAGCCGCGCTGATGGGCCAGGTGCGGCGTTATGTGGAAGCGAACCTGCATCAGGCCGAGTTGACGCCCACCAGCGTCGTTCAGGCGCTGCAATTGAAGCGCGCGACGATTTATCGCTGGTTCGAGCACGAGGGTGGGCTCGGCGCCTATATCCGCAATCGGCGGCTACGGGAAGCCGCGGACGAACTGGTCCGTTTCCCCGCGATGCAGGTCACGGATATCGCTTACGGTCTCGGCTTCAAAAGCGCGTCGGATTTCACTCGCGCGTTTCGCCGCGCGTTCGACATGAGCCCGCAGGATATGCGCGCGCGAGCGCTGGATCTCAGGCAGCGCAACGCGGCGTAGCGCCGTCCGGCTCGCGTGCCGGCTCGGGAAACGCCTTGAGCGCGGCAAGCGAAAGCGTCATCGCGGCCATCAGATACCACGCGGGCATCATCGGGTCGCCGGTGCGCGCGATCAGCCACGTGACGATGAACGGCGAAAACCCGCCGAACAGCACCACGCCGAAACTGTAGATCACCGCCTGCCCTGCCGCGCGCCGATGCGGCGCAAACGCTTCCATCATCAGCACCGAACTCGCGCCGGCATTGTTGACCGCGAGCGCCACGTACCCCGTGATGATCGCAAGCGCCGCGAGATCGCCGACGCCGTGCGTCAGCGCGCGAAACGCCGGCCACGCCGCCGCAATCGAAGCCACGAGACACACGTACTGCAAAGTCTTGCGGCTCGCGAGCCGGTCGGCCGCGCGCGCGACCAGCGGCGTCACCACCAGGATCACGAGACCCGACACGCACGCGGTCAGCAAGCTGATCGCCGCCGGGCGGTGCAATGTTCTAACCAGGTAAGCGGGCATATAGAACACGGTGAGATAAATGCCCACCGAAGGCGCCGCCATCATCAGAATGCCCAGCACGACCGCGCGCGGATGTTCCGCGAACAGCAGCCGCGGACTGACCCGCGCACGCTGTGGCGGCACGCTCGCGGGCATGCGCCGCCGCAAGTACCAGCCGAGCGGGGCGATCAGGCCGCCGAACACGAACGGCACGCGCCAGCCCCAGTCGTGCAGTGCGGCCGGCGACAACAGCGCCGCGGTGGCCGCCGCCAGCGCGGCCGCGAAAGCCGCCGCGCCCTGGCTCGCGCCACGCCAGCTCACCATGAAGCAGCGCTGCCGGTAGTCGACCGCTTCCATCAACGACGCCGACGCCGGCCCAATCTCGCCGCCCGCCGCGAGCCCCTGCATCAGCCGCGCGAGCACCATCAGCACGGGCGCCGTGGGCCCGATCGACGCGTAGCCTGGCAGACACGCGATCATCCACGTGCCGAGCGTCATCAGCGCGATCGACACGGTGAGGCCGGCTCGGCGGCCGCGGCTATCGGCGATGTGGCCGATCATCACGGCGCCGAGCGGGCGCATCACGAAGCCCGCGCCGAAGGTCGCGAGCGAAAGCAACAGCGACGACGCCGGATCGTTCGAGGGAAAAAACAGATTGCCGATCGCGACCGCCGCAAAGCTGTAGACGGTGAAATCGTACGCAACGAAGCCGTTGCCGATCACGATCGCCACGACGATGCGCCGGAGTTCGGCCGGAGAGAGATCTGTCGTTCTGGCAGGGAGGGTTTGCATGGGGACGGTCGACTGATTCGTCGAGAGAGTCAGGCTGGCGGCATAAAGATGCAGATCATAGCCACTTTATTGGCTGCGGGCGCATGACTTTGCGTCACCTCTTTGCGTCGTCTCTTTGCGTTGCGCTTTATGTCGCTATGCGGCGATGCCCCGTTCGCCCCATCCGATCCGCCCGCCGCCAACGCACACGCTGCTAAACTTGCGCCACTTTCAATCGCCTACCCCAACGCGCGGCGCGTTTTACGCCAAGCGTATTTGCCACTCATGCTTCGATTCGAGAATCTCTGCAAGCGCTACAACGAGCGCGTCATTTTTGAAAATCTGCACTTCGCCACCGCCACAGGCTGCGTGGCGCTAGACGACGAATCCGGCAGCGGCAAATCCACGTTGCTCGGCATCCTGGCCGGCGAGATCGAAGCCGACGCGGGCGATGTCTGGATCGGTGGACATTCGCTGCGCAGCGCGCCGCACGATGCAAAATTCGCGCTGATGTTCGTGCCGGAAGATTGCATGACCTACCCGGAGCAGACCGGCCGTGAATTCCTGAAGCGGATTGCAGCGCAAAGAAACACGGCTGTCGACGACAGCACGCTCGAACTCGCGCAACGCTTCGGACTCGAGCCGCATCTCGACAAACGCTTCGAGCAGATGTCGTTCGGCACGCGCAAGAAGATTTTCCTGACGGCCGCCACGCTGGGCCGCATCGACGTGCTCATCGCGGACGAACCGGTCGGCGGACTCGACGCCTCAGCGCGCGCGGTTCTGGTCGACCTGTTCAGGACGTTGAGCGAGACACGTACGGTCTTTTTCTCGAGCTACGACGCGGGCTTTACTCACGCATGTGGCGCGAGAACCGTGCGCTTCGCCGACTTCGGCAAGCGGTAAGCAGTAAACGCCAGGCGCCGGCAGCAGAAACGCCGCCGGGTCCGCTAGACCCGCAAAGCCGCGGAATTCAACTCGATATGCAGAATCACGAGCCACCGCTTCGGGCAGTTTTCCGCGATCTGTAGCGTCTTTTTGTCGTCGGTCTTGATGAAACCTTTGTCGCGTGCAAAACCGAATGCGCGACGCGCATCGGATTGCAGCCATATCGTCAGCAGGCCGCACGTGACGCAGCTAAAAAGCCAGATCGTGTCATGCGGAAGCTTGGCGTCGAGCTGTTGTGCGACGTAGGTGAAGATCGTCGTGAGGACCTGGTTCGTGACGAACGCAATCGCCACGACCTTGCACATGCCTCTGAACAGCATCGCGGGTCTCGAGGCCGTCATGGTGCGAAAAAAACGCATGCCTCGACGGCCACGCTTTGATTGGTTCGTTTGAATGCCATGCGAGCTCCAGCTGATCCGGAATGCCTGTGACGAAATACCCGCCACGAACTATACGGACGCCGCTGTAAACCCGGCAAAACGATTGCCGCCAACGCTATAAAAATCGTGTGAAAACGACTCGCGCAGCGCGCGCGGCGGCGGCGCTCACGCGGCCTTTTCCTGCTCGCTCTGTTCGAGCCACAATTGACTGTCGGGAAACCAGAACGCGTCCGCACGCGGCGGCGACACGAGCTTCACCCGCAACTCCGGATTGAATATCCGCGACCACGCGGACAGATAAGACGGCGTCTTCACGAGCAGGCCGCATCTGGACAACAACAGGCTCGACACCAGCGCTTCACGCCCGATTGCCAGTCCTGGATAGCCGCTGAAATGAACCGGCGTGTTGCCGTTCGCGAGCCACTTCGCCGGCGCGACCTTCACCGGTTTGCTGAACGGCCACTCGGCGAAAAAGTCGAGAAACGCCTGCTCGTCGCTCGATACGAACAGATTCGTCAGATGCGGATTTTCGGCAAGCGTCTGTTCGACATTGCGGCAGAAGTTGCCCCAGGAAACCGGCTCGGCTTCCAGTACTTTGTCGGTGCCGCGGAAATGCGCGCCGAGTGTCGACGCGCCAATGCCGAGCCGCTCGCAATTCGCGTCGACTTCTTCGGCGATATGCGCGGCCAGCCGATAGTGCTTGAAGAACAGTTCGCTCGCATGCCGCAATTGCAACTGGCATTCATAGCGCTGACGAAAACCCAGTTGAACCAGATCGCTGACCGTCGACGTTCTCACCTTGTGAGTCGCATTGATGGCCAACGCCGAACGCACCGGCTCGAAGAACACGGAGAACCAGTCGAGCGTGCCGTGCGGATCGCCGTACAGGCCGCCGCGCGCGCTGATGCACGGCGTCAGGCACTTCTCGTCGCAGTACATCAGAATGAACAGAACCATCTGCATCACCGAGAAGAACCCGGAGTTCTCCCGAATCTCGATCGCGAATATGCCGCGATTCAAACGCTGGGTCGCATGCAACGAAATCCGGCGCGGCGTGGCGATGGAATGCTTGAACCGTTCGCTGCGGCGCAGCCGCTTGGCGCGGTCGACGACCCTTCCTAGCATCCCGCCTCCTGATTCACCAGGTACTGTTCAAAGTGCGTTCAAAGTGCGTTCGAAATACGTTCGCGATACTCCGGACACCGTTCGCTCTTTTCGCGACTCCTCCGTCGACAGCCGAGAATAGCATTCGGCCCGCATTTTTCGAGTAGAAGCGGCCTGCCTACGTGAGCTACCGCACAAACGATCGGTAAGCCTTTCCTCAGTGAGTGGCGAGTTGAGTTGAGATGCTTGACCTTCCCCCAATGGGAAGGTCGAGACTAAAAGTCTGACTATTCTTCACTGGAGGCAGCAAATGGAATTCCATATTCCCGACATGTCCTGCGGCGGCTGCGCGAACGCAATTGCGCGCGCGGTCGGCGCGCTCGACCCCACCGCGAAGGTCGATGCGGACGTTCCCGTTAAAATCGTGACGATCACGTCGGACTTGCCGTCGTCACAGCTCATCGAAGCGATCGAAGCAGCGGGCTTTCATCCGTCGCCGCGAGGCTGAGCGGGCCAGCAGGCAGCGCGAGTCCGGCTTCGCGCTTGCCCGGAACACAACCTTCCACCAACGGAAAGACCTTATGAAAAAACTTCGCGCAGTGCGTGTCTTTTGTCTCTTCAGCAGCTTTGCGATGGTCCTCGCGGCAGCGCCTGTCCACGCGCAGCAGCACGCGTCGATGCCCGGCATGGACATGTCGTCGTCCGCCGATGCGGGCGCCGGCGATGCGACGCAGGCATTCAAGGACGCGGATGAAAAAATGATGAAGGACATGGCCGCGTCGTACACCGGCGACGCCGACAAGGATTTCGTCGCGCACATGATTCCGCATCATCAAGGCGCGGTCGCGATGGCGCAGGTCGAGTTGAAGTACGGCAAGGATCCGGAGTTGAAGCGGCTCGCCCGCAACATCATCAAGGCGCAGCATGACGAAATCGCCTTCATGCAGCGCTGGCAGGCGAAACACGGCGTGAAGTAATCGCGGAGAGCGCGACGCTCCCCGACCTCGGCTCACTGTTCGAATAGACAGGCGAGCCGAGGCAGCCGAAAGATTTTCTTGTGCTTCGAGCAAGATATCGTCGATGGTCGATGGGTGGCCGGCGGGACATACTGCGTCCTCGGCTTACCGCGGGCTCTAAAGGCGAGCGGCAGCCCGCACGAGCCCAGTCCGGAAAATCGACCACCGATAACAATCGAAGGATCCCACCCATGAATCTGAGAGCCATGAGCATGACGGCGATGACGGTTTTCGCCTGCATAATCGCGTCCGCCGCTCACGCGGAAGACGACCAGCAAGGCCGCATCGCGAGCATCGTGAACAGCACCGTCGAACCGCTGATGGCGGCCAACGGGATTCGCGGGATGGCGGTCGGCGTCATCGTCGGAGACCGGCACTATGTATTCGACTATGGCGTGGCCTCGACGCAAACGCGGCAACCGGTAACGCGCGACACGTTGTTCGAACTCGGCTCCGTCAGCAAGACATTGACCGCGACGCTGGTGTCGTATGCGCAGGTGAACGGCGATCTGTCCTTGTCGGATCGCACGGACAAGTTTCTGCCGGAGCTGAAGGGCAGTCCGTTCGGCAAAGTGAGTCTGCTCAATCTCGGCACGCATACGCCTGGCGGCCTGCCCTTGCAGGTGCCCGACAACGTCCACGACAACGATCAGTTGCTGCAGTACTTCAACGCATGGCAGCCGGCGTACGCGCCCGGCACTTACCGCACGTATGCCAATCCCGGCATCGGCGCGCTGGGTCTGATCGCAGCGAAGAGCATGGGCCGCGACTTCGACGCGCTGATGCAACAGCAACTGTTTCCCGCGCTCGGGATGAAGAGCACGTACATTCACGTGCCCGCCGCGAAGTTGCGCGACTACGCGCAAGGCTATACGAAAGACGGCGCGCCGATCAGGGTGGCGCCCGGTGTGTTGTCCTCCGAAGCCTACGGCGTGAAGACGAACGCCGCGGACATGATCCGCTTCGTGGAAGCCAACATGAACCTGGTTCAGACGAACCCGACGCTGCAACGCGCGATTATGGCTACCCACACGGGCTACTTCCAGGCCGGGCCGATGACCCAGGACCTGATCTGGGAGCAATACCCGTATCCGGTCGCGTTGAAGTCGCTGCTCGACGGCAACTCGCCGGCAATGATCGTCAACGCGACGCCGGTGACCGAAATCAAACCGCCGCAAGCGCCGCGCGACGACGTGTGGATCAACAAGACCGGCTCGACCAACGGCTTCGGCTCCTACATCGCGTTCATTCCGCAAAAGCGGCTGGGCATCGTGATCCTCGCGAACAGGAACTTCCCGAACGACGCCCGCGTGAACGCCGCGTACCGGATTCTCACCGCGCTGGAAAACGGCACGCAGTGAAACGACCTCAGCGCGTAATCGTCACCTTCCGGATCCGCGACACCGAGAGGCCATCCTTATCGATTTCGAAAAGGCTGACCGAGATGCCATAGTCGTAAAGGTAGGCCTCGCGGTTCTGATACGTGACGCCGTTATCGTTGACCGATTTGCAGTTCACGTCGACGGCGTCGCCGGTGAAGTCCTTGAAGACCTGCGAAGCAGGATATTTACCGAGCGACTCGCATTGCGCATCGTGCACGCCTTGCGCGACCGGTTGCAGTCGCGGCGACAGATACACGCGGTTCGGCTGCGGAATCACGCCGCCGTCGTCCAGCATGCGATACGTCGAAGGCGCCAGAAGTTTGGGCGCGGCGTAAGCTTCGCCGCCGCTGATCCGTTGCCCGCGAATCGACTTGTAGCCGTATTCCGTCGAAAAATAGCCGAAGCTGGGTTTCTCCGGATGACCCAGGGTGAAGCGGTTGACGAGGCCGGTATCACTCAGGTTCCAATACGTTTCCTCGTACGGCGTGCGCTTCTCCTCGGCGGTCGAATTCTCCCAGTCGCCTTCGATCACGATCTTCGTATAGCCGAGCGGACGCGAGCCGGGCGCAGGCAGGTGTTGCTGCATATCGGCGGGCAACCTGTTGAGGTCGAAGTGCGACGCAACGAACGCATCGGGGGTCCGCAGCACGTGCGTAAACACGGTGCCGGCCCACGGCGAGGACAGCAGGTCCCACGTGACGATGCGCCGCGTCGGGTCCGGCGCGTCCTGCAACGTCCGGAACGTCGTGAGCATCTGTTTGCACGATTGGTCATGCGACTTGCCGGGCGCATCCGTATCCGAAGGCGGGTCCGTATCGAGGTGCTCACGCTTCAGCGCGGCTTCGGTGCGCGCCTCGATATCCGAGCCGGCCTCCAATAGCTGGTCGATGGAATACGACTCCGGCTCGCTGTGCGCGTGTGCCGTGGTCTGGATGAAGACATCGAACGTCTTCATCATGTCGTCGAGCTGCTTCGCGGATAACTGCTTCAGCAGCTTGTCATCGCCTTTGCGCGACGTGAAAAGCGCCTCGCACTCCGATGGCGTCAAGGTCGACGCGAAACCGGTGATCAGGCGAATCACCTTGAGGCGGTCTTCCGGTCCGAGTCTCGCACCGCCGGAATACGTGGGCGTGTCGCCGGACGCTTTCAGGTCGAGGCCGCCGTTCTGATAAAGCATCGCGCGCCAGTCGGGATCGGCCACGCTATGTTCGAACCAGCGTCCGGCGATCTGTCCTTTCTCGCTGTCTGGATCGAGGCCCATCCCCGCGACGGCCTTCGCGATCACCTCGGGCGGCAGCGTCGTCGGCATCGGCGGCCTCGGCACGTCGGCCTGCGCGGCATCGGTGCGATGCTGCACCGAAGGCGCTTCGGCGGCGTGTAGATCGGATAACGCAATCAGACCCAGCAGAGCCGCCGCGCACAAGGAAAGCTTCATTGAATTTTCTCGTCAACAGGTCACCGTCGTTAACGACAGCGCGCCCGCTAACTTGAGAGAAGCGTTCCGCGCTGCTCAACCCGCCTTGACGACGTCGATACGCAACGCTTCTCCGCCGGCCACGATCGCGAGCAGGCGATCGACGTTCGGATGCGCGCCCGGACGGTTGCGCGCGTCGGCCGTGTGTTCGGCGAACACCGCGAGGCCATGCCCGGCTGCGGCCGCGTTCAACGTGCCGAAAGCCTGCTGAAGATAGTGGTACACCGCGACCGAGCCCTGCTTGCCCGGCTTGTTCTCGATGCTGGCCGTCACCGCGCCGTGGCCGTCGAGCAGATCGATACGATCGATGCCGTCGATGCCCGGCAGTTGCGCGAGGTTGTCCTTGAATACGTTGGTCGGTTGAATCACTGCACACGCTCCTTCTGTTCGGAAACCGGATACCGGAAATGGGAAATGCCCTGGCGGGCCGTATCTTATCCGATGGAGAGTCGAGTGCCGGCCCGCAAGGCCGGCTCTTGCCTACCCCGCCCGGCGCAACTGGAATCGCCCGGCGGCGGCTTTCAGCAACATCGTCTGTTCGTCGAGTGACGCGGCCGCGGCAGCGGCCTGCTCGACCAGTGCGGCGTTCTGCTGCGACACCTCGTCCATCTGCGACACCGCGCGATTGACTTCCTCGATGCCGTCGCTCTGCTCGGCGGATGCGGTGGCGATCTCGCCCATGATCGCGGTGACGCGATGCACGGCGGAGCGCACCTCGCCGATCGTCGCGCCGGCCTCGCCGACCAGACGCGAACCGTGCGCCACCCGCGTCGACGACAGATCGATCAGCTCCTTGATTTCCTTCGCGGCAAGCGCGGAGCGTTGCGCAAGCGTGCGCACTTCGCCGGCCACCACCGCGAAACCGCGCCCTTCCTCACCGGCGCGGGCGGCTTCCACCGCGGCGTTGAGCGCGAGAATATTGGTCTGGAACGCAATGCCCTCGATCACGCCGATGATCTCGCCCATCTTCTTCGCACTTTCCTCGATCTGACCCATCGTCTCGACCACCCGGTCGACCACGTCGGCACCCTTTGCCGCGACCTGATTCGTCGATTCGGCCAGCGCCTGGCCCTGGCGTGCATGCTCGGCGTTCTGGGTTACCGCGCTCGTCAGTTGTTCCATGCTGGCCGCGGTTTCTTCCACCGACGCCGCCTGCTGTTCAGTGCGTTGCGACAGATCGGTATTGCCGGCGGAGATCTGATGCGTCGCGGCCGCGATCGAGTCGGTGCCGCGCGCGATCTGCTCGACCATCGAAGCGATGCCGTCCTGCATGGTCGCGACGCTGCCCATCAACTGGCCCATCTCGTCGTTCGAGTCGAGCGTCAATTGCTTCGTCATGTCGCCCTGAGCGATGCGCTCGAAGTGCTGCAAGGTCAGATTGAGTGGACGCGTGATCGCGCGCAACAGATTGAAACCGCTGACGACACACGCCAGCAGCCCCAGCACGATCGCGCCGAGCGTGAAGGCCAGCAGCAGTTGATAGCGGCTCTGCGCGGCCTCATAGCGCGCGGCGCCCTGCCCGGTGCGGAATTTGTCCAGCGTGGCGGATTTCTGCGTGAGCGCGGCGGCGAGCGGCGGCACCGTGACCATCGCGAGCTTGTCGGCGGCGGCGTGGTCGCCCTTTCTCATCGCGGCGACCATGGGGTCGATCGCGTCGCGCAGCAGCGCCGCGCGGGCGTCGGCGACGTCTTTCGACAGCTCGGCCTCGCGATCCGACGACGGCAGCGCCTGATACGCGGCCCAGGCCGAATTCGACACGTCGAGGTAATTCAGCGCCTTGTCGATCAGCGCGGCGGAGCCGTCCGCCTCGGGATGTATCAGAATGCGGTCGAGCGTCGTTCGCACGACCGTCAGGTTCAGATTGGAGCGGCCGAGCGCTGTCGCGGCGGCGACGTCGTTCATGTACGCGTTCTGTACCGCCGCATTCGACGCGCGCATCCCGGCGATGCCGAGCACTCCGGTTACGATCAACAGAACGCCGAGCAGCGCGAGCGTGGCCAGCAGGCGAAGTTTGATGGTCAGCTTGACGCGCATGGGAATTCACTCTCGGTAATCGTTCAGAACGGTTATCGGCAAGCGCGGCCAATAACTTGAAACGATTCCGGATAGCCGGCGGCGAACATCATCGGTTTCGCCGCCGGCAGCACGCGTTGCGTCACGCTAGCGCAACGCCAGTGCCACGCTAGCGCCATGTTGTTGCCACACCAGTGCCACATTAACCCGGCACGCGTACCCATCCTTCCATCAACACGCGCGCGCTACGGCTCATGATCGCCTTGGTGACGCTCCACTCGCCGCCTTCCTCGCGCGCCTCGGCGCCCACCCGCAACGTGCCCGACGGATGACCGAAACGCACCGCTTCACGCGGACCGCCGCCCGCGGCGAGATTCACCAGCGTGCCCGAAATCGCGGCCGCCGTGCCGATCGCGACCGCAGCCGTGCCCATCATCGCGTGATGCAGCTTGCCCATCGACATCGCCCGCACCAGCAGATCGACGTCGCCCGCGCCGATCGCTTTGCCGCTCGACGCGACGTAATTGGCGGGCTTCGCGACGAACGCCACCTTCGGCGTGTGCTGGCGCGTCGCGATTTCGTCGAGGGACTTGATCAAGCCCATGCGCAACGCGCCGTGCGCGCGAATCGTCTCGAACGTCGCGAGCGCCTTTTCGTCGCTATTGATCGCGTCCTGCAACTCGGTGCCGGTGTAGCCGATCGCCTCCGCATTCACGAAAATGGTCGGAATGCCCGCGTTGATCATCGTCGCTTTCAGCGTGCCGACACCGGGTACGTCGAGGTCGTCGACGAGATTGCCGGTCGGGAACATCGCGCCGCCTGCGCCCTCTTCTTCGGCGGCCGGGTTCATGAACTCCAACTGCACCTCCGCCGCGGGGAACGTCACGCCGTCCAGTTCGAAGTCGCCGGTTTCCTGCACCGCGCCGCCGGTGATCGGCACGTGCGCGATGATCGTCTTGCCGATATTGGCCTGCCAGATGCGCACGATCGCCACACCGTCGCGCGGAATCCGGCTCGGGTCGACGAAGCCCGCGCCGATCGAGAACGGACCGACCGCCGCGGAAAGATTGCCGCAGTTGCCGCTCCAGTCGACGAACGGCTTGTCGATCGACACCTGCCCGAACAGATAGTCGACGTCGTGATCGGGCCGGCTGCTCTTCGCGATGATCACCGTCTTGCTGGTGCTCGACGTCGCGCCGCCCATCCCGTCGATCTGCTTGCCGTACGGATCGGGGCTGCCGATCACGCGCAGCAGCAATGCATCGCGTGCGGCACCGGGCACTTGCGCCGCTTCGGGCAAATCCTGCAAACGGAAGAACACGCCCTTGCTGGTGCCGCCGCGCATGTAGGTCGCCGGAATCTTGATCTGAGGTTGATGAGCCATGAATTCGTGTCCTGATGAAGAGGGGCGGCATGGTTCGTCGTGCGAGACGCCATGCCGCCGCAAGGCATGTTTCGAGCTTACGGTTCAAGCCGCCGCGTGGGTCGATTCGAGGAAGTCCTGCGCGAAGCGTTGCAGCACGCCGCCCGCTTCGTAAATCGACACTTCTTCGGCGGTGTCGAGCCGGCACGTGACCGGCACGTCCACGCGCTCGCCGTTCTTGCGGTGAATCACCAGCGTAAGGTCGGCGCGCGGCTTGCGCTCGCCGATCACGTCGAACGTCTCGGTGCCGTCGATGCCGAGCGTCAGACGATTCACGCCAGGCTTGAACTCGAGCGGCAGCACGCCCATCCCGACGAGATTGGTGCGGTGAATCCGTTCGAAGCCTTCCGCGACGATCGCTTCCGCGCCCGCGAGCCGCACGCCCTTCGCCGCCCAGTCGCGCGACGAACCCTGGCCGTAGTCGGCGCCGGCAATCACGATCAGCGGTTGCTTGCGCTCCATGTAGGTTTCGATCGCCTCCCACATACGCGTGACCTTGCCTTCCGGTTCGATGCGCGCGAGCGATCCGGCTTTCACCTTGCCGTCTTCCAGCACCATTTCGTTCTTCAGCGTCGGGTTCGCGAAGGTGGCGCGCTGCGCGGTCAAATGATCGCCGCGATGGGTCGCGTACGAGTTGAAGTCCTCTTCCGGCAGCCCCATTTTTGCGAGGTATTCGCCGGACGCGCTGTCCGCGAGAATCGCATTCGACGGCGACAGGTGATCGGTCGTGATGTTGTCGCCGAGCACGGCGAGCGGCCGCATCCCCTGCAACGTACGCGCGCCGGCAAGCGCGCCTTCCCAATACGGCGGGCGGCGGATATACGTGCTCATCGGACGCCAGTCGTACAGCGGGTCCGCCTGCTCGCCGGTATCGACGGTGACCGCGAACATCGGCTCGTACACCTTGCGGAATTGCTCGGGCTTCACGCTGGACGCGACGATCGCGTCGATCTCCGCATCCGACGGCCAGATGTCCTTCAGCCTGACCGCGTTGCCGTTCGCATCGGTGCCGAGCACGTCTTTCTCGATGTCGAAGCGGATCGTGCCCGCAATCGCATACGCAACCACCAGCGGCGGCGACGCCAGAAACGCCTGCTTCGCGTACGGATGAATCCGGCCGTCGAAGTTGCGGTTGCCGGACAGCACGGCGGTCGCATACAGATCGCGTTCGACGATTTCCTTCTGGATCACCGGATCGAGCGCACCCGACATGCCGTTGCACGACGTGCACGCATACGCGACCACGCCGAAGCCCAATTGCTCCAGCTCAGGCAGCAAGCCGGCTTCTTCCAGATACAGCGTGACCGCTTTCGAGCCCGGCGCGAGCGAGGTCTTCGCCCACGGCTTGCGCGTGAGTCCGAGCCGGTTCGCGTTGCGCGCAAGCAGCCCGGCCGCGATCATGTTGCGCGGGTTGTTGGTGTTCGTGCAGCTCGTGATCGCGGCAATGATCACCGCGCCGTCCGGCATCAGGCCCGGCTCGTTCTCGACCTTGCCGCTGATCCCGCGCGCAGCCAGGTCGGACACCGGCAATCGCCGATGCGGATTGGACGGACCCGCAAGCGTGCGCACCACGCTCGACAGATCGAAGCTCAGCACGCGTTCGTATTCGGCGTGCTTCAGCGTATCGGCCCACAGGCCGGTTTCCTTCGCATAGGTTTCGACAAGCTTGACGAGTTCGTCGTCGCGGCCAGTGAGCTTCAGATACTTGATCGTCTGTTCGTCGATGTAGAACATCGCTGCGGTCGCGCCGAATTCGGGCGCCATGTTCGCAATGGTCGCGCGGTCGCCGAGCGTGAGATTGGCCGTGCCCGCGCCGTAAAACTCGAGGTACGCGCCGACCACTTTTTCCTTGCGCAGGAATTCGGTCAGCGACAGCACGACGTCGGTCGCGGTAATGCCCTCGGCCGGCTTGCCCGTGAGCTCCACGCCGACGATGTCCGGCAGCCGCATATACGACGCACGGCCGAGCATCACGCTTTCCGCTTCGAGGCCGCCTACGCCGATCGCGATCACGCCGAGCGCGTCCACCATCGGCGTGTGCGAATCGGTGCCGACCAGCGTATCGGGAAACGCAACGCCGTCTTTCACCTGCACGACCGGACTCATCCGTTCGAGATTGATCTGATGCAGGATGCCGTTGCCCGGCGGAATCACGTCGACGTTCCTGAACGCGCGTTTGGTCCAGTTGATGAAATCGAAGCGGTCTTCGTTGCGGCGATCTTCGATTGCGCGGTTCTTCGCGAACGCATCCGGATCGAAACCGCCGCATTCCACCGCGAGCGAATGATCTACCACGAGTTGCGTGGGCACGACCGGATTCACCAGCGCCGGGTCGCCGCCTTGCGCGGCGATCGCGTCGCGCAGGCCGGCGAGATCGACCAGCGCCGTCTGGCCGAGGATGTCGTGACACACGACGCGTGCCGGGAACCACGGAAAATCCAGCTCGCGTTTGCGTTCGACGATCTGCGTGAGCGACGCCGTCAACGTGGCCGGATCGCAGCGGCGCACGAGATTTTCCGCGAGCACGCGCGACGTGTACGGCAGCTTGTCGTAGGCGCCGGTTTCGATTGCGTCGACGGCGGCACGCGTGTCGAAGAAATCCAGTTGGGTGCCGGGAAGGCGTTTGCGGTTGGCAGTATTCATGGCTTGGGGGACGCAATAATAATGATTCGGGGACCGTCGCGGCGGCCGCGACCGCCCCGATATGTACGACATGTACTTTCAGATAATCACACTCAGGCGCGCCTGGCCAGCGGCACGAATGGCAGATCGTCGGGTCCGGTGTAATTCGCGCTCGGGCGAATGATCTTGTTATCGATGCGTTGCTCGACGATGTGCGCGCTCCAGCCGGCCGTGCGGGCGATCACGAATAGCGGCGTGAACATCGCGGTCGGCACGCCCATCATGTGATACGACACCGCGCTGAACCAGTCGAGATTCGGGAACATCTTCTTCGCGTCCCACATCACCGATTCCAGACGCTCGGCGATATTGAACAGCTTCAGGTTGCCCGCTTCCTTCGACAGCTTCTTCGCGACTTCCTTGATCACCTTGTTGCGCGGGTCGGAGATCGTGTACACCGGATGGCCGAAACCGATCACCACTTCCTTGTTCTCGACACGCTTTCTGATGTCCGCTTCGGCTTCGTCCGGCGTTTGATAACGCGACTGGATCTCGAACGCGACCTCGTTGGCGCCGCCGTGTTTCGGGCCGCGCAGCGCGCCGATCGCGCCGGTGATCGCCGAGTAGATGTCCGAACCCGTGCCGGCGATTACGCGGCCGGTGAACGTCGATGCGTTGAACTCATGTTCGGCGTACAGATTCAGCGACACATGCATCGCGTCGACCCACGCCTTCGACGGCTCCACGCCGTGCAGCAGATGCAGGAAGTGGCCGCCGATCGAGTCGTCGTCGGTTTCGACCTCGATGCGCTTGCCGTTGTGCGAGTAGTGATACCAGTAAAGCAGCATCGAGCCGAGCGAGGCCATCAGCTTGTCGGCGATATCGCGTGCGCCGGGCAGGTTGTGGTCGTCTTTCTCGGGCAGCACGGTGCCGAGCACGGACACGCCGGTGCGCATCACGTCCATCGGATGCGCTGCGGCCGGAATCCATTCGAGCGCTGCCTTGACGTTCGCGGGCAGGCCGCGCAGCGCCTTGAGCTTCGTCTTGTACGCGGTGAGTTCGGCTTGCGTCGGCAGCTTTTCGTGGACCAGCAGATACGCGATTTCCTCGAACTCGCAGGCGCTCGCGATATCGAGAATGTCGTAACCGCGGTAATGCAGATCGTTGCCGGTCTTGCCGACCGTGCACAGCGCGGTGTTGCCCGCCGTCACGCCGGACAGCGCCACGGACTTCTTCGGTTTGAATGCGCCCGCGGCCGGCGTGCTGTTGTCTGCTTCGCTCATGGGTTTGTCTCCGGATGTAAGTGGGGATTGCTTTGGACGAAGCCCCTGAATGCAAAGAATAGGCCAAGTGCAGGCCAGGTGCGGCGCCGCTGGCTAAGTGCCTGATTTAACAAAAAACCTGTACCGAAGCCCAGGCACGCGTCATTTCACAAGTGAAAATCCCGATTTCATATCCGAAATAAAGGCGCGCATAATGGCCGCCTGTTCCCTATAAGCCCCGAAAGCCGCCCTGCCGTGAACACACCTCTTTTCGAACCGGGCCAGCGCCCGCGTATCTGGGCAGCCAGTGTCAGCCGGTTGCGCGATCTGTTCTTCGACATTGCCGGCGAGTATGTCGAACACGCGGACCTGCGCATCGTCTCGCATGGTTTCGAAGACGCCGTGCGTGAAATCGACGCCGCCGGCGCCGGTCGCCCGGACGTGGTGATCGCGGGAGGCTCGAACGGCGCGTATCTGAAAACGCGGGTCGCCGTGCCGGTCGTGCTGATCAACCCGACCGGCTTCGACGTGATGCACGCGTTGGCCCGCGCGCGGCGCGACGGCGCGTCGGTGGCGCTCGTCACGCACGGCGACACGCCCGACGAAGTGCGGCGCTTCAGCGCCGCCTACGGACTCGGCGTCACGTTCGCGTCCTATCAGTCGGCTCAGGACGCGGAAAGCGTCGTGCTCGATCTGCGCGATCGCGGTATCGACGTGGTGGTCGGCCCCGGCAGCGTCACCGACCTCGCCGCCGCCGCGGGCATGGGCGCGGTGTTCCTCTACTCGCGCGCGTCGATACGCGCGGCCTTCGATACCGCGCTCGAAGTCGCGCAGGCGACACGGCGTGAATCGATCCGCCGTCAACGGCTCGACAATCTGCTGCAACACTTGCGCGACGGCGTCGTCGCGCTCGACGCGCAAGGGCGCGTCGAGGCGATGAACCAGCGTCTCGCGGCCGCGCTCGGCATCGACGCGGCCAAAGCGGCCGGCCGCGTGCTGCTCGAGATCGCACCCGATCTCGCCGACGCTCTGCCCGACGCCGACGGCGACACCCTGAGCACCGTGCGCGGCGTCAGCTATGTCGTGCATCGCGGACCGCTCGCCGGCAGCGGCGCGGCGGCGGGCACCGTGCTGACGTTTCAGGAATCGCGCGCGGTCGAACGGCTCGACCGCACGTTGCGCTCGCGGCAACGCGTGCAGCAGTTCAGCGCGCGTTACCGGCTCGACGATATCGTCGGCGTCTGCGATTCGATCGAACGCGTGCGCGCGCTGGTGCGGCGTTATGCGCGCTCGGACGCCACTGTGCTGATTCTCGGCGAAAGCGGCACCGGCAAGGAAATGGTCGCGCAAAGCATGCATCAGTTGAGCGCACGGCGCGACTTTGCGTTCGTCGCGATCAATTGCGGCGCGTTTCCGGAAGCCTTGCTCGAGAGTGAACTGTTCGGCTATGAGGAAGGCGCGTTCACCGGCGCGCGCAAAGGCGGCAAGGCGGGGCTGATCGAAGTCGCTCATCGCGGCACGTTGTTTCTCGACGAAATCGCCGAGATGCCGCTGTCGTTGCAAAGCCGTTTGCTGCGCGTGTTGCAGGAACGCGAAGTCGTGCGGCTAGGCTCGACGGAGCCGACGCGCGTGGACATTCGTGTGGTCGCGGCCACGCATCGCGCGCTGACCGAGCGCATCGAGGCCGGAAGTTTTCGTGCCGACCTGTACTATCGGTTGAACATCCTGAGTATCGCGCTGCCGCCGCTGCGCGAACGGGCCGAGGATCTGGTGCCGCTCGCGGTCGAACTGCTTTTGCAAGCCGCAGCGCGTGAGCCGGGACTGGCCGCTCGCATTCCGGATGCGGATGCCGCGCGTCGTGCGCTCGCCGGTATTGGCGAGCCTTTGCAACGGTATGCGTGGCCGGGCAATGTGCGTGAATTGCAGAACGTGATCGAACGGCTCGCGGTTGAACTTGCGGATGTGGATAGCGATACCGATTCCGACGCTGGCGAGAAAACCGCACCCTTGACTCGCGACATCCTGCGCACCGTCGCGCCGGAAATCTTCGCGCCACGGGCAAGCGCGACGCAGGCCGCGCTCACGTTGCGCGAACGCAGCCGTCACGTGGAAGCCGATGAAATCCGCGCCGCACTGGCCGCGTACGGCGGCGACCGCGATGCGGCCTGCAAGGCGCTCGGCATCAGCAAGACCACGTTATGGCGGAAACTGAACGCAACGCCGTGAGGCATCTTGCGACGCTTAACGGCACGAATCAACCGGCCATCGTCGAATCGTCCAGAAGTCCAGAACAGTCCAGAACGGAGGAGCAGAAACATGTCGAACAAATATCGGATTGCGGTCATTCCCGGCGACGGCATCGGCGTCGAAGTCATGCCCGAAGCGCTGCGCGTGCTCGATGCGGTCACCCAGCGCTACGGCATCGAACTCGACTACCAGCACATCGAATGGGCGAGCTGCGCGTACTACGCGAAGCACGGCAAGATGATGCCGGACGACTGGAAAGCGCAACTGCAATCGGCCGACGCGATCCTGTTCGGCGCGGTCGGCTGGCCCGACACGGTGCCCGACCATGTCTCGCTGTGGGGATCGCTGCTGAAGTTCCGCCGCGAATTCGATCAATACATCAACCTGCGCCCGGCCCGCCTGTTCGCCGGGGTGCCTTCGCCGCTCGCAGGCCGCAAGGCCGGCGACATCGACTTCTGGATCGTGCGCGAAAACACCGAGGGCGAATATTCGTCGGTGGGCGGCGTAATGTTCGAAGGCACCGAGCGCGAATTCGTGCTGCAGGAATCGGTGTTCACGCGGCACGGCAGCGAACGCGTGCTGCACTTCGCGTTCGATCTCGCACAGCGCCGCGAACGCAAGAAGATCACTGTCGCAACCAAGAGCAACGGCATCGCGATCAGCATGCCGTGGTGGGACAAGGTCGCGGCGAGCGTCGCCGCGCAGTACCCGGACGTGGCGTGGGACAAGCAGCATATCGACATTCTGTGCGCGCGCTTCGTGCTGAATCCGGATCGCTTCGACGTGGTGGTCGCGACCAATCTGTTCGGCGACATCCTGTCCGATCTCGGACCGGCCTGCACCGGCACGATCGGGCTCGCGCCGTCGGGCAACCTGAATCCCGACCGCAAGTTTCCGTCGCTATTCGAACCGGTGCACGGCTCCGCGCCGGATATCGCCGGCAAGAACATCGCCAATCCGATCGCGATGATCTGGTCGGCGGCGATGATGCTCGACTTCCTCGGCAATCACGCCGGCCACGAGCGCGACGCGCACGACGCGATTCTCGCCGCGATCGAAGCGACGCTGATCGAAGGTCCGCATACCGGCGACCTCGGCGGCAATGCGAAGACGAACGAGGTGGGACAGGCGATCGCGAATAAGCTGGGTTGAGGCTGGCTTGAGGCCGGGCCGCGGGGTCCAGCGTGCTCGTGCAGCGCGGCATGGCTGAAGCCGCGCGGCGCTTCCGGCCGCCGCTGCCGCGCTTCGCGACCGCGACCGCGACCGCAACATGCTCGGGTTATCCCGCGTTGCCCGCGCATTCCGGATTACTTACAGTGGCGCGTGTTCGTATAATGAATCACGGTTCTATATGCGAACAAATTTGCGACGGTTAAAAATAGGACCGGAAAAGACCAGAAAGGCTCGTCACGCCGAGCCTTTCCGCATTCCGTGGTCAGCAGTCAGCAACCATCCTGGATGCGTTGCATGGGAGATACACGATGAACCGTAGCCATGCCGTGAACGTCCAGACGTTCATCAACGAACATCCGTTCTCGCCGTTCCAGTGGCTTATCTTTTTCATGTGCTTCGTGATCGTCCTGCTGGACGGTTTCGACACCGCTGCAATCGGCTTCATCGCGCCTTCGCTGATCGGCGAATGGGGCATCACGAAACCGGCGCTCGCGCCCGTGTTGAGCGCCGCGCTGTTCGGCCTCGCGTGCGGCGCGCTCGGCTCAGGTCCGTTGTCGGACCGGCTCGGCCGCCGTTCGATGCTGCTCGGCTCCGTGCTGCTGTTCGGCGTGGCGTGTCTCGGTTCCGCGTTCTCCACCAACATCGAAGAACTGACCGCGCTGCGCTTCGTCACCGGCGTGGGGCTCGGCGCGGCAATGCCGAACGCCGTCACGATGATGGGCGAGTATTGTCCCGACAACCGCCGCGCGACGCTGATCAACCTGATGTTCTGCGGCTTTCCGCTCGGCGCGGCGTTCGGCGGCTTTCTGGCTGCATGGATGATTCCGCACTTCGGCTGGCGCAGCGTGCTCGTGCTCGGCGGCGTCACGCCGTTGCTGCTGACGATCGTGCTCGTGTTGAAGATGCCCGAGTCGGTGCGCTACATGGTCGCCAACAGCGCGCCGGTCGAGCGGATTCGCGCGGCGCTCGCGCGCATTTCGAGCGAAGCCGCGCAGGGCGGCAGCTTCGTGATGACCGAAACCGCGCCGCAAACCGGCGGCAAAGGTCTTGGCGTGGTGCTGTCGCGCGCGTACATCGTCGGTTCGGTGATGCTGTGGATTGCCTACTTCATGGGCCTCGTGATCTTCTACGCGTCGATCAACTGGATGCCGATCCTGCTGAAGGACGCCGGCCTCACGCCGCAACGCGCGACACTGATCTCCGCGCTGTTCCCGCTCGGCGGCGTGGGCGCCGTGCTGTGCGGCGTGCTGATGGACCGCTTCAACGCGAACCGGATCATCGCGGCCTGCTACGCATTGACCGCCGTGAGCGTGTACTTCATCGGCCAGGCAGTGGGCAACGTCGGTGCGCTGGTGTTCATCGTGTTCGTCGCGGGCGTGTTGATGAACACTGCGCAATCGTCGATGCCCGCGCTCGCCGCCGCGTTCTATCCGACTCAAGGCCGCGGCACCGGTGTCGCGTGGATGCTGGGAATCGGGCGTTTCGGCGGGATCGCGGGGTCGTTTCTCGTCGCCGAACTGACGCGTCGCCACTTCACGTTCGCCGGCATCTTCGCGATGGTCGCGGTGGCGGGATTGATCGCGTGCGTGGCGTTGCTGATCAAGCAGGCCGCACGTCCGCATGTGACGATTCCGGCGGCTTCCAAAGCGGAGTCGTTCGGGCATTGAGCGACTCTGGCTCTCACGCGGCGTCGCTTGTGGCCAGTCGAAGCCGCCTTGTGAAGGGCGGCTTTTTTCATGGGCGGCGCGGGCGCAAAAAACGTCGTGCCGCACTTCCCGATAAACTACGCGCTTATTTGGGCCGCCCGGTCGTTGCGGCGCCCAGCCAACTACAGGATTCGGGTAATGAAACGCGTAGTCGTATCGGCGATGCTCGCAGCGTGCCTCGCGCAGCCGGCCGTGGAAGCCGTTGCACAAACGGTCAAGGATCAATGTTTCGCGCTCGGCGATATCGCCGGCCAGGTTGCTTCGTGGCGCGCACATAAGAAGACAAAATCGCAGGCGCTCGCCCAGGCGGCCAAATACTACAAGGACGATGCGGACCGGCAAGCGGTCGACCGCATTATCGAAAAGATCTACAGCCCCGACACGCCGCGCATGACGCCGGATCAGGCAAGCATGCTGATCACCGCGGATTGCGTGAATCAGGGTAAAGCGCCGGCGGCTGCGCAATAAGCCGCCCGGTAAAGCACGGCAAGCGCCCGACTTAAGCGGCGTCGGTCGCTCGTCATGAACCCGACGCCGATGCACTCAACGGCCCTCTCCGTCACTCCGGAATAAATATTTCGGATCACCAGGATTACTCACGATCCTGAGCTTGGTCCTGATCGCGCATCGCCCCTTCCTCAGCAGGCTCATGTCGACCCCGGCATTGCGTGGCTGTTCGGCGCCGTCTACGATATGTTCCTTCAGCCGCCGGCCGGCACCGAAACGCTACGCCTATGAATCTCCGAGCCTTGCAATGCTTCGTCATCCTCGCCGAGGAACTGAATTTCAGCCGCGCCGCCGAACGCCTGCATATCGCGCAACCCGCGCTGAGCCAGCAGATCCGCTCGCTCGAAGAACGGCTCGGCACGCAACTCGTCGACCGCGCGAGGCGGCCGTTGATTCTGACCGAAGCCGGCCAGTACTTTTGCGCGGAAGCCCGGCAGATCCTCGCGTCGCTCGAACAGGCCGCGCTGGGCACGCAGGAGATCGGCGTCGGCCGGCGCGGCTGGCTCAGTCTCGGCTTCACGCGCTCGGCGATGTACAGCATCCTGCCGCCCGCGCTCAAGGCGTTTCATCACGCGTATCCGCAAGTCGAACTCAAGCTCTTCGAGATGCTCACCGAAGAGCAGACCGACGCGCTGCGCGACATGCGCATTCATATCGGCATTGGCCGGCAGCCGCTCGCGATCGAAGGCTGCACGTCGTACCCGCTGCTGCGCGAGCGCGTGGTGGCCGCGCTCGAACCGGGGCATCCGCTCGCGTCGCACAAGAAAGTGCGAATCGCCGATCTTGCCGACACGCCGTTGATTCTGTATCCGAAGCATCAGAACGCGCAGTTCAAGCGGTCCGTGCTGACGCTGTATCGCGATGCGGGCGTGACGCCGGTGGTCGCGCATCAGGCCTATGAAATACAGACGGCGATCGCCCTCGTAGCCGCGGGCCTCGGCGTCACGTTCATCGGCGAATCGGTCGCACGACTCGGGCGCACCGACGTCGTGTACCGGCATCTGACCGGCCCCGGTTCCGCGTATCGCTCCACGCTCGCCGCCACCTTCCACACCGACGACCCGTCGCCGCATCTGAAAGCCTTTCTCGCCTGCCTGCCCGCGCCGCTTTCCGGCGCGACACTATAAGAAAAAACCTATACAAGCATAAGCAAGCGGTCTTGGACTCTCTGCCATCGCGTTCTTATCATGGACCCACACGATAAGAACCGATAGAACGCAGCCGCGGCACCGCCGTCGGCGCAAGGCAGGAGACAGCATGACCTCATTCAACGAAGCCGCGACCATGCGCAAGGTGTACGGGCGATTAATGCCCCTGCTCTTCGCGATGATGTTCTTCAACTACCTCGACCGCATCAACATCGGTTTCGCCGCGCTCGACATGAACAGGCAACTGGGCTTCAGCCCGGCCGTGTTCGGCTTTGCCGGCAGCATCTTTTTTGTCGGCTACATGGTGCTGGAGGTGCCGAGCAATCTGCTGCTGCATCGCGTCGGCGCACGCCGCTGGATCGCGCGCATTCTGCTGACCTGGGGCGCGGTGGCCGCGGCAACCGCGTTCGTGTTCAACGATTCGAGCTTCTACGTGCTGCGCTTTCTGCTCGGCGTGATGGAAGCGGGGTTTCTACCGGGCGTCGCGGTTTATCTGACGAAATGGTTTCCGGTGCGATACCGGGCTCGCGCGGTGGGCGGCTACATCATCGCCGGATCGTTTTCGGCGGTGCTCGGCGGCCCGATCTCGACCGCGCTGATGACGTACGCGAACGGCGTGCTCGGTTTGCAGGGCTGGCAGTGGATGTTCATTCTCGAAGGCGTACCGGCGATGCTGCTCGGCCTCGTCACGCTGCGCATCATGACCGAGCGCCCCGCCGACGCCGACTGGCTCGCCGCCGACGAAAAGCAGTGGCTCGAATCGACGCTCGCGGCCGAACGCGAAGCGTTAGGCGGCACGACCCACTTTCCGCTGCTGAAGGTGGCGAGCGACATCCGCGTATGGAGTCTCGCGTGCCTGTTCGGCTGTGCGCTGGTCGGCATTTACGGGCTGTTTTTATGGTTGCCGCAGATCGTCAAAAGCCTCGGTCACCTCACTAATCTCGAGGTGGGTTTTCTGTCCGCTGCACCGCCGCTGCTGGGCGTGCTCGGCACCTTCGTGATCAGCCGCAGTTCCGACCGCACCGGCGACCGTAAAAAGCATCTCGCGTTCGTCTATGGAATGAGCGCGCTGGCCATCGCCGGCAGCGCGTACGCGCCGAATCCGATCGTCGCTTATGCGCTGCTGTGCCTGACCGGCCTGTTCATTTACGCCGGCAATCCGCTGTTCTGGAGTCTCGCTTCGTCGTTCCGAACCGGTGCGGCAGGCGCGGCGACCATTGCGCTGATCAACACGATCGCGCAGTTCGGCGGCCTGGTCGGCCCGTGGAGCATCGGGCTCGTGCGTAACGCCACCGGCAATTTCAAGCTCGCGTTGCTGACCATCGCAGCGTTTCTGGTGGTCGCAACGATCATCGCGCTCGTGATGCGTGTGACACCCGCCGACGACCAGGCCGAAGCGCTCGCGGGCGACCCCGCCACGCGCACCTGAATCGTTCACTTCTTATCAAGCTCATCTTTACGGACAGTCCCGACATGATCATCGATTGCCACGGTCACTACACCACTTCGCCTCCGCAGCACGAGGCGTGGCGAGCCAGACAGATCGCGGCGCTGAAAGACGGCGCCGCGCCGCCGCCGCGCCCCGCCATCAGCGACGACGAAATCCGCGCCAGCATCGAGACCGGCCAGTTGCGCATCCAGCGCGAACGCGGCACCGATCTGACGATCTTCTCGCCGCGCGCGGCCAGCATGGGCCATCACCTCGCGGGCGCCGAAGCCAACGCGGTGTGGTCGAGCGAATGCAACGATCTGATTCATCGCGTGTGCGGACTCTTTCCACGCAACTTCGTCGGCGTGTGCCAGTTGCCGCAGGCGCCCGGCGTGGCGCCGGAGAATTGCATCGCCGAATTGCGCCGTTGCGTCGAAGAGCTCGGCTTCATCGGCTGCAATCTGAACCCGGACCCGTCCGGCGGCCACTGGCCGGGTCCGCCGATGACGGACCGCTCGTGGTATCCGCTCTACGAAGCGATGGTCGAACTCGATGTGCCGGCGATGATTCACGTGTCGTCGTCGTGCAATCCGAACTTCCACGCGACCGGCGCGCACTACCTGAACGGCGACACCTCGGTGTTCATGCAGTTGCTGCAAGGCGACCTGTTCGCCGATTTCCCCACGCTGCGCTTCGTCATTCCGCACGGCGGCGGCGCGGTTCCGTATCACTGGGGACGTTATCGCGGACTCGCGCAGGACATGAAGCGGCCGCTGCTCGGCGAATATCTGATGAACAACGTGTTCTTCGACACCTGCGTCTATCACCAGCCCGGCGCCGAGTTGCTCGCCAAGGTCATTCCGGTGCGCAACATCCTGTTCGCATCGGAGACGATCGGCGCGGTTCAGGGCATCGATCCCGAAACCGGCCACCACTACGACGACACGCGCCGCTACATCGACGCGATCGAATGGCTGAGCGACGCGGACCGCCGGCAGATTTACGAAGACAACGCCCGCGCGGTGTATGCGCGGCTCTCCGCCCGACTCGAGCAGCCAATTCAGCAACCCGCAGCACAAGGAGCCACGATATGAATCCGATCGGATGGCGCGAATACGACTCCGCGCCTCAAGCCAACCCCACCACGCTCGACGCGTTGCGTGAACTCGCCGTCTCGCTGCTGAGCGACAACATGGCGCGTGCGAGCGGCATGGTCGGCCTGCGGCCGTATCATCAGCCGAAGCCGATGGCCGGCACCGCCGTCACCGTCCACACACGTCCCGGCGACAATCTCGCGATTCATCGCGCGTTCGACTTTTGCCGGCCGGGCGACATACTCGTGATCGACGGCGCGGGCGATCTGACGCAGGCGCTGATGGGCGAAATCATGGCGAGCTTCGCGGAGAGCCTGGGCGTGCGCGGTCTCGTGATCGACGGCGCGATCCGCGATGTCGGCGCGTTGCGGTTGCGCGATTTTCCGGTGTATGCGCGCGGCGTCACGCATCGCGGGCCGTACAAGAACGGCCCCGGCGAGATCAATGTGCCGGTGACGGTCGGCGGAACGGTCGTGCATCCGGGCGACATCATCGTCGGCGACGAGGACGGTCTGCTCGCGATCGCGCCCGCCGACGCGCAAGCGGTGATCGCCGGCGCGCAGCGGCAACTCGCGAAGGAAACAGCCGCGCTGCAATCGATCGCCGCAGGCCGGTTCGACCGCTCGTGGGTCGTTCCGCAACGCGACCGGATGATGAACGCGTGACTTCCCTAACGGCCCGCGCGCGGGCATGATGGCGCGGGTCCATCACGTCCTGATCCGAATCCTGCTGGAGTGGTCGCCCTCATGGCGGAATATCTGAACGTATCGAGCTTCGTCGAACTCGCGCGGCGCGTGGAAGCCGCGCAAGCCACGGATGCCGCGAGCTGTACCTGTACCCGAACCCCGCTCGAAGGCTGGCAATCGCAGCCGCTGTCTCTCGACGAAACGCAGTTCGTCGAGATCGGCACGCTCGCGCCGGAGGACGAACCCGAACCGACGTTCAGCGAATACCTGCCGGACAAGACGACGTACTGGTCGCCCGACGCGCCCATCGCGCCGCGCTACTTTCCGTACAACCGCTGCGGTGTCTGGCAATGCACGTCGTGCAGCCGTCTCTATCTGCGTTATACGGAAGGCGGCGGTTATTTTGTCGATCGCAGAATCCGCGCAGTGCGCTCGGCGCTGATCGAAGACGTACCGCTGTGAGAGGCGCGTGGGTCCCCCACAGCTATCCCGTCAATTCACCTGCAACTGGCCGCCGCGTCCCAGCCCGCCCTTCACGTCCTGCGCCTTGTAGCTGCGCAGCGCGACGACCATCTTGTTGTACGCGTCGATGAACGCGGCGACCGTCGCCTTGCCTTCCGGCGTCTTCGAGAAACCGCCGAGCCCGCCGCCCGCGCTGCCGCCGAGACCGGCCAGCGCCGCGCCGTAATTGGTCGCGGTGGAATTGCCTTCGGCCGCCGAAATCTGCACGGCCGAGCGCACGTCGAACAGCGTCAACGTGACGACCGACGCCTTCGACTGCATGCCGCCCGCGATCTTACCGAGCGCATTGCCGCCGATCAGGCCGCCCAGCACGCCACTCACGCCGCCGATCGCCGAATCGTTGATGACGATCTGCGGCTCCATGTAGTAGTCCGCCGCGACCCGCTGGCCTTTCTGCTGTTTCGAGCCGGCGCGATACTCGCCGGAGTTGCGCTGCAGCGACGTGATGCGCGAGAGCCGCGCGTCGGTCTTCTGATTGCCGACCGACGTGATCACGAAACAGTTGGACTGCTGAACCGCGAGACGCAGCAGCGGCTCGATCGTCGTGACCTGGGTCGCGCTGCCGAACGGGCCGAACCAGTCGGCGTTGCGGCCGTCGTCGACGGCGATCGTGCCGAGCGGCGCCGCGCAGCGCTCGAGCGTCGTATCCGCGCCGGCACTGACCGCGCCGCCCGCCGCGCCCGATACGCCGGCGCTTTGTCCGCCTGTCGAGACCATGCCCCCGCAGGCACTCAGGGTTCCGGTCAGCGCAATCGCGAACAGGCTTCTCGCAGCCGAATGCTTTGAATTGAGCGTCATATCTTGGTGTGCGTCTTTATGTGCGTGATGGTTTTACGGAACGCCCGCCGGACGATGAGACGCGTGTCAGCATCGGCCGCGGGCCATGTCATGCAAAAGCGGTTCGTGTCAATTCCAGTACCACGCGCGCTCGCGCCAATAGCCCTGATACGGATAGCCCGAATTCCAGTAGCCGTAATAGAGCGCGCGCGTCTCGGTCTGCCAGCGGTAGTAGTCCTGATCGGCTTTTTTGTCGGCCCTCGCCTGCGCGAGCAGCTTCGTCGATTCCTGATCGCCGCGGCCGGACGCGAGCAGCAGCCACTTCTCCGCTTCGCGCGGATCGGGGCCCATCTCCTCGAGACCGAACAGATAGAAACTGCCCAACGCTTTCTGCGCCTGCAGGTCGCCGCGCTCGGCGGCCTTGCGCATCCAGACCAGCGCCTGGTAGCTGTCCTGCGGTACGCCGTCGCCGCGAAAATAGCGCAAGCCCAGATCGTAGGCCGCGCGCGGATTGGTCTCCCCGGCCTGTTTGAGCGCAGCGATGCGCCCGTCCGAATCCATTTGTCCTGCTGTGCCCGACGCCTCGCGCGTCACCTGGTTCTTCGGCCTGTCGGCGCATCCGTGTTCGTCGCAGATCCGTACGAGCGGACTGGCAGACGGATTCTGCGCGCAAGCGGCCAGGACCAGAACGGCCCACGGTGCGAGCTGGCGGTACTTCATTCTCGATCCCCGATTCGGTTGCGAATGGGCGCCGACCCTACCAGCCGTTATCAGAGTTGATTGAGCGCTTGTCGACGCGGATTCCTTACCTGGGTCATCAGCCGGTCGATACAGCGGCGAGCGGCGAGCGGCGAGCGTCGATCGCTGAACGGACCGGCGCGCCGCGAAATCAGCTGATGAATCAGGCGAGAAAATGGTAGCAGTTGCGCGTTGCACGCTTTTGCCCCAGCGTCTCCAATACTTGCCTGTGCGTCTCAGCGAAAACTCATTGTTCGAGCTTGCCGAGCACGTCGCGCAACGAGCCCGGTTGACGGCCCGCGTGGCGCGAGCCCGACGAGGTGCGAGCTTCGCGCGCGGCACCGCGCTCGCGCGCCTCGCTCGGTGCGCAGCCGAATGCCTGCCTGAAGCTGCGGCTGAAATGGGATTCGCTTTTGAAGCCGTACTGGAACGCCAGCGTCGACAGGCGTTGCTGACGGCCGCCCGCGCCTTCGAGGATCTGCCGGATCTTCGCGAGGCGGCGCTGCTGGATATACACGGCGACGCCCGTCTCGCGCGCAAACAGCCGGTACAACTGCGCGCGCGAGATGCCGACGTCGCGGCAGATCTGCAACGGCGTCAGGTCCGCCGACGTCAGATTCGCATCGATATAGCGGCGCACGCGCGACATCACGGCCTGATTGATTTCGCCCTCGGCGTCCGCGAGCGTTTGCACCGACGGCGCCAGGGCCGCCGACACCATCGCCAGCGTGGCCTGCTCGACGTGCGGCATGTCGGCCGGCGACAGATACGGCAATTGCCGCCGCAACGCGACCATATGATCGCCGAGCAGGCTGCTCAGCGGACCCCGCAGCACGGCCCCATGCAGATCGGCCGACCTGATGCGCGGATTCAGCTGATCGCGCGCGATGGTCAGAATCACGGTGTCGCCGGCGACGATCTCCGAATCGAGTTCACGCGCCAGATCGAGTACATAGATTGTCGACGCGTCGGCCTGGATCGGTGTGCGCGCCGCGTAGCCGGACAGCGAATGGGTGATGCCGAGGCACAGATAGAAGTGATCGAGGCCGTCCTGGCGAATCATCTTCGCCGAACGCTTGACCCCATACGCGACCGGTTCGCGTTGTCCGGCCCATGTGCCGCAACCCATCAGCAGCGAACCGATATAGCCCGTCGACAGGTCGTAATTGAAGCTGTGGGACAGCGATTCGTCGATATCGACATCGAATATCGCATTGACCTCGTCGCGCCAGACTTCGAATCGTTGTTCGTTCGGGTATGCATCAGTGCAAAATCGATAGAAATAAGGATTCAATCTTGAAACTCCGTCCCGCTGGTTATTTTTTACCGCATTTGTTTTGCAACACCGATAATGCGTATTTCTTACGTCGAAAACGTGGTGAATCAGTCAGCGCGTGACATTTCACCGAGGTCATCACGCCGCACATTTCAGCCGACCGTATTTATCGCATGTTTACTTGTATTAAATAAATCAGAAATTTTCTAAATGGCATTAGTCAGCTTTTTGATGATTGATTTCGAACACGTACCTGGCCGGGCTCGATGCTGAAGATGGACCAAACAGGCCGGCTGGCATGGCTGACCGCAGCGGCAAGCCTGCTCGCGGCCGCGCTGGCCTGGTCGGCCTTGGGCAATGCGCAGGCGTCGGACTCCGTGGCCGCCGCGACACCCGACGCCGTCACGCACGTGCGGATTGTCCGCGCGCACGGCGATGTGGTTCGGGACGGCCGCTGGGCGTTCCTGATCACGGCGCTGGACAGCACCATTGCCGAATACGGCCCCTACGAAATCGACGCCGACTGGACGCGGATGTCGAGCCAACGCGAAATCAACGAAGTCATCGCCGGACGCCTCGTCGACGTGATCGCCAGCGATACCGGCCACCCCGACCTCAACAACGGCGCGATCCCGATTCCGATCCCGATCGACAAGGGCCTGCTCGGCTACCGCGTCGCGCTCATTTTGCAAGGCCAACAGCCGAAATTCGACGGGATCCACGACGTCGCGGGCTTGCGGACGCTGCGCATCGGCCAGGGCGAGGATTGGGGCGACCTGCCGATCTATCGTCTCGCCGGCATTCCGATCGTCACCGCGAGCCGCTACGACCTGCTGTTTCCGATGCTGGCGGCCGGCCGCTTCGACATGTTCCCGCGCGGGGTCGTCGAGATTACGCATGAGCTGAAAGCATTCCGGGCGCGCTATCCGCACATGGCGATCGAATCGCATCTGCTGATCCGCTACCCGTATGCGCAGTTTTTCTACGTGAGCCCGACCCAGCCGCTGCTCGCGAAGCGGATCAGAGCGGGTCTCGAAGCGATGCTGAAGGACGGCAGCTTCGACGCGCTGTTCAACCAGCACTTCGCGCAAAGCATCGCCGATCTGCACCTCGCGCGCCGCGTGCTGATCGATCTGAAGAATCCGCTGCTTCCCAGTTGGGTGCCGCTCGCGCGCAAGGAACTGTGGCTCGACCCGGTCGGCGGCAAAAAGCCAGACTCATCCGAATGAGCCGCAGCGTCAGGATTTCCTGACAAAAAATTCAGCCAGGCGGCCGTCGAGTACCGGGATCACCTGACTGTGTCGCTAAAACACCGTGTTTACACTGAGTCATTGTGTTCGTTCACCGGACTCCCGTCATGCCCGACTATTTATTTCAGCGCGAAAAACCGGCCGAACGGATCGACTCGCTGTGCGACTACCTGTTCAAGCTCTGGTGCGAAGAAAAAAAACAGGTACCGCTCGCCTATCTTTTGCACTGCTGGCCATTGGTCGATCGCAGCCCTCGCGGATTCAGGCGGCTCGCCGAAAGCATGTCGGACCTCGCGCAATTCCAGACGGAATGGTTGAGCACGCATGCAGCGGTGTTGCTGCGTGTGCTGATCGCCCATGCGCACGAGTTGGCCGCACAACCGCTGCCTGTGAGCGCCGCCGCGACTCGCAGCGCCGAGCTGCTGCAACGCGCCTACGAGTAGCGGCCGACCGGCTTGCGGGTCCGGCTGGTCCGGACCGAGGGCTCCATCGCGGTTGGTTGTAGACCGCGCTTTGACGGCGAGTGCAAAATAGAAGAACAAGAATCACTGCGCTCGTGGGGGAATATGGCGGTCATTAGCATCGGTTCATTACTGGGCTCGGCCGGCCGGTTCCGGCACAGCGTGGCTCTCAGGCTTCTCGCCACCGTACTGCTGTTCAGTTGCGTGGTCACCGTGCTGCTGAGCGCCCTGCAGCTTTATCGCGACTACAGCCTCGGCGTCGAATCCATCGAGGCGCGTCTCGCCGACATCGACAGAAGCAATCGCGACTCGCTCGGCGAAAGCTTGTGGCAACTGGACCGCACCGACCTTCAGCTTCATTTGAACGGCATCCTGAGCCTGCCCGACCTGTGCGCCGCCGAGGTTCGCGAAACGGACGCGAGCGCCGAGCCGCTGGTGGTGACGGAGAACACATGTCCGGCGGGCGCCGCCATTTCGCGCGAGTTTCCTATCCTCTACCGGGTCCAGGGCGTCGAGCAGAAAATCGGCACGCTGTATGTGAAAGCGACGCTCACGAATCTGTATCACGCGCTGACGCAAACCGGGTTCGTGATTCTGGTGAGCCAGGCCACCCATACCTTCATCGTCGCACTGTTCACCGTCTACATCGTCTGGCGGCTCGTCACTCGTCATCTCGCCACGATCGCCCGCGTGGTGGGCGAATACGATTTCCGCGCCGCGCCCAAGCCCTTCTTGCTGCCGCGCCGCCAGCCACACTGGCCCGACGAACTCGAACGGATGGTCGCCGCGTTCAACAGCATGGCGGCGCGCTTGCACGACGCCTATCTGCGCGAACGCGATGCCGCGCGGCAGCAGGAAGCACGGCATCTCGCCGAGGCGGCCAACCGCGCGAAGAGCCAGTTCCTCGCGAACATGAGCCATGAATTGCGCACGCCGCTGAACGGCATCCTCGGCTATACGCAGACGCTGCTGCGCGACGGCGGTCAGAGCGAGCGCCAGCGCAATGCGGTGGAAGTGATCCATCGCAGCGGCGAACATCTGCTCGCGCTGATCGAGGACACGCTCGATTTCTCGCGGATCGAAGCCGGCAAGCTGCGCATCGACATGACCGACGTGCCGCTGCCGCGAGTCGTCGAGACGATCCGCGAACTGATCGGCGTAAAGGCCGAACAGAAGCAACTGCAATTCTTCTGCGATATCGCGCCTGAGCTGACCAGCACCGTGCGCGCGGACGAGCGGCGCTTGCGCCAGGTGCTGCTCAACCTGCTGGCCAATGCCGTCAAGTTCACCGATTCCGGCTGGGTGGGGTTGCGCGTGTCGCGCGCGCCGTCGGGCGCCGTGCATTTCTGCGTGCGCGATTCGGGCATCGGCATACCCGTCGACAAACGCCGCGCGGTGTTCGAACCGTTCGAGCAGGCGGGCAGCCCCGAGCGGCGCGCAGCCGGCGCCGGCCTCGGCCTTGCGATCAGCCAGCAGTTCGTGCGGGCGATGGGCGGAGAAATACACGTGGAGAGCGTGGTCACGCAAGGCAGCGCGTTCTGGTTCGAGCTCGCGGCCGGCGCCACGGCTGCGCCGGCGCCCGTGCCAGGCGCCGGCGCGTCGTTCGCGGCGCGCGGCGCGATCGGCTATCGCGGGCCGCGCCGCACCGTGCTGGTCATCGACGACGAACCCGTCAATCGCGCAGTGATGGTCGAGTTTCTGACGCAGCTCGGTTTCGACACCAGCACAGCGGCCGACGGGCGCGAAGGACTCGCGATCGTGCAACGGCAGGCGCCGTCGCTCGTGATCACCGACATCGCGATGCCGCACATGGACGGCCTCGAAACGACCCGCCGCTTGCACCAGCTACCGGGGCATCGCGATCTGCCGGTGATCGCGATCTCGGCAAACCCTGCATGGAGCGACGAGAAGCGCCGCGCGCAAACGGGCGCAAATGCGTTCGTCACCAAGCCTATAGACTTCGAGCAATTGCTGGCCCATCTCGCGGAGTTGCTCGCGCTGGAGTGGATTTATCCGCAAGAGCCCGTGGCGCGCGAAAACACCGGATCGCCGGAGCCACAAGGCACCGTGCGCCCCGCTGTCGACAGCACGTCGAGCGACGCGCTCGCCGACGGCGAACTCGACGAGCTGTATCGTCTCGCGCGTCTAGGCGACATGCGCGCGATCGCCGCATGGGCCGACCACGCGGTACGGCGCGACGAACGCAACCGGCCGCTCGCCGCGCAATTGCGCGCGCTCGCGAAGGGTTACCAGTCGAAAGCGATTCTCCTGCTGGTGCAGGCACATCTCAAGACGAGGTCCGGGTCATGAGCGCATTACCGATCGCGGCCGAGACGGCCACCATCCTCGTCGTGGACGACGCGCCGGTGAACATCGGCGTGGTGGTCGAGAGTCTCGAAGACAACGGTTTTCGCGTGTTCGTCGCACTCGACGGCGAGGAAGCGCTCGAACGCGCGGAGTTTTCGCAGCCCGATCTGATTCTGCTCGACGTGAAAATGCCGGGCATCAACGGTTTCGAAACCTGCCGCCGGCTCAAGCGCGCCGATGCGACCCGCGACATTCCGGTGATTTTCATGACGTCGCTCGCCGACACCGACGACCTCGTCGAAGGCTTTTCCGCCGGCGGCGTCGACTACGTCACCAAGCCGTTCCAGCTCGCCGAAATGCTCGCGCGGATTCGCACGCACTTGCAGTTTCGCGCGATGCACCGGCAATTGCGCCTGCAGAACGACCGGTTGTCGAGCGAGGTCGCCGTGCGGCAGCAGGCGCAGGAAGCGCTTTCGCGCGTGCGCGACGAGCTCGAAGTGCGGGTCGCCGAGCGCACCGACCAGCTCGCGAGTGCGAACGCGAGCCTGCGTGTCGAAATCGACGAACGCAAGCGCACCGAAACGAAACTCGTGTCGAGCGAAGCGCGCTTTCGCGCGATCGTCGAAACGAGCCCGGTGCCGCTGTGCATCACATCGATGGTGGACGGCCGGATCCTCTACATGAACGATCCCTATAGCCGCCTGTTCGGTCTCGCGGACACCGTGGGCCCGATCTACATCCGCCAGTTCTATGTAGACCCGACCCGGCGCGATCGCGTCCTCGAAGCGCTGCACACGGAAAGCACCTTTACGGACTCGGAAATCCAGTTCAGGAACACCGCCGGCGACTACTTCTGGGCCGTCGTGTCGGCCCGCAGCGCGACCTTCGACGATGCACCGGCAATCTATGTGGGCCTGTACGACGTGACCGCCCGCAAGAAGGCCGAAGAGAAATTGCGTTCGAGCGAGGCGAGTCTCGCGAATGCGCAGCGCCTCGCCAAACTCGGCGACTGGGCATGGAGCGCCGCGCACGGCGTGACCCACTGGTCGTATGAGATGTACCGGATTCTCGGCCTCGAACCGTGCGGCACGCAACCGAGCTACCGGATGCTGCGCGCGGCGCTGCACCCGCAGGAACGCGCCGCGGTGCGCGAGGCGGTGCGCGCGGCATTCACGGACCATCAGCCGCACTTTCTCGATTGCCGTCTCACGGATGCGAACGGCACGACGCGCATCGTCCAGTTCCATGTCGAAGCGTCGAACAGCGAACCGGACGAGCCGCGCAAACTGGTCGGCACGATCCAGGACATCACTGAACGCAAGCGCGTCGAGCAGGAACTGCTGGAATCGCGCGAGCGGCTGCGTGAGCTGTCCGCGTATATGGAAGCGGTGCGCGAGGAGGAAAGAAAACGGATCGCGATGGAAGTTCACGACGAGTTGGGGCAACTGCTGACCGCGCTGAAAATGGACGTGTCGTTGTTGCGCATGCGCCTCAACGGCGACGCGGAAGCCACCCGAAAAACCGAGGACATGCGCGAGCTCGTCGAGAAAACCATCTGGATGGTGCGCAACGTCGCAAGCCACCTGCGACCGGCTGCGCTAAACTTCGGCATCGTATCGGCGCTCGAGTGGCTAGTGGACGATTTCGTGCAACGCAATCGCTTGCCGTGCCAGTTGTCGATCCATGGCGGCGAGCCGGTCCTGCCGGATGCGCAGGCCACCGCCGTGTTCCGGATCGCGCAGGCCTCGCTAACCAATGTGACGCGTCACGCGCAGGCGTCGCGAGTCGATGTGTCGCTCACCAGCGGCAACGGCGCGCTGGCGCTTCATATCAGCGACGACGGCCGCGGCTTCGACCTGCCCACGGCACGCCGCAGCTACTCGTACGGATTGCTGGGAATGAGCGAACGCGCGCGCCTGATCGGCGGCACGTTGCAGATCGAGAGCACGCCGGGCGCGGGCACACTGGTGTCGATTCGCGTCCCGCTGGGGAATGGAAAAACAACATGATCAGAATCCTCGTTGCAGACGACCACGCGATCGTGCGCGGCGGCATCAAGCAGATCATCGCGACGACCACCGACATGATCGTCGCCGACGAAGCCGCCGAAGGCGCGGAGGTGCTCGAGAAACTGCGCGCGCGGCTGCCCGATCTGCTGCTGCTCGACATGACGATGCCGGGCATCAGCGGCATCGATCTGATCCGGCGGGTGCGCGGCGAATATGCCAGCCTGCCGGTGCTGGTGCTGAGCATTCACAACGAAGCCCAGGTGGTGTCGCGCGCGCTGCGCGCAGGCGCCACCGGCTACCTGACCAAGGACAGCGATCCGGAGGTGCTGCTCACGGCGATCCGCAAGCTCGCGGAAGGTGGAAGATTCATCGACCCGAAGCTGGTGGACTCGATGATTTTCGGCACGCATTCGGGCGAAACCCCGCCGCACGACATTTTGTCCGATCGCGAATTCCAGGTGCTGCAGGCGCTCGCCGCCGGCAAGAGCATCAACGACATTGCCGAAGCCTTCGCGCTCAGCGCGAAAACCATCAGCACCCACAAGATGCGCATGATGCAGAAGCTCGGGCTCAACAACAATTCGGAGCTCATCCGTTATGCGATCCACCATCGGCTGAGCACCGATTGAAATGGGGTAAGGAAATCCCTACCCCGTTATCAGCCATTCCCGAATTGAGTTTCGGCCTCGCCCGACCGACAAAATTTGTCGATGAACTTATCATTCACTCGTGATGACGCGATAGGTGCAACGCCTTTCGGGTCAACTTCTCTCAGGTTCTGGCCTGTTTTTCTCGGGAAGCCAGAGTCTTTTTGGGCCGACACGTATTCGTGTCGGCCTTTTTTATTTGTGCTGCCGCCCGAACACTCCGGTTTTTCCGAACCCTTCCTCCCGGATTAACAGGTTTATCCGATCCCGCGCGTCACGCAGACTGTGGCTCATCGTCACTGCGGACAACGTCCGCGACAGGAGCCCGATCATGAGAACCTATCCGCGCAACAGCCCGCAAGCCGCCGCACGTATCGTCGCCCTCGCGCTGATCGCCGACGGCCATGTATGCAGTTCCGAGGAGCGCGTGCTGGACAAGCTCGATATCGCCGGCGAACTCGGCCTCGTGCCCACGCAATTCGCGCAGATCGTCCAGACGTTGTGCGAGGACCTGTCGGTCACGCATGCGACCTTCGAGCCGACGGCCGGGCGCATCGACGCCGCCATCCTCGCCACGCTGATCGACGAGGTCGACGATCCGATCCTGCGCCGCAAGATCATTCGGCTGTGCATGGCCGTCACGGTTGCCGACGACTATCTGGCCGACGGTGAAGTCGCGCTGCTCGCCGCCGTGCTGGCCGCGTGGGGACCGACGCTGAAACCGGCCGCGACGCGCCGCGACAGGCTGCTGCTCGGCCTGCGCACTCACGAGCGCACGGCGGCGACCACCTGAGACGCGAGCGCGTGATGCTGCCCGCGCCGCGAGCGGATTGCGTAGATCTCTTCGAGCACGCCTTCGGCGCGGCCGAGCCAGCGCAAGCCGCGTAGCAGCGACAGATCTTCCGCGCCGAGCTCCGCGAGCGGAAACACGCCGAGGCCGCGCGCGGCGAATACCGCCATCAGCGCGCTGTCCTCGAATTCGCCGACGATCCGCGGCCGGATCCCCGTGCTTTCGAACCAACGGTCGAGACGCGCGCGCAGCGCGCCGTGGCCGGTCGGCAGCAGCACGGGCACCTCCGCGAGACAGTGCGGAAAGCCGGCGCGCGTGGCCTTGCGGACGATCTCCGCCGGACCGTACCAGTCGACCGGCGAACCGACGAGGCGCTGGCTCACCACACGCAGATCGGCGTTCGGCGGCGCCGGCTGACAGGCCAGCACCAGATCGAGCCGATGCAGCGCAAGCTCCGACAATAGTTGCGCATGTTCGCCCTCGTGACACAGGAGGCGCAGCGAAGGCGTGCCGAGCACCGGCGCGAGCAGCGCGTGCGCCGCGAGTTTGGAGATCCCGTCGGAAAGGCCGACCGCGAGCCGCGCGGTGCGCTCGCCGGCCGCCTCGCGCATTTCGTCCAGCAACGCCTCGCCGATCTGGAAAATCTGCTCCGCGCGGCCGAATGCGGTTTCACCGGCCTCGGTCATCGTGACGCCGCGGCCGGCCGGCTTCAGCAATTGCCGCCCGATCGACTTTTCCAGCTCGCGCACCTGCGCGCTGATGGTCTGCACCGCCATGTCGAGCCGCTCGGCCGCGCGCGCGAAGCCGCCCTCCTTCACGACGATCCAGAAATAGTACAGATGACGATAGTTGAGCATGTTCCCAAGCTTTTCGGATACTTCGAAAAATACGAAACGTTGCTCAGAATATCACTGATTTATCCGAATCTCCGATACAGCGATGATGACGTTATTCCAACGTCACCGCTTTTCTTTTCGCCTCATACGCCATGGACTATCTGCTCGCTCTCGCCTCCGACCCCGCCGCCTGGGCAGCCCTCCTCACGCTCGTCGTGATGGAGGTGGTGCTCGGCATCGACAACCTGATCTTCATCTCGATCCTCAGCAACAAGCTGCCGCCAGCGCAACGCGCGCGCACGCAGCGCATGGGCATCATGCTCGCGCTCGTCTTGCGGCTCGGCCTGCTCGGCACGGTGGCGTGGATCGCGCAACTGACGCAGCCCGCCGTCACGCTGCTCGGTCATGCGTTCTCGTGGCGCGATCTGATTCTGGTCGGCGGCGGCCTGTTCCTCGTGTGGAAGGCGACCACCGAAATGCACCATCACGTCGCACCGGTGAAACAGGCGCGCGGCGCGGCGAGCCAGACGGTGCAGTTGACCGTCGGCGCGGCGATCGGCCAGATCCTGTTGCTCGATATCGTGTTTTCGGTCGACAGCATCATCACCGCGGTCGGCATGACCGAACACATGCCGATCATGTTCGTCGCGGTGATCGCGGCCGTGATGGCGATGCTGTTCGCTGCACAACCGCTGTCGCGTTTCATCGACCGCAACCCGACGATCGTCACGCTCGCCCTCAGCTTCCTGCTCGTGATCGGCATGACGCTGATCGCGGAAGGTTTCGGCAGCCACATTCCGAAGGCCTACATCTACGCGGCGATGGCGTTCTCGGCGTTCGTCGAGGGTATGAACATGCTGGCGCGGCGCGCAACGTCGAGGCGCACGGAAGCCGCCGGTGAATGATGTCCGGTGCTGTGTCGATGGATGAAATGAAGCAACCCCGCTGGATTTTTACGGATCGAACCGCTCGCGCACTGAAACGTTCGATCGAACTGCACCTCAAGGAGCGATGCGATGAAATGCCCCGTTTGCAAGACCACCGATTTGCTGATGACCGAGCGCCGCTCGGTCGAGATCGACTACTGCCCGGTCTGTCGGGGCGTATGGCTGGATCGGGGCGAACTCGACAAACTGATCGCGCAGGAAGCTGATCACGTGGACACGTCGGCCGCGTCGCGCGGCAGCCGCGACGGCCACCGGCATCGCGACGACGCATACGACCACGACCGCCGCCACGACGAACATCGCTCGGGCTATCAGCGGCCGCGCAAGAAGCGCTCACTGTTCGACGTGTTCGATTTCGATTGAACGTCGCTCGCGCAATCGCTGCAAGCCGGGCGCGGCCAGATACACGATCTCGTATGCGGCGACGCCCTCGATCGCGCGCAAAGGCGCCGAACTCAGCGTGAAGCGCGTGAGTTGCCAGTCGAATACATCGACGCCGGCTAGCGCGAGCACCGTGTCGTCGCGCGCCGCGACCTGTGCGACGCGTTCGGTCTCGGCGGCACGCAATGCGTCGAGATCGGCGCCTTCGTCGATCGGGATATCTTCTCGATAGATCGACAGCGCCGTGCTCGATTGCCCGGTGCGAAGCGCGATCGGCAACCACGTTTGAATCGGCGGACGGCCGAATGAATCGATCACCGATCTGAAGCGCGGTCCGATCACGAACTTCGCTGCTTCGTCCTCGTTCAGCCACAAATAGATCGACGTGTACGCATTGTGATGCGCACCGTGCTGTCCGCGCTCGCGCAACGCGAACGCCTTGAATGCGAGCCCTTCTGCATGGTCCCAAAGCAAACCGCGCGTGCGGCCGCGCTCGCGGATAGTCGACATGTCGTAATCCGACGGCAAACGATGTTCGTATTGTTTGATCAGCATGACGGACGCTCCTGAAAAATTTTTGAACACTCAGGTTGCCAGCGTGCGGGTTCACATTCAACGCGGCGCCGCGTATATCTGTGATGAAGAATGCCGATGCTCGCGTCTGGTCGTCGCGCCTGATCGTCACAACAACCGCAGCAGCGCGCAAACCACCCATGTCGTGCCGAGAACGATCGATACGCCGCAACCCAGGCCGATCAGATGCGCGCGCAACACCTCGCGCGGCTCGAACGGAGTCGACGCGTCATCGCACAAAGGCGGCGCATAAGAAACCTCATCGGACTGACCCTGCGTGAATTCGATCATCGCGCCTCCTTGCAATTGAGCGGCCGGCGCACTGCGTTGCATGCAGTGACTTGCTCCAGACCGCGGATAGCGCTAGCGTGTCACGGCCTGCCCGTTCGTTGAACGGGCCGCCGCGTATTTCAGTGATGACAGAAAGAGATAGATCGCGATGAAAACACTCGACCTCGAAGCAGTACAGGCGTTCGTGCTGGTGGCGGACCTGCGCAGCTTCACGCGCGCGGCCGACGCGCTGAACAGCACGCAATCGGCAATCAGCGTCAAGCTCAAACGGCTCGAAGAACGCCTCGGTCATCAGTTGATCGAGCGCACGCCGCGCAAGGTGCGCCTGTCGCCGAAGGGTGAGGTGTTCCTGGAAGCCGCGCGCAAGCTGCTCGGCGCGCACGACGACGCACTCGGCATGCTGACCGACGAGCGCATCACGCTGAAGGTGGGGATCAGTCATCACATCGTCGGCGGGGAATTGCCGGCGTTGCTGCGCCATATGCATCGCGCCGATCCGGGTCTGCTGGTCGAGATGCGCGTGTCCAGTTCGCGCGAAGTGGAGGCCGACTTCGACCGCGGCGCGCTGGACGCCGCCCTCGTGCTGCGTCACGACGACAGCCGTCGCGACGGCGAAACGCTGGTTGCAGAACCGTTCGGCTGGATGGCCGCGCCCGACTGGACGCATCGCGACGGCGAGCCGCTCAGGCTCGCCACCCAGGCCTATCCGTGCCGCGTGCGGGCAATGGCCGTCGATGTACTGGATGCGGCGCGGGTGCCGTGGGTCGAGGTGTTCGTCGGCGGCGGCATCGCGACGATCGGCGCAGCCGTGCAAGCGGGCCTTGCGGTCGCCGCGCTCGCGCAACGGGTCGCGCCGCCCGGCACCGCCGACGTCGGTCCGCGCCTCGGCCTGCCGCCCTTGCCGTCGCGCGAGATCGTGCTGTATTCGTCGACCTCAGACCGGCGCGTGCGCGCTGCACTGCGCACGCTGGTCGGCGCGTTTAGTTCTGTACGCCCCAGCGCCGCACTGTGACGCGCTCCAGCGTATCGAACACCAGATGTTCGATCAGCAGCCCGATCACGATCACGGCCGCGAGACCCGCGAACACGCGATCGGTGTACAACTCGTTGCGATTCTGGAAGATGTACCAGCCAAGGCCGCCGCTGCCGGAACTCGCGCCGAACACCAGCTCGGCCGCGATCAGCGTGCGCCACGCAAATGCCCAACCCACCCGCAAGCCCGCGAGAATCGAAGGCAACGCGGCCGGCACCAGAATCAGCAGCACGTGGCGCATGCCGGTCAGCCCATAGTTGCGGCCCGTCATCCGCAAAGTCGCCGGCACCGACTGAAAACCGGAATACGTATTGAGCGCGAGCGGCCACAGCACCGAGTGCACCAGCACGAACAACAGGCTGCCGGTGCCGAGACCGAACCACAGCAATGCGAGCGGCAACAACGCGATCGACGGCAACGGGTTGAACATCGCGGTCAGCATGGACAGCAGATCGCGGCCCACGCGCGTCGACACGGCGAGGGACGTCAGCAGGAATGCCAACGCGGCGCCGAGCAGATAGCCGCGCAGCAGTACGGACATCGACACAGCCGTTTTCTGCAGCAACTCGCCGGACCAGATGCCTTGCACGAACGCGCTAAACGTCGCGCCGAACGTGGGCAGCAGCAGGTCGTTGTCGACCGCGCGCGCGGCGATTTCCCACCCCGCGATCAACACCAGCGCGATGAACGTCTTGCGCAGCCAGCCTTGTGCAAAGAGCCGCTTGCCGAGCGGCAGCGGCGCTTCGAGCACGAGTTCGCCGAGCGGTTCGAGCGGGCGCTCGTATTCTTCGCGAACCGGCGGCAGCAACGTGGCGGGAGAACTCATTGCACGGCCTCCTGGGGTTCGGTTTCTTCGGATTGTTCAGGTCGTTCGGATTGTTCGGATTCTTCGGATTCTTCGAATAGCAAGCGGTGAATCCGCGCGACACTGTGCTGAAAATCGCTGCGCCCGAAACTGTCCTGCCCATATTGATGGCTGTTCAGCTCGGCGCGCACGCGGCCCGGATGCGGCGACAGCAACAGAATCCGGTTGCCCACCACCAGCGCTTCTTCGATCGAGTGCGTGACGAACAGCAGCGTGAAATTCACTTCTTCCCACAGACGCAGCAACTCTTCCTGCATCTTGCGGCGCGTGAGTGCGTCGAGCGCGGCGAAAGGCTCATCCATCAGCAGCACGCGCGGCTGCATCGCCAGCGCGCGCGCAATCGCCACGCGCTGCTTCATGCCGCCGGACAGCGTGTGCGGATAAGCGTTAGCAAACGAGGCGAGGCCGACCTTCTCCAGATAATGCAGCGCACGTTCTTTCGCTTCCGCGCGCGAGAGCTTCTTCGCGACGCGCAGCGGAAACGCAACGTTTTGCAGCACTGTCTTCCACGGCGGCAACTGGTCGAACTCCTGGAACACGACGATGCGATCGGCGCCTGGCCCACGCACTACCTGGCCGTCGAGCGAAATGCTGCCTGACGTCGGTTGGATGAAGCCGGCCACCGCCTTGAGCAGAGTCGACTTGCCGCAGCCCGACGGCCCGAGCAGCACGAAGCGATCGCCGCCGTAGACGTCGAAACTCACGTCGTGGGTCGCGCGAACGATACGCTCGCGCGTGCGGTATTCGAGGTTCACGTTCTCGACCGCGAGCAACCGCTCGCTGGTCGCCGCGCTGGTCGCCTCGTTCGTTTGCGCACCGCTGTCGGGAAACAGCCGCGTGGGATTGGCTACCATCGGATTACTCCCTGTAAGCGGCTTTCATCCGCCAGCAGGCTGGATGAACGTCCGCGGGCATCTGGGCTCGTGAAGAAAGTCATGCTCAACTTCCTCCCGCGGTCGCCGGGTCGTCGAAGAAATAGTCCTTCCACGACTTCGGCTCGTTCCTGATCACGCCGACGCGATACATGAACTGCGCGAGCCCGAACGTGTTCTGCGGCACGACCTTGAACTGCACCTGCGGATTCTTGATGACCTTCAACAGCAGATCGCGGTCGATCTTCGACTGATTCGTGCGGATATAGATGTCGGCGGCGGCATCCGGATTTGCCGTGATGAAACGAGCCGCGTCGGCCAGCCCATCGACGAACGCGCGGTAGGTTTTCGGATTGCCGTCGCGGAATTTTTCGGTCGCGTAGAGCACGGTTGCCGAACTCGGTCCGCCCAGCACGTCGTACGAATTCAGCACGATGTGCGCTTTCGGATTGCCCGCCAGTTCCTGTTCCTGAAACGGCGGATTGCCGAAGTGGCCGGTGATTTCGGTACCGCCCGCGATGATCGCCGCGGCCGCGTCGGGATGCGGCAACGCCTGCGTGAATGTGTCGAGACGGTTGTAGTCCTTGTCGCCCCAGCGCTTCGCCGCCGCGTATTGCAGCACGCGCGACTGCACCGACACGTTGACGGCCGGCACCGCGATACGATCCTTCGCGGTGAAATCGGCGATCGTCTTCACGTCGGGGTTATTGCTCACCAGGTAATACGGCAGATTGCCGAGCGATGCGACGCCCTTCACGTTCTGGCGGCCGTGCGTGCGATCCCAGATCGTCAGCAACGGACCGACGCCGGCGCCGGCGATATCCACTGCGCCGGACAGCAACGCGTCGTTGACAGCGGCGCCGCCCGACAGCTTCACCCAGTCGACCTTGATATCGAGCCCCTGCTTGTGCCCTTCCTTCTCGATGAACTGCTGGTCGCGCGCAACGTTCAACAACAGATAAACCACGCCGAACTGCTCGGCAATGCGCAACTGGCCTTCCGCCTGCGCGGGAACGGCGGCGCCGAGCGTGGCTGCGCCTATCGAAACGCTCAGCAGCGTCGCGCTCAGGCGGCGAGCAAAAGACGACCGCGCGGCGGTCGAACGAAACGTGGAGAACATCGAAACTCCGGTCAGCATGTGGGGGTGGGCAAAAGCGGGCGAGGTTGCCGTCAGAACGGCACGTCGCCTTCGATCGTCGTGCGATAGAGTTTGCGGCGCAGGTGATCCGGCGTGCCGGCCGCGAGATGCATCAGCGAGCGGTTGTCCCAGAACACCATGTCGTGCTCGGCCCATTGATGCCGGTACAGATGCTCGGGGCGCACGCTATGCGCGTAGATTTCTTCGAGCAACTGTTTGCTTTCGTCTTCCGGCAGGCCGATAACGCGTGTCGTGAAATGCTCGCTGACGAACAGCGCCTTGCGGCCCGTCTCCGGATGCGTGCGCACGATCGGCTGCACAACCGGCTTCACCTGCGCGATCTGCTCGGCCGACAGGTTCGGCCGCCACGGGCTGCGCTTCTGCAATTCCGCGTATTTCGCGAGGTAAGTGTGTTCGGCCGTGCGCCCTTCCACCGCGCTGCGCAAATGCTCGGGCAACGTATCCCAGGCAAGGTGCATGTTGGCGAACAGTGTGTCGCCGCCTTCCGCGGGCAATTCCTGCGCGTGCAGCAGCGAGCCGAGGCTCGGCTTTTCCTTGTACGACAGATCGGAATGCCAGAAATGGCCGGCGTCGCCGAGACCGATCGGTTTGCCGTCTTCGACGATATTCGAAACGATCAGGATTTCCGGATGGCCGGCCAGTTGGAACTGATGCAACACGTGGATCTGCAGTGGGCCGAAGCGCCGGCTGAATGCGATCTGCTGATCCGGCGTGATGCGCTGATCGCGAAACACCAGCACGTGGTGATCGAGATGCGCGCGATGAATGCGGGTGAAATCGGCGTGGCTCAGCGGCTTGCCGAGATCCAGACCCAGCACTTCCGCGCCGACGGCGCCGTCGAACGCGCGAATTTCGATGGGCTGGTCTTGAACGGCGTGGCCGGCAGCGCGGGTGTCAGCGGGGGAAAAAGCAGTCGTCACAGGAAACTCTCGGTCGAATCTGTTCGGAGGACGCCCTCAAAGGCGCAATCTGACAAATTTACCGGCACGGACGTTCGATCACAACGAAGCAATTCGGATACGGTTATCTGCTGGAGTGATAAACCCGATGCTTTAACGCGCGGCGGGTGGTAGCGCGTGTTCACCGACGTCTTCAGCTTCAAGTTCCATGAGTCTCGTGCAGCCGCACATTGAAGGACATTCACCGAAGCGCGCCTTAAACTTTTCTTCGTGTGTCGAGGAGTGAGGCTCGATACGCGCTTACGTGACGCCTCAAATTTCCCCCACTGCGCCACTCCACAGAGTAGGTTCTTCCCGGCGCGTGACGCCCTTTGAACGGAAGTCACGCTTCACTCAAGTTTTCATGTCCATGAAAAAAATTCGCTACGTTGCTTCGACTTCAATTCTCGCAGCACTCCTCCTCTGCGCCGTCCAACCCGTGACGGCAGCAACAACCCAAGCCACCGAAAGTACTCGCGACAGTCCGGTGTACGGTGCCGAACTTGAAGGATTTGACTATCCGTATCCAGTTTCACACTTTAATTTCCGCTCCCAGCGCAGCAATCTGCAAATGGCGTACATGGATGTCGCGCCGAATCCCGCAACCGCGAATGGACGGACAGCCGTCCTGCTCCACGGCAAGAACTATTGCGCGGCAACCTGGGGCCCGACGATCGACGTACTAAGTAAAGCGGGCTACCGCGTGATTGCAGTGGATCAGATCGGGTTTTGTAAATCCAGCAAGCCCGAGAACTATCAGTTCAGCTTCGAGCAATTGGCCGAGAATACGCACGACCTTCTGGAATCCCTGAATATTCGACAGGCGACAATCATCGGTCACTCCACCGGTGGCATGCTTGCTATTCGCTACGCACTCAGCTATCCCCGCCAGACCCAGCAACTGGTATTAGTCGATCCTATCGGGTTAGAAGACTGGAGGGCAAAAGGTGTGCCCTATATCTCGGTGGACCGGTGGTACGAACACGAGCTGAATACCTCGGCGGATCGCATTCGAAATTACGAAAAGGATACGTATTTCGCCGGTCAATGGCGGGACGATTACGAGCCGTCGGTCCAGATGCTTGCCGGTATGTATCGTGGCCCGAAAAGAGAACTGGTCGCGTGGAACTCCGCGCTGCTTTACGACATGATCATGACGCAACCCGTGTATTACGAGCTTTCACAGATCAAACCGCCAACACTGCTGATGGTCGGCGACAAGGACACGACTGCGGTCGGCAAGGAGTTTGCGCCAGCGAACGTTCGTTCGACATTAGGCAACTATCCGCAACTCGCGCATCATGCCGCCGCAGTCATTCCTACTGTCAAGCTTGTCGAATTCCCAACTGCGGGACATGCGCCGCAAATGCAGGAACCTGATCAGTTCCATTCGGCGTTGCTTCGCGGATTGTCAGAGTTTCACGAGAAAGATCAATCCTGATCGACCGCTTAAATGAGGTGCAGGTAGAGGCGGCTCGCGCCGGCTCTACAGCTTTTCCGCGGGCGAACCCCACGCGACCGATTTACGCACGCTGGTTCGATAGTCCCGCGGGTTCTGCCCGTACAGCTCCCTGAAGCGACGCGAAAAATACGCGTGGTCTGGAAAGCCGCAAAGATGAGCAATTTGTTCGATACGAATGGCGGAGTGCGCCAACAGTTCCAGCGCGTGCTCCATGCGGCGCTCCGTCAGGAGTTCGGTAAAAGTCTTGCCGGTTTCTTTTTTCAGCAGATGGGCTAAATAGTTCGGCGACAAATGGACCGATTTCGCCGCGTCTCCAAGCGCGATTTTCTCGCCGAGATGAGCGCGCACGTATCTCGCCAGTCGTTGCAGCGCATCCCGTTGACTACCGTACTGCCCCTGGCTCGACTGCAATGCGAGAATCTGCGTCGCGTATTTTTTGCAAACTTGACAAATCAACTGAATCAGCAGACCCCGGATCAGCGAAAGCGAGCAAAATCCGCGAGCCATGTTTTCTTTATATAACTGATCCAGCAGCGATTCGATCACTCCGAACTCTGATTCGTCGAAGTAAAAATCCAGATACTCCTGGTAGACGAAAGGTGCGAGCTCCGGATAGCCGACGAGATCCACCTCTTCAAGATCCAGTGGGTCGATCTTCAGATCGGGACGAAGGAACTGCTGCGAAAAATTAATCATCGCAAAGCGGGTTCCTGGGGGATGCGGCACCAGATGAACCCGATACGGCAGCACGAAACTAAAATAGCCCCGCTTGAACGGACGGACAGTCCCTCCCACGGTCTGCTCCACTTCTCCGGCAAGCCCGATCTTGATCTGAAAATTTTCATGCCGATGCGGATGACCGAGCAGCGGCGAGCCCTCCTGAGTGCGAATGTCGAAATCGAGGTAATCGGCACGCTCGGCCATACCATAGGTTTTGACGTGCTTGAGAAGGGCTTTGGTCATACCGGTTATGCTGTGCTGTGCGTTGGTGCGACGATACCTGCATCGCGCAAATACCGGCGTACCCCCGCGTGAATATATTCCACCTTCGGCGCGGCGATCCACGTGTTTGCGGACAAGCTTTCACGGCCGGACGCGACACGCTGAGCCATCGACGCTTCACCTCGATGTACGGCTTTTGCAAGGTTGTACGCGATATCGTCGTCCAACTCTGCGTGCGCGAGCACCACCGACCAGCTTCCTATCGACACAATCGGCACTGTCTGGCCCGAATACGTTCCGACCGGCACCGTCAGTTGCTTGAGAAACGTGTATTTGCCAAGAATCGCCGCGCTTTCGGCTCCGTTCGGCACCACAAAGCGCGCGCCGTCCGCAGTTTTCGAGAGGTCTTCGAACGCCGGCCAGCCGATGCCGCCGCCCCACAATGCAGCGGCGCGTCCGTCTGCGAGCATGCCCAGCGCCTCGTCGTCGCGTTCAAGCAGGATCGCGTCGAAATCCCGCTGCATATCAAGGCCCATGCCGTTCAACACGTAACGTGCGAGCACGACTAATCCGGAACCGACTGCGCCGAATACGACAGGCTTACCCTTGAGATCGCTGATCGAGCGAACGGACGATGCGCCTGGAACGATAAACATACCGGCAGACGAATACATCGGTGAAATGATCCGCAGCGGCGCGGGCGCGCGGCCGATGCCGGCCAGCGCCTCGAAGGTCGGCTCACCGCCGGCGAGGCCGAGCGACAGTTTGCCCGCTTCGATCAGCGGAATGTTTTCGGTGCTGCCTTTGGTGAACTCCGGATTGATCGTTACCGCCGGGTCGAATTCATTCACCGTCGCGGCGAATGCGTCGCCGTAAGGGGTAAAGCCGCCACCAGGCGGCGACGTCCCCAACGACAACCGGGTACTGCTGCTCATCTTCATGCTGGTTCCTTTGAGACCTGCGCAGCCGGCCAGCAATCCGGCCGACATGCCTAGCCATGTCCGTCTATCCACGTCGTCGACTCCGCTCAATCGTTTGGCGCAGCGCTTGCATCGTTTTGTTGCGGCGCGCGAAACTCATCGTCGAAGTCTATTCAGGCATAAGGGATACAACCAGTGTCCAGGTTGTCATTTTCCTGGACAAAACCGCTCTCCCCTTCGACGTGTCGCGGCTTCGGATGGCTCGCGATTCGACGCCGGCCGCCCCAGGACGCCGATTGCTCGTCCACGAACGGGCTCATACAATACGATCCATTCCGTTCATGGCATTGCGGCCCCAGATCCGCGTGAACCGGTTTAACCCTGCCCGGAAACCTCTAGCATGACTCGCGCAAAACCGTTGCGGCACACAGCTACCCAACCCACCGCTTTCGACACCGCTACGATGGACCTGCATGCCTCTCGCAGTTCACGTACCTACGCGATGCCCGAGCGCAGCGATCATCTCGACTTCTACATCCGCGATCAAACCAGCCGTCCCGCGATTACCGACGCGCACAAGCACGAGTATTTCCAGATTCAGATCAACCTCGGCGGCGATACGCAGCAGTATATCGGCGAAGTGGTGCGTCCTTTTCCACGCGGTGCGGTTGCACTGATCCTGCCGCACCGCGTGCACCGCATTCCTCACCCGGAGGAATCACGCTTCATCGTCGTCAATTTTTCGTTCGAGTTTCTACTGGGCCGGCGTCTGCCTGTCGAAGAAGAAGCCGGCGCGATCCGGAACGAGCCGGTATTTGCGCCGTTCCTTCTCCAGGAGCGAATGGATTTCATGTTGAGCGAGCCGCAGATCGCCGAAGTCGAATCGTTGACCGCGCACATGCTCGTACTCGATCGGCAGCGTCAGTTCGGCGACACGATTCTGTTGCGCGCTT
>NZ_JAQQBV010000012.1:0-206576 GCF_046030735.1 Paraburkholderia xenovorans
GCCGCGGCAAAGAAAGTAAGTGCCGCCCCGCACAGGGGCAACACCAATAGACCAATAAGATAAAGATAAGAAATGAAAAAACCCAAACACCACAGGCAAACCAAGAAAACAAAACCCGCCAAAGGCAAAAAAAACCTAAATCAAAGCCACAACCTCATCCAAAGAAGGCGCATGCCCGCCCGCATGCCGACAAGCCGCCGCGCCAGCGGCCAAAGCAAACGCGAGATGCTCCCCCCACGCTCGCTGCGGAGCAGTCATCAAGCTAAACAGCAAACCGCCAATCGACGCATCCCCAGCCCCAACCGTATCGACCACCTCGACCCGCGGCGGCCGCGCCTCAACCACCACCGCGCCGTCGATCAACATCGCCGTATCGGCACCACGCGTCACCAGCACCGTGGCAGTCGGATTCATCGCCTTCAGTTCGGCCAGCGCCGCGGCCTCATCGTCGGTCTTGAACAGCAGTCGCAAATCCTCATCCGATACCTTGATCAGATCCGCGAGCGCGGCCATCTTCCGCAAAATCGGCTCGTACCCGTGTTCCATCAGATTCCGATAATTCGGATCGAAGCTGATCTTCACTCCGCGCGAACGCAACTCGGCCGCGAGCGCCGCCAAGGTATCGCCGAGCGGCTGACGCACGAGACTGATGCAACCGAAGTGTGCCCACCTCACATGGTCGGCCCAGCCGGCCGGCAGGCGCGACGGATCGAAAGCCAGGTCGGCACTGTTCTCACCCATGAAAAAGTACGCGGGCGGATGCGTCTGATGCACCACCGCCAGCAACGGCGGACGCGCCACGCGTTGCATGAAACGCATGTCGAGACCGGCGGCGACACTCGCGTTCCACAGATCATCCGAGAAGTTGTCGACGCCGAGCGAGCCCACGCACGCCGTTGGCAGTCCGAGCCGCGCCACGCAGCGCGCCACGTTCCAGCCGGCGCCGCCCGGCACTGACAACCATTGCGCGGCGCCGGTCCGCACGAGATCGGTGAGGATGTCGCCGGCCGAAATGAAGACCGGGAATTGATTGTTCGCGCTGACGTTGCTCATTTTGCGTACTCCGCGGATTCGGACTGTGCAGCGGCGCTGTCCGGCAGCGCGTGCGCCAGCACTTCGTAACACGCGCCCATCGTGTGATAGTCGGTCTTGCCGGCCGGGCTCTTTTCGTCGTTGTACTTGCGGTTGTCGCACGTGAGGATGCGATACCACGCGCCGTACTGGTGGTCGACGAAATGCGCCCAGCTATAACGCCAGATCTCGTCGTACCAGTCCCAGAAACGCTCGTTGCCGGTGCGCTTGCCGAGCAGCGCGGCCGTCGCGAACGTCTCGGCCTGCACCCAGAAATACTTGTCGTGGTCGCACACCGTGCCGTCCGGGCCGAAGCCGTAGTACAGGCCGCCGTGATCTTCGTCCCAGGCGTGGGTCATCGCGGCGTCGAACAGTTCGATCGCGCGCGGCAGCAGCCACGGCAACGGGCGGAACCGCTCGAGAATCAGCAGCAACTTCGCCCACTCGGTCTGATGGCCGGGCTGGAAACCCCACGGGCGGAAAATGTTGGAACTGTCTTCTTCGTTGTAGTGCCAATCCACCGACCAGTCCGCGTGAAAGTGCTCCCACACGAGCCCTTGCGACAGTTTCGCCTGGCGCAGCGTGATGTTCGACGCGACCCGTTCCGCGCGATCCAGATAGACGAGGTGGCCGGTCGCCTCATGCGCGGCGAGCAGCGCCTCGGTGGTGTGCATGTTCGCGTTTTGCCCGCGATATGAATTCACGCGCCAGTCGGGCGTCGCTTCGTCGGCGTAGAGACCGGCGGCGGCGTCCCAGAAACGGTGTTCCATCAGCTCGAAGGTCGCGGCGATCATCGGCTTCGCTTCTTCGATGCCGGCCATCGCCGCATGCGAATACGCGAGCAGCACGAAGGCGAGGCCATAGCAGTGACGCGTCGCGTCGAGCGTGCGCTTGGCGCCGTCACGCCATTCGAGTTCCCAGTCGTAGCCTTCGTGCTGCGCGTCCCAATGCACTTCGCGCAGGAAACGCAAACCGTGGCGCGCGTACTCGAGATGCTGCGGATCGCCGAACTGCCGGTACGCCATTGCGTAATTGAACACGTAACGGCAACTGCTCACCAGATGCCGCGTGGTCCGGTCGTAGATCGACCCGTCGTCGCGGAAAAAATGGAAGAAGCCGCCGCTCGGATCGAACACGTTCGGCGCGTAAAAGCGCAGCGTATCCTCCACGTGCGAGAGCAGGAAATCGCGGTTGCGATAACTCTCGACGGGCGGCACGTGCGGGTTCGCGGACGGAGGGGTGGGTTGCAAAGAGTCGGATTGCGTCATGGCGTTTTCACCAAAGTACTGGCACGGGCGATGAGATGAACGGGCAGGCGGACTTCGAGTTCGGTGGGGTCGTCTTCGAGCAGCAACTCGACGCCGCGCCGGCCGAGCGTTTCCTTGTCGATGGCGATCGTCGACAGCGGCGGCGTGGCGTGAGCGGCGGCGGGAATATCGTCGAAGCCGACGATCGCAATGTCCTCGGGCACACGCAGGCCGCGCGCGAGGCACGCGCGCAGCGCGGCGAGCGCGGCGGCGTCGTTATAGGCAAACACGGCGTCGGGGCGCGGGCCCGGCGCGTCGAGCAACTGGTGCATCGCGCGCGCGGCGCCGCTGTCGGGATCGAGGCCGGCGTCGATGGTCGCCTCTAGCGATGGATCGAACAGCAAGCCGGCTTCAAAAAACGCGCGCCGGTAACCGAGCGCGCGCTGCGCGATGCTGAAATGCGCGAGCGATCCGCCGATGAACGCAATGCGCTTGCGCCCCTGTTCGAACAGATGACGCATCGCGAGCTGGGCGCCCATCGCGTTGTCGAGATTCACCGAGCGCAAGCCGGGCGCCCACAGGTCGATCAGCACGAGCGGGCGTTGCATCGCGACCAGCGTGGCCAGCGTCTCCGGTTCGACGAAGCCGGCGATCGCTATCGCATCCGGCGCATGCACGCGCATCTGCTGGATCACGTCTTCGGTCGGACCCGCGGTCAGCACGGAAGGCACGATGCCGCGTTCGCGGCACGCGTCTTCCACGCCGTGCAGCACGTGCGAGAAGAACGGACTGACCGCGAAGTTATTGTGCTGGCGATGCAGCAGGAACGTGAGACGGCGGATGCGCGGGCGCAGTTGCGCGGCGTCGTAGCCGAGTTGCCGCGCCGCTTCGACGACGCGCACACGAGTGGCCTCGGAAAGACCCGGCTGGTTTTTCAGCGCGCGTGAAACGGTGCCGATCGACACGCTGGCGGCGCGCGCGACGTCGCGGATAGTGGTGGCCATTGAAGCTGGCGGCCGCGAAGAGAGGCAACCGCACGGTGTTTGAGTTCGGGCGATTGTATAGTAAAACGCAACACAATCACCCGCTCGAACACGCGGTCGATACCCGGAGATACCCGTAGATGTTGAGGCGGGTGTGGAATTTATTTTTTAGTAAAAATTGCTAAACAGAGCCGGAGCAATGCGCCATCCTGCTTCGCGGCTAGTCCACCGGCAGTGCCGACACCTCGCTTTGTCCACGCAGCAGTTTCACGCTTTCGTCCGCGTCGATCAGCACGAAGCCGCTCGCTTCGTGCTTCGCGCGCCGCTTGGCCAGCGCCGCCACCGACGCAATTTCCTCGCTGCTGTAGAGCGACGGGCCGCCGTCCGACTCGACCCGCACGCAGCCGATCGCCATCGTCACGAAGCCGAAGAACGTCGGATTGCCGCGCCGGTCCTCGCCGTGGATGCCGCCCGCCAACCGGTCGGCCGGTGCGTAGAACCGTTGCGCGCCTTCGTTGAATACGTGAATCGCGCGGAGCACGCGCTCGCGCCAGTCTTCGCTCTGGAACAGGATCAGGAAATCGTCGCCGCCGACATGGCCGAGAAAGTCGCGCGTCGGATCGCACACGTCGGCGAGCACGGCCGCGGCGAACTTCAGCACTTCGTCGCCCTGCCAGTAGCCGTACTGGTCGTTGAAGGGTTTGAAGTGGTTCAGGTCGACGTAACACGCGTAGAAGCCCGCGTCGTTGCCGAGCAGCCGGGCAATGTGCGAGCTGATCGGGATGTTGCCCGGCAGGAAGGTCAGCGGGTTCGCGTAGCGCGCGGCTTCGATGCGCACTTCGGTCACCGCGCGCACGAGGTTCTCGCCGGTGCCGAGACCGGCGTATTTGCCGTTGTCGGTGATCACGAAACCGTCGGCGAGATAGCGCTGGTCGTCGCTCGCGAGGAGTTTGGCCATCTGCTCGACGGTCATCGATTTCTCGATGATCACCGGCGACGCGTTCGCAAACTGCAGGCACGGCCGCTTGCCGAACAGTTCGCGGTGATACGGCAGCGCGTAACGGTCCATGAAACTGCGCCGGTTGATCAGCGCGACCGGTTCGTCGTACTCGACCACCGCGACCGCGTGCAGATCGGGCAGGCGGTTGAACAGATCGAGCACGTCGTTATTGGTGGCGTGGCGCGGCAGCGCGGGCGCATGCACCAGCATTTTCGCCGACGCCATCCCGCCCGACGGCGACGCGCTGCTCACCGTGCGCGTGGTCTCCGGAAACACGGCGATGTGGCCGGCGCGCAGCGCGTCGCGGGCGTCGTCCGTCACCTCGCGGGCCGGTCGCGCATGCGGACGGCCGAAGAAAAAGCCCTGACCACATCCGATCCCCATGTCGCGCACCACGATCAGATCGGCTTCGTTCTCGATGCCCTCGGCCACCAGCCGCGCGCCGCTCGCGTTCGCGAAATGCTGCATCGCGCGCACGGCTTCGAACTTGAGCGGATCGCTGGCGATGTCGTGGATGAAGAATCGGTCGATCTTCACCACGTCCGGTTGCAGGCGCACCCACAGGTTCATGCTGGCGTTGGCCGTGCCGTAGTCGTCGAGTGCGAATTGCGCGCCGGTCGTACGCAGCATCGACACCACCGGGACGAAGCTGGCCACGTCCGGAATCGCATTCTGCTCGGTCAGCTCGATCACGATCCGTTGCGGATCGATGCCGCAATTGCGCAGCAGCGCGAGGATGTCGTTGCGGGCTTCGGCCATCTGGCGGATTGCACCCGCGCTGAAATTGAGGAACAGCTTGCCTTCGCAGTTCATCTGCCCGAACGCCTCGATGCAGGTGCGCGCGGCCGCGCGTTCGAGCGCGATGCCGCAGCCCTCGGCGAACGCCTGCGAAAACAGCGCGAACGGTGTTTCGAGCGGTGTGCCCGCCGGGCCGCGGATCAGGCCTTCGTAGCCGAGAATCGCGCCGCCGTCGAAATCGATGATGGGCTGGAACACGGCGGACAGCTCACGCCGGGCAATCAATTCCTCGATGCGCGGCGTGGCGGATCGGGAGGACGAGCTAGGTTGCATGGCAGGTAGGCGTAGCGATCGACACTCGGCATATCGGCCCGCCCTGCTTGAAGTTGAATGAAGTTTTGGTGACGCGTTGCACCGGGGTGGTGCGGTTTGGATCGGTTGGGACTGTTCCAGGAATCTCCTGGGAATCTCCTGGGAATTGCCTCGGAATCGCCCTATGTCTTCCGGCTGAGGCGACAGCGACTCGTTTTATGCGTGAAATAACAAAAAAGCCGCACGAGGCGGCTTTCTTCAAACGACGCTCAGGGAGGGCGCTTATGAATGTCCTGTTTGCATTGCGCGCGTATTTACCGGCGCGCGACGGCGGCGGCGGGCCGCTCGCGCGCGGCCGCGCGGGTTTCGCCGGAGGTGTCGCGAGCCCCCCAGCGCTGCGCGAGCGCGGCGCACACCATCAACTGGATCTGGTGGAACAGCATCAGCGGCAAGACTACGGCGCCTACCGCATGCGAGGCGAAAATCACCTTGGCCATCGGCACGCCGGCGGCAAGGCTTTTCTTCGACCCGCAGAAGATGATCGTGATCTGGTCCGCGCGGTTGAAGCCGAGCCGCTTGCTGACGACTATCGTCACAGCCAGCGCGAGCGCGAGCAGGACCGCGCTGATCAGCAGCAGGCCGCCGAGCGCGGACAGCGGAATCTGATGCCACAAGCCTTCGGTCACGGCTTCGCTGAACGCGCCGTACACCACCAGCAGAATCGACCCCTGGTCGACGAACTTCAGCACGCCGCGGTTGCGCTCGATCCACTTGCCGATCAGCGGGCGCAGCAACTGGCCGGCCACGAAGGGCACCAGCAGTTGCAGCACGATGTTGCCCACGGTGTGCCACGGCGACGCGCCGCCGCTCGCCGCCTGATTGGTGACGATGAGGCTGACGAGTGCGGGCGTGATGAAGATGCCCAGCAGGCTCGAGGCCGACGCGCTGCATACGGCAGCCGGCACATTGCCTTTGGCGATCGAAGTGAACGCGATCGACGACTGAACCGTCGACGGCAGCGTGCACAGGAAGAGGACCCCCGCATAGAGCGCCGGCGTGACAAGTGGCGAAAGGAGCGGTTTAAGCGCGAGGCCGAGCAATGGAAACAGCGCGAACGTGCTGAGCAGCACTACCAGATGAAGCCGCCAATGCGTCGCCCCCGCAACGATCGCTTCGCGTGACAGCTTGGCGCCGTGCAGGAAGAACAGCAGGCCGACCGCGACGTTCGTCACCCAGTTGAACCCGACGGCGGCCTGCCCGTGAACCGGCAGCAGGCTGGCCAGGATCACGGTGCCGATGAGGCACAAGGTGAAGTTGTCGGGAAGCAGTTTTGGGCGAGCCATGTCGGAATCTCGTTTCGATGAAGCGGAAAGCACGACGGCGCGTGCCGTTGCCTATTTGAACCGGCTATTGTTATGGAAGACCGATTGAAAATGCAAATTCATTTGCCGACTTGATTAATGAAGACTGCGCATCAAAAGCGCGCGACACGGGATAGGCAGGCGAAGAAGAGCCAAGTTCCAGTATTGGTGACGGCACCGGTTTGGTCCACTGCCGTTTCGCCGAATTCGGTGAAAGATTCGCCCTTCATTCGTCATGCTTCGCACTACATCGGTATCCTGAAAATGCCTCTGTGGTGAACGTTTTCAAGGCTTTCACGCAAGGGCTCTGTCGCAAAAAAACGTCGCAGTAACAAGGTGTTACAACACCGCCCCGGGCCTAACACTTTTTGCCTCGACACCCTTGGCCGGCACCCATAAATTACTGTCCACAGGCCATCGGGATGCCCCGCGCCGCACGTTATCCGCGGCGCCCGCGCCAGTCCCAGAACAGGTCCATCGCAGCTCGAACGGTGGGCCTCAGGCAGGTCTTCGGGCAGGTGAGTCACGGGTGAACGGGTTGTCGAGAACGAAGCACTGGGCGTTGGGCGCGGTTATCGCCGCGCTGTGCTCGTTCGCCTATGCAAAAGTGCCTGGAATGCCACATGGCGGCGGGGGCGGGGGATATGCGCATACGTCGGCGCAGGGCTTCGCCGCACGCGGATCGGTCGGCAATGAAGCGCGTTATGACGGTGCGAACGTCAGGCCGTCGCGTGGCTATGGCGGCAATGCCGTGGCAGATCGCAATGCGGCGCGTGGGGCTCGTGGTGGCGTGAACGGCGGCGCGAACCTGGGTGGCGGCTATTACGCGAACGGCTTTGGCGGCTACAACCCGGGCGCTCGTCGTGTCGCGGGTCCCGTTGGCTATTCGGGGTATCAAGGTGAAGGCCGCAGCGGCATGCAATACGCCGGCGCCATTACTCCGGTGAGCGCCGAATCGCGTTCGGTGCCCCGTCCGCCAGCCAATGCGCCGGTTCGTACCGGTTCGATTCGAGCCGACGTCGCCCGCTATAACGAAGAGCGCGGCTCGTCGCGCGTCATGCAGCGTCAAGCGGACGACCCACGTCAGCCGGACGGTTCGCCTTACCGCAATTAGCACCCGCGGCAATGCAGGTGCGCGCGAACCTCATTCGCCGTGCTGAGCATTTGTTCACTACCTCTCCTCCCTCCCGCCTTTCCAAACTGAGCGCCTGCGTACTTTGCACGTCTCCGACCTTCCCGAGCGCGCCATCAACGCGACGCGATGCGTCCCGATGTGACGTTTAGACACCACACTTTTTTGAAAAACGCTCGGCACTGAGCGGCCTCCCGTCGTCAAATTCGATCGGTTATGCGGCGGTGCGTCATCCGCATGTCATCTGAGTCGTTATCACGAGGCGGCCACGTGTTCAGTAACGCTTTGCGCGCTGAGGCGCGAATTGCTGCGGTGCGATTCAGGTGCCTGCAGGCGTGCTGTATCAGGCCGATAAGCGACAAAACTAATCAGACCGATATACCCGCAATAACCAGCGATATTTTTGTTCATAAAAATGGTCCGCAAAGATGGTCCCGCCCAGCTTGGCTCGGTCATCGAACGGACAACAACTACAGGTTCGCGCGAGCTACGTCTTTCGCACAGCCCACCCCTTTTTGACAAAGACAGGAGAACCCATGAAAACGAGCATCAGCGGTGCACTGAAAACCACCCTTAAGGCAACCACGTGCGCCGTTCTGCTGGCCAGTGCATCGTCTGCTTTTGCGCAATCGAGCGTGCAACTCTACGGTCAGGTCGACGAATGGGTCGGCGCGCAGAAATTCCCGGGGGGCAAGAGTGCGGCCGAGGTGTCCGGCGGCGGCATGTCGACCTCGTACTGGGGTTTGAAGGGAGCTGAAGATCTGGGTAACGGCTACAAGGCGATTTTTACGTTGGAAGGCTTCTTCCTCGCGCAGAACGGCCAGTACGGCCGCTTCACGGGCGACACGATGTTTTCGCGTAACGCGTATGTGGGCATCGAATCGCCGTACGGTACCGTCACGGCCGGCCGTCTGACGACGCCGCTGTTCGTGTCGACGATTCTGTTCAACCCGTTCGTCGATTCGTATCAGTTCTCGCCGATGGTCTGGCATACGTACCTCGGCCTCGGCACGTTCCCGACCTACCGGACCGATCAGGGCGTGACGGGCGACTCCGGCTGGAGCAACGCGGTGTCGTACTCGTCGCCGAACTTCAACGGTCTGTCGGCGACCGCAATGTACGCGCTTGGCAATACCACCGAAAACGGCGCGAAGAAGTGGAGCGGCCAGGTGCTGTACTTCCACGGCCCGTTCGCGGCGACGGCGGTGTACCAGTACGTGAACTTCAACAACACGCCGAGCGACCTGGGCAGCTTCGGCACCTCGGGCGTGCCGGGCCTGAAGAGCCAGAGCGTCGCGCAAGTCGGCCTGTCGTACGACCTGAAGTTCGTTAAGTTTTTCGGCCAGTACATGTACACGTACAACGACCAGCAAGTCACGAGCTGGCACGTGAACACCGCGCAGGGCGGCGCGACGGTGCCGTTCGGCCCGGGCTCGGTGATGGCCTCGTACGCCTACTCGCGCGACGGCGGCGGCTTCGACCAGACCCGTCAGACGGCCGCGCTCGGCTATGACTACCCGCTGTCCAAGCGCACCGATGTCTACGCCGCGTACATGTACGACAAGATCTCCAGCCTGTCGAGCGGCAACACGTACGGCGTCGGCCTGCGCGCGAAGTTCTAGGCCGTTGGGTCTGGGCGACACCTGGCCTAGCTTGCCCTGGGCGCAGGCAGCGCAGCGCGCCGCCATTCCACGAAATCCGCCAAGCCCGCTTTCTTACGGAAGGCGGGCTTTGTTGCGTCTGGACGATTCATCCGTGTCACTGGCCCATCTGTTTGCTGACCAGCTTTTGATAAACCCGGCAAAATGACGCGGATTGATTCCTCCAGCGAGCGATTGAGATGGACACTCTGGTCAGCATGAAAGTGTTTCGCCACGTGGTCGAAGTGGGCAGCTTCGTCGGCGCGGCCGAGCGGATGACGATGTCGGCGGCGATGGCCAGCAAGCACGTGATGCACCTCGAACAGCAACTCGGCGCGCGTCTCCTGAATCGCACCACACGGCGCGTCGCGCCGACCGAAGCAGGCCGCGAGTATTACGAGCGGCTCTCGCAGGTGCTGACCGAACTCGACGAAGCCGGGCAGGTGGTGGGCGCGGCGAGCGTCGTGCCGCAAGGGCGGTTGCGGGTGTCGTCGCTGTCGGCATTCGGTTTGAGTCACGTGATGGCGGCGGTGGCGGATTACGCCGCGCAGTATCCGCAGGTCACCGTCGACATCACCTTGTCCGACCGTGTGGTCGAGTTGATCGACGAAGGTTTCGATGTCGCGATTCGGGCCTCGCCGGGCGGGTTGAAGTCGTCGTCGCTGATTGCGCGGCAGATCGCGACCGCGCACCTGGTGCTGTGCGCGTCACCCGCTTATTTGCGGCGGCATGGCACGCCGAAGAGCGTGGCCGATCTCGCTCGTCACAACTATCTGCAATACGCGGGCGTGTCCGCACTCGAACTCGCAACCGGCGACGCCACGCCGCGTGTACGTCTCACCGGCAATCTGATCGTCAACCATCTGGAAGCGCAGCGGGTCATCGTGCTGCAAGGCGCCGGCATTGCGACGCTAGGCACCGAGGTGATCGGCACCGACCTCGCCGCGGGGCGTCTAGTGCCGTTGCTCGTGGATGAAATGCCGCCGCGCGAGTTGCCGATTCACGTGGTGTACGCGAGCCGGCGGCATCTGTCGGCGAAGGTGCGGTCGTTTGTCGACTTCTTTGCCGAGCGCTTCGCCAACGAATCGTTATGGCCGTCGCTCGAGCAGATCAAGGCGCTGGCGGTGAGGTAGATGCCGACGGGGCGACGCACCGATGCACCGGCGCGCCCCCACGCACCCCGCTCAGCGAGCGATGCCGAGCCGCGCTTTCGCGTCGTTATATTCGCGGGTCAAACGCGCAACCAGTTCGTCGACGGCCGGCACGTCGTCCATCAGGCCGACGCCCTGGCCCGCGCCCCAGATGTCTTTCCACGCCTTCGCCTTGTCGCTGCCGAAGTTCATCGCGGTCTTGTCCGATTCCGGCAGCGCGTCCGGGTCGAGCCCTGCGTTCAGAATGCTTTCGCGAATGTAGTTGCCGTGCACGCCGGTGAACAGGTTCGTGTAGATGATGTCCGACGCCGTCGAATTGACGATCGCCTGTTTGTAGCTTTCCACCGCGTGCGCCTCTTTGGTCGCGATGAAGCGCGTGCCCATATAGGCGAGGTCCGCGCCCATTGCCTGCGCGGCGAGAATCGAGCCGCCGTTGGCGATCGAGCCGGACAGCACGATCGGGCCGTCGAACATGCGCCGTACTTCGCCGACCAGCGCGAACGGCGAGGTCGTGCCCGCATGGCCGCCCGCGCCGGACGCCACCAGGATCAGACCGTCGACGCCGGCTTCAAGCGCTTTTTGCGCATGGCGCAGATTGATCACGTCGTGCAGCACGATGCCGCCGTAGCTATGCACTGCGTCGACGATCTCGCGAGCCGGCGCGCGCAGGCTCGTGATGAAGATCGGCACCTTGTGCTCGACGCACACGCGCACGTCGTGTTCGAGACGCGTATTCGACTGATGGACGATCTGATTGACGGCGATCGGCCCGATGATCGCATCGGGATGGGTCGCCTTGTGTTCGGCGAGCTGGCTCTGGAGTTGTGTGAGCCATTCGTCGAGCAACTCGGCCGGGCGTGCATTCAGCGCCGGAAACGAGCCGACGATACCGGCCTTGCATTGAGCCAGCACGAGTTCGGGATAGCTGACGATGAACATCGGCGAGGCGACGACAGGCAGCGCAAGGTTCTGCAGGACGGCGGGCAATGCCATGGTGCAAGTCTCCTGATTGAGCTAGCCGGTACGACGTTCGGGCGCCCGGCTGATGGTGTGAGTGTAGCGGCACGCTGCCTGCGCTGCGTCGCTGTCGACGATGCCAACAACGACGACGACTGGACAAGCGCTCCGGCTGCGCAGGCTGCGACACCGCGGAAGATTTAAGAACGATCGTTCGATTATAGGGGAAGCCGCGAAACGCGTCCGCTCGGATCGTCTGGAACGGTTGGAAGGAGTGTTCAGGTTCTATGCAATGCGTGGGCTATCCCACCCCGCACGGTCACATTGCGCTTTTACAATGCGGTGTCATCCCAACAACAAGAGACGTGCCATGGCCTTCGACGATTTCACGCCCTTTCGTGTCGCCGCGGGCGACGTCGATATCTTCGGAGTGAAGGGTGGAGCCGGGCCGCCGCTTCTGTTGCTGCATGGTCATCCGCAGAGCCATTTGATCTGGGCGCGCTGCGCCGCGCAACTCGCCGGGCACTTCACGGTGATCGCGACCGACCTGCGCGGTTACGGCGCATCGGACAAACCGTCGAGCGACGCCAGTCACACCCCGTATTCCAAACGCGCGATGGCCACCGATCAGGTCGCCGTGATGCGGCACTTCGGTTTCGAACGTTTTCTCGTCTGCGCACACGATCGCGGCGCGCGCGTCGCGCATCGGATGGCGCTCGACCATGCCGACGCCGTCGAACGTCTGATGCTGCTGGACATCGCACCGACTCTCGCGATGTACGAAGCCACCGACCGCACCTTCGCCACTCACTACTTTCACTGGTTCTTTCTGATCCAGCCCGAGCCGTTGCCGGAAACGCTGATCGGCGCGAATCCGTCCGCGTATGTGGACGCGGTGATGGGCAGCCGTCACGCGGGCCTCGCGCCGTTTGCGCCCGCAGCGCTCGACGCGTACCGCGAAGCGCTTGCTCAACCCGGCGCCGTGCATGCGATGTGCGAAGACTACCGGGCGTCGGCGAGCATCGATCTGGAGCACGATCGTGCGGACATCGAGCGCGGTCATAAGATCGGCTGTCCACTGCGGGTGTTGTGGGGCGACAAGGGTGTGATCGAGAAATGCTTCGACGCGCTCGCGGAATGGCGCCATGTTGCGCGCGATGTCAGCGGGCGTTCGCTGTCGTGCGGGCATTACATTCCGGAGGAGGCGCCGGACGAACTGGTCGCCGAGATGCTGTCGTTTTTCGAAGCGCTCGAGTAGTGGATCGTGTGGGCCGTTCGGTTTAAAACCCCGGCCTCGCGCGCACTCAACCCAGCGGCGGCAATCTGCGCGGCAGCGGCGTCGACTTGACGATCGCGGTGCTGGTTTCCGCGCGCTCGGTCACCTTCGTCAAAATCTCGTCGAGCTGTTCGATCGAATGCAGATACAGGCGGCAGATGAAGCAGTCGTCGCCGGTCACCTTGTCGCATTCGACGAACTCCGGAATGCGTCGGATCACGTCTTCCAGCAGATGCAATTGTCCGGGCAACGGCTTGACCCGCACGATCGCCTGCAACGTGAAGCCGAGCGCGCGCGGATCGATCTGCACAGTGAAGCGCTCGATCACGCCTTGCGCTTCGAGCCGCCGGATACGTTCCGCCGTGCTCGGCGCCGACAACCCGATCAGACGCGCGAGTTCGCTGACGGGCTGGCGCGCATCGGCTGCGAGTGCGGCGAGGAGCGCCCGGTCGGTGTCGTCGAGCGGGGTGCTGGACACAGTCGCGGACGAGGTAAGGCGTTTCGACATGATTGCCTTCGATCTTTAGGTGCTATCGCAGATAGGCTTAAGTTTAGCCATGTATTCGAGTAACCGGATTAACTAAACTGCTTGTCACGCAGAAATCAAACCGGGACTCGAATCATGGCTTCGAATGAGATTCGCCGCGGCGCGGCGGAAATGACGATGGCGATGCTGATGTCCGGCACCATCGGCTGGCTGGTGGTGTCGTCGCAGCAGAGCGCGTTCAACGTGGTGTTCTTTCGCTGCATTTTCGGCGGCGCGACGCTCGCGCTCGTGTGCGCGGTGCTCGGTCTTTTCAGACGCAAGCTGTTCTCGTGGAAGATGCTCGGCCTCGCGCTGCTTGGCGGCGCGGCGATCGTGCTCAACTGGGTGTTGCTGTTCGCCGCTTATTCGCGGGCCTCGATCTCGATGGCCACCGCTGTCTACAACACGCAGCCTTTCATGCTGGTGGCGCTCGGCGCGCTGGTGTTTCGCGAGCGCATCAGCGCGTCGACGGTGGCGTGGCTCGCTGTCGCGTTCATCGGTCTCGTGTTCGTCGTGAAGGTCGAACCGGCCGTGCTGGCGGTGCCGGGCCAGTATCTGGCCGGCGTCGCCTATGCGGTGGGCGCGGCGGCGATGTACGCGGTGTCGTCGATCATCACCAAGCGGCTGAAGGGCACGCCGCCGCATCTGATCGCGCTGATCCAGGTGTCGCTCGGCGTCGTGATGCTTGCACCGTTCGTGCATTTCGACGCATTGCCGGCCACCGGCGCGCAATGGCTCGAATTGATCGTACTCGGCGTGGTCAACACGGGGATCATGTACGTGCTCCTGTACGGCGCGATCCAGAAACTGCCGACCGCGATGACCGGCGCACTGTCGTTCATCTATCCGGTAGTGGCGATCATCGTCGACCGGGTCGCATTCGGGCAGACGCTCGCGTGGATTCAGGTGCTCGGCGCGGCGCTGATTCTGCTCGCGGCCGCGGGTGTGAATCTCGGCTGGCGGATCGTGCCGCAGAGACGGCTGCCCTCCACCTGAAGCGATGCCTATGCCACGCGTGTGGCTTAAGCGGCGGCCGTTTCCGTCGAGGCGGAGAGAGTGCAAATGCTACGGATTCCAGAACAACCGTGCGGCAGCATTATTCATAGGGACGGAAGTAAGCTTGCCCCGCGGCAATCGTCAAGAAGCGACGAAGCTGCGTCCCTCCGTCAAGCAGCGTGTAGACGGCTTTAAACCGCGCCGTCAAGGTTCTGTAGGGAAATCACCGATGCGATCAAAAAACAGGCACGCGTATCATTCACCCTGACGCTGATCACGTCCGACAGAATTTCCGCCGCTCGCCTCGATGGTCGAGCGGCTTTTTTTTTGTGGCGACGGATTCATGTGGGCCGCTCAGCGGTATCTAGCGTGCGACGATGCGCGCACCGTCGATTTCCAGCGGCCCGTTCTTCGCGGCCAGTTCCCCGACAATCTCTTGCACCAGCGCCGGCCATTCGCTGCGCGGCTTGAGCATTGCCGCCGCAGCGCCCATCACGGCGGCGTCGTCGAGCATGCGCAGCAACGTGTCGAAGCTCATCTCGCGGACTTCGAGCAGCTTGAACACAATCAGCACTTTCAACGCGTTTTTCGCATTGCGCGCCGGATCGGCACGCAACCATGCGACGCGCGAAAAAGCCCGTTCGAGCGCCTCACCGACATTCGTAAACGGCGCGCCGTGACCGGGAATCACGAGCCGCACGTCGAGCTTCGCGATCGCTTCGAGCACCGCCTGTTCTTCGGCGAAACCGCTTTCGCCTTCCAGCTCGGGAAAAATCACACCGAAGCCGTTTTCCCACAACGCATCCGCGCTGATCAGGATGCGTTCTTCCGCGCAATACAGCATCAGCGAATGCGGATCGTGGCCGGGCGCGCCGAGCACTTCCCAATCGAGCGCGCCGAGCCGCAGATGCGCGCCGGGCGCGATCGTCCCGGAGAAGCCGAAGCGCTCGCAGGTCTGGCCGGTGACGCGAAACGTCAGGCGTGCTTCGTCCCAGTTGCGCACCGCGTCGGCTTCGGATGCGGGGATCGCGGTGCGGCACGGCCACGTTGCCTGCAACAGCGCGTTGCCGCCGCAATGATCCGAATGCAGATGTGTGTTGACGATCAGATCGAGTGGCCGCGCGCCGAGCGCCTGCTGCAGCAGCGCGCGCGTTTGCGGCGCGTGCGTCGCATAGCCGGTATCGACGAGCGCGGCGCAGGCGTCGTCGGTCAACAGCACGTTGTTCGACGAGAGCCAGCCGCGCTCGAACACGCGGATCGACGCGGGTAAATGGATCATCGTGTGCCTATGGACGTGGACGCTTCCGGTTTCGGCATGACCAGAATCGTCGACGCGCCGATCAACATCGTCTCGCCGCGCTGATTCACCGCCGTGCCTTCGAGATGCGTGAGATCGCCGTTCAGGCTCGGCTTCCAGTAAGCGTCGCGCACTCGCCAGGTGAACGTGAGCGTGTCGTTCGCGTGGACCGCCTTCTTCAGCTTGATATCGAACTCAAGTCCGAGCGGCTGCGCGTAGCTCGAAAAATGCGTGGCCAGCAGCGCCATGAAATGCGCGGTCGGCTGCGTGCCGGACGCGATCAGGCCGCCGAAGCGGCTTTGCGCCGCATACGCGTCGTCGTGATGCAGCGGGTTGAAATCGTTGACCAGCGTGGCGAACGATTTCACCGACTCCGCCGACAACTCGAGCGTCGAACTGAACGTTTCGCCGACCGTCACGACGCGCGGCGCGCCGGTCATCGCGGCACCTTTGTCGGGTTCGTCGCGCGGGCTAGCGCCTGGTTCGCCATGAACTCCGCGTGGCGGACCTCGATCGCGTCCCACACCGCGCGTTTCGCGTGCGCGTCGAACGACGACCAGCCGGCGATCTCCTCGATCGTGCGCAGGCATCCTTCGCACCAGCCGGTGCTCGCGTCCATTCTGCACACGTTGATGCAGGGCGACTCCACCGCATCGTCGTGGCTGTTGTCGATGCCGGCTGTCATCGCGTCAGACCGCCTCGCGCAGCGCCACGTCGACCACCGGCGCATTCGTCAACGCAACCAGTTGCTGCGCGGTCAGATTGAACACCGCATGCGGATGACCGGCGGCGGCCCACAGGCTGTCGAGCGCGAGCAGATCGGCGTCGATCAGCGTGACAGGCTCCGTCGCGTGGCCGATCGGACAGACGCCGCCGATCGCATAGCCGGTTTTTTCGCGGACGAATTTCGCATCCGCGCGGCCGATCTCGCCGACTTGCGCAGCCACTTTCTTTTCATCGACGCGATTCGCGCCGCTCGCGACCACCAGCACCGGCGCATCGTCTTCGCGACGGCGGAACAGGATCGACTTGGCGATCTGCGCGACCGAACAGCCGAGGCCGGCCGCGGCTTCGGCGGAAGTCTTGCCGGTTTCCGGCAACATCACGATGCGGCCGGCGTGACCGCGTTCGCGCAACAACAGCGCGACGCGGCGCGCGGAATCGGGCAGCGCGGCGAGATCGTCGGTTTCGGGAGTGGCGTGGTCCGTCATCGTTCAGGTCCTGAGTAGGTTGCAGGGGTCAAGCGCAATGGGCCGCTTCGCTGCGCGCTTTGGCGAGCAGCGCCTTGCCCGCGCGCGACACGTTCGGCCGGCCGATCGACGTCGAGATGAAATCGCCGATCGCGACGACCTGCGCGAGGTCGATGCCGGTTTCGATGCCGAGGCCGTTCATCAGATACAGCACGTCTTCGGTCGCGACGTTGCCGGTCGCGCCCTTCGCATAAGGGCAGCCGCCGAGGCCCGCCACCGACGCGTGATAGATCTCGATGCCTTCCTGCAACGCCGCGTAGATATTCGCGAGCGCCTGGCCGTAGGTGTCGTGGAAATGCCCGGACAAACGCTCACGCGGAAACACCCGGGTGACCGCTTCGAACACTTCGCGCGTGCGCTTCGGTGTGCCGACGCCGATCGTATCGGCGATATCGATCTCGTCGCAGCCGAGCGCGGCGAAACGTTCGACCACGTCGACCACCGACGCCACCGCCACCTCGCCCTGATACGGACAGCCGAGCGCGCACGACACGCTGCCGCGAATCCGCACGCCATGTTCCTTCGCCGCCGCGGCGACCGGCGCGAACCGGTCGATGCTTTCCGCGATGCTGCAATTGATGTTCTTCTGCGAGAACGCCTCGCTCGCGGCGCCGAAGATCACGATCTCGTCCGCGCGCGCGGCCAGCGCGCCTTCGAAGCCGCGCAGGTTCGGCGTGAGCACCGAGTAGATCGTGCCCGGCCGGCGCGCGATGCCGGCCATCACGTCGGCGCCGTCGGCCATTTGCGGCACCCACTTGGGCGACACGAACGACGCGGCTTCGACATTGCGGAAACCGGCCGCCGACAAACGGTCGATCAGCTCGACCTTGATCGCGGTGGCGACGAATTCTTTCTCGTTCTGCAGCCCGTCACGCGGACCGACTTCGACGATTTTGACGTGTTGGGGTAAGGCCATGATGGTGTCTCCTTCCGATCGTATTCAACAGCCGTGTTCGCTTTCCTGCTCGATTCAGTATCCGCGCTCGACGTCTACCACGCCGCTCACCGTCTCGCCGCGCATCAGCGCCGCCATTTTCCGCGTGACCTGCACGACGCTTTCTTCGCGCAACGTGAGCGCGGACACGTGCGGCGTGACGGTGATGCGCGGTTCGCGCCAGAACGGATGATCCGCGGGCAACGGTTCTTCGCGGAACACGTCGAGCGTGGCGGCTGACAGTTGGCCGCTTGCGAGCGCGTCGAGCAGATCCTGCTCGACCAGATGCCCGCCGCGCGCGACGTTGACCAGGTATGCGCCTTTTGCGAGCTTCGAGAAAGTTTGTGCATTCAGCACGTCTTGCGTATCCGGCGTGTGCGGCAGCAGATTCACCAGCAGCTTCACGCCGTCGAGGAAAGCGTCGAATTGCGCGTCGCCGGCAAAGGTCGTGATGCCGCCGATCTGCCGCGCGCTGCGGCTATAACCGCGCACCGGCATGCCGAACGCCGCGAGCGTTTTCGCGACGTGCGCACCGAGCACGCCGAGGCCAAGCACGCCGACCGTAAAGGTGTCACGCGGATGCGCGTCGAGCACCTGCCAGCGGCGCTCGCTTTGCTGCGTCTGATAGTCGTCGAAACGGCGCAGGTAACGCAGTGCTGCATGCGCCACATACTCCGCCATTTGCGGCGCCATACCGGTGTCTTCGAGACGGATCAGCGGCGTGCGGCGCGGCAGCGTGCCGGGCGCGTCGTGTTCGAGCGCGAGAATCGCGTCGACGCCCGCACCGAGATTGAAGATCGCGCGCAGGTCGTCGCGGCCGGCCAGCATCTCGCGCGGCGGCCGCCACACGACCGCGAAATCGGCCGGCGCGGTATCGCCCGGTTGCCACTCGCGCAGGTTGGCCTCGGGCAGCGCGCGTGCAAAGTCGTGCAGCCAGGAGGCGGCGTCGGCGTGCGGCATGTAGAAGAGGATTTTCATGCGTTCCCTGAGATGCGCTCGGCAGCGGATTCGGATTCGTCGGCGAAGAGGACCGCCTGCGAAGGCGGCAAAGCCAGCGGCTTGCCCAATGACTCCGGGCGCACGGGGCTCCTCCTTTTATGAATAGGCTTCATTCTACTTTTTCGACGCCGATCGCGCGCGTTTGCGCACGGGCGTGCAGTTTTGTGTGCTTTCAGCACGGCGAGCCGAAGCACAACGCCGCATATGTCCGCGCATTTGTCCGCGCATTTGTCCGATAAACAAAGCACAAAAACTTCGTTCTCCCTTACAGCGCCCGGCGGGACAATGCTTTCCTGAACTCCGGCAGTGAGGGACAGACATGCTTAACTGCACCAAATCGACATGGCCGCCGCGGCTCGTCACGGTTCCCGGCCTGCATGGCAGTGAGGGCGCGCATTGGCAAACCTGGCTCGAACGGCAATTCGCGCGCTCGTTGCGCGTCGAGCAGGCCGACTGGGATGCACCGGACGTCGCCGGCTGGGCCAAGTCGCTGCGCGATCTGCTCGCACGCGAGCGCGGGCCGTTCGTGCTGGCCGCGCATAGCTTCGGTTGCCTCGCGGCCGCGCATGCATTGCAACAGGCAACCTACGCGAACGACGTGATCGGCGTGCTGTTCGTCGCGCCCGCGAGTCCGCAGAAATTCACGTTTGCCGGGCCGTTCGAGGCGCGGCGCCTCGGCGTTCCGTCGATCCTGATCGGCAGCGAAACCGACCCGTGGATGCCGCTCACCGGCGCGCGCGATCTCGCGCAGCGCCTCGGCAGCGCGTTCGTCAATCTCGGCGACGCGGGGCATATCAACACCGCGGCGGGATTCGGTCCGTGGCCGCGCGCGAAGTATTTCATCGACACGCTCGTGCATTGCGCGGCGCCGCTGCGCTTTCGCGAAGAAACGCTCGATGCCGCCCAGCATGCATTCGTGTGACCTGACGTAAGCGATCCGTTAGAATCCCGCTTCACGCTGCACCTTCGTGCGGCCACCGGTTTTCATCATCGATAGGCGGGGAAAAGATGGCAGGCAACACGGGGACATCGCGCTGGCTCGCAGCCGGCATGACGGCAATCACGCTCGCGCTCGGCGGCGTATCGACGGCGCACGCAGAGGTATCGCTGCTCAACGTGTCGTACGACGTGACACGCGAGCTGTATAAGGACATCGACGCCGGTTTCATCGCCGCGTACAAGCAGAAGAGCGGCGAGACGGTGGCGATCCGCCAGTCGCACGGCGCGTCGAGCGCGCAGGCGCTGTCGGTGCTGCAAGGCTTGCAGGCGGACGTCGTGACGATGAACCAGCCGAACGACATCGATCTGCTCGCCGAAAAGGGGCAACTGGTGCCCGCCAACTGGCGCGCCCGTCTGCCGGACGACAGCGCGCCGTACACCACCACGATGGTGTTCCTCGTGCGCAAGGGCAACCCGAAACAGATCAAGGACTGGGACGATCTCGCAAAGCCCGGCGTGCAGGTGGTGATCGCCAATCCGAAGACCTCGGGTAACGGCCGCTATGCGTATCTGGCCGCGTGGGGTTATCGCAAGCAGCACGGCGGCACTGACGCGCAGGCCATCGACTTCGAGAAAGCGATCTTCAAGAATGTGCCGGTGCTCGACACAGGCGGCCGCGGCGCGACGACCACCTTCACGCAACGCGGTATCGGCGACGTGCTGGTCACCTTCGAGAACGAAGTGGCGCTGATGGATGGCGGCGCGGGTGCGGGCAATTTCGAAGCGGTGTATCCGTCGGTGAGCCTGCTCGCGGCGCCGCCGGTGTCGATCGTCGACAAGGTGGTCGATAAGCGCGGTACGCGCAAGGAAGCGCAGGCGTATCTGGATTATCTGTGGTCGCCGGCCGCGCAGGAAATCATCGCGGAACATCATCTGCGTCCGCGCGACAAGAACGTGCTCGCGAAGCATGCTGCCGAGTTCAAGCCGATCAAGACCTTCACGGTCGAAGAAATGTTCGGCAGCTGGCAGAAGGCGCAGCAAACCCATTTCTCCGATGGCGGAACGTTCGATCAGATCATCGTCGACAAGAGGTAAGGCGCGCCCTCGAAAGTAAAAAGGCTGCCTCGATTGCGAGGCAGCCTTTTTATTACACGCAGCCCTCGCACGCTCTACCCGTCGACTCGCTCAATTCGCCGCGTGCTTATCGCAACCAGGCTCGCAACCGCTTTGATCCAGCGGCATTTGCTGCGCGGCTTCCGCGCGAATGCCGAGTCGTTCGAGCAGCTTGCGGTCCGCTTCCGCTTGCGGATTGCTGGTGGTCAGCAATTGGTCGCCGTAGAAAATCGAGTTCGCGCCGGCGAGGAAGCACAGCGCCTGCAATGCTTCGTCCATCTGTTCGCGGCCTGCCGACAGGCGCACCATCGCGCGCGGCATCGTGATCCGTGCGACGGCGATCGTGCGCACGAATTCGAACGGGTCGATGGCTTCGGTGCCGGTCAGCGGCGTGCCTTCCACTTGCACCAGATTGTTGATCGGCACCGATTCCGGATACGGGTCCATGTTCGCCAACTGCGTGATCAGGCCGGCGCGCTCGCGACGCGATTCACCCAGCCCGACGATCCCGCCGCAGCACACGTTGATGCCCGCGTCGCGCACGCGTTCGAGCGTGTCGAGACGGTCCTGATACGTGCGCGTCGAGATGATCTGGCCGTAGAACTCCGGCGACGTGTCGAGGTTGTGGTTGTAGTAGTCGAGGCCCGCGTCGCGCAACGCCTGCGCCTGATGCGTTTCGAGCATGCCGAGCGTCACGCAGGTTTCCAGACCCATCGCCTTTACGCCGCGGATCATGTCCTTGATCGGTTCGAGATGGCGGTCTTTCGGATTACGCCACGCGGCGCCCATGCAGAAACGCGTCGCGCCGTTTTCTTTCGCGACTTTGGCGGCGGCCAGCACTTCGTCGACCGGCATCAGCTTGTCGGCTTGCAGTCCCGTATCGTGATGGACCGACTGCGGGCAGTACGCGCAATCTTCTTCGCACCCGCCGGTCTTGATCGACAGCAGCGTCGACAGTTGCACGGTGTTGGCGTCGAAGTGTTCGCGATGCGTTTGCTGCGCGCGGAACATCAGGTCGTTGAACGGCAGTTCGTACAACGCGACGATGTCGGCGACGCGCCAGCGCGCGAGCGGCTGTGCGCCTTCGGTGGCGTTGAGATTGGCGTTGTTGCTGGCGGCCGCCGTGTCGGCAAGCGTCGGCGTGAGGTTCAGTTGCGTCATGGGTTCAATCCTCATGGATGGATGCGTGGGTCGATCAACGCTGCGCGTGACGCAGCGTTTGCAGAAGCCGCTCGATGTCGAGCCGGTCTGCCGCCAGTTCGGGCGAAATCGGATTCAGATGCGGCACGATGCCGAGCAAGGGCGCGTCGTGTTCGCGCGCCAGATGCTCGCGGATCGACGCGATGTTTTCGTCGGGGAAATTCATGTCCGGGTCGACGCGATTCGCGACCCAGCCGGCGAGCGTGAGTCCGCGCGCGGCGATCGCTTCCGCGGTGAGCAGCGCATGGCTGATGCAGCCGAGGCGCATGCCGACCACCAGCACCACCGGCAGTTTCAACGCGACGGCGAGATCGGCGGTGTCTTGCGTCGGCGTCAGCGGCACGCGAAATCCGCCGACACCTTCCACCACCACGACCTCCGCCTGCCGCAGCGCCTGCGCATGGCAAGCGACGATATGCGCGAGGTCGAACGTGACGTTTTCCAGCGCGGCGGCGATGTGCGGCGCGGCCGGCTCCTTCAACAGATACGGCGTACGGATAGCGGGCGGCAACAGGATGCTGGATGCCGCGTCGAGTTGATCCGCGTCTTCGTTGTGCAGCACGCCGTTCACTTCGAACGCGCCGGCTGCGATCGGCTTCATCGCCGCGGCTTGCAATCCCGCGCGGACAAAGCCGCGCAACAACGCGGCGGAAACGAAGGTCTTGCCGATCTCGGTATCGGTGCCGGTGACGAACAACGACAGCGCGTTCTGATTCGTGCCGCTCATGCTGCTTTCGCTCCGGCTTGTTGCAGACCGGCTTCGAGCCGGTCCAGGTCCGCATGCGAGTGCGCCGCCGACAACGAAATGCGCAAACGCGACGTGCCCGCGGGTACGGTCGGCGGACGGATCGCCGGTACCCACAAACCCGCGCGATCGAGCGTGGCCGCGATGTCGAGCGTCGCATCGTTCGCGCCGATGATCAGCGGCTGCACGGCGGTGTGCGAGTCGACCGGCAGCCACGGCGTGGCTTTGAGCATCGCGCGCGTGCGTTCGATCAACTGCTGAAGATGCGCGCGACGCGCGTCGCCTTCGTCGCCGCCGATGATGCGCAGACTCGCCGACACCGCATGCGCCGCCGCGGGCACCGACGCGGTGGTGAAAATATACGGACGCGCGCGTTGCACGAGCCATTCGATCACCGTTGCATGCGCGACCACGAATGCACCCGACACGCCCGCGGCCTTCCCGAGCGTGCCGATCGAAATCAGATTCGGCGAGCGCAACGCGGCTTCGGCCACTGCGCCGCGGCCTTGCGGACCGAGCACGCCGAAGCCGTGCGCGTCGTCGACGATCAGCCACGCGCCATGCCGTTCCGCAAGTTCGGAGAGCCGCGCGAGCGGCGCGACGTCGCCGTCCATGCTGAACACGGTATCGGAGACGATGACCTTCACTTCCGCGTCCGACGCGTCGAGCATCGCGCTCAACGCTTCCATATCGCAGTGCGGGTAGATCTGCACGTCGGCGCGCGACAGGCGCGCGCCGTCGATCAGCGACGCGTGATTCAGTGCGTCGGAGAACAGCGTCGTGCCGCGGCCCGCGAGCGCGGTGAGCGTCGCGAGATTCGCCATGTAGCCGGTGCTGAAGTAAAGCGCGCGCGGAGCATCGACGAAACCGCCGACGAATTCCGCGAGGTCGTCTTCGAGTTGCGCATGGGCGCGCGAATGGCCGCCGAGCAGATGCGAACCGCCGCTGCCCGCGCCGTAGCGTTGCGCGCCTTCGGCCAGTGCCGCGATCAGGTGCGGATGCGCGGCGAGGCCGAGGTAGTCGTTACTGGCGAAGCCGATGATCTCGCGGCCGTCGACCGTCATGTGCGCGGCGCACGGCGTGTCGGCGGTGCGGCGGCGACGGCGCAAACCGCGCGCGTCGATTTCCTTGAGGCCTTCAGCGAGGGTGTCGAGCAGATGCATCAGCGGGTCTCCGCGAGCGTGGCTTCGAAAGTTTCGCGCGTGCGCAATGCGAGCAGTGCGATTTCTTCGTCGTCGAGGATGTATGGCGGCATCAGATACACCGTGGTCGAAATCGGGCGCAGCAGCAGTTCGCGCTGCAACGCGTTTTCGAAGAAGCGACGTGAGAAGGTTCTTGCTTGCTGAGCGTCGTCGATCACGGCGTCGAATGCGAAGATCGTCCCGCACTGGCGCAGATTGCGCACCTGCGGGTGATCGGCGAGCGGCGCGAGCGCGGCCTTCAGTTGTGCGGATTTCTTTGCGTTGACCACTAGCACGTCGTCGCTCGCGAACAGATCGAGCGTTGCGAGCGCCGCGCGGCAGGCGAGCGGATTGCCGGTGTAAGAGTGCGAGTGCAGGAAACCGCGCGCGGTGTCGTCGTGATAGAACGCGTCGAAAATTTCATCGCGCGACAACACGATCGAAAGCGGCAAATAGCCGCCGCTGATCCCCTTGGACAGACACAGGAAATCCGGCCAGATACCGGCATGTTCGCTTGCGAAGAACGTGCCGGTGCGACCGCAACCGACAGCGATTTCATCGGCGATCAGATGCACGCCGTAGCGGTCGCACAGCGCGCGCAAGCCGGCGAGGTAGGACGCGTCGTGCATTGCCATACCGGCCGCGCATTGCACGAGCGGCTCGACGATCAGCGCGGCGATTTTCGTGGCGCGTGCTTCGAATAGCGAGCGAACGTGCTCCAACGCGCGTTCCGCGACGTCCACCGCAGATTCGCCGGGTTGCGCGAGCCGCGCATCGGGCGACGCGACGACGTGCGCGTGGCGGATCAGCGGATCGTAAGCGTCCTTGAACAGCGCGACATCGGTGACGCCGAGCGCGCCGACGGTCTCGCCGTGATAACTGTTGGCAATGCAGACGAATTCCTGCTTGTCCGCGAAACCGCGATTGCGCCACGAGTGAAAGCTCATCTTCAGCGCGATTTCGACGGCGGACGCGCCATCGGATGCGAAGAACGCGTGGCCCAACGTATTGCCGGTGAGTGCGCTCAATCGCTCGGCGAGTTCGATCGCGGGTTCGTGCGTGCAGCCGGCCAGCATCGCGTGTTCGAGCGTGTCGAGCTGGTCTTTCAATGCCGCATTGATGCGCGGATTCGCATGGCCGAACAGATTGACCCACCACGAGCTGATCGCATCCAGATAACGATTGCCGGCGCGATCGTAGAGCCACGCGCCTTGACCGCGCGCGACCGGCACGAGCGGCAGGCGCTCGTGGTGCTTCATCTGGGTGCAGGGGTGCCAGACGGCACGCAGGCTGCGGGTGATCCAGTCATCGGGTGTGTTCAATGCCATCAAAGCAACTCCATCTCAGCGCGAACCGCGTGTGCCGCGCTCTTTCCGGCGGCCGCAGCGGGTTTGTGCAGGGCGAAGCGACTTGCGGAGGACGACAAGTTCGCCATGCGGGCCGATACCGGGGAATGGAGATTAGCGCGTTATCTGGCGCATTGCACGCGCCAAATCAGCACTGTTTTTACGGGCCCGAATGCAGTTCGTGAGTGATTCAGGATGGAAAGAACTGTTCGCGCAGGATGGTCCCGAATCGACGCAGATAACGACGACAAAGTCAGGCAACCCTACGGCGGAAGAACTTGCCGCCATCGGCTCACAGTGTGTTTTTCGTAGGGTGAAATATGCGCGGAATAGGCGTGTGTCTGAAGAAGACGGCCGTTGTTGGGGTGCACGCGTTCCATGACAAAAATCTCATTTTCAAGTCATTTGCGCGGAGTTTCCTGCAATTACTCTTTGAACTGTGGCATTGGGTCGCAGACGACAAGCGCGTTCAGGGCGGTCTCTTCTGACTTATTACAAGTACTCGACGCGCTTCCGATATCCAGAGTTATAGGCAGAGGGAAGATGAACCCGCTACAGTTGAAGAAGATCAGCGTCCCAATCGTTCTGTCCGGTGGCCTGTTGTGGTCAACAGCGGCATTTTCTCAAGGCCTACTGACGGATGTTGTCGATACGCTCGGCAGCACCTTGGCGGCCGGCTTCAATATGGTGGCGGCTCCTTTTGAGGCAATCGGGAAAAAGATTTTCGAAACTGCGCTGCCTGTTCTGAAAACGCCTGTCGCCGGCGCGGTAAAGATGCTGACGGATACCGCTCAAGTACTTCCACCCGTCCGCACATTTGCCGATAACAATCCCGTGAAGGACGCGAACACCCGGTACCCAGTGATTTTTGTGCATAGTTTGACCGGATCTGAAAAATTCGTCGGCGAGCTTCCGTATTGGTTCGACATGGCAAGGGAAATCAGGATGCACCGAACGTCCACGCCCGGCGATAAATCGAGTACGACAGCTTCCTCTATTCCCAATCCTTATTTTTCAAACAATACGGAAAATAAGGGAATTTATGAGGCAAACGTTTCGGGATTCAACACCGACGAAGAGCGCGGCGAGCAATTGCTTGCGCAAATCAAGGAAGTGATGATTCGCGAGGGAGCAACCCGCGTCAATCTCATCGGCCATAGTCAGGGTGGCACCACATCTCGCTATGTCGCGGCAATACGCCCGGATCTGGTAGCGTCGATTACGACGATCTCGACACCCCATTGGGGGAGTGACTTTGCAGACTTTATCGTCCAGCAAAAAACGGATTATCCGAAAACGGCTGCTCAGGTCATGCCGTTGGTGGACTATGGGATTGGCATGCTCTGGATGAAACTGGTTGGGGCGAAGGAACTGCCGCAAGATCCGGCGGCCGCGATCAGTTTGCTCACCAGCGCGAAGGCAAAGGAATGGAACAAGCGCTATCCCTCCGCAGGTCTCGGTGACGTGAAGCTATGTACTACCGGGAAGGCGTCTGCAGATGTCGATTACGTAGACGCCAGAGGCGTGAAGCAAGTGGCGATGCAGCGCTACTACTCGATCATCGGGGAGAGCAATAAGCCTCCCAGAACGGATAACGTCTTTGGACTGATGAAGTCGGGTTTGGGGGCGCTTTCGAATCAGGTTTTCAAAGGCGTGCCCATTCTCAACAATTTTGACTTCGCGCTCGAAGATACGAGCTTGGGTGTATTGGATGCGAAGGCGTTTCTCGATCCAACCACGGTGGCGCTGGAACTCACTGGGAGCATCGTGGCCCAGCGCGTGATGGCCGCGCGAAAAGCGGATATCGGATCTGGAGGGGGAGCGCCTGATCCGAAGTTCGCCATCAATGACGGCATGGTCTCGGTGTGTAGTGCGAAGTTTGGGAAGGTCGTAGCGCAGGCCCCGTGGAATCACTTTGACGAAGTGAACCAGATGGCAGGAATCGTAGGGATGAATGCGCCTGATCCGCGCGTAATGATTCTTGACCAGGTACGGCAACTAGCGAAAGACAATCTATGAGCGCGATACGCCTGTTTCGCCTGGCCGCCCCAGTCCTGTTGTCGATCTCTGCCGTAGGACTGGTTTCCTGGTACATGCTGCTGCCGAACTCAACGTTGGTCGGCGCGCGCGATTCCCAGTCCGATCCGGATAAAAAGGCTGCGTTGCCGATGGCAATGCAGTTCAACGCCGGCTCGGACATGTCGACTACGCTCCCTCCGTCCTTGCGCGACCGACCGCTTTCCAGATTGCCCGTCGACGCACAGGGTTACATGGTTTCGTCGCCGCAAGTGGTCGAATATTTCCAGCAGTATCTGATCGCGCGAGGCGAGCTAGGCAGCGATGCCGCACTGGACGCGCTCGTGCGTCAGCAGATCACGACGCAATTGCGAGGTTTGCCGGCAAAAGACGATGCGCTGGCGATATGGAGCGCATACCGGCGCTATCTTGTCGCGTTAGCCGATGAGCCCGACCAATCGGTTGCCGATGGCGGGACGCCGGAAGCCACACTTGAAGCGCAGGTAAAACGCAAAATCCAATTACAAACGAAGTATCTCGGGGATTGGGCCGCTGGTCTGTTTGGCGAGTCCGACCGGGTCCAGATGGTGATGGCTGGGGTGATGAAAATCGAGAGCCGGCAAGATCTGGGCGAAGCCGAAAAGAAGCGGCAGCTCGACCTTTTGTATGCGTCGAACAACTATGTACCGCCGATCACTGCGGGAGTCGATTCGATTGCCAGAATGAAAAGTGCGGGGCTGTCTTCCGAGGCGGTGCGAGCGAATATCGAACAGGTTTTCGGCGAAGCGTCCGTGAAGCGCTACGACGAATTGAACCGGGAAGATCAGGCATGGACCGACAGATATCAGGCTTACAGTCAGTCCCGCAACGTGTTGATGACTCAAGGCCTCTCTGCCGACGAGCAGAATGCGCAACTTGAGCAGTTGCGTTCGAGCTATTTTGGAAATTCTGCCGATGCGGCTAGGGCAGCCGCTCTTGATCGGATCGAGAAAGCGAAGCTTGCTGGCCGATGAATCTCCGTCAGCGAGACGTCGGAGACCTGGCGGGCCCTCAATTCCGGCTCGCAATCGCCCGCTTATCCGCACCCGCGCCAGACGAATCATTCGCCGTCTGCGAAGACTGATTGCCCCACACAACCGAGTTATCCACCGCATACAGCCGGCAGGGCGCGGAGCTCTGCTTCTGGCAATTGTCGATCGCGACCGACATCGGATCGTCGCCGCCCTCGGCCCACGACCAGGCGCCGGAGTCGGAAACCGCAAAGGCGCGGCTCGGATACTGATGCAGGAAGTTGCGGTATCCATTGCGCCCGGCTTCGTCGACGAACGGCACGGCGTCCACCGCGTCGACCGCGGCAAAGTTGGTCGCCTTCGGCGCGGACGGATCCGCAACGCGATACTGAACGCCGGTAGGCATCCCGGCGCGCGCGAGGAACGCCTCGACAGCCGGCCACCACACATGCACGCCATCGCGATCGCCGACCAGACGATGCGCGTCGTTCTTGTAGTTGCCGAAGTCCACCATCTTCGCGCTCGCGCCATGCCCGGTGAACGCGGCATACATGGCGGCGACGAGCGGGGCGTTCCACACGGAATCGTTATCGCCGTACATCCACAGCGACGGCACTTTGGTCTTCTCGCCGTACGCGCCGAACGCGTGCGTCAGATTGCCTTGCCAGTTGTCGCAGGCGTCCTGCCGCAAACCGCCGGAGAAGTTGATCAGAGCCCGCACGCCGGGCGCGGCTTCGGTGCCGTAGGCCATCGTCGCAAGACCGCCGTGCGAGGTGCCGGCGACCACGATATGCGAGGCATCCACATACGGCTGCTTCGACATGTAATCGATTGTCGCGGCGACATCGCCGGCCTGGCTGATGCCGTTGCGTTCGACATCGCAGCCGTCCTGCTGATAAGTGCCGCCGGAATGGCCGAAGCCCTGGCGATTCGGCGCCACCACCACATAGCCGCGCCGCACGAATTCGCGTGCGAACGGCAGCGGGTTGCTGCGTTCCTGCGTACGCGGATCGCCGGGAATCTTGCCGTGGTTGAAGACGATCATCGGGAACGGACCTGCGCCGTCCGGCTTGTAGATCGTCGTTTCGAGGGTGACCGTGCCGGCAGCGTCGACCGGTACGCGAACGATCTGTTCGTTCAGGCCGGCAGCGGGCAGATAGGCGTCGTCGTCGAGCGCGATGCGCGGCACGTGTGCGCGTGACAGCGGCCCGAGTTGGGTGTCGGCGAGCGGGTCGGCATGCGCGAGTGCGACGGCGCACGCCGCCGTTGCACAGACCACCGCACACTTCGTCAAAATCTTGCTGAACACCATTGACGCACCTGCCTCGAAAACGAGTCTTTGCCACCGCGCTATCTGTCTGCCGAAAGTCGTTTCTGACACTTGCCTTTCACGGGCGTTTTCGACAAACAAAAACATACTCGCGTACGTAGTGCGCCAGGCGCACGCACGCTGATCGAGATCGCACGGGATGAACCCAAATGGCCGACGCGACCCCACGCGCCGATGATGAGCGCCACACGTTGCAGCCGGCCACCATCGCCAGGTCAGAACCGCTAGTGACCGGCGAGGCGCCTTCGCAAACTGCGAGACCGATATCGGCCGGTCTTCGCAACGTGGCGTCATGAACCTACGGCCTCATCCTGGCACGACAATTTTGTTTTGTGCAATCAAGGAGAACCCGCGCCGAAAAAATTGCCGCGTTCGAATTGGCGCGCAATGAGGCCGTCGCCATGCGGTGCCGGGGTGTTTGGCTGCACGAAGCAATTGCCGCGGAATCGCTTGCACAGGTGCGTTGTGGTGTAGAGCCAACACGAAAAAAAAGCCCTACTTTGAGGGCCACATGTGACGACGCGATTAAATCCGTTGCGGCGTCATCGAGTGTTTCGTGAGTGTTGGATGTAAGGCGCTGAAAGGGTTGGGCGCGGGCTCGTCTTATTCACGGATATCGCCGTCGACATAGCGCCAGTGTCCGTCGTCGCCACGTACGAAGCGGCTCAGTTCGTGCAGCCGATGTGCGCGTCCGCCGACCTTGTAACGTGCGACGAATTCGACCGTCGCGTGGTCGGGGTCCGTTTCGGCGAACGCCTTGATCTGTAGCCCGAGCCAGCGCGGCGCATCGGGTGCGCCGGGGTCGGCTTCGAGATCTGCGGGGCAAGTATGCGCGGCCCAGGTCGCGCGCAGATAGTCCGTTGCGCCCACCACGTACGCGCTATAGCGTGAGCGCATCAGTTCGAGGGCGCGGGGCGCGGGTTCGCCGCCGTCGATATAACGGCCGCAGCATTGTGCGAAGCGCGGTGCGGCGGCGGTGCTGCGCTGAGTTGGCGCGGCGCCGCCGCATGGGCAGTCGGAGGGTCGTTGCGTTGTCACCAATGGCTCATCGATCGGATGTTCGGACAATCGCGCGTGCGCAACTTCAAATGCGTCACCACTCGAGCGCCGTGCCGTCGTATTGGTAGAAGCGGCCGTTGAACGACTCGCGCGCGGCCGCGGCCTGCGCCAGCACTTCGCGCATGCCGGTGACGCTGCGGGTCGGGTCGATCGCCGCGCCCGCACCGCCCATGTCGGTGCGCACCCAGCCCGGATGCAACGACACGCAAGTGGCACGCACCGCGTCGAGCGACGCCAGCTTCAGCGCGTCGTTCAACGCTGCCTTGCTCGCGCGATACAGCCAGCCCGCGGTGCCGCTCGGATCGCTGATGCTGCCCATCTTGCTGGACAGCACCGCGAACACGCCACCCGCTTCCTCGACGAGCGGCAGCAGGATCGGGATCAACTGCATCGGACCGCGCACGTTGGTATGCATCACGTGATCGAAGTCTTCCGCGGTGATCGTTTCGATCCCTTCGGTGCGCGGGCCGTACACGCCCGAGACGAGCACCGCGGCGTCGAGCCGTTCGCCGTCGAGCTTCCAGCCGAGCGCGGCGATCTCTTCGGGCGCCGCGACGTCGAGCGAAAAGGTCTCCGCGCCGAGCGCCTTCAACGCGTCGAGCGCGGCGCCGTCGCGCGCGGTGGCGAGCACGCGCCAGCCGCTCTTCTTGTACTGCCGGACAAACTCCTGGCCGATGCCGCGCGACGCACCGACGATCAACACCGTCTTCATCAATTCACCTCAGGCTTCAAACGTTTCGATATGACGCATTAAACCAGTTCAATACCCATTGCGGTTGCTTCGCCGCCGCCGATGCACAACGTCGCGACGCCGCGCTTGCCGCCGCGCTTTTTCAGCGCGCCGATCAGCGTGACGAGAATGCGCGCGCCGGATGCGCCGATCGGATGACCGAGCGCGCAGGCGCCGCCGTTCACGTTGACCTTCTCGTGCGGCAGACGGTGTTCTTTCATCGCGGCCATCGTGACCACGGCGAAAGCTTCGTTGACCTCGTACAGATCGACTTCGTCCGCGCGCCAGCCGTTCTTTTCGAACAGCTTGCGGATTGCGCCGACCGGCGCGGTGGTGAACTTCGCCGGCTCCTGCGCGAAGGTCGAGTGACCGACCACGCGCGCGATCGGCTCGACGCCGAGGCGCTTCGCGGTCGATTCACGCATCATCACGAGCGCGGCCGCGCCGTCCGAAATCGACGACGAATTCGCCGCCGTCACCGTGCCGGTTTTGCTGAACGCGGGCTTGAGCGTCGGGATCTTGTCGAGGTTGGCCTTGAACGGCTGCTCGTCGTGATCGATCGTGACGTCGCCCTTGCGGCTTGCCACCTTCACCGGCGCGATTTCCCACGCGAACGAGCCGTCTTCGTTCGCACGCTTCGCGCGATTGAGCGACTCGACCGCGAACGCGTCCTGCGCCTCGCGCGTGAAGTCGAACGACGCCGCGCATTCTTCCGCGAACGTGCCCATCAGGCGGCCTTTTTCGTACGCGTCCTCGAGGCCGTCGTAGAACATGTGGTCGATCACCTGGCCGTGACCCATACGCATTCCGCCGCGTGCTTTCGGCAGCAGATAGGGCGCGTTCGTCATGCTCTCCATGCCGCCCGCGACGATCACGTCGACCGAACCGGCCGCCAGCATATCGTGCGCGAACATCGCCGCGCGCATGCCGGAACCGCACATCTTGTTCACCGTCGTGCTGCCGGTGCTCAACGGCAAACCGGCGCCCAACGCGGCCTGACGCGCGGGCGCCTGGCCGAGACCGGCCGGCAGCACGCAGCCCATCACCACTTCGTCGATCTGTTCGGGCTTCAGGCCCGCGCGTTGCACGGCGGCTTCGATTGCAGCCGAGCCCAATTGCGGCGCGGTCAACGAAGCGAAATCGCCCTGAAAAGCCGCCATCGGCGTGCGGGCCACACCTACGATCACGATCGGATCCGACTTTGTCTCGCTCATGTTTGCCTCACTCTCATTTATAGTTGCCGAGCTCGTCTGCTTTAATCGTACTTCACTCGTGCTTCAGCTCTTTGATCACACCTTTGACGATCGCCGGCACGTCGCCGAGTCGCGCCGCGTCCTCTGCGATCACGTCGTTGTCCGTCTTGTACGAACCGCCGGCCGTCACCGCCGCGACGCAGCTCCGATAAGTCGCATCGAGCTCCGCCGGGTCGCTGATGGTCATGCCGAGATTGCGCACCTTGCCGTCGTGCACGCCGTAGGCCCAGCCGTGCACGGTCAGTTCCTGGCCGCGCGCCCATGCATCGCTGACGATGGTGGTGCGGCACACGTTCATCACCTGCTCGATCGCATTCAGTTCGACGAGGCGCCGATGGCGCGCTTCGCCGAGCGGCCAAGCCTCGAGCAGCGCCGCGTGCTTCGCGCGCACGTCCTGCACGTGATGCAGCCAGTTGTCCGCGAGACCCACGCGACGGCCGTGCAGCGCCGCGGCGACACCCGAGCAGCCGTAGTGGCCGACCACCATGATGTGCTTGACCTTCAACAGGTCGACGGCGAACTGGATCACGGACAGGCAGTTCAGATCCGTATGCACGACGACGTTCGCGATGTTTCTATGTACGAAGACTTCGCCCGGCGGCAGACCGATGATCTGATTGGCCGGCACGCGCGAATCGGAGCAGCCGATCCACAGATACTCGGGCGTCTGCTGATGCGCGAGACGTGAGAAGTACTCGGGGTCTTCGGCCAGCTTGCGGGCGACCCACGCGTCGTTGTTGTCGAACAGATGCGCGAGCGGGTTGGGAGAAGAAGGGTCGTTTGGGTTCATGGTGAGTCTGGGCGGTTGCTCGACCGGTTGACCGGTCGATGTCGTTACATGAGGTTCGGAGCGCGAGGCTCACGCCGCGCGCACGGTGCGCGCTTCGGCCGGCGCGTTCGAGGCGGCCGCGCCGAAGCGCTCCGGATAGCGGACGCTAAAGCGCACGCTGCTGTCGTACGGAAAAAAGTCGGGCAGTTCGCCTTTCAATAGATGATCCTTGTGCCGTTGCCACAGCGCGGGATCGAAGAAGTCCGCGTGATGCTGCAAGAAGGACCGGCGCACGCGTGGGTCGCCGAGCAGAAATGTGCCGTAGGTTTCAGGGAAGATGTCGTGCGGGCCGATCGAGTACCACGGCTCGCCCGACATTTCGTCTTCCTCGTTACGTGGCGCCGGCACCGCGCGCACGTTGCAGTCGGTCAGATATTCGATTTCATCGTAGTCGTAGAACACGACGCGCCCGTGTCGCGTCACGCCGAAGTTCTTGTACAGCATGTCGCCGGGGAAGATGTTCGCCTGCATCAATTCCTTGATCGCATTGCCGTATTCGCGGATGCCGAGATCGACGTCTTCGTCCGTGCCGTTTTGCAGGAACAGGTTGAGCGGCACCATCCGGCGTTCGATATACATATGGCGAATCACCAGGTTGTCGCCGTCGTATTCGATCAGCGACGGCACTTCCTTTTCGAGTTCGCGCACGAGCGCTTCGTCGAGTCGGGATCTCGGCAACGCGACGCTCGAATATTCGAGCGTATCGGCCATGCGTCCCAGCCGATCGTGCCGTTTGACGAGCTGATACTTTTCCTGGATCTGCGCGCGCGTGGTTTCCTTCGGCGGCGGGAAATGGTCCTTGATCAGCTTGAACACGTACGGGAACGACGGCAGCGTGAACACCAGCATCACGAGCCCCTTGATCCCGGGCGCGATGATGAACGGGTCGCTCGAATGTTTCAGGTGATGCAGCAGATCGCGATAGAACAGATTCTTGCCCTGTTTCTGCAAACCCACCGACGTATAGATTTCCGCTTTCGGCTTGCCCGGCATGATGGTGCCGAGAAATTCGACATACGCGGACGGCACTTCCATATCCACCAGAAAGTACGAATGCGAAAAGCTGAAGACGATCAACAGATGGTCGCGCTTGAGCAGCACCGTATCGAGCGCGAGCAGACCGGCAGCCGCGTAACGCAGCGGCACCGCGAACGGCAGCAGCAGATCGCCGTTGATGATCCGCCCGACGATATACGCCGACTTGTTGCGAAAGAACAGCGACGACAGCACGTGAATCTGGAAGTTGGGCGCTTCGTCGAATACGCCGAACGCGTCGTGAATGGTCTGCATCACGCATTCGACGTCGCGCTTCAGATCCTCGAACGGCGGCTCCAGCTGGAAGTTCGTGACGATGCGCTCGAGCGTCGCGGCGAGGCCGTCCTTGCCCGGGTAATACGCACGATAGGTCGGTTTTGCAGCGGGTTCGTCGTTTTCGATGTATTCGGTCGAGATCGCCGGACGCACGAAAATAAAGTCGTTGTTGAAATACGAGCGGTGCAGGATCTTGCAGCACACCGAATTGAAAAACGTCTCCGCGCACTCCGGTTGACGGTGCGTGGTGAGCAGGCCGATGTAGTGCAGCTTGATCTGCTGCCAGACTTCGCCGTCGATGTTCTCCGCGTCGTATTCGTCTTCGAGCAACTCGACGCATTCCTCGACGCGTTCGTCGTACGAGGTAATGCGATCGCGTGCGAGCTTTTGCAAGCCGTGCCAGTCCGCGGTTTCGAAGAGCGTCTTGGCATGGATCGCGGCGTCGCGGAAGATCCGGTAGTGCCGATCGAAGCCTTCGAGCATCGTTTGGGCGACGTCAAAGCCGATCTGCGACGACAACAGTTTCGGAAAGTGATTCATGTCGACCGTGCATTCGTCCCATGTCGTGAAGACACCCGTGATTGTATCGTTCGGGTGGGCTCGCTCCGCCCGGCTCGGCCTCGCGCGCCACTTGGGCGTGGCCGGCCATTCGCCGAGGTTCAGACTATCTCCGTTCAATGTCCTGCTTTGGTCCGGCTTAAGCCGCGCAACTTTCGGTAAAAATATTTGCGCGAATTCTCACTGGAGCCGGCTTCTCCGCCGGCTGGATTTCACGCGGGTCGGGCTTCGCGCGAGCCGCCTTCGAGCAATGCGCGCGCTTGCGCTTCGTATTGCGCGAGGTCTTCGAGCGTCGCGTTCAGGTCTTCCAGTTGACGCTCCAGCACGTCGCGATGGCGCGCCACCGTGGCGAGAAACGCGTGCAGTTGCGGCACGGTGTCGGTTGGCGATTCGTACACGTCGAGCAGATCGCGAATCTCGGACAACGTGAAGCCGAGCCGCTTGCCGCGCAGCGTCAGCTTCAGGCGGGTGCGGTCGCGGCCAGAATACACGCGCCGCAAACCGCTCGAACCTTCACGGCTCGGCGAGAGTAAACCCTGGTCTTCATAGAAGCGGATCGCGCGCGGCGTGACATCGAATTCCCGCGCGAGCTCGGTGATCGTGTATTGCGTGTTCATCGGGGCATTCCGTGGCCGGGCAGAAAATCGGATTGAACGATAGAATCGACGTTTACGTTATCGTCAACTTGATCGGAACGCAACCCGGCGCAACCCAGTGCAATACGACGCATCACGGCGCGCTTCGTTCGCAGGCTCGCCGCAACCACGCTATCCGGCATCGCATACCTCGCCGCGTCGGACGGCCGACGGAGGAAGACACCCACAATGAATGCACTCGAACATCAACTCGATTACCCGTTCAACGACACGTTGCCCGAGGCCGGCCATGCGCTGGAAGTCGCGCCCGGCGTGTTCTGGCTGCGCATGCCGCTGCCGTTCGCACTCGACCACATCAACTTGTGGCTGCTACGCGATGAGATCGACGGGCAACAAGGCTGGACCGTGGTCGATTGCGGCATTACGTCGGACACGATCAAGGAGAACTGGGAGAAAGTGTTCGACACGGTGCTCGACGGTTTGCCGGTGTTGCGCGTGATCGTCACGCATTGCCATCCGGATCACATCGGGCTCGCACACTGGTTGTGCGCCGGCGGCGACAAACAGCGTTGGGATGTTCGCCTGTGGATGACGCTTGGCGAATATATGCAGGCTCGCGTGATGGCTGCCGGCGACGGTTCGAACGCGGGCGGCGAAGGCGCGGCGCGCCATTTTGCGCGACACGGTGTGACGGATCAGGCATCGCTCGACAAGTTGCGCAATCGTAAGAGCTACTACGCGAGTCTGGTGCCGGCGATTCCTGGCCAGTATCGGCGTTTGCGCGAAGCGGACGGCGTGACGATCGGCGGCAAGACGTGGCGCGTGGTGACGGGTTTCGGGCATTCGCCCGAGCACTGCGCGTTGTACTGCGAAGAGAGCGGCGTGCTGATTTCCGGCGATATGGTGTTGCCGCGGATTTCGACCAACGTGTCGGTGTTCGATATGGAACCGGAAGGCACGCCGCTCGCGCTGTATCTGGAGTCGCTCGGCCGCTACGAGACGATGCCGGAAGACACGCTCGTCCTGCCGTCGCACGGTAAGCCGTTTCGCGGCGTGCGCACGCGGATCCGGCAGTTGCGTGAACATCACGACGCGCGCCTGGCTGAAGTGCGTGAGGCTTGTGCGGAGAAGCCGCAGAGCGCGGCGGACATCGTGCCGCTGATGTTCAAGCGCCAACTCGATATCCATCAGATGACGTTTGCGATGGGCGAGGCGCTGGCGCATTTGCATCTGCTGTGGCTGGCGGGGGATTTGACGCGCCACCAGGATGCGGATGGGGTGATCCGGTTTTCGCCGACGTGATTGCCGGGTGGGTTGGTGTGATGTGCGGAGCCCGCGTTTGCGGGCTTTTTAGTTGGCATACCACGATGATCAGATGCGGTTATTTCTCGTCTTGTGTGTCGTCTACTTTGGTGATCTTCCAGTTGCCGTTTTGTTTGCGCAGAAAGGCAAGAATGGTTTTCTTCTCCGTCGATCCGAATGTGACGGGAACCAGCATGACATCGTCAAGCTGGATCGCAGGATGCGTCGCGATGTGCGTGAGCCAATCGTCTCGATCGTAGTCTTGCACCTTTGTGAAGTACTCTGCCTTCTCGGCAAACCTGTTTTGCTTGTATTCGGTTCTTAGAAACTCGACGGTAGATTTGGATATGTAGCGATAGATATCTTTGTCCATCAGAGCGTAGCCGTGGTCCTCCGAGTCTCGCTTGATGAACCATGTATAGAACTCTTTTGTGGCGGCTTCGGGGGTTGTCGGTTGGCGTGCTTGTGCTGTCGCAAGCGGCTGGAAATACGTGATTAAAGTAGCGGTAATCGCCGCAAGGATAACTAAGATTTTTCTGAGCGCCATATGCCTATCAAGATTGTTTGCAAGTGCAGAGTCTCATGAAGGCCTGAGCAGACCAATGAGGAGCCTTACTTCTTATTATCCATCCCCTGAACACTTTCACGAAGCACCAACAAAAAAGCCCGGCGCAAACAGCACCGGGCTTCTTCAAAAGCAGTCTTCGCGCTAACGCATTTACTGCACGGCCACCGTCGCGAAGTTTTGCCGTCCGAACGGACTCACGTGATAGCCGCTCACGTTCGTACGCGTAATCGCCGCGGCGGTCGGATAACCCAGCGGAATCCACAGCGCCTGATCATGAATGATCTGCTGCGCCTGCTCATACGCCTTCGTGCGTTTGGCCTGATCCGGCGTTGCCTTGCCTTCGGCGATCAGCTTGTCCAGATCCGGATCGCAGAAGCGCGCGAAGTTGATCCCCGACTTTACCGCGTTGCAACTGAACAGCGGCGACAAATAATTGTCCGGATCACCGTTGTCGCCGGCCCAACCCATGAACAGCGAATCATGCTGGCCTTGCTTGGCCTGCTTGATCAACTCGCCCCATTCGATCACCTTCACTTCGGCCTTCACGCCGATCTTCGCAAAGTCTGCTTGCAGCAGTTCGGCGCCGGCCTTCGGATTCGGATTCAGCACGCTGCCGTTCGGACGCACCCAGATCGTCGTTTCGAAGCCGTTCGGATAGCCCGCGTCGGCGAGCAGTTGCTTCGCCTTCACCGGATCGTACGGCCACGCCTTAACCGCCTTGTCGTAGCTCCACGTGTTCGGCGGATACGGATTGACGGCCGCAGTCGCGGTGTTGTCGAACACGGTCTTCAGATACGTAGTACGGTCGAACGCCATGTTCAGCGCGGCGCGCACCTTCTGATTGTCGAGCGGTTTCTTCTGCGTATTCAGCGCGACGAACGCGGTCATGAAAGCGGGCGTCTGCACGATCGCGAGCGACTTGTCGCTCTTCGCGTCGGCGATATCCTGCGGCTTCGGCGACAGCGCAATCTGGCATTCGCCCGCCTTCACCTTCTGCGCGCGCACCGTCGCGTCCGGCGTGATCGCATAAATCAGGCGGTCGACCTTCGGCTTCGAACCCCAGTAGGTCGGGTTCACGTCGTAGCGGATCACCGCGTCTTTCGTGTAGCTCTTCAGTTCGAACGGACCGGTGCCGATCGGCTTCGCGTTCAGATCGACCTGCTTGCCGGCCTTGAGCAATTGATCGGCGTATTCAGCCGAATAGATCGATGCGAAACCCATCGTCAGGATCGAGATGAAGGTGGCGTCCGGCGCATTCAGTTCGAACTTGACGGTGTTGTCGTCGACCTTGCTGATCGCCTTGATCAGCTTCGGCAGACCCATCGACTGCGCATGCGGAAAGCCGCTCGCGCCCGCCACCTTGTGCCACGGATTGCTGTCGTTGAGCATGCGGTCGAACGAGAAGACGACGTCGTCGGCATTCAGCGCGCGGGTGGGCTTGAAGTAGTCGGTAGTCTGGAACTGCACGTTCGGGCGCAGATGGAACGTATAGGTGAGGCCGTCGGCGCTCACTTCCCATTTGTCCGCCAGCGACGGCACGACTTTCTTCGCGGCTTCGTCGTACGAGACCAGCGAATTGAAGATCACGTCGGCCGACGCGTTGGTCGTCACGAGCGAATTGAACTGCACGACGTCGAAGCCGTCGGGGCTCGACTCGGTACAGACGGTCAGCGGTTTGGCGAGCACGAGCGCGGGCACCGTGAACAGTACGGCGGCTGCGAGCAGTTTGAAGCGCATAGGATCTCCCATAACGAGCGCAGTCCGGTACTGCGTCTGGTTGTGTGGTTTGTGTTCCGTTGACGGGCGACGGCTCTGCCGTACTGCGGTCGATGCCTGGCGTACCGCTGGGCGGGCGAGATCGTCGTCTTTATTGTGATACGTTTCCGGCGCAGGCGCAGGTTGAGCAAAATCAGCTCACACGTGTGCCGGGCTTCGCGAAAGCTTATCGAAGGGTGGTTGCCGCGACAACCACTTAATCCGAATATCCATATGGGGCATGAATGGATTGGAGTGTGGAGCGTACCGCGGCATGAGGCGACGCGCGTGAATTAGATCGATTGCACGCGCGCGTTGCTGATCGTGATTTACTCGACGACAGCCCGCGGCTTGCGCGGCGCACGCTCGAACGCGCGGTCGTAGAGCCAGCGCGGCAGCACATGCAAAAGCATCGCGGCGATGCGCATCTGCCACGGAAACACTGCGAAGGCGGTTTGCCGTTCGATCGCTCTCGCGACCTTCACCGCGAAGCGGTCGGCGTCCATCAGAAACGGCATGGTGTACGGATTGTGCTCGGTCATCGGCGTGCGGATATAGCCCGGCGCGATCGTGACCACGCCGACGCCGTGCGGCCGCATTTCGACGCGCAGCGCTTCCAGATACTTGAGCGCCGCCGACTTCGACGCGCTATACGCGCCGGAGCCCGGCAACCCGCGCACGCCGGCGACGCTGGCAATGCCGACTAGCGTGCCTCTTCTTGCGGCGACCATCGAAGCGGCGAACGGCTCGAACGTGGCGACCATCCCGAAGTAATTGATGTCCATCACTTCGCGGAAGGTGCGCAGATCGCCTTCGCCGGTCACCGCGCCGCGGCTGATCCCCGCGTTGGCGATGACGATGTCCGGCCGGCCGTGCTGCGCGGCGAACTGCGCCGCCGCTTCGGCGAGCGCCTCGGCGTCGCGCACGTCGACGGAATAGATGGAAACGGTGTTCTGCGGATGGGACTGCTGGAAGGCGGCGAGGGCGCTGCCGCGACGGGCAACGAGGCCGAGAATCGCGCCGCGCCGTGCATATTCGGTGGCGAGCGCGAGGCCGATACCGCTCGAAGCGCCGGTAATGAAGACTTTCAGGGGAGGACTCATTCCGGCGCCTCTGACATTACAGCTTCTTGGCGCGAACCTGCTGCACCAGGTAGTCGAGCACCTGAGTCGTGCCCGGCAGACTGTTGGTCGCAGCCGGACCGGTTTCATACTTGCCCTGTACGGCCAGCGTCGGCACGCCGTCGATCTTGTAGTCTTCCAGCAGCTTCTTGTCTTTCTGCAGCGCGCTTTGCGTCGAGAACGAGTTGTATGCGTCCATGTACTTCTTCGGATCGACGCCCTTCGTCGCGAGGAATTTGGCCTGGTCTTCCGGCGTCAGCAGATAGTTCTTGTTGACGTGGATTTCGTTGAAGACGGTGGGCGTGAGTTGTTGCGCGAGGCCGAGTGCGTCCAGCGCGTGGAACATTTTCGAGTGCGGAATGAAGTCGTCGCGGAAGGCGACCGGCACACGCTTGAACACGACGTCCGGACCTTGTTTCTTGACCCAGGCTTCGAGGTACGGGTCGAATTCATTGCAGTGCGGGCAGCCGTACCAGAAGAATTCGGTGACTTCGATCTTGCCGGCCGGCACGTCGGTCGGCTGCGGCGAGGCGAGGACCGTGTAGTCCTTGCCGGCAACCGGCGCCGTAGGCGAAGCGTGCGCCGTGGCGGCGACGAGACCCAGCGAGAGGAAAAGAATGCTCAGCAGCTTTTTCATGTTGTGTTGACCCAAGTAAGCGGTAAAGCGGTGGCGCCACGCAAATGCCCGTCACCGTTTGATCATCGGCGTTAGACGTTTCTGTCGTCTTCGGTGCCTGTGACACGCGCCGCGCGCCGATAGTTCGGCGGCGGCGCGTCCGGCCAGGCACCGTTTAATTATTGTTTATTGCTTGGTGAAGCGAATCACAGCGGTATCGACGCCCGCGTCCGACAGACGCTGGCGGCTCGAATTCATGTCCTCGAACTTCGAAAATGGTCCGATGCGTACGCGATAGTACGTGACGCCGCCCGCATCGCGCTGCGTGACCTTCGATTCGAAGCCCTGGAACGCGAGGCGCGCGCGCTGCTGTTCGGCGTCGGCCGAGGTCTTGTACGCGCCCACTTGCAGGAAGTAGCCGGTGTTCGCGTCGCCCGGAGCCGGCGCGGCGCTGCCCGGCTTGGCGTTCGCCGCGGTGGCGGACGACGTGCTCTTCGGCGCCGAACCTGCCGCGGTGGCGGCCGGCGCGTTGGGCGTTTGCGGCTTCTTCACCGGCGCGGCGACCGTGCCGTTATCCTGCGCGGCTTGCGGCGCGACCGCCGTGCCGTTCGCATTGCCGTTCTGCGGCGGCACTTCGACGATCTGCGGCTCTTCCAGCATGCCCGACTGCGTCTGCGAATTGGTCTGGCCGGGCGCCGTGTTCGGCGGCGCCGGTTGCGCGGCCTGCGGCACCGGCTGGCCCGGCGTCTTGCCTTGCAGCGGACGGTTCGGATCGTATTGAGGCTGGCTCGCGCCGGAGTCCGACGCCGCCGGCGGCGCGACCTTCGACACGAACGGCGTAGGCGCACGGGTGATATACAGCGCCACCACTACCGCGATCGCAAGGCCGACGATCAGGCCCAGCACGATGCCGAGAAAAGTGCCCCCGGTTTGTTTCGATTGCTTCGTTGTGCGGCGTGGTTTTGCCATCGTATGAATCACCTGCAAAAAGAATCCTGGAACGGCCGTCGATTATAACGACGGCCGCATGCATGTTGCGCCGGAGGACTTACATCTTGACGGGAGCCGAGACGCCGATCGTCGCAAGGCCGTTGGCCAGCACCTGGCGCGTGGCGGCGAGCAACGCGACGCGCGCGTTGCGCTCGGCTGCATCGTCGACCAGCACGCGTTCGGCACGGTCATTGTAGAACGAGTGGAATTCCCCGGCGAGGTCGCGCAGGTAGAACGCGACCGCGTGCGGCGCGAGTTCGTCGGCGGCGTGTTGCAGCATGTCCGGGAATTCGGCGAGCTTGTTCAGCAAGGCCATCGCGCGTTCGCTGGTGAGCGGCGACACGTCTACCCCGGCCAGCGTGGCTTCGTCCGTGCCGTAGCGCGCCTTGCTTTCGGCGATCACCGAGCAGATCCGCGCGTGCGCGTACTGCACGTAATGCACCGGATTTTCGTCGTTCTGCTTCAGCGCGAGGTCGATGTCGAACACGAATTCCGTGTCTGCCTTGCGCGAGATCAGGAAGAAGCGCACGGCGTCGCGGCCGCGGCGAATCGTTTCTTCATCGATCAGATCGACGGCGGTTTCCGAGCCCGGCGTTGCGCCGCCCGACCACTCGATCAGATCGCGCACCGTCACGTAGCTGCCCGCGCGCTTCGAGATCTTCACCTCTTCGCCGTTGCGCATCACCGTAACCATCTTGTGCAGGATGTAGTCGGGATAGCCCTTCGGAATGCCGATGCCGAGACCTTGCAGGCCGGCGCGCACCCGCGCGATCGTGCCGTGGTGGTCCGAACCCTGGATATTGATGACCTTGGTGAAGCCGCGTTCCCACTTGGCGACGTGATAGGCGACGTCCGGCACGAAGTACGTATATGTGCCGTCGCTCTTGCGCATTACGCGGTCTTTGTCGTCGCCGTCGTCGGTGGTGCGCAGCCACAGTGCGCCTTCCTGCTCGTAGGTCTTGCCGGCGGCGACCAGCGCCTCGACGGTTTTCTCGACGCGGCCTTCCTTATACAGCGACGACTCCAGATAGTACTGGTCGAACTTCACGCCGAAGGCCTGCAAGTCCATGTCCTGTTCGCGGCGCAGATACGCGACGGCGAAGCGGCGGATCGCGTCGAGGTTCTCGACGTCGCGCGCGCCGGTGACTGGCTCGCCGTCGCTCGCGGCGACGGTGACGCCGTTCAGATAGTCTTTCGCGATGTCGGCGATGTACTCGCCGTTGTACGCCGACGCGGGCCAGCCTTCGTCGCCGGGGGCGAGGCCGCGGGCGCGCGCCTGGGTCGACACGGCGAGCGTGTGGATCTGCACACCGGCGTCGTTGTAATAGAACTCGCGATGCACGTCCCAGCCTTGCGAGGCCAGCACGTTCGAAAGCGCGTCGCCGAGCGCGGCCTGACGGCCGTGGCCGACGTGCAGCGGGCCGGTCGGGTTCGCCGACACGAATTCGATCAGCACATGTTTGCCGGCGTCGCGCTGCGAGCGGCCGAACGTGTCTTGCTCCGCGAACACGGCGGCGATCACCGCCTGCTTGGCCGCGGCCGCGAGGCGCAGGTTGATGAAGCCGGGGCCGGCCACTTCGGCGGCTTCGACGAGACCCCTGGCGCCCGGCTGCGCAAGCAGCGCATCGACGATCTGTTGCGCCAGTTGGCGCGGGTTTGCGCGCAGCGGCTTCGCGAGTTGCATCGCCACATTGCAGGCGACGTCGCCATGCGCGGCGACTTTGGGACGCTCCAGCGTGATCGTGGGCGACACGAAAGCGGCTTCGCTCTCGCCTTGCGACGTTTGAGCAACCTGCTTCACCGTGTCGGCGAGCAGGGTTTCCAGAGTGTGTTTATGTGCGGGCAGCATGCTTGTTGCGAGTCCAGTGAGGCAATCCGGTGATGCGGAAGAGGCTTAAGCCGCGCGGCGGGCGCGGCCGATTCGTTAGAAGCGTGGAAAGCGGCGATGCGCCCGCCGGGATCGATCGGGTTCATCGGCGGCGCTGTCGGGCACGTTGTCTGCAATGCGTGAGGCGCCCGCGCGCGGCACAGTTTTGGCACGCTTTTCCGTCCAGACGGATTTTAGCAGGTGCTAATATGTTCAATGAGATGCTCACCCATGGGCCGTGGCCGCCGTGCCTGATCGGCGCGTCAACGTGGCGTGCGCCGGCGGTCGCTGCGAGCCGCGCGTGCGTCGATCCAACATAACGAACAAGGGAACAGTCATGCTGATTACTTTCAAGTGCCGCGCCACGCCGGACGTGATGATGCTGGAAAATCTCGCTCAGTATCTCGTCGGTATCGTCGGCAAGCGCCTCGGCGAACGCGGTGTCATCACTCACGACGAACTCGGCCCGGCGATCGAGAAACTCGAAGCGGCCGTCTCGTTCGACAAGCAGGAGCGCGCCGAGCACGACGGCCATTTCCACGAAGGGGAAGACGGCCACGAGCATCATGAGATTCCGCCGGGACTCGCGCAACGCGCGTATCCGTTCCTCGACATGCTGCGCGCGGCGCAGAAGGAAAACGCGGACATCGTCTGGGGGATTTGATTTTATTGCTGCAACGGCCGCGCGAGGCGCGTCGGCTGTCGGGCCTCAAGTTCATGTCTGGCCCGGTTTGAGGTTTGAGGTTTGACGCTTGAGGCTTGAACGCGCCAGCGCTGCCCGGCGGCGATGGTCCGGTCTTCGAGCACAAATGAAAAGAGCCCGCATCCGAGCGGGCTCTTTTCATTTTGACGACCCGGATCTCGCGGGTTGTCCGAACGATCGTTACTGGCTGGCGGCATCCGCCGGAGCCGCTGCCGGCGCCGACGCACCTTTCTTCACTTTCTTCTTCTTAGGCTTCTTGACGTGCTTCGCGACCGGCGGCGAGTAGGAACTGACCGCGCTGGAGCCGGCCGGCGCGGCGGGCTGGGCCAGCGCGACCGAGGCGCTCGCGGCAAGCGAAACAGCGGTCAATAACAGCGTCAGCTTCTTCATACGATTTTCTCCGTTGACGATTGCAATAAATAAGCCGACGCGTTTTGGCCGCGTCTGGCGGGTTGAAACCAAATTCAGTCTACAAAGCCGAAAATTACGCTGGCGCAAATATTCAGCCTACGTGGCCCGATATAGTGGGTTCCCCGCCACACGACGCTTACAGCAACGGCGCCAACGCGCGCTCGGCGTCGGTTTTCGACAGTGCCATGCGCGTTGCGTAGTCTTCCAGCTGGTCCTGGCCGATCTTGCCGACCGAGAAATAGGTGCTGTCCGGATGCGCGAGGTAGAAGCCGGAGACGCTCGCCGCCGGCAGCATCGCCAGCGATTCGGTCACGCTCATGCCGATTTCGGTGGCGTGCAGCACGTCGAACATATCGCGCTTGACCAGGTGATCCGGACAGGCCGGATAGCCCGGCGCCGGGCGGATGCCGTGGTATTTCTCCGCGATCAGGTCGTCGTTCGACAGGGTTTCGTGGTTCGCGTAGCCCCACAGATCGCGCCGCACGCGGGCGTGCAGCGCTTCGGCGAAGGCTTCGGCGAAACGGTCCGCAAGCGCCTTCAGCATGATCGCGCTGTAGTCGTCGTGATCCTTTTCGAACTGTTTTTCCTTCACGTCGACACCGAGACCCGCGGTGACCGCGAACATGCCGATGTAGTCCGCCACGCCCGATTCCTTCGGCGCGATGAAGTCGGCGAGCGAGCGGTTCGGCCGCATCACGCCGTCCACCACCGGACGCACGCTTTGCTGGCGCAGGTTGCGCCATGTGAGCGCGACTTCGCTGCGCGATTCGTCGGTATAGATTTCGATGTCGTCGTCGTTCACGGTGTTCGCGGGCAGCAGCGCGATCACGCCGTTCGCCTGCAGCCAGCGGCCCTGGATCAGACGCGAGAGCATCGACTTGCCGTCCGAGAACACGCGGCGCGCCGATTCGCCGACGATCTCGTCATTCAGAATGGCCGGATACGGACCCGCGAGGTCCCAGGTCTGGAAGAACGGACCCCAGTCGATGTAGTTCGCCAGCTCGTTCAGGTCGAAGTTCTTGAACACGCGGCGGCCGATGAACTTCGGCTTGACCGGCTGATAGCTCGCCCAATCGACTTTGGTCTTGTTCGCGCGGGCTTCGGCGAGCGTGACCATCGGCTGCGCTTTCTTGTTCGCGTGCTGATCGCGGATGCGGTCGTAGTCGGCCTTCAAATCGTCGACGTACTTCGCCGCGCCTTCGTCTGACAACAGGCTCGACGCCACCGACACCGAACGCGACGCATCCGGCACATACACCACCGGGCCTTCGTAATGCGGCGCGATCTTCACCGCGGTGTGCACGCGCGACGTGGTCGCGCCGCCGATCAGCAGCGGAATCTTCTTCACGCGGAAATAGTCGTCGCGTTGCATTTCCGACGCGACGTAGGCCATTTCTTCGAGGCTCGGCGTAATCAGCCCCGACAGACCGATGATGTCCGCGCCTTCGACTTTCGCCTTCGCGAGAATGTCGTTGCACGAAACCATCACGCCCATGTTGACCACTTCGAAGTTATTGCACTGAAGCACCACCGACACGATGTTCTTGCCGATGTCGTGCACGTCGCCCTTGACGGTGGCGATCACGATCTTGCCTTTCGCGCGCACGTCGGCGCCGGCTTCGGCCATCTGCTTCTTTTCTTCTTCGATGTACGGAATCAGATGCGCGACGGCCTGCTTCATCACGCGCGCCGACTTCACCACCTGCGGCAGGAACATCTTGCCCTGGCCGAACAGATCGCCGACCACGTTCATCCCGTCCATCAGCGGGCCTTCGATCACGTTGATCGGACGGCCGCCTGCGGCTGCGATCTTCGCGCGCACTTCCTCGGTATCTTCGACGATGAAGTTCGTGATGCCGTGCACCAGCGCATGCGCCAGACGTTTCTCGACCGGCTGGTTGCGCCACTCGAGGTTCTCCTCTTTCTTTGCTGCGCCGGTTTTGAATTTGTCGGCGATTTCGAGCAGCCGGTCGGTGGCGTCGTCGCGACGGTTCAGCACGACGTCTTCCACGCGCTCGCGCAACTCGGGGTCGAGATCGGCATACACGCCGAGCTGCCCCGCGTTGACGATGCCCATGTCCATGCCGGCCTGGATCGCGTAATAGAGGAACACGGTGTGGATCGCCTCGCGCACCGGATCGTTGCCGCGGAACGAGAACGACACGTTCGACACGCCGCCGCTGATCTTCGCGTACGGCAGGTTCTCCTTGATCCAGCGCGTGGCGTTGATGAAGTCGACCGCGTAGTTGTTGTGCTCCTCGATGCCGGTGGCCACCGCGAAGATGTTCGGGTCGAAGATGATGTCTTCCGGCGGGAAGCCGACTTCGTTCACGAGGAAGTCGTACGAGCGTTTGCAGATTTGCGTCTTGCGCTCGAACGTGTCGGCCTGGCCTTGTTCGTCGAACGCCATCACCACGGCGGCCGCGCCATAGCGGCGAATCAGGTTCGCGTGATGGCGAAACGCCTCTTCACCTTCCTTCAACGAAATCGAATTGACGATCGCCTTGCCTTGCACGCACTTCAGGCCCGCTTCGATCACTTCCCACTTCGACGAGTCGATCATGATCGGCACGCGCGCGATGTCCGGCTCCGACGCGATCAGATTCATGAAGCGCACCATGGCCGCTTTCGAATCGAGCATCGCTTCGTCCATGTTGACGTCGATGACCTGTGCGCCGTTTTCGACCTGCTGACGCGCGACTGCGATCGCGTCGTCGAACTGGTCGTTCAGGATCATTCGCGCAAATGCCTTCGAGCCGGTCACGTTGGTGCGTTCGCCGACGTTGATGAAAAGCGTCCCGGGCGTGACGTTGAACGGCTCGAGGCCGGCAAGGCGCATGGTGTGGTCGGTCATGGCGTTAGCTCGTATATTCAATGTTGGGTTGCTTCGCCTGCAGCGCAGGCAGCGTCACGATGCGGTCGTACCAGTGGCGGAAATGCGGGCATTGCGCGCGAATCCGGTCGAGGCCGATGCGAGCGGCAGCGACCGGGCCGTGGCGGACCTTACGGTAGCGTGGATTAAGCTGTTCGAGACGCTTTGAGGGCGCGGTTTGCGGCGAGTCGTTGATCCATTCGGGATCGGCGACCGCGGCTCGCGCTGCGATCAGCGGTGCGCTTTGCTGTTGCCAGCCGGGTTCGACTTCGCACAGTCGCGCGACGTCGGAGAACAGCAGCGATTCGAATTCGTGCGGCTGGACGTGCGGGATGAAGCGTTCCGGCCGGCAGGCGGCGAACGTCACGACGTCTTCATGCAGCAGTTGTTCGATTCGGGACGCGCGAGCGGCGGGTGGCTGGCCTTTGCTTTGCGCGACGCCGCGAAACGTTTTGTCGAGCCCGTAAAGGTCGAATAGCGTCGTGACGTAGGTTTCGCTGCGCTGGCGCAGCGTATGGCCGATGAACTTTCGAACGCGTTCGAAGCTCAGCGCGCCGCCGCGCTGTTCGCTTGACGTGTTGATCAGGCGCGCGCTCGCATAGATCTGGTTCGCGCCGAGTGCCGGCGCGAGCACGTCGCGCACGAACGTTTCTTCGGTCTGGCCTTCGCCGATGACGATCAATTCGACCATTACGCCGGCCTCCCGCCCAACACGTTCTGTTTCCAGAGGTCGCCGAGCGAATAGTCGTCGAGCCAGTCTTGCAGTTGCGTGGAGTCGAGACGATGGAAGGTCGAGGCGTTGTCTTTGCGGTCGACCACGATCACGTCTTCCGGCTCCAGCCGGTTCAGCAGTTCGACAGATTGCGTCGAGACGATCAGTTGTTTTTGCTCCGATGCGCGTTTGAGCAGATCGGCGAGCAGGTTGATTGCGTACGGATGCAGGCCGAGTTCCGGCTCGTCGATCAGGATCGTCGCGGGCATCAGTTCCCACGGTTGCAGCAGCAACGTGCATAGGCAGATGAAGCGTAGCGTGCCGTCGGATAGCGCATGGGCAGTGAATGGTGTATCGGGGTCGCCGCGTTCGGTCCATTCGAGTTGAATCTTCGAGGACACGTCTGCGCGGAATACGAAATCGTCGAAAAATGGAGCGACGAGGCGGATCGTGTCGACGATCTGGCGATAGCTGGCCACGTGCTCCGTTTTGAGCATGCGCAGGTAGGCGGCGAGGTTGGCGCCGTCTACTTTGAGGCGAAGCGTGTCGTTGAGCGCGTGGGCTTGCTTGACTTTGGCTTTTTCGCCGGTGTCGTGGAAGTGGTAGACGCGGGTGCCTTCGAGCGCGGCGGTGATGTGCGGAAGGCCAATGTTTTCGGCCACCCGCTTTAACTGGGATTCGGCGATAGCATTCGTTGCAAACCCGGCCAATTCTGCCCCTGGAATTGGCTCGACGCTGTTGAAAGATTCTTCGGCGTAGACCAGTCGATTGTCGTTGGTCGCAACCAGATTAAACCGGAAGGTGTATCCGCCGAACACGAACTCGGCATGAATCTCATCCGTCGTCTTCCGCGAAAAATGCATCAACGCATCCGGCCCACCCTGCTGCTGCACATACAACTGCAGCCGCCCCTCATACATTTCCGCCAGCATCCGGAACAAACCGATAAAGTTCGACTTTCCCGCACCATTGGCGCCGATCAACACGTTGAGATTGCGCAACTCGAAATCGCGCAATTCACGTATTGATTTGAAACCCGCAATTGTCAGTTTGGTGACGGCAGCCATCGATCGATCCCCGTTCAGGTACGCGCCCCGATCAAGCCGTTTCGGTATCGGTTTCCCGATAGTTTGCCCACACCCGCGGCTTCACCCCACTCAGCGCTTTCGCTATCGCCGCAATATGCTCGGGCGTCGTGCCGCAGCACCCACCGGCGATATTCACCAACCCCGCCTGCGCGAACTCCTTCAGCAAGCCCGACGTATCCGCCGGCAATTCGTCGAAGCCCGTATCGCTCATCGGATTCGGCAAACCCGCGTTCGGATAGCACGACACATAGGTGTCGCACAGCTTCGCCAGTTCGGCGACATACGGGCGCATCAACGCCGCGCCCAACGCGCAGTTCAGGCCGAACGTAAGCGGCTTCGCGTGACGCAGCGAATTCCAGAACGCTTCCACCGTTTGCCCGGACAGAATCCGGCCCGATGCATCGGTGACGGTGCCCGAAATCATGATCGGCAGAAGCTCGCCGGTATCTTCGAACAGTTCGTCCAGCGCGAATAGCGCGGCCTTCGCGTTCAGCGTGTCGAAGATCGTTTCGACGAGGAACAGATCGGCGCCGCCGTCGAGCAACGCCTTCGCCTGCTCGTAATACGCCGCGCGCAGTTCGTCGAAGGTGATGTTGCGTGCGCCCGGATCGTTCACGTCAGGGGAGATGCTCGCTGTTTTCGGCGTCGGTCCGATCGCGCCGGCGACGAAGCGCGGCTTGTCCGGCGTCGAGTATTTATCGCACGCGGCGCGCGCGAGCCTGGCCGATTCGACGTTCATCTCGATCGCAAGCTCTTCCATTCCATAGTCGGCTTGCGCCACCGTGGTCGCGCCGAAGGTGTTGGTTTCGATGATGTCCGCGCCCGCCGCGAGGTACTGCTCGTGAATCTCGCTGATGATCTGCGGCTGCGTGATCGACAGCAGTTCGTTGTTGCCCTTGATGTCGCGGCCGTAGTCTTTGAAGCGCTCGCCGCGATAGCGGGCTTCGTCGAGTTTGTAGCGCTGGATCATCGTGCCCATTGCGCCGTCCAGGATCAGGATGCGCGACTTGAGCAGCGCGGGCAGCGTCGCGCCACGCGTATAGGCGGCGTCGGGACGGGCTGGCTTGGCGGTTTGAGCAGGCTGGTTCATGGCGGACAAGGGCTTGCGCCGGCTTTTTCGGGTTTCGGGAAACCTGTCATTGTAGCCGCAGCGGCGCGGATGCGCCGGGCCCGCTGGGGCAGGTGGCGCTGTGCTTTTGGGCCGCGCCGTGGCAGGGAAAGGATGCGGGAAAGCGAGCGGGAAAGAAAACGGCCCAGCGAGGCAAGTGCCTGCTGGGCCGTCTAATGCTGCGGACCGCCTTCTGATGACCGCCAGCGGAGCCGGGCGGTGCGGTCGATATACGTCGCCAAACGTGCTGCGGGGTGTTGCGTGAACTAAAACCCTACGATCAGTGAAGAATCACCGGTTGATGCATCAGGCTGTCGAACTGGCCGAGGAATTCGTCGACCTCGTCCAGCGACGGTTCTTCTTCAATCAGCTTCTGTACGTGCTCGCGAAAGCGCGCCGCCATTGCGCCGTCAATGTAGATTTCGCGCTGCATGTTTTTGTCGACGATCTCGTAGCCACCCGATTTCATGGCCAGCGGACCTTCCTGCGGCGGAAATTCGACGACACAGTAGTTGGGGCTGTTGTAGATCATTTGCATGGCGACACTCCTTATTTCCGTTGGCTCCCTGGCCAGTCCTGCGCCATATCTGGAGCTTGTGGTGTGGAATTCAAGGGGTGGGTCCGGATTGACGCTTGTAAAAGTTCCGAACCTACCGGTTAGACCGGCCTTTCAAGAAACGTTTCAAGCAGCGCAGCAAAACGGTGAGATTGCTCGATTGGCGCAAGATGAGCGGCATCGAGCAGTTCGAATCGGGCGCCTTCGATGGCGTCCGCTATCGCCTGCGTATCAGCAGGTGGCGTGCCCGTGTCGTGGCGGCCCGCCACCGCCAATGTCGGACAACGAATGCCTGTCAGCTTACTGCGTACATCGAAATCGCGCAGCGCTTCGCATCCCATTGCGTATCCTTCCGGCAACGTATGGCTCAGTACTTCACGAATTTGCTCGACAGCCTCGGGATGGGCAGCCTGAAAATCCGGCGTCAACCAGCGGTCCAACGTGGCGGCCACGAGCGACGCGATTCCGTCCGAGCGTGCTGCCGCGGCGCGCTGATCCCAGAGTGCGCGGCGTTCGGGCAACGTGCCGGCCGAGGTATCGGCAAGCGTCAGCGAGTCATTCACTTGCATGCGGGCTCCTTGAAGAGGAACGCAGTGGAAAGAGCCGTTCGCGCGGGGTCCGGTTTGTTCCGCTTCACGAAGATATACGCGGAGAGCGGGCGAACGGTTGCAACTCCTCGTGCGAGTGGACCTGGCCGTGGAAGTTTCGTCAATGGCCTCGAAACCTTGTTCGCCTTCAGGGTTTTAACGGCACATTGGCGGGGTTAGTTGAATCGACCGGCGGGGCGGGCGGGGTGCCAGGCGTGAATGTCGAAGCGGCCGGCGCTGCGTTATTGCCGATATCGTCGTTCGCGCCGCTGTTGGCCGGGCCAGCGGCATCCGCGTCGAGTTTGCCTCGCCACACCAGTTCGATCTGCGTGCCGTTCGGTTCGGTCTGCATGATGCGCGCGGGCAACCAGCCCAGCGACGGCGCGAGCCACACGTCGATGCGGCGCAGGTCGCCGTCGTGGCGCGGCAGGCGTTTGAAATGGCGTGTCTCCAGATAGCCTTGCGCAGTGCGGATGGTTTCGTCGCCGATCGTCTCGACGGGCCAGTTCTCGCCGCTGTCGCTATCGATCACGAAGAATTGCCGCGTCACGCCAGGTTTGTACACGCCGGGGTCGCCGCGCACGAGACTCGCAAGCTGCATGACCATGCTGAAACGGTCCTGTGCGCCGTCGGGCAGCGGCAGAGTGGACGGTGTGCGGGTGAAGGCGATCTGTTTGTCGGCGCGGTTGAAGATCGCGATGTCTTCCGCGCGACGGCCGCGCTTTTCGATGTACTGATCCGGCGCGAGGCCGAATGCATCGATGCGGCCATGGCTCGAATACGTGAATGTGCCGACGAACGGTAGCGGTATCGACACGACCATCTCATAGCTGTGCGCGCTGCTGGTCCAGTGGATCGTGCCGGGCTGATTGCGCACGCCGTTGTAGAACGTGTCGTATTGCAATTCGCCGGACGGCGGCACCGAGAACTTGACGCCCGTTGCCGCTTGCGGCGCGCTGCCGGCGGACGGCGCGCTGGCAGCGCCCGTGCCTGACGCGGTGGCAGTGGTGTTTGTGCTGGCGGCATTGCTCGCGGCAGTGGCTGTGCCTGCGGCGATTGCGTCCGATACGGCCGCAGGCGCGACTGCCGGCGCCTGTTTCGCGGGCTGCGTCGCCGTCAGCACATGCTCGCGCGGCTTTGCCGGCGCCGCCGGCTTACGCGCGGGGGCCGGCGCCGCCGCGGCTTGCTGGGCAGCGCTTTCAGGTTTGCGCTCGATACGTTCGGGCGTCAACAAGGCGACCTGCACGGGCACGCGTTCGGCGTCGCGCGCATTGAGGTTGGCGCGGTTGCGCTCGACCCACTGCGCGGCGATCCAATGCACGATGGCCACGACCAGCAGCGCGGCGAGCCAGCGCCCTACGTGCGTGGCGGGCGGCGTGCTCGACGCCCACGACTCACCGCGGCGCCGCACTATACCCAAGCTCATAAGAAAGCTTTTGCGCGCACTCACGCAACGCCGTATCGACTTCACCGCCCCAGCGTATATCGAACGCGCCTTCATGACCCAGCGCGATCAGCCCGAGTGCGAGATCGCCGGTCGAATCGAACACCGGCATGGAGAACGCGTGGATGGTCGGCAGCAACATGCCTTCCACGCGAGCCGCTTCGTGCTGTCGTACTTCAGCGAGCACCCGTTCGACTTCTTCGCGCGTACGCGGTCCGCCCCCATGCGACGAGCGCCGCGAATCGGCGAGTTCCCGTTCGAGCATCGCGGCCGTCTTGCCCGGCGGCAGATACGCGGCAAACAGCAAACCGGTCGCGGAGCTGAGTAACGGCATCACATCGCCGAGTTTCAGCGACGCCTTGGCCGGATGACTCGACTCCATCCAATGCACCATTGTCGGCCCCTGATTGCCCCACACGGCGATGCCCACCGTGAGATCGAGCCGGTCGCGCAATTCGGCCAGCGCGATGCGCGCGAGCTTCACGCCGTCGACGCGCGCAAGCCGTGCGAGCCCCAACTGCAATGCGAACCCGCCGAGCTCGTAGCGGCCCGACAGCGGATCCTGCGCGACGACCCCGAGGCGCAGGAAGCTCACCAGATAGCGATGCGCCTTCGCCGGACTCATGCCGGCGCGCTGCGCCAGGTCGCGCAGCATCATCGCGCGCGGTTCGTGGGTCAGCACCTCCAGCAGACGAAAGCCCACTTCGATCGACTGGATGCCCGAGCGCAGTTTTTCTTCGCCGGCTTCCGTGCTCTCGACGGCTTCGTCGTCGGACTCGGCGGTGTCAGCGGTGTCGGCGGTGCCGGGCGATTCGACAGGATCGGCGTCGGTACGGATCGCGCCGGAGCGGGCAGTTGGAGGCATGAGCGAGGCGCACGGAGCGCGTTCATAAGACAGTGGAAAGGACACTTGCGGCGCGTTGTTTCCGGTTCGTCCCGGATTGCTCGCCGAGGTTCCAAACCGGTCGCTGCGCCCTTGCACTTGGGCCGCGCCGATTCACCATCGTAGAATAGATTCCTTCTATCGTCACCCACCGTCACCGACACGGTTCACTTCTCTATGAAACTTGCCACGCTGAAGGACGGCACGCGCGACGGTCAACTGATCGTCGTGTCCCGCGACCTGCACACCGCGGCGATTGCCGATGCGATCGCGCCCACCATGCAGCGCGCGCTCGACGACTGGACCTTCTACGCGCCGCAACTACAGGACCTGTACGACTCGCTCAATCAGGGGCGCGCCCGCCACACCTTCCCGTTCGATCAGAAAGAATGCATGGCGCCGTTGCCACGCGCGTTCCAGTGGGCCGACGGTTCGTCGTACGTGAATCACGTCGAACTGGTGCGGCGCGCGCGCGGCGCCGACATGCCGCCGGAATTCTGGACCGATCCGCTGATGTATCAGGGCGGCAGCGACGACTTCATCGGTCCGAAAGACGACGTGCTGTGCGCGTCGGAGGAATACGGGATCGACTTCGAGGCCGAAGTCGCGGTGATCACCACCGATGTGCCGGCCGGCGCCACGCCCGACCAGGCGCTCAGACGCGTGCGTTTGATCACGCTCGTGAACGACGTGTCGCTGCGCAATCTGATCCCGGCCGAACTCGCGAAAGGCTTCGGCTTTTTCCAGAGCAAACCGGCCACGTCGTTCGCGCCGGTCGCGGTGACGCCGGACGAACTCGGCGAACACTGGCATGAAGGCCGCGTGCACCGGCCGATGATCGTCCACTGGAACAACCGGAAAGTCGGCCAGCCCGACGCCGGCACCGACATGGTGTTTAACTTCGGCCAACTGATCTCGCACGCGGCGAAAACGCGCAACCTGCGCGCCGGTGCGATCGTCGGGTCGGGCACGGTGTCGAACAAGGACGCGAAGCGCGGCTACTGTTGCATCGCCGAGAAGCGCTGCCTCGAAACCATCGAACACGGCGCGCCGCAAACCGAGTTCATGAAGTACGGCGATACGGTGCGGATCGAAATGTTCGACGAGGCAGGCAAGTCGATTTTCGGTTCGATCGACCAGGGCATCGCGCCGCTGGATTGACGCGAGCGTCGATTTCAACAATCACGCGCCTCGCCTGACGAAAGGGTTTCGCCCGATGCCGCCGCCCCGGTGCGCCGCTACACTGACTGGCGCGGCGGCGCGCCCGGGGTGGGCAGCCGTCGCTTCACCGGAAAGCCGACGGCAGAGCCGACGTTTGGCAACACGCACAGCAGCACCTCGGCAGACCATCAAAACGAAAAACCGACGCGAGGAGACAGCATGTCGCGATTTGAGTCGTTTCAACCTGGAAGCGCAACGGCGTGCGGGCAAGCGCGCGAGAATCGATCGAAACTGAAGCCCGCGCGTGCCGCAGCGGCGTTATGTCCAGCGCTGTTTGTCGCGCTGTTTGCCACATTCCCCGCGCTGGCCCTCGCGCAAGTCAAAATCGGCCTCGTGCTTTCGCTAACCGGACCGGCCGCGTCGCTCGGCATTCCGGCGCGCGACACCGCCACGCTGCTGCCGAAACAGATCGGCGGCCAGAACGTCGAATACATCGTGCTCGACGATGCATCCGACACCACGCAAGCCGTGCAGGACACCAAAAAGCTGATCTCCGAGAATCACGTCGACGCGATCATCGGCTCGTCGATCACGCCGAATTCGCTGTCGATGATCGACGTGGTCGCCGATGGTGAGACGCCGATGATCTCGCTCGCGTCGTCGGCGAAAATCATCGAACCCGTGGATGCGAAACGCCACTGGGTGTTCAAGACGCCGCAAACCGACGCGATGATGGCGTCCGCGATCGCCGAGCATGCGAGCGCGCACAACGTCAAGACGATCGCGTTCATCGGTCAGGCCGATGCGCTCGGCGAGACCTTCTACACCGAGGTTGCGAAGTTCGCGCAATTGCATCACATCAACATGGTGGCGAGCGAACGCTTCAATCGCACCGATCCGAGCGTGACCGGCCAGGTCCTGAAGATTCTCGCGACGCATCCGGATGCGGTGGTGGTCGGCGCGGCCGGCACGCCCGCTGCATTGCCGCCGAAGACGCTCAGGGAACGCGGCTACAAAGGGCTGATCTATCACAATCACGGGGTCGGCAATAACGACTTCCTGCGCGTGTGCGGCGCCGATTGCAACGGCACTTTCCTGCCCGCGAGCCCGGTGCTGGTCGCCGCGCAATTGCCGGCGGATCATCCGGCGAAGCGTCTTGCGCTCGACTACATCGCGCGCTTCGAGGCGCTACGCGGACCGGGCAGCGTGTCGGCGTTCGGCTCGTACACATGGGACGCGGGCCTGCTGCTCGGCCACGCGGTGCCGATCGCGCTCAAAACGGGCGCGCCCGGCACGCCGGAATTCCGCCGTGCGTTGCGCGATGCGCTCGAAGCGACCCGCGGTCTCGCGGACACCAACGGCGTCGTCAACATGAGCGCCACCGATCACCTCGGGCTCGATCAGCGCGCGCGCGTGATGGTCGAAATACGCAATGCGAAGTGGGTTTACCAACCGCGCTGAACGCACCTCGCGGGCAGCGCGGTTTCAACAGACAGACGGATAGACGGATAGACGGATCGCTCACCATGTCTCATGCACCACACAGTAACGACGCGTTCTACGCGCACTACCAGTCGCTGCAACTGCACCGGCATCCGCACGGCGTGCTCGAAGTCGTGATGAGCGGCGAAGGCGCGAACAGAAGCGGACTCGCCACGGCCAACGCGCGGATGCATTGCGAGCTCGCCGAAATCTGGCGCGACATCGATCGGGATCCCGAAACACGTGTCGCGATCATTCGCGGTGAAGGCAAGGGCTTTTCGGCGGGTGGCGACCTGCAACTGGTCGAAGACATGGCGACCGATTTCGATGTGCGCGCGCGCGTCTGGCGCGAGGCGCGCGATCTCGTCTACAACGTGATCAACTGCAGCAAGCCGATCGTCTCGGCGATGCACGGGCCGGCGGTCGGCGCGGGGCTCGTCGCCGGTTTGCTCGCCGACATCTCGATTGCGACGAAGGGCGCACGCATCATCGACGGTCATACGCGTCTCGGCGTTGCCGCCGGCGATCACGCGGCGATTGTCTGGCCGCTGTTGTGCGGAATGGCGAAAGCGAAGTATTACCTGCTGCTGTGCGAGCCGGTGAGCGGCGAGGAGGCGGAGCGGATCGGCCTCGTCTCGCTCGCCGTCGACGAAAACGATCTGCTGCCCAAGGCATTCGAAGTCGCGCACAAACTCGCACACGGCTCGCAAACGGCCATTCGCTGGACCAAGTACGCGTTGAACAACTGGTTGCGCTCGGCGGGACCGGCGTTCGATACGTCGCTGGCGCTGGAATTCATGGGCTTTGCCGGACCGGACGTGCGCGAAGGCGTGAACTCGCTGCGCGAGCGCCGCGCGCCCGACTTCGGCGGCGCCGACCCGTGGCGGGACAAGCCGCCCCGCGCGGTATGATCGAAACCGATGCGCGCGCGATCGCGCGCTTTCCTTCTCTTGATGCAGCGAGGCGACACGCATGACCGATACATCTGGCACCACGCCGCCGTTCCCGGGCTTCCCCGGCTTTCCTCCTGCTGAAATGCTCGAACGCATGTGGGGCATGATGCGCATGTCGCCGTTCGGCTCGGCGTTTTCGGGCGGGCAGGCGGGCGGCGGCGTCGCGCCGTCGCTGTCGATGATGTCCGACATGATGGCGCCGCTCACCAACGTCGAAGAACTCGACAAGCGCATCACCGACATGCGCGCGGTCGAGCAATGGCTCAAGCTGAATCTGAGCATGTTGCAGTCCGCGATTCAGGCGCTCGAAGTGCAGCGGGCGACGCTCGCCACGTTGCGCGCGTTCGGCGCGTTCGCGCAGCAGTCGATGCAGCAACCGTCGGCGGCCGCGCCGAGTCCGGCGCCCAAGACCGGTTGGCCGCATCCGGAGCCGGCGGCTTCGGGTAGCACCGCTTCGGCGGCTCGTGCCGAACCGGAAAGCGGAGAGGGCCAAAAAGACAAAGACGACAAAGAGGGCGACGCAACGCCGCCGTTCGACGCGTCCGCGTGGTGGAATCTCCTGCAAACGCAATTCAACCAGATCGCCCAGTTCGCGATGACGCAGCCGGCAGTGGCCGCCGCGGCAACAGGGATGGGCACGAGCGGCGCGGCGCAAGAGGCGGCGGCGAGTGCGTCATCGTCTGATCAATCACCCGACGACGCGAAAGAGGAGCCCGCCGAAGGCGCGGCGTCCGCGACCAGGCGGCCCGCAGCGAAGCGATCGGCGTCGGCTTCTGCGTCGGCTTCGACTTCAGCGAAACGCGCGAGCCCACGGCCTGCGAAAAAGTCTGTTTAAAAGTCTGTTTAACAGCGGGAATGAACGGGGCGGGATGGTTCGGCGACCAGGGCGGCGCCCGCAAGTGCGAGAGCGCCGCCTGTCACGGATTTGACCGCGACGGTCGGCGATACTCGGAGAAGCACGTTTTTTGTTGAGAGACGTCAAGCAGGCACCGCAATTGCGTCTGTCACAACGAGGGTTCAGTAAAGTCAGCGTGCTATGATCGTGTAAGATTTTTCTGGTTTTTGGGCGTGCACTGAAAACAACCAATCCAGCCGCCCTCGATTCGAAAGCCGCCGGCACAACCGGCGCAGGGCTGGATGGTGCGCTTTTCGTCGCAAACTGGCTCGACCTCAGGCACAGGGTATCCCTCACCCACGGTTGGCCGCGCAGGCGCGTATTTTGTGGTTAGACGCGTCGCGCAAACGCCCGGACTTCTTTACTGTCCGGTGCATCTGGGCAGCCGATTACCGCGTAAAATTGAATGCTTGGCTGATGAATGGCGCACCCACGTTGCGTTTCGTTCGTCACGGGCAAGAGTGCTACACGTAATAGTTACAGACACAGACAGTATGCGCAGAACAGGGGTGGGACTATGAACACCATGCTTTATCCGGAACTTTATAAATCGCTCGAATCCGTTCGATGGGACATGGAGAAAGACATTCCCTGGGACAAGTTCGATGCATCGCTATTGACCGACGAGCAGGCCGCGACGATCAAGATGAACGCGATCACCGAATGGTCGGCGTTGCCCGCCACGGAAATGTTTCTGCGTGACAACCATCACGACAGCGATTTCTCCGCGTTCATGAGCGTGTGGTTCTTCGAAGAACAAAAACACTCGCTGGTGCTGATGGAGTATCTGCGCCGTTTCAAACCGGAAATGTGCCCGACCGAAGAAGAACTGCACGCCGTGCGCTTCGAATTCGATCCGGCGCCTCCGCTCGAAACGCTGATGCTGCACTTCTGCGGCGAGATCCGCCTGAATCACTGGTATCGCCGTGCGGCAGAATGGCATAGCGAGCCGGTCATCAAGCACATCTATGAAACTATTTCGCGCGACGAAGCGCGGCATGGCGGCGCCTACCTGCGCTACATGAAGAAAGCGATGGTGCAAACCGGCGACATCGCGCGCGCCGCGTTCGCAAAGATCGGCGTACTGATGGCTTCGGCGCGCCGCACGGAAAAGCCGCTGCATCCTACCAATCTGCACGTGAATCAGGCGCTGTTCCCGCGCGACACGATTCAATCGCGTTTGCCGGATCCGGAATGGCTCGAGCGCTGGCTCGACGAGCAGATCCGTTTCGACGACGGCTGGGAAAAGAAGGTGGTCGAACGGATTCTGCACAACCTGTCGCTGCTGTTCGAGCGCACGTTCAATACCGCACAGGAATTGAACCGCTATCGCAAGGAAGTGGTCGCGCGGTTGCAGGCGGAGCAGAAGTCGGCGGAACAGCCGGCTTAAGTTTGAATTCGAGCGGCGCGGCGTGCGAGCTTTAGTCGGTGCGCTGTATCGTCCGCTTCGAAGAACGGCCCGGCAGGCGTGAGCTTGCCGGGCCGTTTTGCTTCAGGCCGTTCTGACGTACCAGTGCGAGTCTGCGTGTATCGTGGTTCAACTTTTCTCTTCTGATTCCGTCATGGCTGCTACTTTTGAACGCAAGATCTTTACGCGTGACGCGCTGGTCGACCTGCGTGCTTCGATGCCCGCGCCGGTCGTTTTCACCAATGGCGTGTTCGACATCCTGCATCGCGGGCATGTGACTTATCTAGCCGACGCGAGGGCGTTGGGCGCGTGTCTGATCGTCGGCGTGAATAGCGATGCGTCGGTGCGGATGCTCGGCAAAGGCGACGATCGGCCGATCAACAACGAGGCCGACCGGATGGCCTTGCTCGCGGCGCTCGAGAGCGTCGACTACGTGGTGTGTTTCGGTGAGCAGACGCCGGTCGAATTGATCTCGGCGTTGCGGCCGGATGTGCTCGTCAAGGGCGGCGACTACGATATGGACGCGTTGCCGGAATCGACGATCGTGCGCGGCTGGGGTGGCCGCGCGTTAGCGATTCCGTTCGAACATGATCGTTCGACGACGAAGCTGCTGAAGAAGGTGAGGGCGCAAAGCTAAGCCGGTTTCTTCCGGCGGCGTGCTTACTGCGGCAGCGCCGATGCCGCGACCGCTGCCGCCGGCGCCGGGCCACCGACCACCGGCTGATCCGCAGCTTCAGCCGGACTAAGGGGCTGAACCCGCAGCCAGTCCGCGTGAACCTGGCGATTCAGATGATTCGGCTCACGGCCGCCGGCAGTTGGCGTCGGGCCGAACACGCCGCGCACCGCGACGAATGCCAGCAGATTGGCAAGAAACAATATGGCGATCAGCCAGCGCAGCATCGTTAGTTTTCTCCATCCACAAGTTCAACCGCTCCTGGCGATCCCCGCGGTCTGACGCAGCCTGTTTAAGGCTGCCGCGTTCAGGTGCCGTGCCCCGTGGTGTCTCCGCTCGCGATCAGCGCCAGCCCGGAAAGCACCAGTGAATCGTGGCGAGTATGCGGCACTTTCAGCGCGCTTGTCACTTCATCCACGGCACCGCCGCTCACCACCAGACGCACCGGCACCTGCCATTCGTGCTGCAGGTCGTGCCACATCCGCTCGATCAAACCGGCTTGCGCCAGCGTGCAACCCGCGGACAGCGAACGAGGCGTGTCGGTCGCGAAGAACGGGCCGCGGCGCGCGCCTTCGTGAGCGCCGCCGGTGTCCAGCAAGCCGCGCGCCGCGCCGGCGTCGAGCGTCGGCAGTTGGGCGGTGTGCTCGCCGAGCGAGCGCATCATCAAGGTCCAACCCGGCGCGATCAATCCGCCGACAAAGCAGCCATCCGCGCGCAATGCCTCCAGCGTGGTCGCGGTGCCGAACGTCGCGATCAGCAGATGCTCGCCCGGAAAGGCGGCATGCGCGCCGATCAGGCCCGCCCAGCGATCGCTGCCGAGCGTATCCGGCGTCGTATAGCTATTGGTGACGCCGCATTGCCGCGCGCTGGCGCGGATCGTCGTGCGCGGCAGGTGCGGCCAGTGCGCGTCCAGCAGTGCGGCAATGCGCGCAGCGACCGTCTGGCCGGCCACGTTCGAGATCCACACGCTGCGAGGCGTGGGCAAATCGGCCCAGCCGGGCTCGTCCGAGCCGTCGTGAGCGAGCACGCCCGCTACGCTTTGTGTACCATCCGCCTGCACCAGCGCCCACTTGATGCGGCTATTGCCCGCGTCGATCAGCAGATACGGCGCACTGCTCGTCATGCGGCACCGTCGGCGAGACGCAGCGACACGTCGCCGGTCGCAACGCTCAGCCGTCCTGCGGCTGTGTCGAGCAGCAACTGGCCGCGTTCGTCGACGCCTCGTGCGACGCCGCGCGCCAGTTCGTTGCCCTGTTCCAGCAGCACGACTTCGCGGCCCGCGTACGCGTGCACCGCGTTCCAGCGAGCCTGGAACGGCGCGAAGCCTTCCGCGCCGAAGCGCTGCAATGCGGGTTCGAGCGCGTTCAGTTCGGCGGCCAGCGTGTCGGTGAGATTGGCATTGGGCAGCGCGCGTTGCAGCGCGGTCGGTACCGAGCCGCGCGCTTGCGGCGGCGTATCGGCGTTCAGTGCGCCGAGCCGGGTCGCGAGTTCGTCCGCGCCCTTCACATTGGTGCCGATGCCGATCACGACGGCGCTCGCGTCGTCGGTGCTCCACGCGGTTTCGATCAGGATGCCGGCCAGCTTGTCGCCTTCGAGCAGCACGTCGTTCGGCCACTTCAGCGCGATCTGGCCGGGACCGGCGACCGGCAGCGAGCGCAATCCGTCGACCAGTGCGACGCCGACCGCGAGACTCAGACCCGCGAGTCCTTCGAGCGGCCGCGGCAGCACGCACGCGACCGAAAACAGCAGCGCATTGCCAGGCTCCGCATACCACGGACGGCCGCGCCGGCCGCGCCCGGCGGTTTGCAGATACGCGACCCGCACGATCGGCCGCGGCAGCGCGCCGGCCTGGCGCGGCAGCGCTTTGACGCGGGTCATCAGGTCGGCGTTGGTCGAACCGGTTTCTTCGACGATTTCGATCGGCCAGTCATGCGCATGTGGGCCGAACAGGGCGACGGCGCGCTCGCGATCGATGCGCCAGTCGGCCGCCGCAGCGGGCTGAGATGGGGTCTTGGAAGCATTCATGTCTCATATTGTAGCGATACAGCGAACCCGGCGACCCCGTCGAGGCCGCATGCAGGGCCTATCCGCCGCGCGTTCGTTACAATGGCCGCTAATCCGATAACCAGCTTCCAGCGATCCTTGAACTACGACACTCCGCCCGGCCTCGAAGTCGCGGCAGGCAGCCAAGGCAAGATCGTCCGGCTCTCGGGCCAGTGGACGGCGCTTGCGCTCGCGCGCGACCGCGCCACAGGACATGTGATTCCGCAGTTGCGCGCGCTGATCGGCGCGCCGGGCATCGCACAGTGGGATCTATCGCGCATCAACCGGATGGATCACGTCGGCGGCCAGGCGCTGTGGCGCGTGTGGGGCCACAAGATGCCCGCGGACACCACGCTCACCGACACGCAGCGCGATATCTTCGAGCGCATCGCCTTGCTCGACACGGTGCGCGAGAAAGCCGAACCGGTGGTGAGATTCGATCCGTTCACGCGCCTCGGCCTCGCGATCTTTTCGTTCTTCGAGCATCTGTACGGCGGCGTCGGCATGCTCGGTCGCGTGGTGCTCGATCTGCTCGCGATCGTGCGCAAGCCGAAAATCGCACCGTGGACCGAAATCTCCGCGAACGTCTACAACGCCGGCGCCAAGGCGTTGCCGATCACCGCGCTGGTCGCGTTCCTGATCGGCATCGTGCTCAGCTATCTGTCCGCGCAACAACTGCGGCTGTTCGGCGCGAACCAGTACATCGTCAATATTCTCGGACTCTCGGTGATTCGCGAGCTTGGGCCGGTGCTGTCGGCGATTCTGGTCGCGGGGCGCTCGGGCTCGGCGATCACCGCGCAGATCGGCGTGATGCGCGTCACCGAAGAACTCGACGCAATGCGCGTGATGGGCATCCCGCATGGACTGCGCCTGATCCTGCCGCGCGTGGTCGCGCTCGGCGTGGCGATGCCGCTGCTCGTCATGTGGACCAACATCGTCGCGCTGACGGGCGGCGCGCTCGCCGCCAAGGTGGTGCTCGGCATCGACATGAGCTACTTTGCGCGCGCGTTGCCCAGTGTGGTGCCGGTCGCGAATCTGTGGATCGGCCTCGGCAAGGGCGTCGCGTTCGGCATGCTGATCGCGATCGTCGGCTGTCATTTCGGTTTCCGTATCAAGGCCAATTCGCAAAGTCTCGGCGAAGGCACGACGACCTCGGTGGTGACCTCGATCACCATCGTGATTCTCGCGGACGCGGTGTTCGCGATCCTCTTTCAGAACGTGGGGCTCGGATGATCGCGACGCTCACCCAGGCCGTACGCGGTCAGCCGATGCCGGAGATCGCCGAGCCGGTGATCGAAGTGATCGACGTGACCAAACGCTACGGTCGCAACATCGTGCTTCAGCATCTGAATCTGGAGGTGCGGCGCGGCGAAATCATGTCGATCGTCGGCGGATCGGGGTCGGGCAAGACCACGCTGGTGCGGCACATGCTCGGACTCGAGAGCCCGTCGTCCGGCACCATCAAACTGTTCGGCGAAGACCTCGCGACGATCTCGCCGGAAACCGCATTGCTGATGCGCAGCCGCTCCGGCATGCTGTTTCAGCGCGGCGCGCTGTTCTCGTCGCTGTCGGTGTTCGACAACATCGCACAGCCGGTGCGCGAACTCGGCAAGGTGCCCGAAGACCTGCTGCGCGACATCGTGATGCTCAAGCTCGAGATGGTCGGGCTGCCGTGCAAGCACGCGTCGAAAATGCCGTCGGCGCTGTCGGGCGGCATGGTCAAGCGCGTCGGCATCGCGCGCGCGATCGCGCTCGAACCCGAACTGCTGTTTCTCGACGAACCGACCGCCGGCCTCGATCCGCAGGCGTCCGACGAATTCGTCGAACTGATTTCCGCGCTGCATCGCGCGCTCGGCCTGACCGTGGTGATGGTCACGCACGATCTCGACACGATGATCGCGCTGTCCACCCGCGTGGCCGTGCTCGCCGAGCGCCGCGTGCTGGTCGCCGCACCGGTCGAGGAGGCGGCGGGCGTCGATCATCCTTTCATCCGCGAATATTTTCTCGGCCTGCGCGGGCGTCGCGCGTTGCAGGCGCTGCCGCCGGAACGCCGTGCGAAGTTGCCGCGCGCCGCGCTCGAATCGGCATCGTCCGAATTGCCGCTGTGAACCAGGGAACCTGAGAATGGAAAACAAATCACATGCCTTCTGGGCTGGCCTATTCACGGTGGCGCTGCTGGTGGCGATCGCGCTCGCGGCATTTTTGTTCAATGTCGACCGCTCGGTGCGCGTGCCGTACGATCTGATTGCGCGCACCAACGTCACGGGGCTTTTTACCGACGCGGCGGTCCGCTATCGCGGGCTCGACGTCGGCAAGGTGCAGTCGATCAAATTCGACCGGGAGCATCCCGGGCAGATTCTGATCCGCATTCTCGTCGACACGCACGCGCCGATTACGCATTCCACTTTCGGCAGCCTCGGTTTTCAGGGCGTGACCGGGATAGCCTTCATCCAGCTGGATGACAATGGGCGCGACACGTCGCCGCTGCCGTCGTCGGCCACGAATGTCGCGCAGTTGCCGATGCGTCCGGGCTTGCTCGATCAGTTGCAGCAACGCGGCGACGTGCTGCTGCGCAAACTCGAAAAGGTCACCGACGACGTCGACAATCTGTTGTCGCCGCAAATGGTCGGGCAATTGCAGGGCACGGCGGCGAGCATCCAGAAAGCGGCGGACGGCGTCGCCACGCTGACGCAGCAGATGGCGCCGGCCGCCGGCAAGCTGCCCGCGACGATCAACCAGCTCGACAAGACACTGGCGTCGACGAATCAGTTGATCACCGGTCTGAATCGTCCGGACGGCCCGTTCGAGACCAATCTGAACAAGGTCGGCACGGCGGCGCAGCAGGCGGGCGACGCGCTGGTGTCGATGGATAGCTCGATCCAGGAGTTGTCGGCGCGGGTGGGTTACGACACGCTGCCGCGTGTCAATTCGCTCGCCGACGACGTGCGTTCGGCGGCGCGTTCGGTGGATCGCGCGGCCGACCAGTTCAGCTCCAATCCGCGCAGCGTGCTGTTCGGCGCAGCGCCGTCGGCGCCGGGTCCGGGCGAGGCCGGCTTCACGTGGCCCGCCGCGCGCGCCGCGGCGGCCGCCGGGAAATGATTGGCAGATTCGATTCGCAGATTCGCGGTTTTTTTGCAGGTCTTGCAGGTTTTGTAGAGGAAAGAAACTCATGCCAAGTTCGATTCACCGATTGTTGTCCTCGAGCGCCACGCTGGCGGTGCTGCTCGCGTTCGGCGCACTGGCGGCGGGTTGCGCGGGCACGCCCGCGGCGCTCTCGGACATCCGCTACGACCTCGGTCCGCCGGGGCCGGCCGCGTCGGCGGGTTCGATGCCGCCGGTCAAGATCCTCGACGTGACCGCGCCGGACACGCTCGAGTCCGACAAGCTGATCTACCGGCTCAATTACGCCGATGCACAGCAGATGGCGTCGTATGCGAATAGCCACTGGACCATGGCGCCGTCGCAATTGCTCACGCAGCGTCTGCGCAATGCGCTCAGTTCGCGCGGCATCGTGCTGACGGGCGCCGACGGCGTGCGCGCGCCGGTGCTGAAGGTCGAGTTGAACGAGTTCGAACAGGTCTTCGACAGCCGCTCGGAGAGCCACGGCGCGATCACCGCGCGCGCCACGCTGACGCAGAACGGCAAGGTGATCGGTCAGCGCACCTTCATTGCCCGCGCTCCGGCCAGTTCGGCGGACGCGGCCGGCGGCGCGCAGGCGCTCGCCGCCGCCAGCGACGATCTCGTCGCGCAACTCAGCGCATGGCTCGGCGTGCAGGCGCTGGTCGCCGCGCAATGACCGGCGCGCAGCGCACGCAACGGGGCGCTGCATGAGTGTGAAACCATGGGCGCGCCGGCCTTCGGCGCTCGCCCGCCAGGCGGCGCTGCTGTATGCCGCGCTGATCGTCTACGGTTCGTGGTATCCGTTTTCCGGCTGGCGCTCGCTCGGCCTCGCGCCGTTCGCTTATCTGTTCGATCCGATGCCGCAGTACCTGACGGCGTTCGACGTCGTCACCAACGTGCTCGGCTACATGCCGTTCGGCGCGCTGGTGGTGCTCGCGGTCTATCCGCGCTGGCGCGGCACGCTGGCCGTCGCGGTGGCGTTCGTACTGGGCGGCCTGCTGTCGGGCGTGATGGAGGCGGTCCAGACTTATCTGCCGACGCGCGTCGCGTCCAATCTCGATCTCGCCGCCAATGCGCTCGGCGCGCTGCTCGGCGCAGCGATGATCTCGCCCGCCACCGGCGCGCTGCTCGATCGCGGCCTGTTGCGGCGCTTGCGCCTGCTGTGGTTCGAACGCGATCGGGCGGCGCTCGCATGCCTCGTCGCGTTGTGGCCGTTCGCGACGATGTATCCCGCGCCGCGTCTGTTCGGGCTCGGCAACTGGCCGCGCGAGCTCTGGCTGCGTTTCGATTCGACCACTCAGGACGCGTTGCTCGCGTGGACGCCGGCGGGCTGGCATGTCGCCGCGTGGCCGTCGCTGGCCGCCGGCTGGTTTCCCGATGACGTCTGGGAAGCCGTCATCACCACGCTGAATCTGTTCGCCGCGCTCGCGCTGGCGTCGTTGTCGATTCGCCGTCATGCGCCGTGCGTGCGTCTGCTGTTCGCGTTCATCGTCGCGACGTTGTGCGTGAAGGTGGGCGCGACGTTCCTGCAATCGCAAGCGGGCCTCGCTTTCTACTGGGCGACGCCCGGTGCGCTCACCGGTCTCGTGTGCGGGACGGCCGCCGCGCTGCTGGCGTTGCGCGTGCGGCGCCGGCCGCGCGCGGCGCTTGCCGCCGTTGCGCTCGGCGTGTCGCTGGTGTTCGTCAATCTGCTGCCGGTGAATCCGTATTTCGATGCGGTGCTCGCCGACTGGCGGCAAGGCCGGTATCTGCATTTCAACGGGCTGGCGCACTGGATCGCGTGGATCTGGCCGTATGCGGCGCTGGTGTGGCTGGCTTATGTCGTCGAGCAGACGTGGCTCAAGGGGCGCGCCGGGCGCGTGTGAGTGCGCCGGTGTTCGCGGGCGTGAGTCCGCGGGTCGGCGCGAGCCCGTCCAGGTCTTGCCGGCCTTCCTGGCTTTCGGGCCGGCGGCCCGGCGAGCGTCAGTGCCGCTCGCTATAATCGTCCGCACAACAAAGGCGCGCTGGGGCAGTTCGCGCGCCGTTCCCCACTCATACAGCCTCGCTCCCCGGACATCATGGACTCCTTCTACAAGTACCACGTCTTCTTCTGCCTCAATCAGCGCGAGGCCGGCGCCGAGCGTCCCAGTTGCGCGAATTGCAACGCGCAGGAGATGCAGGAGCACGCGAAAAAGCGCGTGAAGAAACTCGGCCTTGCCGGTCCCGGCCAGGTGCGCATCAACAAGGCCGGCTGTCTGGATCGCTGCGAACTGGGCCCGGCGCTCGTGGTGTATCCGGAAGGCGTCTGGTACACGTATGTCGACGAGAACGACATCGATGAAATCGTCGACTCGCATCTCGCGAACGGCAAGATCGTCGAGCGTCTGAAAATCGATCAATAAGTCACGCGATGAATTCAAATACGAAGAAATATCTGATCGACGGCCCGGTCGGCAAGATCGAGGTTGCGCTGGATCTGCCCGACGACGTGCGCGAGAACGGCGCCGCGCCGCGCGGCATCGCGCTCGTCGCGCATCCGCATCCGCTGTTCGGCGGCACGATGGACAACAAGGTCGCGCAAACCCTCGCGCGCACGCTCGTGCAGTTGAACTACGTGACGTATCGCTCGAATTTTCGCGGCGTCGGCGAAACGCAGGGTGAGCACGACGCGGGCATCGGCGAGCGCGACGATCTGCGCGCGGTGCTCGATCACATGCGCGCGCAAACCGGGCACGGCGATCTGCCCCTCGTCCTCGCGGGCTTTTCGTTCGGCACCGTCGTGCTGTCGCACGTGGCGGCCAAACTTCGCGAGGAAGGGCAGGAGATCGAGCGCATGGTGTTCGTCGGTACCGCGACAAGCCGCTGGGACGTGGCGCCGGTGCCGGAAAACACGCTGCTGATTCACGGCGAAACCGACGACACCGTCCCCATTCAATCCGTGTTCGACTGGGCGCGGCCGCAGGAATTGCCGGTGGTCGTGATTCCGGGCGCGGAACACTTTCTGCATCGCAAGCTGCATATCCTGAAGCGGATCATCGTCGACGCATGGCGCTGAAAACGCGCGCGTTGCACGTTTTCGGGGTACAGGTACGCGCAAACGATGATTAATCACCGGCCATTGCGCGAAGTTACCAGGATAGCGCGCGTATAATGAGCGCTCTTTTTTGGGCGCAGCACCGCCCACCCGGCAGTTCGCGCGACGCGTAGCCTGTTTCTCGCGCGCAGCGGTGCCGGATGCGAGGCGTGCTGCGCGAACCGATCGCGTAGCCGGAAGTCCAATGGGCGCCGCGCCGTTTTTACGGCCGGCCGCTCGCCGACCGGCTCCTCCAAACAATGCGCGTTGCGCGCGCTGTATTTTTCTGCACGAACCGACCCTATGCGTTTCTCCACTTCCGGCCGCACGTCATTCCCTTCAGTCGCTTCCTTCGTTCCCGCTTCGCTCAATCGCGCCGTCGCGCTCGGCGTCGTGCTGCCCGCCACGCTCGTGGCCAGCACGGCGTTCGCGCAAGTGCCGCCGCCCGCGGTGAACGCGCGTTCGTGGGTGCTCGTCGACGCAACCAGCAATCAGGTGCTCGCGTCGGGCAATGCGGATGAGCGCGTCGAGCCGGCCTCGCTCACCAAGCTGATGACCGCGTACCTCGTCTTCGAAGCACTGCAGACGAAGAAGATCACGATGGACCAGACGGTGATGCCGAGTGAAGCGGTGCGTCGCGTGAAAACCGACGAATCGCGTATGTTCATCGAGGCGAACAAGCCGGTCACCGTGCACGATCTGGTGTACGGCATGATCATCCAGTCGGGTAACGACGCGGCGATCGCGCTGGCCGAACTGGTCGGCGGCAGCGAGGCTCAGTTCGTCAACATGATGAACGCCGAAGCGGCGCGCCTCGGCATGAAGAACACCCATTTCGCCGACGTGAACGGCATGCCCGACCCGCAGCACTACACGACGGCCGGCGACCTCGCGATCCTGTCGGCGCGCCTGATTCGCGATTATCCCGATTACTACAACATCTTCTCGGTCAAGGAATTCACGTACAACAAGATCAAGCAGCCGAACCGCAATCGTCTGCTGTGGATCGACCCGACGGTCGACGGTCTGAAGACCGGCCACACGCAAGCGGCCGGCTACTGCCTGATCGCGAGCGCGAAGCGTTCACTGCCGGGCACGCAGGACGCGTCGCGCCGCCTCGTTTCGGTGATGATGGGCGAGACCAAGGAACACGACCGCGTGCAGGACAGCCTGAAGATGCTGAACTACGGCTACACCGCGTATGACACGGTGCGTCTGTACAAGGCGAATCAGGTGGTCGGCACGCCGCGCGTGTACAAGGGCGCGCAGGACAGCGTGCAGATCGGCGTGAAGAACGATCAGTACATCACCGTGCCGAAGGGCATGGGCGACAAGGTGAAGCCGCAGATCGAGCAGATCGATCCGCTGATCGCGCCGATCGCGAACGGTCAGCAGGTCGGCACGGCGAAACTGGTTGCCGACGGCAAGGTGCTCGCGCAGTTCCCGGTGGTCGCATTGCAGGCGGTGCCGCAAGCGGGCGTGGTGGGCCGCGTGTGGGACTCGCTGATGCTGATGTTCAACAAGAAGAAGTAAGAGCCTGATTCAAGAGGCCCGATTCAAGAGCCCGGCTTTAAAGCCCGACATGAGAGCCCGATTGCGATGACCGCTGTTTCCGATGTTTCGCCCGACCCGATCGTCTTTTTGAATGGCGAGCTGGTGCCCTTGTCCGAGGCTCGCGTTCCTGTGCTGGATCGCGGCTTCATCTTCGGCGACGGCATTTACGAAGTCGCGCCGCTGTATCCGCATGCGGGCGGCGGACGTACCGCGTTCCGCTTCAGGCAGCATCTGGCTCGCCTCGCGCGTTCGTTGGACAAGATCGGCATCGCCAATCCGTTCGACGACGCGGGCTGGCGCGAGCTGATCGATCGCGTGGTCGCGGCCAATGAAGCGGACGCCGGCTTGTCCACGAATCAGGACGCAATTGCCTACATTCAGGTGACGCGCGGCGTGGCGAAACGCGGACACGCATTTCCGGCCGGCATAAAGCCGACCGTATTCGTGATGGTGAGCCCGCTGCATCTGCCGGGCGAAGCACAACGCGCGCAAGGCGTGCGCTGTGTCACGGCCGAAGACCGTCGCTGGCTCAATTGCGACATCAAATCGGTATCGCTGCTCGGCAATGTGCTGATGGCGCAGTACGCGGCGGAAAACGGCGCGTTCGAAACGATCCAGTTCCGCGACGGTGTGTTGACCGAAGGTTCGTCGTCGAATGTGTGGATGGTGAAAGACGGCGCGTTGTATGCGCCGCCGCGCAGCAACAAGATCCTCGAAGGGATTCGCTACGGCTTGATCGAAGAGCTCGCGAGCGAATGCGGCATCTGTTTCGAAGCGCGCGAGATCGCCGAGGCGGAACTGCGCGACGCCGACGAGATCGTGGTCAGCTCGGCCACCAAAGAAGTGCTGCCGGTCACGCAGCTCGACGGCCGGCCGGTTGGCACGGGCAAACCGGGCGCGGTGTTCGCGGCGCTGTACGCGGCCTATCAGCGCGCGAAGACAAAAGAAGCGCACGAGGCGCAACAAGGATTAGAGAATGAGTCCCGAGAACGAATCACTGCTTGAATTTCCGTGCGATTTCCCAATCAAGGTGATGGGCAAATCGCATCCCGAGTTTGCCGAGACGATCGTCACGGTGGTCCGCCAATTCGATAGCGAAGTCGATCCCGAGCGGATCGAGACACGGCCGTCCAGCGGCGGCAATTACACTGGTTTGACCGTCACGGTGCGGGCCACGAGCCGTGCGCAACTCGACGATATCTATCGTGCGCTCACCGGTCATCCGATGGTGAAGGTGGTGCTGTAAAGCGCACGCTCCATGCAACGTATTACGGTGCGACGTGCAATGCGTCCGCCGCCGGACCGGGCGCTGTGCCCGGTCCAGTCTCGCAGGCCTGATCGAACAGCTGCTTGAACCGTCCCACTTCGTCGAACACCCAGTCGCGAAACGCTTTCACCCGCGCGGCTTCGAGCATGTGCGGCAAACAGATGAAGTAGTACTGCCACGGGCTCGGCCCATCCACATCGAACAGGCGCACGAGGCGCCCCGCTGCGATCTCGTGCATCGCGAGCGAGCGGCGCGTGAGCGCGACGCCCTGGCCGTCGATGGCCGCCTGCAGCAGATTCGACGAATCCTGATAAAGCACGCCGCGCTTGGGCTCCGGCCAGTCGGTGAGGCCGGCGGCGTCGAACCACGGGCGCCAGAGTTCGTCGTCGGAGCGCAGGAGCGGCACCTTGGCGAGGTCGGCCGGCGTTTGCGGCAACTTGCCGCCGTTGAAATTCGGCGAGCAGGCGGGGAAGAAAATCTCCTCGAGCAGCAATTCCGAGTGCAACCCTGGATATTTGCCGAAGCCGAAGCGGATCGCCACGTCCACGTCGTCGCGCACGAAGTCGGTGAGTGCATTGGTGGACAGCAGTTCGAGGTCCCACTGCGGATGTTCCTCGATGAAACTGCCGATGCGCGGCGTCACCCAGCGCGCCGCGAACGACGACAACATCGACACCACCAGACGCCGCTCGCGGTCGCCGGCGCGGATTTCGCGCGTGGCGTCGGCGAGCGCCATCAGCGCGGCGCGCACGTGGGCGGCGTAGCGGCGGCCGGTATCGGTGAGCCGCACGCGTTTGCCGTCGCGCGCGAACAGCGCCACGCCCAACTCCGCCTCGAGCGCGCGGATCTGGTGGCTGACGGCGCCGTGCGTGACGAAAAGCTCATCGGCCGCGCGCGAAAAACTCTCGTGACGGGCCGCGGCCTCGAAGGCCTTGATCGCGTTCAACGCGGGTAATTGACGGAGGTCCATCGCAACATTTCTCACATAGAGGTGAAAATAGATCGTTTTGCGTAAACCCTTGCTGCGCCTACGATTGTAGCCATGAAACGATTTTTGGCGAGGGCATCATGCGAGAAATTTCCTCTAGTATCGCGTTTGAAATCCGTAGCGGCGAAACCATTCCCATGAAGGTAGCACGCAGCACGAAGTTGGTCGTGCACGGTGGCGCGATCTGGGTGACGCGCAGCGACGACGTTGAAGATTACTGGCTGCAACCCGGCCACACGCTGCATTTGCGGCGCGGCGAGCGGCTTTGGCTGAGCGCGGAAGGCGGCGCGCAGGCGAAAATTACGTTCTCGGTGCCGACGCGCTGCGATCAACGCGCGCTGAACTGGTTCGCGCGGGTCGGCGAACGGCTGACGATGCGGCTGCGTGGAGGCTGGCGTACTGTTTGACGGAGTGCTGAGCGCTAGCGCGGATCTGGCCGGTAGGGGCATCCGGCGGTTTTCCCCGGATTTCGGTAAACTATCGGGACCATGTCCGCCACTACGGTTTCTCCGTCTCCCTTGCCTCGCACGGCGCCGGCCGCTGTGCCACCCGCGGTGTCGCCTATTTCGTCAGTTACGCTGCGCTGGCGCGGCAGCGAACCGTACGAAGCCAGTTTCGACGCGATGCGCGCGTTCACCGACGCACGCACCGCCGACACGCCCGACGAAATCTGGCTCGTCGAACATCCCCCTGTCTTCACGCTCGGGCAGGCCGGTGACCCGGCGCATCTGCTGGCCGCCGACAGCGGCATTCCACTGGTGAAAGTCGACCGGGGCGGTCAGATCACCTACCACGGGCCCGGCCAGGTGGTGGCCTACCTGCTGCTGGACCTGCGCCGCCGCAAGCTGATGGTGCGCGAGATGGTCACGCGGATCGAACAGGCCGTGATCGACACCCTCGCGGCGTATAATCTCGCCGGAGAACGCAAGGCGGGCGCCCCAGGCATCTATGTGGCGCCAGTGCCGGAAGCCGGGCTGCATGCCGGCGCCAAGATCGCCGCGTTGGGGCTGAAAATCCGCAACGGCTGCAGCTATCACGGCGTGAGCCTCAACGTGAGCATGGACTTGCGGCCGTTTCTGGCCATCAATCCATGCGGCTACGCTGGGCTCGAAACAGTCGATATGGCGACGCTGGGCGTCACCGCCGGCTGGGACGACGTGGCCCGTACCCTCGCAACATGCCTCACCGCAAACCTCGACGGCAGTCCCGCGGCCGTCGCCCAACCGCAGGCCGGTGCTCTCACCGCCTGACTGGACCGAAGAATGACTGACGTTACCGCGAACCTCGCAGGCTCCCCCACCACCGACGCCGTGCCGGCATCCGCCGCCGCGTATGACGCCACCGCGAAGCAGAAGGCGCAAGCCAAAACCGCGCGCATTCCGATCAAGATCATCCCGATCGAAAAACTGAAGAAGCCGGACTGGATTCGCGTGAAGGCGGCCACCGGCAATTCGCGTTTCTACGAGATCAAGCAGATTCTGCGCGAGCACAACCTGCACACCGTGTGCGAAGAAGCGAGCTGCCCGAACATCGGCGAATGCTTCGGCAAGGGCACCGCGACCTTCATGATCATGGGCGACAAGTGCACGCGCCGTTGCCCTTTCTGCGACGTGGGCCATGGCCGCCCCGATCCGCTCGACGTCGACGAGCCGGGCAATCTGGCGCGTACCATCGCCGCGCTGAAGCTGAAGTACGTGGTGATCACCAGCGTCGATCGTGACGATCTGCGCGACGGTGGCGCGGCGCACTTCGTGGAATGTATCCGTCAGACGCGCGAGTTGTCGCCGGACACGCGCATCGAAATTCTGACGCCGGACTTCCGCGGCCGTCTGGATCGCGCGATCGGCATTCTGAACGCCGCTCCGCCCGATGTGATGAATCACAATCTCGAAACGGTGCCGCGTCTGTACAAGGAAGCGCGTCCGGGTTCCGACTACGCGCATTCGCTGAAGCTGCTGAAGGACTTCAAGGCGCTGCATCCGCATGTCGCGACGAAATCCGGGCTGATGGTCGGCCTCGGCGAAACCGAAGAAGAAATCCTACAAGTCATGCGCGATCTGCGTGATCACGACGTGGACATGCTGACGATCGGCCAGTATCTGCAACCGTCGGAACACCATCTGCCGGTGCGCTCGTATGTGCATCCCGATACGTTCAAGATGTACGAAGAAGAAGCGTACAAAATGGGCTTCACGCATGCTGCGGTGGGCGCGATGGTCCGTTCGAGCTACCACGCCGATGTGCAGGCGCATGGAGCTGGCGTGGTCTGAACGTTTGGTTTGCTGGTGGTTTGATTCTGCAAAGCCCGCACGTGTTGCGGGCTTTGTTGTTTTGGGGCGCGGGAGAGGGGAGTGCCGTCGTGGCTTGGTTTAGCGATAGTGACGTGCGAGCAGGCTGCACGTGATAGATATGATGCCGCCGATGATCGTGAACGGATAGAAAAAAAGAATAATGCGATGGCGAAATGAGCGGTCGCCGATGATGCGATCGATGAGATTAGGCATGAGGTTTCCTTGTGACGTCAGGCAAAAAATTATAATCCAGCGAGCTTAAATTTAGTTAGGTAAACGAATAATGAGACGCGAAGAACGAAGCCGCGACGACAGCGGTGACAAGTATGGACAGCCACATCAGCCATCTATTGGGCTCTTCCCCGCTAGCATTGCGCGCTAACCGATCCGCTGCATCCGCTGATCCGATGCATACCAGTATCGACGCCGCGACGATAACGAGTACATACCAGAGAAGTGCGGCCAGCAAGAGCGGCAGGTTGCTGCGCGTAGAGGCATCAGTTATGAGGCCGCCAATCTCATAACACGCACTGGCGCACATCGAAATAACAACCCAGAAAAGCTGTCCATCCTGAATAGACCTCCGCGCAATGCCTTGTGCTACATGCCGGTAGTAGCGCGAAAAGTGCAGCAACGGAAGCAACGCAACCGGCGCAAAAACAGGCACACCGATATTGAACAGCAACCAGCTCGAGCGGCTCAGAAAATCGACCATAGGAATGCGAAGTGAAGGCAATCCGTCGATCATGCCGCCGCCGCATGAACACGACAATTAGCCGAACGGCCAGCTTGCGCTAAGGTGCTCTGGCGCGTCATCATCCGTTCGAACCGACCTATCGCCCACCACAGCAGAGATATCTATCCAGCCGAACGTGAAAAGCAATGTTCAAACAGCGTGATTAGCTATCGTGGATTAATTAGAACCGCCCGCGGGCAAACTCCCTATAGTCGAAAGCCTCCCATATCACACCCACTAGAGGGGCTTTCCGATGAACCGTTTCCTCCGCCCGCTGGCCTCGTTTGCAGCGCTGCTCGCGCTTTCGGCGCCGTTTGCTTCGGTCGCGCACGCCGACACCAAGGAAGTCGTGATCGCGTACCAGGACATGGTCGTGCCGTGGCGTTATGCGCAGGCTACCGGTGAAGTCGAGAAGGCAACTGGCTACAAGGTCACGTATCGCAAGCTCGGCAGCGGCGCCGACGTGGTTCGCGCGCTGGCTTCCGGTTCCGTGCAACTCGGCGAAGCGGGGTCGAGCCCGATCGCAGCCGGGCTGTCGCAAGGCGTGGATATCTCGTTGTTCTGGATTCTCGACAACATCAACGACGCCGAAGCGCTGGTCGTGCGCGACGGCTCGAATGTGACCAGCATCGCGGGCCTGAAGGGCAAGAAGATCGGCGTGCCGTTCGTGTCGACGTCGCACTTTCACACGCTGGTCGCGCTGCAGAACGCCGGTGTGAATCCGTCGGACGTGAAGATCGTCAATCTGCGCCCGCCTGAAGTCGCCGCGGCATGGGCGCGCGGCGACATCGACGCGACCTACATCTGGGACCCGGTGCTGGCGCAGGTCAAGAAGAACGGCAAGGTGTTGATCACGTCGGGCCAGGTGGCGCAGCAAACAGGTAAGGCAACGTTTGACGGCTTCGTGGTCGACCGCAAGTTCGCCAGTCAGAACGCCGATTTTGTCGCACGCTTCGTGAAGGTGCTCGCGGCGACCGACGCAAGCTATCGCGACCACACATCCGCATGGACGGCAACCTCGCCGCAGGTCGCGGCGGTGGCGAAGGAGTCGGGCGCAACCGCGCAGGACGTGCCGGCAAGCCTCGCGCTGTATGCGTTTCCGACGCCGGCGCAGCAGGCGTCGACGGCATGGCTCGGCGGCGGCGCGCAATCGGGCGCGGCGAAATCGCTGGCCGCGACGGCCGCGTTTCTGAAAACGCAGGGCACGATTCAGAACGTGCTGGCCGATTACTCGGTCGGCGTCGATCCGCAGTTCGTTCAGCGCGCGGCGCATTGAGCGTGGCGTTCATGGGTCAGCAGCAGCGTGAGGTCCGGCGATGAGCGGTCTTGAAATCCGGCGCTTGCAGGTCGCCTACGAAGGCGCACGCGGCGCGGCGCCGCATGTCGCGCTGGCCGACGTCGATCTGAGCATCGAGCCGGGCGAGTTTGTCGTCGCGCTCGGCGCGTCGGGTTGCGGCAAGACCACGTTGCTGAACTGCATCGCGGGTTTCATTCAGCCGACCGAAGGCGACGTGCGCCTGAACGGCGAGCCTGTGCGCGGACCGGGCGCGGACCGTGGCGTTGTGTTCCAGAAGTACGCACTGATGCCGTGGCTCGACGTGCTCGAGAACGTCGCGCTCGGGCTGCGCTTTCAGCACGTGCCGAAGGCGCGGCGTGAGCAGATAGCGTTGCAGATGCTGGCGCTGGTCGGGCTGGAAAAACACGCGCGTTCGCAGGTCTATGCGTTGTCGGGTGGGATGCAGCAGCGTGTCGGCATCGCGCGCGCGTTGGCGAGCGATCCGCAAGTGCTGCTGATGGACGAGCCGATGGGCGCACTCGATGCGATGACGCGCGAGTCGATGCAGGAACTGGTGCTCGACGTGTGGGGCCGCACGGGCAAGACGGTATTTTTTATCACGCATAGCGTGGAAGAAGCGCTGTTTCTGGCAACCCGTCTGGTCGTCATGACGCCGGGCCCGGGACGTATCGCCGATAGCTACGACCTGCCGTTCGCGCGACGTTTTCTCGAAACACGCGATGCGCGCGCCGTGAAGTCGGCAGCGGATTTCATCGAATGGCGCGAGCGTCTCGTGCGCCGTCTGCATCAACGCGACGAAGTGGAGGTGGTGGGATGACCGCGTCGCATGAATCGTTGAACCCGGTGCCGCTGACGCAAGCCGCCAAGCCGCCGCGCACCCGCGCGCGGCCGGTGCGCGGCTGGCGTATGCCGGGAGAAGGGCCGACGGCCGCGTTGAGCGCAGTGTCGGTGACGACGCTCGCCGCGCTATGGTGGCTCGCCACCCATTTGCACTGGCTGCCGCCGTTATTTTTGCCGACGCCGGAAGCCGTCTGGGCCGCGTTTCTCGACGCGTGGCACGGGCGCATTCAAGGCGGCTTGCCGCTTTCGGAGCATCTTGCCTGGAGCGCGCTGCGGGTATTCGGCGCTTTCGCGCTGGCGGCCGTCACCGCGGTGCCGGTCGGCATTCTGATGGGCGTGAGCCGGATCGCGCGCGGCTTGCTCGATCCGCCGCTCGAGTTTTACCGGCCGCTGCCGCCGCTCGCGTATTTGCCGCTGGTGGTGATCTGGTTCGGCATCGACGAAACCGCGAAGATCGTCGTGATCTATCTCGCCTGTTTTGCGCCGATCGCGATGGCCGCGCGTGCCGGGGCGCGCAGTGCGACCATCGAACAGATTCACGCCGCGTATTCGCTCGGCGGCCGCTTTTCGCAGGTCGTGCGTCATGTCGTGTTGCCGGCGGCGCTGCCGGAGATCCTGACCGGCTTGCGGATCGCGATCGGCTTCGGCTGGACGACGCTGGTCGCAGCCGAGATGGTGGCCGCCACGGCGGGTCTCGGTCAGATGGTGCTCAATGCGTCGAGCTTTCTGCGCACCGACGTTGTGGTGATGGGCATCGTGCTGATCGGCCTGATCGCATGGCTCTTCGATCTCGGCATGCGCGCGCTGGAGCGGCGACTCGTGCCGTGGAAGGGGCGCGTCTAGAACAACTCGATCACCGGCCAGCCGCGTTCCGTGGCGAGCGCGAGCAGTCGCGGATCGGGGTTGGTCGCGACCGGATGCGTGACGCGCTCCATCAACGGTACGTCGTTGATCGAATCGCTGTAGAAGTAGCTTTGCGGAAAATCCTGCAGGCGATGGCCGAGCGAAGCGAGCCAGCTCTCGGTGCGCGTGATCTTGCCCTCGCGGAAAGTCGGCACGCCGAGCGCCGTGCCCGTGTAGCGCGCGAGCGGGTCGCCGCCCTCGGTGTCGAGTTCGATCCCCAGCAGATGGTCGAAGCCGAGCGCCTTGCCGATCGGTTGCGTGATGAACACATTGGTCGCGGTGACGATGCAGCACAAGTCGCCCGCGTCCCGATGACGTTGCACGAGTTCGAGCGCGGCCGGCAGGATCGCCGGCGTGATCACGTCGCGCATGAATTGCACGTGCCACGTGTCGAGCTGTTCGCGCGAATGGCGCGCGAGCAACGCCAGCGTGTGCTTCAGATAACCGGCCATGTCGAGTTCGCCGGCCGCGTATAGCCGGTAGTAAGCGTCGGTTTCCTCGGCGTGCCGCGCCGCGTCTTCTATTCCCAGTCCCGCAATGAAATGGGCCCATGCCTGATCGCTATCCAGCGGCAGCAGCGTGTGATCCAGGTCGAACAGCGCAAGATTGCGGCTCATCCAGAGTCCTCGTGAGTTAAGTGGGCGAGCGAACACGCGACGACCCACGGTCGGTACACCGTCATTCGCAGCTTGCGCGAGCGTATATTTAAAAGCACAAAATTACAATATGGCAAAAATGTGCAACACTACTGTCATAAAAAGTCCGGTGACCGTTCGTGCGGCACGCGGTTCGGGTTACGGCAGCAGGAACTGATGAGTAGTGCGTTATGTTGATCCTTCTTAACCTTTTAGCGGGTGTCGCGCTCCTCGTATGGGGCTCGCACATCGTGCGCACCGGCATTCTGCGGGTGCTCGGCGCCGATCTGCGCGGCGTGCTCGGGCGCAGCACCAGCAGCCGCTGGCGCGCTTTCGCGGCGGGCGTGGGCGTGACGAGCCTCGTGCAGAGCAGCAACGCCACCGCGGTCATCGTCACGTCGTTTGCCGCGCAGGGTTTGTTGCCGCTCACCAGCGGCCTCGCGATCATGCTCGGCGCCGACGTCGGCACCGCCTTGATGGCGCGCGTGCTGACGCTCGATCTTTCCTGGCTGTCGCCGATCCTGATCCTCGTCGGCGTGCCGCTCTTCCTGTCGCGCAAGCAAACGCGGGTGGGCCAGGCGGGCCGCACGCTGACCGGCCTCGGGCTGATTCTGCTGGCGTTGCATCTGATCGTGGAGGCGGTTCAGCCGATGATGCAGGGCGCCGGCGTGCGCGTGATGTTCGGCGCGCTGACCGGCGACACGATGCTCGACGCGCTGGTCGGCGCCGCCTTCGCGATACTGTCCTATTCGAGTCTCGCGGCTGTGCTGCTGACCGCCACGCTCGCGTCGTCGGGCGTCATTTCATTGAAGGTGGCGTTGTGTCTCGTGATCGGCGCGAATCTCGGCAGCGGTCTGCTCGCGTTGCTCGGCGCCGTCGCCCAGAACCCGGCGGCGCGGCGCCTCGCGTTGGGCAGCTTCGCGTTCAAGCTGGCCGGCGCGCTGCTGATTCTGCCGTTCGCGCCGCTGCTGGCGCGTGGCCTGCCGGTGTTGATTGCGAATCCGCGCGAGGCGACGGTGGGTTTTCACCTGATCTACAACACGCTGCGTTGCTGCGCGTGTCTGTCGCTGATCGATCCTGTCGCGCGCATCTGCACGCGCGTGCTGCCGAACCGGGCGCTGCCGAACGGCGAACTGCGGCCGCTGCATCTGGATCCCGCCGCGCTGTCCACGCCGACGCTTGCGCTCGCGCATGCCGCCCGTGAAGTATTGCGCATCGGCGATATCGTACGCACGATGCTCGATAACGTGACCGAGCTGATTCACGACAACAATCTCGACAAGGCGCGCGAAACGGTCCGCATGGACGACGACGTGGACGAACTCTACGCGGCGGTCAAAAGCTACCTGACGCTGATCTCGCGGGAGCAACTCGACGAGGCCGATAGCCGCCGCTGGACCGACATCATTTCGCTGACGATCAACCTGGAGCACGCGGGCGACATCATCGAGCGGATCGTCCGCGATATCGAGGAAAAGAAGATCGCGCACCGCCTGGCGTTTTCGGAGGAAGGACTCGGCGAACTCGAAGATCTGCAGACGCGGCTCGTCAGCAATCTGCAACTCGGGCTCTCGGTATTCCTCAACAACGACCTGCGTTGCGCCGAGCGTCTGCTTGCCGAGAAAGAGCGCTTCCGCGATCTGGAGCGTGCCTATTCCTATGCGCATCTCGACCGGCTTGCCGGTCAGACACTGCGCAGCATCGAGACCAGCGCATTGCATCTGGACCTGATCAGCGACATGAAGCGGTTGAACTCGCTGTTCTGCTCGACGGCCTATCCGGTGCTCGACGCGGCCGGCGCGCTGCACGACACGCGTCTGCGCAAGCGAGCGCTCGACACGATGTACGTGAAAGAGTAAAAAGCCGGCGCTATGCCAGCACGATCTCTTCCAGCTTCTTTTTCAGCGCGTTGAAATCGGCGGCTTCGGCCGCCTTTTTGTTGGTGACGAGCACATCGATCCTGTCGACCGGGCAGTACGAAATCCGGCTGCGTTGACCGATCTTGCTGTAGTCGGCGAGGATCACGACACGGTCCGCGTTGGCCACCATCGCGCGCGCCACTTCGGTTTCCGCGTGATCGTAGTTGGTCGCGCCATGCCGGTGGTCGATGCCGACCGGCGACAACAGCGCAATGTCCGCGCGAAAGCGCTGGATGTCGAGCACGGTGGTCGCGCCGGTGGTCGCCATTGCGCGGTCGCTGATCGAACCGCCGAGCAGAATCACCTCGTTGGCCGCTTCCGATTGTTCGACCGCGCCGCGCAGTTTCATCGCGACGTCGATCGAGTTGGTGACGATCGTCAGGTTCGCCAGTTTCGCGAGTTCTTCAGCGAGCGCTGCAGTGGTGGTGCCCGCGTCGATAAACAGCGTCTGGCCGCTCGCGATCAGACCGGTGGCCGCCTTGGCAATCGACGTTTTCGATTTGACGCGCATGTGCGCGCGCTCGGCGATCGGCGCTTCGTCGGCGGGCTTGATCGCGCCGCCATGCACGCGCCGCAATTCCCCCAGCGCTTCGAGGTCCAGCAGATCGCGCCGCACCGTTTCGCGCGATACCCCGAGGTCCGCCATGATCCGTTCGGTCGACACGCGCTGCAGCGTAGACAGCAACGCGCGAATTCTCTGATGACGGTCTTCCTGCCACATGCAATTTTCCCTGGATGCAAACACGCATTCACGCGGCTTGTTCTGTGTGCAACATCGTGGACACGAATGTGTGTCCGCAGCATGTCAAGCGTACTACTTTAGCCCGATTGTGTTGTATTTTTTTGGCAGCTTGCAACTTTGTGTATTTGAATTTAGCCTTCGCAAATCGAAGCGCGGCGCCTGTTTCGAACATCAAATGTTCGAAAAGGAATTGAAATGTCTGATTTCGAACATTCCTCGGCGCTTTTTGGCAGTTGGGCCGCACGGTGGCGTGGCCATAATAGATTCTGGGCGTGGCTGGCCAATAGCGCGATACTACGCGCGGGGCTCGCGCGCGGCGGTTGTACGAAAGGCATCGGGCGGTATCGCAACGGTGGCGATCGGGTACGTGTCGAGAGCATCTTCTATCTGCTCTATCTGAAAGGTAACGGGACGTGGCAAACGTAGGAAATGGGATCGATCGCGCTTCATCCGCAGACTGGCCGTATGCGCAACTGGTTGCGCATCGTTGCGGCGGCAAGCTGGCGCCGGAGAACACGCTGGCCGGCTTCGACGCGTGTGTGCGCTACGGCTATCGCATGGTCGAATTCGACGCCAAGCTATCCGCCGACAATCAGCTCTTTCTGCTTCACGACGACACGCTCGAGCGCACCACCAACGGTCACGGCGCAGCGGCCGAGCACACGTGGCAGCAATTGAGCTCGCTCGACGCCGGCGCGTGGTTCGGGCCGGACTTCGTCGGCACGCGCTTGCCGACGCTCGCCGAAGCCGCTGAGCGTTGCGCGCGCGACGGCATCGCAGCCAACATCGAAATCAAACCGTGTCCGGGGCGTGATGAGATCACCGGGCGTCTGGTGGCCGGCGGCGCTCTGGATCTTTGGCAAGGGCAAACGCCGCCGCTGTTGTCGTCGTTCTCGTTCGAAGCGCTGGCGGCCGCGCGCGACGCGGCGCCTTCGTTGCCGCGCGGGATGCTGTTCGAGGAAGTGCCGGCGGACTGGTTGCGTATCGTGCGCGAACTGGACTGCGTGTCCTTGCATGCAAGTCACCGCTATCTGAGCGAAGCGCTGGTCGCCGAGATTCGCGCGGCCGGCTTGCGAGTGCTGGTCTACACGGTGAACGATCCGGCGCAGGCGCGCGTGCTCGCGCAGTGGGGCGTCGACATGATCTGCACGGATCGCATCGACACGCTCACGCACGACATGTTTTCTGGCGCGCCAAATCCGGGCTGAGCGCGCGGAGTGAGCGCAATGGCAGGCGGGCGCGGGAAACATCGGTGAGCACACGTTCGAAGCATACGAATTAGAAATTTTCCAAACGTAGCAATTTCGGCAGAGGATGGGGAACACCATGAACCGCACCGCTTTAGCCCGCATATTTACGCTGTCGGCCGTGGCCGGCGCCGCCGCAGTCTGCGTGAACAGCGCGTCGGCCGCGCCGCTCGACGCGCTGATCGCCGCTGCCAAACAGGAAGGTCAGCTCACTGTGATCGCGTTGCCGCACGACTGGTGCAACTACGGTCAACTGGTGGCCGGCTTTCAGAAGAAGTACGGCATCAAGATCAACGAACTGAATCCGGATGCGGGTTCGGGCGACGAAATCGAAGCGATCAAGGCGAACAAGGGCAACAAGGGCCCGCAGGCGCCGGACGTGATCGATGTCGGTTTGTCGTTCGGTCCGAGCGCGAAGGCCGAAGGTTTGCTGCAACCGTACAAGGTCGCGTCGTGGAACTCGATTCCTAAAGATTCGAAAGACGCCGACGGCTACTGGTACGGCGACTACTACGGCGTGCTGTCGTTCGAAGTGAACGCCGATATGATCGACAAGGCACCCGCCGACTGGAGCGATCTGCTCAAGCCCGATTACAAGAACGCGGTGTCGCTGGCCGGCGACCCGCGCTCGGCGAACCAGGCGATCCAGGCGGTGTTCGCGGCGGGCCTGTCGCAAAGCAAGGGCGACGCGAGCAAGGCCGACAAGGCCGGTCTCCAGTATTTCGCGACCCTGAACAAGAACGGCAACTTCGTGCCGGTGATCGGCAAGGCTGCGTCGCTCGCGCAAGGCACTACGCCGATCGTCGTGCGCTGGGACTACAACGCACTGGCCGACCGCGACACGCTGAAGGGCAATCCGAAGGTGCAGGTGGTGATTCCGAAGACGGGCGTGGTCGCCGGCGTCTACGTGCAGGCGATCAGCGCTTACGCGCCGCACCCGAATGCCGCGAAGCTGTGGATGGAATACCTGTACTCGGACGAAGGCCAGATCGGCTGGCTGACCGGCTATTGCCATCCGATGCGCTACAACGAACTGGTCGCCGGGAAGAAGGTCCCGCAGGCGCTGCTCGACAAGCTGCCGCCGCCGTCGGCGTACAAGAATGTGGTGTTCCCGACGCTGTCCCAGCAGGACGCCTATAAGGACACCATCACCAAGCACTGGGACGAAGCGGTCGGCGCGAACGTCAAGTAAGCGCACGCGAGAAAGCAGGCGCGGCATTCATGCCGCTCGCGATGCGGGTCGATCGCGAACTGCCTGCACGCCGAGCCTGTCGATCGCAATCTTTGCAACGTATCGATTCAACGCCGGCGCGCTGCCCGACCTGAGCGGCGCGTCGGGCGTCAGCCATTGCCGCAAGGGTGAGCTATGAGCGCTTCATCGGAAACTGGATTGGTGCACACGGAGCTGCCGGCTCCGACTGCGCCCACGCCAACGCCGCGCGTGAACGGTCCGGACCGCACCGCGCAGATTCTCAGCTGGATCGGCGTGGTGCCGTTCTTCACGTTCGCGCTGCTGTTCCTGATTTTGCCGACCGGCTTTCTGATGGTCGGCGCATTCCAGGATTCGCAAGGCCACTTCACGCTCGCCAATTTCCGCGATCTGCTCCAGCCGACCGTGCTGGACGCGTACTGGATCAGTTTCAAGGTCAGCGCCGCATCGGCGCTCGGCGGCGCGCTGATCGGCTCGCTGCTCGCATGGGCCGCGGTGCAAGGCAAACTGCCCGGCTGGATTCGCCCGACCTTGATGACGTTTTCCGGCGTCGCGTCGAACTTCGCCGGCGTACCGCTCGCGTTCGCGTTCATCTGCACGCTGGGGCGCGTCGGGCTCGTCACCGTGTTGCTGAAAAAGTATCTCGGCTTCAATCTGTACTCGACCGGCTTCAGCGTGCTGAGCTTCTCGGGTTTGACGCTGACTTACCTGTACTTCCAGATTCCGCTGATGGTGCTGATCGTCACGCCCGCGCTCGACGGCCTGAAGCGCGAATGGCGCGAAGCCTGCGATTGCCTCGGCGGCACGGCTTTCCAATACTGGCGTCACGTCGCGTTGCCGGTGCTATGGCCGAGCGTGCTCGGCGCGACGCTGCTGCTGTTCGCCAACTCGTTCGGCGCGGTTGCGACGGCTTATGCGTTGACCGGCAGTTCGCTGAACATCGTCACGATCCTGCTGTACGCGCAAATTCGCGGCGACGTGATGCACAACCAGAACCTCGGCTACGCGCTCGCGCTCGGCATGGTGCTGGTGACGGGCCTCTCGAACGGCGGCTACATCTGGTTGCGCTCGCGCGCTGAAAGGGGACGTCGATGAAAAGCCAGTCGCGTGTGGGGGCGTGGACCGCGATGATCGTCGGTTCGCTGTATTTTCTGATTCCGTTGATCGCCACGTTCGAGTTCAGTCTGCGGATGAAGCGCGGTACTTACAGCTTCGAGGCGTACAGCGTCGTGCTGTCCGATCCGCGGTTTCAGGCGTCGTTCGGCTATTCGATGCTGATGGCGGTGCTGACGATCGTCGTCGGCGTGTTGCTGGTGGTGCCGACCGCGTACTGGGTGCAATTGCGGCTGCCGCGGTTGCGGCCGATCGTCGAGTTCATCACGCTGCTGCCGCTCGTCGTGCCGGCGATCGTGATCGTGTTCGGCTATCTGCGCATCTACAACAGCAGCTCGATTCTGCCGCTCACCGGCAACGAACGCGCGACCGACGTGCTGCTCGTGTTCGGCTACGTGACGCTGTCGCTGCCGTACATGTACCGCGCGGTGGATGCCGGTTTGCGCGCCGTCGACGTGCGCTCGCTCACCGAAGCCGCCGAATGCCTCGGCGCGGGATGGCCGACGATTCTGTTCAAAGTGATCTTTCCGAACATCCGCTCGGGCATCCTGTCGGGCGCGTTTCTCACGTTCGCGGTGGTGATCGGCGAGTTCACGTTGGCGAGCCTGCTCGACCGGCCCGCGTTCGGTCCGTATCTGCAACTGATCGGCGCGAATCGCGCGTATGAACCGTCGGCGCTGGCGATCATCGCGTTCGTGATCACGTGGGCATCGATGGGCTTGATTCAGGTATTCGGTTCGGCCCGCGCGTTGAGCGGCCAAAAAATCTGACGGACTCGTTTGACTGATTAAGGCGGCGAATCATGGCATTTCTCGAAATCGAAAATCTGCATAAGTCCTTCGGGGCGAACACCGCGCTGCATCACTTCGACATGAAAATCGAGCGTGGTGAATTCATCACGTTCCTCGGACCGTCGGGCTGCGGCAAGACCACCGTGCTGCGGATGATCGCCGGCTTCGAAACGCCGACACGCGGCGTGATCCGCCTCGACAACAAGGACGTCACGAATCTGCGCACGCGGCAGCGCAAGGTCGGCATGGTGTTCCAGTCGTACGCGCTGTTTCCTAACATGACGGTGGCGGACAACATCGGTTTCGGCCTGAAGATCACGCATCGTCCGCAGGCGGAAATCCAGAAGCGTGTCGAGGACATGCTGCAGTTGATCAAGCTGCCGCATCTCGGCGAGCGTTATCCGTGGCAGTTGTCGGGCGGCCAGCAGCAGCGCGTGGCGCTCGCACGGGCGCTAGCCGGCAAGCCGCAAGTGTTGTTGCTCGACGAGCCGCTTTCCGCGCTCGACGCGAAAATCCGCATCTCGTTGCGCCAGGATATCCGCGCGTTGCAGCGCGAACTCGGCATCACGTCGATTTTCGTCACGCACGACCAGGAAGAAGCGCTGTCGATTTCCGATCGCATCGTCGTGATGAACGAGGGGCGTGTCGAGCAGATCGGCTCGCCGTCCGAGATCTACAACTATCCGCGCACGCGCTTTGTCGCGTCGTTCGTCGGCACGCTGAACATCCTGGCGGGGCAGGTGGTCGATCCGAAGACCGGCAAGATGGTCGTCGACGGCCAGGAACTCACCACGACGCAAGCCTTGCCGGCGGGCGACGCGGGCCGGCAGCGCATGCTCGCGCTGCGGCCGGAAGCGATCGTGCTCGAACCGGCCGCGCCGGGCCGCAACACGTTGCAGGCGACCGTCGAAGAAGTGAATTTTCTCGGCGCGGTGGTGCGCATCCGCACGCGCGTGAAAGACGCGGTCATTTCGCTCGACATCTTCAACGACCCGAATCGCGGTTTGCCCGAGCGCGGGCAACCGGTGTCGCTCGGGTTCTCGCATGAGAATCTGCTGGTGCTGGAAGAAAGCGGCGCATAAAAACCCGCGAGCATGACGGCGACGCGAGACCTCGCCTGAAACCGGAAAGCCACGGCCTGCAAGGCTCTCCGGGTTTTCCCGAGGTTTTGACGCAGGCCGATTCCCGATTTCCCGACGGCCTTCGTCCGGATTTCTGGAATCCCGGACGGCGCGCGCCGTAGCACGCCAAAAAAGCCCGAGAAATCAAAGCGTTCAGACATTTCTCAAGCTGGCATCGACCTTGCAAATAAGAATGCGCGGCCGCAACGGTCCGACAACTAAAGCAAGGAGACAACGATGTCCGATTTCCCTTCCCGGTATTTCTGAATTCGTCGTCTTGTCGCGGCCTAATGCCGTGCACAGGCGTGACGAGTCTTCGTTCGCATGATGCGCAGCGTGGCAGGCCTTGAGCTCATCCACATCGCAGGAAACATCGTGAAGAAACCTATCCATAAAGTGCTGTACGTCCAGGTGATCGTGGCGATCATCATCGGCATCGCGCTCGGACATTACTACCCGAACCTGGCCGTCGACATGAAGCCGCTCGGCGACGGCTTCATCAAGCTGATCAAGATGGTGATCGGGCCGATCATCTTCTGTACGGTGGTGACCGGCATCGCCGGCATGGAAGACATGAAGAAGGTCGGGCGCGTCGGCGGCAAGGCGCTGCTGTACTTCGAAGTCGTCTCGACGTTCGCACTGGTGCTCGGCCTGATCGCGACGCACGTGCTGAAGCCGGGCGTCGGCTTCAACATCGATCCGGCGACGCTCGACGGCAAGGCAGTCGCGTCGTACGCCGCGAAGGCGCACGGCCAGACCACCGTCGACTTCCTGATGCACATCATTCCGGACACGATCTCGTCGGCGTTCGCGCAGGGTGAAATCCTGCAGATCCTGCTGGTCGCGCTGCTGTTCGGCGCAGTGCTCGCAACGGCGGGCGAGAAGGGCAAGGTCGTGACGAACTTCATCGACGGCCTCTCGCATGTGCTGTTCGGCGTCGTGCGCATCATCACGAAGCTTGCGCCGATCGGCGCGTTCGGCGCGATGGCGTTCACGATCGGCAAGTACGGCATCGGCTCGCTGCTGCCGATGCTCAAGCTGATCGGCACGTTCTATCTGACCTCGATCGTGTTCGTGGTGGTCGTGCTCGGCATCATCGCGCGCGCGGTGGGCTTCAACATTCTTCGCTTCGTCGGCTACATCAAGGAAGAGATGCTGATCGTGCTGGGCACGAGCTCGTCGGAAGCGGCGCTGCCGCAACTGATGCTGAAGCTCGAAAAGCTCGGCTGCTCGCGCTCGGTGGTGGGCCTCGTGGTGCCGACCGGCTATTCGTTCAACCTCGACGGCACCAACATCTATATGACGATGGCCGTGCTGTTCATCGCTCAGGCTACCAACACCGACCTCACGTGGACGCAACAGCTCACGCTGCTGGCGGTGACGATGCTGACCTCGAAGGGCGCAAGCGGCGTGACCGGCGCGGGCTTCATCACGCTGGCGGCAACGCTCGCGGTGGTGCCGACCATTCCGCTGTCGGGCATGGTGCTGATTCTCGGCATCGACCGCTTCATGAGCGAATGCCGCGCGCTGACCAACATCGTCGGCAACGGCGTGGCGACGGTCGTGGTGTCGGCTTGGGAAAAGGAACTGGACCGCAACAAGCTGAACGCCGCGCTGGGCGGCCGTGTGGCGGTCAAAGAAACGGCCGGCGTCTGAGCCGGATCGTGGCCGCGGGGCGGCGCGCATGAAGCCGGCAGCAGCACGCCGATCCGTCGCACCGCCTGCCGGCCAGGCCGGCGCCGGGCATGACTCCGGGCGCCACCTCCGGCACGACTCCGGGCACGACGCGGCGGCGCCGTATGCCACAATAGCTGATCCCCACCGATCGGATATTGCCAACGTGACGCGCCGCCTGCTGATCCTCTTCGTGCTCGTTGCCGGGCTCGTCGCAGCGTGCGGGCTCACGTACACATTTGCATGGCAACGCGGGATCGACAGCTTGCGGCGCAACGCGTCGGTGCGCGTCGATCGCACCACCAACGCGCTGAAGAGCACGCTCGAGCGCTACGAATCGCTGCCTTATCTGCTCGCCGAGCATCCGATCGTTCAGGACGTGCTGGTCGATCCGAGTCCGGCCAACGTTCACCGCGCCAATCTCTATCTCGAAGACCTCAACCGCCACGCGCGGGCCACGGTCACCTACATCATTCCGCTCGACGGTTATTGCGTGGCCGCGAGCAACTGGGACGGACCAGGCAGCTTCATCGGCGCGGGCTACCAATTCCGGCCGTATTTCGTCGATGCGATGAAGGGCGGCGTGGGCCGTTTCTTCGGCATCGGCACGATCTCGCAAGCGCCCGGCTATTACGTGTCGCAGCCGGTGCGGCGCGACGACCGGATTGTCGGCGTGGCGGTGGTCAAACTCGATCTCGAATGGTTTCAGGGCGCGGACGCGTCCGAACCGCTCGTCGTTACCGACGACCACGGCGTGATCTTTCTTTCCTCAGTGCCGGCGTGGAAATATCACACGATCCGGCCGCTCTCGGGCCAGGTCGCCGATTCGATCTACCAGGCGCGTCAGTACGCACAGCAGCCGATCCCGCCGCTGCCGGTGACGATCGAACGCACGCTCGAAGGCAATGCGCAAATCGTGCGGATCGGCGGCGGCCGCTATGCGCCGCGCTATCTCGCTTCGCGGCGCGGGATGGGCGAGCCCGACTGGCATCTGCTCACCATGTCGCCCGTCGATCCGGTCGACGCCGACGCCCGTTACGCGACCATCGTCACCGCGTTCGGCTATGTGTCGCTTGCGTTGCTTGCGTTCTACTGGCGCATGCGCCGCGCGCGAGTGCGCGAAGTGATGAAGAGCCGCACGCTGCTGCAGAAGGCCTATGCGGAACTGAACCGGCGGGTGGCCGAACGCACCGCGGATCTGTCGGAGGCGAACGAGCAGTTGCAACGGGAGGTGGCCGAACGCACGCGCGCGGAACAGGAACTGCGCGCCGCGCACGACGAACTGATCCAGGCCAGCAAGCTCGCCGCGCTCGGCCAGATGGCGGCCGGCATCACGCATGAACTGAATCAGCCGCTCGCGGCGCTGCGCGGTTTTTCGGACAACACACGCGTGCTGCTGGAGCGAGGCGATCAGGCGTCGGCGCGAGACAATCTCGAAGCGATCGCGGCGCTCACCGAGCGCATGGGCAAGATCACCAATCAACTGAAGCTTTTCGTCGGCCGGGCGCGGCCGCGCAGTGCGCGCGCGCCGATCGTGCGTGCGCTGCGCAACGTGCTCGCGCTGCTGCAAAAACGGCTGCAAGGCGTCGAGGTCGAATTCACTTTGTTCGATGCGCAAACCGGTGCGCGCACGCCGCTGAATCTCGCCGACGACCATCCGCAACTGACCGCCAACTGCGACGATCTGCGGCTCGAACAGGTGCTGATCAATCTGTTCGGCAACGCGCTGGACGCCACTGCGGGCATCACGCCGCCGCGCATCTCGATCGACGTCGAAGTTGCCGGCGCGACCCTGTCCATCGCCGTGCGCGACAACGGCCCCGGCATTCCCGACGACGTGCTGCCGCGTCTGTTCGAACCGTTCTTCACGACGAAGGAAATGGGCCAGGGGCTGGGCCTCGGCCTTGCGATTTCGTCGTCGATCGCGCGCGATTGCGGCGGTACGCTGGTTGCGCGCAACGCGGCGGACGGCGGCGCATTATTCGTGTTGACGCTGCGCCGCGCGCGCGTGCCGACAAGCCCTACCTCGGACCCGCTCACCACGGGCTCCTGAATCACACGAGAACGACATGCTGAACCACGGCCTGCAAGTGCTGTATATCGAAGACGACGAACTGGTGCGGCGCGCCAGCGTGCAGAGCTTGCAACTGGCGGGCTTCGACGTGATCGGCCACCCGTCCGCGGAAGCCGCGGCGAAAATGATCACCGCCGATTTCTCCGGGGTGATCGTCAGCGATATCCGCTTGCCGGGCGCGAGCGGACTCGAACTGCTCGCGCAATGCCACGAACGCGCGCCCGATGTGCCGGTGATTCTGGTGACCGGTCACGGCGACATCTCGATGGCCGTGCAAGCCATGCGTGACGGCGCTTATGACTTCATCGAAAAGCCCTTTGCATCTGAACGTCTGATCGAGACCGTGCGGCGAGCGTTGGAGCGCCGCAAGCTGGTGCTCGAAAACCTCGCGCTGCGCCGCGAGTTCGCCGAGCAGAATTCGGTGGCGCCGCGGATTATCGGTCGCAGCCCGGCGATCGAGCAGGTGCGACGGCTGATCGCGAATGTCGCGCCGACGGATGCGTCGGTGCTGATCAACGGCGATACCGGCGCGGGCAAGGAACTGATTGCGCGCAGTCTGCATGAAATGTCGCCGCGGCGGGACAAGCCGTTTATCGCGGTGAACTGCGGTGCGTTGCCCGAGCCGATGTTCGAGTCGGAAATGTTCGGCTATGAACCGGGCGCATTCACCGGGGCGGCGAAACGCCGGATCGGCAAGCTCGAACATGCGTCGGGCGGCACACTGTTCCTCGACGAAATCGAAAGCATGCCGCTCGCGTTGCAGGTGAAGTTGCTGCGCGTGTTGCAGGACGGTGTGCTCGAGCGGCTCGGCTCGAATCAGCCGATTCGCGTGAATTGCCGCGTGGTTGCCGCTGCGAAGGGCGATATGGCCGAGCATGTCGCGGATGGCTCGTTTCGCCGCGATTTGCTGTACCGGCTGAACGTGGTGACGATCGCGCTGCCGCCGTTGGGCGAACGGCGTGAAGACATCGTGCCGCTGTTCGAGCATTTCCTGCTGGACGCGGCTGTGCGTTACCAGCGCCCCGCGCCGATTCTTACCGACCGTCAGCGTGCGGGCCTGATGCAGCGCGACTGGCCGGGCAACGTGCGGGAATTGCGCAATGCCGCCGATCGTTTCGTGCTCGGTGTCGCGGACGATCCGGTCATGTCGTTCTCTGAAGAAGGCGCGGTCGCGCAACCCTTGAAAGAGCGCGTCGAGCAATTCGAACGGGCGGTGATCGCGGAAGCGTTGGAGCAGACCGGCGGTGTCGTCGCGGTGGCCGCGGACAAACTGCAACTCGGCAAAGCCACGCTCTACGAGAAGATCAAGCGATATGGCCTTGCGGCCAAAGGGGAAGGGGAGCGGTGAGGTTTTGACGCGCCGGCGGCGAAGCGGCGTTTTGCCGCTGCCACCGGGGTGTTTCGAGACTGGTGATTCTTGTGATTCTTTTGACGCAGATCGGATTGCGCGCCGGGGCGCTCGGTTTCAGCGTCAGGCGGCGTTCAACGCCTTTTCCAGCAACTGGTCGAGTTCCGCGAATTGCGGCTCGCCCACGTAGCGCTTGAGAATTTTGCCGTCTTTATCCACAAGGAACGTGGTTGGCGTGAGCTGGACGTTGCCGAACTGCTTGGCAGCCGAGCCGTCGTCCATTGCGACCTTGAACGGCAACTGGCGCGTTTGCGTGTAGTTGGTCACGTACATCGGCGCGTCGTAATTCATTGCCACTGCGACGAATTCCAGACCTTTGCCCTTGAAGCGGTTATAGGTCTGAACCATTTGCGGCATTTCCTTCATGCAGGTGTCGCAACTCGTCGCCCAGAAGTTGACGAGATAGACCTTGCCTTTCAGGTCGGCGGTCGAGACTTTCTGGCCGGACAGCAACGTGAAGGTCGCATCGGGCACGCGCTGCTGGCCGGCAAACGCGAAATAACCGGCCACGGCGAGCGCGACGGCGACAACGGCCATCACGATGTAGCGGATCGGATTCGCGCGACGGGCGGCGGTAGACGAAGTGGAGCTCATGAACAGAACCTCGGGAGTCGCGCCAGATGCGCGGGACAGTGCGTTGGTTGGGGCTTTGCGCCCGGTGTTGCACAGCGTCGCTATTGTAGCCTCATTCCGCTGGCGCGGCAGCGCGGGGGGCCTGAAGCGGATAATGGCGTTTTACGTTCCTGTTAGTCCGATCTCGCGCCGCCATGCTCCGAACTGCTTTCCGTACTTTGCGTCTTCTTTTTCGTCATTCGTTTTGCCATCTGCTGGTCCAATCCGCCGTTAGCCGTCGCGCTGCCGGGCGCTTCACGCGTGCGGCAAGCTGTTTTCGCTTCCCATCCGATTCGCGACCGCCAGCGGGTCGCGTCGGCGGTCGCGCTGCCGGTGCAGCGGCGCGGCCGCAGCGCATGCTCGCGTCGCTCGCCGGCGTGGTCGGCCTCGTGGTGCTCGGCGGCGCGCTGACCGCGTGTTCGCCGACCTACGACTGGCGCACCGTCATGAATAACGACAACGGCTACACTGTCGATTTGCCGGCCAAGCCCGGCAACGACCAGCGCGCAGTGCAGATCGCCGGCGCGCCAATGCAGATGGCGATGCAGACAGCCGAAGCCGGCGACGCCGTATTTGCCGTCGGCACCGTGATGCTGCCGAGCGACGACCCGGCGACGCAGCGGGCCGCGCTCGACTTCCTGCGCAACGGCCTTGCCCGCAACGTCGGCGCTGCGCCCGACGCCCACGCGGTGCAAATTCCACTGGCGGCCGGCGGTCAGGTGCTGGGCCTGGAGATGAAATTGAGCGGCGCAGCAGGTTCGCAGCATGAGGCGCGCACCGTCTACGCCCGACTGGTGGTGCGCGGCCGGCATGCTTACCAGGCGGCGATCATTGCGTCCAAGCCGCTGCCTCAGGAACAGATCGATCAATTTTTTTCGTCGTTCCAGCTGTATTAAAAGCGGTAGTTTTGGCCGGCATGGCGTGCGACAAAATGCGCCCCACAGTGAAAGTTCCTTCGCAGCATCGCGTGCTAATTGCCGGTTTACGTTGAGATTTTCAGTTTCCTCGCCGCGCCTGTGGATAACTCTGTTGAGAAGTCTGCTTTTTTTGCCGCAGATGCCCCATCCGGCGGGCTTCCTGTCAGGTTCGTCGCAATCGGGGTCATTTAAAAAGATCAATAAAATCAATGGCTTTGAAGTTTCAGGCTACGCGGGCCTTTCAGTTGTTTCAAAATTTATCAAAAGTGGGCGTGTGTGCATAAGTCAAGTCTTGACAGTTAATTTTTCCACTTATCCTGAACTGAAAGCGCGCCGGTACTGAACCGCTTCTCCGACCTGGGCAACGCTCGGTGTCGCCGCGCCGGCGAGGTCGGCGATCGTGCGTGCCACCTTCAAAACGCGGTAGTAAGCGCGCGCCGACCAGCCGAAGCGCTCGCCGGCTTCGCGTAACAGCGATTCGCCTGCGGCGTCGGGGCGGCAAACTTCGTCGACTTCGCGCCCGGCCAGTTCCCGATTCGTTTTGCCTTGCCGCGTCAGTTGCCGATCGCGAGCCGCGCTGACCCGGCGTGCGATCGCCGCGCTCGTTTCTCCGGTGACGCTCGAGCGCGCTGACAACTCCGCGGGAGTCAGTGCGGGAATCTCGATCTGGATGTCGATCCGGTCGAGCAGCGGACCGGACAGCTTGCGCAAATAGCGCGTCGCGATCTCCGGTGTGCAGCGGCAACGGCCATTGGGGTCTCCACGCCACCCGCAAGGGCATGGGTTCATCGCGGCGATCAACTGGCAGGCGGCGGGAAAATCCGCCTGCAACGCAGCGCGAGAAATGGTGATGCGGCCGGCTTCGAGCGGCTCACGCAGTGTTTCCAGCACATTGCGTTCGAATTCCGGCAGTTCGTCGAGGAACAGCACGCCCAGATGCGCGAGTGTGATTTCGCCGGGCTGCGGCGGATTGCGTCCGCCGACCAATGCCGCCGCGCTCGACGAATGGTGCGGCGCGCGAAACGGCCGCTGGCGCCAGCGCGACGGCGTGAAACCGGCCCGGCTCGCGGACAGCAACGCCGCGGACGTGAGCGCTTCGTCGTCCGTCATCGGCGGCAACAGGCCCGGCAGGCGGGCCGCGAGCATCGATTTGCCGGCACCGGGCGGCCCGACCATCAACACGTGGTGTCCGCCTGCCGCGGCGACTTCGAGGGCACGGCGTGCGCCACGTTGGCCGATCACGTCGGACATGTCCGGAACGAGCGCGGGCGCCGCTTCGGCGAGATCCGGGGCTGCCATCGGATAAAGCCGGCCGTCGGTGGCGCCGGCGAGATGAGCGCACAGTGCCGGCAAATCGGCGGCGCCATAGACATCGACGCCAGGCACGAGCGCCGCTTCCGCCGCACTGGCGGCCGGCAGATAAAGCTGTGGCGTGCGCTGGGCCGACGCTTCGTGGTCATGCGCGGGCGCCGATGAGGAAAGACCTCCGAACGTTCCGCCATGAGACGCCGCGCTGCGTGCCGTGCCACATGCCATTGCGAAAGCGCCGCGCATCGGGCGCAGCGCGCCCGTCAGCGAGAGTTCGCCGGCGAATTCGCGATGGAGGAGCGATTCCGCTGGAATCTGTCCGCTCGCCGCCAGAATGCCCAGCGCGATTGGCAGGTCGAAGCGGCCGGACTCTTTCGGCAGATCGGCGGGCGCGAGATTGACGGTGATGCGCCGGACCGGGAAATCGAAGTCGCAGTTCTGCAGCGCCGCGCGCACGCGTTCGCGGCTTTCGCGCACTTCGAGATCGGGGAGGCCGACGATCGAAAAAGAGGGTAATCCGTTGGCGAGGTGAACCTCGACGGTTACTTCAGGCGCGCGGCCAGAGGCCGGCGCGCGACTGCGCACCACGGCAAGCGACATGTTTTCTCCCGTCGGACAGCGCGCCTGAACGCGCGCGGGTCCCCTAAAACGCTGATGACGTCACGGCTCGCTTGCCAGTGATGTGCAGCTAAAGCGCAACTGATGCAGCGCTATGCAATTCGCTGCGAGCTAGGCCTTATGCCTCAAGACGTTTGCGTCGTGACCGGCAGCTTCTGTTCGAGTTCGGCGACGCGACGCTCCAGCTCTTCGAGGCGCGCGCGGGTGCGCACCAGCACCTGGGTCTGCGTGTCGAATTCCTCGCGCGTGACCAGGTCGAGCCGGGAAAAGCCCTGCGACAGCATCGCCTTGACGTTGCGTTCGACATCTTTGGCCGGTGAGTTCTTGAAGAGCTCGCTCATGCGGGCCTGAAAATCGTTGAAGACATCGTTAGGTTGTTTCATGGTGTTCCTCATGGCGCACAAAAAATGTGCATGTTTCGTTGCGTTTGTGCTTTGCTAAGGCGAATGGGCCTTCTTGGTGCATGAGCGGGTGGCCGGTACCGCGGTATGAGCCCCTTTGGTGCGCGGGTCCGGTGTCAAAGCGTTCGAACACTCTAGCAACGATCCATAAGCCGCGCCAGCACGCCCCGTCAACGTTAGCCATCCGGCCAGGGCCGCTCGCGCGCCTTTGGCGGCGTGCCCTAGCCGAAGTCTGACACAACATGGCATGCGAGTTGCTGTTACTGCCCGGCGCGCACTGCCGGCCGCTTTTCCGGCAGCGGAACGAGACCACACGAATGGGTTACGGGTACGCAGTCGGGTTACGCAACGGGTATGCAAACGGGTACGCAACGGGTTACGCAACTTAAGCGAGGGATGTCATGAAACTCATTACCGCAATCATCAAGCCGTTCAAGCTCGATGAGGCGCGCGAAGCCTTGTCGGCCATCGGCGTCTCCGGCATCACGGTGACGGAAGTCAAGGGCTTTGGCCGCCAGAAAGGCCACACGGAGCTGTATCGCGGCGCCGAATACGTCGTCGATTTTCTGCCGAAGGTGAAGATCGAGGCCGCGGTCTCCGACGACATCGTCGATCAGGCGATCGAGGCGCTGGAACGCGCGGCACGCACCGGCAAGATCGGCGACGGCAAGATTTTTGTCACGCCGATCGAGCAGGTGATTCGGATTCGCACCGGGGAGACCGGCGCGGACGCTCTGTAACACCAAAAGATAGCGACACAGATAGCGACAAGAGGAAACGAAGATGCGTAAATTATTGATGTCCTTGCTGATGGCCGGTTCGCTGCTTGCGGGCGGTATCGGCGCCGCCCTCGCGGACGACGCTTCCGCCCCCGCAGCCGCTTCGGCCGCTGCTTCCGATACGACGGCGAGCGCGCCGGCGCCGGACGCCTCGGCAGCCCCTGCCGCGGCAGCAGCTTCGGCACCGGCCGCAGACGCATCCGCTGCTCCGGCTGCCAGCGCCGCGGCCGCCGCTCCGGCAGCTTCAGACGCAGCCCCTGCCGCACCGACCGCGCCGTTCTCGGTCGATTCGTCGAAGATCAATTCGGGCGACACCGCCTGGATGCTGACCTCCACCGCGCTCGTGCTGTTCATGACGATCCCCGGTCTGGCGCTGTTCTACGGCGGCATGGTCCGCAAGAAGAACGTGCTCGCGATCCTGATGCAAAGCTTCGCGATCACCTGCCTCGTGTCGATCATCTGGGTGGTGGTGGGCTATACGCTCGCGTTCACGCCGGGTAACTCGTTCATCGGCGGCTTCTCGCGCTTCTTCATGGCCGGCATGAACTACATCAAGGGCGATAAGGCCACGACGCTGACCGTCAGCCACCTCGCGCCGACGATCCCGGAAACGGTCTATGTCGTCTATCAGATGACGTTCGCGATCATCACCCCGGCGCTGATCACGGGCGCGTTTGCCGATCGTATGAAGTTCTCGGCAATGCTGGTGTTCATGACGCTGTGGTCGATCATCGTCTACTCGCCGATCGCGCACATGGTCTGGGAACCGACCGGCTGGCTGGCGACGGCAGGCATCCTCGACTTCGCGGGCGGCACGGTGGTGCACATCAACGCCGGTATCGCGGCGCTGGTCTGCGCGCTGGTGCTCGGCAAGCGTGTCGGCTACGGCAAGGAAGCGATGGCTCCGCACAACCTGACGCTCACGCTGGTCGGTGGCGCAATGCTGTGGGTGGGCTGGTTCGGCTTCAACGCGGGTTCGGCAGTGGCGGCAGACGGCCGTGCCGGTTTCGCGATGTTCGCTACGCAAGTGGCAACGGCAGCCGCAGCGCTCGCATGGATGTTCGCCGAATGGGCGGCCAAGGGTAAGCCGTCGGTGCTCGGTATCGTGTCGGGCGCCGTGGCGGGTCTGGTGGCGATTACGCCGGCTTCGGGCTTTGTCGGTATGACGGGTTCGCTGGTGATCGGCATTGCGGCAGGCGTGATCTGCTTCTGGTCGGCCACGTGGCTCAAGCACAAGCTCGGTTACGACGACTCGCTCGACGCGTTCGGCGTGCACTGCATCGGCGGTATCGTGGGTGCGTTGCTGACCGGCGTGTTCGCGGTCAAGGACATCGGCGGCGCGGACGGCAGCGTCATTCTGCAAGCGAAGGGCGTGCTGACGACGCTGGTCTACAGCGGCGTGGTGAGCTACATCCTGCTGAAGGTCATCGACATGGTGATGGGCATCCGCGTGACGGAAGAACAGGAACGCGAAGGTCTGGACGTGACGCTGCACGGCGAACACGTCGAATAAAGGAATTTCGCCGCAAGCTCCACGCTTGCGGACCAGAAATAAGCGCAGCGATTTTGGCCCGCCTTCATGGCGGGCTTTTTTCTTGCTGCTTATCCTGGAAACGGTAGATTTCCCCGCCTATCGACTCGATAGCGAGAATGCATTCGCGTCCGCTTGCGAATGGAGAAACCGTCCCCAAATGGACAAAGCATTTGCTCTACAATCTTTTTTCTCCAGTCTGCGAGTGATCAATGGTTCCGCACCTAGTTACGGCGTTAAACGGCCCGCTGCTCGACCTCGAGCGGAAGATCCTCGACGCTACTCCCGCTATCGAACGCTGGTTCCGCCTCGAGTGGCAGGAGCACACGCCGCCGTTCTACTGTTCGGTCGACTTGCGTAACGCGGGCTTCAAGCTCGCGCCGGTCGACACCAACCTGTTTCCCGGCGCGTTCAACAACCTGCCGCAGGAAGTGCTGCCGCTCGCCGTGCAGGCCGCGATGGCGTCGATCGAAAAGATCTGCCCGGACGCGAAGAATCTGCTGGTGATCCCCGAGCGCCACACACGCAACGCGTTTTATCTCGAGAATGTCGCCCGTCTGGCCGCGATCATGCGCCAGGCCGGCCTGAATGTGCGTTTCGGCACGCTCGACGAAAGCATCGTCGGGCCGGTCACGATCGCGCTGTCCGACGGTCAGAAGCTCGTGCTCGAACCGCTCGAGCGCTCGCAGCGCCGGCTTGGTCTGAAGAATTTCGACCCGTGCTCGATCCTGCTGAACAACGATCTCTCGGGCGGCATTCCGCCCATCCTCGAAAATCTGCATGAGCAGTATCTGCTGCCGCCGTTGCATGCGGGCTGGGCGGTTCGTCGCAAATCGACGCATTTCTCCTGCTATGACGACGTCGCGAAGAAGTTCGCGAAGATGGTCGAGATCGACCCGTGGATGATCAATCCGTATTTCGCGCACGTGGAAGGCGTCGATTTCCAGGAACGCACGGGTGAAGAAGCGCTGGCGGACGCGATCGACGGCGTGCTCAAGAAGATCGCCAAGAAGTATCGCGAGTACGGCATCTCCGAGAAACCGTATGTCGTGATCAAGTCGGACGCGGGCACTTACGGGATGGGCGTGATGACCGTGCACGACGCGTCGGAAGTGGCCGCGCTCACCAAGCGCGAACGCGCGAAGATGGCCGCCACCAAAGACGGTCTCGAAGTGCACGACGTGATCGTGCAGGAAGGCGTGTACACGTTCGAGCGAATTGGTGAGGAAGTCGCCGAGCCGGTCGTGTACATGATCGACCGCTACGTGGTGGGCGGCTTCTACCGCGTGCACGGCAGCCGCGAGCGCGATCAGAACCTGAACGCGCCCGGCATGCACTTCGTGCCGCTCGGCTTCGAGCACACCGCGCTGCCGGATGCGCACGCGAAGCCCGGCGCGGCGGTGCCGAACCGCTTCTATATGTACGGGGTGGTGGCGCGGCTTGGTTTGCTGGCTGCATCGGTCGAGCTGGAAAAGACCGATCCGGAAGCGATTCAGGTTTAAGCGGGCGGCGTGGCTAGGCGCGCCGCGCCTCGCCTCGCCTCGCCTCGCCTTGCTGTGCCGCGAGTTTCGCTGCGCCGCACCCGCTGCCGACACCGACTCTATTTACGATCAATGCCAAGCCCTAAGGGCGCACCGGAATCTCCATGGACATTCTTTTCATCGCCGATCCGCTTACGCAGTTCAAGATCTACAAAGACTCGACTTACTCGATGATGGCCGAGGCCGCGCGCCGCGGTCATACGGTCTACACCTGCGAGCCGAAGCATCTCGCGTGGACCGGCGGCGACGTCGAGGCGAACGTGCAGCGTTTTGCGATCGTCGGCGATACGACCGACCTGCATCGCGACACGTGGTACGCGGCCGATGCCGCCACGCCGCGCTCGCTGAAGAGCTTCAGCGCCGTGGTGATGCGCAAGGACCCGCCGTTCGACATGGAATACGTGACGTCCACGTGGCTGCTGGAACTGGCCGAACGCGGCGGCGCGCGCATCTTCAACAAGCCGCAGGCGATTCGCGACCACTCCGAGAAGCTCGCGATCGGCGAGTTCGCGCAATTCGTCACCCCCACGCTGGTGACGCGCGACGCAGCGCGTCTGCGCGCGTTCCACGAACAGCACGGCGACGTGATCCTGAAGCCGCTCGACGGCATGGGCGGCATGGGCGTGTTCCGCGTGAAGGCCGACGGCATGAACCTCGGTTCGATCATCGAAATGCTGAGCCATGACGGCGCGCGCTCGGTGATGGCGCAAAAGTTCATCCCCGACATTAAAGACGGCGACAAGCGCATTCTGCTGATCGGCGGCGAAGCGGTGCCGTTTTCGCTCGCGCGTATTCCTCAAGGCAATGAGGTGCGCGGCAACCTGGCGGCCGGCGGCCTGGGCGTCGCGCGTGCGCTCACCGAACACGACCGCAAGATCGCCGACACGCTCGCGCCGGTGCTCGCCGCGCGCGGTTTGCTGCTGGTCGGGTTGGACGCGATCGGCGACTGGCTGACCGAAGTGAACGTGACGAGCCCGACGTGTTTCCGCGAGATCATGGATCAGACCGGCTTCGACGTCGCCGCGATGTTCATCGACGCACTGGAGCGCGCAGCGGCCTGAGCCCAGGATAAGACCTTGAATGACTGCCATCGCCCCCAAACTGTGTAGTAAATCCGCATCAAGCGACACACCGGCTTTGGCGCGAAAATGAGCCTGCTACAATGCCCGCTCTCCCGCGCCTGAGCTGAATCGCTGGCGTCTGCCGGACGCCACGGGCAAGGATCGCGGACTGTGAACGAGCAGTTTTCCGCCGGCGCCTCCCGCTGTATCGAGCGCCGCGGCCCACTGCTCAAATGGTGCGTTCCGGCCCTTACGACCCACGGCCGGCCGAGGGCTCTTGTGAACCGGGATATGTCCCGTTCCCACGGTTCGAGGCCGTTTTTTTGCAGTAAGGCTGACATGGCAGGCATTCTGATCATCGCGCACGCTCCGTTCGCCACCGCGTTGCGCGATTGTATTTCGCACATTTACGGCGGCTTACCGGCTCGCATCGGCGTGATCGACGTATCGCCGGATTGCGATCCCGCGCAGCAGGTAGCGTTCGCGAACTCCGAGATCGAGCGGCTCAAGGAAGAAAACGGCGCGCTGGTGCTCACCGACATGTTCGGTGCCACACCGGCGAATATCGCCGGGCGGCTCGCGGCGTTGCCGAACGTGCGGGTGCTGTGCGGCGTCAATTTGCCGATGCTGGTGCGCGCGGTCTGTTATCGCGCGACCCCGCTCGACACGCTGGTCGACAAGGCGCTCGCCGGCGCCACCAAGGGCGTGCACGCGATCGGGCCCGCCACGCCGGCGCCGGTCGCGCCCGCCGCAGGTTCCGGCGACTGTTTGCCCGCTTTGCCGCCCGATGCCGCGCCCGGCGACTGTCTGCCGACCTTGCCGGCCGGCGCCGATCTGACGCAGAAGGTCGGGTCGACCGGGTTGTGAGCCGGGCGGACGCTACGCTGCGGGCCGTATAGGTGCCCGAAGGTTTGGGTGCCGCGACGCTTCAATCGGCTATGGATCGATGGGGCGTCGACTCGCTTGAATCGCATTGCAACTTGCTGGCAGTTTCACCTTTCACTACAACACTTACCCGCGCTTCGGACCATCACATGCTGCAACAGGAAACGACTATTGTGAACAAGCTGGGGCTGCACGCGCGCGCGTCGGCCAAGTTGACGCAACTCGCGGGCAACTACCAGGCGGAAATCTGGATGAGCCGTAACGGCCGCCGTATCAATGCCAAGAGCATCATGGGCGTGATGATGCTGGCTGCGGGCATCGGCAGTACGGTGCTGATCGAAACCGAAGGCGCTGACGAAAAAGAAGCGATGGACGCATTGTTGAAACTGATTGCCGATAAATTCGGCGAGGGTCAGTGAATCGCGAGCCTCCGTTGCCTGATAAGGAAAACGCCGCGGCTGTCCGCGGCGTTTTTTTTAGCGCGTGACAATGGACGTGGATGAGGCTGGCGGCAAAAAGAGACCCATGCAAGCGTCGCTGGACTGCAAGTTTGCGCAGGCGTGTTGTCGCGATGCTTACGGCAAATCGTGCTGCGCTGCACACAGCCCTGGCGTACCTGCAAAGGTCGCGGAATTTATAATGACGACGCGAGTCTGAGAGCACTGCAGCGGTTTGCCGCGGCATCACACAACTAGAGGAGGTGCGCGTGTCCTTCACGCTGCATGGAATTCCCGTGTCACGCGGTATCGCCATCGGGCGGGCTTATCTGATCGCCCCGGCTGCACTCGACGTAGACCACTACCTGATTGAACCCGCGCAGATCGAAGGCGAGGTCGAACGCTTTCGCGCGGCCCAGCAACATGTGCATCAGGAGCTCGACGCGTTGCGCGCCGATCTCGCTGCGGACGCGCCGAGCGAAATGGGCGCGTTCATCAACGTTCATTCAATGATCCTGAACGATGCGATGCTCGTGCAGGAAACCATCGACCTGATCCGCACGCGCCGCTACAACGTCGAGTGGGCGCTGACCGAACAGCTCGAGCGTCTGTCGCGCCATTTCGACGACATCGAAGACGAATACCTGCGCGAGCGCAAAGCCGACATCGAACAGGTGGTGGAGCGTGTGCTGAAGGCGCTCGCCGGCGCGTCGGTGGGTTTGGGCGACGGCGTGCACGGCACCTGTGACGAGATGATCGTGGTCGCACACGACATCGCGCCGGCCGACATGATGCAGTTCAAAACGCAAACATTTCAGGGTTTCGTCACGGATCTCGGCGGCCGCACTTCGCATACCGCGATCGTCGCGCGCAGTCTCGGCATTCCCGCGGCGGTCGGCGTGCAGCATGCGAGCGCGCTGATTCGCCAGGACGACCTGATCATCGTCGACGGCGATCATGGGATCGTGATCGTCGATCCGGCGCCGATCGTCCTCGAAGAATATTCGTATCGGCAGAGCGAGAAAGCACTCGAGCAGCGCAAGCTACAGCGCCTGAAATTTTCGCCGACACAAACGCTGTGCGGCACGCGCATCGAGTTGTGCGCGAACATCGAGTTGCCGGACGACGCGCGCGCCGCGCTCGATTCGGGCGCGACCGGCGTGGGCCTGTTTCGCACCGAGTTTCTGTTCATGAACCACAAGGATCGGCTGCCGGAAGAGGAAGAGCAGTTCGGCGCGTATCGTCGCGCGGTCGAGTTGATGAACGGCCTGCCGGTGACGATCCGCACGATCGACGTGGGCGCCGACAAGCCGCTCGATTCGATGGGCGGCGGCGACGGTTATGAAACGGCTGCCAATCCCGCGCTTGGGCTGCGGGCGATTCGCTGGAGTTTGTCCGAGCCGCAAATGTTCCTGACACAATTGCGCGCAATCCTGCGTGCTTCGGCGTTCGGCACGGTGAAGATCCTGATTCCGATGCTCGCGCATGCGCAGGAGATCGATCAGACGCTCGATCTGATTCGCGAAGCCAAGCGTCAGCTGGATGACGCAGGCATGGCCTACGATCCGAACGTGCAGGTCGGCGCGATGATCGAGATTCCAGCCGCGGCGATCGCGTTGCCCTTGTTCCTGAAGCGGCTCGATTTCCTGTCGATCGGCACCAACGATCTGATCCAGTACACGCTCGCGATCGACCGCGCGGATAACGCGGTCGCGCATCTGTACGATCCGCTGCATCCGGCGGTGCTGCATCTGATTGCGTTCACGCTGCGCGAGGCTAAGCGCGCGGGCGTGCCGGTGTCGGTATGCGGCGAAATGGCGGGCGATCCGACGTTGACGCGCCTGTTGCTCGGCATGGGGCTCACCGAGTTTTCGATGCATCCGAGTCAGTTGCTGGTAGTCAAGCAGGAAGTTCTGCGCTCGCATCTGAAGACGCTTGAGAAGCCGGTGGCGGATGTGCTGGCTTCGTTCGAACCGGAAGAAGTGCAGGCGGCGCTGAAGAGGGTGGCGTTAGTGTGACGTTTCTTCAAGTCGGGTTCGATGGTCTTGGCCCGACTGTGAAGAGCGCAGACTCACTCGCTGCGACCTGATCTTCGTCTCGCTCTGAGACCTTCGATCAGGTCGAGCAGCGGGCTCTATTGCTTTGGCTGAGTCACGACAATGCGAGCTCTTGCTTGTTCTGCCGTTTCCCCTTCGCGAACGCCGGCCTCTTTCCTATGTCTTTCGGCGGCCTGCGCGGAGGTTTCGTCGGAATTTCTCTGTGCGGAATAGACCTTCCGATTAAATTCTTGCATCGCCTCGTCGGACGAAGTATCGCCGGCGGCCGCTTGTGCTCCGGGAAGAAGGCAGGTTAATAAAGTTACGGCCAGAAGCAGATGTTTTTTCATGGCAATAATATCCAGATGATTATGTGAAAATTCGTGTAAAGATTTGGACGGGCAGGTTTTTCTGCGGTTATTGCGCTCCGTACATGTGCAGGTAGCTCAGCGCGGCCCAGTAACTTGGGTAAGGAATGGCTGTGGCGGAAATGGCGAGATATTTTGCTGCGGCGCTATTTTCGATTATTTCAGAATTGGCGAGCGCGGCATAAGGGTTTGCGCCTTGATTAACGATTTTATAATTATTCCATTCCAGAAAAAGGAATTTCTGTGAGTCTGATCGCGTTTGAGATGTGGATTGTCGAGTGCCGCACCTGTTATTCTGGCCGGGAAAATAAACATCGGTGTCGCAAACCGAAAATTTCAGATTCCGCTTTTCTGATGGTTCGCCGTAGGTGACAAGATTCGACCAGCTATCCAGAGTGACCGGTTGGGAATTTAATGCGGGATCAAGAACGTAGACCGTAGATTTTCCATCTGCCTCTACGGTGCGTGCTACCGGTGCGACGTGGTATCCCCAATTAACACGGCCCGCCTTCACATTATTGCTCTGGGCCGTCAGATTGCCCCAGACGAACAGTTTCTTTAAATGTGTGCTCAGAAGCTGTGGCGAGACGCTCTTATCCTGCAGACTGGAACGCGTGATGGAGCCGATCAGCATGGCTGCTCGGAGGTAGCACCCGTCTACCGGATACGTCCAGGTTATCCTGCGAGAAACAGTGACTGGCGTTGATCCATAGGGCACGTCTCCATTCGACCAGTTATAAACGAATTTATCCTGCAGATTGAACATCCGGTTGATCTGATCCATTGTCGACACAGGAATCGAACTAATATCCAGTTCGTTTGCAGTTGCATTTTCGGTTTTCGATGGCGGCGTTGGTCGGGCCTGTATAGACGCAACGGATAATGATAGAAGAATCGCTGCATAATATTTGACGAACGAGATGTGTTTTTTGCACATGTTTCAACCCGGAAATATTAAAAATTCGTGTGATTGATTAAATTTCTCTCGATGAAGTGATTGATGCTTGTGCGCTCTGAGGAGTGCGCAATTACTCATTGCAAACTCTATGCCGGATGAAAATAAAATGACATTTTTAAAAGATCTATAACTTCCTGGGCGTAGGGAATTTAAATTTCTTAAAAAAGGCTATAGGGATTTTAGGGCTTGCGTTGCAGTGGAATTCAAGCGCGGCAAGGAGCTGGCGAAAATGTAAAATCATCATCGATGATGATGGCCAGATATTGATTCCGCATGAGGCGATGCCCCTGTTTTGAATGAGTTAATTAACGTTCGTTAATTAACTCATTCCCCGTTATGGGCGCAATTGGCACCATGCCAAAGCGACTCATGCACAATCAAAGTGACGAGGGGAAATAAAAAATTCCACTGTGGGCGCGCGACGGCCCCGCCGCTGGTCAGGAACCAGTGCGAGTCGACGTTGAGTCAATCAGTTGTGACTTTATTCACGAATGGCCGAGCGGCCTGAATTAACGAAGCGCGCGGTAGATCGCTTCCGCTTAACGGCGATGCGTTGCGCCGCACACGGGGCAATCCGCTTGTCGCGCAATCCGCATCGTGTTCCATTCCATGCGCAACGAATCGAGCATGCTCAGGCGTCCCACCAGCGGCGTACCGATCGCGCCGATCACTTTCAACGCTTCGGCCGCCTGCATCGACCCGATGATGCCGACCGTCGGCGCGAACACCCCCATGGTCGAACACGCGACTTCCTCGAACGGTTGGTCTTCGGGAAACACGCACGCGTAGCAGGGCGACGCCGGGTCGCGAAAATCGAACGTGCTGATCTGGCCGTCGAAGCGCAACGCCGCGCCCGACACCAGCGGCACGCCGTGCTTCACGCATGCGCGGTTGATCGCGTGGCGCGTTGCGAAGTTGTCCGTGCAGTCGAGCACGACGCTCGCGCGCGGCACTTCACGATCGAGCCATGCATCGTCGATGCGCTCGGCCACCGCGTTCACGACGACTTCGGGATTGATCTGCGCGAGTGCATCGCGTCCCGACTCCACCTTCTTGCGCCCGACCGAAGCCGTGACATGCAGAATCTGCCGCTGCAGGTTGGTGAGATCGACCGTATCCGAATCGACCAGCGTCAGTCTGCCGACACCCGCCGCCGCCAGATACATCGCGGCCGGCGAACCCAGGCCGCCTGCGCCGACGACGATCGCGTGAGCATCGATAAAACGCTGCTGCGCCTCGATACCGATTTCGTCGACGAGGATATGGCGGGAATAGCGAAGGAGTTGATCGTCGTTCATGGCAGTGCGCGTGAGGTTCGGTCGCGCAGTGTGAGGCAGGCGGTGATGAGCCTGCGGTGCGCTGGGTCGTTGGGCTTATTTTAATCGCGCACGAAAGATCAGGCTGAACAGCGGAACTGAACTGCGTGTCTTCGCAGCACGACTGGCTGCGAAGACATGTCAGGTTTTACTGCTTACTTGGCCGGAGCGGCAGTCGGGGCCGACGCGGGAGCCGGCGACGACGCACCCGGCACCGGTTGCGTCGGCTTCACCGCCACCGGCGCGGAGGCCGACGTACCCGGCTTGTTCTGCGCCAAACGACGCTCGCTCAGCGACTTCGATTCCTGCACCGGCTTGCCTTCCAGCTTGTTCAAAGCCTGTTGCAGCATGAAGTCGTCGGCCGAACCGAACTCGACCGGCTTGCGCTCACGATCCTTCTGACGCTGTTCCGGCGTCTTCTTGTCGTTCTGCTCTTCGAGCACGCGCAGTTGTTCCATGCGATCCGCTTCGCGTTGTTCCGCTTCCTTCTTCTCGTTCGGATCCTGCGTGTTCGCAAGGTGGTTCGAGTAGTCGACTTCGCGGGTGACGAGCGCGTCGTCCGGATCGCCCTCTGCGTACTGATCGACCGCGATGTCAGGACGGATGCCCTTGTTCTGGATCGAACGGCCGCTCGGCGTGTAGTAGTACGCGGTGGTCAGACGCAGCGCGGTGTCCGCGGTCATCGGACGGACGGTTTGCACCGAGCCCTTGCCGAAGGTGGTCTTGCCGACGATCAGCGCACGATGCTGATCCTGCAGCGCGCCCGCGACGATTTCCGACGCCGACGCCGAGTATGCGTTGGTCAGCACGATCATCGGCACGGTTTTGAAGATCGGCGCTTCGTCTTTCAGCGGATCGCTGTCGAAGGATTGCAGGCGGTAGTTGTCGTACGTATCGCGGTAGACCTGCTTCGAATCCGGAATCTGGCCGTTGGTGGACACCACAACCGAATTCGGCGGCAGGAACGCGCCGGCCACGCCGACCGCGCTTTGCAGCAGACCGCCGCCGTTATTGCGCAGATCGAGCACGAGGCCCTTCAGGTTCGGCTGCTGACGCGCGATGTCCTGCAGACGCGCGGCGAGGTCAGGCGTGGTGCGTTCCTGGAAGCTCGTGATGCGCACATAGGCGTAGCCCGGCGCGAGAATCTTCATCTTCACCGACTGGACCTTGATGATCGCGCGCGTCACCGTGAGCGGGAACGTGCGGTCGTCGGTCTTGCGGAAAATCGTGAGCGTGACCTTGGTGCCCGGGTCGCCGCGCATCTGCTTGACGGCCTGATCGAGCGTCATGCCGCGCACGGGCTTGTCATTGATGCGGGTGATCAGGTCGCCCGGACGGATGCCGGCGCGGAACGCGGGCGTGTCTTCGATCGGCGAGATCACCTTGATCAGGCCGTCTTCCGACGAAATTTCGATGCCGAGACCCGCGAAGCGACCTTTGGTCTGCTCCTGCAGTTCTTCGTAATCGGTTTTGTCCAGATACGACGAGTGCGGGTCGAGGCTCGACACCATGCCCTTGATGGCGGCGGTGAGCAGCTTTTTATCGTCGACCGGTTCGACGTACTCATGCTTGATCTGCCCGAACACTTCGGCAAAGAGCCTGAGTTGGTCCAGCGGCAGCGGGGTGGCTGTGCTGGCGCTAGCGGGTTGCTGGGCCGAGGCGGAAAGTTGCAGGGTGGCAAATACGCCGGTAGCAAGGCCCGCGGCAATCAGGCCGATATTTTTCAGGTTCTTTCGCATAGAGTCTGTTGCGGTCGGAAGCGCGTGGCAGCGTCGATAGAGATAGGGACGGACAAGTATAACTGCACACCCGGCAAGTCAGGGGGCAGCGCGGGCAATCGTGATTCGACAGCACGGGCCGGGCCTGGTTCGGGCGTTCGGGCCTCTGTACTCAAAGTAATGTGCGGTAACAGGCGGCCGCCCGGCATACGCGGACGCCGCATGCGGACGCCATATGACGAAACGGGCCGCGCGCACCGGCGGGAAAACCGGTGCGCGCGGCCCGTTCGCCGCATCAGGCCTGGCAAGCGCTTCAGCCCGCCTTGCCTTGTTTCGCAACCGCGGCCTGCGCCTTGGCGATCGCGTCCTGGTCGCCCAGATAGTAGTGCTTGATCGGCTTCAGGTCCGCGTCGAGTTCATAGACGAGCGGCACGCCGTTCGGGATGTTCAGACCGACGATGTCGTTGTCCGAAATGTTGTCGAGGTATTTGACCAGCGCGCGGATCGAATTGCCGTGCGCGGCGATCACCACCTTGCGGCCGCCCTTGATGGCCGGCGCAATCGACTCGTTCCACAACGGCAGAACGCGCGCGACGGTGTCCTTCAGGCATTCGGTGAGCGGCAACTGTTCGCGCGGCACTTTTGCGTAGCGCGGATCGTCGTACGGCGCGCGTTCGTCCGACGCTTCCAGCGCCGGCGGCGGCGTGTCGTAGCTGCGGCGCCAGATCAGCACCTGCTCGTCGCCGAACTTTGCCGCGGTTTCGGCCTTGTTCAATCCCGACAGCGCGCCATAGTGACGTTCGTTCAGGCGCCACGAGTGGACCACCGGCAGATACATCAGATCCATCTGATCCTGCACGTGCCACAACGTGCGGATCGCGCGCTTGAGCACCGACGTGTACGCGATATCGAACGTGTAGCCCGATTCCTTGAGCAGCACGCCCGCCTGCTGCGCTTCACGATTGCCCTGTTCGGTCAGGTCGACGTCGACCCAGCCGGTGAAGCGGTTTTCCTTGTTCCACGTCGATTCGCCGTGGCGGATGAGCACGAGTTTGTACATGAGATTGCCGGTCGGTAGTAAGGAAGCGGTAAAGCGCTGCGAGGGTCCTGTGAAGGAGCGCCGCCATCGCGTCAGACGGATATTTTATAATGGCTCGATTGCCCTTTTCGATTTCTCTCTTTTTCGGCGGATTTTCCGTGAAGTTTTTCACTGATTACACAAACCTTGTCCTGATCGCGATCGTCCTCATCTCCGGTGGGTTGCTGCTGTGGCCGACGATCAGCCGGCGCGGCCGCGGTGGCCTGTCGGCCGCTGAAGCCACGCAACTGATCAACCGCCGCAACGCGGCTGTCATCGATCTGCGCCCGTCCGCCGACTTCGCCAAAGGGCATCTGCCCGCGGCACGGCACCTCGAATTTGCCGAGTTGCAGGCGAAAGTCGCGCAGTTGGTGAAGAATAAGACCAACCCGGTGCTGCTGGTCTGCCAGACCGGCCAGCAATCTAACAAGGCCGCGCGTATCGTGCAGGATGCAGGGTATGCCGAAGTCCACGTTCTCGAAGGCGGTGTCGACGCCTGGCAGAAGGCCGGCATGCCGGTTGTGAAACAAGGAGTAGCCAAGTGAACAAAGTGATCATGTACAGCACGCAGGTGTGCCCGTATTGCCAGATGGCCGAACGTCTTTTAAAGTCGCGCGGCGTCGAGCACGTTGAAAAGGTACTGATCGACAAAGACCCGGCCCGTCGTGAAGAAATGATGACCCGGACCGGTCGTCGCACGGTGCCGCAGGTGTTCATCGGCGAGACGCATGTCGGCGGGTACGATGACCTCTCCGCGCTCGATCGCGCGGGCGGTCTGATGCCTCTGCTCGAAGAAGCTGCCTGAATCCGCGCGCCACACGGCGCGTGAGCAGGCGGACGAAATAACAAGCCGGCGCGTTTGCCCGCCTCTTCAAGGGCGGGCAACGCGCCGCAACGATCTGGCGGCTCATGCAGTCATGAGCCGCCGCCATGCATACCTATCAGGGAATCACTCAATCATGTCCGACGAGAATAACCAGCCGTTCTTCAACATCCAGCGCATCTACCTGAAGGACATGTCGCTCGAGCAGCCGAATTCGCCGGCCATCTTCCTCGAACAGGAAATGCCGTCGGTCGAAGTGGAAGTCGACGTGAAGGCCGAGCGCCTCGCCGACACCGTGTTCGAAATCCTCGTCACGGGCACGGTCACGGCCAAGGTGTCGGACAAGGTCGCATTCCTGATCGAAGCCAAGCAAGCCGGCATTTTCGACATCCGCAACATCCCGGCCGAGCAGATCGACCCGCTGGTCGGCATCGCGTGCCCGACCATCCTGTTCCCGTACCTGCGCTCGAATATCGCCGACGCGATCACCCGCGCGGGCTTCCCGCCGATCCACCTCGCCGAAATCAACTTCCAGGCACTGTACGAGCAACGTCTCGCGCAACTGGGCAGCCAGGAAGGCGCGGCGCAAAACGGCGTCACGCACTAAGGTGTCGCAAGCGGTGCCGGCTATGAAGGTTGCTGTTCTCGGCGCCGGCGCATGGGGCACCGCCCTCGCCGGCCATCTGGCCGCGCGGCACGATACGGTGTTGTGGGCGCGCGAGCCCGCGCTCGTCGCCGAGCTTTCCGCTTCGCACGAAAACGCCCGCTATCTGGCGGGCGTTGCTTTGCCTGCGGCGCTTCGCTATGAAGCGGATCTGAACGCGGCGCTCGACCACGCGCTCGCCGACCACGCGTTATGCGTCGTGGCCACGCCCGTGGCCGGTCTGCGCGGTCTGTTCCGGGCGATGCGCGACGCGGGCCGGGTGCCGGCTCACGTGGTCTGGTTGTGCAAGGGCTTCGAAGCCGACTCGCAGTTGTTGCCGCATCAGGTGGTCGCGGCGGAATTGCCGGGGCACGGCAGTAACGGCGTGTTGTCGGGGCCGAGCTTCGCGCGAGAGGTCGGCCAGGGTCTGCCGGTCGCGCTGACGATCGCGAGCGCGTCGGCGGCATGCCGCGAGCGCACGGTGGCCGCGTTTCATCACGGCGCGATGCGCATCTATACCGGCGACGACATCGTCGGCGTGGAAGTGGGCGGCGCGGTGAAGAACGTGCTGGCGATCGCCACGGGCATCGCCGACGGCCTCGGCCTCGGTCTCAATGCACGCGCTGCGTTGATCACGCGCGGTCTTGCGGAAATGTCGCGGCTCGGCGTGACGCTCGGCGGCCGGGCGGAAACGTTCACCGGTTTGACCGGCCTCGGCGATCTGATCCTGACCGCAACCGGCGATCTGTCGCGCAACCGGACGGTCGGCGTGCAACTTGCCGCGGGCCGCACGCTCGACGACATCCTCGGCGGTCTCGGTCACGTGGCCGAGGGCGTGCGCTGCGCCCGGGCGGTGTTGGCGATCGCGCGCACGCATGCCATCGAGATGCCGATCACGCAGGCGGTGTGCGCGGTGCTGTTCGACGGCGTGGCGCCGCGCGACGCGGTGAGCGCGCTGCTGCGGCGCGACTCCAGGGCCGAATAAATCCTGTCTGTTCAGCCGTTTGGCGCACGATGCGCTGAACGGCTGCCAGCCTTGGCTGTCCACGTTTTTATCGACGCTTCGGATCAGCGAGGTTCCCATGCTCACTTTCAATCGTTGCACGCTTGAAGCCCGCGTGGTCGACATCACCACGCTCGCGCTCGACGCGATCGTGAATGCCGCGAATACGTCGTTGCTGGGCGGCGGCGGGGTGGATGGCGCGATCCATCGCGCGGCGGGCAAAGACTTGCTGCGGGAATGTGAAACGCTCGGCGGCTGCGCGACCGGCGACGCGAAAATCACCCGCGGCTACAACCTGCCGGCAAAACACGTGATTCACGCGGTCGGCCCGGTCTGGCAGGGCGGCTCGCGCGGCGAAGCGGACCTGCTCGCTTCGTGCTATCAGCGCGCGCTGGAAGTGGCGCACCAGGCGCGCTGCCGGAGCATCGCCTTTCCGGCGATCAGTTGCGGCATCTACCATTTTCCCGCTTTCGAAGCCGTGCAGATTGCCGTCGGCACCGTGCTCGAAACGCTGCCGCGCACATCGGCGATCGAACAGGTGGTTTTCGCCTGTTTCGACGACACCATGCTCGCGCGCTACGAAGCCGAATTGACACGCCGTCAGGCACCGCCTTCGAAGCCGGTCTGACGCCACGCTTCGAACACCACGACGGCAACGGTATTCGACAGATTCAGGCTGCGGTTGCCGGGCCGCATCGGCAGACGCACGCGCTGCTCATTGGCGAAGTGGTCGAGCACCGTGTCGGGCAAGCCGCGTGTCTCTGCGCCGAACACGAACCAGTCGCCGGCTTCGAACGCGTGCTCGTGGAAGCGGCCCGAACCGCGCGTGGTGAACGCAAACATGCGCGCTGGATCAGGCGACTCTTTCGCGACGAACGCTGACCAGTCGGCGTGCACGTTCATCTGCGCGTATTCGTGATAGTCGAGACCGGCGCGACGCAGTTTGGCGTCGTCGAGTGGAAAGCCGAGCGGCTCGATCAGATGGAGCCGTGCGCCGGTGTTCGCGCACAGACGGATGACGTTGCCGGTGTTCGGCGGAATTTCGGGTTCGACGAGAACGACATTGAACATGATGAGGCCAGGTAGATGACTAGTTTTTCGGCGTGCGCAGCGCGACGAAATTGGTCACGCGCCGCGCACCGGCGGCTTTGAGCGTACGCGCGAGCGCTTCGAGCGTCGCGCCGGTCGTCATCACATCGTCGACGATGCCGACGTGCAGACCGTGCACCGGTTTCGCGACCCGGAACGCGCGGCCGACGTTCTGGCGGCGTGCGTCGAGATCGAGCCGCGACTGCGGCGCCGTGTGGATCACCCGCTTCAGCAAGGTTGCGTCGCCGCGCACGTTCAGCGCGCGCGCCAGCGGCCACGCGATCTGCCATGCCTGGTTGTAGCCGCGCTCGATGAGCCGCCGGTCCGCCAGCGGCACGGGTGCGATCACGTCGGGCCGTTCCGATACGTCGTGCAACGAGTCTTGCGCGAGACGCGCGAGCCGTTGCGCAAACTCGCGCGCCAGCATCAGGCGCGCGCGAAATTTCAGGCCGAGCGCGAGCGCATCGAGTGGCTGGCGATAGTCGGCGAGCGCGAACGTCGCGTCGAATGGCGGCGGCTCGCCGATGCAATCCGCACAGCGGTAGCGCGAGCGGGCCGCCGATCGCGTGCCGGACAACGGCACCGCACAGACCGGGCAGCGCAAGTGAGCTTCGTTCCAATACGCTTCGTCGCAACCGGCGCACAGCGTGTTATGCGACAAATTGCCGCATAACACGCACAAGTTCGGCAATCCTGCGTGCAACACGCGCGGCCAGGCCGAATGCAAGCGGCGAGTAAGCCGCGCAAACCGGCTGCCGGAAGACGACCAAAATGTTCGGATTGGCATAACTGGACCGCCCGCGAGAACCTTTCACGCTGAATGCCAGGAAGCGAGCGAGTATACTTCGTGCTCTTCGCCAGTACGACACCCATGCCCCCAACTTCCGCTCAATCTGGCCGTCCGGCCTATGATTCCCGGCGTCTCAGGCGGATTTTCGACCGCCGCGCGGCGACCTTCGACGACGTAGCCTTCCTGCCGCGCGAAATCGCGCAGCGCATGCGCGAGCGTCTCGATTACATCAAGGTGACGCCGGCAAGCGTGCTCGACGCGGGCTGCGGAGCGGGCGAGGACCTTCCCGGTTTGCGCGAGCGTTTTCCCGAGGCGCCGGTGTTCGGCACCGATCTGTCGCACGGGATGCTCGTGCGCGCGGTACAGCACGACGCTGGCGACACGAGCTGGCGGCGCTTTCTGCCTGCCACGCTCGGCAAGGCGCTCGGCGCGCGCGGTCCGCGCTTCGCGCAGGCTGACTTTTCGGCGTTGCCGTTCGCGGCCGGCGCGTTCGAATTCATCTGGTCCAATCTCGCACTGCACTGGCATTCCCGGCCCGATCTCGTGTTTCCCGAATGGCAGCGCGTGCTGAAGGTCGGCGGCCTGTTGATGTTCAGCACGCTCGGCCCCGATTCGCTGAAGGAGTTGCGCGGCGCCTACGCCGAGGTCGAGGCCGCGCACGGCGTCGCCTCGCGCAAGCATGTGATCGACTTCGTCGATATGCATGATCTCGGCGATATGCTGGTCGAAAGCGGATTCGAGATTCCCGTGATGGACCAGGAAACGCTCACCATCACCTACAAGTCACCCGAATCGCTGCTCGCGGACGTGCGTCGCTGGGGCGCGTATCCGTTCGAGCGCGACGCGGCGTCGAATGCGACCGCGCGCCGTCTGCACAAGGCGTTGCTGGGCGCACTCGAAGCTCGCCGGCGCGCTGACGGCACCCTCGCGCTGACCTTCGAGGTGATCTATGGACACGCGTGGAAAGCGGTGCCGCGCACCACCGCCGACGGTCATGGAATCGTGCGGATCGAGGACATCGGACGAGGTTCATCGCGGAATCGGTGAGTCGGTAAAGAGGGCATCTGTTATGTCTGAAATTACCGATTCAGGAGACCCGCAAAAGGTGCGGCAAAACGGCGCGGAGGCTTGTCGCGCCGGGCTTCCGGGCCGATAGAGGCTTGCTTGTGGATGCTATGGATCGCGCCTATAATGCGTCAGTTTGTCGCCCAGAGTTCCCACATTTTTGGGGCGGCAGGCCCGAGGCGCTGGGCTGTGCATATCAGTAACGCGGAGGCATTCGAGCCGCTGCGCGCAGGTGGTCGGAAGCCTCGGCCGCAAGCGCAGGCAGCGGGCGGCGACTGGCAGGAGACAGCGATGAATGCATCAGATCTGCTGGCGGATTCAGAACCGGTTCTGAAGGACTGGACAATGAAACGCAACTGCTCGATATCGCCGCGGCAGTTCGTATTTTTCTACGTGTCGCTTGCGTCGTTCTCGTTGGCAATTGCTTTCATGCTGGTTCTGGTCGGCGCCTGGCTGGTGTTGCCGTTCACCGGTATCGAATTGCTGGCGGTGGGCATCGCGTTTGCCATCTATGCGCGTCATGCTGTGGATTACGAACGGATCCGGCTGTTTCCGAACCGGCTGGTGATCGAGCAGGTGAGCGCTGAGAGGCTCACGCAGTTCGAATTCAATCCGCGCTGGGTGCGGATCGAGCCGGGTGCAACGCCGCGTGACCAGATCAAACTGGTCTCGCGGGGCCAGACGATCATGATCGGGCAACATCTCGCGCAGTATCGGCGCGCACAGTTCGCAGGCGAATTGCGGATGTGGCTCACACGGTGTTAGACGTGTCAGGGCGCGCGGCGATCACGGGGAGCGGGAGACAGCCTTCCAGCGGGGTCGAGGGTTTGAATGGAAAATTTGGGTAAGGAAGCTATGAAAACAATCAAGCGAGCCCTCATGGGTCTGCTGGCGACAAGCGGACTGCTTTTCGCCGGTGCGGCCCTGGCAGTGGGCGATGTTCCGGGCGGCCCCGCCGTCAACGAGATCAATCTCCAGCCGCCCGCGACAAAAATAGCTGAGGAGCTCTTCAGCCTCCACATGTTCATGCTGGTTCTTTGCCTGGTGATCTTCGTCGGCGTGTTCGGCGTGATGTTCTATTCGATCTTTGCGCACCGCAAATCGAAAGGTCACAAGGCGTCGAATTTTCACGAAAGCACCACCGTCGAAATCATCTGGACGATTGTCCCGTTCATCATCGTCGTGCTGATGGCGCTGCCCGCCACCAAGACCGTCGTCGCGATGAAAGACACCACGAACGCCGACCTCACCGTCAAGGTCACCGGCTACCAGTGGAAGTGGGGCTACGACTACGTGAAGGGTCCGGGCGAAGGCATCAACTTCCTGTCCACGCTGGCCACGCCGCGTGCCGAAACAGACGGCCGCGAGCCGATTTCCACGACGTATCTCCAGGAAGTCGACAATCCGCTGGTCGTCCCGGTCGACAAGAAAATCCGCATCATCACCACCGCGAACGACGTGGTCCACTCCTGGTACGTGCCGGCCTTCGGCGTGAAGCAGGACGCGATTCCGGGCTTCGTGCGCGACACGTGGTTCAAGGCCGACAAGACCGGCACGTTCCGCGGCTTCTGTACTGAACTGTGCGGCAAGGAACACGCGTTCATGCCGGTGGTGGTCGAAGTGCTGTCGGCAGACGACTATGCGAAGTGGGTCGATACGCAGAAGAAGAAAATGGCCGCTGGCCAGGACGACCCGAACAAGACCTACACGATGGCCGAGCTGATGGAGCGCGGCGGCAAGGTCTACGCGGCTAACTGCGCGGTTTGCCACCAGCCGACCGGCAAGGGCGCGGGCGCATTCCCGGCGCTCGACGGCAGCAAGATCGCCAACGGTCCGATCGCCGAGCACGTGAGCCTGGTGTTGAAGGGCAAGAACGCGATGCCTTCATGGGCGCCGACGCTGAACGACGTCGAGATCGCGTCGGTGATCACGTACGAACGTAATTCGTGGGGCAATCACACCGGCGACATTCTCCAGCCGAAGCAGATTCTCGATGCCCGCAACGGCAAGCTGCCGGAAGGCGGCAACCATCTCGCCGACGCAGGGGCGGCCGCGAGCGGCGCGCAAGCGGCTTCGGGTGCATCGGCCCCGCAAGCCGCCGCAGCAGGTTCGGACAGTGCGGCAGCTTCGGCCGCACTCCCGGCGAGCATTTACTTCGACACCGGCAAGAGCACGCTGCCGGCCGACGCGCAAGCGGCGGTCGACGCGGCCGCGGCCTACGCTAAAGCGCATCCGGACGCGAAATTCACGCTGTCGGGCTTCACCGACGCCACAGGTTCCGCCGATCTCAACGCGAAGCTCGCGAAGACTCGTGCGGAAGCTGTGCGCGACGCGCTGAAAGCAGCCGGCATTGCCGAAGACCATATTATTTTAAAGAAGCCGGAAACGATCACGGATGGCAGCGACGCGAAAGAAGCCAGGCGTGTTCAGATCAGCCCGGCCGCCTGACGTGTTCATGGTCAGCATCGCAGTAATCGCATTAGGAGATTGTCATGTCTAGCATCGGACACGATGTAACCGCGGGCCACGAGCACGTACACGGCGACCATGCCCACGAAACGCCGCACGGCTGGCGTCGGTGGCTGTTCGCGACCAATCACAAGGACATCGGTACGCTGTACCTGATCTTTTCGTTCACCATGTTCCTCTCCGGGGGCGTGATGGCGCTGATGATCCGTGCCGAACTGTTCGAGCCGGGCCTGCAGATCATGCGCCCCGAGTTCTTCAACCAGTTGACCACCATGCACGGCCTGATCATGGTGTTCGGCGCGATCATGCCGGCCTTCGTCGGTTTTGCGAACTGGATGGTGCCGCTGCAGATCGGCGCATCGGACATGGCTTTTGCGCGGATGAACAACTTCAGCTTCTGGCTGTTGCCGGTGGCCGCGGTGTTGCTGGTCGGTTCGTTCTTCGCACCGGGCGGCGCGACCGCCGCGGGCTGGACGCTGTACGCGCCGTTGTCGACGCAAATGGGCCCGGGCATGGACTTCGCGATTTTCGCGGTCCACTTGATGGGCGCGTCGTCGATCATGGGCGGGATCAACATCGTCGTGACGATCCTGAACATGCGCGCACCCGGCCTCACGCTGATGAAGATGCCGATGTTCGTGTGGACCTGGCTGATCACCGCGTACCTGCTGATCGCCGTGATGCCGGTTCTGGCCGGCGCGATCACGATGGTGCTGTTCGATCGCCACTTCGGCACGTCGTTCTTCAACGCGGCCGGCGGCGGCGACCCGGTGATGTACCAGCATATCTTCTGGTTCTTCGGGCACCCCGAGGTGTACATCATGATCTTGCCGGCGTTCGGGATCGTGTCGCAGGTGATCCCGGCGTTCTCGCGCAAGCCGCTGTTCGGCTATAGCTCGATGGTGTACGCAACGTCGTCGATCGCGATTCTGTCGTTCATGGTGTGGGCGCACCACATGTTCGCAACCGGCATGCCGGTGACGGGCCAGCTGTTCTTCATGTACGCGACGATGCTGATCGCGGTGCCGACCGGCGTGAAGGTGTTCAACTGGGTCGCGACGATGTGGCGCGGTTCGCTGACCTTCGAAACGCCTATGCTGTTCGCGGTGGGTTTCCTGCTGGTGTTCACGTTCGGCGGTCTGTCGGGCCTGATGCTTGCGATGGCGCCGCTCGATATCCAGTATCACGGCACTTATTTCGTGGTCGCGCACTTCCACTACGTGCTGGTCGCGGGTTCGCTGTTCGCGCTGTTCTCCGGGTGGTACTACTGGGCGCCGAAGTGGACCGGCTGGATGTACAACGAAACGCGCGGCAAGATCCACTTCTGGGCGTCGATGTTCTTCTTCAACCTCGCGTTCCTGCCGATGCACTTCGTCGGTCTCGCCGGCATGCCGCGTCGTTATGCTGACTATCCGGCGCAGTTCACCGACTGGAATCAGGTGATCTCGATCGGCGCGTTCGGCTTCGGTCTGGCACAGGTCTACTTCCTGTTCGCGGTCGCGCTGCCGGCATACCGTGGCGGCGGCGAACTCGAAAAGGCCGGCGACAAGCCATGGGACGGCGCAACGGGCCTCGAATGGACCGTGCCGAGCCCGGCTCCGTTCCACACGTTCGAAAACCCGCCGACCGTCGAATAGCGGCAGCCGGCGAGGTTGCCGGCATCGGCGGCGCAGCAGATCGCCGCCGGTGCCGGCAGCAACGAAACAGCAGAGCAGCAACGTGGCGGCATCCGTAGTCACGAAAAGTATCCAGAAACTCGAGCATGACGCGCAATCCTCAAGAAAGACGTACGCCCGAGCAGGTTCGCGCGGGCAACCGGCGGATCGGTATCGTGATGTTTGTCATCGCCGCGGCCTTTTTTGCGAGCGTGATCATTCACCAGAAGTGGTTCACCTGACGCGGTAGTGCGACGTAGTTCGAGTGTTGCCGCAGGTCAGGTTTGTTGAGGATTGAGATGTCGACGCAACCGCCGGTTCAGGCCGATCGCTCTTTTAACCGTTCGATGCTGATCAAGCTGTTCGTCGTCGCGTTGATGATGTTCGGCTTTGGTTTCGCGCTGGTGCCGATGTACCGCGCGATCTGCCAGATCACCGGCATCAACAACCTCGTGCAGCGCGACGCCACCGCGCGCGAGGCGAAGAACACGCAGGTGGACATGAGCCGCACGATTTCGATCGAGTTCGATGCGAACGCGCGCGGTCCGCTCGGTTTCAAGCCGGAGCAGCGCAGTCTCGACGTGCATCCGGGCGAAGTGACGACGGTGATGTACGAGGTCAGCAACGAACAGGCGCGCACGATTCAGGCGCAGGCCATTCCGAGCTACGCGCCGAAACAGGCCACCGAGTACTTCAAGAAGATCGAGTGCTTTTGCTTTACGCAGCAGACGTTGACGGCGAATCAGACGAGGCGCATGCCGGTGGTGTTCGTCGTCGATCCAAAGTTGCCGAAGGATGTGAAAACGATCACGTTGTCGTACACGTTCTTCGAGCTGAATACGCCGGCAACGGCGAAGGTCGGAAGCGCGGCGCCTCCGGCCAATCCGGCGGCAACCGCCGCCGACCCCGCCTGACGGCATCGGCCGCAGACGAAGGACGAGAAGACGAGATGAGCGATAACAGCGGCAGTCCGCGCAAGAGCAGTTTTGGTCAGTCGATGCGTGCTGTGTTCTGGTCGTTTTTTGGCGTACGCAAGCGCCGCGATCTCGAAGCGGATGCGGCGCAGTTGAACCCGCTGCATGTGATCGCAGCAGCGCTGATCAGCGCTGCGATTTTCATCGTCGTGTTGATTCTGGTTGTGCGGGCGGTCGTAGGTTGAGCGGGTGGGATTGCGAAGAGGCGAGCGCACGAGGCGAAACGCCAGCGCCATCGGGCAAAACAGCGTCCACGAATGAGAGCGAAATTAGAGCAAAACGGTGCGGTATCGACGTGCCGTCGAAGATACAGCCGGAGATTCCGGGACAACTGGACTGAAGTGGAGAATCAAGAATGAGCGGTCAAAACGAGAGCCCGTACTATTTCGTACCGCATCCGTCGCGGCATCCGATCAGCGCCGCGACCGGATTGCTGGTGATGCTCGGATCGCTTGCGGCCTGGATCAACGACCACGAACTGGCGCCGATCGGCGTCGTAGTGGGGCTTTTGTGGCTGCTCTACACGTTGTGGCACTGGTTCGGCGACGCGATCGCGGAGTCCGAAGGCGGCATGTACGGCAAGAATGTCGACAAGTCGTACCGCTGGAGCATGAGCTGGTTCATCTTCTCCGAAGTGATGTTCTTCGGCGCATTCTTCGGCGCGTTGTTCTACGCGCGCGAGATCGCGCTACATCAACTCGGCAGTCTCGACTACAAGCTGATCTGGCCGGACTTCTCGGCGGTGTGGCCGAACAACGGTCCGGCAGCACTGGTCTCGACCTTCAAGTCGATGCAACCGTGGCCGGTGCCGACCATCAACACGGCGCTGCTGCTTTCTTCCGGCGCCACGCTGACGGTCTCGCACCACGCGCTGCGCGAAGATCATCGCAAGAAGGCGATCATCTGGCTGGCTGCGACGCTCGTGCTCGGCGTGTGCTTCCTGTTCCTGCAGGGCTTCGAATACTTCCATGCGTACAACGAACTGAACCTGACGCTGTCCTCCGGTGTGTACGGTTCGACCTTCTTCCTGCTGACGGGCTTCCACGGTTTCCACGTGTTTCTCGGCGGCACGATGCTGGCGGTGGTGCTGGCGCGGCTGATTCGCGGCCACTTCACGGCGGAGCATCACTTCGCATTCGAAGGCGCTGCGTGGTATTGGCACTTTGTGGACGTCGTGTGGCTGGGTCTGTACGTTGTCGTCTACTGGCTGTAACGCGGTCTGGCCTGCGCCGTAACAATGGAGGCAGGCCGTTCGCGCGGCGCTTTTCATAAGCGCGCCGAACGAGCATTAACGTGCAATAGCCTGGAAAGGACTTGAAGCAGCGCCGCCCTCGACCCTGTCAGGGCGGCGTTTTGCTTGATGGGGTGAAGCAGGGAAACCGCGAGGCCGGGCTCAACGCCCGTAAGGGATGCCGGTGGACTGAATCCAGCCCATCCAGTGTGCGAACAGGATGAACAGGAACAGCGAGATCGACAGGCCCACCCGTGTGGCGAGCGACCAGACCATCCGTTTGGTTTTGCCCTTGTCGTGCATCATGAAGTACAGCGCCGACACCATGCTGGCGATGATCAGGACGAAGGCGATGGGAACGAGAATGTGCATGGATCCGACCGAAACCAGAAAGCGCAGAGGCAAGACACTTATTATCGCACCGCGCGTTGGGCTCTGCCGCGGGTTCCAGACGGTGTCGCAAGCGCTGCAAGCATCACGGACGTCAGGTACGGAGCACGGTCGATGAAATTCCGCCTGCTTCCCGCGATAGTGATTCTGCTGGTGATGGCAGTCACGCTACGGCTCGGCTTCTGGCAGCGCGACCGCGCGCATCAGAAAGAAGCACTCGAGGCGCACATCACGCAGTTCGAAAACGCGCCCGCGCAGCCGGTGAGCGGCGCGCCGGTCGATCTGAAGGACATCGAATTTCATCGCGTGAAAGCGCGCGGCAGTTTCGTCGCGGATAGGGTCGTGTATCTGGATAATCGTCCGTATAACGATCAGCCCGGGTTTTACGTCGTGATGCCTTTTAAACTGGCCGGCGGCGGTTATGTGCTGGTCAACCGTGGCTGGTTGCCGCGCAACACGAGCAATCGCGAGACCATCGCGCCTTACACCACGCCGCAAGGCGACATCGAGATCGAAGGCATTGCGCGCGCCGATGCGTCGCGCGCATTCGAGTTGGGGCAGGGCGGCTCGGCCGCGCATCAGCTGATTCGCCAGAATCTCGATACCGCCGCGTATGCCGCGGAAACCGGCTTGCCGCTGCAGTCGTTCGTGATCCAGCAACTGAGCGACGACGGCGACAAACTGGTGCGCGACTGGCCGGCGCCCGCCAACGGCGTCGAGCGCAATTACGGCTACATGTTCCAATGGTGGGGCATGGCGGCCGCGGCGCTGGTGTTCGGCCTGTATGCTGCGCGGCGTGCCGCGAAGAAAGAGCACGCGCCGGGCGTGTAATGCATCGAAAGCGCGCAGCAAGCGCATCGCCAGCGGCTCCCCGCCCAATTCAGGGTTGAAGCCGCGCAATCATCGAAAGAGGTCCTGTAGTGTCGACGCAATCTCCCCGTTCGCCGCAAGCCGGCAAACCCGCCGTCCCGAAAGCGATGCCCGGCCAACCCAACGGCAAAGGCTCGTGGGAGCGCGGCCGCTGGATGCTGTTGCTGCTGGCCGTGATTTGCGCGGCGCCGATCGTCGTGTCCTATCTGGCCTACTACGTGATCAAGCCGACCGGCGGAACCACGAGCTACGGCACGCTGGTCGAGCCGCAGCGGCCGATTCCCGATGCGCTGGTCGTGACCGGCGAAGACGGCAAGCCGGTCAAGCTCGCATCGCTGCGCGGCCGCTGGCTGATGATCTCGGTCGATAACTCGGCGTGCGACAAAGCCTGCGTCACCAAGCTCTATTTCATGCGGCAAATCCGCGCAGCTCAGGGCCCGGAACGCGAGCGCGTCGTGGAAGTGTGGTTGCGCACCGATGCAGGCAAGGTCGCGGACGTGATACAAAGCGCCTATCCCGACACCGACATGATGATCGCCGACCCGGCGCAGGTGTCCGCGTGGCTGCCCGCCGATACGGGCACCAGAATCACCGACCACATCTACATGGTCGATCCGAACGGCAATCTGATGATGCGTTTCCCGAAAGATCCGAACCCGAGCAAGATCAAGGGCGACGTGACCAAGCTGCTCAAATGGTCGAGCATCGGCTGATGCCGCACACAGGGTAAGAAAGATGTTCGTACTGCAACTGGCCCTGATCGGCTTGTGTATCGCGTTGCTGCCGCTGTCCTACGTATGGGTCAAGGCCGACGACAACAAATTCCGCAAGCTGGTCTGGCTCACCACCTTCCTGACACTGGATCTCGTGATGTTCGGCGGCTTTACCCGCCTCACCGATTCAGGCCTCGGCTGCCCGGACTGGCCGGGCTGCTATGGCACGTCGTCGCCGTTCATCGCACATGCGGCTATCGCGGCCGCGCATCAGGCGATGCCCACCGGCCCGGTCAGCATGACAAAGGCCTGGATCGAGATGATCCACCGTTACTTCGCAATGGCGATCGGCGTGCTGATCATCGCGCAGACGATCATTGCGTGGACGGCGCGCATCAAGCGTCGGCCGCTGCACGTGTCGCCGTGGTGGCCCACTTCGCTGCTGCTGCTGATTCTCGTGCAAGGCGCATTCGGCGCGTGGACGGTCACGATGAAGCTGCAGCCGATCATCGTGACGACCCATCTGTTGCTCGGTCTCGCGCTGCTCGGCACGCTCGGCTGGTTGGCCGCGCGGCAAACGCCGTTGCCGGCTGACGAGCCGGAAGCCGCGCGCTGGCGCGCTGCGGCGCTTGCCGGTCTGATTCTGCTGATCGTGCAGATCGCGCTGGGCGGCTGGGTCAGCACCAATTACGCGGTGCTCGCCTGCACGGATTTTCCGACCTGCAACGGCCAATGGGTTCCGCCGATGGATTTCGCGCACGGCTTCCACCTGTGGCGCGCGCTCGGCATGACCGGCGACGGCGACATGATCACGCAGGACGCACTGGTCGCGATTCACTGGACGCACCGCACCTTTGCGATCGTCGTGGTCGCCTATCTGGTGTGGTTCGCGTTGAAACTGCGCCGTTTCGAGTCGCTGCGGCGGCCGGCGAACGGCGTGCTGCTGGTGGTGCTGATCCAGTTCATCACCGGCCTGTCGAATATCGTTCTGCAATGGCCGTTGCCCATTGCGGTCGCGCATAACGGCGGGGCCGCGATCCTGCTGCTTTTGCTCGTTATGTTAAACTTTCGGATCGCTTATAGCCGTCCCGGCCGCGCCGCGTTGCCTGCGCGCGATGCCGCGCCAGCGTGACCCCACATGGACAGCACAACTCTCTCCCAAACACCCGGTAGCCGGGTCTCCCAGTACATCGCGCTGACCAAGCCGCGCGTCACTCAACTGGCGGTTTTCTGCGCAGTAATCGGCATGTTCCTGTCCACGCCGGGCATGGTGCCGTGGACCCCGCTGATCGGCGGCACGGTCGGCATCTGGCTGCTCGCCGGTGCGGCCTTTGCCATCAATTGCCTCGTCGAACAGAAAATCGACGCGAAAATGCGCCGTACTTCGTGGCGGCCGTCGGCCCGCGGCGAGATCACCACCGCGCAAATTCTGCTGTTTTCGGCGGTGCTTGGCGGCCTCGGCATGTGGACGCTGTACACGTACGCCAACCCGCTCACGATGTGGCTCACGCTCGCCACGTTCGTTGGTTATGCGGTGATCTACACGCTGCTGCTCAAGCCGGCAACGCCGCAGAACATCGTGATCGGCGGTGCGTCGGGCGCGATGCCGCCGGCGCTCGGCTGGGCTGCGGTCACCGGTCACGTGCCGGGCGACGCATGGATTCTGGTGCTGATCATTTTCGTGTGGACGCCGCCGCATTTCTGGGCGCTCGCGCTGTATCGCCGCAAAGATTATGAAAACGCCGGCTTGCCGATGCTGCCGAACACGCATGGCGAGAAGTACACGCGTTTGCATATCCTGCTCTACACGGTGATTCTTTTCGCAGTCACGATGATGCCGTTCATCTCCGGCATGAGCGGCATCTTCTATCTCGCGTCTGCGGTTCTGTTGGGCGCCGTGTTCCTCGCGTATGCGTGGAAAATTTATCGGGAATATTCCGACGACCTGGCGCGTAAAACCTTCCGTTATTCGATCGTCTATCTGTCGCTGCTGTTTATTGCGCTGTTGATCGACCACTATGCGCGCGTCGTGATCGGCGCGTAATACCTCATGCTCAAAGACCGCTTTGCACGCACGGCGCGTGCCGCTGTACGCGCCGCAGTGATCGCCTGCGCCCTCGGCGGCGCCGTCCTCGTGGCGGGCTGCAGCAAACAGCCGCCCGCGTTCCAGAACCTCGACATCACCGGCAACACGCAATTCGCGAATAACTTCTCGCTGCCCGATACGTCCGGCAAGCTCCGCTCGATGGCGGACTACAAGGGCAAAGTGGTGGTGCTGTTCTTCGGCTACACGCATTGCCCGGACGTTTGCCCGACCACGATGGCCGAGCTCTCGCAAGCGCTCCAGCAACTCGGCCCGGACGAAGCGAAACGCGTGCAAGTGCTGTTCGTCACCGTCGATCCAGATCGCGACACCGCGCCTTTGCTGGGGCAGTATGTCGAGGCGTTCAACCCGACGTTCGTCGGTTTGCGTCCGGCTGACGAGGCGCAGCTCACCAAGGTCACCAAAGACTTCCGCGTCTATTACGCGAAGGTGCCGGGCAAGACGCCGGATAGCTATACGATGGATCACACGGCCGCGAGCTATGTGCTGGATGCGGACGGCAAGCTGCGTCTGTTCGTCCGTGACGGCCAGGGCGCGACGCCCTGGGTGCACGATCTGAAGCTGTTGCTCGGCTGATAAAGCTACGAAGGCGAGCGCGTTCGTCGCTCGCGAGAATCTCATCGTCTCCGGGCTTAACCATGCCCGTTCGAGGTGCATAACCATATGCAATCGCGGTATTTCCCATCGCGTCGGGCGTATGAGACCATTTGCGGTCCAGTTGGCGGCAAGTCCACAAGACGGGTCCCGCCGGCTTCCACCCGAATCTGACATCGATCAGAGAAAGAGAGATCACATGCAGCGTAGAAACATCCTGAAAGCCATTTCCGCCGTGGTCGCGAGCGCCGCGATCGTCACCAGCTTCGGCGCGCACGCCGACGACAAGGTCATCAAGGTCGGCACGATCGGCGGGCCGGACGCGCAAATCTGGGAAGTCGTCACGAAAGTGGCGAAGCGTGAAGGCCTGAACGTGAAGGTCGTCGAGTTCAACGATTATGTGCAGCCGAACGCCGCGCTCGACGCAGGCGATCTCGACGCGAACAGCTTCCAGCATCAACCGTATCTGGACAGCCAGATCCAGCAACGCGGCTATAAGATCGTCGATGCCGGTCTCACGTACATTTCGCCGCTCGGCATCTACTCGAAGAAGCTGAAATCGCTGAAGGACCTGCCGCAAGGCGCGAAGGTCGCGGTGCCGAACGATCCGTCGAACGAGAATCGCGCGTTGCTGCTGTTGCAGGCGCAGGGCGTGATCAAGCTGAAGGACGGCGCGGGCACGAAGGGCAGCAACGCCACGCCGCTGGATATCGCCGACAACCCGAAGAAGATCAAGCTGGTCGAACTCGACGCCGCGCAACTGCCGCGCTCGCTGTCCGACGTCGACGCCGCCGCGATCAACACGAACTTCGCGCTGGCTGCCAATCTGCAACCGGCCAAAGACGCGATCGCGCTCGAAGACATCCGCAGCCCGTACGCGAACCTGATCGCCGTGCGCACGCAGGACAAGGACAAGCCGTGGGTGAAGAAGCTGGTGGCTGCGTATCAGTCGGAAGACGTGCGCCAGTTCATCAAGACGCAATTCAAGGGCTCGGTGGTGCCGTCGTTCTAAGCGACCGCGCTTCACGCCAGCTTCACGCCAGCCTCGAAACGAAAACGCCACGGTGACGAACCGTGGCGTTTTTGTATATGCGCGGCGGTTTATAACTCGAGTTCCCACCGCTCGATCGTCAGATCCTTGCCGAAGCGGCGTTCCGCAGTCGTGCCGGCGAGTTTGAAACCCGCGCGTTCGCACAAACGCCGCGGTTCGCCGAGCGTAGCGGCGGTGGTGAGTGTGAGCTTGGTGTACCCGGCGCGCCGCGCAAAACGCACGCTTTCACCCAGCAGTTGCGTGCCGATGCCGAGGCGCTGCACGTTCGGCTCGACCCACAGCAGCCGCACCCCCGCCACTGTCGTCGAAACGGCGACGATGCACACCGAGCCCACCACCATCCCTTTCTGATCGGCGATACAACACATCTCGCGCACGGAATCGCGCCGTTGCGCGTAATCGGCGACGAAGCGCGCGAGCAAGCCCTCGAAGGTTTGATCCCAGCCGTGCTGCGCCGCGAACCACTGCGCCTGCCGATGCACGAGCCATGAACATTCGCCGGCGCGCGGCTGCCGAAGCGTCACGAGTTCATGCTTCGGTTGGTCGCCAAGAAGCCGTTCGATCAGTTTCATCGACGCGATCAACTGGTCCTGATCGAGCGGCGCGAGGCTATCGAGCAGCACGCACACTTCGCCGATGGCCGCGGTATCGAGCGGTGCGTAGGCGGCGTGACCGACATCGGTCAGCGAGATCAGCGACTGACGCGCGTCGAGTTCGGACGGCCGCCGCGTGATCAGGTTGCGTCGTTCGAAACTGGTCAGGAGACGACTCAGATAACCGCTGTCGAGGCCGAGATTGCGTCCGAGCGCGGAGGCCGTCTGCGCGCGGCCGCGAAACAGCTCGTTCAGCACGCGCACTTCCGTCAGCGAAAACGCGCTCTTTGCCAGGTGCTCATGCAGTGCGCCGATGTGCTGCGTATAGAAGCGGTTGAAATGGCGGACGGCCTGAGCGCGCTGCAGCGCCTCGGAATCTGTCAATGCGGCTCCCCGGGAGTCTTTGTAGTGGGTACACAGCACTATATTGGAAGCTTTTCTTTTAAAAAAGCCGCCCGCTCTCGATGTCGGTGAAGTGGTGCCAGAAAGGTATCGAGTCTGACGTTGCAGTGACGCTGAACAGATACCACTTCGAGCCATTTGCATGGGCTCTGCAGCCCGGGATACGGGTAAATCCTGGTCTGCGAATGTGACCGGAATGGATCGTGCAAACCCGCTATAACGCCCGCCGGACAAGGCTTCCAAGCATTCGATACCAGCATGGGACCAGTTTATTGACTGGTATTATGTTGGTTATATAATGGGCTCTCATTTTGGTCGGCCGTATCTCTCCAGACGTCGCCGGAGCCCCATGGAAACTCGCTGGTCCGCATTGATGCCTGACGCCCGCAACGTCACGCCGCTCTATCTGCAGCTCGCGCGCAATCTGGCGACGGCGATTCACTGCGGCGTATGGTCGGCGGGCGAAGCGCTGCCTTCGGAGCGCACCCTTTCCGACGCGATCGGCGTATCGCGCATCACCGCGCGCAAGGCGATCGAACTGCTGGTCGAGCAAGGTCTGATCCGCCGCGCACGAGGCGCGGGCAGCTTCATTACGCCGCGCGTCGAAGATCCGTTGTCGCGGCTCACCGGTTTCACGAAGAAGATGCAACAGCGCGGCTTCCGGCCGGATTCGGTGTGGCTCGAGCGCGATATCCGCGCCGCCAACCGCGACGAGCTGGTGCACCTCGGCCTGTCGCCCGGCGCCGCGGTCGCGAGCTTGCGGCGTCTGCGCCGCGCGGACGGCATCGTGATGGCGGTCGAACATTCGGCGCTGCCGGCCGCGATCGTGCCCGATCCGCAAGCGATTGGCGTGTCGCTCTACAGCTACCTCGAACAAAGCGGCGCGGCCGTCGTGCGCGCGCTGCAGCACTTTCGCGCGGTCAACGCGTCGAGCGAGATCGCTTCGCTGATGGACATCGAACCGCGCACGGCATTGCTGGTCATTACCCGTATCGGCTATAGCGCGGACCAGCGCGCGATCGAACTCACCGACACCTATTGCCGCGACGACTACTACGACTTCGTCGCTGAATTGCGCACCTGAACGGCGCGCCCGAAGCCGCGCCCGCGAGCGCATTCGGAACCCACAGTATTACGCCTGACCAGAGAGAATCATGCTGACCGGAAACATACTCACCACCGATGGGTGGATTCACGGCTCGCTCGAATACGAAAACGGCCGCATCACGGCGCTCACCGGCGAGCGCGCCGATCCGTCGAGCAACGACGCGCCGTACATCCTGCCGGGCTTCATCGATCTGCACGTGCATGGCGGCGGCGGTGCCGACGTAATGGAAGGCGACGACGCGATCGAAACCATCACCCGCACGCATGCGCGCTACGGCACGACCAGCCTGCTCGCCACCACGATGACCGCGCCGCGCGACGAACTGATGAGCGTCGTCGCGGGGCTCGGCAACAACGCGCGGATTCGCACGCCGGGCGGCGCGCGCGTGCTCGGCGTGCATCTCGAAGGTCCGTACATCAACCCCGGCAAACTCGGCGCGCAACCCGACGCGGCAGTCTCCGCGGTGATGGACGAAGTGCTGAAGTATCTGTCGATTGCGCCGATCCGCGTGGTGACGCTCGCGCCGGAAATTGCCGGTCACATGGAGATCATCTCCGAGATGGCGGCGCGCGGCGTGCGCGTGCAACTCGGCCATTCGCTCGGCACCTACGACGACGCCGTCGCCGCGCTCAAGCACGGCGCGTGCGGCTTCACGCATCTGTTCAACGCGATGTCGCCGCTGCATCACCGCAATCCTGGGCTGGTGGGCGCCGCGCTCGCGCATGCCGAATTCGCCGAAATCATTCCCGACCTGCTGCACGTGCATCCGGGCGCGATCCGCGCCGCGTTGCGCGCGATTCCGCGTCTGTACGTGGTGACGGACAGCACGTCGGCCACCGGCATGCCCGACGGCGAATACCGCCTCGGCAGCCAGCACGTGACCAAGTGCCTCGGCGGCGTGCGTCTCGCCGACGGCACGCTCGCCGGCAGCACCCTGACGATGGATCAGGCGCTGCGCAATCTCGTCTCGATCGGCTTGCCGATCGCCGATGTATCAAACCGTTTGTCGCGCTACGCCGCCGACTACCTCGGCATCGAAGACCGCGGCCGTATCGCGCGCGGCGCGTGGGCCGACGTGGTCGTGTTCGATCGTGAACTGGCGTTGACCGCGACTTACGTCGAAGGAGAATCAATTGTCGAATATGCTTAAAGAGGCGCTGGCGTCCGCTGAAACGGTCGCCGCGCAACTCGCTGACACCTCGCACGTCGAGGCGCTCGCCGCGAAGCTCGCCGAACAGCCGCGCCATGTCGCGTTGACGGTCGCGCGCGGCAGCTCGGACCACGCGGCGAGCTACTTCGCCAGCCTGACGATGAGCCGCATCGGCGTGCCGGTCGCGTCGCTGCCGATGTCCGTCGCGACCCTTCAGCAAGCGCCGCTGCAAGTGCGCGATCAGCTCGCGCTGGCGTTCTCGCAATCGGGCAAGAGTCCTGACCTGGTCGGCACGATGGAAGCATTGCGCCAAGCAGGCGCGCTGACCGTCGCCGCGGTGAACGCGCCCAACTCGCCTTTGGCCGACGCGTGCGAATTCCAGTTGCCGCTCGTCGCCGGTCCCGAGTTGAGCGTCGCGGCCACGAAGAGCTATATCGCGATGCTGTCGATTTCCGCGCAACTGGTCGCGCATTGGCAGAAGGACGACGCATTGCTCGCCGCGTTGAGCACGCTGCCGGACGCATTGCGCAGCGCGGGCAAACTCGACTGGTCGAACGCCATCGAGGAATTGCGCGGCGTCGAACGGATGATCGTGATCGGCCGCGGCCTGGGTCTCGCGATCGCGCAGGAAGCCGCGCTCAAACTGAAGGAAACCTCCGGCATTCAGGCCGAAGCGTTTTCGAGCGCGGAAGTGCGTCACGGTCCGATGGAACTGATCGATCGCGACTACCCGCTGCTGGTGTTCGCACCGCGCGGTCCTGAGCAGGCCGGCTTGCTGCAACTCGCGAGCGACATGCAGGCGCGCGGCGCGCGCGTGCTGCTCGCCGCGCCGGCCGACATCCCCGCGGCCACTTTGCCGCTCGCCACCACCGCTCATGCCGCGCTCGACCCGATCGCCGCAATCCTGTCCTTTTACGTGATGGCCGCTGGCCTTGCCGCCGCACGCGGGCGCAATCCCGACGCGCCGCGCCATCTCAACAAAGTCACCGAAACTCACTGATCGAGAATTCAGATGCGACGTGTCGAGGAGTCCCGTTTAATGAGCCATTCTGAAGGCCATATTGTTTTGCTCGCGCCGATGACCGGTCCGGTCGTGCCGCTCGCGAACGTGCCCGACCCTGTGTTTTCGGGCGGCATGTTCGGCGACGGGATCGGCGTGGATCCGCTCGAAGGCCGGCTCGTCGCACCGTGCGACGGCATCGTCACGCATCTCGCGCGTACTGGCCACGCCGTTACGCTGGCGACCGCGGAAGGCGCGGAGATCCTGCTGCACATCGGTATCGATACGGTCGAGCTGAACGGCAAAGGCTTTGCGCCGATGGTCGAGCAGGGCGCGCATGTGCGTGCCGGCGACGTGCTGATCGAGTTCGACCAGGACCAGATCGCGCTGAATGCGCCGAGTCTCATTTCGGTGATCGCGATCGCCAATTCGGATGCGTTCGAAATCGTCGAGCGCGTGCAAGGCGGAATGCTGAAGGCGGGCGTCACGCCGCTGCTGATGCTGCGTGCGCGTGCCGGCGAAGCAGCGCATGCGTCGCGCGAGGCGAGCGCCACCAACATCACCGAAGAAGCGCGTCAGCAAGTCACGCTCGTCCACGCCGGCGGCTTGCATGCGCGGCCGGCGGCGCGCGCACGTGAAGCCGCGCGCGGTTTCGACGCACGCGTTGAAGTGCGTTATGAAGGACGCAAGGCGGCGATCGAAAGCGTGGTCGGTTTGCTCGGGCTGGGCGCGGGTGAAGGCGCGAGCGTCGAATTGCTCGGCGTCGGTCCGCAAGCGAAAGAAGCGGTCGCAGCGATCGCTCATGAATTGACACGCGAAGCGCACGGCGAAGTCGAAGAGAAGCCCGCGCGTCAAAGCTCGCCTGCGCCGCAAGCAGCGGTGCGCGCGGCGAACGAAACGCTCGCACCGAATACGCTTGCCGGCGTGTGTGCAGCGCCGGGCGTCGCGGTCGGCAAGCTGGTGCGTTGGGACGACGCGGATATCGATCCGCCGGAAAAGGCGAACGGCACGTCGGCGGCCGAGAGCCGTCTTCTGGATAAAGCGATCGCTACCGTCGATACCGATCTCGGCACGACTGTGCGCGATGCGTCGCAACGCGGCGCGGTCGGCGAAGCGGGGATTTTCGCGGTGCATCGCGTGCTGCTCGAAGACCCGACGCTGCTCGACGCCGCGCGCGATCTGATCAGCCTCGGCAAGAGCGCGGGTTTTGCGTGGCGCGAAGCGATTCGCGCGCAGATCGCGATCCTCGCCAAAATCGAGGACGCGTTGCTCGCCGAACGTGCGGCCGATCTGCGCGACATCGAAAAGCGCGTGTTGCGCGCGTTGGGTTACACGAACGCGGCGGCGCGCACGCTGCCGGAAGAAGCCGTGCTCGCGGCTGAGGAATTCACGCCTTCGGATCTGTCGTCGCTGGACCGGTCGCGCGTGACCGCGTTGGTGATGGCGCGCGGCGGCGCCACGTCGCATGCGGCAATTCTCGCGCGGCAAGCCGGGATTCCCGCGCTGGTCGCGATCGGCGACGCGTTGCATGCGATCCCCGATGGCACCGAAGTGGTGGTGAACGCCACCAACGGCCGACTCGAATTCGCGCCGACCGAACTCGACGTCGAACGCGCGCGCCACGAGCGTTCGCGCCTCGCTGACGCGCGCGAAGCGAACCGCCGCACGTCGCAACAAGCCGCCGTTACCGCGGATGGCCGCGCGATCGAAGTCGCCGCGAACATCGCCACACTCGACGACGCGAAAACCGCCGTCGACAACGGCGCCGATTCCGTCGGCCTGTTGCGCACCGAACTGCTGTTCATTCACCGCGCGGCGGCGCCGACCACGGACGAGCATCGTCAGAGCTACCAGGCAATCGTCGATGCATTGAGCGGGCGCACCGCGATCATCCGCACGCTGGATGTCGGCGCGGACAAAGAGGTCGATTATCTGACGCTGCCGCCGGAACCGAACCCGGCGCTCGGCCTGCGCGGCATCCGTCTCGCGCAAGTGCGCCCGGATCTGCTCGACGACCAGCTGCGCGGACTGCTGGCCGTGCAGCCGCTCGGTGCCGTGCGCATCCTGCTGCCGATGGTCACCGATGTCGGCGAGCTGATCGGCATCCGCAAACGTATCGACGAATTCTCGCGCGAGGCGGGGCGTACCGAGCCGATCGAAGTCGGTGTGATGATCGAAGTGCCGTCGGCGGCGTTGCTCGCCGATCAACTGGCGCAGCACGCGGATTTCCTGTCGATCGGCACCAACGATCTGACGCAATACACGCTGGCGATGGATCGCTGCCAGGCCGATCTCGCCGCGCAGGCCGACGGCTTGCATCCGGCGGTGCTGCGTCTGATCGCGGCGACCGTGCAGGGCGCGGCGAAGCACGGCAAATGGGTCGGCGTATGCGGCGCGCTCGCGGGCGATCCGCTTGCGATGCCGCTTCTCGTCGGCCTCGGCGTGACCGAGCTTTCGGTGGATCCGGTGTCGGTGCCGGGCATCAAGGCGCGTGTGCGCAACCTCGATTATCAGTTGTGCCGCCAGCGCGCCCAGGATGCCCTGGCGCTCGAATCGGCGCAGGCGGTAAGAGCAGTAAGCCGCGAAACCTGGCCTTTGGACTGAACCCCACACAGTCGACAGCCAGCTTCGCTCAAGTAAAAACGCAGAGCTACACACTCAACAACGAGACAAGGATTGGAGGTGTCAATGGATGGGAATCCGTTTCTGAAGATTCAGCAGCTAGGACGCGCGCTGATGCTGCCGATCGCGGTGCTGCCGGTTGCCGGCCTGCTGCTGCGCCTCGGCCAGCCCGATGTGTTCAACATCAAGATGATCGCCGACGCCGGCGGCGCGATCTTCGACAACCTGCCGCTACTGTTCGCGATCGGCGTGGCGGTCGGCTTTGCGAAGGACAACAACGGCGTCGCGGGTCTCGCCGGCGCGATCGGTTATCTGATCGAAGTCGCGGTGATGAAGGACATCAACGACAAGCTCAACATGGGCGTGTTGTCCGGGATCGTGGCGGGTATCGTCGCGGGCTTGCTGTACAACCGGTACAAGGACATCAAGCTGCCCGACTACCTCGCGTTCTTCGGAGGGAAACGCTTCGTGCCGATTGTCACGGGCGTGGTCTGCGTGGTGCTCGGCATCGTGTTCGGCTATGTGTGGCAGCCGGTGCAGGCCGTCATCGACCTGGCCGGGCAGTGGCTGACCACCGCGGGCGCGCTCGGCGCATTCGTGTTTGGCGTGCTGAACCGTTTGCTGCTCGTCACGGGCTTGCATCACATCCTCAATTCGCTGACGTGGTTCGTGTTCGGCAGCTTCACGCCGCCGGGCGGCGCTGCGGTGACCGGCGATCTGCATCGCTTCTTCGCCGGCGACCCGACGGCCGGAACCTTCATGACGGGTTTCTTCCCGATCATGATGTTCGGCCTGCCGGCCGCGTGTCTGGCGATGTTCCATGAAGCGCCGAAGGAGCGCCGCGCGGTGGTCGGCGGCCTGCTGTTCTCGATGGCGCTCACCTCGTTCCTGACGGGCGTGACCGAGCCGATCGAATTCAGCTTCATGTTCCTCGCACCGGTGCTGTATGTGATTCACGCGTTGTTGACCGGCTTGTCGCTGGCGATCTGTTCGGCGCTCGGCATTCACCTCGGCTTCACGTTCTCCGCGGGCGCGATCGACTACGTGCTGAACTACGGGCTGTCCACGCGCGGCTGGTGGGCGATTCCGATCGGCCTCGTGTACATGGTTCTGTACTACGGTCTGTTCCGCTTCTTCATCCGCAAGTTCAACATGGCGACGCCGGGCCGCGAACCCGCGGCCGCCGACGAACAGGTCGAGTCGTTCGCGGCAGGCGGTTTCGTGTCGCCGGTAGCGGGTGCTGCCGTGCCGCGCGCGCAGCGCTATATCGCCGCGTTGGGCGGTGCCGCGAATCTGTCGGTGGTGGATGCTTGCACGACGCGTCTGCGTTTGTCGGTGGTGGATTCGAACAAGGTCTCGGAAAACGAGCTGAAGACGATCGGCGCACGCGGCGTGCTCAAACGCGGCGCGGGCAATGTGCAGGTGATCATCGGGCCGGAAGCGGACATCATCGCCGATGAAATCCGTACGGTGATCGCGCAGGGCGGGGGCGATGCGGTGAAGCCGGCTGCGGTTGCCGCTGCTGCACCGGTTGCTGCCGTTGCCGCGGCTGCGCCTGTCGCGTCTGCTGGCGGCGCTCAAGGCGGTCCGCTCGATCCGGATCCGCTGCGCTGGCTCGCCGTGTTCGGCGGCGCGGGCAACGTGGTGTCGCTCGATGCGGTGGCGACGACGCGTTTGCGCATCGTCGTGCGCGATCCGTCGGCGGTCGATCGTCAACGCCTGGCGACGCTCGATACCGCGTGGGTCTCGGCGGATACGTTCCATATCGTCGTGGGCGACGCGGCGCAGCGTTACGCCGCGCAATTGGCGACGCGTCTGTCGCCGCCCGCGAGCGGCGGCGCGGCGCCTCAGCCTGCTTGAGTTCAGTGAGATCAGTGAGCACGTGAAGTCGAGCTGACGGAGCGGCCAACGCTGCTCCACTGCCGGTAAGGCTGCAATAAAAAAGCGGCGCCTTGAATTCAAGGTGCCGCTTTTGCATTCATGGACGCGTCGATACGCGCCGCTGAAACGATCTCAACGCGACTTCGGCTTGCCCGCTTCCACCTCGCGCCGCGATTCCAGCCACATCACGTTGATGATGCCGAACGCCAGCGCCACGCCGATACCGAGAAACCAGCTGAAATACCACATCATGAACTCCTGTTTTCCGTAATCCTGATCAATACATCGTATGGTGATTTTCTTCGAGCGCGGCAGCGGTCACCTTGCCGCGCATCACGCGATACACCCAGCTCGTGTAGATCAGGATGAGCGGCAGGAAAATGACCACGGCAACCAGCATGATCTGCAGCGTCAGGCGGCTCGACGTGGAATCCCATACGGTGAGGCTGCTGCGGCCGTCGAGCGACGAAGGCATGATGAACGGAAACATCGAGAAGCCCGCCGTGAGAATCACGCCGATCAGCAGCAGCGAGGTCGACAGGAACGCGCTCTTTTCGAATCGCGAGCGCGCCAGCAGCAACGCCAGTACGCCGCCGACCACACCGGCCACCGGCGCGATCACCATCCACGGATAGGTCGCGTAATTGGTGAGCCACAGGCCGGGCGCGCCGATCACGCTCTTCATCAGCGGATTGGCGACCGTATCGAGCGGCGCGGAGTCCACGACCTGATAGCCGCCGATCATCGTGGCGACGAGGGCGCCCGCAATCAGGAACAGCACCACCGCGACGAGCGACGCGATCCGCAGCGCCAGTGAAGCGCGCTGCGCAACGATACCGTCCGCCTTCATCTTCACGAAGGCCGCGCCGTGCGCGGCCAGCATCGACACGCTGACGAGCCCGCACAACACCGCGAACGGATTCAGCAGCCCGAAGAACCCGCCGTGATAGGTCACGCGCAGATCGGTGTCGAACGAGAACGGCACGCCTTGCAGCAGGTTGCCGAACGCAACGCCGAACACCAGCGCCGGCACGAAACCGCCGACAAACAGCGCCCAGTCCCACGCGCTGCGCCAGCGCGGGTCTTCACGCTTGCTGCGGTAATCGAAGCCGACCGGCCGGAAGAACAGCGCGAACAGCACCAGCAGCATCGCGAAGTAAAACCCCGAGAACGACGCCGCGTACACCAGCGGCCACGCGGCGAACATCGCGCCGCCGGCGGTGATGAACCACACCTGATTGCCTTCCCACGTCGCGCCGACCGTGTTCACGACGATGCGCCGTTCGGCATCCGTCTTGCCGATGAACGGCAGCAGAATCGCGGCGCCCATGTCGAAGCCGTCGGTGAGCGCGAAGCCGATCAGCAGCACGCCGATCAACACCCACCAGATCAGTTTGAGGGTTGCGTAATCCATGATGATCTTTCCTTGAAACGCAGTGGCGGCGAATCATGCGGCCGTGTTGGTCGGCAGCGTTTGATCCAGCGGCTGGGGTTGTTCGTGGTGGTATCGCCCGGTATGCAGCGACGAAGGCCCGAGCCGCGCGTACTTGAACATCAGCATGATTTCGATGATGAACAGCACGGTGTAGAACACCACGAAGCCCGCGATACTCAGATACAGGTCGCCCGGCGTCAGACTCGACGCGGACAGCGCTGTCGGCAAAATCCCGGCGATGGTCCACGGCTGACGGCCCACTTCGGCGACGATCCAGCCGAACTCCGCGGCGAGCCACGGCAACGGAATCGCCCACACGGCCCAACGCAGGAACCAGCGGCGTTTTTCGAGCAGCAGCGAGCGTTGCGCGCAGAACCAGAATGCCAGCACGAAGGTCGCGAGGAACAGGATCCCTAAGCCGACCATCAGCCGGAACGAGAAGAACACGGGCGCGACCGGCGGAATCGTCTTCTTCGCGGCCTGTGCGATCTGGTCCGGCGTGGCGTCGACCACGTTCGGCGTGAACTGCTTGAGCATCAGGCCGTAGCCGAGGTCTTTCTTGTGCGCGTCGAAGGCGGCTTTGGCGTCGTCGGTCGCGTCGCCCTGCTTGAGCTTTTGCAGCGCGGCGTAAGCGAGCATGCCGTTCTTGATGCGTACTTCGTTTTGCGCCATCAGGTCTTTCAGGCCGAGCACCGGTTCGTCGATCGAGCGGGTCGCGATCAGGCCGAGCGCATAGGGAATGCGGATCGCGTAATCCGTGCGCTCTTCTTTCTGGTTCGGAATCCCGATGATCGTGAACGGTGCGGGCGCGGGCGACGTTTCCCATTCGGATTCGATCGCCGCGAGTTTCACCTGCTGAACTTCGCCGGTGCGATAGCCGGATTCGTCACCGAGCACGATCACGCACAACGTGGACGCGAGACCGAAACCGGCGGCGATCGCGAACGAGCGCAACGCGAATTCGGTGTCGCGGCGCTTGAGCAGATACCACGACGACACGCCGAGCACGAACATCGAAGCGGTCACATAACCGGCCGATACGGTATGCACGAACTTCACCTGTGCGACCGGGTTGAACAGCACGGAGAAGATGCTGTCGAGTTCCATGCGCATGGTCTGATAGTTGAAGCTTGCGCCGACCGGATTGTTCATCCAGCCGTTGGCCACCAGAATCCACAGCGCCGACAGATTCGAGCCCAGCGCGACCAGGAACGTGACGATCACGTGCTGCACTCTCGAGAGCCGCTTCCAGCCGAAAAAGAACAGCCCCACGAAGGTCGATTCGAGGAAAAACGCCATCAGTCCTTCGACGGCCAGCGGCACGCCGAAAATGTCGCCGACGTAATGTGAGTAGTACGACCAGTTGGTGCCGAACTGAAATTCGAGCGTCAGACCCGTGGTGACGCCCATTGCAAAGTTGATGCCGAACAGCTTGCCCCAGAACTGGGTCATGTCCTTGTAGATCTGCTTGCCTGTCATCACATAGACGGACTCCATGATGACCAGCAGCCACGACAGGCCGAGCGTGAGCGGTACGAACAGAAAGTGATAGAGCGCCGTGATGGCGAACTGGAGGCGCGAGAGTTCTACGACTTCGCTAACGGGCATGTTGATCACCTTGTGACGGATGCGAAGCAGGCACGGACAGCAACGCCTGCGCGACTTGCTCAGGCGGCAACGACATGTGCTCTGCCTGTGGATGATTGAAGAACGCGTACTTGAGCGCCATCAGCAGTGCGAACTTGATGGCGAGGACGATGGCGATATCCCGCGCCAGCGTCGGACCGCGCGCCCAGCGGGCGAAGCGCTTACGTAAGCTGAGCCGGGGCGTGCTATGGCGATTGAGGGCTAGGGTCATGATCGGTCGAAGGTAACTTCGCGCCGGTGGCTCCGGCTGGAACCACGAGCGAGCGCTCTGGTGAGTGCATCTCGATATTAAGACGGAGTGCCTGGCGCATGAGTCGGCGCGCTGCGGCATTAGGTCGCGAACTTTGCTCCGTTTGAACAGTATTGCTATCTGGTTTGTGTTACGTCAAGAAACGTGTGCCGGGGGCGGCTGCTTCGAGCGAGTGTGACCGCACGCGAATGCGTGACGGCGCAGCGCAGAAAAAAGCCCTGCCGTCTTGCGAGGGCAGGGCTTTGCAGTGCAACTGATGCGTGCCGGATAAACCGGCACGCTGCGGGCTTTTACGCCTTATGCATATTCGGCGAGGGCGCCGCGCATCTTTTTCATCGCGCTAGCTTCGATCTGGCGAATCCGTTCGGCCGACACGCCGAATTCGTCGGCGAGTTCGTGCAGCGTCGAGCCGCCCGAACCGTCGTCTTCCACCTTCAGCCAGCGGGCCTCGATGATGCGGCGGCTGCGTGCATCCAGCGCATCCAGCGCGCTGGCGATGCCGTCGCTTTGCAGCTTGTCGCGCTGACGCGAAGCCAGCACGGCGGTCGGCTCGCTGTGCGAGTCGGCCAGATAGGCGATCGGCGCGTAGGACTCTTCGCCGTCTTCGACCTGACCTTCAAGCGCGATATCGCCGCCCGACAGGCGCGTTTCCATTTCGGCCACTTCTTCGCGCTTCACGTTCAGTTCCTGAGCGAGACCTTCGATCTCGTCCGGCGTGAACGCGCCCAGCCCTTGCTTGTGGCTGCGCAGGTTGAAGAACAGCTTGCGCTGCGCCTTGGTGGTGGCGACTTTCACCATCCGCCAGTTGCGCAGGATGTATTCGTGGATCTCGGCCTTGATCCAGTGCATCGCGTACGACACGAGGCGCACGTTCTGCTCCGGATCGAAGCGCTTCACGGCCTTCATCAGGCCGATATTGCCTTCCTGGATCAGGTCGGCGTGCGGCAGTCCATAGCCCAGATAGTTGCGCGCGATCGACACGACCAGCCGCAGGTGCGACAGGACGAGACGGCGCGCAGAAGCCAGGTTGTCCTGCTCGCGAAATTCGGTGGCGAACTGGCGTTCTTCCGCCGGCGTCAGCATCGGAATCCGATTTACGGCCTGGATGTAGGCGTCGATATTGCCCAGTTGACCGGGCAGCAGCGAGGAATGCGAGAGCGCCAGCGCACCTGCCGAAGCGGCCTTAGCCGACGACGGGCTCAGAGTACTCGGAAGGGTCATTGCATGGCTCACGTAGGAAACTCCTTTGGAATCAGACAAAAGCTTGTTCAGTTAACGACTCCAGCGACGGATGTTAGCACTCTGATTTACCGAGTGCTAATACTTAGAGGGCGTAGGGTCATCCAAGTTCCGAAAAATCCTATTGAAATCTAGATTTTGATAGCCATCATACGCCTCTTGTCTTAACCCAGTATGAAACGTAGAAATTACCTGACAATAGGCTTTCGTGCATATAAATGCCCGAATTTCCGAAGATTCGACGTGACTAATTCCAGGAAATAGGGATTCCTCAGACGATCCAAGAAATTAAAAATGTCATTAGAATGGGTGGCACACGGCAAGGTAATCAACGTTCGGCTAGCTCGGGTGTTCGATGAACAACAAAAAAAACGTTTTGCGTGGTCTGGCTCTAAAAGGAGTGTGTACGGCAGTACTGATCGGCGCGGCGGGATCGGCTTCGGCCGACCAGTTCGGCGTTCAGTTTGCCGTCGGAACCGGTGACCATCATTTCAAGAAATACGATCTCGGCCTGGTCTGGGATCCAAACCTCACATGGTGGCAGATCGGCGACTGGCACTTCGCGCTGATCGGCGAGGCGCATGCGGCCTTGTGGCATACCGACGAAGCCAACATCCACAAGAACATCGGCGAATTCGGCGTGACGCCGATCATCCGCTTCATCAAGGGAACGGGCGCGGTCCGTCCTTTTGTCGAAGTTGGCGCGGGAGTGCGTCTGTTGACGAGTCCCACGGTATCGTCCGACTACAACTACGCGACGGCGTTCCAGTTCACGCCGATGGCGGGTGTCGGTGTGCAGATCGGCAGCCATCAACAATATCAGGTCGGCTACCGCTTCCAGCATATTTCCAACGGCGGTATCAAAGAGCCGAATCCTGGTATAAATTTCCACCAGCTATATTTGCAATATAACTTCTGACGACCGTGGCCTCGTTCGGCTGACCGGTGCAAGGGGCTGAGCGATGGCGGCAAAGATAATCGAAGCGATTCGCGGACTCGAGCGAGAGCGCTTTCGCGCGATGGTCGACGGCGACGGGTCGTCGCTCGACACGCTGCTCGCGGACAACGTGAGCTATGTGCACACGAACGGCAAACGCGAGACGAAGCGGCAGTTCATCGACGGCATTACGGGCGGGCGGCGCCGTTACCGGCAGATCGAAGTGCAATCGCAGGACGTGCTGCCGGTGGGCCGCGAGACGTGCGTGGTGACCGGCCGCGCGTTGATCGAAATGGAGGCGAATAACGGTGCGTTGCTGTTCCCGATCGCTTACACGGCGATCCATACTCAGGAAGACGGGCAATGGCGTCTGATCGCGTGGCAGGCGACGCGTTGCGCGATCGAGTGAGTGGCCGAATGAGCGGTCGGCGAGCCTTGTGAGCTCGCCGGGTTCGGGTTGTCGTCGCCGGCTTGCGCGTTGTGAGCGGCCGGCAATCTGAAGCGGAGGATGAGTCGCTTCAGACTATTTTTCACATCTGTTTGCGGCGTTTCGCGTTCCGTAAAAGATGCGTCATGCCGCGACGCGCTCGGACGTTTCGGTCGACGGTACGACCCTCTGCTCTTCCATTGCGCCGGCCCCGCTCTCCACCGACCGATGCACGCCCGCATAAGGATGACGCGGATGCACCGCAATCCGGTTGCAGCGCTCGACCACACTCCGCACCGAATCCATCGCCGAAAAATCGAGGCCGGAAGCGACGCCCTGTGCGTCCAGATTCATCGCGAGTGTGACGAGATCCACATTGCCGGTGCGCTCGCCGCTGCCGAACAGGCAGCCTTCGACACGGTCCGCGCCTGCCAGCAGCGCCAGTTCAGCCGCGGCGACCGCGGTGCCGCGATCGTTATGCGGATGCACCGACAGCACGATGCTGTCGCGATACCCGAGATTGCGGTCCATCCACTCGATCTGATCCGCGAACACATTGGGCGTGGCGGCCTCGACGCTGGCGGGCAAATTGAGAATCATCTTGTGATCGCGCGTCGGACGCCATGTTTGCGCAACCGCGTCGCACACTTCGCGCGCGAACGGCAATTCGGTCGTGTTGAAGGTTTCGGGCGAATACTGAAACGTCCACCGCGTGCCGGGCCGCGCCTGCGCATGTTCCTTGATCACGCGCGTGCCCTCCACGGCCAGCGCCTTGATTTCTTCTTTCGACTGATTAAACACGATCCGGCGAAACGACGGACAGATCGCGCTGTAGAGATGAACGATCGCGCGCTGCGCGCCGTCGAGCGACTCGAATGTACGCGCGATCAGTTCGGCGCGCGCGGGCACGAACACTTCGATGGTCACGTCGCCCGGAATGCGGTTTTCGTCGATCAGTTTGCGCACGAAATCGAAGTCGGTTTGCGAGGCAGACGGAAAGCCGACCTCGATTTCCTTGAAGCCGATCGCCACCAGCGTCTCGAAGAACTCGAGCTTTTGCGTGGCGCTCATCGGCTCGATCAGCGACTGATTGCCGTCACGCAAATCGGTGCTCATCCAGACCGGCGCGTGGTCGATCGTGCGGCTGGGCCATTTGCGGCCACTCAGGCGCACGGTGGGGAAGGGTCGGTATTTCATGGCTGGATTGGACAACATGGTGAGCCTCGTTCGTTGAGTCGCATGCGAAGGGGGGTGGCCTCGAGCGGCTGGCGGGCTGCCACGAATGCACGGTGCGCGAGCCGCAACGTGCATTTGATCCTCGCGATTCGTCCGAACGGTAAACGGACGAATGCAAACGGCTACAGGTTGTGAAGAACTACGGGTTGGGGTGATGCGGGACAGCAGGAACTGCTTTGAGGACCGCGCTCGGGGCAGGTGAGTTGCCCGATACGCGGCGCTACGTCAGGCTTACGCTAGACGTAGCGATAGGGGCCGCGCCAGGCGGCCCGAAGTAATTCGGAGGGTGTTCGGAAGGGAACGCATGGATCGACTGTATGACGCCGCGGCGCGCCGTGTCAACCCACGACGTTGAACTTAAGCGTAGCTGACGCTCGCATTCGAGCGAAGTGCAGGTGCGCGAGACATGCGTTAAGCGGGCATTAAGCGGGCGTCTTCGCGACGTCCACGATCAATTCGACTTGCCGTTCAATTGCGCTCGGCACGGGCGCTTCGCCGCGCAATACCGCGTCGATCCACGCGGCGGTGGTAGCGGCATCGCGCGCTTCAGGCAGATCGACTTCGGGCGCATCCGGCGACGAGCGCTCGTGCGGCACGCGCGTTTCGCAGAGGCCGTCATGCAGCCAGTCCACCTGCACCTGGCGCCGCGTATCGGCCACCGCTTCGCCTTCGGTGCCGCGCGCGAGCAGCGCGCCACCGGCGGCCGCGTCCGGATGGGTGTTGAACAGTTGCGTGAGACTGTCGCGATACGGCGGATGCGTGTAGTTCACGAGCCGCAGTCCGGCCGGCGCGAACGGCTGCAAGATTTTCACGAGCGTGTGGGTCGAATTGCGCACGCCCATACGCCGACGCAGCAACAACAGACGCGCGAGCTTCGGCGCGAGTACGTCGATCGGCGCGAACGAGAGCCGGTGCTCGGCGAGGCCGTCCTCGATATCGGCGTGCGACTGCGCGTGCGCAATATGCAGATGCGTGAAGATTTCCGCGCTCGTTACGCGGCCCGGGTCTTCGGTGACGCCGTGCACCAGCACCGGCACGCCTTCACGCGCGAGCAGCAGCGCGAGCAGCGGCACCAGGTTCGGCTGTTTGCGCGCGCCGTTGTAGCTCGGGATCGACACCGGCCGAAACTCGCCATGCGGCAGGTGCACCGGCTCGAAAGATGCGTGTGCGCCGGCCAGCATCGCCGCGAGTTCGTCGGCGGTTTCGCCTTTCACGCGATACGCGAGCAGCACCGCGCCGAGTTCGAGTTCGGCCACCCGGCCGTCGAGCATTGCGCTGTAAAGCGCGCGCGTGTCGTCGGCGGTCAGCGCGCGAGCGCCGTTCGGCCCGCGGCCGATTTCCTTGATGAAGCGGGCGCAGGGGAACAGGGCAGCGGTATCGGCGGAGTCGGTCATGGGTGCAATCTGGCGGGCGGCGTGCCGTCTTGCGACGGCCGTCACTGTATTCAAGGGACGCTATCTGTCGTGAGTATCGCATTTAAGACGAATCGGCGAAGGACAACGCGGTGAGACTTCGCAGCCGGACAGGCGGTAACGCGCGCGCTACCCACTTGCCGCGCGCGGCGCTTTGTCGCGCGTTACACTCGAAGTTTGAGTGCCGCATGAGCGGCACATTCCAGATACGGAGAACGGGATGAGTTACGTATTTGCACCCGCACCGCAAGTCGCGGTGCCGGTCGTGGGGTCGAGCGAGCAATTCGCGGTGCGTCGCATTTATTGCGTGGGTCGTAACTACGAGGCGCATGCGCGCGAGATGGGACACGATCCGGACCGCGAGCCGCCGTTCTTCTTCGCCAAACCGGCCGATGCGATCGTGTACGTCGCGCCGGGTGCGACCGGCGAGTTTCCTTATCCGTCGCAATCGAAGAATGTGCATTTCGAAATGGAGCTGGTCGCGGCAATCGGCAAGGCGGGTAAGGACATTCCGGTCGAAAGCGCGCTCGATTACGTTTACGGCTACGCGCTCGGTCTCGACATGACGCGCCGCGACCTGCAAGCCGAGGCGAAAAAGCTGGGCCGTCCGTGGGACACCGGCAAGGGCTTCGATCATTCGGCGCCGCTCGGCCCGATTCATCCGGTGACAACCGTCGGCCATGTCGGCAAAGGTGCGATCTGGTTGTCCGTGAACGGCGAAGAGAAGCAGAATTCCGATGTCTCGCAACTGATCTGGTCGGTGGCCGAGACCGTCGCGTATTTGTCGACATTGTTCGAACTGCGGCCTGGCGACCTGATTTTCACCGGCACGCCGGAAGGTGTCGGCGCGGTGGTGCAGGGCGATCTGATGAAGGGCGGCGTCGACGGTCTGGGCGAGTTGAGCGTCCGCGTGGTCTGAAGCGGGCCTGGAGGAGACACACACAATGAAGCTCTATAGCTATTTCCGCAGTTCGGCGTCGTATCGCGTGCGCATTGCGCTGAACGTGAAGAATCTGCCGTACGACTATGTGCCGGTGCACCTCGTGCGAGACGGCGGCGAGCAACTGAAACCCGAATATCGCAAGGTGAATCTGGACGGCATCGTGCCCACGTTCGTCGACGGCAGCGAGGTGATGCCGCAGTCGCTGGCGATCATCGAGTATCTGGAGGAAACGCACCCGGAGCCGCCGCTGTTGCCCGGCACGCCGGCCGACCGCGCGTATGTGCGTGCGGTTGCGTTACAGGTGGCGTGCGAGATTCATCCGATCAACAATCTGCGCGTGCTGAAGTACCTGAAACACACGCTGCTCGTCGACGACGACGCGAAAGACGCGTGGTACAAGCATTGGATCGAAGCCGGCTTTGCGACGCTCGAAGCGCATCTGGCGAGCAATCCGCGCACCGGCAAGCTGTGTTTCGGCGATACGCCGACGCTGGCCGACGCGTGCCTGATTCCGCAGGTATTCAACGCGCAGCGCTTCAAGGTCGATACGGCCAGGTTTCCGACGATCCAGCGGATTTACGATTACGCGACGCAGCTCGACGAGTTCGCGCGCGCTGCACCTGGCGCGCAGCCCGACGCGGAGTGAGGTGGGGTTCGAATGAAAAAAGGGCGCTTTTTCGGAGCGCCCTTTTTCTTGTCCGGCATACGGAAGCGCAGCCCCGGTGTGCTCAACCGCCTAGCAGCGCGTCCGAGAACTCTTCCGCGCTGAACGGCTGCAGATCTTCCACCTTTTCGCCGACGCCGATGAAATACACCGGAATCGGACGTTGGCGCGCGATCGCCGCAAGAATGCCACCCTTCGCGGTGCCGTCCAGTTTGGTGACGATCAGGCCGGTGAGGCGGAGCGCGTCGTCGAACGCCTTGACCTGCGTGAGCGCGTTCTGGCCGGTGTTTGCGTCGATGACGAGCAGCACTTCGTGCGGCGCGCCGTCCTGCGCCTTGCCGATCACGCGCTTCACCTTGCGCAGTTCTTCCATCAGATGCAGCTGGGTCGGCAGACGGCCGGCCGTATCGGCCATCATCACGTCGATTTTGCGGGCTCGCGCGGCGCCTACCGCATCGAAAATCACCGCAGCGGGGTCGCCGCTTTCCTGCGACACCACCGTCACATTGTTGCGCTGGCCCCAGATCGCCAACTGCTCGCGCGCGGCCGCGCGGAAAGTATCGCCCGCTGCCAGCAGCACCGATTGATCGAAGCTTTGCAGATGTTTGGCGAGCTTGCCGATGCTGGTGGTTTTACCCGCACCGTTGACGCCCGCGATCATCATCACGAGCGGTTGCGCGCGGCCGAGCATCAGTGATTTTTCGAGCGGCTTGAGCAGGTCGATCAGCAGCGTGCGCAGTGCGGCCTTGACCTGTTGCGGATCGGTGAGACGCTCGGCGCGAACTTTCTCACGCAAGGATTCGAGCAGAAATTCGGTCGCATCGACGCCCGCGTCGGACATCAGCAGCGCGGTTTCGAGTTCTTCGTAGAGATCCTCGTCGATCTTCGCGCCGACGAAAATGCCGGTCAGGCTAGAACTGGTTTTCGACAGCCCGGTTTTCAGGCGCGTGAGCCATGAGCGCTTCGCGCCGGCGTCCTGAGTGGGCGGCGGGACGATTTCGACGGATTCGGGTGCGAGGTCTTCGGACTGCGCTTCCGGTTCGTCCAGAACCGGCGGCGCGGATACGGGCACGGGCTGCGTGGCTACGGGCGCGCGCGTTTCTTCCCGCACCGGGGCCGGCGTTTCGGCGGCCGCTACGGGCGTCTCGATCGCGGCCTCGGACGCCCCCTGCGATTCTTCTGGCGCGTTATCGGACTCTTTCGAACCCTTGAATCGTTTGAAAAAGCTGAACATGATCTGGTGTGATGAGAGCGCGCGACGATGCGCGCGGCCGGTACAGCACCGGCGGGAACAGCAGACAGCAATGCGATGCGGGATGCAAGGCGCTGGAAGCCGCACATTTTATCAGGCGCGCCGCTCACCGTCGTATCGGCCGAACGGCCAGGCTGGACGCGGCGCGCCCCTGTGGTAACGTTGGCGCTCCGACCCGCACGCATCGGCGTAGCGGGCGCCTCTTCAACGTAATCGAAACTGCATGCCCCGTTCCGCACCTTCACGCGCCCACGGCGCTTCGTCCAAAGGCGGCAAAGCTCACGCCATCCGTATCATCGGCGGCGACTGGAAACGCACTCCTTTGCCCGTGCTCGACCTCGACGGGCTGCGGCCTACGCCGGATCGCGTGCGCGAAACGCTGTTCAACTGGCTCGGTCAACGGCTGGACGGCCAGCGTTGTCTCGATCTGTTCGCAGGCAGCGGCGCGCTGGGCTTCGAGGCGGCTTCGCGCGGCGCGGCGCGGGTCCTGATGGTGGAGCGTAATGCGCGGGCGGCGAGCCAGTTGCGTGCAAACCAGCAACGCCTTTCGGCGCGCACGATCGAGATCGCCGAGGCGGACGGCTTGCGACTGGCTGCGAGCCTTGCGCCCGGATCGTTCGACGTGGTGTTCCTCGATCCGCCGTTCGGCGCCGATCTGCTCGACAAGGCGCTCGCGCTGGCCGTGCCGTTGCTGGGTGCGGAAGGTTTTCTGTATGTCGAGGCCGGCGAGGCGCTCGAACTCGAAGGGAACGAGACGCTCGCAGGTTGGCAAATCGCGCGGCAAGGCAAAGCGGGCGCTGTCCACTTTCATTTGCTGCAGCGCGAAAATGAGGAATAATGCGCGTTCCAAAACAAGCGCCGGGCGGTTTGCCGTCACGCGCGCGGTCGGTACCAATTTGCGTCGCGTGGACGCTTTGACGTGCCCATTTGTCTGAAGAGAGGAGAAGTCTCATGGTAGTCGCCGTGTACCCGGGTACGTTCGACCCGCTGACGCGCGGTCACGAAGACCTCGTTCGGCGCGCGTCGAGCATTTTCGACACGCTGGTGGTGGGCGTTGCCGACAGCCGTAACAAAAAGCCGTTCTTCACGCTCACGGAGCGCCTCGACATCGCGCATGAGGTGCTCGGGCACTATCCGAACGTCCAGGTGATGAGCTTCAAAGGGCTGCTCAAGGATTTTGTGCGCAGCAACAATGCACGCGTGATCGTGCGCGGTTTGCGCGCTGTTTCGGACTTCGAATACGAATTTCAGATGGCTGGGATGAACCGCTATCTGCTGCCGGACGTCGAGACGATGTTCATGACCCCGTCGGACCAATATCAGTTCATTTCGGGGACGATCGTGCGCGAAATAGCCCAGTTGGGCGGCGATGTCAGCAAATTCGTGTTCCCGTCGGTCGAGAAGTGGCTGAAGGAGAAGGTCGCCGCGCTGGATCCGAACGGCGCTGGTTCGGCAGGGCAACCGTAAGCAGCGTAAACTGGCGGTTTGACGGAACAGAGCCGGCTTCGGCCGGCGTGAAGTGAGAGAAGTATGGCCTTGATGATTACCGACGAGTGCATCAATTGCGACGTGTGCGAGCCCGAGTGCCCGAACGACGCGATTTCGATGGGCCCGGAAATCTATGTGATCGACCCGAAGAAGTGCACCGAGTGCGTCGGCCATTTCGACGAGCCGCAATGCATTCAGGTGTGTCCGGTGGAGTGTATTCCGCGCGACCCGGAGCATCTGGAGACGCCGGACGGGTTGATGGCGAAGTACCACGCGCTACAGGCGGCAAAGGGCACGAGATGAAAAAACGGCGAGGTGTGGACCTCGCCGTTTTTTTGTTCTTCTTTTTCTAGCGTGCAGTATCGCTTTAGTCTCATCAGCCCACGTAAGCGCTGATAATTTCTCGCAGCGCGTTGAGCAGAATGTCGCATTCGGCGTCCGTGCCGATCGAGACGCGCAAATGCTGGTCGATTCTCGGCGCTTTGAAGTGGCGCACAAAAATTTCCTTTTCCCTTAGCCGCGCCGCGAGCATGCCTGCGTCGTAGGCTTCGTGGCGTGCGAACAGCAGATTCGCCGCCGACGGCACCACCTCGAAGCCCTGCGCCGTCAATCCGGCGGCCAGCCGCTCCCGGCTGGCGATCACCTTTGCGCAATTGTCGCGGAACCACGCGTCGTCTTCGTAGGCGGCGGTGGCCGCGACTTGTGCGAGGCGGTCGAGCGGATACGAGTTGAAACTGTCCTTCACGCGGTTCAGCGCGTCGATCAATTCGGGATTGCCGAACGCGAAGCCGACGCGCATTCCGGCAAGCGAGCGCGATTTCGACACCGTCTGGATCACCAGCAGATTCGGATAGCGGTCGATCAGTGCGATCGCAGATTCGGCGCCGAAATCGACATAGGCTTCGTCGATCACGACCACGGAGCTGGCGTGGCGCACCACCAGACGCTCGATGTCGGCCAGCGGCAAAGGACGGCCGGTCGGCGCGTTCGGGTTCGGGAACAGCACGCCGCCGTTGGGCGTGGCGTAGTCGTCGATGTTGATGGCGAAGCTGTCGTCCAGCGCGATCGTCCGGTAGTCGACTTCGAAAAGCCGCGCGTAGGTCGGATAGAAGCTGTAGGTGATGTCCGGGAACAGCAGCGGTTTGTCGTGCTTGAGGAGTGCCTGAAACGCGAGTGCGAGTACCTCGTCCGAACCGTTGCCGGCAAAAATCTGGTCGGCGCGAATGCCGTGATAGGCGGCGACTGTCTCGCGCAAAACGCGCGCCGTCGGATCGGGATAACGACGCAAGGATTCGGCCGTATTGCCGAGTTCGTCGCGGATCGCTTCGAGCACGCGCGGCGACGGCGGATACGGGTTCTCGTTGGTGTTCAGCTTCACCGGATGGGCGAGCGCGGGCTGTTCGCCCGGCACATAAGGCGTCAAGCGGTGGACGATGTCACTCCAGTAGCGGCTCAAGCGGTTCTCCTGATGAGGGGGAAACGGCGAAACGGGCGTCGAAACGCCTTTACGGATTCCGATGCAGTTGCATCATCGCGCGCTCGAGTTCGCCTTTGATGACCTGCGGCATCACGGCAAGCGCACGCTCGATCGACGCATCGATCACGTCCTGCTCTTCTCGCCGCGGCGGCTTCAGCACGTAATTGGCGACGTCCGGCTTGGCGCCGGCCCGCGCACTTTCAGGAATCAGATCACGCGGATGGCCGATGCCGATCCGCAGCCGCCAATACTGTTGCGACGACAGATGCGCGGTGATGTCCTTCAGCCCGTTATGGCCGCCGCTGCCGCCGCCGAGCTTCAGCTTGACGCTGCCGGGCGGCAGGTCGAGTTCATCGTGCGCGACGAGAATCTCGTCGGGCAGAATTTTGAAGAACTGCGCCACGGCCACGACCGATTGACCCGAGCGGTTCATGTAAGTCTGCGGCTCCAGCAGATGCACTTCTTCGCCATGAAGCCGTGCTTTTGCATAGAAGCCGTGGAAGCGCCGCTCGTCGCGCAGCGTCGTGCCGGCTTCGCGTGCGAGTTGGTCGACCAGCCAGAAGCCGGCGTTGTGGCGCGTCGCGGTGTATTCGGCGCCCGGATTGCCGAGCCCGACAATCAGCTTGATCATGGTTGCGTGGGTCCATCGGGCCCGGGCGCCGCACGCGGCCGAGCCAAAAAACGAAAAAAAACCCGCCGGGGAAAACCTCGGCGGGTCACGTCGACCGTTTCATGGAAACGGTTCGAGAGGATTGCTCGCTCAGTGCAGCTTAGGCAGCCGGCGTTTCGCCTTCGCCTGCAGCAGCAGCGTCGCCTTCAGCGATTGCTCCAGCCGGGATCGTTGCAGCTGCGACCACCGGGTTTTCTGCTTCCACGTGAGCAACCAGCGACACGCCTGCCGGCAGCTTCAGGTCCTTCGCGTGAACCGAGTGACCTGCTTCGATCGTCGCGAGGTCGACTTCGATGAATTCCGGCAGTGCCGACGGCAGGCACTCGATTTCCAGTTCATTGATGACGTGCGAGATCACTGCGCTCGACAGCTTGACTGCCGGGTTGGATTCCTGGTTCAGGAAGTGCAGCGGCACCTTGGTGTGCAGCTTCTTCTTCGCGTCGACGCGTTGGAAGTCCACGTGCAGCACGAGCTGACGGAACGGATGGTATTGCACGTCGCGCAGCAGAACCTGTTGCGACTTGCCAGCGACTTCCAGGTCGAGAATCGACGAGTGGAAAACTTCTTTCTTCAGCGCGTGCCAGAGTGCGTTGTGGTCCAGTTCGACCAATTGCGTTTCAGCACCAGCGCCATATACGATGCCCGGGGTCTTGCCCGAGATACGCAGGCGGCGGCTCGCACCCGTACCTTGCAAAGAACGCTCGAAAGCGACTACTTTCATGTTGAATCTCCAATGCACTGCCCGCGACCAGGCAGTAAAAACGGGGCCTCCAAGCCAAAACGGCTGAGGCCCCAGAGCGACGGCACGAACCTTCGTCCGTTCATGCCGATTACGCAAAAGCGCGGCGTGCATAACACGCCGCGCCTTCGCAAATACTTAACTTTCGGCGAACAGCGACATCACCGAATCGCCGCGACGAATTCGCGAGAACGTTTCGGCAAGCAGGCCGGCGCTGGTCAACGAACGGATTTTTGCGCACGAGCGGGCTTCTTCGCCGAGCGGAATCGTGTCGGTGACAACGAGTTCGTCGAGTGCCGAAGCCGCGATACGCTCGCCTGCACCGCCCGACAGAACCGGGTGGGTAGCGTAAGCGAACACCTGCTTCGCACCGCGTTCCTTCAAAACCTGAGCTGCCTTGCAGAGCGTGCCCGCGGTGTCGACCATGTCGTCCATGATCACGCAGGTGCGGCCTTCGACTTCACCGATGATGTTCATCACTTCGGCGACGTTCGCCTTCGGACGGCGTTTGTCGATGATCGCGAGATCGCAATTCAGTTGCTTCGCCAACGCCCGTGCGCGCACCACGCCGCCGACGTCCGGCGACACGACCAGCAGATTCTCGTAGTTCTGCTTGCGCAGATCGCCGAGCAGCACGGGCGTAGCGTAGATATTGTCGACCGGGATGTCGAAGAAACCTTGAATCTGGTCGGCGTGCAGGTCCATCGTGATGATCCGCTCGACGCCGGCGATTTCCAGCATGTTCGCGACGATCTTCGCCGAGATGGCGACGCGCGCCGAACGCGGGCGTCGATCCTGACGGGCATAACCGAAATAGGGGATGGCTGCGGTGATCCGGCCAGCGGATGCGCGCTTGAGCGCATCGACCATGATCATCAGTTCCATCAGATTGTCATTCGCCGGCGCGCAGGTGGATTGCAGGACGAAGACATCCTTGCCACGCACGTTTTCCTGAATCTCGACTTGGATTTCACCGTCCGAGAAACGGCTAACCATTGCTTTGCCGAGGGGAATACCGAGGATTTTGACGACTTCCTGTGCAAGCGCCGGATTTGCGTTGCCAGTAAAAACCATCAGGCCGTCATGGCTGCTCATCGTGCACCTACTTCAGGCTGGGGGCGAGGGGAAATGCGAGAATTTTTGGCAGGGGAGGAAGGAGTCGAACCTTCGAATGCCGGAATCAAAATCCGGTGCCTTAACCAACTTGGCGACTCCCCTACACTAACTTTGAGCTTCACCGAACGTGGAGTTTCGTTCGACGATGCAAAACTTATGACGCGAAAGTAAAGAGTGGGTGCTGATCGAGACCTGCGGTTACTGCGCTGTTCCATTCGCCTGGCAGTTTGGCTTGCACCGCTTCTGCTTCAGCTTTACTACGGAACGCTGCAAAAACACTTGCACCTGATCCAGACATCCGCGCTGGCGCGACGTTTTCAAACCATCGCAGCACTTGCGCTACTTCCGCGTATTTTCCTACGACAACCTGCTGCATGTCATTACGGCCAAAACTTTCCGGCCATTCAGTGTTGCAGCTAAGTTCTGCAGGAAAGTCCGTAATCATGAGGGGCTTTGAATCTCTTGTCAACGCTTTTTCGGAAAAAATCGCTGCAGTCGGAACATGAACCCTCGGCGTTACAACCAGAAAATGCCGCGGCGGCAATTGTACAACGTCCAAAGCCTCTCCGACACCCTGCGCAAACGCATTTTTTCCAAAAACGAAGAAGGGCACGTCGGCGCCGAGCTTCAGTGCGAGCGCCTGCAATTCGAGGCGCGGCAAATCGAGTTTCCAGAGACGGTTCAGCGCAAGCAGCGTGGTGGCCGCGTCCGAGCTGCCGCCGCCGAGACCCGCGCCCATCGGCAGACGTTTCTCGATCCCGATGTCGACGCCTTCGGGCGAACCGGTATGCGTCTTCAGCAAGGTGGCTGCACGCACGGTGAGGTCGTGTTCCGGCGGCACGTCGGCGATTTCGGTACTACGCGTGATGAGGCCGTCGTCACGCCGCGTGAAGTGCAGCGTGTCGCCCCAATCGAGCAACTGGAAGACCGTTTGCAGCGTGTGATAACCGTCCGGCCGACGGCCGGTGATATGCAGGAAGAGGTTGAGTTTCGCTGGCGCGGGACAGTCGCGCAGCGAATCGGTCGTTTCGATCATGATTCCGGATGCATGCGCCAAAGCGGCGCCGAAGAAGCGGCAACGCCGCGCGGGTTACTGATCCAGCACGAGCTTGATGTCGAGCGGCGGTTCCGAACGGCTCAGGTTCAAACGCTTCACGCCGCTTGCCGGCGCGTCCGCATAAGCCAGATAGTCGATCGTCCAGCCGTCCTGCGTGATCTGCTTGAGCCGCGACGGTTGTTCAGGATCTTTCTCGGTTTTCGCGCGCGATGTAGGCGCCGGCGAAGGCTGCAGCCAGTAACGCAATCCTTCGACCGGCAGCGCGAAGCCGAGCGCGTTCTGCATCAGCGTGGACACGTTGTCCGCGGTGATCGGTTGACGGTTCGGCAACTCGAGCGTGGCCGAAGCCGGCGACGACGTCACGATAGCCAGCGTCTGGCCGAGCGGATTGCGCAATTGCAGGGTGACGGTGTCGCCGGTTTCCTGCCACGTGAAGTTGCCGTATGCATTGCGCTGCTGACCGTTCTGATCGTTGTACTGGATCGCGAAGCGGCCCTGATACGAGCGGCTGGTCTGCGCAGTGACCGAAGTGGCGGCGTTCGACGTGGACGGCCCTTGTGGCTTCACCGAAGCACAACCGGCCAGCACGACAACCGCTGCCGCGGCGAACCCGAGCACCGCGCCACGCGGCGCCCGGGGATAAGAGATCAAGCGGGAAAGACGCATCAAAGATCGTTCACCTGAAGACGTTGCAGCGTTTTGACGAGCGTGTCGTTGTCCGGTTCGAGCTTGCGTGCGTCGCGGAAAGCGGCGCGCGCTTCGGCCTGGTCGCCGGTCTTCCACAACACTTCGCCGAGATGCGCGCCGATTTCGGCGTTCGGCTGAAGGTCGTACGCCTTGCGCAGCAGCTTGATCGCGTCCGACGTATCGCCCATCCGGTATTTGACCCAGCCCACGCTGTCCATGATGAACGCGTCGTTAGGCGCGAGCGACGAGGCCTTCTCGACCAGCTTGTCCGCTTCCGGGAGACGCTGGTTGCGGTCCGCGAGCGAATAGCCGAGCGCGTTATAGGCCTGCGGATTGTCCGGCTGCGTTTGGATCAGCTTGCGCAACTGCGCTTCCATCACGTCGTAGTGGCCGGTCTTTTCCGCGGACATCGCGTAGTCGTAGGTCAGATCCGGATCGTCCGGGAACGCGGCCGTGGCCTGCTGCAACGCACTTTCAGCTTCCGGATAGCGTTTCGCGTCGAACAGGATCGCTGCGTCGGTACGGGCGATCAGCGCCTGGTCGCGCGGATCGGGCGCTTGCAGGCTGGCGAGCAGCTTGCGTGCGTCGTCCGTTTTGCCCTGCTTGGCGAGCAATTGCGCGCGCGTGATCTGCGCCGGCACGAATTGCTGGCTCGACGGCGAAACCTTGTTCAGCCAGTCGCTCGCTGCCGCTTCGTTCTTCTGTTCCAGCGACAACTGCGCCAGATAGATGTAAGCCTGACCCGGATCGGCGCCCGGCGTCTTTTCCGCCTGCTGCGCGTATTGCGTGAGGTAGGTCTGCGCTTCGGTGAAATTCTTCTGCTGGATCTTGATCAGCGCGAGCGCCATCAGCGGCGTGAGGTCGTTCGCGTTGTCCTTGTGCATGATCTCGAACTGCTTTTGCGCGTCGTCGAGACGGTCGCTTGCGAGATACATTTGCGCAAGCGCGAGTCGCGCGTCATGCGACTTGGGATTCTGCTGCACATATTTTTCGAGCGACGCGATGCCTTCCTTGCGCTCTTCCGGGCCCATCTGCGACAGCATCAGCGCGGCCGGCAGATAGTCCGGCTTTAGCGTGAGAGCCTGTTCGAGCGACTTGCGCGCGCCCGGCGCGTCGTCCGACACGAGCTGCTGACGGGCGATCGCGAGTTGCGCCTCCGGGCGGTTCATGTCGTTCTTCAGCAGGTCTTGCAGCACGTGCAAACCGCCGATGCGGTTCGGACCGCGCGAGAGCAGCAACTGCAATGCGAGGACCGCGCTGCCGCGATTGTCCGCCGGCACGCGCGCGAGTTCGCGGGCGAGGATCGGCGCGGCGTCGTCAGGTTTGCCGGACAGCACGAGCAGCGATGCGTCGAGTTGCGCGGCGCGTTCGGAGTTCGGCGCATACTGCTGCCACAACTGCGCAGCCGCCAGCGCGTCCGACGGGCTCTGCGCGGCCAGCGCGATTTCCGTTGCGCGTTGCGCCATGCGCGGATCGTGCGTGTCGCGGGCCAGCGCGAGATAGGTTTGATAAGCGGGCGCCGGCTGATCGCGTTGCAACGCGACTTCGGCGGCCAGCACCTGGAAGACGATCTGACTCGACAACTGAATGTTCGGCAGAGCCTTCTGGTCTTCCGCCGACGCGGGGCCGAGCGGGTCCGGCAGGGTGACGGATGTGTCATCCGAATCCGGCGCGGCGTCCTGCGCGTGCGCGGGCATGGCGGCCAGCGCCCAGACTGCAAGCGCTGCGGCACCGAGCATCCGGCGGGCGGACACGGTATGCGGTACACGGGATGCGCTAGCCGGGCGCTTCGAAAACAGCTTCACGAAGGACAAGTTCATGGAAATCCGTTCAATGTTTCGGTCGATTGTAACGCGCTCGCTACAATACGCGCACAACCACTCACGCAAGTTGCAGACCAGTTAGACATGCCAGAGTTGCCAGAAGTTGAGGTTACCCGACGGGGAATCGAACCGTATGTGTCCGGACGCAAGGTGGAGCGCGTCGATGTGCGCACGCCCGCGCTGCGTTGGCCGATTCCCGCCGACCTTGCGAAAACCTTGCGCGGTCACGTGGTTCGCAAGGTCGAACGGCGCGGCAAGTATCTTCTGTTCGAGCTCGACGCCGGCTGGTTCATCGTGCATCTTGGCATGACTGGGACGTTGCGCGTGCTGCGCCATGTGCCGCACCCACCGGCCGCGGCGAAACACGATCACGTCGACTGGATTTTCGACGACTTCATTTTGCGCTATCGCGATCCACGCCGCTTCGGCGCGATCCTGTGGCATCCGCGCGATTCGGGCGACGTGCTCGAGCATCCGTTGCTCGCGAGTCTCGGCGTCGAGCCGTTCTCGCCGGCATTTTCCGGCGCGCTGATGCATCGGCTCACGCGCGGGCGGAAAGTGTCGGTGAAGCAGGCGTTGCTGGCCGGTGAAATCGTGGTCGGCGTGGGCAATATCTATGCGTCCGAAAGCCTGTTTCGCGCGGGCATCCGGCCCACTACGGCAGCGGGCCGCGTGTCGCTCGTGCGCTACGAGCTGCTCGCCGACGCCGTGCGCGTGACGCTCGCCGCCGCGATCGAGAAGGGCGGCAGCACGCTGCGGGATTTCGTCGGCAGTAACGGCGAGAGCGGTTACTTCCAGCTCGACTATTTCGTCTATGATCGCGCGGGGCTGCCATGCCGCGTGTGTGGAACGCCGATCAAACAGATCGTGCAGGGGCAGCGTTCAACTTACTTCTGTCCCACCTGTCAGCGCTAAATTTTTAATGCCTTCTCGTTTAACTCCGTCAGCCGCAGCCAAAGCATCTCCTTCGCCGGTCATGGCCAATTTCTCGGTGCGGCTGATTGCGTGGCAGCGCAAGCACGGTCGTCACGACTTGCCGTGGCAGAACACGCGCGACGCCTATCGGATCTGGTTGTCGGAAATCATGCTGCAGCAGACGCAGGTGTCGACCGTGATTCCCTACTACGCGAAGTTCCTCGCGCGGTTTCCGGATGTCGCCGCGCTGGCGGCCGCTCCCGTCGACGACGTAATGGCGCTGTGGGCGGGCCTCGGCTACTACACGCGCGCGCGCAATCTGCATCGCTGCGCGCAGACGGTGGTCGAGCAGCATGGCGGCGCGTTTCCGGCATCGGTCGAGGAGCTCGCGGAGTTGCCGGGGATCGGCCGTTCGACGGCGGCGGCGATCGCGTCGTTCGCATTCGGCGCACGCGCGACGATTCTCGACGGCAACGTGAAGCGCGTGTTGGCGCGCGTGTTCGGTGTTGAGGGTTTTCCGGGCGAAAAGAAAGTCGAGAATGCGATGTGGACGCTGGCCGAGTCGCTGCTGCCGTCCAATGCATCGGACAACGAGGTCAGCGCGTACACGCAAGGTTTGATGGACCTCGGCGCGACGCTGTGCGTGCGCGGCAAGCCGGACTGTTTGCGCTGTCCGTTCGCGGTCGACTGCGTTGCGAACGTCACCGGACGTCAGCGCGCATTGCCTGCCGCTCGTCCGAAAAAAGCAGTGCCGACGCGCCGCACATGGATGCTGGTTTTGCGCGACGGCAACGCGGTGATGCTGGAGAAGCGTCCGCCGTCAGGAATCTGGGGTGGTCTGTGGAGTTTGCCCGAAGCGCCCGACGAAGCGGCGCTCGCCGCGCGTGCGCGCGACTTCGGCAGCGACGGCACAGTTTCGCCGCTCGCGCCGCTCACGCATGTGTTCACGCATTTCAAACTGGATATCGAGCCGCGTATCGCGGAACTCGATCGCGGCGTGGGCGCGCTCGCAGCATTGGGCGATGCGGACACCGCGTGGGTCGCGCTCAGCGATCTGGACTCGTTCGGCGTGCCGGCACCGGTGCGCAAACTGCTGGACAGTCTGCACGGCTCGCTGCTGTAAAAACGCCCGCGCCTAAAGCAGTTGATGTTGCTGCATATAGTGATGAACCACGTCGATACGTGCGCCGGCGTCCTGCAATTCCATTAGTTTCTGCCGTGCGCGTAGCGCAATCGGCAGCACTTCCGCGAGCCGGTTGGACACCCATGACGGATCTTCGAGTCTGAACGGCTCGGCGAACGGCAGGCTGTCCGGATCGCGTTCGCGGATCGTCGCGATGATCCGTTCGAGCACTTCCGCGCAGGCGCCGAACTTGGCCAACAGTTCGTTGCCTTCGAGCGGCAGGTCGTCGCCGAGATGCTCGGCCATGCCGACCAGCAAACCGCTGCTCTCCACACGGTGCGACAGCAAGCGAAAGCGCCGCGTGCCTCGCGCGCGAATCAGCAGCATGCCGAAGGCTTCGACATCGCATTCGTCGATCTCGGCGAGGCAGCCGATCGATTCGGGCACCGAAGGCTCTTCCGCGCGCGCTACTTCAGCGCCGCTTTTCAGCAGGCACACGCCGAACGGCGTCTTTTCCCGCAGACACTCGCGTGCCATGTCGAGATAGCGCGCCTCGAAGATTTTCAGCGGCAATAAGCCGTCCGGAAACAGCACCGTATGCAGCGGAAACAGCGGCAAATCGGCAAGCACAGGAGAAGTAGAAGACATGGCGCAACGCTTCGAGTTGAGGCCGCGCGATGCGGCCGGTTAAGCCACTAACTTCGATGATTGGTCGGCGTCGACCGGCGCATCGCGATGCCGCACAATCACATTGGCCTCACTTGCGAGACGCGCGGCAAGCGTCTCCGCAATGAACACCGAACGGTGTTGGCCGCCTGTGCAACCGATCGCGACGGTCAGATAACTGCGGTTGTCGTCGCGGAAATGGGGCAGCCATTTGGCAAGAAACTTCTCGATGTCGTCGATCATTTCATGCACGACCGGCAGCGCATCGAGAAAATCCACCACCGGTTTGTCGAGGCCCGTGAGCGGCCGCAATTCGTGATCGTAATACGGGTTCGGCAGCGTGCGGACGTCGAACACGAAATCGGCGTCGAGCGGCACGCCGCGTTTGAAGCCGAACGATTCGAACATCAGCACGAGGCCCGAATCCTTGTGTTCGATGAAGCGCTTGACCCATGCGCGCAGCACGTTCGCGCGCAGATTGCTGGTGTCGATCTGATGGCCGAATTCCGCGAGGCCCGCCACGAGTTCGCGCTCGCGCTCGATCGCTTCGGCGAGCGACGTTAGGAGGCCGACGTCCGCGTCGTGCGCGGTCGAGCCGGACAGCGGGTGACGGCGACGCGTCTCGGAGAAGCGCTGAATCAGCGACTGGGTGCTGGCGTTGAGGAACAGCACGCGCACATCGTGGGCGCGTGACAGGTCGCGGATCATCGCGGGCATTTCGTCGAGCGAAGCGCTCGAGCGCGCGTCGATTGCGACCGCCAGACGTTCTTGTCCGTCCTCGGCGAGGTAGTGGGCGAGTTCCGGCAGGAAGCGCGGCGGCAGATTGTCGACGCAGTAATAACCCGCGTCTTCAAGCGCGTTCAGGGCTACGGACTTGCCGGAGCCGGATATGCCGGTGATCAGGATTATGCGCATGGAGTCGTGAAATCCGTACAGTTCATCATAGCATCTGGTCCCCGTGCGCGTACCCGCGGCCTGCTGGCGGCCGGGGTGCGGCAGTGCGGCTGGGTTAGATCAATGCTTCAGATCAATTTGCCGGGAAACTGGCTGTCGGGGTCCTGCATCGCGAGGCGTTGACGATCCATGAAGTCGCGCAACGTATCGATGCCGCGCAATTGCAGGATCGTGTTGCGTACCGCGGCTTCGACCAGCACCGCGAGGTTGCGGCCGGCCGCCACCTGAATCGTGACCTTGCTGATCGGCAGGCCGAGCACGTCGACGGTCTGGCTTTCGAGCGGCAGGCGCTGGAATTCGCCGTCAGGGCGACGCACCAGTTGCACGATCAATTTGAGCTTCATTTTGCGGCGGACCGCGGTTTCTCCGAAGATCGTCTTGATGTCGAGCAGGCCGAGGCCGCGCACTTCAAGCAGATTTTGCAGCAGCGGCGGGCAACGTCCTTCGACGAAATCCGGGCCGAGGCGCACGAAGTCCACCGCGTCGTCGGCGACGAGCCCGTGGCCGCGGCTGATCAGTTCCAGCCCGAGTTCGCTCTTGCCGAGGCCCGAGTCGCCGGTGAGCAGCACGCCCATCCCGAGGATGTCGAGAAACACGCCGTGCAGCGTGGCGCGCGGCGCCAGAATGCGCGACATGTAAAGGCGCAGGCTGTCGATCACCGCCGCGGCCGACATCGGCGTGGTGAACAGCGGCGTGGACGAGCGCGTGCAGCGAAGCACCAGTTCCGGCGGTGCGGCAACGCCGCCCGCCACCACCAGAAACGGCGGCTCCAACGCAATCAGCTCGGCCATGTGGCGCGAGCGGTCTTCGTCGGTTTGGCGCTTGTAGTAGTCGATTTCGGCGTCGCCGAGCACCTGGATCCGGTTCGGATGGATCAGGTTCAAGTGGCCGACGAGGTCGGCGCTCGAGGTGGCGTTGGCGACGGATTCCGAGGAAAAGCCGCGCTCCCAGCCTTCATGCCCCGTCAGCCAGCTCAGCTTCAGCGTGGCTGCGTTGTCGTCGAAAATGCTTTGGGCGTTGATGCTGGACGTATCCATGAGTCAGTGACTCCAGTGTGGACCGCTTGCCCGGTGAGGACGCGGCCACGCTAACGCGCGACGCGTACCTCGCCCAGGCCAAACCCGCACGCAGCGGGTCACCGGCGTGCGGATAACCGCCGATGCATCAAGGTTGCCACTGAGTGAGCAGGCGATGCAACGCTTCGCGGTTTTCTTCCGTGTGCAGGCGCTCGCGAGTTTCGCGATCGGATAGCAACTGGGCAATTTCCGAAAGAATTTCGAGGTGCTGCTGAGTGGCCTGTTCGGGGACTAGCAGGAAGATCAGCAGCGAGACCGGCTGACCGTCGGGCGATTCGAATGGAATGGGTTCGGCAAGACGGACGAAGGCGGCGAGGGGTTGCTTCAAGCCTTTGATCCGGCCATGCGGAATCGCGACGCCTTCACCAAGCCCTGTCGATCCGAGGCGCTCGCGCGCGAACAGATTGTCAGTGACCGTGCTACGGGCGATGCCGTTCTGGTTCTCGAAGATCAGGCCTGCTTGCTCGAACACCCGTTTCTTGCTGGTGACCGATAGTCCGACGACGACGTTCTCGAGGGGAAGAAATTTGGCTAAACGATTCATGTTGACAGGCGAAAACGTGGCCTGGGTTCTCCTCGCAGGGGCATTTGAGTGGCGTTCCATTCGTTTGATGCTCACGGTGGCATGCGTTGGAGTCCGAAAGCGCAGCACTCCGGCAGACCGCTTGCATTAGAGCTTGCTTGACCCGATGGTAACCGGAACATTATAGAACAGGGTAGCCACCGATGGTGCAGCGCGCCATTCATGCGCTATGGGTTTGTGGCAGTTTTTCGCGAAACGGCGATTCAGGTTGCGTTGCAAGGCGTAAAGAACACCGCCTATAACGAAAAACCGCCCGATGCAGGGCGGTTTGCTGGTCAACGGAAAGCAGGGAAGACCGTGTGAATTCCCTTATTGCGGCGGCACGTCCAGTAGCGGTGCCGGCTGATACTTGATCGCGTCATGCTGATGGCCTTGCAGGCGATCCTTGTGACGGATCACTTGTCGGTCAAGCTTGTCGATCATCAGATCGATCGCAGCGTAAAGGTCGCTGTCACAGCTCTCGACAAAGATGTCCTTGCCCTTCAGATGGAGGTTGATTTCCACCTTTTGACGCTTGTCCTTTTCCTTATGGTTGTCGACCGAGAGGACCACACTGCCGTCGATGACCTGATCGAAATGTCTTAGCACCCTATCCAGTTTGGTGATCACGTATTCGCGCAACGCAGGCGTTACTTCGAGGTGGTGTCCACTGATCTGCAGATTCATAGTGCTTCTCCAAGCTAATGGCCGCTTGGTCCGCACGATGACGTAGGTCCGGTCGATCTGTCGGCTTGCCTGAGTCGTCCCCCGGTGACTGACTTCTGGCAGGTCGCATCGGCCGGCCTGTCCGCCAACTGCGGAGCGGCCGGTAAATGCCCGACGCAGGAAGCGACGGGCTACAGAGACTTGCGCAGGTTGACTGCCGGAATCTTGAGTGCTTCGCGATATTTCGCCACGGTACGCCGTGCGACCACGAAGCCCTGTTCCGCCAGCAGTTCGGCTATGCGGCTGTCTGAGAGAGGCGATTTCGGGTTTTCCGCTCCTATCAGTTGCTTGATGAGCGCACGGATCGCCGTGGAGGACGCCGCGCCGCCTGTGTCGGTTGAAACGTGTGATCCAAAGAAGTACTTAAATTCAAGCGTCCCGAATGGGGTCAGCATGTATTTACCGGTTGTCACACGCGAGACAGTTGACTCGTGTAGGCCCAGCGTATCAGCAATTTCCCGCAAAACCAAGGGGCGCATGGCAATTTCGCCGTGCACAAAAAAGCTCTTTTGACGCTCGACAATAGCCTGCGCAACGCGCAGGATCGTCTCGAAACGTTGCTGGATATTCTTGATCAGCCAGCGTGCTTCCTGCAGTTGCTGGCGCAACGATCCGCTACCCGGATCGCCGCGGTTATTGCGCAGAATATTCGCGTACAGATGGTTGATGCGCAGCTTCGGCACGACTTCCGGGTTGAGTTCGGCCTGCCATCCCTGCGCCGTTTTGCGCACCATGATGTCCGGCACGACGTAGTCCGCTTCGGCCTTGCCGTATGCAGCGCCGGGAAACGGCTCGAGCGAGCGGATCAGCACGTGAGCGTCGCGCAGGTCGTCGTCGTTGGCCTTCAGGTGTTTGCGCAGACGCGTGAAATCGCGCGCCGCGAGCAGTTCCAGATGGTGCGCGACAATTTCGAGCGCAAGCGTGCGGGTCGCGGAAGAGGGCAGCCGCAGCAGTTGCAGCTTCAGACACTCGGACGCGGAACGCGCGCCGACCCCGGCCGGGTCGAAGCTATGCAGCAGCGCGAGCGCCGCGTTCATTTCGTCGAGGTCGACTTCGAGTTCTTCCGGCAGATCGGTCAGCACTTCTTCGAGCGTGGCGGCGAGGTAGCCGTCGTCGTCGAGCGATTCGATCAGGAAGGTGATCAGCGCCCGGTCGCGCTGGCTTGCCTGGGTGACGCGCAATTGCGCCATCAGGTGATCGCGCAGCGAGGTGCTCGATTCGTGGATTTGCAGCGGCGGCAGATCGTCGTCGTCCGACGCGTTGCCGGAGCGGCCATAGTCGTCGAGGTTCCACTGCGATGCGTCGCCGTTGCTGTCGCCGGACATCCCGTTGTATTCGTCGACGCCTTGTGGCTCGCCGTTTTCGGCGCGCTCGCTGCTGCTGGACGACGAAGACGACGAGTTGCCGCCCATCTGATCCAGCGGTGGCGACGAGTTGGGCGCCTGAGCGATCAGCGAGCCGTCCGCCGCCACACGCAAGGGGCTCGCGATCCAGTCGTCCTCGTTCTCGAGGAGCGGATTCTGCGAGATCGCCATTGCGACTTCCTGCTGCAGTTCGAGCGTAGACAACTGTAGCAGCCGGATGGACTGCTGCAGTTGCGGGGTCAGCGCAAGATGCTGCGATAGGCGGAGTTGGAGGCTGGCTTTCATGGCAAGTTGAGATTCATTGTAGAGAGTTTGCCACGACCGCGATACCTTGCGACACCCGCAAAAACGCGCGCGCCCTTTTTAGGCGGCGCAAAGCGGGCCGGTGCCGGTCAAAAGTGCGGATGTGCGCCTGCCGCAAGGAAGCCGGTGGATGCGTGCTCGCATCGCCGGCATTCCTTGGTGCGCTTACATGCGGAAGTGTTCGCCGAGATAGACTCGCCGCACGCTTTCGTTTTCGATGATTTCGCTGGGCGCGCCGGAGGCCAGCACGCTGCCGTCGCTGATGATGTACGCGTGATCGCAGATGCCGAGTGTTTCGCGCACGTTGTGATCGGTGATCAGCACGCCGATATTGCGTTGCTTCAGGAACTTGACGATCTTCTGGATTTCCAGCACCGCGATCGGATCGACGCCCGCGAACGGTTCGTCGAGCAGAATGAAGCTCGGATTGGTAGCGAGCGCGCGGGCGATTTCAACCCGCCGGCGTTCGCCGCCCGACAGCGACAGCGCCGGATTCTCGCGCAGGTGAGCGATCTGCAGTTCGTCGAGCAACGCCTCGGTGCGGCTCGTGATCGCGTCTTTGCCGAGCCGCTTGCCGTTGTCTTCGTGCTGCAATTCCAGCACCGCGCGAATGTTTTCTTCGACGGTGAGCTTGCGGAACACCGACGCTTCCTGCGGCAGATACGACAAACCCAGCGATGCGCGTTTGTGGATCGGCAGCAGGCTGATCGATTTGCCGTCCAGATCGATTTCGCCCGCGTCGAGCGGCACGAGGCCGACGATCATGTAGAACGAGGTGGTTTTGCCGGCGCCGTTGGGTCCGAGCAGTCCGACCACTTCGCCGCTTTTCACGTCGAGCGAGACGTCTTTGACGACCGTGCGCGAACCGTAGCGCTTCTTCAGGTTGCGCACCACCAGCGAACTGCTGGTGCCGGCCGGCTTGCGATTGGGGAGAGACGCGGAGGTGCTCACTGGTTCGGCGCTCCCTGGATCGTCGTGGACGGCGCGAGCGTGGCCGACGCACCGGTGAGCGGCGCCGCGCCGCCGTTGCGCGGCGCCAGCATCGCGCGCACGCGGCCGGTGGGGTTGCCCGGACCGGCGACATCCTTGCCTGCCTTCGCCGTGTAGAAGTCGTTCTGGCCGTCGTATGTGATCACGCTGCCGTGCACCTGGTCCATCACGGTCGAGAGGCCTTGCAGGCGTTTGACGGTGGCATTGGTGGTGAGCGTGGTGAGATCCTGCTTGCCGTCGTAGTCGATACGGACTGCCGTGCCTTCGATGTATTCGTCGAGACCTTCGCGTTTCTGGCGGAAATACGACAGATTGCCGCCGGTCGAGGTGCCGGTCGCGTACTGATAGCCCTGCGGGTCTTGCGTCACTTCGACGCGATCGGCCTTGATCACGATCGTGCCTTTGGTGGCGACCACGTGGCCGGTGAAAATGTTGACCTGTTTCAGGTCGTCGTAAGTCATGTTGTCCGCTTCGACGTTCAGCGGCTTGTCCTTGTCGGCACGGTCCGCGTGCGCGAGCGGCGCGAAGCCGGCGAGCGGCAATGCGACGAGCAGCGCAGCGAGTCCGGCGCGGCACGCGGACAGGGTGCGCGAGCGGCCGGTATCAAAACGGGGGAACGATTCGTTCATGCAGTCACGCCTGGAATGGATTACCCGGGTTGCTTGGGCGAGCTGACTGCGCCTTCGGAAGCGGCGATGGAGCCCTTCACGTTGCCGAACAGCTGCATCACCCGGGTGACGTTGTTGTAGTTCATGCCGCTGGCAGTCATCACCGACATGCCGCGCTGAAGTTTAACCGGCTTTTCGGTCTCGATCACATCGTCGTTGACCAGCACCCTAAAATGCTGCGAATCCGCTTGCATCTGCGGATCGCCGTAGCCGGCGGCGCGCAAAATGCGCGCATTGTCGTACAGATCGACGATCGACGCGTCGCCGTTCACCTTGCCGGTGTCGCCGGTCGCGGTGACGATCGGCTTGCCGGGCTGGAACGCGCGCATGGCCGGCTTGACCAGATCGCTGAGTTCGTCGTCTTCGTAGTGAATCAGCGATTTGGCGGTCAGGCGGTATTGCGTCGAGCCCGATTGATCGAGTTCGGAAACCGAGAAGTTGTCCGCGAAATAATCGGGCGTGTGCTCCTTCGGGCGCACCAGGCCTTCGTTCTGTCGCGGCAAGGTGGCTTGCAACAGCCACCATGTGATACCGGCGAGCGCCGCCATCGCGACGAGCGGAATCAGCGAGGTCAGGCGAAACTGGTTCATCCGACGAGGCCTCGCTGCTCACCGCTGCATGCCGCCGCGAGCAATGCTTCGTATTTGTTCTGCGCGCGCAGCAGCGTGTCGACTAGTTCGCGCGCCGCGCCGTGGCCGCCGCGTGCTTCGCTGACCCAATGGGCGCGCGCGATCACTTCCGGATGCGAATTGGCCGGCGCCGCCGCGAAGCCGACCTTCAGCATCACACCGAGGTCGACCCAGTCGTCGCCCATGTAGCCGCATTGTTCCGCGGTCAGTCCGGTTTGCTCGAGCAGCTCCGCGAACGCCTTGGGTTTGTCCTGCACGCCCTGATAGACGTGGCTCACATTCAGGTCCTTCACCCGGGTCGCGACGATGCCCGACTTGCGCCCGGTGATGATTGCCGTGTCGATGCCGGCCTCGCGCAGCAGCTTCATGCCGTGGCCGTCCATCGAGTTGAACGCTTTCATCGTGTCGCCTTCCGCCGTGAACAGCAGGCCGCCGTCGGTCAGCACGCCGTCGACGTCGAAAATCATCAGCTTCACGCGGCTCGCGCGTTCAGTGGCGGTAGGGGAGACAGAAGCGGAAGCGGGCGCGGCAGCCATCAGATCACCTTCTTCGAGAACAGGTCGTGCATGTTGAGTGCGCCGATCAGCTTGCCTGCTTCGTCGACGACCAGCATCTGATTGATGCGGTGGCGCTCCATCAGTTCCACGGCTTCGACGGCGAGCTGGTCCGGACCGATGGTGCGTGGGCCCGAGGTCATCACCGAGCCGATCGGTAGATTGCGGAAATCGCCGTCGCGTTCGAGCACGCGGCGCAGGTCGCCGTCGGTGAAAATTCCGCTCACGCGGTCTTCAGGATCGACGATCGCCGTCATGCCCATGCGCTTGGCGGTCAACTGGAACAGTGCGTCGCGTACGGTGGCCTCGGCGGTGACTTTCGGCACCTGCTCGCCGGTGCGCATCACGTCGCGCACGTAAGTCAGCAGACGCCGGCCGAGCGCGCCGCCCGGATGCGAGCGCGCGAAATCGTCGCGGCCGAAGCCGCGTGCTTCGAGCACGACGACCGCAAGCGCGTCGCCGAGCGCGAGCGCGGCGGTGGTGCTGGCGGTGGGCGCGAGATTCATCGGGCAGGCTTCTTTCGCGACCGCGGAATTCAGATGCACGTCGGCCAGTTGTGCGAGACTCGACGACGGACGGCCTGTCATTGCAATCAGCTTCGCGCCGAGCCGCTTGATCAGCGGCAGGATCGCGACGAGTTCTTCGGTTTCACCGGAATTGGACAGCGCGACGAACACGTCGTCCGAGGTGACCATGCCGAGATCGCCGTGACTGGCTTCCGCCGGATGGACGAAGAAAGCGGGAGTGCCGGTGCTGGCGAGCGTGGCCGCCAGCTTGCGCGCGACGTGGCCGGACTTGCCGATGCCGGAAACGACCACGCGCCCACGGCAACCCAAGATGAAATCGACCGCCCCGACGAAACCCTCGTCGAGTTGATCGCGAAGCGCGCGCACGGCGTCCGCTTCGATGTCGAGCACGTCGCGAGCGAGCTCGAGTGCCCGGTCGCCATTGATTTTCGCTATCATTCGCGGAGTATAGCAAAGGCGCTTGTTCGCCGCGCCGGGCCTGCTGTGCCAAGCCGCTGCTTTTGTCGCTGCCTTTATTGCGCGCCTCATCGCGCTTTTTACCGGCCCCTCAACCTTGTCGCACAACGCTTTTCGTGCGCGGTTCCGCTGACGAACGAGGACGCTTCACCCATGCGTGTTTGCCGATGATTTCCCCGCTCGAAATGACGCTATTCCTGCTGCTGGCTTCAGTGGCAGGCGTCGTGCTGTTTCGCTTTCTGAATCTTCCGCCGATGCTCGGCTACCTGACGGTCGGCATCGTCGTCGGGCCGCACGCGTTCGGTCTGATTCCCGATTCCGCGGGCGCGCAGAACCTCGCCGAATTCGGCGTCGTGTTCCTGATGTTCTCGATCGGTCTCGAGTTTTCGCTGTCCAAGCTGCGCTCGATGCGCCGGCTCGTGTTCGGCCTCGGCCTGTTGCAGGTGATCGGCACGATTGCGGTGGCGGTCTCGCTAGGCTTCGTGCTCGAGCGCTGGGTGCACATCACGTGGCAGGCGAGCGTCGCGCTGGGCGGCGCGCTCGCAATGTCGTCGACGGCGATCGTCAGCAAGATGCTCGCGGAGCGGCTCGAGATCGAGACGGAGCACGGCCGCAATATTTTCGGCGTGCTGCTGTTCCAGGATCTGGCGGTGGTGCCGCTCCTGATCGTGATCGCGGCGCTTGGCGGCGATTCGAAAGACCTCGTCAGCGCGTTGGGCGTGGCGGCGATCAAGATCGTGGTGGCGTTGGCGCTGCTGCTGATCGTCGGGCAGCGCTTCATGACGCGCTGGTTCAACGTGGTCGCGCGGCGCCGTTCGCAGGAACTGTTCATTCTGAATCTGTTGCTGGTGACGCTCGGCGCCGCGTTCATCACCGACAAATTCGGCTTGTCGCTCGCGCTCGGCGCGTTTATCGCCGGCATGCTGATCGCCGAGACGCCTTACCGGCATCAGGTGGAAGAGGACATCAAGCCGTTTCGCGACGTGCTGCTCGGGCTCTTCTTCATCACGACCGGCATGCTGCTGAATCCGCGCGTGATCTGGGAGCATCCGTTTATCGTGCTCGGTTTCCTCGTCGGCCCGATCGTGTTGAAGGCGGTGATGGTGACGGCGCTGTCGCGTCTGTTCGGCGCGTCGCCGGGCGTTGCGATGCGCACCGGTATCGGTCTCGCGCAAGCCGGCGAATTCGGCTTCGTGCTGCTGAATCTGATTCTCGACAAGCATCTCGTCGACGCCACGCTCCTGCAGGCGATTCTCGCCGCGATGCTGTTGTCGATGCTGGCCGCGCCGTTCATGATCCAGAACGCCGATCGGATCGTGCTGCGTTTGTCGTCGACTGAATGGATGATGCAGTCGTTGCAAATGACGCGGATCGCGACGCAAAGCCTGAAGCAGAGCGGTCACGTGATCATTTGCGGTTACGGCCGGGCCGGACAGAATCTGGCGCGCATGCTCGAACACGAAGGGCTGTCGTACGTCGCGCTCGACCTCGATCCCGATCGCGTGCAGGCGGCCGCCGCTGCCGGCGAATCGGTGGTGTTCGGCGATGCCGGCCGGCGCGAATCGCTGCTCGCCGCCGGGATTCACCGCGCGGCGGCGATCGCGATCACGTACGCGAATACGCCGTCCGCGCTGCGCGTGCTGCACAACATTCACGAGATGGAGCCCACGCTGCCGGTGATCGTGCGTACCGTCGACGATGCCGATCTGGAAAAGCTGCTGGCCGCCGGCGCGACCGAAGTGATTCCGGAAATCGTCGAGGGCAGCCTGATGCTGGCGTCGCACACGCTGGTGGTGATGGGCGTGCCGATGCGGCGCGTGGTGCGGCGGGTCGAGGAAATGCGCGACGAGCGCTATGCGCTGTTGCGCGGCTATTTTCACGGCGCGGACGACGTCGACGACGACGACAGTCACGAACAGGTGCGGCTACAATCGGTGCCGGTCGACGTCAATGCGGACGCCGTGGGCCGGACGCTGGCCGAGCTGGGCCTGTTCGATCTCGGTCTGGAGGTGACGGCGATTCGCCGCCACGGCATTCGCGGCGTCGAGCCCGATCCGTCGACCAAGCTGCGCGCGAGCGACATCGTCGTGCTGCGCGGGCTGCCCGAACAGCTGGCCGAAGCCGAAGAGTTGCTCTCAAAACATCGCCGTGCGGGCGCCGCCGCGGCTTAACGCATCACCTGAGCATCACCCGATGCCGATCCGGAGACATCATGTCCAACGCGCTCCAGAGCGCGCCGCTCGATGCGGCCGACTACGTCAAAAGCCATATCCGCACGGTGCCCGACTGGCCGCAACCGGGCGTGCAGTTTCGCGACATCACGCCACTTCTGCGGGAGCCGAAGTCGCTGCGCGTGCTGATCGATCTGTTCGTGCAGCGCTATATCGACGCGAAGCTCGACTACATCGCCGGGCTGGACGCGCGCGGTTTCATCATCGGGCCGATTCTCGCGTATGAACTGAACCTCGGCTTCATTCCGATCCGCAAAGAAGGCAAGCTGCCGTACAAGCGGCTCGCGCAATCGTACGACCTCGAATACGGCACCGCGACGGTCGAGATTCACGAGGACGCCTGCAAGCCCGGCGACCGCGTGGTGATCGTCGACGATCTGATCGCGACCGGCGGCACGATGATGGCCGGCAAGATACTGCTCGAGCGGCTCGGCGCGGAGGTGGTCGAGGGCGCGGCGATCATCGATCTGCCCGAGCTCGGCGGCTCGAAACTGCTGCGCGACGCAGGTTTGCAGCTTTATACGGTGACCGGATTCGAAGGTCATTGAGCCGCGCATTTCTTCTTGGACACCGGTAGAAGGTAACAACGATGCCGAACTTCCTGCTGTTTCTCGCCACCTCGATCGCCATCACGATGGCGCCCGGCCCCGACAATCTGCAAGTGCTCGCGCGCGGTATCTCGCAGGGCCGCGCGGCGGGACTCGTTGCCGCGCTCGGCTTTGCCGCCGGCATTACGTTTCACACCACGCTGGCCGCGCTAGGTGTCGCCGCGTTGCTGCGTTCCTCGCCGCTCGCGTTCGAAGCGATCAAGCTCGCGGGCGCCGCGTATCTGATCTGGATCGGCATCAAGGCGCTGCGCAGCCAGGGGCTCGCCACCGCGCACGAGCGCGCGCCGCAACCGTTGATGGCGGTGTTCCGTCAGAGCGTGCTCGGCAATCTGCTGAATCCGAAGGTCACGCTGTTCTTTGTCGTATTCCTGCCGCAGTTCGTGCAGCCGCATGGTTCGCAAAGCGTCACGCTGCAGATGCTCGAACTCGGCGTGCTGTTCATGCTGCAAACCGTGGTGGTGTTTTCGCTGTTCGGCGTGTGCGCGGGAATGATCGGCGGCTGGTTGAAGCGCCGGCCGCGCGTGGGCGTGTGGCTTGACCGGCTCGCCGGCGCGACCTTCATTGCGATCGGGATTCGCGTGGCTTTGCGTGATTGACGCGTTTTGGGCGCGTGTCGGGGCGTGTCTGGACGTGTCTGTGCTCGCGGCCGAAGAAGAACAGTTTGGAGTTTTGAATGACTTTGCCTTGCATCACCGCCGCGCGCCGCTTCGACGTTCACGCGCATCTGCCGTTCTGGATCGAAGGCGAGCAGGTCGGCTGGATCCGTTCGGCCGATGTGCGCCTGCTCGCGCGCTGGCCCGATGTGTTCGACATCGACGCGGCCCGCGTGATGCTCGCCGCGGCGTTCGACACCGTCGATCTGCGTAGCGCGGCGCTCGGCTCGGTGATCGGTGCGCTCGCTGCCGAGGGGCGCATCCCCGGCTGGCGCAACGAGACCTACGCGATCCGCAACGCGTTCGATGCGCCGCCGCTCGCGTACATCGAACGCGCGGCTTCGCGTTTCTTCGGCACGCTGACCTACGCGGTGCATCTGAACGGCGTCGTAGAATACGCCGACGGCGCGCCGCAATTGTGGATCGCGCGCCGCAGCGACACCAAGGCGACCGACCCCGGTATGCTCGACAATGTCGTCGCGGGCGGGATCGGCTGGGGCTTCGGCATCGAGGCGACGATTGTCAAGGAGTGCTGGGAAGAAGCCGGTATTCCCGAGGAGATTGCCGCGCGCGTGGTGGCAGGCCGCACGGCGCATGTGCTGCAATCGCTGCCGGAGGGGACGCAGGCCGAACAGATCTTCATCTACGACCTCGCGCTGCCGGCCGATTTTGCGCCGCGTAATCAGGACGGCGAAGTGGGTGAGCACCGGCTTGCGCGCATCGACGAAGTGGCACGCTGGATCGAAGAAGGCGCCATGACGGTGGATGCGAGTCTCGCCACGCTGGATTGTCTGCTACGCCGCCGCTGGATCGACGACGACGCGTGCGCAGGCATCGAGCCGCTGTTTGCGCCGCCCGCGTCGGCTTGATTGAACATCGGTCAGACGCGGGGAATTCGCGGCACGTTGCATCGAACGCTACACACCGAACACATCACGCATTGAAGAAGGGAGTCATCCAGGTCATGTCGACCGATCACAGCTTTATTCTCAAACTGTCGTGCGCCGACCGGCCCGGCATCGTCCACGCGGTGTCGGGCTTTCTGTTCGAGCTCGGCAGCAATATTCTCGACTCCGCGCAATTCGGCGACAGCGGCACCGGCGAGTTTTTCATGCGCGTGCATTTTCAGCAGGTAGGCGGCGACCCGGGGCTGGACGTGCTGCGCACGTCGTTCACAGGGCTCGCCGAGCAGTTCGGCATGCGCTGGGAAATGCACGATGCGTCGGTGAAGCCGCGCGTCGTGATCATGGTGTCGAAGATCGGCCATTGCCTGAACGATCTGCTGTTCCGCTACCGTACCGGCCAGTTGGGTATCGAGATCGCCGCGATCATCTCGAACCACAAGACGTTCTATCAGCTCGCCGCGAGCTACGACGTTCCGTTCCATCACTTCCCGCTGCTCGGCGCCACGCCCGACGCGAAGGCCGCGCAGGAAGCGCGCGTGCTCGAAGTGATCGACGAACATCAGGCCGATCTGGTGGTGCTCGCGCGCTACATGCAGATTCTGTCGCCGAAGCTGTGCGAAGCGCTCGCTGGGCGCGCGATCAACATTCATCACTCGTTCCTGCCGAGCTTCAAGGGAGCGAAGCCGTACTATCAGGCGTTCGACCGCGGCGTGAAGCTGATCGGCGCAACCGCTCACTACGTGACCACGGATCTCGACGAAGGCCCGATCATCGAGCAGGAAGTGGAACGGGTCGACCACAGCATGACGCCGGAGCAACTGACGGCGATCGGCCGCGACGTCGAATGCGTGACGCTGGCGCGCGCGGTGAAGTGGCACGTCGAGCATCGCGTCGTGTTGAACGGTAGCAAGACGGTGGTGTTCAGGTAGGTGTAGCGGATTTTCGCGGTTCAGCCGCGGCCGCCGGATCGATCCGGTGGCCGCGCGCCAACTCAGGACCGGGCCGCGGAGCTGCTAGCGTCGCGCGTCAGATTCGCGTTTTGCGCCGAGCGGCGGCGCGCATTCAGTTTCCTCAGCCAGATCAGCAGTCCCGTCGCACTCAGCACGGCGACCGCGATACCCACCGCGCTCATCAGAATCCGTCCGCCCAGGCCGAGGATGCGTCCCGAGTGCAACGGGAACTGCACCTGCATGAAGATATCGGCGGCGCTCCCCTTGCCGGGGATCGACGCGCCCAGCGGCTTGCCGGTTGCGGCGTCCCAATACATCCACGGGTTGCCGAGGCCCATGTCGCCGTGATCGTTGCCCGGCGCGTAGTAACCGACGCCATACGCGTGCACGAACTCCGCGTAATAGATGCCGCCGGGCGGCACCGTCAGATTCCGCGCTTTGCCCGCCTCTTCAGCCAGTTGCACGATGCGCTCGCGGCTCAGCACCTGGTCGCCCGGTTGCGGCGCGCGCAGGATTTCGGGGTTGTTGAGCGGGTCTGGCGTGAACTTCGAAAATAGCGAGACGACCGGCCGCACGACTGGGCCGGACAGGTTCATCGAGATCGATGTCAGCGCAACGATCATCAGCAGGCCCCAGATCCACACGCCGCCCGAACGATGCAGATCGAACGTGAGTGCATAGCCGCCGCGCTTTACACGAAACGCGAACGACTTGCGCCACGCCTTGAAGCTCGGAAACGACAGCCACAGCGCGATCATGCTGTCGAACAGCCAGACAATGCCGACGATCCCCATCAGCCACGTGCCGGTATCGATCCCGCCGACAAACGGCAGGTGCAGCGTGTAGTGAAGCTTGTAGATGAACGGGATCAGATTGAGCCGCGCGAGCGAGACGGCGCCCCATTCGCGGCGCCCCTGGATCTCACCGGTGGCCGGGTCGACGGCGATCTGATTGAAGTCGAGCGAGTACGGTTGCTTCGTGGCGGGATCGGTCCGCGGCAGCACCATCATTTGCAGCGTGTGGCCGGGTTCGGCGGTGAGCGGCAGGTAGGTGACCTGGAGCCGTGGATCGGCCGCTTCGACGCGGCGCGCCAGTGCCAAGCCGGACAGCGCCGGGCCGTCGGTACGGGCTTTGAAGAAGCTCGGATTGAGCGCGGCGTCGAGTTCGTGATCCCACGCGATGATCGCGCCCGTCAGACCGGCGACGAATAGAAACAGGGCAATGGCGATACCGAACCAGCGGTGCAGACGAACGAACTGCTGTCTCATGCGCGAACCAGCGGCAGCAGACGGGACGACGGAAGGCGGGTCACAGGAAAATGGCCGTGCAAATAGGAATAATTCTCAATATTATTGATTCATGCGATTCACTGCAAGTTTTCTGTAAAGCGGGCGCGTTGTCGCGAAAAAAAACGGCACCGCGGTGCCGTTTTCCTGATACTGCGTCGCGGAGCCCGAATTCACACCAGCCGCAGATAAATCAGCTCCCGCTTGATATACGCATAGAAAATCGGCGCCGCGATCACACCGGGGATGCCGAACGCGGCCTCCATCACGAGCATCGCGATCAGCAGTTCCCACGCGCGCGCCTCTATCTGACCGCCGACGATGCGCGCGTTCAGGAAGTATTCGAGCTTGTGAATCAGGATCAGGAAGATCAGCGACATGATCGCCGCCGGGAAGCTCACCGAGAGCGCGACCGCGACGATGATCGTGTTCGAGATCAGATTGCCGATCACCGGCAGTAGACCGACGATGAACGTCACCAGCACCAGCGTCTTGGAGAGTGGCAGCGTGTCGTGAAAGATCGGCAGTATCCCAAGCAGGAAGATGCCGGTGAAGACCGCGTTGATCGCGGAGATCTTCACCTGCGCGAACACGATGCGGCGGAATGCATCGGCGAAACGGGTTACGCGCGTGACGAACGCGGTGGACAGCGGCAGCCGCTGCATATGCTTCTGCGCGCCGACCGCGACAATCGCGCCGATGATCATGCCGATCAGAATATGCGTGAACGCGCGCGCTACCGTCTTGCCGCTCTGTTGCAGCATGTTGGCGTGCGTCTGCATCAGTTCGGTGGCCTTGGTCTTCATCTGCTCGGTGTCGACCGGCAGATACGCGGCGATGAATTGCGGGATCCGGCCGCGCGCTTCGTCGATCAGTTGCATCGCCTGGTCGAGCAGTTTCTGCACGCTCGGCACGTCGTTCTCGAAATGCTCGATGATGCCGAGCGTGAGCCCGGTCAGCGCCCCCACGATCACCACCGACAGGATCACCACCGACAGCCAGCGCGCCCGCTTGCTCGACATGTGTTTCTCGATGCGCGGCGCGATCGTATGCACGAGTTGGTACACCAGCAGCCCGGCGAGCAACGCGCCGAGCAGCTTGAGTTCGATCACCGCCCACATGCCGAGCAGCATGACAATGTAGCTGCCGATTTCGACTGCCGACAGCTTCGGCAGGCTCATGTCGCTAGTCAGCCTGACCGGGCGTGGGCGTAGGTCCTGCACTTGCCCGTCGTCGCGCGCCTGATTCCGCTTGGCCATGGCTTATCCCGTTTCACCCGTGTTGTGCAGCGTTACTTTCTACTGGCGTCGCGCTTCAGAAGAGGCGCCAGATACTTGCCGGTAAAACTTGCCTTCGACTTCGCCACCTGTTCCGGCGTGCCCTGCGCGATGATCTGACCGCCGCCGGCGCCGCCTTCCGGGCCGAGATCGATCACCCAGTCAGCAGTCTTTATTACATCGAGATTATGCTCGATGATCACGACGGTATTGCCCTGATCTCGCAAACGATGGATCACTTCCAGCAGCAGCGCGATGTCGTGAAAGTGCAGCCCGGTGGTCGGCTCGTCGAGAATGTATAGAGTGCGACCGGTGTCGCGCTTGCTCAGTTCCAAAGAGAGTTTGACGCGCTGCGCCTCGCCGCCCGACAGCGTGGTGGCCGACTGGCCCAGCCGGATATAGCCGAGACCCACGTCCAGCAAGGTTTTCAGCTTGCGCGCGACGACCGGCACCGGCTTGAAGAACTCATAGGCGTTCTCCACCGTCATGTCGAGCACTTCGCTGATGTTTTTACCTTTGTATTGCACGTCCAGCGTTTCGCGGTTGTAGCGCTTGCCGTGGCAGACGTCGCAAGGCACGTAGACGTCCGGCAAGAAGTGCATCTCCACTTTCAGTACGCCGTCGCCCTGACACGATTCGCAGCGGCCGCCCTTTACGTTGAACGAGAAGCGGCCGGCTTCGTAGCCGCGTTCTTTTGCCGCAGGCACGCCCGCGAACAGTTCGCGGATCGGCGTGAAGAGGCCGGTGTAGGTGGCCGGATTCGAGCGCGGCGTGCGGCCGATCGGCGACTGGTCCACGTTGATCACCTTGTCGAAATGTTCGAGGCCTTCGATCGATTCGTACGGCGCCGGCTCGGCGGCCGAACCGTACAGGTGATGCGCGACCGCGTGATACAGCGTGTCGTTGATCAATGTCGACTTGCCCGAGCCGGACACGCCGGTCACGCAGGTCAGCAGGCCGACCGGCAGATCCAGCGACACGCGCTGCAGATTGTTGCCGTACGCCTCGACGATGCGCAGACGCCGCTCGTCCGGTTCCTTGCGCTCATCGGGATATTCGATGTTGCGCGCGCCGGACATGTACTGGCCGGTCATCGACGCCGCGTTCGCCTGCACCTGTTTGGGCGTGCCCTCGGCGATCACCATGCCGCCGTGTTCGCCCGCGCCCGGTCCCATGTCGACCACGTAGTCGGCCATGCGGATCATGTCCTCGTCGTGTTCGACGACGATCACCGAGTTGCCCAGGTCGCGCAGATGCTTGAGCGTGGCGATCAGCCGGTCGTTGTCGCGCTGATGCAGACCGATCGACGGTTCGTCCAGCACGTACATCACGCCGGTCAGGCCCGAGCCGATCTGCGACGCGAGGCGAATCCGCTGCGCTTCGCCGCCCGACAGCGTTTCCGCGCTGCGTTCCAGCGACAGGTAATCGAGCCCGACGTTGTTCAGGAACATCAAACGCGCGACGATTTCCTTGACCACCTTATCGGCGATCTCGCGCTTCGAGCCTTCGAGCCGCAGCGTCTGGAAGTAACCGAGCGCATCGCGCAACGGCCAGCCGCTGATTTCGTAGATGCCGCGCGCATCGCCGTCCGTGCCGATCCGCACGAAGCGCGCTTCGCGGCGCAACCGCGTGCCGGCACAGTGCGGGCACGGCTGGTTGTTCTGATACTTGGCGAGCTCTTCGCGCACCGCGACCGAGTCGGTCTCGCGGTAACGGCGCTCCAGATTCGGGATGATCCCTTCGAACACATGCTCGCGCACCGATGTGCGGCCGCGTTCGTTGATGTACGAGAACGGAATCTCCTGCTTGCCCGATCCGAACAGCAGGATCTTGCGGACTTTTTCCGGCAGATCTTCGACTGCGGTGTCGATATCGAACTCGTAGAACGCCGCGAGGCTTTGCAGCATCTGGAAGTAGAACTGGTTGCGCCGGTCCCAGCCTTTCACCGCGCCCGCCGCGAGCGACAGCGACGGATGCGCGACCACCCGCTTCGGATCGAAGAAGGTGATCTGGCCGAGGCCGTCGCACTCCGGGCACGCGCCCATCGGGTTGTTGAACGAGAAGAGGCGCGGCTCCAGTTCCTGCAGCGAGTAAGAGCAAATTGGGCACGCGAACTTCGAGCTGAACAGATGCTCTTTGTCGGTATCCATTTCCAGCGCGATCGCGCGGCCGTCGGCGAGACGCAGTGCGGTTTCGAACGATTCGGCCAGACGCTGCTTCATATCGCCGCGGACCTTGAGCCGGTCGACGACTACGTCGATCGTGTGCTTGTCGTTCTTTTTCAGCTTCGGCAGCGAGTCGATCTCGTAGATTTTCGCGACGCCCTCGTTGGCCGTGCCGCCGCCCGAGCGCACCCGAAAGCGGATGAAACCTTGTGCCTGCATCTCCTCGAACAACTCGACGTGCTCGCCTTTGCGGTTCGCGACGACCGGCGCGAGAATCATCAGCTTGGTTTCTTCGGGCAGTGCAAGTGCCGCGTCGACCATTTGCGAGACGCTTTGCGCCTGCAGCGGAATTTCGTGATCCGGACAGTAGGGCGTGCCCACCCGCGCGAACAGCAGCCGCAAATAATCGTGGATTTCGGTGACGGTGCCGACCGTCGAGCGCGGATTGTGCGAGGTGGCCTTCTGCTCGATCGAGATGGCCGGCGACAGGCCTTCGATCAGATCGACATCGGGCTTCTCCATCAATTGCAGGAACTGCCGCGCATAAGCGGACAGACTTTCGACGTAGCGCCGCTGTCCTTCCGCATAGAGCGTGTCGAACGCGAGCGAGGATTTACCCGAGCCGGAAAGGCCCGTAATCACGACGAGCTTGTGACGGGGAAGATCGAGATTGACGTTCTTCAGATTGTGGGTGCGAGCCCCACGGATACGGATTTGTTCCACGCGTTATTCCATCACCTGGCCATTAGCTGGCGGAAAGAGGAAGCGGCTAAACCTGCTACTATAACGACTTTTCAAGACCGCCGTTACGGCTTCCTGACGGCCTGAACGGGCGCGAGAGCAAGCTGTAAGACGACGGTCCAGCGCCGCGGAGAATAGGCCTAACTTGGGCCGTTTTTCGCGAGTACAAGGCGCCGCGAGGTTCGATGCGAGAGACCCGCGAGAGCCGCCGGCTTCTGCGTCGCGCCGGGTGTGCCGCTTGGTGCCGCTTGGTGCCGTTTGGTGCCGCTCGTTACCGCTTTCATTGCCGCCGTCCTGTCTTTCCGTGGTGAGCCGGGCGCCTTGACCGTGGCGTCGGGCCGGCCGCCAGCGGTTTGCCGCCAGATCATTCAAAGAACGCTTCCGATGTCCAATCCGTCCGCCACATCCTCACGCATGAGCGCGCCTGAACTGCGCGCGACCGTGTCGCTCGCCGCGATCTTCGCGCTGCGCATGCTCGGTCTGTTCATGATCATGCCGGTGTTCTCTATCTACGCGAAAACCATCCCGGGTGGCGACAACGTGTTGCTGGTCGGCATCGCGCTCGGCGCGTACGGCGTCACGCAATCGATGCTGTACATCTTCTACGGCTGGGTCTCCGACAAGATCGGCCGCAAGCCGGTGATCGCCACCGGGCTCCTGATCTTCGCGCTCGGCAGCTTCGTTGCGGCGGGCGCGCACGACATGACGTGGATCATCGTCGGCCGGGTGATTCAGGGGATGGGCGCGGTGTCGTCCGCGGTGATCGCGTTCATCGCCGATCTGACGGCCGAAGAGCATCGCACCAAGGCGATGGCGATGGTCGGCGGAAGTATCGGCGTGTCCTTTGCCGTGGCGATCGTCGGTGCGCCGATCGTGTTTCAGTGGGTCGGCATGAGCGGGCTCTTCACGCTGGTCGGGATTTTCTCGATTCTGGCCGTCGGCGTGGTGCTGTGGATCGTGCCCGATGCGCCGAAGCCGGTGCATGTGCGCGCACCGTTCGCCGAGGTGCTGCATAACGTGGAATTGCTGCGTCTGAATTTCGGCGTGCTCGTGCTGCATGCCACGCAAACCGCATTGTTCCTCGTCGTGCCGCGCATTCTGGAAGGCGGTGGGCTGCCGGTTGCGTCGCACTGGAAAATTTATTTGCCGGTGATGGGCCTTTCGTTCGTGATGATGGTCCCGGCGATCATCGCCGCGGAGAAGCGCGGAAAAATGAAAATCGTGCTGCTGTCCGCGATCGGTCTTATCCTGATTGGCCAGTTGTTGTTGGGCGCCGCACCGCATACGATTCTGAGTGTGGCGGCGATCCTCTTCGTGTACTTTCTGGGCTTCAATATTCTCGAGGCCTCGCAGCCTTCGCTGGTGTCGAAACTGGCGCCCGGCACGCGCAAGGGAGCGGCGGCGGGCGTGTACAACACCACGCAGTCGATCGGTCTCGCGCTGGGCGGCGTGGTCGGCGGCTGGCTGCTGAAGGTGGACGGGCAGAGCGCCGTGTTTTTCACCTGCTCGGGCCTGGTATTCTGCTGGCTTATAATCGCCGCACAAATGAAACAGCCGCCGCGCAGGTCGTAGTAGAGCGCACTTGGCGCGCACCCAGAACTCGCTGGCGGCGGGCTCGCGCGCAGTTCCGGTCTCAGGCCGCATGCCTGAAACGTGAACCGCGTGTCGCCGCGCCGCCCGCAACGGAATCAACAGGAGAAACTCATGGCATCCGTGAACAAGGTAATTCTCGTCGGCAATCTCGGAGCCGATCCGGAAGTCCGTTATCTTCCGAGCGGCGACGCAGTGGCGAACATCCGCCTTGCTACGACGGATCGGTACAAGGACAAGGCGTCCGGCGAATTCAAGGAAGCAACCGAATGGCACCGCGTGTCGTTCTTCGGCCGCCTCGCTGAAATCGTGTCGGAGTATCTGAAGAAGGGATCGTCGGTGTATATCGAAGGGCGCATTCGCACCCGTAAGTATCAGGCGCAAGACGGCACGGATCGTTACTCGACGGAAATCGTCGCAGACCAGATGCAAATGCTCGGCGGCCGTAGCGGCGGCGGCATGGGTGGTGGTGATGAAGGCGGTGGCGGTTATAGCCGTGGTGAGTCGTCGGAGCGTGGCGGCGGTGGTGGCGGCCGTGCTGTGGCGGGTGGTGGCGCGTCGCGTGGCGGTAGTGGCGGTGGCGGTGCGAGCCGTCCGAGCGCGCCGGCCGGCGGCGGCTTCGATGAGATGGATGACGATATTCCGTTCTGAAACTGACTAACCGTCTTCAGGTTGGTGACAGCCCGCCCTCCATTCGAGCGCGGGCTTTTTCTTTGGCGAGCGCCGCGAATTTCGCGGCGTTTGTCTTTGAGCCTCCTGCGCCTCAAAGCAATGCTGTCAGGTGAAATTCTTCAAGCGTGTTGGTCGCCTGTGTGATTGCACTATTAAGTGCTGTAGCTGATGGGAAAGGACGCAAGAGATCATGATAATGTCATGTATATGTGACATTGAGCGATAGTTTTGCATTAATGTTCGCTATATGAAACATTACTGGCAATTCAGATGTGTTCGATATACGATGCGTTAACTAAGGAAATTTACCTAACGTACCGTATACAGAACATGAACCTTGCCGAGCTTGGTGAAACGTTTCGTCAGGGCCGCCTGGCGGCGAACCTTACCCAACAGGAAGTCGCGAGGCGGAGCGGTGTGCCGCGTGGGCGAATCAGCCTGTTCGAGACCGGCGCCCTGCCCGAACTGGGGGCCGTCAAGATGATCAGCCTCTTTGACGCAGTCGGGCTCGAGATCCTCGCGCGTCGGCGCGGCCATCAGCGAACGCTCGACGACGTTTCCATCGACGAAATTCTCACCGACCCTGAAGAGCCGGACTTAGCGGGGCCCGCGCCCATGCGATTGCGCGCCACGCGAAGCCTGAAGGCAACAAGGGGCAAGCCATGAATCGAGCTCCCCTCGATGTCTACGTCGGCGGTCAGAGGGTCGGCACCCTCGCGGAAGAAACTCGCCAGTACGTTTTCACCTACCTTCCGGACGTAGCATCGGCGAATCTCGTCTCGCTACTGATGCCCGTGCGCGCCGAATCGTATGTCTGGCCGCGCCTACATCCATTTTTCCAGCAGAACCTTCCAGAGGGCATCAAAAAGGAAGTCATCATCCGAAACCTAGGTCCCCACACCGACGTGGGCGATTTCGGCCTGCTCGCACTCACTGGCGCAGACACGATCGGGCGCGTTCAGGTCGTGCCGCACGGTGCGACGCTCGCGACGGCAGCGGACAAAGCCGACATGGCGCAGTTGCTCGCTTCGCCCGACTCGCGCGATAACCTTCTGCGCCTGCTCGAGGTCGGTACGGCCGAGGGGGTGTCGGGGGTCATGCCCAAGGCGCTGGTGCAATCGGTCGTCAAGGCCACGCTCTGGACCGACGACTACATCCTGAAGACGGGCTTCGACGACTTGCCGGGCGTGGCGATCAACGAGTTCCTATGTCTCGAAGTCGCACGCCATGCCGGACTCGAAGTCCCTCGCGCGCAACTGTCGGACGACGGGCAGGTGTTGGCCGTGCAACGCTTCGACCGCGTCGCGGATGGCTCGAAACTCGCGGTGGAGGATTACTGCGCCCTGAAAGGTCTCGACGCCGTCAGAAAATACGAGGGTTCGCTCGAGGCCCTGGCAATGCTGACCACGAGCTACATACCGCGCGCCGCTCTAAAAGAAAATGCGCGGCGTCTGTTCACTCTGATATTGCTGAACTACGCCATTCGAAACGCGGATGCCCATCTGAAAAATTTCGCGCTCGTCTACACCGATGCGGCCGACGTGCGACTCGCCCCGGTCTTCGATGTCCTGAGCGGCACTGTCTATCCGAAGTACGCGACCAGTCTCCCGGCACTGACCCTGCGGGGCAAAAAAGTGTGGGCAGCCGGAGCCATGCTTGCTGCCTACGGCGGCTCACGGCTGGGTCTGAGTAAAACTGATATGGGGGAGGCCGTCGAGCGCGTCACGGCCGCGGTGCACCAGGTGACGACCAGGGTGTCGGAATACGCGCACCGATACCCTATGTTCCGGGAGGTTGCGAAGCGCATGCTGGACGCCTGGGCGTGCGGTCTGGAAGACATCAAGCCCGACGCAAAGCCAGGTAAGAGCACGCCGGCGCCGCTACGTGAGCAGATGGGCATGTCGGACCCCGATGGGCCCGTCACGCGCAAAGAGGCGAACCCTTATGCAAATCCCGATGGGGCGTTCAGCCACAAATCGAGATAGCTCCGTCCTCACCGTCCGCCCCGCCCAAAGTGATCCAACGCATCCCTCATCGGCATACTGGAAATCACGATCGGCCCGGTAAACGGCGTATCCAGATCGACGATCACATAGATCGCCGACGCGATCGAAACCGCCCCCAACGTAATGGTGACGAGCGCCAGCGCATTGCGAGGCGCGATCAGCCCGAAGCTGAGAAAGATCACGCATAGCCAGAAAGTCAGCGTCTTGAAGAACGGCTGCGAAATCGAACTATGCGCTTCCTCGATGATTTTCCAGCGAGCGTCCACCGCGCGGCGGTACTGCGTGAGCGCATCGTCGAGCGCGCGTTGCTGCAGCGGATCGTGCGCATGCAGTTGCCGCAGTTGCCTCCCCACCTCGGTGAGCATGTCGCCTAGCCGCGCGTTTTCCATCGAGTTCGAATTGTCCGGGGTCCCAAGGTCTTTCGGATAGTCGCCCGGGGGCGCCGCTTCGCGCGGCCATGTCGAGGCAATGGCCGCCGCTGTATAGGTGCGTAGCAGTTGCCGGGCCGCGTCCGTATCGCGGCCGTACTCCTGCAATGTCGTATCGAATTCGATCAGGTCGGCCGCGTAGGTGCGCAAGTCGTTCGACGCCGTATCGAAACTGGCTTTCGCCGACGCCGTCATCAACCCCAGCACCAGCGCGGCAAACGTCACCAGCATGCCGATCACCAACTGGATCAGTTGCACGGTTTCATGCGCCTTGTGTTCCTCGGGCAGCAACGGCCGTACCGACACGCCCACGCCGGTCGCGATCAGCAAAAAGGCGAAAACCAGCAGAGCCGAACCTATTTCGGACATTCGAGATGCTCCGGAAACACGCCTCGTCACTTTCTACCAACCGCCGGTCGCCGAAAACCCGGGTAGTCCCGCAAACGCGGGGACGAACCGGCGCGTCACCTGCGTCAGTATCCTGATGTAAGGCAAACGGTTGCGCGACCACCATAAAGTTTTCCGAGATAGCGCCGTAGACCCTCTATGTGGCATTCGCTTAAGTTTTGTAAAGTTGCGGACCTGGCCGAAGGGCTTGGGCGCAGCACGCGTGACCGAAGACAAATTTCAACTATTCGCGAATGTTCGCGAATATTTCGGTCAGGCAGCCCAAATGGAGACAAGCCCAATGCTGAAAAATCTGTCGATTCGTACCTGCCTGACCTTAATGATCGTGTTTTTCGGCATCGTGCTGCTGTTTGGCGCGGCTGCCGGCCTGCTGTCGCTGCGTTCGAGCAATGCGTCGCTGCAGCAGATGTACACCGTGGACACGCCGGCGGTCGCCGACCTCGAAGGCAGCGCAGGGCAATTGCTGCGGCTGCGCCTGGCGCTGGCGACGTATGCGTCGCTGGTCGATCTGAACGATCAGGACGGCGCGAACGCCGTGCTCAAGCGCTTCGATCAGTACCAGAAAGGATCCAACGACCGTCTTGCTCACTTCGTGAGCCGCGCGAGCGCGGATGCCGACGAGCAGCGTCTGATCAAGGACATGCAGGACAAGCGCGATACCTTCCTGCACGACGGCGTCGAGCCGGCGCTTGCCGCGCTGAAGGCCGGTGACAAAACCGCGTTCCAGCAATTGCAGGCGCATAAGCTGCCGTCGCTCTATAGCGCGTTTGAAAAAGCCATGCTCACGCTCGAGCAGTTGCAGCTCGATCACGGCGCGCAACGCTACCAGGATGCTCAGGACCTGTTCTTCGCGATCAGCATTGCGGTGGCGATCGGCATGGTGGTGTCGCTGCTGGGTTCGCTGATCGGCCGCGCGGTGCTGGTGCGGGCGATCGTGAGTCCCGTCGACGCGACCATCGCGCAGTTCCAGCGCATTGCCAATGGCGACTTGACCAGCCGCATCGACGTGACGAGCGACAACGAAATGGGCCGTCTCGCCGCGGCGCTGCGCAAGATGCAGGATTCGCTGATCGCGACCGTGAACTCGGTCCGCCAGGGGACGGAGTCGATCGATAGCGGCGTGAGCGAGATCGCAGCGGGCAATACCGATCTGTCGCAGCGCACCGAGGAGCAGGCGGCGTCGCTCGAAGAAACGGCGGCGAGCATCGAGCAACTGACTTCCACGGTCAAGCAGACCGCCGACAACGCGAAGGAGGCGAGCTCGCTCGCGCAAGGTGCGTCGACGCTGGCCGCGCAGGGCGGCGATCTGACCGAGCAGGTGGTGGGCACGATGCACGGCATCGTCGACGACTCGCGGCGGATTGCGGACATCGTCGGCGTGATCGAAGGGATTGCGTTCCAGACCAATATTCTGGCGCTCAACGCGGCTGTCGAAGCGGCGCGCGCGGGTGAGCAGGGACGCGGCTTCGCGGTGGTGGCGAGCGAAGTGCGCTCGCTGGCGCAGCGTAGCGCGGCTGCGGCCAAGGAGATCAAGGGCTTGATCGATGCGTCGACGGCGCGGGTGCAGGCCGGCTCGCAACTGGTCGAACGCTCGGGCTCGACGATGACCGAGATCGTCGATTCGATTTCGCGCGTGAGTTCGATCATGAGCGAGATCGCGTCTGCGGCGCTCGAACAGAGCACCGGGATCGATCAGGTGAATCTCGCCGTCGCGCAAATGGATGAAGTCACCCAGCAGAATGCCGCGCTCGTCGAGCAGGCCGCGGCGGCCGCGAGTTCGCTCGAGGAGCAGGCGCGGCGGTTGACGTCGGCGGTGGCGGTGTTTCAGACCGGCAGCGGCGCGTCTGCGTCGAGCGGAGCACGTACCAGCCCGGCTGCTGCGTCGAGCGGAGCACGTACCAGCCCGGCTGCTGCGACGGCGCGCAATGAAAGGACGCTCGTCGCCGCTTGAGCGACGCGTTAATTGAAGAGCCGCAGCAACGCCGTACGGGCGTTGCTGACGCGTTCGCTCTCGCCGATCCGCCCCGGCAGCAGATGAAACTCGACGGTCGGCAACGTCGGTAGTCCGACGCCCGGCCCACACGCCACCACGCCCCCGCCGATCGACGACTCGTTCAGGCAGGAAATGCCCAGCCCCGCCTTCAACGCCAGTTGCAGGCCCGCGACACCCGACGCGGAATGCGACACCAGATACGGCACTTTGTGCTCGTCCAGCAGCTTCACCACAAAGCGCTGCAACTGGCAGGTCGAAGGCAGCAGCACCAGCGAATACGGCGATGCGGGCGGCGGGCTGGCATCGGTTGAACGCACCCACAGCAGTTTCTCGCGCCGCACCACCGTGCTCGGCGCACCGGCGCGCCGGCTGCTCGCACGTGTGTTTCCGGTCACGAGCCGCAGCGACAGGCCGATGTCGAACGACGCGTCGTCGCCCGCGCTACCGTCGATCACCGCGCTCGGCAACACGGTGACGTGCAGTTTCAGACGCGGGTGCTGCTCCGAAAACAGCTTGAGAATGCGCGCGATGTCATGCGGCCGGTAGTAGTCCGTGATCGCGATCCGCAGTTCGCCGTCGAGCGAGCGGCCTTGCAGGTCTTCGAACGCGGCCTCGCTCATCGCGATAATGCGCCGAGCATGCTCCAGCAGGCGGCCGCCGGCCGGTGTCGCGGTGACGCCCTGCTTGCCGCGCACGAAAAGCGGCTGACCGGCACGCTCCTCCAGTTTCTTCAACTGCTCGCTCACCGACGATTGCGACAGAAACACCCGCTCCGCGCCCGCCGAAACGCTGCCCGATTCGGCGACGGCGACGAAGGTCCGCAACTGCGTCAGGTCGAATCCTCGTTGGCTCATGATTCGGTATATCCGATGGAAGTCATCTGAAATTCCGGCTTTTCCGATGGTTTGCCCAGCCGTAGGATACCTCCAATCTATTCATCGCACGAGGTGGGGTATGGCAAACGGATCGATTGCATTCACGCAGACCGCGAGCGTTCGCGCGGCGAGTCATCGATGGAAAGTGCTGGGCGTCGGCTTTGCGGCGAATGCGAGTTTTTCGGCCGCGTTTTCAGGAATTCCGACGACGGCGGTGTTCCTGCGTTCGGGTTACCACCTCGGCAACGAAGGACTCGGGCTGGTGCTCGGCATGCTCGGACTCGGCATCGCGGTCAGCGAGTTGCCGTGGGGACTGCTCACCGACCGTTGGGGCGACCGTCGCGTGCTGCTGCTCGGTTTGCTGTCGACCGCCGCGGCGCTCGCGGGTCTCGCTTTGTTCGTGGTGCCGTCGGGCGCGCATGTGCCGGGCGTCACGACGCTCGCGCTCGGCCTGCTGCTGGTCGGACTGCTGGGCGGTAGCGTCAACGGGTCGAGCGGACGCGCGGTAATGGCGTGGTTTCGCGAGGGCGAACGCGGACTCGCGATGAGTATTCGCCAGACTGCGGTGCCGGCGGGCGGCGGCCTCGGCGCGCTGGTGCTGCCGGTGCTCGCGGCGCACTTCGGTTTTGCGAGCGCGTACGGTGTGCTCGCGTTGGCGTGCGCGATCACCGCCGGTTTTGCGTGGCGATGGTTGCACGAACCGACGCACACCCCGCCGGCAGACGCGGCTCATCGCACCGCGCAGGGCCGTGCCGCCGTCAGCGCCGCGCCGCCGAAAGTCTCGCCGTTGCGCGACATCGGCATCTGGCGCGTGGCGCTCGGCGCCGGCGCATTGTGCGTGCCGCAGCTTGCTGTAGTGACCTTCGGCACAGTCTTTCTGCATGACTTCAGCCGGGCCGGCGTGCTGGCGATCAGCGTGACGATGGCAGCGGTGCAAACGGGCGCGGCGATCGCGCGGGTCTGGAGCGGCGGCTGGACCGATCGGCGCGGCAACCGGCGCGCTTACATGCGCGTCTGCAGTCTGCTGACGGCCGTGCTGTTCGCGTCGCTCGCGTTGATGACGGGCCTCGCCGGAATGCACCACGCGTCGATGACGGCGGTATTCGCGCTGATGATCGTAGTCGGCGGCGTGTGTGCGTCGGCGTGGCACGGTGTCGCGTTCACGGAACTCGCGACGCTCGCAGGCACGAGTCGCGCAGGGACCGCGCTGGCGATCGGCAATACCTGCGTGTTTCTGTCGCTGTTTCTGACACCGCTCGCGATTCCGCCGCTGTTGTCGGTGGGCTCGTGGCCGATGGTGTGGGCGGTAGCCAGCGTGTGCGCGTTGATCGCATTGCCGATATTTCCGCGTGCGACGCGGGCCGGCAGTCTGAGTGCAACACGACCCTGCGATGCCCCGGTAATTGGGCAACGCTGAACGGCAGCGCAGTCCTTCTTCGACGGATTCGGAACGCTCCTATTCTCGCCAGTTTCCCGCGATGTTTTTATAGCCGCCCTGGTGCGCTCGTCTTAAACGAGGAAAGCCGTGAGAGCGTCACGACGCAGACGGCTTTTTCCTACGCGCACGCCGATTACAGCTACAGGAAGCGGGAAAAAACATCGTGGAACTTCGAGTGATTCTGGCGGACGATCATCCTTTCGTTCTACTCGGCCTACGCGTCGCGCTGGAAAAGCATGCCGGCGTGAGCGTTGTCGGCGAAGCGTCGACGCCGACTTCGCTGATCGAGCTGTTGCAGCGCGTGCGCTGCGATTTGCTCGTGACGGATCTATCCATGCCGGACGCATCCGGCGCGACCGAGGACGGCCTGAATCTCGTCAAGCGGATCCAGTATGACTGGCCGTTGTTGCGCATCGTCGTGATGACGGCGCTGACGAACAGTGCGATTGTGCGCGCGCTCGTGTCGGATTGTGCGATCAGCACGCTCAGCAAAATGGAATCGATGGACGATCTCTGGCAAGCGATCGTGGCGAGCACGAACGGTGGGACTTACGTTGGACGCTCGCTCATCGGCGTGCTGGCTGAACAACGCGACGAACCGGTCGAATTGCCCACGATTCCACGTTTTTCCAAAACTCACGCCGAAGTCATAAGACGATTCGTAGACGGTCAGTCGATCTCTGAGATCGCGATCGCATGTGGCTGCCATCCTCGCACCGTGAACCGGAAGAAACGCGAAGCGATGGCCCGGCTCGGCGTCGCTAACGATCCGGGGCTTTTCGCCTATGTGCGCGCCAACGGCATCGGTGGCATTTAAATCGTATAGCTAAATAATGAATATGCTGTGTGAGTGCTGGATTTAAGAGCGATCTTATGTCTAGGCGCGACGGAATGTTCAATCATCGGGAGAGGGCCAGTTGCTCCACAGAGAGCAGCGGAAAGTCTAGAAAACGGGGGAGAAAATAACGATGAACGACACCGCGGACATAAGCATAAGCACACCCGTTCGAGCCATCATTGCAGACGATCATCCTCTCGTTTTGCTCGCGATCGAAAATCTGATGGCCGGCTATCCGAACGTGCAAGTCGTCGGCCGAGCCACCGATTCAACCGAACTGTTCAGGGAAGTCGATCGCACCTCCTGCGACATCGTCCTCATGGACCTCTACATGCCGGGAGATTTCTACGGCGACGCGTTTGAAGCGCTTCGGCAGTTCAAGGCGCGCTATCCCGGCGTCGTGCTTATCGTCCTCACCATGGAGACTGAAGCGAGCGTCCTGCAAAAAGTCATTTCGCTCGGCGTGGATGGTTTGATCAGCAAGCGCGACCGGATCGATCTGATCCACGTGGCCCTGGTGACAGCGCTCGCGCACGAGTGCTATCTGGGGCCGGCGGTGCGCTCGGCGATCACCGATGCGACGACGGCGCGCCGACTCGACTTCGTCAGGGAAATGTTGTCGCGCCGCGAACTCGAGGTGTTTACGCACTATGCGTCTGGTCTCGGCGTCACGGAAATTGCCGCGCAGTTGGGGCGTAGCGTGAAGACGATCAGCGCGCAGAAATGCACGGCCATGCGCAAGCTCGCGCTGCATACCGACGCAGATGTATTCCGCTTCGCGATCGAGCACGGCGTGATTGCCGAAGAGCGCGTACAGAAGCGGGGCTGAGCCCATGAGGCGTCGCGCCACCGAGGCGGCGCGGCGAACTGAACATGCACTGGTATCGCCCGGGGATGCACGTCGCGTGCAGGGAATGCCAGTCGACAACACAACAAAAAATGACACAAAAAATTCGCGTCATCGTGGCGGACGATCACGTGTGCGTTCGCGTCGGCGTTCTGGGCTTGCTGCAACGCGTGCCGCACATCGAGATTGTCGGCGAGGCGGCCGACACCGAAGGGCTGGCCGGCTTACTCGACAGTTTTGCTTGCGACGTCGTCGTCTCCGATATCGGGATGGCGGGCATTCATGGCGGCAGCAACGCCGTGTCGTTCCTGCGCCGGTTGTTGCGGGCGCGCTCGCATCCCAGCGTCATCGTACTGACGATGATCTGCCATGCTCATTTGTTGTCAGGCCTGTTGCATATCGGCGTGGCGGGAATCGTCGATAAGCGCGACACCGCCAACGCTTTGATCGACGCGATCGAAGCCGCCATCGCGGGTAAGGTTTATCTGTCGGAGCAGGTGCGCCACGCGATCGAATCCTTCGACGCCCCACCGCAGCCGCGCGCAGGTGTGCTGAGCGTGCGCGAATGGGAGGTCTTCCAGTTGTATGTGCAGGGCCTTGCCGTCCACGAGATCGCGGTGCGTTTGCAGCGCAGCGGCAAGACCATCAGCACGCAAAAGCGCAGCGCGATGCGCAAGCTAGGACTCGAAACGGAAAACGACCTCATCGATTACGCGCGACAGATAGGACTTGCCTGACAGCGCTGTGAGCGTCGCATCGCACTACTAGCCTGCACTTGTCGGAATTTCGGATTCTTCCGATTGGTCCGTCGACTTTTCCACTCCATAGTCCTGCGTTGGCTGCGGCTCCGCTTCCTGTTTTCGCATCGCGATAGCAATTTATTCGTCATGCTGAATAGATCGAGTCGCCCAACTTCAGGCAGAGGTTCGATGGCCCGGATCGGGCGCCGTCTGCCGCGAGCATAAATATACGGACGAGGTGGGCATGGTAGCGCTAGGTAAGCGATTGTTGGCGGAGGGGGTGGGTACCGGGTGGGTGGTGTTCGTCGGGTGCGGGAGCATCGTGTTGAATACCAGCGTGGCTCAGCAGGGCTACGGTGTGCTTGAAGTGTCGATCGCGTTCGGCCTTGCGCTTGCCACCGCGAGCTATGTATTCGGCGGTTTGTCGGGCGGCCATTTCAATCCCGCGGTGACGGTCGGCTTTGCGGTCGCGCAACGTTTTCCGGTCAGAGATCTGGTGCCGTATATCGCGGCCCAGATTCTCGGCGCGATCACGGCGGCGGCGCTGCTCGCTTATGTGGCGAGCGGCCGGCCGGGGTTCGAGTTGTTGGGCAGTGAATTCGCGGCAAACGGTTTCGGCGACCATTCTCCCGCCGACTATCCACTTCATTCGGCTCTCGTCGTCGAACTCGCGCTGTCGTTCGTGTTCGTGCTCGTCAGTCTCATGGCAACCTGCCGGCGCAGTTCGAGGCCGATCGCGCCGCTGTTCGTCGGCGCCTGTCTGATGCTTGTCTACCTCGTGTCGACGCCGGTCACCAACGGCTCGATCAATCCCGCCCGCTCCACCGGGCAGGCGCTGTTCGTCGGCGACTGGGCGCTGGATCAGTTGTGGTTGTTCTGGGCGGCGCCGATGTTGGGCGGCGTCGTCGCCGGTGCGCTGTTTTCATTGCTGCACGGCAAGTCGGACCGACATCGCGCGACACTCGTCCACGAGCATGGCGAGATCGCGTGAGCGTGGTCCGCAGTCCTCTCTTCTGGTGTTCCTTATGACGATTCAACATGGTGTTGCGCTGAAGCTCGGGCTTCGGCGCATATTTCAGTGGCTTTTGCTGGCGTTGCTGATTGTCGTCGCGCCGAATTTGCCGGCGATGGAGCGGGCGCTCGCGGGCTCGTCAGGACAGGTCGCAGCCGGTGCTTTTCCCGCCAGGATTGTCGTAGGTGTGCTGGCTAATGGCTGGATGCCGTTCGAAGCATTTCAGGATGGTCAGCTAACCGGCTTGAGCGCCGATTATTTGCGCGCGCTGGTAGGGCCGAACGTCGCGCTCGAAGTCAAGGCGTTTCCCGATATGTCGCAACTCCTCGCGGGCGCATGCGCGGGCGAGGTCGATCTCGTGATGAGCATCGCGCGTACGCCGCGGCGCGAACGCTGCTTCAATTTCAGCACGCCGTATTTGCGCGGCTCGGCGTCGGTCGTCACGCGCCGGGAGGGCGTCGCGTATGTCGCCGCTTCCCAGCTTGCTCAAGCTCGCGTCGCGGTCGAAAAGGGCTTCGCTCTTGAACGTTCGTTGCGTGAGCGCTTTCCGCACGCTCACATCGAGACGTTTCCGAGCACGCATTCGGCACTGCTGGCGGTGGCGCACGGCGACGCGGACGCGTATCTCGGTTTCACACCGGCGGTTCAATATGCGCTCGGCACGGAAGAATTCCGCGGCTTGCGAGTCGCATTCGAGGAAAGCGGCCGTATTGCCGATTTGCGTTTCGCGGTATCGCGCAATGCAAGCGCGTTGCGCGACCAGCTCGATCGCGCGCTGGCGTCGATGAATCCGGCCGACGCTGCTGCGATTCGCGTGCGTTGGCTCTCCGGCAGCTTCGATGCCCAGGCCGCCTCGGCTGCGCGGCGCCTCGTGTTGACGCCGGAGGAGCAGGCGTGGCTGCGCGCATTGCCGCCGCTGCAGGTAGGCTTCGACAACGGCTGGCCGCCGTTCAGTTATGCCGACGACTCCGGACACCCCGCCGGCATCGCCGCGGATTATCTGGACTATCTGAGCCGGGCGCTGGGCGTGGAGTTCACCCGCGCGCACATGGCGGACTGGCCGGCGACTATCCAGGCTTTCCAGCGCGGCGAACTCGCGATGCTCGCTACGTCGTCGAGCAAAGACCCACGTCTGACGAATGCGCGGCACACTCGCGCGTACGAAAGCTATCCGCTCGTGATCGTCGGTCGCGAAAATGAACCCGCGGCGCGTGCGCTCGACGATTTCGCGTCACGGCGCATCGTCGTTTCGTCGCACAGCGCCGGCGTGGGGCAACTCATGCTCAGCACCATTCCAGCGGATCACATTGTCGTCGCAGCGAGTCTGGACGACGGGCTGAAGATGGTGGAGAACGGTCAGGCCGACGTGCTGGTCGGCAACGTGGCCGCCATCGACATCCTGCTCAACGACCGTTACACAGGCGTTCTCAAAATTCTCGGCTCGGTGGGCGGAACCGACGCGCTGGGCTTCGCCGTGCGTCCTGACCTGAGTCCGCTCGCCGGTCTGATCGACCGCGCGCTGTTGGCGATGCCGCCGTCCGAAAAGCAGCTCATCCGGCAAAAATGGGTCACCGGCAGCACGCGCGACATCGGCACGTGGAGCATTACCGCAGTGCGGCTATTGCCCGTGCTGATCGGCATCGGCATCGCACTGCTGGTGACGTTGCGCGCCTATCTGGTGCTTCAGCGCGAGGTCAGGCTGCGCAAGCAGACCGAGCTTGAACTTGCGCTGCAGCTCAATTTTCAGGAAACCATGATGGAGATGGTGCCGTACCCCCTCGTGGTGAGAGAACTGGACGGGCGGTACATCGCCGTCAATCAGGCCTATGAAGATGCGTGCGGACTGAAGCGCGCGGCGGTCGTCGGACGCTCCGGATGGGAAGTCGAGGCGTGGGGCGAGTCCAACAGTCGCGTGCTGCGCGAGCTGACGAACAAAATGCTGGTTACCGACGAGCCGGCGCAAGTGGAGCTCCAGTTCGAGCACGCGTCGGGCGATTGGCGGCATGGTCTGTTCTGGAGCCGCATCTGCCATACCGCGGATGGCAATCCGAGCTGCGTGCTCGCCACGATGGTCGACATTACGGATATCCGCCGCGCGGAAATGCGTGCGCGCGAAACCGAACGGCGTCTGTTCGACGTCACGCGGTCGTTGCCGGCGGTGGTGTTTCAGTTGCGTCGCAGTATCGACGGCGCTTACTAGTTTCCCTACGTCGGCGGCGACACGCAACATCTTCTGGGCAGAAGCGGCGCGTCGCTGATGAACCGCGATCAGATCGATTTCCAGCGAATCTGCGCAGAAGACCGTCCCCTCGTGTTGCGCGAACTGGAGTGTTCGGCGCGCTGGGAATCGCCGATCCACATGGAGTTCCGTTTCGAAGCCGACCACGAGCTCAAGTGGGCTCGCGCAGAACTGGTGCCGCGCCGCGAGCCGGGCGGCAGCGTCGTGTGGAGCGGATATTGGGTCGACGCGAGCATCGAACATGCGCGCTCGGAGGAACTGGCGCGAGCGCGCGACGTGGCCGAAGCGGCGTCGCGCGCCAAAGACGATTTCTTCGCAATGATGAGCCATGAAATCCGTACGCCGATGAACGGTGTGCTCGGTCTCGTCGAGGTGCTGGAGCGCACGCCGCTCAACGCGGATCAGGGCGAAATGCTGGGCATGATCCACGAGTCGGCGGGCGCGCTGTTGCAGATTCTGGACGACCTCCTCGACTACTCGAAAATCGAAGCGGGACGGCTGACGATCGAGGCGGAGCCGATCGACATTCGCGAACTGGTCGACAACGCGGTCGGTTTGCTCGCCGGCCGCGCCCATGAGAAGGGGCTGAAAGTGCGCGTGGACATCTCACCCGAAGTCGCCGCCACGCTGCGAGGCGATAGCGTGCGGCTGCGTCAGATCCTGTTCAACCTGCTTGGCAACGCGATCAAGTTCACGCCGAACGGCGAAGTCGACGTGCGCGTCGCGGCCGTCGAGCAGCACGGCGACCGGCAGGTGCTCGAAATGACTGTCGAAGATACCGGCATCGGGATCGAGCCTGACGTGCAGGCGAGCCTCTTCGAGCCGTTCGTGCAAGCGGAGTCGTCGACCACCCGGCGCTTCGGCGGCACGGGTTTGGGGTTGACGATCTGCCGCAAGCTGATCGAGCTGATGAGCGGTGCGCTCAGGCTGCATAGCGAACCCGGAGTCGGCACGCGAATGACAGTACGGCTCACGATGCCGGTGGAATCGCTGCGTTATTCGGTGAGTGGATTGCGCGGCAAACGCGGCATGGTGACAACCGGGGACGCGCGCGTCGCGCAGGCGCTGATGCATTTCGGTCAGGCGCTGGGTCTCGATTTGCGCTGCGTGTCGCCGAACGCGCCGGAGTTCGAAAACGCCGAAGCCTTCACCGGCATGGATATGATTTTCGTCGGCGAAGACGTCGTGTTGCCCGCGGAACTCGCGCCGTCCGCGCGAATCATCAACCTGACCGAAAAGCCGAAACCGACCGGCTATCGCATCCTCGAGAACAAAGTGCGTGTCAGCGTCAACCCGATTTCATGGCGCGGCCTCGGCGTGGCTTGCGCCGCCGCGATGACCGGTTTGCCGTCCGTTGCGCCGCGCTCGACCGGCAGGCCGCGCGCGCCCGAGGGCGCCACCGTGCCGCCGGACCGCGAACGCGCCATCGGCAGCGGCCGGCTGATTCTGGTCGCGGAAGATCACCCGGTCAATCAGGAACTGATCCGTCATCAACTCGCGTTGCTCGGCTTCGCGTGCGACGTGACGAACGACGGCGTCGAGGCGTTGGCCGCGCTCGAACACACGAGCTACGGATGTCTGATTACCGATTGCCATATGCCGAACCTGTCCGGCTACGAACTCGCGCGCCGCATCCGCGAGCGCGAGCAGGGCGGCGCGTATCGTCTGCCGATTCTCGGCATCACCGCGAACACCGCACCCGAAGATTTGAACCTGTGCCGCAACGCAGGCATGGACGACAGTCTGGTGAAACCGACCCGGCTTGCCACATTGCGCGATTACCTGAGCCGTTGGTTCGGGCCCGACAGTACATGGCAGGCGGCTGCAGCGCTCGCGGAGCCGGTCAGCGCGCAACCGGCAGACGCACCGGAATCACGCGGTGGCGCGGAACCGTTTGTCCCGGTCGATCTCAGTCATATGACGCAACTGTGGGGCAGCGAGTCGACGGTCAAGGCGTTGCTGGATTCGTTCGTGTCGTCGGTGCGCGACGACGTTCAAGCGTTGTTGCCGCTGCTCGAACAAACCGAACTCTCGCGTCTGCGCGAATGGCATCATCGCGTGACGGGGGCCGCGAGCGTGCTGCAATATCCGCCACTGGTCAAACTGCTGGACGATTATCGGCGGGATATCGATACCAAACCGCTCGAATGGCTACGCATCGACGGATTTTTGCTGGTGCAAAAATGCAATGCGATGCTCAACGGCATCGAGGAGCAAGCTGCGATGCTCGCATAGGCAAAAAAAAACGCGGCCGGAGCCGCGTTGAAGATTGGAGACGTCCTTCGATGAAGGAGTCACTTCTCGCAGGCGGAAGCATAACTGGGACTGTGTAAAAGATTCATTACGAAATGCACAATTCACTGTTTGAAAATTTCAAGGAAAGCACCGCGCCGCGGTGCTTTTTCGTTTGCAGATGTGATTGATTGCGATTGCAACCGGACTCGACGTCGGCCGAACAGGGCGGCGGATTTGCACTAGTATGTGTTTGCCCCGCGCGCAGCCGACCTTTCGGTGCGGCGGTGCATCACAGTCCGGAGAAGACCATGATTGCATTTCGAAAACTGAATCTCGCGGTGGTGTTGTGGGCGTTGGCGTCGGGTGTTGCCTTTGCGGACACGGTGGCGCTGAAGGCAGACCTCGAGCCGTCGAGCGAGGTGCCGCCGCGGGTGAGTCACGGGCACGGCATGCTGAACGCGACGTTCGACACGTCGACCAAATCGCTGCAATGGACGGTGAACTACGAAGGCTTGAGCGGTCCGGCTACGGCCGCTCACTTCCACGGTCCCGCACCGGTCGGACAGAACGCGAAGGTTCAGGTGCCGATCGACAAAGCCGCGCTCGCCACGCCGATCAAAGGCTCGGCCGCGCTCACCGATCAGCAGGTGACGGATCTGATGGCGGGGCAGTGGTACTTCAACGTGCATACCGCGCAGAATCCGACGGGTGAGATTCGCGGGCAGGTTTTGCCGGCGAACTAGGCGAACCAGGAGGCGCCCGCTGACGCGGGCGCTTTTTCAAGATTAGAAGCCGTCGTCCACTGACGCGCGGAAGAACGCACTTACCATAACGGGACACAATCGAAGGAGCGTGTCCCGATGAGTTGGCAAAGCGCACTCGCGTGCTGGTATCTGCGCAGGCAGTTTCGACCGGAAACCCTCAAGCCACGAATCAACGTCGAGAGGGCGCGCGCGCTGACCGCGAAACGCGCGTGGGCGCCGCGGGTGCCCGACGGTTGGCAATTGCGCGAACTGTATGGAGTCGCCGATCAGCCGTTGCACGGCGAGTGGCTCGAACGGACCGGCGGCATGTCGGTTGGCGGCCCGGTCGTGCTGTATTGCCATGGCGGCGGCTACTACTTCTGTTCGCCACGCACGCATCGCTCGATCGTTTTTCCTCTTGCCACGCGCGCCGACGCGCCGGTCTTTTCACTCGACTACCGTCTCGCACCCGAGCATCGTTTTCCGGCCGCGCTGGAGGACGCGACCGCGGCCTATCGTCAGTTGCTCGCGGACGGCATCGCGCCGGAGTCGATCGTGATGGCGGGCGATTCGGCGGGCGGCGGCCTCGCGCTCGCCACGCTGCTCGCTTTGCGCGACGCCGGCACGCCGTTGCCGGCCGGCTGTCTGCTGTTTTCGCCATGGACCGATCTGGCCGCGTCCGGCGCGACCATCAGCAGCAACGACGGTCTCGATCCGATGTTCAGCGGCGCGGCGATTGCCCTTGCCGCGAAGCTCTATCTCGGCGACACACCGGCCGACCATCCGTTGGCTTCGCCGGTGTATGCCGATCTGCGCGGCTTGCCGCCGCTCTTCATTATGGCGGGCAGCACGGAGGTATTGCTCGACGACTCGCGCAGGATCGCGGACAACGCTCGCGCAGCGGGCGTCGAGTGCGAATTCGAGGTGTGGAAGAAGATGCCGCACGTGTGGCCGCTGTTCGCGCCGTTCATCCCCGAAGCAAATCGCGCGCTGGAGCGCGCCGCCACTTTCGTGCGACGGGTGACGAGCGCGCGACAGCCGGCTCAGCCATCGAGCGCGATGTCGATCGTCTGATAGGCGGCTTCGACAGTTTGCTGGCCGTACTGCCGCTCCAGTCTGCGCACGGTGAAGTGGCCGTGCGCGACCTGCTGGAAGTGATCGATGAATACGGTGTTGACCATCGCGCCGAGCACCGCGCCGATCGCCGGAATCGATTTGGCCGCGATCTGTTCGCTCACCTGCACCGAAAAGCGCGCGGCGATCGTGTTCAGGAGCCGCAGCAACGCCGCCGACCCATGCGCGGTGAAACCCTTCGTCGCAATCTCCGACGATGCCTTCGACACCGCCTGAGCCAGCGCGCCGCGCATGATGAAATAGCCGAAGTCGGCGTCGTCGTCGGCTTTCGAGGTGCCGCCCATGCCGAGTACCGTCAGACACTGCAACTGCGTGTCGATCGAACTCAGGTCCTCGCCTTCGCTGCGCGCGATATCGCAGATCGAGCGGAACATCAGCGTGGTCGTGACCGGCAACTCGACGGGCAACGCGAACAGGCCGAATGCGCCGCCCGCCGCGCCGGTGGTCGCCACGGCGAACTTGTGCAGCAGGTTGCTCGGTTTGTCCGGCACGATCAGCGGCGTGGCGCCGTCCTGGCGCCCGAGTGTGCGCAGCGCGATCGACAGACATTTGCGCAGCGCCAGTTCCGTCGCATCCGTGACCTTCTGATTGGCGAAAGCCGGCATGCGCGCGAGCAGCTTTTCGAGCGGCGAGCCGACGATGCTCGCGAGTTTCATCGTCAGCGCGGGGCTTTCCAGTTCATGTTTGGCGCGCCGTAGCGCGAGCAGGTCTTCGTCCGATAAAGCGGGTGCTGCAAGCGAACTCGGCTCCATGTGCCTCCCTGGCGTCATGTGTGTTCTTTCTTCAGTCGATTGACCACGCATTGCGTTGTCCCGATGTGTGCAGTTTAGAGCCCGACATCGTGCTATGATTCATTATTGTTTGACGAGTCAACTGTTGCGTTATCAAAAATGGCTGTCCATACTGCGGCTCACCACTCGAGTGGGCAAGTTTTACCTTTCCGTGAATCGCTACTGGCGATGCTCGGCATCTCCTTCGTTACGATGCTGGTCGCGCTCGACCAGACCGTGGTCGGCACCGCGCTGCCCACGATCGTCTCCGAACTGAAGGGTTTCGAGCTGTACGCGTGGGTGGCCACGTCGTATCTGCTGACCTCCGTGATCACCGTGCCGATCTTCGGCCGCCTCGGCGATTACTACGGGCGCAAGCCATTCGTCATCGCGTCGATCATCGTGTTCACGGCGGCTTCCGTGTTGTGCGGCGTCGCCAATAACATGCTGTTCCTCGTGCTCGCGCGCGGCCTGCAGGGCATCGGCGGCGGGATGCTGGTCGGCACCGCGTTCGCCTGCATTCCCGATCTTTTCCCCGACTCCGTCGTGCGCCTGCGCTGGCAGGTGCTGATGAGCTCCGCGTTCGGCATCGCGAATGCGGTGGGGCCGTCGCTCGGCGGCTTTCTCACGCAGTACTACGGCTGGCGCTCGGTGTTCTACGTGAATCTGCCGGTCGGCTTGCTTTCGCTGTTCTTCGTCTGGCGGTTTCTGCCGCATCTGCGGCACGTCGCGCACAAAGGCAAAATGCGGCTCGACTGGCCCGGTGCGTTGCTGATCGCGGTTGCGCTCGGCTCGCTGCAGTTGTTCGTCGAGTTGCTGCCGAAGCATGGCGTCACGCTGAGCGCCGCCGCGCTGCTCGCACTGAGCGCCGCTTGCGGCTACGCGCTGTGGCAGTGGGAAAAGCGTTGCCCGACTGCGATCCTGCCGGTCGATATGTTCCGCAATCGCAGCCTGGCCGCGCTCTTCACGCTCGCCGTGCTGGGCGGCTTCACGATGTTCTCGCTGCTGTTCTACGCGCCGTTGCTGTTTCAGGGCGGCTTCGGCATGTCGCCGAAAGACGCCGGGCTCGTCATCACGCCGCTCGTCGTGTTCATCACGATCGGCAGCATTGCGAACGGGCGCATCGTGTCGCGCGTGAGCAATCCGAATCTGATGCTGTACATCGGCTTTACGCTGGTGGCGCTGGCGTGTCTCGGCGTGGTCGTCGCCACGCGTTCTATGCCGCAATGGATGCTGATGTCGTTCATGGTGCTCGGCGGCCTCGGCCTCGGTTTCGTGATGCCGAACCTGACCATCTTCGCGCAGCAGACTGCCGGCCGCGAACACCTCGGCATCGCAACGGCGCTGCTGCAATCGCTGCGGATGATCGGCGGGATGATTGGCACGGCGCTCACCGGCACGCTGATCAGCCATATGTACGCGAGCGGCGTGCGCAGTGCGCTGGAAAACGATCACGCGTCGCAATGGTTCGCCGATCTCGGCGACCCGCAAATCCTGATCAATCACAGCGCGCAGAACACGCTGCTGGAGCAGTTGACGCACGCGGGCCATAACGGCGTGATGCTGCTCGAAAGCGCGCGCGAATCGCTCGTCGCGGCGATTCATCTGGGGCTTGCGCTCGCGGCGGTCATCGCGGTGGTGTCGGTGTGGCAAAGCCGCCGCGTGCCGCCGATCAAGTTGCAGCGCAAGCTCGAACCGGTGATTCACGCCGACTGATTTTCAGACATACCGCTTTATTGAAGTCTTATAGAACCATCATGGAAGAACAGGATCGCGTCGCCGTCTTGCAGCAGTTCGGCCGCACTTATCGGGCGTTCATGTCCGCCTTCGAGGCGCAAGTCGGCCATCCGTTGCCGCGCTGGCGCATTTTGCTGGCGCTGCACGATCAGAATGGCGAGTCGTCGCAGAAACGCCTGGTCGAGCGCCTGCGTGTCGATCCGGGCGCGCTCACGCGGCAATTGAAAACGCTGGAAGGTTTGGGCTGGATCGCGCGCAGCATGGATGCGCGCGATAACCGCGTGACCAACGTGCGCCTGACGGAAGCCGGGCAGTCGGCCATCGAGTTGAGTCTGCCGCGTCGCAATGAATTCCTGCACGACACGATTGCTGCGCTGCCGGACGATACGCTGAGCGCGCTGTCCGGTGCGTTGACGATGCTCGAAGTGCGGATCGGTGAAGTGGCGGCGGCACCGCCAGCGGTCGGTGCGGAAAAAGATCGGCCCTGAACAAGACGGGCACAGGTTCGCCGACCGCCTGGACGGCGGCGCGCCTGGCTACCGCAATGCGCGCCGCGGTTCATCAAAACAGAATCGGAATCAGAAGAACGTTTCGATCACTTCGGTGACGCGATACGACGGATCGACCACCAGCACCTGACGCCACTTATCGAACGTCAGACAGGGATGCGAGATGTCGAACGCGATCATGTCGCCCACTTTCAGATCGGCGCCGGCGGGAATCCGCAGATACGCGTGCTGATCCATCAGGCCGAAAATTTCCCAGCCCTCGCTCGCGGCGATATCGCGCGGCGCCTCGTTGCCCGGACGATAATGGCGCGCCGGTTCGGGCATGCCCGCGTCGAACGCGGAGTCGCGTTTGCCGAGACCGATGATCGCGCGATCCGGCTCGGGGATCGACTGCACATACGCCCACAATTGCAGCGCCGGCAACAAGCCTTCGCCCATTTTCTTCGCGACCGGGTTGCGCGCGAAGATGTCCGTCTGCGCCTTCCGATAAACGCCGACGTCATGCGTCAGATAGCAGCCCGGACGCAGCACGACTTCGACCTTGCCGGTCTCGGACGCCTTCGAGAATTCTTCCGCGACCACGTCGTACCACGCCGAGCCGGCGCCTGACAGAACGGCCGGCGTGCGCGCAAAACGGCCTTCTTCGACGAGCGTGCGCGTAACCGCCACTGCGCTTTGCAGAAACTCGCGCACTTCGTGTTCTTCTTTCAATACGCCTTCATACAATTCGACGCCCGCGAGCTTCAACACATCCGGATAGCGCGCGATCGCGTCGAGCACCGCGTTGCGTTGCGCCGCGTCGCGCACGCCGGTGCGACCGCCGGACACGCCCAGTTCGAGCAGCACTTGCAGCGGCTTTTTCACCGACGTGAAAAATTCACCCAGTTGCTCGACGCCTTCGACCGAATCGACGAGGCAGAAAAATTCGAACTCGTGATCGCTCAGCAACTCGGCGATCATCATCATGTTGTGACGGCCGACCAGCTGATTGGCCATCAACACCCGCTGTACGCCGCCGTGATAAGCCGCGCGCACCTGATGCGCGGTGGCGAGCGTGATGCCCCAGGCGCCAGTTTCGAGTTGCCGGCGAAACAGTTGCGGCGCCATGGTGGTCTTGCCGTGCGGCGCGAGCTTCACACCGTATTCGGCGACAAATGCCTGCATCCACTTCAGATTGTGTTCCACGCGATCCGCATACAGAACGGCGGCGGGCAGGCTCACGTCTTCATTCAGCAGATTCCATTCGAGACGCGGCGCGTCCGTTAGCTGGATGCTGGCGCCCGGAACCATGCCCAAGCCCTTGCTATAAGGATCAATCGTTGCGCCCTGATAGTTTGTAACTTTCATGTCACCCAGCTCCATCGTCCAGTTAAATTGAATCAAAGTTGACTTTATCATGTTACAGAAAGTACGATGGATGGAGAAATGTTATTTAGTACCACGGCTTGCCGGAGGCTCTTTGTAAGCCTCTGCGCGGCCTCTCACCGCCCGCAATGAACTCAGCCGCTGAACCGCTTGCTTTCGATATCGTCGCGCGCATCGCCGAGTGCGCGCCCGAACTGCGCTCGGCCGAACGCAAAGTCGCCGCGTTGATTCTCGACGATCTGACGAGCGCCTCGCGCGCGAGCATCGGCGCGCTCGCGCAGCAAGCCGAGGTCAGTGTCGCGACGGTCACGCGCTTTGCCAAGGCAGTGGGTTGCCGCGACGTGCGCGAGTTGAAGTTGCGTCTCGCGCAAGCGGCTGCGGTCGGGCAGCGCTTTCTGCAAACCGGCGGCGCGCCGGATGCGCCTGAGCCGATCGCCACGCGCGTGTTCGACGAATTGCAGACCGCGCTCGCGCATAACCATCAATTGCTGCGCCAGGCGCCGTTGAGCGAAGCCGCCGCGGCGCTGCGCGGTGCGCGGATGATCTACGTGTTCGGCATGGGCGGCGGTTCGACCGCGCTTGCCGACGAAATGCGCTTCCGGCTCGTGCGCCTCGGCCGGCCGGTCGCGACGTACCAGGACGGCTTGCTGCAGCGCATGGTGGCGAGCACCGTGTCGCGCGAATGCGCGGTGATCGCGTTGTCGACGACCGGGCGCGTGCCCGAGATGGTCGAGAACTGCAAGATCGCGCGCAGCTACGGCGCGACCGTGATTGCGTTGACCGCGCCGGCGTCGCCTTTGGCCAAACTGGCCGATTGGGTGATTCCGATCGTCGCGTTCGAAACCGATTTCATTTACAAACCGTCGTCGTCGCGTTACGCGATGATGATGGCGCTCGACGTGCTCGTTACCGAACTCGCCGTCAGTCAGGGCGACGAGAGCCGCGAATTGCTGCGCCGCATGAAGCACGCGCTGGACACGCACCGTGGCGGCGGCGATCGACAACCATTAGGAGACTGATCCATGCACTCGCATCCCGAAGCCGCCGACACGCTGATCGTCGGCGCGCAACTGTACGACGGCACGGGCGCGCCGCCGGTCGAGCGCGATGTCGCGATTCGCGCCGGGCGGATCGTCGCGATCGGCAATCTGTCGAACTGGCTTGCCGAAGAAGTGATCGAGGCCGAGGGCCGCGCACTCGCGCCGGGCTTCATCGACGTCCATACCCACGACGACACCCACGTGATCCGTTCGCCGCAGATGCTGCCGAAGATCACGCAGGGCGTGACGACGGTGATCGTCGGCAACTGTGGGATCAGCGCGTCGCCGGTGGCGCTGAAGGGCGATCCGCCCGATCCGATGAATCTGCTCGGCGAGCGCGACGCGTTCAGGTATCCGACCTTCGCCGCTTATGTCGACGCGGTGAACGCCGCGCATCCCGCGGTGAATGTCGGTGCGCTGATCGGCCATACCGCATTGCGCAGCAACCAGATGGACCGGCTCGACCGCGCGGCGACGCCTGAGGAAATCGACGGCATGCGTGCGCAACTCGAAGAAGCGCTTGCGCACGGCGCGTTGGGTTTGAGTTCCGGGCTGGCTTATAGCTCCGCGTTTGCCGCGCCGACCGAAGAGGTGATGGCGCTGGCCGAGCCGCTCGCCGCTGCCGGCGCGTTGTACACCACGCACATGCGCACCGAGTTCGACGCGATTCTCGACGCGATGGACGAGGCGTACCGTGTCGGGCGTCACGCGCACGTGCCGGTGGTGATTTCGCATCTGAAGTGCGCGGGGCCGTCGAACTGGGGGCGCAGTGAAGAGGTGCTGAAGTCGCTGGAAGGCGCGCGTCGCTTGCAGCCGATCGGGTGCGACTGCTATCCGTACAACCGCAGTTCGTCGACGCTGGATCTGAAGCAGGTGACGGGCGACATCGACATTACGATTACGTGGTCCGAGCCGCATCCGGAGATGTCGGGCAAGCTGGTGAAGGACATTGCCGCCGAGTGGGGCGTGACGCAGCAGGAGGCGGGCAAGCGTTTGCAGCCGGCGGGCGCGGTGTATCACAACATGTCCGAGGACGACGTGCGGCGGATTCTGTCGCATCCCGCGACGATGGTCGGCTCCGATGGATTGCCGAACGATCCGCTGCCGCATCCGCGCTTGTGGGGGGCGTTTCCGCGTGTGCTTGGGCATTACGCGCGCGACGCGAAGCTGCTGCCGCTCGAAGAGGCGGTGCGCAAGATGACGAGTTTGTCGGCGCGTCGGTTTGGTCTTGTGGAGCGCGGCGAGGTGCATATCGGTTACCACGCCGATCTGGTGTTGTTCGACCCGGCGAAGGTGCGCGACGCGGCGACGTTCGAAAAACCGCAGCAGGCCGCGGACGGGATCGACGCGGTGTGGGTGAATGGCGTGTTGTCTTACCGCGATGGCCAGGTGACGGGCGAGCGGGCGGGGCGGTTCGTGGCGCGTGGCGCGGCGTCGAAGGGGGATGCGCACGGCGCGTTTTGATTTTTTGTTTTCTGATTTTCTGATTAATTGCCGCGTATGGCGATTTTGCACGGCGTGCGCTGGACTTTTTAAGGAGTTGAATGATGAAGCGATATGGCGTTGAGGGTGGGAAGGGGACGGGCGGTCAGCATATGCCGTTTGCGCGGGCTGTCGAAGCGGATGGGTGGTTGTTCGTTTCCGGACAGACGCCGATGGAGAATGGCGAAGTGATCAATGGCGGGATTGTTGAGCAATCGCACAAGGCGATTCAGAATGTTTTTGCGATTCTGAAGGAAGCCGGTTATGGGGCTGAGGACGTTGTCCGGTGTGGGGTTTGGCTCGACGATCCGCGGGATTTTGCTTCGTTTAATAAGGTTTTTCGTGAGTATTTTGGGGAGAATCCGCCTGCGCGGGCTTGTGTGGTTTCTTCTATGGTGATTGATTGTCGGGTTGAGGTTGATTGCGTCGCTTATAAAAAACCGGTGGTTTGATTTTTTTGCCTACGGTGGTTTTGGGTTTCTTCATTTCATTTCTTATCTTATTGGTCTATTCGTGTTGCCCCTGTGCGGGGCGGCACTTACTTTCTTTGCCGCGGCAAAGAAAGATAAGCAAAGAAAGCCGCTCACACCGCCAGTG
>NZ_JAQQBV010000013.1:0-204200 GCF_046030735.1 Paraburkholderia xenovorans
TGAGGAAACCCGCAAACGCCGTAGGCAAACCAGAACCAGAAACAGAAACAAAACCAGAACCAGAACGAAACGAAACCCCGCCGGGCAGGCCACCCCCCGAACCAATTTATAATGCCCACAATTCCGTCAAGAGGTCCTTCATGATCATCAAACCGCGCGTGCGTGGCTTCATCTGCGTTTCTACTCATCCGACCGGCTGCGAAGCCAACGTCAAGGAACAGATCGACTACGTCAAGGCACGCGGCCCCATCGCCAACGGCCCCAAGAAGGTGCTCGTGATCGGCGCATCCACCGGCTACGGCCTCGCCGCCCGCATCAGCGCCGCGTTCGGCTCGGACGCGGCCACCCTCGGCGTCTTCTTCGAACGCGCCGGCAGCGAAACCAAAGCCGGCACCGCAGGCTGGTACAACACCGCCGCCTTCGAGAAATTCGCCACGCAGCAAGGCCTGTACGCCACCAGCATCAACGGCGACGCCTTCTCCGACGAAGTCAAACAACGCACCATCGAAATCATCAAACGCGATCTCGGCCAGGTCGACCTCGTCGTCTACAGCCTCGCCGCCCCCAAACGCACGCATCCGAAAACCGGCGAAGTCTTCACGTCCACGCTCAAGCCGATCGGCAAAGCCGTCAACCTGCGCGGCATCGACACCGACAAGGAAGTCGTCAAGGAAACCGTCCTCGAACCGGCCACGCAAGCCGAAATCGATCACACGGTCGCCGTGATGGGCGGCGAAGACTGGCAAATGTGGATCGACGCGCTGCTGGACGCCGGCGTGCTCGCCGAAGGCGCGAAAACCACCGCCTTCACGTACCTCGGCGAAAAGATCACCCACGACATCTACTGGAACGGCTCGATCGGCGCAGCCAAGAAAGACCTCGACCAGAAAGTGCTCGGCATCCGCGAAAAACTCGCCGCCCAAGGCGGCGATGCGCGCGTCTCGGTGCTGAAAGCCGTCGTCACGCAAGCCAGCTCCGCCATCCCGATGATGCCGCTCTACCTGTCGCTGCTCTTCAAGGTCATGAAGGAAAAAGGCACGCACGAAGGCTGCATCGAACAGGTCTACGGTCTGTACAAGGACAGCCTCTACGGCTCGGCGCCCCACGTCGACGAAGAAGGCCGCCTGCGCGCCGACTACAAGGAACTCGACCCCGAAGTCCAGCAACGCGTCCAGCAACTCTGGAATCAGGTCACCAACGACAACATCTACGAACTCACCGACTTCACCGGCTACAAGACCGACTTCCTGCGGCTCTTCGGCTTTGAAATCGCCGGCGTGGATTACGAAGCCGATACGAATCCGGACGTGCAGATTCCGAATCTCGTGCAGCTTTAAGTCTGCCGTAACGCCTGATCACGCGGCGGGGCCGTTCGTGCCCCGCCCGCCTGTATCAGGCACCGCCCTTCTTATCCCGCTCGCGCCTCGACTGCGCCACATATCCATCCACGGCGCGCATCACCCGCACTTCCAGCGCCGCGGCGTCCTGTTCGCCCCGCTCGCCCGCATCGTCGACCATGCCGCGCACGATCGCGAGCAGATCCCGCGCGACCAGATCCGCATCCGGTAAATCCGGCGCCTCGGCTTTGACGCTCAGCGCTTCCAGAAGCACCGCGTGAATCATCTCGACCACCCGCTCATTACGCTCGCCAAGCGGCAATCTGCGTTCTTCGATATCGATCAGCCGCGCCAGCACCGGCCTGCGCATCTGATGCGCAACCGACGCGCGCACCATCGCCTGCACGACCTCGCGTGAACCGTCCAGCAGCCTCGCCGCTTGCATATCCGCGGTCAATTGCGCGGTTTCGCGCTCGACCAGTGCGACTGTCAACGCATCGCGATTAGGAAAGTATTGATACAGCGAGCCGATGCTGACGCCCGCGCGCTCCGCGACCGCGTTGGTCGTGTATCCGGCGAGTCCGTGGGTCTCCAGAATGCGAGCGGCGGCCTCCAGCACGGCCTCGACGGTTTGCACCGAGCGCCGTTGCAGCGGCTGTTTACGGGGCTTCAGACGTTGTGCGGCAGTGGCTTTGGGCATGGTCGAAACGCGAGTTTCAAATGTGAGCGATCGCTCGTATTCTAACCCTGTTCGCGCGACACACCTCAACCACTCAGCATCCAACTGGAATCGAACTCATGACCTCATCCGTGAAAGAGCCCGTCCTGACCGTCTTCATGCTCGTCAAGTCGACGCCCGCGTGGCTCGGCCTTCCCGCCGACGAACGCTTTCGCATGCTGCGCGAACACGTGGAGCCGGTCCTCGAAGCCCATGCCGACGAGGTCGCGACGCGTTTCTACGATATCGAGTTCTATTCGGCGCGCGTGACGGATATCTGGATGTGGGAAGCCACGAGCCATCGCGCTTATCAACAGGTTGTCGAAGCGTTGCGCGATACACCGTTCTGGGATCGCTTCTTCGAGATCGTCGAGATTCTGCCGGGCGTGCTGAACGCTTACGGACGCAACGATGAACGCGAAGCCGCGTGAGGGGAAACGGAGAAACGCGCCCGGCTAAATCAACCGGCGCGTTTCAGCAGAACCGCCGGCAAAACCCGGCGTTCCGCGCTACACGGCGTCCCCCATCTCAGCAAGGAAACGCAGCCTGAAGCGTACGCAGAATCGCGAGGCCGACCGGGAAGTCGTCGGAAATGCCCGGATGGTTGGTGAAAAACTGATCGAGCAACGGATAGACATTCTGATTGCCGATCGCGAGATCCTTCGGCGGGCAGAACAGTTGCGGACGCTTCTTCGATACGAGGTCGCCGTTCACCCAACCCAGTTCGTTGATCGCGCCGGTGATGTAGGCCGCGTAGATCGAGTTATTGTCGGCGTGCGCCCATTGTTTGTATTGCGCGGCCGTCATCTCCGCGTGTGCGTTCAAAGTGAAACAGGCTGCCAGCAAAGTCAGCGCAAGTCGTAATACCCGCATCGTCAAACCTTCAATCGGTGTCGCGAAAGCGGCCATTGTAGGCGAGTCGCGGCGCGATGCGCAGAAGCCGATGCACCCATAAATTCGTAAGCATGACGCGAGGCAATTTGTAATTTCACACGCATGCCGCTCATGGCGTGCCGTTGCGGCAATACTGGCGATAGCCTTCGCGCGCGGCAAGGCGTTCCATATACGCGGCCACCGCCGGAAAATCCTCGTGCTCGAACGGCGTTTCGAGCCAACGGTTGATCGATAGCGCAATCGGAATATCGGCGAGCGAAAAATCCCGGTCCGCGATGAAGCCGCCGGTCTTGTCCAGCTGACGTTCGATCATCGCCATGTGACGCGACCAGTTCGCGGCCGATTGCGCAATCGCCTGAGGGTCCTGATGCGCGGGCGATTGCCGCACCAGCGCGAGAAACGCATAGCTCCACGAACGGTTCAACTCGCTTGCCTGCCAGTCAATCCATTGATCGCATTTCGCCCGTGCGACCGGATCGCGCGGATAAAGACGCTCAGTATCGTCGTAGCGCCCCGCCAGATAGCGAATGATCGAATTGGACTCCCACAGCACGAAGTCGCCGTCGCGGATCACGGGCACCATCGCGTTGGGATTGAGCGCGAGAAACTCCGGCACGTCGGTCGATCTGAAGCCCGATCCCCAGTCCTGCTGCTCGAACGGCAGCCCGAGTTCGGCGCAGGTCCACAGGACTTTGCGCACGTTGATGGAAGTGATCTTGCCGAGGATGTGTAGCATGGGATCGCCGCTAAAATGAACGCACGGTCAGGCTCGAAACGTAGCGTATCGAACGCGTTCTCCGATGGACAGGGACAGTTTGCACGCGTCGGGGTGGGCCAGTTCGCGATGACGCCGGCGCCTGCACAATGCAACTCAACGCGAGTCAATGCGCCTCAATGCGACGCAACAAAGATCGAATCCGGCGCGGGCGGCGGCACGGCGAAGCTTCTGCGCATGCGCTCTGCTTCCTCGACCGGCGTGCGTCCGAATAGCCGCCTGAATTCGCGGCTGAATTGCGACGCGCTCTCATACCCGACCTGCACGCAGGCTACCGCCGCGGTCACTTCGTTTCGGACCATCAGCAGACGCGCCTGGTGAAGCCGCGTCGACTTCAGATATTGCATCGGCGAAGTCTGCGTGACCGACTTGAAATGCGAATGGAACGACGGCAAGCTCATATTCGCTTCCAGCGCGAGTTGTTCGACGTCGAGCGGTTCGCGATAACACGCGTGGATCTTGCGGATGACCCGCGCGATTCTCGCAAACTGCCCCTGCGCGGTGAGCGCCGCGCGCATCGAGCCGCCCTGCTCGCCGGTCAGCACGTGAAAGTAGATCTCGCGTACGAGCGCAGGACCGAGCAGCCCGGCTTCGAGCGGCACGCTCATCGCTTCGAGAAAACGCAACACGGACCCGCCGAGCCGCGCGTCGAGCGGCGTCGACATCATCCCGCGCGGCGCGGCCGGCGCACTACCGGCGTGTTCGTCGATCTGCAACATCAGATCGGCAGCCACGTTGAAATCGAGCCGGAAATAGATCGCGAGCAAAGGCTCGGCCTCGCTCGCTTCGGTTTCCATAGAAAACGGCACCGGCACGGAAACGGCCAGATAGTGCTGCGCGTCGTAGACGTACACCGTGTCGCCGAGGAAGCCGCGCTTCCTTCCCTGACACACGATCACGATCCCCGGGTCGTACAGCACCGGCGTGCGGCCCAGCGGCCGGTTCGAGCGCAGAAAGCGCACGTCGGGCAATGCGGTGAGGTTGTAGCCTTCCACCGGGGCCAGCGTTTTGAGCAAGCTCACTATGCGCCGCCGCGCGCTGGGGTCGGTGTGAATTCGCGTCATTGGGGGACCGTTAACGTTCATTGGCCAGACTGCACTGTGCCACCGTCACACGACAAAATCCACGCATTCATAGGATTAGGCAATCACCGCAGACGAACCGGCATTCGCGCGCCGGATCATCGCTCCTACCATGACTCCTGTCGGACGCGCTTATGTACAAGCCGTCCAGCAACCGACCATCCCGAGGAGCGACACATCATGAGCAAAAATTTTCTGATTACCGGCGTCAGTTCCGGCTTCGGCCGCGCGTTCGCACGCGCCGCGCTCGATGCGGGCCATACCGTGATCGGCACCGTGCGCAACGATGCGGCGCGACACGAATTCGAAGCGCTGGACGATGCGCGGGCCCACGCGCTGGTTCTCGACGTCACGGACTTCGCCGCGCTCACGCCGGCCGTCGCCGCGATCATCGCGAAGACCGGACCCGTCGACGTGCTGGTCAACAACGCGGGCTACGGCCACGAAGGCACGCTCGAGGAGTCGCCGCTCGACGACATGCGCCGTCAATTCGACGTCAACGTGTTCGGCGCGGTGGCCATGATCAAAGCGGTGCTGCCGTCGATGCGCGAGCGCCGCACGGGGCACATCGTCAACATCACGTCGATGGGCGGCTTCATCACGATGCCGGGCATCGCCTACTACTGCGGCAGCAAGTTCGCGCTGGAAGGCATCTCCGAGACGTTGTCGAAAGAGCTCGCGGGCTTCGGCATCAAGGTCACGGCCGTGGCGCCCGGCTCGTTTCGCACCGATTGGGCGGGCCGTTCGATGGTCCGCGCGGGCCGCAGCATCGCCGACTACGACACGCTCTTCGACCCGATCCGCGCGGCGCGCGAAGCCAAAAGCGGCAAACAGGCCGGCGATCCGGACAAGGCGGCGCAGGCGCTGCTGAAGATCGTCGAGGCCGGCAATCCGCCCGTGCATCTGCTGCTCGGCAGCGACGCGCTGGAGTTGGTGAAAGCGAAGCTCGCCGCGCTCGGCGTTGAGATCGACGCGTGGGAGACGTTGTCGCGTTCGACGGATTTTGCATAAACGCCAACGTTGATACGGCGTGGAGCCGCACGACAGTGCGTTCAGAACCACACGCAAGCGCGGATGGGACCTCCACGTCAGGTTCTGAGCGTAGCCTGTTCGCGGATCATGTCGTAAAGCGCCTGCGCCGCCGGCGACAACTGCGCCGTCTTGCGCGCGACCAGCACCAGCGTGCGCGACACCACCGGTTGCGTGAGTTCGATCGTGCGCACCGTCGGATACGCGCCCTTCTGCAACGCGAGCGCCGGCACCACCGCCGCGCCCACCCCTTGCGCGACGAGACCCACCGCGGTCGAACTACGCTGCACTTCATAGAAGGAGCGCAACGCGAGTCCGCTTGTTTCGAGTGCGACGTCGAGCAATACGCGATTGCCGCTCACCTCGCCGGCAAAAATCAGCGGATAGGATTGCAGTTGCTGCCACGCGATGCGCCGCCGCTTCGCCAATGGATGATCCTGATGGCAGATCAATACGTAACGGTCTTCGGTGAGCGGCACGCTGTCCAGTTCGGGATGACGATCTCCGGCGATGTTGATGCCGAATTCCACCTCCCGCCGCAACACCGCCGCCTCCACCGCGGACGACGCGTGATCGAGAATCCTGATGCGGTTGTGCGGATAATGCGCGGAATAGGCCTGCAAAATCCGCGGCAGGTACTGCACGCCCACCGTCGGGACGCACGCGATCGACACGTCGCCGCGCCGCGCCACCCCGGTCTCGCGGATTTCGACGAGCGCGTCGGCCAGTTCGCCGAGCAGACGCCGCGCCTGCGGCAGAAAACTAAGGCCGATTTCGGTGAGCGCCATCGAACGCGTGGTTCGCTCGATCAGCGTGACACCGAGATACGTTTCGAGTTTGCGCAGACGCTGCGTGATCGCCGTTTGCGTGACATGCAACGAATCCGCCGCGCTCTGGAAGCTGCCGCGATCCGCGATCGCGACAAAAGCCTGTACGCCGAGTGTGTCGATTTTCATTAGAAAAATGAAGGAATCGGAAGAATAAATTCATTTTACTCCGCCTCGGGCGGCGTACAGAATGGGTGCATCGGTTCAGCACAGAAACCGTCCCCCACAATCAGAAAAGAAGGAGCATGAGATGACATCATCGACCGACTGGCAGGCGAAGCAATATGTGAAGTTCGAAAACGAACGCACTCGCCCGGTTCGGGATCTGCTCGCGGCGGTGCCGACAACCGACGTGCGGTTCGCGGTGGACATCGGCTGCGGCCCCGGCAACTCGACCGAAACGCTCGCGGCGCAATTTCCGGGCGCCGCGGTCAGCGGCTTCGACAGTTCGCCCGACATGATCGAAGCGGCCCGCCGACGTCTGCCGCAATTCCAGTTCGACGTTGCCGATCTGTCGACATGGAACGCCGCGCAGCCATACGACTTGATTCTCGGGAACGCCGTGCTGCAATGGGTGCCGAATCACGAAGAACTGGTGCCGTCGCTCGTGAAAAAACTCGCGCCCGGCGGCAGCCTCGCCGTGCAGATGCCCGACAACCTCGACGAACCGTCGCATTGCCTGATGCGCGAAATCGCCGCCGACGCGGCATGGGCGCACAAACTCAAGGGCGCGGCACGCACCGCGCGCCACGGCGCCGACTGGTATTACGGGCTGCTCGCGCCGCTGTGCGCACAGGTCGACGTGTGGCGCACCGTCTACCACCACCCGCTCGCCGGCGGCGCGGATGCGGTCGTGGAGTGGTTCAAAGGCAGTGCGCTGCGGCCGTTTCTCGCCAAACTCGACGAAACCGAGCAGGCCGCCTTCCTGCAACGCTATCGGGACGCGGTGGCGCGCGCGTATCCGGCTCTGGCTGACGGTACCGTGTTGCTGCCGTTTCCGCGGCTCTTCGTGGTCGCCACACGCTAGGTTGGACTCGCCCGGACGGCGCGCCGGCGTGGAGTTCCGGTTGCGGCCGGGACTCAGGCGTGTCAGGAATTGCCGCTGCTGAATATCGCGTGATATTGTTTAACCGGAGCGGAGAACGGCCGCCCGCCGTTCACACCCGAACGCAATCTTCAGCAGCGAGCGTCGCTATGAGTGATGTACGCCACCATCTGAGTCCCCGTGACCGCCTCGAGTTGTTGTGCTGGCTCACCTGCGGAAGCCTGGGCGCTTATTACCTGAATGAGGAATGGCCCGACGCGACCTTCCATGTGCAGGCCGCGCATAAATGGCTCGACCGCCGGATGCGCGAAGCGGACTGGCTGAGCGTCGCCAAACTGACTGCTATGGCAGTGGAAATCGCGCGGCGGCACGCGAGTTTCGTCGATACGGAATGGGCGCGCGACGCCGTCGAGGAAATTCTCGATACCGACGAACTGGACCCGCAAGCACGGCTGGTGAAACAGGTTCTCGCGGATTGTCAGAACGCGCTTGCCGATAAGCGCGTGGCGGATTGAGATCTGCGGTGTCGCCTGTCGCGGCGCGTCGCGTTGTATGCATTCGCGCCACATAGCCGAACCAGTAAAATACCGGGGATTCGCGCTAGCCGCGCGCCACTTCCCGGTCGACCATCTTGAAACGCAAAATGCCCGCGCTGAATGCGCTCAAAGCCTTCGAGGTCGCTGGCCGCACGGGCAGTTTCACGCGCGCGGCCGAACTGCTGAACGTCACGCAAAGCGCGGTCAGCCGCCAGGTTCGTCAGCTCGAAGCGCAACTCGGCGAGACGCTGTTGCAGCGCCACCATCACCACCTCGAACTCTCGGCGGCCGGCCGCGTGCTGCTGCAAGCGCTGCAGCAATCGTTCGACCGGATCGAACTCACCGTGCGCGGCCTGCAGGACAAGACCCACCGCAATCGCTTGCGTATCAATGCGCCGCCCACCTTCACCAGCCGCTGGCTGATGCCGCGCCTCGGGCGTCTGCGCGACGCGCATCCGCATCTCGAACTGAGCCTGTCCACGCGCGTCGACGACGACCTCGCCGAATCCAGCGTGCTCGATTGCGCGATCCGTTTCGGCAACGGCGAGTGGGAAGGCTTCGACAATCGTCTGCTGATGAACGAGCGGCACATCGCTGTTTGTGCGCCCGCGTTGCTCACCCGCCAAACGGGCCGCGCGGACATCGACCTGAATCAGTTCACACTGCTGCATGTGCTGGCAAGCGCCGATCAGCGCTATCTGACGTGGCAGCACTGGTTGAAAGCGGCCGGCATCGATAATGTCGATACGCGCGGCGGCTATGAGTTCGATCTGCTCGATCACGCGATCCGCGCCGCGATCGACGGCCTCGGCGTGACCATTGCCGATCGGCACATGATTGGGCGCGAGTTGGCCGACGGGCAACTGGTGCAGGTGCTCAATGTGCACGTCGACGGCCACCAGTCTTACTGGCTCGTCACACGCGAGGAACAGGACGAGGCGCCGCACGTCGCACTATTTCGCGACTGGCTGCAGCAGGAAATCTGGCTGACCGGGCGGGCAGTCGATTCGTCGGCACCGGTGCAGTTCGGTGAAGAAGGCTGAGAGCCCAGACAGGCGCCCAGCCACCACGCTTCAGACAGCGGCAGCGAACTCCTCGGTCTCAAACCTGGACTCGGTGTCAGCGGCGGCGTCTTCGAGAATCATATCGGCGCCCTTTTCCGCGACCATCATCGTCGGCGCATTGATGTTACCGGACGTGATGTTCGGAAAGATCGACGCGTCGACCACACGCAGCGCCGAGAGCCCATGCACGCGCAAGCGCGCGTCGACCACCGACGTGCTCGGATCGTCGCCCATCGCGCACGAGCCGCACAGGTGATAGATCGAGCCGGACTGCTCGCGGAAGTACTGCAAAAAGCCTTCGCGCGTATTCACCTGCGGCCCCGGCGAGATTTCCTCGACCGTGATCTCCTTCAGCGCAGGCGCCGACATCACCTCGCGCACCAGTTCGCAGCCCTGAATCACTTCGTCGATATCTTTCTCGGTGGTCAGCGCGTTGATGCGGATTTTCGCGGCGTCTTCCACCCGGTTCGACGCAATCTCGATCGAACCGCGGCTCGTCGGACGGCATGGATTGAATGCCAGCAGAAAGCCCGAATACGGTTCGGGTTCCAGGTTCGCCTTATTGCTCTTCGGAATCCGGTACGACAGCGGATTGAAGTACAACTGCAGATTCGGTTGTGCTTCGTCGTCGCGCCCCCTGAAAAAGCCGCCTGACTGATTCACGCTCATGGCAAGCGGCCCCTTGCGTGTGAACAGATACTGCAAACCGAGCTTGAGCTTGCCGAGCAACGGACGCATCTCGTCGTTCAATGTCCGGATATTCGCCCGATAGTAGAAACTCACGCACAGATGGTCTTGCAGATTCTGCCCGACCGCCGGCAGTTCCTTCACGAGCGCGATGCGATGTTTCGCGAGCAACGCACTATCGCCCACACCGGAGAGTTGCAGCAGCTTGGGCGTATCCACCGCGCCCGCCGCCAGAATCACCTCGCGGGTCGCCATGAATTGACGCGTGGCACCGTTCTGCTGAACGCTCACGCCGATCGCGCGCTGATTGCCGTCGAACAGCACGCGGCTGACCAGCACGTCGCGCTCGACCGTCAGGTTCGCGCGGTTCAGCACCGGATGCAGATACTCGAAGCTGCTCGAAGAACGCTGACCGTTACGCGTGTTCACGTCGTAGATCCCGGCGCCTTCGAACTGCGCGCCGTTGAAGTCGTCGCTGCGTTTGTACCCGGCTTGATCGCAGCCTTTCAGGAACACGTGACAGATCGGATGCACCGCGTCTTTCATCGGCGAGATGCGGATCGGGCCGTCCGCGCCGTGATACTCGGTGTTGCCGAGCGGATGCGATTCGAGCTTGCGGAAATACGGCAGCACGTCGCGAAACGCCCAGCCCTTGTTGCCCGCCGCCGCCCAGTCGTCGAAATCGTGCGGCTGGCCGCGCACATAGATCATTGCGTTGATCGAGCCGGAACCGCCCTGCACCTTGCCGCGCGGGCAGTAGATCGGCCGGTTGTCGAGTTCCTTTTCCGGCTCGCTGTAGTACATCCAGTTGTAGGTTTCGTTGTAGTACGTCTTGGTGAAACCCACCGGAATCCTGAACCAGAACGAACTGTCCTTGCCGCCCGCTTCGAGCAGCAGCACCGAATGCTGGCCCGATGCCGACAGACGATTCGCGAGGATGCAGCCCGCCGACCCCGCGCCGACGATGATGTAATCGTAATTCATGCTTTATGTCGCCCGCAGGCGCTCGATCCAGTGAATACGCAATGAATGCGGAAAACCTGTTCAACCCCTGGCCGGCGCGAGATCTTTCACGTCGGCGGGTTGAGAAGCCATTTGCAGATGCAGACGCTCGCCGGTGTACGGCGTGTGCTGCGTGACGACGTCCATGTTCAGCTCGATGCCCAAACCCGGTTCCGACGACGGAATGATGTAGCCGTCTTCCCATTGAATCGGCTTCTTCAGCACGGCCGCGTGGAAACCGTCCCACGTGCCGATGCTTTCCTGAATCAGGAAGTTCGGCGTGCATGCGGCGAGCTGAATGCTCGCTGCCGCGCCGACCGGCCCGTTGTACAGATGCGGCGCGATCTGCGCGTAATAGACCTCGGCGATCGCCGCGACTTTCTTCGCCTCCAGCAAGCCGCCCACGCGCGCCACGTTCAATTGCAGAATCGACGCCGCGCCCGCTTCGAGCAGCTTGAAAAACTCGTACTTGGTGGTCAGACGCTCACCCGCAGCGATCGGAATGCTGGTGTGCTGCGCGACCTGCGCCATCGCGCCTTCCTGGCCCGGCGGCACCGGCTCTTCGAACCACAGCGGATCGTATTTTTCGAGGCGTTTCGCAAGACGGATCGCGGAAGACGGCACCATCTGCCCATGCGTGCCGAACAACAGATCGGCCTTGCTGCCCACCGCTTCACGCACGCGACGGCAGAACGTCTCGCAACGGTCGAGTACTTCCATCGACAGTTGATGACCCGAGTAAGCGGTATACGGGCCGGCCGGATCGAACTTCACCGCGGTAAAGCCGCGCTTCACGTTTTCGAGCGCGCATTCGGCCGCGAGATCCGGATCGTCGTAGTCGTATTCGCCGCGGCTGTTCTTCGGATACAGATACGTGTACGAACGCAGACGCTGGTTCACCATCCCGCCGAGCAACTCGTACACCGGTTTGTTCGCCGCCTTGCCGATGATGTCCCAACACGCCATTTCCAGACCGCTCACCACACCCATCATCGTCAGATCGGGGCGCTGCGTGAAACCGCTCGAATACGCTTCGCGCCACAATCGCTCGATATGGTGCGGGTCGCGATCGAGCAGATAACGGCTGAATACATCGTCGATGATGTGGGTCATCGCGTTCGGATGGAACGTCGCCGAATAGATTTCGCCGACGCCCTCGATACCGCAATCCGTCTTCAGCTTGACGAAGATCCAGTACATGCCGCCCAGATGCGGCGGCGGTACGGCGACGATATGCGTTTCGAGCGAGACAACTTTCATTTACGCAACCCCTTTCCTTTTAAGCATGTTTCTCAGCGCAAGGCCGGCGAAGCCGCCGAGCGCCGCCATTCCGGCCACATAGCCGAAGTACATCTGATAACCCGCGACGCCCGGGAAGTTCTGCGTCAGATAGCCGTTGATCAGCGGCAGGAACACGTCCGGCGAATAACCGATCACCGAGATCAGACCGATCGCGAGGCCCATCGTTTCGACCGGGATATTGCAGCGATCCAGCAACGACCAGTACAGCCCGCGAATCGCGTAAGTCAGAATGCCGATGAACAGCACGAGGAACACCAGCAGCACGTGGCTCGAAATACGCGGCGCCGCGAGCAGGCCGAGCAGCGACAGCGCGGCGAGAAAGAGCGCGATCACCAGCACCGACACCTTCGAATAACGGTCGCCGAGAAAACCGCCGCCAATGCCGCCGATCGGCCGCATCCACAGTTTGAGCGTGGTGATCGTGCCGGCCATCACCACTGTCAAGCCGATCTCGCCTTCATGCAGATACGCGGAGAAACTGTAGGTGGCCCAGAACACCTGATAGCCGCAGAACACGATTGCGGCGACCAGCCACAACTCGGGAATCGCCGCGAGCGTTTTCAGATCGACCAGCACGTTGCTGCGTTTGCGCGCGGCGCGATTCGCGGCGGCGTCTTCAGCGCCTTGCGGGTCTTTGACCAGCGCGAGCAGCACGCCGAGCGCGATGCACAAAAACGCGTACATGTAGACCACGAGCTTGAAACCCGCCGCGAGCGGCTCGCCCTTCGTCTGCGTGAACCATGCGAACAGTGTGATCGCGATCGTCGCGAGCATCGCTTCGATCAGCCCACGGCCGCCGTCGAGCAAACCGAAGAAGCGGCCCTGCTCGTGCGTGCCGGCAATCATCGTCACGCGTTTGATCACGGCGGCCCAGAACGTCAGACCCGTGGACAAACCCCAGCCGCCGAAAATCAGCATCAGCACCTGAAACGACGGCGCGGTCGAATACAGCAAACCGAGCGCGCCGGTTGCGATCAGCGAAAAGCAGATCAAAAGACGCGGCGCGATGCGGTCGGCGAGCCAGCCGCTCGGCAGATAGCTCAGCAGAAAAATCGTGCCGAGCGATGAATACAGATAACCGAGTTGACTATCGGTGATGTGAAACACTTCCAGCATCGTCGGCTGATAGACCTGCCGCAGATACAGAATCGGATAAATCGCGCCGGCGGCCACCACCAGCAACATGAGCTGGATATAGCGCTGGGTCTTGCTGCTTTGCAGCGCGGCTGCTTCGCTTAACGCGAGCGATGCATCGGGTTGAACGGGTTGCGATGACACGTGAGCGCTCCTCAGAGACGCATCGGCAATCCAGCGGATTGCCGGGTCTCCAATATGTTTTGTTATGGATATGCAGCGTTGGCTGCGGTCTGGTCTTGCGGTTTCAGGAAAGCCGCGCGCAGCGGGTTTGAATTGCCCGGCGCGCGGTATTGCTTCGGTAATGCTTCAGTGCTTCTTCATTACTGCTTCAGTACTTCATGACGACGAGACGGGTCTGCGTGAATTCGAGCATGCCGTGCTTGCCGTCGTCGCCGCCGAGGCCGGAACGCTTCCAGCCGGCGTGAAAACCTTGATACGGGTCGGCCGGCGTACGGTTCACGTACAACTCGCCCGCTTCGATGCCGTTGGCGATCTTCATCGCGCCTCGGTAGTTCTCCGTATAAAGTACCGACGACAAACCGAACTGGTGATCGTTGGCCATCTCCAGTGCTTCGTCGAGCGTGCGGTATTTGACCACCGGCATGATCGGACCAAACGTTTCTTCCTGAATGATCTCCATGTCCTGACGGCAGTTCGTCAGTAACGTGGGCGGATAGAAGAAGCCCTTGCCCGCCGGCACTTTGCCACCGGTTTCGAGCGTGGCGCCGGCGGCTACCGCGCGCTCGACCATCGCGTGAATCGACTGGCGCGACGCTTCGTTCACAAGCGGTCCCATCAGCGAAGGCTGTTCGCTGCGATCGCCGATCTCCACCGCGCTCATGTGCTTCCTGAGCAGCGCGACGAAGCGGTCATGCACGCTTTCCTGCACGTACACGCGTTCGATCGCCGTGCACAGTTGCCCGCAATGCGTGGTTTTGGACGCGACCAGATCGCGCGCCGCTTTCTCGAGATCGGCATCCGCCTCGATGATCGCAGGCGTCTTGCCGCCCAGTTCCAGCGACGGTTTGGCGATATTCGCCTTGCAGTAGTCGAGTACTTTGCGCCCCGCGCCGACGCTGCCCGTCAACGTGATCATGGCGACCTTCGGGTGTGTGCAGAGCGCTTCGGCTGTCGCGTGATTCATCGCGAGAATGTTCACGACGCCCGCGGGCAAACCGGCTTTCTCGACCGCTTTCGCGATTTCGAAGGCGGAAGTCGGCGTGTTGTTGCTCGGCCGCACCACCACGGTATTGCCGGCGATCAGCGCGGGCGCCACCTTGCGCATGAACGTGTAGACCGGATAGTTGAACGGAATCAGGCACGCGACCACGCCGATCGGCTCACGGTGCAGCACGAGGTTTTCGTCGGGCGTGTCGCTCGGAATCACCTCGCCTTCGATGCGGCGTGCCCATTCGGCGTGATAGCGCGTGATCTGGCCGGCGTAGATGGCTTCGTTGGTGGCGTCGTCGACGCTCTTGCCCGACTCCAGCGCCAACGCCGCGCCGATTGCGGGCGCACAGTCGGTCAGCGCATCGGCGAGCTTCTGCATGTAAGCCGCGCGCTCGGCCGACGGCAGCTTTCGCCATGCTTTCTGCGCGACGGCGGCCGCGTCGACCGCAGCGGCAGCTTCAGCCGCGCTCGCGCCCGTCACGTGGGCAATGACGGTGCCGTTGGCGGGATTGGTGACGGCGATGCGCTCGTCGCTTGCCGCGTCGATAAAGCGGCCGTTGGCAAAATTACGATCGAGTCGCATGGTCGTCTCCTGAATGGCGTCGTGCACGGGGTGCATGGCGTTCGGCTATGACTTTCATGCCGAAGCTGCATGAGCGGAATTTTTCTCCGCGTCACCGCGGGCCACAAGCGAATAATTCGCGCGACAAAGATTCGAAAAACTCACGTTTATCCAGGGATGTGCCTCATACGCGTTTTCGTTGCCGAATAGCAGAATCCGGGCTTTGCCAAAAAGCAGCGGTCTTTCCCAAAGCCTGTCGAAAACAGGCGGGCCGCTCATTACCAACGTCTGGAGTCTTCAATGAAAAAGCATGTCCTCGCCGCCGCCGCGCTCAGCGCACTGGCTTCCTTCGCCGTCTCGTCGTCGTCCGCATTCGCGCAAAGCAGCGTGACGCTGTACGGCGTCCTCGACGAAGGGATCGACTACACCAACAACGCCGGGCGCGGCGCGGTCTGGGAAATGGCGAGCGGCTATGCGCAAGGCAGCCGCTGGGGTCTGAAGGGATCGGAAGATCTTGGCGGCGCCATGAAAGCGGTGTTCCAGTTGGAAAACGGCTTCGACGTGAGTTCCGGGCGGCTCGGCCAGGGCGGCCGCATGTTCGGGCGCCAGGCCTATGTGGGTCTGAGTAGCGAACGTTTCGGCACGGTCACGCTCGGCCGCCAGTACGACTCCGTGGTCGACTACCTCGCGCAGACCACGGCCAACGGCAATTGGGCCGGCTATCTGTTCGCCCACCCGTACGACAACGACAACACCGACAACTCGTTCCGCCTCGGCAATAGCGTGAAGTACGCGAGCCCGGAATTCGCGGGCTTCCAGTTCGGCGGCGTGTACAGCTTCAGCAACGACACGAACTTCGCGAACAACCGTGCGTATAGCTTCGGCGGCCAATATGCGAACGGCGGCCTGCTGATCGCGGCCGCGTACATGCAGGCGGACAACCCCGGCGTGGGCTCCACCGGCGCGATCACTGCGAACGACGCGAGTTTCATCGCCGGCCGCATGCGCGTGTTCGGCGGCGGGATCAACTACACGTTCGGTTCGGCCACCGCGGGCTTCGCGTACACGAACTCGAACTACAAAAATCCGACCGGCAATGGCTACATCGGCATTCCGCTGGCGGCGGCTGGCGTCACGTTGAATACGCTGAAGTACCAGAACTTCGAATTGAACGGTAAATACCAGTTCACGCCCGCGTTCTTTATCGGCGCGCAGTATGTGTACACGATGGAGAACTACGATGCGTCGACCGGCAGCGTGAAGCCGAAGATTCATTCGGTCGGATTGATGGCGGATTACAACCTGTCGAAGCGCACGGACGTGTACGTGCAAGGCGAATATCAGAAGGTGGCGGGCGACAAGACCCAGTCGATTCTCGACGACGCATTTATTCCCGGTGTGCAGGCCCCTTCGTCGACGGGCAATCAGGTCGCGGTGCGGGTGGCGTTGCGGCATAAGTTCTAGGTCGCGAGGAGCGAAGCGCGTTGCGGCGGCTTTTCTGCGGCAACGCGCGTCACGGTGTCTGACACGTAGACTTCATTTAGAGGACTTATCATCCGGGGCTTTGCAAACTAACGACATACGCCGCTTGAGGTCCTTGCCGGGTATGGGTTTGCGTTCCTGATATGGCAGCAGTGTCGATTCACATAAAACTTTAAAACCAGTTTAGTTAGGAATCTGAAATATGAATCGAACGAAATCGTCAAGGAACCTTATCCCATCGCCGTGGCCCATTGTGCGGAAAACCGTTGCGAGCGTGGCGGTCGCTGCGGCTGTGTCGGTTCTGTTGCTCGGATGCGGCAACAACACGGTCTCCAGCAACGCCGGTCAGTCTGCCGTTGCCGCGTGGCAATTACCGGCGGCGGAGATACCGCTCGGGCCGTCGGGGTTACAGGAAGCACGCACGACCACTCAGGTGAGTCCGGGCGTCACGTACTATCAGATCACTCGCGGCCAGACGGCCAGTACCGATTTCTGGACGGTCACAGTCCAGCTCGCGAAGACGCAGGCAGCCGCGGCGACCGCGGTCGCGGCGATGACGGCGGCAGGTTATCAGGTCCGCTACGACTCGGCCGGTACAGGCCCGGACGGGTCGCCGCTCGGCTTCAATGTGTCGATTGGCCAATATGCAACGCAGGCGGCCGCCCAGGCTGTCGCGACGACCATCGCTCAGCAGACCAGCAATGCCTATAAACCCACGGTCCGCAATACCGGGCTCGACGGCAACGCGACCTCGACCGGCCCGTGGCTCGTGAACGTCATCGCGATTTCGCCGGGCTTCAAGGGCAATCTGCAGAACGTGATCGCCGGAGGCAACGAAGCCGGTGTCGGCGGTATCCTGGGCGTGGGCGGCGAAACGCCTCAGGCGACGGCCGCGCGACTCGGCGGCATTGCGGCGATCAACGCGGGCTTCTGGTCCACCAACGCGAATGCAGCCGGCACCGAATTGAAAGGCACGGCGAGTGCCATCGTCTCGAATGGCAAGCTCGAGGGGATGGCCGTCAACGGGCAGCCGGGGGTGTCGTTCACGCAAACCAACGGTTCGCCGTCGATATCGTTCCTGCCGAACGTATCGACCTCAGCGACGGTGACCAACGCGCAAGGCGCAAGTACGCCGATCTACGCTCAGAACAGTTCGATTCTCGGGCAGATATTCAGTTGCGGAAGCCCGGGCGCGTCGCCCAATGTCGGCCCGGCGCTCGACTATACGTGCACCAACTACAACGACCTGGTGATGTACGACGGCAACTTCAACGGCGGCCTGACGTCGTCCACCTCGGTGGACCCCAATTACTCGGGCTCGACCTATGAGGTGCTCGTCAACGGCAGCGGCACGGTGGTGTCGGGAAGTACGGTGCTGGGCGCGCCGCCTCCGCCCGGCGGCTACGTGTTGCAAGGCCTCGGCACGAGCGCGAGTTGGCTCCAGCAGAACGCCACGGTGGGTACGGTCCTGACGGTCGCGCAGAATGTTCAGTCGAACGGAGCACCCGTTTCGCTCGCCGCGGGCATGTCGCTGGCCGCCGCCGGACCGACGCTGTTGCCTGCTGCAACCGTTCAGCAATCGGCTGTCGCGGAAGGCTTTTCCCCGACGTTCGGCAGCATCGACCGAACCGCTAGCTGGTATTGGGGCTGGTTCATGGCGCGCAATCCCCGCACGATGATCGGCACGGCCGCCGACGGCACGATTTTGCTGGTCGAAACCGACGGCCGGCAACCCGGCCTTGCGATAGGCACATCGATCCAGGAGACGGCGAACATCATGCAATGGCTCGGCGCGACCAAGGCAATCAATCTCGACGGCGGCGGATCGAGCGCGTTGATCGTGAACGGCTCGGACGTGGGCCACCCGTCCGACAGCGCACCGGCGAATCCGACGCAGCGGGCGGTTGCGTCGTCGATCGTGTTGACTCACTGAGGTTGAGGGTCTCACGGGGTGGGGTCAACCCGCCCCGTGGAGCGCGGTGTGAAAGGATTCAGGCCGTAGCGCGCCGCCGCGTCTGTTCAACTTTTTTCGATGTTCACGTTCCGTAAACAGACGGATTTTCTGAACGGTTCTTTGGTTCACGGTTTCGAAAGAGCTACCTCAAAGGTCACCGCTGTTCAATTTTGCAAGCTGTTCACGTTCCGTATACACTCGTAAAAATTGAACAAGGGTAGGCCCATGCCACGCCAGACTCCGCCGCCGTTCGTGCCGGATCCGACCATTCAGGCCGCTGCCGACGCATTTTCTGCCGCTACCGGTATATCTACCCGGATATTGCGGCCGCCGCAACGCGCCCACTATCCCGCGAAGATCCAGTTCCAGGGCGCCGCTGGTGAAAAATGGGCGCGACCTGTGTTGCTGGTCGACAATATCGACCGCTTCGCCACGCTTGCCACGATCAAATCGACGGCCGATATCCGCGCCGACGATCCGTTCGTGATCGTCACCCCCTACCTGTCGCCCGGTCTGCTGCAGCATTGCCGTGAGTTGGGGCTCGACGCGCTCGATATGTCGGGCAATGCCGTCGTACAGAGCAACGGCAACCTGATCATGATTTCGGGGGAAAAGCGCCATAGCGCGGCCAGCCGGATCAAGGAACGCGCGTGGACCGCCAAGGGGATGAAAGTCGTATTCGCGTTGCTGTGCGATAGGGCGCTGATCAATGCGGGCCAACGCGCGATCGCCCAACGCGCCAATGTCAGTCTCGGCACCGCGCAGTCGACATTTCGCGACCTAGTCGAGCGCGGCGACATCGTCGCGCGCAAAGACGGTTTCGTCTTTGCCGATTCAGGCCGCCTGCTCGACGAGTGGGCCGCCTTATACCCTTCCCGCCTGCGCAGCCAGCTGTTGCTGAACCGCTACCGCGCCGCCGATCCGTCATGGTGGCGCGATATCGATCCCGCTAGCGAACATTGCCAATTCGGCGGCGAAGTCGCCGCCGCGCTGCTCACTGGCTATCTGAAGCCGGTTATCGTCACGCTTTATTGTCAGAAAAACGTGCCACGCCAGTGGATGATCGACGCCCGTCTGCGACTCGATCCGCAGGGCGACGTAGAATTCCTGACGGCGCCGGCGCTGCCGGTCGAAACGCCGGGCGTGCCGCCCTCGGTCGCTCATCCGGTGCTGGTTTATGCCGACCTGATCGCCACCGGCGACTCCCGCAATATCGAAACCGCGCGAATGCTCCGTGACCAGTTCCTTGCCGCTTGATCCGATCCCGAACCGGCCGCTGCCTACGCTCGTCGTCGAATTGTTGCGGCACGTCGCTGCGACCGCGCACGCCGCGCGGGTCGACTGGTTCGTCGGTGGCGCCACCGCGCGCGACATCATGCTCACGCACGTCCACGGCATCGAGGTCACCCGCGCCACCGCTGACGTCGATATCGGCGTGAACGTGGAAAGCTGGACCGGGCATACCGCGCTCAAACAGGCTCTCGTCGCAAGCGGCGTCTTCGAGCAACGCGGTGAAGCGCATCGTTTGTACTATCGCGATCCCGCAAGCGGCGAATTGATGTGGCTGGACATCGTGCCGTTCGGCGGTGTTGAAGGCGATATTGGCAGTGCCGCGCAACCAGCCGGCACTGCCGGCGCGAGCGAAATCGCGTGGCCGCCGGATCACGCGATACGGATGAACGTCGCCGGTTTTGCCGAAGCGCTAACGCACGCTGTTATCGTGCGTGTCGCCGCGGATCTCGTGGTGCCCGTTGCCTCGCTGCCCGGCCAGGCAATGTTGAAAATCGTCGCGTGGCACGATCGTCACGCGACGGATAGAAAGGACGCGGTCGATCTGCTTTTTCTGCTCGGCAACTACGCTGCCGCCGGCAATCACGAGCGCCTGTATGGCGACGCTTATGAACTCGTCGAGCGTTACGAGCACCAGTTGGAACTCGCTGGCGCCGCTCTGCTCGGCCGCGATACTGCGGCGCTGGCTTCGGCGGAAACACGCAAGCTGATCACCGAGGTTCTCGCTTTAGGGAAGGACTATCCGCGCATTCTGGAACACATGATGGGCCACCACGCGAGACTCTTCGAGCCAACACCCGCATTCATCGAATCCGCCTTCAACGCCTTTCGCGACGGATTCGTCGCAGCCGGCTAGCGGGTCACCCTCCTACTTCTCCACCCCACCCCTAGCCTTGAACAAACGCGCGCTAGACAGAATCGCAAGCGCAATCACCACGCTCAGAATCGCAGTAGCCTCGCGCCCGAGTCCCGCTGCCACACCCACACCCGCGCTGAGCCACAGGCTCGCGGCGGTCGTCAGCCCGCGCACTTCGCGTTCCGCATTGAGCTTGATGATTGCGCCCGCGCCGAGAAAGCCGATACCGGACACCAGCCCTTGCAGCACCCGGCTCATGTTGTCCTGTGAGAAGCCGGCCTGAAGCGGCACGACCACGAACAACGCCGCGCCGACCGCCACCATCATGTGCGTGCGCATGCCGGCGTCGCGCTGCGACATCTCCCGCTCGAAACCGATAACCCCGCCCAGAATGAGCGCAAGGCCGAGGCGCATCAGCACCTGAGTGACGTCGGCAACACTGCCGAGGTCGGAGAATTCCGCCTTGAAAGTTGCCCAAACGACCTGCCACACGTTGTCCATTACGGTTACCTGACGTTCCAAAACGCCAAGCATAACGGTGGAATGTGCGATTCGCGCGCGTCGCGCCAAAACAATCGCACCAGGGGAAGCCCTGCATCTTTACGTCGACCGGCCTGCGCGATGCCAGACCGCCGTCATCAAATCGCCGTTTTCTTCACGAACGCGCTCACCACGTTTTCCAGTTCGCGCGTGATGTTGGTCATCACACCGGCGATCACCGCGAACTCGCGACCGCTTACGTCGGGTCGGCTCGCGACGATCTGTCCGTTGAACGACACGATATGCGCTTCTTTCGCGATCGACTTGATCCGCTCGATCAGATCCCGCTGGCCCTTTTTCTGCGACTGCGCGATCCGCCGGCTTTCGTCCTCGTAGACAGCGGTCACCCGATGCAAATGCGCGAGTAGCGGATCGACCGCGTCGATCAATTCGTGCAAGGCTTCCTGCGCGCGCGGCAACCCATGCTCGATCGCGTCGAGCGCAACGGACGCCAGCGCGATGAACCCGGCAATCTGCTGCGCGACGTTATCCGCACCGTTGAACGCCTGACGCAACGCCGCCGAAAAAAGCCCCGGCATGCCGTTGCGTCCTTCGACCAGCACCGCGTGACTGTCGGCGAACGTGCGCAGCGTGTCGCGCGCGATCGCCAGCGCGCCGTCGAACTGCTGCGAGGCCAGAATCGCTTTCAGCACGATACGTTGCGACAGCATCCGCTGACGCCCCGCCATATTGATCAACGAACTCAACACCTCGCTGGACACATCCACTTCGATCGCTGCGGACGGCGGGGCTTGAACCCGCTCTTTCGTGATGCTCATGTGAAGCTCTTATATTCCGATTAACCCCGTCGCCCCAACCGGCCTTCGCCCCGACCCGCTGCGTTTTCAGCACACACACCCGAACGCAGCGATAGGCGCGAATGCCCAGCGGCGTTATTCCGTCGCATGCGCGTGAATCACGCCGGCGTTCATCGACCACGCCATCCAAGGACGACGCAGCGCGACGATCGCGACAAACGCGCAGGCGGCCAGCGCGCCGAACGTTGCGAAGCCCATCTGATAGCTGCCCGTGCTTTCCTTCGCGATGCCCATCACGACCGGCAGATAGAAACCGCCGATCCCGCCGGCAGCGCCCACGATGCCCGACATCAGACCGGTGCGGCCGGCCCAGCGATGCGGCACGAGCTGGAACGTCGCGCCATTGCCGAGACCGAACGCGACGTACAGCACCAGCAGCAACGCGATGCCGCCGGCAAGCGTCGGCATGACCGCGGCGAACACGAGGTCGGCGAGCGAGATGATCGCGAGCAGCACGGTCAGCGCGCGCACGCCGGACACCTTGTCGGCGATCAGGCCGCCGAGCGGGCGCACCATCGCGCCGGTCGCGGCGAGCAGTGCCATGAAGAGCCCCGCGTCGATCTTCGACAGTTGATAGAGATTGGTGAGCAGCAGCGTCACATACGACGACATGCCGACAAACCCGCCGAACGTGATGCTGTACACGAGCATGATGACCCACGTGTCACGTTCGGCCAGCACCGCGCGATAACGCGACGGCAGCACCGCGATCGCCAGCAGCGCGCCGATCACCGGCAACAGCAGCACGCCGGTTTTACCCGAACCGAACAGCCCCGCTTCGACCATCAACACCAGCACGATCAGACCGACCAGCGTCACCGCGAAACTGCCGAATGCGCGCGCGACGCTACCGGATTTGATGCCCGCGTCGTTGGCCCAGAAGTACAGCGTGATCGCCGCGATCGCCAGCAAAGGCAGCGCGCCGCCGGCCGCCAGTTGCCAGCCGTAATGCGTGGCCAGTTGCGGAAACAGGAAGCCGTCGAGCACCGCGCCGATGTTGCCGGCCGCGGCCAGACCCAGCACGAGGCCCTGCACCTTCGGCGGATAGTTGCTGCCCGCCATCGGCAACGCGACTGCGAAGCTCGCACCGCCCACACCGAGGAACACGCCGAGCACCAGCAGCACCGTGTACGAAGGCACCGACGGCATCAGCGGCAGCACGATCGTCGGCACCGCCGACAGCAACACGCCCATCAACGCGATGCGTTTGCCGTGCGCCGATTGATAGAGGTTGCCGAGCGTCACGCGCAGAATCGCCGCCGACAGCACCGGTACCGCGACCAGCAAGCCCTGCTGCCCCGGCGTCATCGCAATGCTTTTGCTGATGAACGGCGCGAGCGGTCCGTACAGCACCCACACGGTGAAGCCGGTGTCGAAATAGAGGAAACAGGCGACCAGCGCGCGCCAGTCTCCGGTCTTCAAGGAACTCATCACGTTTTTCATCAGACATCCTCACAAATACTGTTTTTTCGCGTGTTCCGCACACCGCGTGGTCGACGGGGTTGGCGTCCCGTTTGGCAATCACGCACTGGAATGGTCACGAGGTTGAATACCGGTCTGCTTATGCAACCTCCATGCCATCCGGGACCCTCTCTACAAACTTCAATGCCTGCTCTTCAAAACCGTTTCGTCGCGCCCGTTGCGGCCGCGTCATATCGTCAATAAACGTCGCGTACATAGCGCTTTTCCTGCGCAAGACGGCTCACATAGTCGGCGGCCTTTTCGTCGTTCATCCCGCCGTGTTGAGCGACCACCTGTTTGAGCGTCGCGTCGACATCCTTTGCCATCCGGCTGGCGTCGCCGCAGACATAAAAGTGCGCACCTTCTTCGAGCCACGACCACAGTTGCGCACCCTGCTCGCGCATCCGGTCCTGCACATAGATCTTTTCCGTCTGATCGCGCGAGAACGCGACATCGAGGCGAGTCAGCAGACCGCTGTCGCGCATCGCCTCAAGTTCGTCGCGATAGTAGAAATCGGTGGCCGCGTGCTGCTCGCCGAAGAAGAGCCAGTTGCGTCCCGTATCGCCGCGTGCACGCCGCTCGTGCAGGAAGCCGCGAAACGGTGCAACGCCGGTGCCGGGACCGACCATGACGATCGGCGTGCCGGCAACACGAGGGGGACGAAAGTGTGCGGACTTCTGCACGAAGACCGGCACGTTCACATCGCCCGCGCGATCGGCAAGAAACGTCGACGACACGCCTTTGCGATGTCGCCGTCCATTGCTGTAACGCACAGCGGAAACCGTCAGATGTACTTCGCCCGGATGCGCTTTCGGGCTCGACGCGATCGAATACAGACGCGGTTGCAAGCGCTTGAGCATTCCCGTCAATTCCGCGGCGCTCAGCTCGACGGGAAACTCATGCAGCACGTCGGCAAGCTGTTGTCCCCATAGCCATTGCTTGAGGTCCGCCTTGCGTTCCGCCACGAGCAGATCGCGCAACGCGCCACTGCGAGTGCGCGCGGCGATGAACGCCAACGCGTCCGGGTTCGGTCGCGCGATCTCGTAGTGCTTGCCGAGTGCGTCGGCGAGCCGCATCTCGCCCGCGCCGGACACGCTCACCGGTGCGTCCGCCGTCAAACCGCTCAGGCCGATCAATTCGTCGACGAGCTCCGGGCAGTTGCTCGGCCACACGCCGAGCGCATCGCCGGCTTCGTATTCGAGCGCCGGGTCGCCGGTGCTCAGCGAGAAGTAGCGCGTATCTTTCGCGGCGCCCTGCTTGTTCAGTTGCAGATTCTTGACGAGGCGCGACGCGGCCGGCTGCGTTTTGGTCGGCACGGTGCCCGGCACCACGGCGTTGATCATCCCGCCGGGCGGCACGCTGTGCAACGCGGCGTCTTCTTCCTTGATGCGCGCGATGATCCGTTCGAGCCATGCGTCCGCACTCTCCTGAAACTCGCTGTCGCAATCCGTGCGATCGAGCAGCCGCAGCGCGCCGAGCGCCGCGAAACGTTCGTCGAGACGGCGGCCATGTCCGCAGAACTGATCGTAGTTGCGATCGCCGAGCGCGAGCACCGCGTAGCGCACGTTGTCGAGACGCGCAGCGGTGTCGGCGGCAAGCTGGGTCCAGAAGCTTTGTGCGTTGTCCGGTGCATCGCCGTCGCCGAACGTGCTCGACATCAGCAGCACGTATTGCGCTTTGGCGAGCGCCGGAATCTGATAGTCGGCCATGCACGTCGTGCGGATTTCAAAGCCGGATTCCATCAGACGCGTCGCGTAACGTTCCGTCAGCGATTCGGTGTTGCCGGTTTGCGAGGCCCACAGCAGCGTGACCTTCGGACGCGCGCGCACGATGCGCACGCCGCTTGCCTGCGCGGAGTCGGCGGCCAGCACGCTCTGCGTGGCGAGCGCGCCATTCGATGCAGGCGCATGCGTACCGCTGCGGCTATAAAGTCCCGCGAGCAAACCGTCGACGTACAAGCGGTTAGCCGGTTCGACCGGCGCCGACACCGGCAACACCGGCACGCCCGCGACACCTTGCGCCTCCGCCGAACGCAAGCCGCCGACGAAACCGGCAAGGTACGCGCGTTCGGCATCGGTGAGCGTCAACGCGGGAACCGGCGCAAGCTGCAACAGATTCGTGAGTGCTTCGATACGGGGCATATCCAGTTCCTCTGCGCCGATCGGCGTCGCTACGTTTGCCACCGCAGGCGTTTCATCGAGCGCCGTATCGTCGGCCGGCGCAATCGGTTCGATGATCGCGACCGACGCCCGGCTCAACGACACCGCGCAAAATTTAAGTTCGGGTTGCTGCGAAACGGGATCGATCGCATCGCTGGTGAGCGCGTTGATGCACAGGTCGTCGCCGAATACATCGTTCCAATGCATCGGCGCAAAGCAATTGCCGGCCTGCACGCGATCGGTGACGACCGCCGGCAACACCGCGCGGCCACGGCGCGAGCGGATCTCCACGGGATCGCGGGCCTTGATGCCGAGCGTCGCGGCGTCTTCGGGATGAAGCTCGACGAACGGCCCGGGGTTCAGCTTGTTGAGCATCGCGACCTTGCCGGTCTTGGTCATCGTGTGCCATTGATGCTGCAAGCGGCCCGTGTTCAACACGATCGGGAATTCGCCGTCGGGCAATTCGGCCGGCGCCGCAAACGCGCGCGCGAAAAACATCGCCTTGCCCGAAGCAGTCGGAAACACGAGGCGCGGACGCGAACCGTCGGCGCGTTCCTTCAGCGTCTGGCTGATGCCGTCGTTCAGATAGCGAACTGGATTGCGTTCGGCGGCAGCGTCGGCGGCGAGCGGCGCGAGCGGCCATTGCAGCGACGCATCCTTCAGCCGGCGATGGCTCGCGCCACGCAGGTCGTAGCCGGTTTTCGGATTCGACGCGCGCGTGATCTCCGCGAAAACTTCTTCGGCACTCGTGTAGCTGAACGCGTCGGCGAAACCCATTTCACACGCGACGCGCGCAATGATCTGCCAGTCCGGCAACGCGGCGCCGGGCGGTTCGATGCCCTTTTGCATCAACGTGAGATTGCGCTCGGAGTTGATCATCACGCCTTCGGCTTCAGCCCACAGCGCGCCGGGCAACAGCACGTCGGCGTAACGATTGGTCTCGGTATCGAGGAACGCGTCCTGCGCGATCACGAGTTCGGCGGCCCGCAGCCCCGCGATCGCGTTCTGCCGATTCGCGACGCTTGCCACCGGATTCGTGCAGATGATCCAGCACGCCTTGATCTCGCCGGCTGCCATCCGCGTGAACATGTCGATGGTGCCGTTGCCCACTGCGGTCTTCAGCGTGCCTGTCGGAATGCCCCACAGGTGTTCGACAAATGCGCGGTCTTCTTCGACCAGCACCGAACGCTGGCCCGGCAAACCAGGCCCCATGTAGCCCATTTCGCGGCCGCCCATCGCATTGGGTTGACCAGTCAGCGAGAACGGCCCGCTACCGCGGCGGCAGATCTTGCCGGTCGCCAGATGCAGATTGCACAGCGCGTTGGTATGCCACGTGCCGTGCGTGCTTTGATTCAGGCCCATCGTCCAGCAACTGATCCACTCGGGCGCGGCGCCGATCAGTTGCGCGGCGCGGCGGATGTCGTCGGCGGCGAGCCCCGTGATTCGCGCGACATGCTCCGGCGTGTAGTCCGCGAGAAACGCCGGCATGCCGTCCCAGCCTTCGGTGAACTCGCCGATGAAAGCGGCATCCGTCGCGCCGTTTTCGTGCAGCAGATGCAGGAGCCCGTTGAGCAACGCGAGGTCGGTGCCCGGCTTGATCTGCAGGAACAGGTCGGCTTTCTCCGCGGTCGTATTGCGGCGCGGATCGACGACGATCAGTTTCGCGCCCGCCTTCACGCGGTCCATCATGCGCAGAAACAGAATCGGGTGACAGTCGGCCATATTCGCGCCGATCACGAAGAACAGGTCGGCGTGATCGATGTCGTCGTAGGATCCTGGCGGGCCGTCCGCGCCGAGCGAAAGTTTGTAGCCGCTGCCCGCGCTCGCCATGCACAGCCGCGAATTCGATTCGATGTTGTTGGTGCCGACAAAGCCTTTCGCGAGCTTGTTGACGAGATACTGCGCCTCGATCGACATCTGGCCCGACACGTAGAACGACAACGCATCCGGTCCATGTTCATCGAGCAGACCGCGCAGGCGCGCGGCCGTCGTGCTGATCGCCTGCGCCATCGGCAACGGTGCCGGGTCCTGGTCGCGCTCATGGCGCACGAACGCGCCTTCGAGCCGGCCCGACTTGCGCAACGCGACATGCGCCGACTGCCCCTTCGTGCAGAGCCGCCCGAAGTTCGCCGGATGTTCCTTGTCGCCGGAAATCTTCACGACCTGGCCGTCGTCCACGTGCAGCACCATTCCACAGCCGACGCCGCAGTAAGGACACACGGTTTTGACGTTTTTCGAGGTCATGACAAACGCGACGGCTTACGCAATGAGTGGAGAAATCGAGGTAATCAAACCGCGACCCACACCCGGCCGTCTTCCACGCGCGCGGGAAACGCGCTGACGGAATACGCGGGAGTTTCGAGGCATTCGCCGGTGCGCAGATCGAAGTGATGCTTGTAGATCGGCGAGGCCACCACGATGCGTTCGCCGAAGCTGCCGATCAGCCCGCGCGACAGCACCGCCGCCTGCGAGCCCGGATCGAAGTTTTCGATCGCATAGACCGTGGTGTTCGCGTCGTCGCCATGCACGTGAAAGACGGCGATCTGTTCGCCGTTGACGAGCGCACAGACGCCCGTGTTCGGCACGATCTCGTCGAGCGGGCAAACCGGCGTCCAGGATTGCGGCAGGCGGTCGGTGTTCATGGCGAAAGTCCTCGGCGAAAACGATAAAAAATACGGGCTGATAAAACGTCGCAACGGATCAGACGGTCTCGACGACCACCGGAATCCCGGCGATCTTCGACAGACGTTCAGCCGCCGTCGCGGGCCGGATCTGCCCACGCTCTTCGACGAACGTGACGTTGCTGTCGGCTTCGCTGCTGTTGACGAAGTGACGGAAGCGCTTGCGGGTCTGCGGATCGGTGACCGCCTTCTTCCACTCGCATTCGTACGTGTCCACCACGTGCTGCATTTCCGTTTCGAGTTCGGCGGCCACACCGAGGCGATCGTCGACCACCACGTCGATCAGATACTGGAGACCGCCTTCGAGGTTGTCGCGCCACACGCTGGTGCGTTGCAGACGGTCGGCGGTGCGCACGTAGAACATCAGGAAGCGGTCGATGTAGCGCACCAGCGTGTCCTTGTCGAGGTCGGACGCGAGCAGTTCGGCATGGCGCGGCTTCATCCCGCCGTTGCCGCACACGTACAGATTCCAGCCCTTCTCGGTCGCGATGATGCCGACGTCCTTGCCCTGCGCTTCCGCGCATTCGCGGGTGCAGCCGGACACGCCGAACTTGATCTTGTGCGGCGTGCGCAAGCCCTTGTAGCGGTTTTCCATTTCGACCGCGAGGCCGACCGAATCGCCGACACCGTAACGGCACCACGTCGACCCGACACACGACTTCACCGTGCGCAGCGACTTGCCGTACGCGTGGCCCGATTCGAAACCAGCGGCGATCAGCTCTTCCCAGATGAGCGGCAACTGTTCGACGCGCGCGCCGAACAGATCGACCCGCTGGCCGCCGGTGATCTTCGTGTACAGACCGTATTTCTTCGCGACCTGGCCGACCGCGATCAAACCGTCGGGCGTCACTTCGCCGCCGGCCATGCGCGGCACGACCGAATAGGTGCCGTCGCGTTGAATGTTCGCGAGGTAGTAGTCGTTGGTGTCCTGTAGCGACGCATGCTCTTTCTTCAGCACGAACTCGTTCCAGCACGACGCGAGAATGCTGGCCGCCACCGGCTTGCAGATATCGCAGCCGAGTCCGCGGCCGTGCTTCGCGAGCAATTCGCCGAAGCTGCGCACGCCTTCCACGCGCACCAGGTGATACAGCTCCTGGCGCGAATACGGGAAGTGCTCGCACACGTGGTTGTTGACGGCCATGCCCTGCTTCTTCATCTCGGCCTTCATCACCTGCGTGACGAGCGGCACGCAGCCGCCGCACGACGTGCCGGCGGTCGTCGCGCCTTTCAGCGCGGCGATGTCGGTCGCGCCTGCGCATACGGCGGCGCACAGTTCGCCCTTCGACACGTTGTTGCATGAACAGATCTGCGCGGACGCCGGCAATGCTTCGACGCCGAGCGCGGGTTTCGCGTTGCCGTCGGCAGCGGGCAGGATCAGGAACTCCGGCGCTTCCGGCAATTCGATGCGGTTGAGCATCATCTGCAGCAAGGTGCCGTATTCGCTCGCATCGCCGACCATCACGCCGCCGAGCAGATACTTGCCGCACTCGGACACCACCAGCTTCTTGTAGACCTGCTTGCGTTCGTCGCTGAACTGATACGCGCGGCTGCCCGGCGTGGCGCCGTGCGCGTCGCCGATACTCGCGACGTCCACGCCCATCAGCTTCAGCTTGGTGCTCATGTCGGCGCCGGTGAATTCGGCGGCGCCGCCCAGCAGTTGCTTCGCGACCGCGCGCGCCATCTCGTAGCCGGGCGCGACGAGCCCGAACAACTGGCCGTTCCACAGCGCGCATTCGCCGATCGCGTAGATGTGCGGATCGCTGGTGCGGCACGCGTCGTCGATCACGATGCCGCCGCGTGCGCCGAGCGTCAGGCCGCAGTCGCGCGCGAGGTCGTCGCGCGGACGGATGCCCGCGGAGAACACGATCATGTCGGTGTCGAGGAAACTGCCGTCGGCGAATTGCATGCGGTGCGTGCCGTTCTCGCCGTCCACGATCGCCGTGGTGTTCTTCTGCGTATGCACGCTGACGCCGAGCGCCTCGATCTTGCTGCGCAGCACGCGGCCGCCGCCCTCGTCGACCTGCACGGCCATCAGGCGCGGCGCGAATTCGACCACGTGCGTTTGCAGCCCCATGTCGCGCAACGCCTTCGCGCATTCCAGCCCGAGCAGACCGCCGCCCACCACCGTGCCCGTCTTCGAGCGCGCGCCGCATTCCTGCATCGCCTCGAGGTCGTCGATAGTGCGGTACACGAAGCAGTCGGCGCGCTCGCGGCCTTGCACCGGCGGCACGAACGGATACGAGCCGGTCGCGAACACGAGCTTGTCGTACGGCAACGTCTCGCCCGTCGACACGCTCACGGTGCGCGCTTCGCGATCGACCGCCACCGCTTTCGCGTTCAGCTTGAGGAGCACATTCTGGCGCTCGAAGAAACCCGCTTCGACCAGCGACAGATCGTCCGCGGTCTTGCCCGCAAAGAATTCGGACAGATGCACGCGGTCGTACGCGGGCCGCGACTCTTCGCACAGCACCGTGATGTCGAGGCCGTGCGCGGCATCCTGCGCGAGGCTTTCCACCAGCTTGTGGCCGACCATCCCGTGACCGATAACGATGATTTTCATGACCGCGGTTTCCTTCGAAGTGCTGGGCTCGCATCGCCGCGGCCGGCTGTTGCCAGGCTGCTGCACGAAAGCGATTCCCGAAATAAAAACGGCGTCCCGCGAACCCAGTCGATGACTGAATCCGGGGGACGCCGTTGTCCTGACCTGTACTGCGGCGAGCGCCTTGTTGTTGCACTCGCGACGAATCCACGTTGATCCGTCGACCGCCTTAAACGCAAAGGCTATGCCAGGTGCGTAGATTCAGCGCGGGTGCTGCGCCTGGCGGGCATTCGCGATGAATGGCACGCTCGTGCGGCCGATCTCCGGCACGGCGCAATTTGATGCAGCGAGGCACAGGGATGGTGCGACGCAGCACTGTGCGCGTGCGGCCGGCTCACGCGGAATGCGTGCCGCGATTCGCTGTGAGCCGACGTGCAATACGGATTGGCGAGCGGCTCGCGGCGACTCGCACCACGCTTGCGATCTATATGGGGATGCGGCGCATCGACAGCGTTGCCGGCGCGTTGCTGAAGAGTCTGCCGGCCGCGAAAGCATCGAACGCATGAACGAGTGGAACGCGGAGCGACCCGCGACAGAAACTGCTGAACGCACAGCGGCCGGAACGATCGCCCGCGCCGCGTGAGGCTCAAACCCCGACCGGCAACCTCGCGACGAAGCAGGTGCCGTCGGTGTCGGACGAGCGCACTTCGAGCGTGCCGCTATGCGCGCTCACGATCTGCTTGCAGATATAAAGCCCGAGTCCGAGGCCGCCGCCCGGCTTGCTGGTGGGCGGCCGCCAGTACGGTTCGAACACGCGGCCCAACACCTCGGGCGCGATGGGGTTGCCGCCGTTCGACACGCTGAGCACGAATTCGCCGTTCTCCACGCGAGCCTGCACGATCACCGGCAACGCCGCCGAACCGTGGGTCACCGCATTGCCGAGCAGATTCGACAGCAACTGCTGGACCCGTGTGCGATCGCATCGCACCCGCGTGCCGATGGCCAGATCGTCTGCCAGCACGCGGTCCGGATTGGCCTCGCGCACTTCCGCCACCACCACCCGCAACGCCGCGCCCAGATCGTCGACGTCGTCGATCGATACGCCGATGCCCGAGCCGAGCCGGCCGCGCGCGAAGTCCAGCACGTCGTCGATCAGACGCGCCATGCGCAACGTGGTGGTTTTCAGGCGCTGGCCGATTTTGACGAGATCGGGCTCGTTCTTGCGCAACGCGAGCAGTTCGGCAGTCGCGCTAACCGCCGACAGCGGATTGCGCAGATCGTGGCCGAGCACCGCGATGAACTGTTCACGCAGGCTGGAGATCTCGCGTTCGCGCTGCAATGCGTCCTCGACGGCTTTCTGCCTGCCTTCGGTGACGATCTGGATTGCGATCAGATCGGCGAAGACCTCGAACATGCCGACCGTGCGCGCACCCGACAACTCCACCGGATGCGGATCGATTGCGCACAAATTGCCGAAATAGCTGCCGTCGGGCAAAACGATCGGAACGGAAATATAACTGCCCAGATTGTAGATACGCGCTGTGTGATGGCCGCGATAGACAGGATCGTTGCTGAAGTTGTCGATGACGATCGGCGCGCGCGCCGCGCGCGATTCGAAGCACAGCGTGGTCTCCAGTTCGAGCTGGCCGCCGGGCAGCAGCCCGAAGTTCAGATGATCTTCCACCGCGCAGGCGGTCCACGTGCGATCGGTCACGCGGGCGACTGCCGCGAAGCCCATTCCGGTGTTCTTGCAGATCAGGCGCAGGATCGACGGCACGGCCTCGATGCGGCTCACCATCGCGAGATCGCGCGCGAGGTCGGGTGATTCGTCGTTCCGCCCAGTTCGATGGTTCATATAAAGCGGTGCCAGATGTCTGCTGCGGACCACGAGCGCGCGGCCGGACATGCGCGTGAGAAAAAAGCGCGGGTAAAAAAGCACGAACCCCGTGTGGCGCGCATGCCGGATTTCGAAAAATCCGTGTCACATTGTATCGGGACCCCTCCTTGCTCACTATCAGGTACGCAACCAGGGGAAGCCGGATGTCCACACACGATACTGCACGCCTGCTGATTGCGGACGACGATCCGGATCTGCTCGCAGCCTATGTGCTGTATTTCAGCGCGCAGGGGTTCGAGATCCGCACCGCCCGTAATGGGCTCGACGCGTTCGCACAATACTGCGCATGGCATCCCGACGCCGCACTGCTCGATGTGGAGATGCCGCGCCTCGACGGCCGCGCGCTGGCGCGCCGCATCCGTTATGTCGCCGATACGCCCGCGCCGACTCTGGTGGCCGTTACAGGGCTTGCGCGTATCGAGGAGCGCCATGAATCGCTGCGCTCCGGCTTCGACGATCATTTCGTCAAGCCGGTTGCGATGCCGATCATCCTCGCGGCGCTGACCCGCCGCGTCAGGCACTAGCACGGGGTTCAGTCGCCGAAAGCCAGTTCCGCGTCGAGTTCCTGCCCGACGCGCAGCCAGGTCCCCGCGCCGCTCGCGACGATCGCATTGTTGCCGAACGTCACTGCACCGTCGCGCTGCGGATTGGCGCGGTAGCCGCTCATCGTGTCCGTCGGCTCGTTCGGCCAGTCGGGATCGGGCGCGCCTTTCGCCTGGTCGACGGTCGGCATCGGACAGCGCGAGCACGGTTTGACCAGCTGCAACTGCACCAATTGCACGCCCCCGGCGCTCGCGTCCTGCACGCTCAGCGTCTCGACGTAGTCTTCCTCATACGCGTCGAGCCCTGTCACGACGACGTTCGGACGGAACCGGTCGATCGGAATCGACGGCGCGCCCTTGCCGTTCAGCCGCACGTTCAGATCGTCGAGCGACGCCTGGCCGATCACCAGCAGCGGAAAACCGTCCGCGAAATGCGTGGTCACGTCGCGGCCTGCCGTGTAGTCCGGATCGACGATACGGTCGCGCTGCGGATCGAAGCGCAACAGACGTGCCTCCACCCCGAGATACGCCGAAAACCACGCGGCAGATTCAGCGCCCGTGTCGAGCCCATAAGCGGCATCGCGCCAGACCTGCGTGGCCACTTTTGCCGGCGCGACGAGCTCGGCTGCATCGAGCGGCGTGCGCAGCTCGCTCATGCCCGGCGCGTCGATCACGAGTTCGCGCTCGCCGAGCGTCACCCTGATCAGCGCCATGCGCGGATAGACACGTTGCGTGAGCATCGCACCGAGCGGATCGGTGACCATCCAGCAACGGTCGTATTCGAGGCCGGTGGCGAGCAGGCGCGCTTCGCGCAGCGCAATACCGGCGCACGATTTGATCGGATACACGAAGAGTTCGCTGATGGTCGGCATGATGGCGGCGGCACGCGGGTTTTATCGGAGAGGTCAATTGTACGGCGCGTCATCGAATGGCGCGATGTAGCGCGAGAGGTCGCGACAGGCCCCGCGTGGCATCGCGTGGCGCGGCGCCGGACACCGCCATGCGACGCGATCGTGTCCTCCTGCCTCGCTTGGACGTAAAATCCTCGGGCAAGCGTCCGGTAGAAGCATCCTTACCTTAATCGAAACAGGAAATTCATTATGCTGAGCAAATCCGTGCTGACCGTTGCCGAAACGACCCGAATCATCGATGCCGCCCGCGCGGAGGCCGAAAAGAACCAATGGGCCGTCGCCATCGTGGTGGTCGACGACGGCGGTCATCAGCTCGGCATGCTGCGTCTGGACGGCAGCGCCCCGGCCAGCGCGATCATCGCGACGGAAAAAGCCCGTACTTCGGCGCTCGGCCGCCGCGAAACCAAGGCCTATGAAGACATGATCAACAACGGCCGCACCGCGTTTCTGAGCGCGCCGCTGCAAGGTACGCTGGAAGGCGGCGTGCCGGTGATCGTCGACGGCCAGGTGGTCGGCGCGGTCGGCGTCTCGGGCGTCAAGCCGGATCAGGATGCTCAGGTCGCCAAGGCGGGTGTTCAGGCAGTTGCCGCTTAAAGGTCATAAGCAAGCCACAGCGGGCAGCAAGCGCTGACGAAGCTCACGAGTGCTGCTAGCGCGCCCCGAGCGCCGGCATTAAAACAACGACGCTATTCAATAGCACCCACGGGCCGATGCCCCCTCATCGGCCCCATTCAGATGGAGCAGTCGATGACTCAGATGAACACGCGCGGTGGACTGCAAGTCGCCGCCAATCTCGACCAGTTCGTCGAAACCGAAGCCCTGCCCGGCACCGGACTCGACAGCGCGGCTTTCTGGTCGGGTTTCGACGCCCTCGTGCACGAGCTGGCGCCAAAGAACCGTGCGCTGCTCGCCGAGCGCGACCGCCTGCAAACCGAACTCGACAACTGGCATCGCGCCAATCCGGGTCCGGTGCGCGACCTGCACGCGTACCGCGCGTTCCTCGAAGGGATCGGTTACATCGTGCCGGCGCCCGCGAGCGTCCAGGCCACGACCGACCACGTGGACACCGAAATCGCCGAACAGGCCGGCCCGCAACTCGTGGTGCCGCTGTCGAATCAGCGTTATGCGCTGAACGCGGCGAACGCGCGCTGGGGCAGCCTGTACGACGCGCTGTACGGCACCGACGCGATTCCCGACAGCAACGGCGCGGAAAAGCAGAAGGCCTTCAATCCGGTGCGCGGCGCCGCGGTGATCGCGTATGCGCGCAAGTTTCTCGATCAGGCCGCGCCGCTTGCGAACGGCTCGCATGTCGATGCAACGCTGTATAGCGTCGACAGCGGCAAGCTGGTCGTCACGCTGAAGAACGGCAAGAGCGAACTGACGACACCGGCGCAATTCATCGGCTATCAGGGTGACGCGGGTGCGCCGTCGGCGGTGCTGCTCAAGCACAACGGCCTGCACTTCGAGATCCAGATCGATGCGAACGATTCGATCGGCAAGACCGATTCCGCGCATGTGAAAGACGTGCTGATGGAAGCCGCGGTGAGCACGATCATCGATTGCGAAGACTCGGTGGCGGCCGTGGATGCCGACGACAAGGTCCAGCTCTATCGCAACTGGCTCGGCCTGATGAACGGCACGCTGACCGAAGAGGTCACGAAGAACGGCAAGACCTTCACGCGCCGTCTGAACGAAGACCGTGCCTATGTCGCCGCGAACGGCACCGCGCCGGTCGTGCTGCATGGCCGCTCGCTGCTGTTCATCCGCAACGTCGGTCACTTGATGACGAACCCGGCCGTGCTCACAAAAGACGGCCACGAGATTCCGGAAGGCATTCTCGACGGCGTGATCACCACGCTGTGCGCATTGCACGATCGCAAGCACAAGCTGAATTCGCGCACCGGCTCGATCTATATCGTGAAGCCGAAAATGCACGGGCCGGCCGAAGTCGCGTTCGCGAGCGAACTGTTCGCGCGTGTCGAAGACCTGCTGAAGCTGCCGCGCAACACGATCAAGATGGGCATCATGGACGAGGAGCGCCGCACGTCCGTCAACCTGCTTGCGTGTATCGGCGAAGCGAAGGAACGTGTCGCGTTCATCAACACCGGCTTCCTCGACCGCACCGGCGACGAAATGCACTCGGCGATGCAAGCCGGCCCGATGATGCGCAAGGGCGACATGAAGTCGAGCGCGTGGATTGCCGCGTACGAGCGCAGCAACGTGCTGGCCGGTTTGAGCGCGGGCTTGCGCGGCCGCTCGCAGATCGGCAAGGGCATGTGGGCGATGCCGGACCTGATGCACGCGATGCTCGAACAGAAGATCGCGCATCCGAAGGCCGGCGCGAACACCGCGTGGGTGCCCTCGCCGACCGCCGCGACCTTGCATGCGCTGCACTACCATCAGATCGACGTGCAGGCGGTTCAGCAGGAACTCGAACGCACGGATTACGCGTCGGTGCGCGACGAACTGCTCGACGGGCTGCTGACGATTCCGGTGGTCGCCGAAGCAAAGTGGAACGACGACGAGATCCGCAGCGAGATCGACAACAACGCACAAGGCATTCTCGGCTACGTGGTGCGCTGGATCGATCAGGGCGTGGGGTGCTCGAAGGTGCCGGACATCCACAACGTCGGCTTGATGGAAGACCGCGCGACGCTGCGCATTTCCAGTCAGCACATCGCCAACTGGCTGTATCACGGCGTGGTCGCGCGCGAGTTGGTCGAAGAAACTTTCCGGCGCATGGCGAAGGTGGTCGACGAGCAGAACGCCGGCGATCCGCATTACAAGCCGATGGCACCGGGCTTCGATACGATCGCGTTCAAGGCCGCGCAAGCGCTGGTGTTCGAAGGACGCGAGCAGCCGAGCGGGTATACGGAACCGCTGCTGCATAAGTTCCGGTTGGAAGTGAAGAAGGGCTGAGGTGGGAGTGAGTGCCGGCTCGGGTTGAGAGTCGGGGATTGTTAGAAAAACGGGCGCCGCGTGTATCACGCGGCGCCCGTTTTTTAATTTGCGGGGGCTTTAGGTCCGCAGCGCTTTGGGGAGACCTCGAAGTTGATAGATACCTTTGCGTGACGCATTTCCAGACTTATCCTGAAAGGCTCGCGACGACATTCGAACAGAACAACAAAATTTTACAGATTGGTAGAGTCCCGTCATTAAGATAGCCTCCGATCAATTAGCGGAGGTGAGTGGTGACCATACAGCAGAATACGACTATGCACCTGGGGAACCCGCTATCACTCCCGGTCGATCGCCGCAGGCGCGTATGCACTTAAGCATGTTTCTTCGCGGCGTTTTAGTCGTTCGCGCGGCCGATGGAACCCGACGCGCGTACACCCTATGTCATAAATTCGATTATGAATGCCGCTTCCCGAAGGAAGACGGGCAAAAGGTAGCAGAGTACAACAGAGAGTTTCTTATCGTTATTATGAGCAGCCACTATCGGTGGCAATCGGACACGTATCTGGTCGGGCGTCTGCGCAGTTTTCTTCAACAGTGCATAGTCGGGTTGCGCAGAGTATGTGGTTCTGAAACCGCCGCAGAAGTTATCCGATTCCTACACGAGGTTGTGCGCGATGGCCATGTCATCGCTATGCCGGGCGATAAAGTCGAGCCTCACCAGAGCGGTTCTAACCCGAACGCGCAAGAATCACCATGCCCTCGGTCCGCGACAGTTACGCCGTCCAGTCTGTATCGGCGTACCTCGCTCGCGGCTGCAAAGCCCTTCCACTACACGCCAGCAGCGATAAGCGCCGACGTGGAAGAACTGGCGGCCAGCACGAACAATCCGCGATTCGCAGCGAGAATGCTCGGCTACGACTACAAAACATTCGGAACGATGCTGCACAAGTTCAAGGATGCCAACGGCCTTAGGCCGTCGGACAACAGCATTTTTCACGATAATGGCGACGTGGAATTTAACGGGCGGATCTTTCAGGACAGTATTCACGACTATGCACCCTAACCCACCCACACCAACAAACCCAAACGCCGGAGCCTTTGCCTCGCTCCTGATCACCGGCGACACCGTATTGCCGGAATTCTGGACGGAATATTTCGGTGTGGCTCCGAGTATGTCCATCGTCAAAGGTCGTCCGTTCATCCTGCCGTCGGGCAGAACCAGCCAATCTTTGGGAATCACAGGCTTATGGAGATTCAGCAGTGAGCGTGCAGTAGAAAGCGACCAACTGACCCCGCATTTTCAGTATCTTGTCACTCGCCTTGCCCTTCCCCGCGACGGACTTCGAGAACTCGTGCAAGAGGCCGGCGCTCAAGTCCGGCTCTCCTGCTTCTGGTTCAACCCATCGGGCCAACGCGCGCCCGATGTGCCGGACGACATTCAGCAACTGATGGAATCGCTCGGCGGCCAGATCGATATTGACGAATATCGCTAACCTGCGTCGGGCAAAAAACTCCACTACCGCAGCGCCTCGAGGTCTACCGCCCAAACCAATCGTCAGACCACCGCAAAGCGCCCCGGTCACTCGTTCGAGTATCCGGTACCCAAAGCGCTATGCGTTTCAAGCCGCCTCAGCCGCATACTGCGCCGGCACACTAGCCTGCAAATTGGCCTGCAAATACGTTTGCAGATACGCTTCGAAATCCGCCTTCACTTCCGGATGACGCAGCGCGAATTCCACCGTCGCCTTCAGATAACCGAGCTTGCTGCCGCAATCGAAGCGCGTGCCGAAGTACCGATATGCGAGCACCTGCTCTTCGGTCAGCAGCGATTGCACCGCATCGGTCAGTTGCAATTCGCCGCCCGCGCCCGGCTTCAGCGCGCGGATGTGCTTGAAGATGGTCGGCATCAACACATAACGGCCCACCACGCCGAGGTTCGACGGCGCGTTCTCCGGCGCAGGCTTCTCGACAATACCCGACAGCTTGATCACGTTGTCTTCCCACTCGCGGCCATCCACGACACCGTACGAACGGCTGTCTTCGCGATCGATCGTTTCAACGCCGATCACCGAGCTGTGATAGTGATTGAAGGTATCGACAAGCTGGCTCATCACCGGCTTCGAGCTGTGCAGCAAATCGTCGGCGAGAATCACCGCGAACGGGCTGTCGCCCACCAGCTTCTCGGCGCACAGCACCGCGTGGCCCAGACCGAGCGCCTCCGCCTGGCGCACGTAGAAACAGTCGACATTCGCCGGCTTGATGCTGCGCACGAGGTCGAGCAGCTTCTGCTTGTTGCGCGCTTCGAGTTCGGCTTCGATCTCATACGATTTGTCGAAGTGATCTTCAATCGCGCGCTTGCTGCGGCCCGTCACGAAGATCATTTCGGTAATGCCGGCTGCGATCGCTTCTTCAACCGCATATTGAATCAGCGGCTTGTCGACGATCGGCAGCATCTCCTTGGGGCTTGCTTTGGTAGCCGGCAGGAAGCGTGTCCCGAGGCCCGCTACGGGAAACACGGCTTTGGTGACTTTCAGCATGGTAGGCAATCCCGATAGTTGGAAATTAAGTGTTCACAGGGCTGACAGCCCATCGATGTCGGCACAAAGCCGACCAGACGAGCAGGCCAGTTCCCGCATGAAATATTTCTGGATTTGAATAAATAAAGTCATTCTCTTTAGATATGCCGGATTAAAATCCGAACAGGCAACATTTACGTATCCAAATCGAATTATTTTTCCTGAATTACGAAAAAATTACGGGCCGTTCCAGACGGAGCCGCAGTGGACGGAGCCGGTTCACGCACCGCGCCCGGACCCTGCCGGCTCGTGTCATTCGTTCTCGTCGAGCTGCGGCAGCTTGCCCTGATGGATGCGAAAACGACGGATCGGCTCGTTGCGCAGCGCCTCCCGATACGCGGAGGCGGCAACAAGGATCAGCAGCACGGCAATGCCGGCCAGTAGATGCAGGTTCATGACTTCACCTCGGGTCAAGAGAATCCGTCAGTTAAATTATCACAACAAAAGCGGCAAATAATTCGCTGTCTCGCCTCGTTATACTCAATTACAATTCGTCACAAAATAGACATTCAATACGATTTGTTTTGCCATTTTTTTATCCATTTTTTGCTGCCGCGGTGCTCTAGCATGTGATGCACCGCGGGCGCGCACGGCGCCCCGGGAATAAGCATTTTCTTTCCCAGAATAAGGACCGCGCATGAGCGACTCAGCACTGGATGCCGCCGGCTCATCCCTGCCCCTTTCCCCATCACGAGCGACGAACCCGCGACGCGCGCAGAGCGAAGCGCGCGCCGACAGCGCCGGCAAGGAACATGTCATCGACGCGATGCGGGGTTTCGCCGCGCTGCTGGTTGCGTATTTCCATTGCCGCCAGGTCGAGTGGGTCGGGATGCAGGCGTTTCACCAGAGCATGGGGCATGCGTTCAATCTGAATGCGATCGCCGCGTATCTGACCTTCCCGATTGCGTGGGGCTCGGCCGGCGTGCCGATTTTTTTCGTGATCAGCGGGTACTGCATTCATCGCGGCGGTGCGTTGCGCCTCGCAAAAAATCCCGACTACCGGCTCGATGCCGGCAATTTCTGGGTGCGCCGCTTCGCGCGCATTTATCCGGTGCTGCTGGCGGCGCTGCTGCTCACGCTCGCGCTCGACTGGTATAGCCTGCAATTGCCGCCGGTCAATCACAAGATTCGCGAGATCGGTCTGCAGGCGTTTCTCGTCAACCTGTTCTCGCTGCAAGGCGTGGCGGGCAAAACGTATGGGTCGAACGGCGCGCTGTGGACGTTGTCGCTCGAAGTGCAGTTCTACGCGATCTATCCGTTGCTGTTCGCATTGCGCCGCCGGCTCGGCATGAACTCGGTGCTGGCGATCGTCGCGGCGATCAATGTGGTGTCGGCATACGTGCTCGAGCGCCACGATATCCAGTTCTTCACGTCGTACTGGTTTTCGTGGATGCTCGGCGCGTGGATCGCCGATAGAAGAGCGCAGCGCGCGCCGGATGCGCGTTCGTCGGTATGGCTGTACGTGCTGGCGGCCGGTTTCATCGCGCTCGGCTGCGCCGCGTTCCATTTCGGCCAGTACGGCGCGTTCCAGTTGTGGGCGATCGGCTTTGCGTTCTATCTGTACAAGGCGCTGGAGCGGCGCAATGCCGATACGCCTGGCATAAGGCTGCTGTCGCGCTTCGGCGATTTCAGCTTCTCGCTGTATCTGATCCATTTGCCGATTTTCGTGCTGCTGTCGTCGTTGCTGTACCGCTCGTCGCTGCAGATGTCGATCTGGCCGTCGTTCGGCTACATGCTGGTCGCCGTGCCGGTCGCTTACGTGTTTTACCGGCTGGTCGAATTGCCGGCGATGAAGTGGTCGGCCAGTTTCAAGCCGAAAGGCGCGCGATAACGTGTGGTCGAAACTGGTGTGGTTGAAACGCCGGAGCGACCCTGACTCCGGCGCAAAAAAAGGAGCGAACGTCGCAACGACGATCGCTCCACAGTGTTAACTAGAACGCTAACTACAGGGGCCGGTCGAAGCCCCCGCTTACCCTCTCCGCTCCAAACCGCTTCAACGCCCCGCTACGCGCTTCAGAATCCGCTCGACACCCGCGACATAGGCTTCGGTACCGAACCGGCTGAGCGCCGTCTCATAGCCGTTTCTGACGAGTCTTCTGCGCAGTTCGTCGTTCGAGCGCAGTTCGGCCAGCGTGTCGGCGAGCGCATGCGCGTCGCCCGGCGTGCACAGCATGCCGTTCTCCTGATCGTCGACGATCTCCAGCACGCCGCCCGCGCGCGCCGCGACCACCGGCCGCTGCGCGAGCATCCCTTCGACGATCACCCGGCCGAACGGCTCGGGCGTGATCGATGTATGGACGACCGCATCGACCGCGCACATGCAGGCCGGAATATCGTGCTGAAAACCGAGGAAATGCACCCGGCCGCCGAGGTTGTGCGCGGCGACGAACGCGTGCAGTTCGATCTCGTACTGATCCTCGCCGAACAGCGGCGCGCCCACCAGCACCGCGTGCATGTGCGGATTGAGCACCATTGCTTCGAGCAGCACGTGCTGCCCCTTCCAGCGCGCGAGGCGGCTGAACGAGCCGACCAGAAACGCGTCCTGCGGCAGGTTCAGGTGATAACGCAAAGTAGCTTGCGGCACCGTGCGCAGCGCGTCGAAAGGCGTGGCGGAAATGCCGTTGAACACCACGTCCACGCGCTTCGCGTCGAACTGCGTGAGCTCGGCGAAAGCGCGCGCGGAGGCCGCCGAGTTGGCGATCACATGCGAAAGCCCCATGCGCGCGCACCATTTGATGATCGCCAGTTGCTTGCCGCCGAAATGCTCGGGGCTGACGATATCGCGCAGATGCCACACCACCGGCTTCCTCGCGAGCTTGCCCGCGATCGCGCCGATCACCATCGCGCGCTGCGTGTTCGCGTAGATCACGTCGGCGTTGCGCGCGCGTTTCGCGGTGGCGCGCACGAGCGACAGCAGGCCCTTGAGCGCTTGCCCCTTCGGCAGCGAGCCGCCCTGTTTGCGCACGTGGCGCAACGCACCGGCATCCAGCACGTTGACGGTCACGCCGGTTTTCGCGAGCTCGGTGCGAAACGGGCCGTCGTCGAACAGCACGACCTCGATCCGCGCGCGCAGCGCCTTGACGATTTCCAGCAGCGACAGTTCGGCGCCGCCCAGCACGCCGCTCTGGTCGACCGCGAGAATACGCGGCGCGTTCGCCGCCGCCGGATCGGCCTTGTAAGGCACGTACGGCGGCAACGTCGCCGTACGCAGTGCGGGCACCGCGGCGCGCACGTGGGCAAAGAAACGTTCGCGGAAATTCGCCGCGGAGAACTGTTCGGCATTCGCGCGGCAATCCACCGGCGAGAAGCGCGCGCGATGCTCGTCGAAACGCTCCACCGCGGCGACGATCGACTCGGTGTTCTGTTCGTCGAAGAACATGCCGGTAGGCCGCGGCTCCGACAGATCGCGCACGGTTTCGAGCGCGCCGCCCTTCCCATACGCGATCACCGGCGTGCCGCAAGCCTGCGCCTCGACCACCGAGATGCCGAAGTCCTCTTCCGCCGCGAATACGAAAGCCTTCGCGCGGCTCATCTTTTCCTTGAGCACCTTGAACGGCTGATAGCCCATGATCTCGACGTTCGGCCCCGCCTTCGCACGGATCTTCTGCATGTCGGGGCCGTCGCCGATCACCACCAGCTTACGCTCGGGCATCTTCGCGAATGCTTCGACGATCAGGTCGATCTTCTTGTACGGCACCATTCGCGACGCGGTCAGATAGAAATCGTCCTTGTCGGTGGAGAGCGAAAACGCTTCGACGTCGACCGGCGGAAAGATCACCTGCGCGTCGCGCTGATAAACCTTCTTGATGCGTCGCGCGATGAAATCGGAGTTCGCGACGAAGCCGTCCACCGAATTCGACGTGCGGATATCCCAGTTGCGGATGTAGTGCAGAATCAGCCGCGCCATGGCCGATTTAGGACCGGCGGTCAGCTTCGACTGCTGCAGGTATTGATGCTGCAAATCCCACGCGTAACGGATCGGCGAATGCACATAGCTGATATGCACCTGGTCCGGGCCGGTCAGAATCCCCTTCGCGACCGCGTGGCTGCTGGAGATCACCACGTCGTAGGCCGACACGTCGAGCTGCTCGATCGCGAGCGGCATCAGCGGCAGATAGGTGCGGTATTTGGTGCGCGCAAGCGGCAGCTTCTGGATGAACGACGTGGTCACCGGTTTGCCGCGCAGGAAGCTGCGGTCGTCGAGAAAATCGACGAGGCTGAACAGGTCCGCGTCCGGAAAGCACGCAACGATCTGCTCCAGCACTTTCTCCGCCCCCGCATAGGTGACGAGCCAGTCGTGCACGATCGCAACGCGCACCGCTTTTCCGCTGCGCAACGCAACGCGGCGCGGCGGCGCCTGCACGCCGGGAACAGTGGTCAGTTCGGCCAGTGCGCTCTTCGTCGTACGTTGCAGCACGGCTTTTTCAAGGACTTCGTTAGTCATGCGCTTTTCCTCGGATTAAGTCGTAGCAGCAGTGAGCGCGCAAGATCGCGCAAGGCGGGCGTCATGGTGATCGACCAGGCGACGTTCGCGCCGACCATCAACACACCGGCGACGATCGCCACAGCGAGACTCGGCAGGAAGCTGGAAAGCCAGAGGCTCGCCAGCAGAAAAGCGAGGTGGGCGAGCATGTCGAGCGCGATCTGCCGCGCGCGAATCGCCGACAGACGCAACAGCACCGCGTAGTCGAACAGCGCGCGGCCGGCCACCGCGATCGCCGCGCCGGTCAAACCGAAATGGCCGATGCCGAACCACAAAGCCGCCGCAAACAGCGGCAGTTCGAACAGGCCGACGCGCGCGGCGGTCGCCGGATTGACCTGCGACTGGATCAGAATTCGCGTGACGTTCGCCTGGCCGACGAGCCACACGGCGACGATCATGATTCGCCCCACGGGTGCTGCGACGGTTGCGATTTCGTTGCCCACCCACAGATGCAGGAACGGTTCGAGTACCAGCATCGCGACGAGCGCGACCGGCGTGAACACGCCGTTCAGAAATTCGAGCGACTGCTGCGTGATCGTGTCGGCATCCGCGCGGCTCACGGCGGAGAGCCGCGGAAACAGCGTGCGCACCATCGCGGTCGGCACGATGTTCAGCCGCGTCACGAGGTTTTGCGGCACCGTGTAGTACGTGACGAAACGCGCGCCGAGGCTGGTGCCGAGCATCACGCGGTCGAGCGACTCGGCGATCATGTTGGTGACGCTCGCGATCAGCATCCAGCCGCCGAAATTGAACAGGCCCTTCGCCACACCCAGTTGCGGCGGCAGAATGCTGCGGATTTCCAGCACTTTCAGCGCGGACCGGCCCAACAGAATCGCAGCGATAATGCGCGCGAACACCGCTGCGGCAAGCACGTTCTGCAACGTCGCGCCCATCCACAGCGCGGCGCCGAGCGGCAGCAACTGGAACAGAAACGTGCCGATCGTCTGATTGGTGTTGTAGACGCCGAAGCGCTCCGCGCCGTTGATCGCACCCGCGAACACCCACGACACGTTCGCAATCGGAATCGCCACCGCGAGCCACGGCAGCGCCATATACACCTCGTGCTGCAACTCGGGCGACACCTTGGTGAAGTACGCGGTGTACAGAAACGCGCCGAAATAGATGATCAATCCGCCGACCACGCCGGTCGCGAGATTGAGCCACGTGGCGCTCCAGAACACGCGCGCGCTCTCGTCCTTGTCGCCGGACGCGCGCGCCTTAGAGATGTGATTCTGCGCGGCCATGCTCATGCCGAGATCGAGAATCCCGAAGTAGCCGATCAGCGTCCACACGAGACTGATCACGCCATAGCGCTCTACGCCGAGCAGCTTGATATACGACGGCACGGTCACGAGCGAGACGAAAGTCGGCAGTACCAGCCCGAAGAAATTGATCGCTACGTTCTTGAGAATGCCTTTGTCCATCGGATGCCCTGGGTTTGCCTACATTTGCGAAACAACCGCTACGCCGCGTGTTCCATCACGGTTTCCAGCGGTACATCATCACCTTGCCGCGCGCATCTTCCTCGACGAACACGAGGTACTCGCCGTTGCCGAGTCTGGCCGCGCTGATCCCGTTGGGCACGTCGACCCAACCCGACGCGTTGCCCACTTCCGGGCCGGGCCGGATCACGCCGAGCTCCTTACCGCTGTCCTTGTCCCACACATGCACCGCGCCGACCGGTTCGACGCCGAACAGGTACTGCCCTTCGACGGTGAGGCCGATGATCGTCGCGATCGGTTTGGTCTGCGTGGTCCACGGCAACGCGATCGCATAGCGCTGCACCGGCTTGCCGCTCGACCATTTGTCGTAGCGCACCAGCACGCGGCCCACTTCCTTCCAGAAGCCGCGATCGGGCGGCGTATCGGGCGTGTAGCCGGTCACGTACATCGTGTCGGTATCCGGCTCGTAGATCGCGCGATGCAGTTCGGTGAACGGTTGCGGCACCGGGTACTGCGTCAGGTTCGAATACGAGTAGACCGGATTGCCCTTCGGATCCAGCCCGCCGAACCGGAAGCGGTAAATGCCCTTGTTGTCGCGCGTGCGCCAGATGTCGCCGGCGGTATCGACCCACCAGCCCCAGCCGCCCGCGAGCTTCGTGCCGCTCGTGTTGAGCGCGAATTCGTCGGCGTCGAATTTGCCGTCGCCGTTCGCGTCGCGCCAGATCCAGTCGCCGCCCGGCGGCGCATTCGGCACCCTTGCCACCGCGCGTTCACGACCGGCGATGAAGCCGGAAGGAATCGCCGTCTCGCCGTCGTGCTGCGGATCGAAGCGATAGATCTTCAGGTGATCCGCGTACATGTCCGTGAGATACAGGAACGTGCGACCCTTCAGCTTGCGGGCGATCGGCAGGCCCGGATACTGATCGACGTGAAATACCGGATCGTCCGGATACTTGAAGCGGTTCGACAGGAAACCTACGTATTTCCAGTCCTGCCCCGCAGGCTTCGACAGATCGAGTTCGAAGCGCTTGTTGCCGGTATAAACGCTGTTGGGCCGCGCCGGATCGATCCACGCGCCGTCGACAAACAACAGCCCCTGCACCTGCCAGTTCTGTTTGCCGTCCGGCGCGTAGCTCTCGAGCGTCGCGCCGAGCCCCGCGCCGATCGGCTCGTAGCGCGGGCCGATCCCGTTGGTCGACACATACACGTTGCCGCGCGCGTCTACGCCGACGCCGGTCAGGCCATTGAAACGCTGCGGACCCGGCTTGCCGGGCGTGCCGCTGAAAATGCCGCCGCGCTCGCCGAGCGTCGCCGATTGTGCGTAACGTCCATTGCTTTTGCGGAAAAACAGCACCTGCTGACGCGGCCCGTTGTCGGCGATCAGCACGCGGCCTTGCGCGTCCACGGCAAGATCGACCGCGACCGTGTCGGCTGGCAGCGCGACGGTTTCATCGATGCGCTGTCCGGTGATCGTGTAATGCTCGACATGCGGCGCTTTATCGTTGCGCGTGCCGGCAAGCACCCACAGCGTGCCGTCCGGCGCGAGCGCGATGTGGCCAGGCTCGCGCACACTCCATGTGGTTTTCTGCTGCATCGATTCGGCGTCGTACACCTCGATGCGATCGCGCGCGGTGTTCGCCGCGAACAGCGTCGTGTCGTTCGCGGCGAGGCCGCCGATCTCGGCGCTCGTGCCGGTCGGCACTTCGTTCATCATCAGGAAGCCGGCGGCCAGTTGCGCGTGCGGGTCGGCGGCTTTCGCGGCCGGCTGGAACGGCGCCGCGCGTTTCGGATCGGTGATCTGCCGCCGCGAAATGCCGAACCATTGCTTGCCCTTCTCGGGCCACACGCCCTGCTCGACCAGATGCCCTTTCTCGTTGCCGACCGCGATCGCGACGAACACGTACTTGCGATTGATCGCGACCGCATTGCCGCCGCCATTGCCCCAACCGTGCGTGCCGCCCGCGAAGCCGAGCATCTTGCCGTTCTGATACACGCTTGCTTCGGCGCCGCTTTCGTCCCACGGCGCGTTCGTATAGACCTTGCCGTCCGGCGCCACCGCGATCGCGGTGATGTTGATCTGCGCCCAGGTGCCGTCGCCGAAACCGAAGGTATTGCCGATCCATGAGGTTTTCGCGTTCAACGTGGTCTCGGCGCGCGCGGCGAGACTGACCGATCCGGCAGCCAGCCCGGCGGTCAATCCGGCAGCAGATGCCAGCACAGCGAGCCAGCTTCTGAACGTGAAACGGGACAAGGTATTTCCTCCAATCCGGGGTGCTTACGATTGCTTCGGGTTGCTGCGCGTTCAGACAGAACGCCTGCGCGAAGCGACTCGCGCAGCGAAATCTGCATTGAGAGAGCGACAGGGACCGCCGGAAGCAGCGGCGCAAGAACGTGCGGCGAACCGAGACCATCCGCACAGCTCACATTAAGCGGAAAAAACGCCGCAACGAAAATCGAAAATAATTCAAAAATATTCAGCGCTTTAAGCCAGGCGAAAGAAATCGATTTAAAAATGGATTAATGCGAAACCAGCCTGGTGCAGGCATGGATGGATCGGGTCTTACAACGCGTTTCCATTCATCTTTACCGATGCGCGCCGGCGTATGCCGCACTTCTTACAGACTGCCTCTGCGCTCCAATCCAACCATAAAAATCCATTTCGAATGGATAACGAAACACCCTGTTGCAATCTGATTCATTTATCCAATTCATTCCCGTTTTTTCACGATTTTCTTTTCCCTAGAATCGATTGCACTTCCGTTACGACGTGAAGCGGCCGCGGCCGTTCGTCCCGCTATGGGCGCGAACCTTCCGCCCGGCCCTTCGCCGCGGCCCACCCGCTCTCACCATGGATGGTTCATGACTGCCAGCGCCCTGCCAGCGCCGCCATTAGCGCCTTCTCACTCCCGCCGCATCGTGCAGCTCGACGGTTTGCGCGCCATCGCCGTGCTCGCGGTATTCGCACAGCACGCGCTGAAGGCGCCGCTATGGATGGGCGTCGATCTGTTTTTCGTTCTGAGCGGTTTTCTGATCAGCGGCATCCTGCTCGAACGCAAGTCGCGTCGGCAGTCCTATTTCGGCTACTTTTATGCGCGCCGCGCGCGCCGCATTCTGCCGCCGTATGTGCTGCTGATGGTGGTGTCGTCGATCCTGTTCGGTTTCGGCTGGGCGCAGCACTGGCAGTGGTATGCGTTCTTCGCGACCAATATCGGCGACGCGCTCAACCAGAGCGGTCACGACAGCCTGAACGTACTGTGGTCGCTCGCCGTCGAAGAGCAGTTCTATATCTTCTGGCCGTTCGTGATCCTGCTGGTGCCCGAGCGTGTGCTCGGCTACGTGGCCGCCGCGTTGATCGTGCTCGTGCCGGTGCTGCGCGCGGTCGCAACGCCCTGGTTCGATTCGTTCTGGCCGATCTACTACCTGACGCCGTTCCGTATGGATCTGCTCGCGGCCGGCGCGTTGCTCGCGGTCGCCGTGCGGCGCGATCGCAATGCGCTCGAGCCGTTCAAGGGTCTGGCCGTGCTCGGCTTTTTCGCTGCGCTCGCGGTGCTCGCGTGGCTGCATCTGCATTACCCGCGCTTTCGCGCGGCCAATACGCCGCTTTCGAATGCCGGGCTTTACAGCGTTTCGTTGGTGCTTTGTACGTCCGTCGTGGTCATCGCCCTGCAAAGCAAGGGCATCGTCAAACGGCTGCTGTGCAATCCGGTGCTCGTCTATATCGGCACCATCAGCTACACGATCTATCTGATTCACCTGAGCGTGCTGTACACGCTGTGGCCGCTGCATCTGAACCGTTATCTGAGCGCCGCCCTCGCCCTCGCGATCACGCTGGCCTACGCGAGCATCACGTGGTTCGCGTTCGAGCGGCGTCTGATTCACGGGCCGGCTGCGGGTAACGCGAAGGCTTCGGCAAATGCCGGTGTCAATGCAGCCGCCTCGCAAGCTTCGCAATCACCACAAGCGCCGCAAGCGCAAGGCCGTGCATGAAGCGCCGCGCGTGGCTCGTCCTGAGTCTGACCGGCGCGGCGGCGGCGCTGGGTCCTTTCGCACCGAATGCGTGGGCCGCCGGTCAGCCGCCCGCGCAGATTCTGATCGACGCGTACGGCGATTCGACCACGCTCGGCATCACGTGCAGCGACGGCCACTGCGGCCCGCAGGCGCAGAACGCGGTGACCGGTTTGCGCGACGAACTGCAAGCCCACTACGGCCAGCGCGTGCAGGTCACGAACTACGGCGTGGGCGGCACGATGGCCACGCAGTTGCGCGACGGCACCGGCAATCGCCGCGCCGGGCCGACCGCTGGGCTGCCCTGGCAGGAGCGGCTGGCGGCGTCGTCCGCGCAGATCGTGCTGATCAATTACGGCATCAACGAAGTGATGCAGAACCAGACGCCCGAACAGTTCTACGCGGCCGAGACGACGCTGGTGAAGACCGCCCGCGCGCAAGGCAAGCAGCCGGTTTTACAAACATCGAATCCGATGCCCGACAACCGGCTCAACGCGCGGCTCGCCGCGATGGTCGCGATGACGCGCCGTGTGGCCGCCGAACAGCAGGTGCCGCTCGTCGATCAGTTTGCGTACATCAGCAACCTGCCGGACTGGAAGACGCTGATGTCCGACGGCGCGCATCCGAAGCCGGACTTGTACCGGCTCAAGGCCGAACAGGATTTTCGAGTGGTCGATCCGCTGGTGCGGCGACTGTTGAGCGGCACACCTTGAAGCGCTTTTTGAAGCCTGCTTCGTTCGCTGCTGGAAAGCGTGGCGAAACGCGCTTCGGAGATGGGCTTTTCGAATGTGCCGATGCAATGCGCCGTCTGGCGCGAGTGCTTTTTCTTTTTTCTTTTAACAATATCGAAGGCAAGCCATGAGCCAACCACGCAAAGCGATCATCACCGGCGTATCCGGACAGGACGGCGCCTACCTGACCAAACTGCTGCTCGACAAGGGCTATCAGGTGACCGGTACTTACCGGCGCACGAGTTCGGTCAACTTCTGGCGCATTCGTGAGCTCGGTGTGCTCGATCATCCGAACCTGCGTCTGGTCGAACACGACCTGACCGACCTCGGCTCGACGCTGCGCCTGCTCGAAGGCGCACAAGCCGATGAACTGTACAACCTCGCCGCGCAGAGTTTCGTCGGCGTGTCCTTCGACCAGCCCGTGACGACCGCCGAAGTGACCGGCATCGGCGCGCTGAATCTGCTGGAAGGCATCCGCATTCTGAATCCGAAGACCCGTTACTACCAGGCATCGACGTCGGAAATGTTCGGCCTCGTGCAGGCGGTGCCGCAGCGCGAGGACACGCCGTTCTATCCGCGCAGCCCGTACGGCGTCGCCAAGCTGTTCGCGCACTGGTCGACGATCAACTATCGCGAGTCGTATGGTCTGTTCGCGAGCAGCGGGATTCTGTTCAATCACGAATCGCCGCTGCGTGGCCGCGAATTCGTCACGCGCAAGATCACCGACACGGTCGCGAAGATCAAGCTCGGCAAGCAGGACGTGCTGGAGCTGGGCAACCTCGGCGCGAAGCGCGACTGGGGTTTCGCGCTCGAGTACGTGGAGGGGATGTGGCGCATGTTGCAGGCCGACGAACCGGATACTTTCGTGCTTGCCACGGGGCGTACGGAGACCGTGCGCGATTTCGTGCGGATGGCGTTCGGCGCCGCGGGCTATCAGATCGAGTGGTCGGGTAAGGAAGAGCGTGAAACGGGGATCGACGTCGCGACCGGCAAGACCCTGGTGCGCGTGAATCCGAAGTTCTACCGGCCGGCGGAAGTGGATCTGCTGATCGGCTGTGCGGACAAGGCCCATGAGAAGCTGGGCTGGAAGCCGGAGACCACGCTGGAACAGTTGTGCCACATGATGGTTCATGCGGATCTCGGGCGCAACGAGCATCACGAGACGTTTTGAACCGGTCGCGGGCGGCCGCGTGAGCGGTCGCTTAAGGACGGCTTGCGCCATTTTGAATGGCAAAAAAACGAGGCCTGATCGTCATGATTCAGGCCTCGTTATTTTGAATCTTCGGACAGCGGTCAGTGCACCCCACCCGCCGCAATCGCCTCCGCATACACCGACGCCACCCGTTTCGCGATCACCGAGTTATCAAAATTCGCGCGCGCATAAGCACGGCACGCGTCCGAATCAGGCAGCTTCAACGTGCCGTTCAACGCCCCCGCCAACCCATCCGCAATCGCCTTCGCCCCCGTCTCCGGCAGCACCAGATTCGGCGACAAACCCGCCACCGCTTCCGGCAAACCACCCACCGGCGTCACCAGCACCGGCGTGCCCGAAGCCAGCGATTCGACGGTAATCAGCCCGAAGCCTTCCAGTGCGACTGTCGGCACCACGCTGATGTTCGCCGCGCGATACAGCGCCGCCAGATGCTGATCGGGCACGAAGCCGAGCAGCTTCACGTTGTGCTCCAGACCGGCCTCGGCAATCCGCGCCTGCAACTCGCCTTCGAGGCGCCCCTTGCCCGCGATCAGCAGCAGCACGTCGGGCTGGCTGCGCTTTAACAGCTTCACTGCGTCGATCAGATCTTCGAGACCCATCCGGCGAACCAGCCGCCGCACCGCCAGCACGATCGGCCGGTCTTGCGGCAGTTGCAGCTTCAGACGCGCCTCGGCCGGCGTGATCGGCAGATTGAACTGCTCGACGTCGACACAACCCGGCACCACCCGCACCCGCTCCGGCGAGATCCGGTAACGCGACGTCAGAATCTTGCCGAACGCATCCGACAACACGATCAGCCGCGACGAGCGCGCATACACCGATTGCTCCAGATAACGCTTCGCGCGCTGGCCGAGCGAATCGGCGCCTTCCACGTGGCTCTCGTCGGCCCATGGTCCCTGAAAATGCGACACCTGCGGAATGCCGCGCGTCACGTCGAGCGCCGGAAACGTGTATAGCGCGAAGTGCGACGAAATCACGTCGGGACGCGACCGGCCGATCTCGTGACGCAGCGCGCGACGCGCGGCCATCAAACGCAGCGGCAGCGATTGCGCGGCGGAGCCGAAACCGTTGATCGCGCCGCCGGTGTCCTCGGCGACTTTCGGCGAGCCGGCCACCACGCCGCGCACCGCGACGCCAGCGCCTGGCAGCGCGCCGACCAGCGAGTAGTACATGCGGTCGAGGCCGCCCGCGCGCTCCGGAAACCAGTGCATGCCGATCTGCAGCGATTTGATTGAACTCGTCGTCATGGTTGTTGCCCCTGTGCGTGCTGAGAGTTGTGTGTGAAGTAGCGCGTCGCTCCGGACGAAACCGGTCATTCCGCGCCCTTGTGTCCGGCCAGCGTGTTGAGCGTCAGCGCGTCGGTCTTCGCGCTCACCGCGGCCTCCGCTTCGCTGCGCCGGCGATGCTTGTGCTCGCCCGCAAGTTGCCGGTACAGCGCGATGTATTGCGCGGCCATGCGTGCCCAGCCGAAGCCGGTCGCGAGTTCGTTCGCGGCGACGCCCATCGCGCGGCGCGCGTCGTCGTTGCCGGCAAGACGCGCGACCGCGCCGGCCAGCGCCTTGGGATCGTCCGGATCGTCGAGCACGATTCCGCATTCGGGCGTGATGATCTCCGCGCCGCCCGCGGTGCGCGCAGTGACCACCGGCAAGCCAGCGGCCATCGCTTCGAGCAGCGACAGACTCATCGCTTCATAGCGCGACGGAAACGCGAATGCGTCGACCGAATGCATCAGCACCGGCATCTCCTTCACCAGCCCGAGAAAATGCACGCGATGCGCGATGCCCAGCGCCTTCGCTTCTTCCGGATACGGGCTGCCCGGCAAATAGCCGGCCACCGCGATCTGCACATGCTCGGGCAGATGCTTGAGCGCCTTCAGCACCGTGCCGAGGTTCTTGCGCGGCGTGCGCAGATCGCCGACGAACAGCAGCAGGAACGCGTCGGCGGGCAGGCCGAATTTCGCGCGGTCGCCGGAAGCGGCGGCAAAACCCGCTGTATCGACGCCGTTGTAAATCACCTCCACGCGGTTATCCGGCGTGAGACCGATCGCGCGGATTTCGTCGGCGACCTTCTGCGACACCGCGGTGATCACCTTCGAGCGCCGGTAAGCCCAGCGCTCGAGCAACGCATTGCAGCGCGTATACACCGACTGATACGCGGACCACACGCCCTTGGTGAGCCCGAACGGGTAGTACTTGCTGCCGAACCAGCCGCTATGCACGAAGTGCGAGGTGTTGACGTCCGCGGGCATCCACGTGATGAAACCGTTCACATGCAGCACGTCGAATTCGCGCCGATGCGCGCGCAGCCACATGGCGCTTTTGAACGCGAACACCTGCTGGCGCAGCAGATTGGTGGGCCACCATTTGCCGATTTTCACCGGCACCCAGCGGACATCCGGATGAGCGAGCAGATCGGGCGCGACGTGCGACGCGATCAGCGTCACGCCGATGTTCTCGTCGAGCGCGGCGCGCGCGATCTCGTGGTTGACGCGGCCCTGGCCGTCGTTATGGCGCACGACGTGCGTGACAATGGCGACTCTCAATCAGTGCCTCCGTGTTGAAATGGCGTGTGGAATCGCGTCCTCGTGCGCTGCATTTTTTCGTAATGCACCGCGGAAAGAATCGAGAAAACACTCATGAAAAGCAGCAGTCCGCCGGTGCCGACCAGCGAATTGGTGAACACCAGCATCGCGAAAGTCGCGAGGCTCAGGCTCAGGCACGCGGACACGAATTTGTCGTTACGCAATTTGAACGACGCGAGCACCGCGCGCACCACCAGCCACACGATGCCCGACATGTAGAGCAGCGTGCCGGGCCAGCCGAGCACGAACGGGATGTTCATCACGCCGCTGTCGAAGTTGCCGTACTGGCCGAGCTGGCCGCCGTCGTTCGACAGTTTCGTCGACGTGCCGGTCGCACCCATCCCTTCGCCGGAAACATCGGTGAATGCGGTTTTCGCGAAGGTCGCGTAGAACTCGTTGCGCGCGGCGTAGCTCTGGTCGTCGCTGAGATTGACGATGGTGGTGAGGCGCGCCTGCATCCGGTCGGCCACCGGCCCCACCGCCAGCAGCGGCACGCACAGCCCCGCCAGCAACACCGCGCTCGCGACGATCCGCAAGCGCACCTTGTTGTTCGACTTGACGAGCTGGATCAGCAACGCGATCACCCAGCCGCCCCACGTCGAGCGTACGAGGCTCAGCGCGAACGAGAAGAAACCGAGCGCCGCCGCGATCCAGCGCACCCGGTGGGTCGCCGCCATCACGAACACCATCGCGCCCATCATCGCGAACGCGAACGGTCCGGACGAATTCATCGTGCTGAACACGCGCACGCCCATCGGCACCGGGTCGCCTTGCGAATTCATCTGCGAGCCGAGCATCCATAGCGCGTCCCACTGCGGCATGATGAAGAACTGCACGAGACCGTACGCGCCCATCACCAGCATGCCCCAGATGAACGTATTGACGATCGTGTCGCGGTACTTCGGGTACTCGCGCGTGTGCGCCATGATGTGAAAGCCGATCAGGATCGGATAGAGCCAGTTTGCGAGGTCGTAGGTGGCGGCGAGCGGCCCGCTCGACATCACGCCGATCAGGAACGCGTACGCGAGCCCCATCAGCACGAGCAGCACCGGCAAGCCGCGCCGCTGCGACAGCAGCTTGTAGTAGCGCAACAGCGACAACGCGCTGATCATCGTCACCGCGAGCGGCGCGACCTGGATCAGGCTGGTCGGCGTGAACGATCCCTTGGTCCAGTCGGCGAGACGCCGCACTTCGGGGCTCAGGAACCACAGCCACCACATGAAGCCGATGTAGCGCGCGGGACTGCGGAAATAGAGCCACAGGCCGGTGAGGATCGCCAGCATCGGAAACGCGAGCGTGAGCACGGTGCCCTGATGCGCGCCGATCATCATGGCGGTGACGAGCCACAGCAAAGCCTCCGGCAGCCACTCCTTACGGCCCCTGGACGGCCTCCGTCCGGCACCGTTCGCGCTGGCGGCGCTTTGCGCAATCGTCGACATCGTTCAGAGACCTCCGCGTGACTGGCGCGCCGGCCGCTCGGACTCGGACACGCCCGCGGCGGTCGCCATGCCGGCCGCCGACCGCACGCGCGAAGCCGCCCTCGCCCGCAGCATCTCCTGCGTGATGCGCACGTGCTGCAGCGCGTAGTGCTGGGTGGTCAGGTCGCGTGTCAGCAAGCCGTTCGCCGCGGCCTGCGCCTGGCGCAACGCTTCGTCCGGCTCGACGACGAGTCGATTCACCGCATCGCGCAACGCTTGCGGATCGAACGGCGGCACGTAGGCCGCTTCGTCCGCGAGGAAATAGTCCTGCAATGCGCCGACGTTGGTCGCGACCATCGGCTTGCCGACCGCCGCCGCCTCGAGCATCACCGTGATACCCGACGCGTGCGAATTCGGCCGCAACGGCACGACGATCACGTCGGCCCAGTCGTACAGTTCGCGCTGCTTGACGATGCCCGAGAACAACGCGATCTCGACATTCGATGCGCGCAGCGAGGCCGGAATCCGCCGCCGCGTCGCAAGCTTCACCGTGTAGCGCGCGTCGTTGCCGAACGCGCGAATCAGCGTCTCCCAGTCGCGGTCGCGGTCGTTGCCGATCGCCGCGATGCGCAGCGGCGTGTGCGGCGTCCATTCGGACGGCGCATTGACCGGGAAATCGCGCGTGTTCAGCCCGTAGTACAGCGGCTTCGCTTCGCGCTGGAAATAGCGTTTGCACAGCTCGGCGTTTTCGCTCGCGAGCGTGGTGAGCTGGTCGGCGCGGCCGATCAGCTTGCGATACAGCCAGCTGCGCAGCATGCCGTACGAAGGCCATTTATCGAGCAGCCACACGCTTTGCGCGAGCAGCAGCGGCCCGTCGTCGTCGCCCGATCTACGGCCGCTTAAAAGCAGCATTAACGACGTGGAAAGCCATTCCTGCTCGGTGTGCGTCCAGATCACGTCCGAGCGCAGCATCTCGGCGCGGTTGCGCCACGTGTGGATGAAGTCGAAACCGAGCGCCGCTTTCAGCGCGCGACGCAACAGGCGCACCGGTTTGCTTTCGCGTGCGTCCTGCGAGTAAGTGAGCTTGAATGCATCCGACTCGGCGTGGTGATAGCCGTACAGGCAACCGATATCGTCGCCAGGCCGGTAAAAGCGCGGGTCGGCGCCGTAAAACAGATGAACGTGAACTTTCGTACTCATGCAGACACTCCGCTCTGCCGGTGGAAAGGAGCAGCGACGCTTGCGCACTGAGGCGCGGGCCGCTGCAAGAACATGCGGGTCACGCTGCAGCTCACGCGGTGCGCGACAGCGCGCGGCGCGCCTCATGCGCACCCGTGCGCACCGCGCGCCAGCGCGTCAGCTTCAGCCCCGCCTGCTTCGAGACGAGCGCGAGCGCCGCATGCGTGAGCCCCGGATAGACGCGCGTGCCGACCAGCGTCCACCACCACCACGCGGTTTCGCGGCGCAGCGGCGGCAACTGGTCGCGCAGGATCAGATGGAAATTGAACGCGGCGTTACGCAACGCGGCCATGGTTTGCGCGTCGCGCCGGTCGTCGTCGAAACGCTCGGCCGGGAAGTGATCGACCGCGACGCGCGGGTCGTACATCAGTTTCCAGCCGGCGTTCTTCACCGCGAGGCTGAACGCCATGTCGTTGTGCACTTGCGCGCCCGCGCCGCGCAGCCGCTGATCGAAGCGGATCGTGCGCACCGCGTCGCGCCTGTAGCTCATGTTCGCGCCCTTCAGGATGTCGACTTCGCGCGCGCCGCCCACGCCGAGATGATGATTGCCGATGATCTTGCCGTGCGCCGTCACCTTGCCGACCAGCGGCCGCGCGCCGTCCAGCACGCGGCCTTTTTCGTGGACCCAGTCGCGGCCGCCGAGCGCGCCGAGGCGCGCATCGCCTTCGAACGCGGCCGCGATACGCTCGACCCAGTCGGCGTGCGGCGCGGCGTCGTCGTCGGTGATCGCGATCACGTCGCCGCTCGCGGCATCCAGCCCGCGATTGAGCGCCGCGACCTGGCCGGGCGCCTCGACCAGCGCGACCGACAGCGGCAACGCGCCCGGCACCGCCGGATCGCGCAGGCACGCGTGGGTCGCTGCGTCGTCGGCGCGCGCGACCACCACCACTTCGTCGGGCGCGCGCGACTGCCGTTGCAGCGCCGCGAGGCAGCGCGCCAGATCGGCCGGGCGGCGGTAAGTCGGAACCAGTACCGTCACTTTCATCGTGATGTCCTCATGTCCTGTTCGTGTGCTGTTCTTCGCAACGCTCACGTGCTCAGATATTCCTGGACCGCCGCATAGCTGCGGTCGTAGCCGCCGCGCGAGCGCGCCGGCATGCCGTTGAAGATGCCGCCCTGCACGTGCACACCGGCCGCTCGCAGACGCTTGAGCGCATCGGCGATTTCGCCTTCGCTATGCACGCCCGAGCGCATCACGAAGAACGTCGAGCCGGCATACGCGCCGATGATCGACGCATCGGTCACCGCCAGCACCGGCGGCGTGTCGATCAGAATCACGTCGTAGCGTTTGGCGAGGCCTTCGAGGTATTGCGGCAGACGCGGCGACATCAGCAGTTCCGACGGATTCGGCGGACGGTGGCCGCACGAGATGAAGTTCAGGCCGTCCACGGCCGAGCCGCGAATCGCTTCCTCGAGCGAGATCTGGCCGCTCAGCAATTCCGACAGACCGTTGTCCTGCACGCCGCCGATATAACGCTCGAGCGCGCCGCGGCGCATGTCGCCGTCGATCATCAGCACGCGCTTGCCCGAATGCGCGAGCAGCACCGCCAGATTGACCGTCAGAAAGCTCTTGCCGACGCCTGCCATCGGGCCGGTCAGCATCACGATGCGGTTCTTCGCGTCCATGATCGTGAACTGCATCGAGGTGCGCAGACTGCGCAGGCTTTCGATCGTGACGTCTTTCGGACGCGCGCTCGCCAGCACCGAGCGCAGACGGTTGCCGCCGCGCTCGAAGCCGCTTTCGAGCAGCGCCTGCTCGGCGCTCAGCGGCACGAGGCCGAACACCGGCAGATGGAACGCGCGCTCGATGTGATCGGGGTCGTCGATGCCCTTGAACATATTGCGGCGCAGGAACACGAAGCCGGTGCCCGCGATCAGCCCGAGAATCACGGCCGCCGACAGGATCAGCACCTTCTTCGGCTTGACCGGCGCGCCCGGGCGCATCGCCTCGTCGACGATATGCACGTTGCCGCCGGTGCCCGCCTTCTGCACGGACAGTTCCTGCACGCGGTTGAGCAGCAGCACATAGATGTCTTCCGCGACCTTTGCGTCGCGCTGCAACTGCACGGCCTTCACTTCGGTGGCCGGCAGATCGCGGAAACGGTCCGCGTATTTGGCGCGTTGCGCCTGCAACTCGGCCATCTGTTCACGCGCGGCCTTGAGTATCGGATGATCGTCGCCGTAGCGCTCGGTCATCGAGGCCATCTGCAAACGCAGGCCGGCGATCTGCTGCTCGTACTGCACGCTGCCTTCGAGGTAGACCTTCGCTTCGTCGCTCGCGTTGATCGATCCGGACTGGCGCTGATACGCGGTCAATGCCGCTTCGGCGCGTTCGAGATCGCTCTTCAGGCGCGGCTCTTCGCTCTTCAGGAAGTCGAGCATCTTGCTCGCGTCGGCCTGCTTGCTCAGCACGTGCTGGCGCACATACGACTGCGCGAGCGCATTGGCGACTTCCGCCGCGTGCGCCGGGCTCTTGTCGTCCAGCGAGATCTGGATCACGCCGGTCTGCTTGCCCTGCTCCTGCACGGTAATCGCCGACTGGAACGCGGCGATCGCGTCGAGATCGTTCGAGCGCACCACCGTGAACTGCTCGCCTGGCCGCGCGACCAGTTTGGCGACCAGCATCGTCACGCCGCCGCCCTGCTCCTGCTGGCCGACCTGGCCGCGCAGCAGCAGCGCGCCGTTGTCGGCATACAGTTCGTAGTGCTGGTCGTCGAGCACTTTCATCGTGAGCTTCTGGCCTTCGAGCGCGGGCACCACGTCGATCGAATCGACGTCGACCTCTTCACCGCCCCACGCATACGACGACAACCCGAGCCAGGGCCGCGCCGGCTGGCCCGGCGTCGCGAAGCGCGCGGCGATGCTGCCGAGCAGCGGGATGGTTTTCGGCGCGACGCTGAAGTTCAGCTTCAGTTGCTGCACCACCGGGCCCACTACGCCGCGGCTCTTGATGATTTCGATTTCGGCGTCGGTCGGCAGCGAAGTCGAACCGGTGGTGATCGCCGCGCCGGTTTGCGTCTGCGTGAGCGCCTGCGACGTGTTGTCGGACTGCTCGACGCGCACGTGCGCGTCGGCCGAATAGATCGGCTTGGCGAGGAAGCAGTACGCGCCCGCGATGCCGACGATCACAGCGGCGATCGCGACCAGCCACCAGATGTCGTCGAGAATCACCTGCACCAGTTGGCCGAGGACGACGTCCTCTTCTTCGGTCCTGGCCGGTGCGACCATGTGCGGAGAAATTTGATTGTTCACAATTCGTTCCCGTAACGGTTGCGTTAGCGTCTAGCGCGTCAGCTGCTTGAGGTAGAACAGCGTCTGCACGCTCGGCAACACCTGCTGCAACACACGGTTGAAGGTGGTCGACGCGGCGGTGCCCACATACACGACGTCGAGCGGCTGCAACTGGAACTGCGAGGACAGCATGATCGCGTCCGGCTGCGTCATGTCGAGGCGGTACACGTCCGGCGTGGTCGGATGATTTTTCATCCCACGCATCACGAAGATCTGACGCGGATTGGCGTCGGTATCGAGAATGCCGCCCGACTGCGTGAGCGCGTCGGCGATCGTCAGACGCCCCTTCAGCATCGGCACCTGGATCGGCGTCTTCACTTCGCCCATCACGAAGATGCGGCTGTCGCTGCGATCCGGAATGTTGATCACGTCGCCGCCTTGCAGCATCACGTCCTGCGTGGTGTCGCCCTGGTCGAGCATGCGGTTCGCGTCGAGCACATAGAGCTGCTTGTTGCGCGTCAAACGCACACGCTGGATGTCGGCGTCGCTCGTGGTGCCGCCCGAGCGTGTGATCGCGTCGACCAGCGTGAGCGGCACGTCGCTGACCGCGAGCGGGCCCGGCGTTTTCACTTCGCCGGTCACCTGGATCTTCTGGCCGCGATACGACAGCACGCGCACGTCGACCTGCGGATTGCGGATGTAGCGCACGAGACCGCTCGAAAGCTGATCGCGCACTTCGCCGACCGTCTTGCCCGCGGCTCGGATGCGGCCGACGAACGGGAAAAAGATCGTGCCGTCGGCCGCGATGGTCTGGCCGTACGGATCGGCCTGCCCCGGCAACGCGGCCGTGTACGGCTGCTGCAACGCGCCGCCGATCGACTGCGTGGTGTTGCCGCCCGCCGACAACGTGCTGCCCTGCGGCGTCGTCAATTCCGGGTGATCCCACACGGTGATGCCGAGGATGTCCTGCGGCGACAGCCGATAGACGTACTGCGACGGATCGCTGATACGCGCGCCCGGCAGCGTCTGCTGCGCGGCGGCGGCGGCTTGCTCCTGAGCCAGAGCCGCAACCAGCGGGCCGTCGATGAGATGAACCGGATAGGTCTCGTCGGCGGTCTGGCTTTGATGCTGGCCGTCGTCTTTCAGACGCGACGTATCGAGGTAATTGCCAGGTGCGGTAGCGCAGGCCGACAGAAAGGACGTCAGCAAAAGCGTGGCGGCGAACGTCGATCGGCAGTTCGCGAATGCGTGTGCAGTGAGTTTTTTCATCAGCATATTTTCTTCAGCCATCCCATGACCAGATGTTCGATGAGCACGAGACTCTCGCGATAGTCGGCTTCCGCGCCGCCGTGCGGGTCGGCGACATCGGAGTCGTCTTCCCATTTGCCGAGCGGATAGACCTTGCCGCGCGCGGCGGGATCGAGCGCTTCGACCGCGCCCACCTGCGCGCGCTCGCTGACCAGCACCAGATCGGCTTCACGCACGATCTGGCGGTCGAGCCGCCGCGAATAGTGGATGCCGGAGGCCACGCCCTGCTCGGCGAGCAGACGTTGCATCACCGGGTCCATCCCGTGGCCGTTCATTGCGCGGATACCCGCCGAATGAAACGCGATCGGCGCTGAGGACGACCGCGACGCGGCACGCTGCCGGGCCTTGAACAGCATTTCTGCGGCAGGCGAACGGCACACGTTGGCGTGGCAGACGATCAGAACGTTGGCGAACATCGCGGGCTCCTTGTGCGTGTGGAACGGGTCGAAAGCGGCGGACTTAAAACGGTTTCCAGCAGGCTCAGCGTGCCGCGTCGGCCAGTTCCGCCGTGGCCGAACCGGCCTCGAGCGGCAGACCGTTCGCGCCGACGCGCGCCGGCGCATTGCGCAGCGCGTGCTGACGGCCGATCGCGTGATACTCGATACCGAGTTCGAGCAGCGCATCCGGTTCGTACAGATTGCGGCCGTCGAAAATCAGCGGCGTCTTCAGCATCTCTTTCAGCGAACCGAAGTCCGGGCTCTTGAACACCTTCCATTCGGTGAGGATCACCAGCGCGTCGGCGTCTTCGGCCGCTTCCATTTCTTCCTTCACGAATTCGAGCCGCGCGTGCTGTTGCGGCACGTCCTTCAGATCGAGCGCGAACACGCGCTTCGATTCGTCGATCGCGACCGGGTCGTAGGCCTTCACGCGCGCGCCACGGCGCAGCAGCTCGGCGATCAGCGGCCGGCTCGGCGCTTCGCGCATGTCGTCGGTATTCGGCTTGAAGGCGAGCCCCCAGACGCCGAACGTGCGGTCCGACAGGTCTTCGCCCAGACGCGCGACGATCTTCTGCGCGAGGATCCTTTTCTGCGTGTCGTTGACGGCTTCCACCGCTTCGAGAATGCGCAGATTGGCCTTGTGGTCCGCGGCCGTGCGGATCAACGCTTGCACGTCTTTCGGGAAGCACGAGCCGCCGTAGCCGCAGCCGGCGTACAGGAAGTCGTAGCCGATTCGCGGATCGGAGCCGATGCCGCGGCGCACCGCTTCGATATCGGCGCCCACGCGGTCGGCGAGATTCGCCAGTTCGTTCATGTACGAGATGCGCGTCGCGAGCATCGCGTTGGCCGCGTACTTGGTGAATTCGGCCGAGCGCACATCCATGTACAGCGTGCGTTCGCGGTTGCGGTTGAACGGCGCGTACAGGCGCTTCATCAGTTCGCGCGCCTTTTCGCCGGGCACGTCCTCGTCGCAACCGAGCACGATGCGATCGGGGCGCGTGAAATCTTCGACGGCCGCGCCTTCCTTCAGGAACTCGGGATTCGACACCACCGAGAACATGTGGCTCGCGTTGCGCGCGGCCAGTTCCGCGGCGATCACGTCGCGCACGCGCGAAGCCGTGCCCACCGGCACCGTCGATTTGTCGACGATCACCTTGAAGCCCGTCATATGCCGGCCGATATTGCGCGCGGCGGCCAGCACGTATTGCAGGTCGGCGGAACCGTCTTCGTCGGACGGCGTGCCCACCGCGATGAACTGGATGTCGCCGTGCGCGACCGCGGCTTCGATATCGGTCGAGAACTTCAGGCGCCCCGCCTTGCGATTGCGCGCGATGATCTCCTGCAGACCCGGTTCGTGAATCGGCACGCCGCCGTTGTTGAGCACGTCGATCTTGCGCTGATCGACGTCGAGACAGAACACGTCGTGACCGATGTCGGCCAGACATGCGCCGGTCACGAGGCCTACGTAGCCGCTACCGATGATCGTCAGGTTCATGTATTACACCTCGCAAAAGGGAGTTGATTCGGAAGAGCGGTCATGCGCCGCGCTGCGGCGCATGACTTCGTTTCAGTAAGCGTTGCTGCCCACGAAGCCCTTCCACAGCGTCAGCACGACGATCTTGATGTCGAGCCAGAAGGTCCAGTGCTGCATGTAGTACAGATCGAGCTTCACGCGGCCCATCATCTTTTCGATGCGGTCGGTTTCGCCGCGATAGCCGTTGATCTGCGCCCACCCGGTGATACCCGGCTTGATCCGGTAACGGTGCATGTAGCCCTTCACCAGATCCTTGTAGATGTCGTCGTGTTCGAGCGCATGTGGACGCGGGCCGACCACCGACATCTCGCCGCGCAACACGTTGATGAATTGCGGCAGCTCGTCGAGGCTGGTGCGCCGCAGGAACGCGCCGACCGCAGTGATGCGCGGGTCGCGGCGCGTGGCCTGGGTGATCTTGCCGGCTTCTTCCTTGTGCATCTTCATCGAGCGGAATTTGTAGATCTCGAACTGGTTGCCGTCGATGCCTTTTCTCTTCTGACGGAAAAACACCGGGCCCGGCGAGCTGAGCTTCACCATCACCGCGATCGCGATCATCAGCGGCGCGAGCGCCGTCAATGCACCGAGCGCGAACAGCCGGTCGAAGATGCGCTTGGGCAGCACGCGCAGATCGGTGATCGGCGAGGCCGCGAGGTTGATCGCCGGCACGCCGAGCAGATCGACCATCGGCTGATTGAACAGCGTGAGACTGCGCACGTCCGGAATGAAACGGATGTTCACGAAGTCGTTGCGCAGATCCATCACGAAGCGATGAATCTCCTTCTCCTTCGAAATCGGCAGCGCGAGCCACAACTCGCGGATCGCGCGCTGACGCAGCAGTTGCAGCATCCGCGCGTAATCGCGTTCGACCGGCACGCCTTCGATCGCGTCGCTCGTATCGGGGTCTTCGTACGGATTGATCGTGCCGTCTTCGTCGAACACCACGATCGGACTGAAGCCCGCTTCCGGGCGGCCGCGCATCTGCTGGATCAGAAAGCGCCCGTACGGCGCGCCGCCGACGATCGCCACCGCGCGCTGATTGAAACCTTCGCGCCGCAAGCCGCGCAGGATCGAATAGACGATCACCTTGGTGACGATCAGCAGCACGATGGTCGCCACGGCCCAATACAGCAGCCACAGGCGCGACAGGCTGTCCGCGCGGTGCAGGCTGAAGCTGATCAGGATGCCGGTGACCTCCACCATCACCCAGCCGCCCGCGACGCGGCACAGCAGGTCGTAGAGCGGCTTGCCGCGCCATGACTGATAGATGCCGAGCGCGGGGAAGAACACCACCACGAGCAGGCAGTCGAACGCGAGCGAGACGCTCTGAACGTCGTCCAGCCACACCAGCTTGCCGTTATGCACCGCCGCGGCGATGGCGGCGCCGAGCGCGACCATCGCAATGTCGATGATTCTCGATAGAACGCTCAGCATGCGCTGCACCTCAATTCGTCAGTCAAGTGCCATCCGTCGGTTGATTGAATTTCGTTCACACGCGTCGTGATCGTCCACACACAAACGCCGGTATCCGCGTCAGGCAAAAGTAAATGCGCGACGCGAATCTGATGGGTCCGGTGCTAATTGCTCTGCCGCTTTCCGGTCTCGAATCCGGCTGCAAAAAGCCGGACCGGAAAACGTGGGTCGGAATGAGTGAATACCCTTGTACAGGTATAGATAAAGCGACATTAAAATTCGCGCTGCAAGACAGCAAAATATCTCAAATTGTATCGGTCAGAATTTCAGCATTTTTTCTGATTTTTGTTCGGCAATTTTTGCCGGATTTAGCGTTTCAGCATGACTTCGAACCCTCTTCCGCCAAGCGTGAGGCAGCTTTCTTGCGATTGCCCGAGAAAGCTTACGTGTTGTTATCCAGCCGAATTCCGCTTTATTGTTCTCTGCAAAAAAATCGATGCCGGTTTTTTTCGGGTAATTTTTCTTTTTTAAATAACGGCCGGACATTTTTTCTTCATCGAATCGCTTAATTTTATTCGCGTTTTTTATATTCGAATCTATTTAACGCGCTTTTATTGATTAGCGGGTTCGTGATAAAAATCGTCGCACTCACCCAGCCTCGAGGAGTTCATCATGACAGCTCCGGTTACGGCCACGCCCGCCGACACCCGGTCAACGCAAGCTACGCCCCTGAACGTCAAGCTCAAGGTTCATCCCGTGATTCTGGCGGGCGGCTCCGGCACCCGGTTGTGGCCGATGTCGCGCGAGCAGTATCCGAAGCAGTTGATCGGCCTGCTCGGCGACGATTCGCTGCTGCAATCCACCACGCGCCGTCTCGACACGCTCGAAGCCGGCTATCCGCTCGCCGAGCAACTCGTGGTGGTGGCCAATGAAGAACATCGCTTCACGACCGCCGAGCAGTTGCGCACGAGCGGCAAGCAAAGCCGGCTGATTCTCGAGCCGATCGGCCGCGACACCGCGCCGGCGCTCACAGTGGCGGCGCTCGCGATCGCGGCCGACAACGAAGACGGCGTGATGGTAGTGATGCCCGCCGATCACGCGGTGACCGACCTCGACGGTTTTCACACGGCCGTGGCCGCCGGTGTCCAACATGCCGCGGCCGGCCACATCGTCACGATGGGTATCGTGCCGACGCGTGCCGAAACAGGCTATGGCTACATTCGTATCGGCGCGGCTTTGAGCGCCACGCCTGGTACACCTGACGACTCCGCTCAGGACGAGACCGGCAAGATCGCCGCGCACAAGCTCGATCGCTTCGTCGAGAAGCCGCACCTCGAACTGGCGCAGCGCTATATCGAATCGCAGGAATACTGGTGGAATAGCGGCATTTTCATCATGCGCGCGTCGACGTGGCTGAAAGCGATTCGCCACTTCCAGCCGGCGATTCTCGACGCCTGCGAGGCGGCGGTGGCCGGCGGCAAGGCGGACGGCGACTTCTTCCGCCTGCATCGCGAAGCGTTCGGCGCGTCGCCGTCGAATTCGATCGACTATGCGGTGATGGAACAACTCGGCAACGATCAGAGCGCGGCGTCCGGTGTCGTCGTGCCGCTCGAAGCCGGCTGGTCCGACGTCGGATCGTGGGACGCGATCTGGGACATCTCGGAGAAAGACAGCGACGACAACGTCGGCCGCGGTCGCGTGATGTTCGAAGGCTCGAACTCGACCTTCGCGCATTCGGAAGGACGCCTGATCGCCTGCGTGGGCACCCAGGATCTCGTGGTGGTCGAAACCGCCGACGCGATTCTGGTCGCCGATAAATCACGCGTCCAGGACGTCAAGAAGATCGTCGGACGGATTCGCAACGATGGCGGCCTCGAAGCGGCCAACCATCGCAAGGTGCATCGCCCGTGGGGCAACTACGATTCCGTCGATACCGGCGAGCGCTTCCAGGTCAAACGCATCGTCGTGAAACCGGGTGCGCGGCTGTCGCTGCAAATGCATCATCACCGCGCGGAACACTGGATCGTGGTGCGCGGCACGGCGCTCGTCACGCGCGGTGAAGAGCGCTTTATCGTCTCCGAAAACGAATCGGCTTATATTCCGCTCGGCGTCACGCATCGTCTCGAGAACCCCGGCAAGATGCCGCTCGAAATGATCGAGGTGCAGTCCGGTTCGTATCTCGGCGAAGACGACATCGTACGTTTCGACGACACGTATGGCCGCCAATGACAGCAGGGTGATTCACCACGGATGAAGCGGGAACCTGCGGCTGTTGCTCCTGACGGCCGCGGGGAACTGCGATGCTAGCCGCCGGCGCTCACCCCGCGTGGGAGATGAGTTCGGGATACGACGGATAACGATCTGATGCACTGCTTTCCGATGCTGTATTGCCGGGCGCCGCGGGTTCGCTCGGATAACGGCGCAGCGGTCCGCGAAACGCGTTGATCGGACCATGCAGCGGCCCGCTGTGATTCACCACGACCGGCTCCGGCACATGACGCATCGCCGGCAAGGGACGCGCGACCGGTGGTGTCGTGGCTTGTGCGGTGGCCTGCGTGGTGGCTTGTACCGCCCCGGCTGCCTGCGGATGGGATGCATGCGCCGCCTGCTGATGAGCGCTGCCCGCGGCGAGCGTGAGGCACTCACGATCGATCCACTGCTGCGCCCATTCGAGCGCGTACTGCTCCGCCTCGTCCGCCTGCGCGAAGCGCGGGCCGACCAGACCGGAACGCTCCACGCGCTTGCCGTCCTTCATGATTTCCGCCCACGCGCGATACATCGCGTTGGGCACCCGCTCGGCCGCGACGTAGATCGCATAGCCGTGCTGGTCGGCGATCTGCGTGCCGCGCGGCGCGAGACTCATCGACAGCGCGCTACGCGAGTGCTGCCCCTGCATCTCCGATTGATCTTGCGAATAACGCGCGCTGGCGATCGCGGCGTTCAACTCGTACATCGCCACGCCGACAGCGCCCGCCTCGCTCATGTCGGGCCGCATGTCGGTCATGGGCGCGCGCATCGACGGCCGCGGCGCGGGCGTGCGAGACACCGGCGGCGGCACGTTGGCAAGTCCGGAAAGCTGACGCGTGATATCCGCGATCGGGTCGGCCGAGCGCCAACTGCTCAGGCGGCTCGACGCACCGGGCGCCTGCCACGATTCCGGGCTCTTCCAGGACACCCCGCGCACGAATTCCTCGCGCACGCTGGGCGTGGGCGCGACAGGCGCGGCGGGTTTGGCGGTGACAGGCGGCGCCGGTTGCGGGACATACGCGAACGTGCGCCCGGTTCCGGACAGCAGCCGAACCATGTCGAGCAGCGTGCCGTTCATTTGCCACTCTTCGAAACGGCGCCGGCAAGTGGGACCCGACGGATAGCGGCCCGGCAGCTTCGACCAGGGTTCACCGGTTGTCATGATCCACAGCACGGCGTTCGCCACGATGCGGGGTTCGGCGCGGGGCCGGCCGCGTCGGTTCAGACGAACGGCCGGCTCATCGGAGACAAGCGCTGCCAGCAGCGCCCATTCGTCATTGCTTAGCTCATCGAAAAACATCTGGAGTTCTCCACGCAGCCTGGCCGGGCCGCGGCTTTGGACTGCCACGGATTCAACTTTCACGATCCGTGTGCAGCCCGCGGTTGCACAAATATGTTTTGTACGTTCTGTTAGCGGGCCGATATCGCACTGGCTTAGTGCGGTTTGTCCCTATTGCGAAGCACAGAACGTGGTCTCACTCGTGCATGGGAGAATTTGTGCACGAAGCATACCATCACCAGGGTTTGCGTGAATATCGTTGAGACAAGTGTTACGGATAGAAACAATCTTGTGATTTTTGTCGCATCATTTCTCTTATTGCCGTAACAGAAGTGCTGTCGGCTTCGGTGCCGAAAGAGGCTATTGGGCAGCAAAGCGGCAAGCGATCGACACTGAATGGCCAATACGAATTCGGTGCTTGAACGCTAATTCATCTGCATGCGTTTTGCGCGAATTTTTGCCTGCCAGAAGGCGCTGCTGCTAGCGCACCGGCTTCGCTGCACGCTCGCCCACCACGGTCGTCCATGCGCGCACTTGCCAGCGCGCCACGAGGCCGGACGTCACATACGGATCGGCGTTCGCAAAGGCTTCGGCGGCTGCCGGCGAATCCCCTTCGAAGAGCAGCACAGCCGTGTCCGTTGGGTCGGCGAGCGCGCCGCCAAGCTGCAATTCACCGCGCGCAGCCGCTGCCCACGCGAGCTTCAGATGCGCATCGCGATACGCCGCGCGCCGTTCGAGGTAGTCGGGTACGAGGTCATAGATCAACAGGTAATGCATGGCGAGTCTCCTCTGGCTGGGGTGATGACACCGACAGACCGCGCATTCGACGACACTGCACGACATCTGTCGTAGTCAATATTACTGGCATTCGTATTGACGGAATTTTGTGCCGAATTTCTATTGAATTGAATCTCCGTGGATGCCGATTGCATCGCATATTTTTTCTCAATCATTCCCGAAATGCTTCGATGTCATTCACTGAATTCATCAGCGAAATTAATCTGGAATGCATAGCATATTTCGGCGCAGTCGTAATCGCTGTTTTTAACGGCGGAGGCACGCCCTCCAGCTCGCCGTGCCAGGGAAAACGAGCGTGGGCGCCTGTCAACGGGAATGGCTCTTTGTCCGTTCTGGCAGACAGCATTTGCCATAATGGACGTGCCGGGGGGCCCTGGATGCCGTTGACGCCCACGCGCATGAACGACCAAAAACGTTTTCACCACCGATGGAGTGTCACATGAAAATCCAATCCGCAATCGCTGCACTGGTGTTGGGCGCTGTCCTCGTTTCGCCGGCATTCGCGCAGAATAGCCAGCAGACCAAAATGGCCGACTGTAACAAGCAGGCGGCCGACAAGAAAGGCGACGACCGCAAGGCTTTCATGAAGACCTGTCTGTCCGCCAAACCGGCCGCCGCCGCGCCGATGAGCCAGCAGGACAAGATGAAGGCGTGCAACACGCAGGCTACCGGCAAGAAGGGCGACGATCGCAAGGCATTCATGAAGTCGTGCCTGTCGTCGTCGCCGGCCAACTAGGCGACAACGAGGCGACAACGAGGCGGCAGCGATGCATGCAATCGAACGTGCGCCGCGGTTCTCACCCCGGCGCGCGCCCCGCTGCCCTGTACATCGCCGCCTGACGCCCGAACAAAGCCGCGTGGACATTCCGCGCGGCTTTGTGTTTTAACCCTTCAGCCTTCACTGCGCTGCACTACGCTTCACCGCGCGGCCCCCCCATCTGCCCGAACGCGCCGTTTTTCTTCTATGATGGCTGCGGAGACGGCCCACCCCCATACACAAACATTAGACGGGCCGCCATCTTGTCGTTGGTGCTGCACAGCACCCATCGGAGGCAAGGATGGTATCGAAGCATAAAAACCGCTGGCTGAGGCGGTGGCTGGTCGTCATCGTATTCTGGGCGGTGCCCGTCGCGATCGTCGCGGTCAACGAGATCCGCGAGGAAATGGCGTACAACGCCGTCGACCTCGATCGCGCACTGACTACCTGGACATTCACCGACGCCCAACGCGCCGCCGGCGCGCCCGCGCGCTGCCACGGCAAACCCGACGAAGCACAGGCCGCCGGCTGCCCGCCCGATGTGCTGGCCGCCAACGCGCCGCGTCAGCAGGACGCCCGCAATGAATACAGCGTGCGCCGTTCCACGCTGATGGCCTACCTCTGGCACGCATTCGTCGGCTACTGGGTTGTGCCGGCGATCGCGCTGTTTCTGATCGGCCTCGTGATCGGCATGGTGCGGCGCGCATTGCGGCGGCCGCCGTCGGTGAAAAGCCCTGCGAACAACGGATGAAGCCGCCAGTTGCGACGGGCTCGCTCGCGCTTCGTGCCTTGCACCGCTGCAACGGTATGCGGCATTCAGACAACACTTTCAATCCGATTTCAGCGCGCTCGATACGACTTCAAAATCGGTAAAAACGGCAGATCGAAACAGCAGCCCGACCGCCGTCACAGCACGCTCCCGCACCGGAGGCCATGCGGCAAAAACCCACTCGAAAGCGCCGTCTCCGCGGCGCCAAACGCTTCCCCGAAACCAGTCAAAATTACCGATATGGAATTTACGATTTAGCTCAAAGCCCCGTCGCACAAGGCTTTTGGCGGAACGTTCGGGGGCGCGTTTTAGACGCGCCTGTGATATAACTCAGGAGCAGCCCGGCAACACCACTTGAGGTTGCGCCCAGGAACCACGATGGAGAAAAACGATGCAAAGACGAAACTTCATGTTGAAGACCACCGCTGCGCTCGCTTTCGGAGGCCTTGCACTCGCCGGTTGTACGACCAACGGCAGCAACCACGACACGCCCTCCACTGATGCATCGAAACGCCAGTCGATCGACGCCAGCGTCGACGGCACGCTGTCCCGCCTGTTCACCACCGTGAAGGGCTCGCGCGAGCTGGTATCCAAGGCGCGCGGCGTACTCGTATTCCCGTCCGTTCTGCAAGCCGGCTTCATCGTCGGCGGTCAGTACGGCGAAGGTTCGCTGCGCGTGGGCGGCGGCACTGTCGGCTACTACAGCACGATTTCCGGTTCGTTCGGCCTGCAGGCGGGCGCGCAGTCGAAGGCCATCATCTTCCTGTTCATGACGCAGGATGCGCTCGACAAATTCCGCAACGCGGACGGCTGGTCGGCAGGCGGCGACGCCTCTGTCGCGCTGGTCAAGATGGGCGCGAACGGCGCGATCGATACCACCACGGCAACGGCCCCGGTCGAAGTATTCGTGCTGACCAATGCCGGCCTGATGGGCGACATCTCGATCAACGGCACCAAGGTGTCGCGCCTGAAGATCTAGGCGCAGCCTGTCTCTAGCGGGCGCCTGAAGTAGCGTAGGCACAACGAAAAACGGCGATGCGCATCACGCATCGCCGTTCTTTTTTGCGGAAGCCGGAAACGCCTGGCTCAGCTTCCCGACGACGTATCGATCACCTTGAAACGCGCCCGCTTCTGCGCACGAATCACCGACTGATACGCATCCACATACTGCTGCGCCATTCGGTGCGAGGTGAAGCGCTCTTCGAAGCGTTGGCGCACCGCGGCACGCGGCATCTTGTGCAGGCGATTCACCGCCGCCACCGCGCCGATTTCGTCTTCGACGATATAACCCGTCAGGCCGTCTTCCAGCACTTCGGGCACCGAGCCGCGATTGAACGCGATCACTGGCGTGCCGCAGGCCATCGCTTCGATCATCACGAGACCGAACGGCTCCGGCCAGTCGATCGGAAACAGCAGCGCGTGCGCGCCGGACAGAAACTCGGCCTTCTGGTTGTCCGCGATTTCGCCGATGAATTCCACATGCGGCAGGTCCAGCAACGGCCGGATTTCGCGCTCGAAGTACTCGCGGTCGGCGGCATCGACTTTGGCGGCGATCCGGATCGGCATACCGCAACGTCCGGCGATCCGGATCGCGGTGTCGACGCGTTTTTCCGGCGAGATGCGGCCGAGGAACGCAAGATATCGCTGCTCGACCGGTTGCGGTGTGTAAAGCTGCTCCGGCAACCCGTGATACACGGTGGTGAGCCACCGCGCCTGCGGCAGCGGATGACGCTGCGCATTCGAGATCGAGATCACCGGCGCGGTATTGAACGTGTCGAACACCGGCTGCTGTTCGGGCAAATCGAGGCGGCCGTGCATCGTCGTGACGAACGGCGTGTCCTGGCGCTTGAAAACCGAGAACGAATAATAGTCGAGGTGGAAATGCAGCACGTCGAATTCTTCCGCGCGGCGCCGCACCAGTTCCATCAACAGCATATGAGGCGCCACGCGGTCGCGAATCCCGGGGTCCAGACGCAGCGCGCGCGGCCACACCGCCTCCAGCTTCGCGCTGGTGACCGAGTCGCCGCTTGCGAACAGGGTCACGTCGTGGCCGAGATCCACCAGCGCTTCGGTGATGTACGAGACGACGCGCTCCGTGCCGCCATAAAGCTTGGGCGGCACCGATTCGGTCAACGGGGCGATCTGCGCAATCTTCATATCTGTCTCCATAGTCTGACGGCTTGCGCCCAAGGCGCTGCGCGTCAGCGGGGCTGAGTATGACAGCGCCCTTTCATTCCAGCAAACGCACGGCCTGCGACGCGGTGCGCCCGTGCAGAAACCACCAGGCACATCGAAGCATTATTCCCCAGCAGGCCAGCAAAAGCCGCTGGCCTTGCAATTCCTGCCTGCTGTTACATTCAGCTTACATACACGCAACGTGCAGCGCGCCGCACCACCGCCGCACCACCGCCGCACCACTGCTTCTAGCGCGCCGGCCATTTCCACGCAGGCAGGTCGAGGTCGTCGGCATCGGCAATACGCGTGGCGCCGAAATGTTTCTCCAGCACGATCGACTGGCTGCCTTCGTCGCGCTCCAGCGCCGCAATCAAACGCGCCGCGTGCGACACCACCAGCACCTGCGAATGCGCGGCCGCGCGCGCGATCAGACGGGCGAGCGCCGGCAGCAAATCGGGATGAAGGCTGGTTTCCGGCTCGTTCAGCACCAGCAGCGCGGGCGGCCGCGGCGTCAGCAGCGCGGCGACCAGCAGCAGATAGCGCAATGTGCCGTCCGATAGCTCCGCGCCCTTCAGCGGCCGCAGCAGCCCATGCTGCTGCATCGTCACTTCGAAGCGGCCGTCCTGCGTCCCGACGTCGATGCGCGAGCCGGGGAATGCGTCGTCGATAGCAGCATCGAGCGCGGCCGGGTCGCCGATTTCGCGGATGGTTTGCAACGCGGCGGCGAGATCCGCGCCGTCGTTGGACAGCACCGGCGTGTGCGTGCCGATCTGCGGCAGACGCGCGGCCGCTTCGGCGTCGGTCCGGAAATGGTCGTAGAAGCGCCACGAGCGGATCTGCTCGCGCACCGTGATCATCTCCGGCGCGGTGCGCGGGTCGGAGAACTCCGTCATCATGCTGTCGAAGCTCGCCACCGGCTGCGCGATGGTTTGCCAGTCGCCTCCTTCGTCACGCGTGCGCAGCACCGCGCCGTGACGATCGACCAGCAACGCCGACGGCCGCAACACCGGCCCGCTCCAGATGCATTCGCGCTTGATCGTCGGATCGAGCGGGAAACGCGTCACGCGATCGAGCGGCGGCAAACCGAGATCGATCGCGTAGCCGAAGCTGTCGCCGGAAAAGCCGAGCCGCAGGCTCACAGGCTCCTTGCGGCGCAGCGGTTCGACCGGATGCTCGCCCGCCAGCACCGCGCGCGAAAAGCGCTCGGGGCCGGCCCATAAAGTGGACTGCAAGCCGCCCTCGCGCGCCAGCGACACGATCACGCCACCCCGCGCGGTCTCCGCGAGCAGGCGCAACGCGCGATACACGCTCGACTTGCCGCTGCCGTTCGCGCCGGTGATCACATTCAGCTTGCCGAGCGGCACGATCAGATCGCGCAGCGACCGGTATCCGGCGATTGCAAGCGTGCTCAGCATGCGGCCACCTGGCGGACGAACCCGCGCATCGTCATCTGCTTCGGAAACCTCATCATCAGCGATGCCCACCGCCCTTGCCCGGCTTCTGCATCGGCACGCTGCGCAGATCGCGCAGGAAGCTGTCGCGCCACACGCCGAGGTCGTTCTTGCGCAGCGCCGCCATGTTGATCTCGTGACGCCGCTGGCGCGCGTCGAGCGGCATCTGCAACGCGCGTTGCAGTGCCTCGCACATGCCGATCGCGTCGTGCGGATTGACCAGCAGCGCGCCGCTCAGCTCGGCCGCCGCGCCGGCGAACATCGACAGCACCAGCACGCCCGGATCGTCGGGATTCTGCGCGGCCACGTACTCTTTCGCGACGAGGTTCATCCCGTCGTGCAGCGGCGTGACGAAACCGATCTGCGATTCGCGAAACAGCGACATCAGCTTCCAGCGGTCGTATTGCTGGTTCAGATAGCGGATCGGCGTGTAGTCGAGGCCTGAATACCGGCCGTTGATGCGCCCTGCTTCGTATTCGAGGTCCTGACGGATCTTCTGATAAGTGGCGACGTCCGAACGCGTGGGCGGCGCGATCTGCACCAGCGTGACGTTGCCGCGCCACTCCGGCGAGCGCTCCAGCAGTTGCTCGAACGCGCGAAACCGTTCGACCAGCCCCTTCGAATAATCGAGCCGATCGACGCTCATGATCAGCTTGCGGCCTTCCAGGCTCTGCTTCAGATCGAGCACGTGCTGACGGCTTTCGTAGCGCCTGGCCTGTTCGGCGATTTCGTCCGGGAACACGCCGATCCGGTAGACACCCGTGCGCAGCTTGCGGCCGAACGCTTCGACATGGTTGCCCTCGGTGACCGTGCCGCGCGCGTGACGCACCACGTAGTCGTGAAAAGCCTCTTCGTCGGTCGCGGTCTGGAAACCCAGCAGGTCGTAGCAGGACAGCGACTTCACCAGTTCTTCGTGCGGCGGAATGTTGAGCAGAATCTGCGGCGCGGGAAACGGAATATGCAGGAAGAAGCCGATGCGGTTCGTGATGCCTTCGTTGCGCAGCGCTTCGGCGAACGGGATCAGGTGGTAGTCGTGAATCCAGATCACGTCGTCCGGTTCGAGCAGCTTGATCAGCTTGTGCGCGAGCCATGCGTTCACGCGCCGGTAGCCCGCGTACTCTTCGCGCTCGTAGCGCGCGAGGTCGTTGCGGTAATGGAACACCGGCCACAACGTCGCGTTCGAAAAACCGCGGTAGTACTGGTCGTAATCCTTGCGCGTGAGACCGACGGTCGCGAAGGTCACCGCGCCGTCCTGTTCCAGCGTGGGGCCGGCATTGGCGACGGTTTCGCTCACCACGTCGCCGCTCCAGCCGAACCACACGCCGCCGGCATCCTTGAGCGCACCGAACACGCCGACGGCAAGCCCGCCCGCCGACCCTTTGGTTTCCGTCGGCGTTGCGACGCGATTCGACACGACGATCAGTCGACCCATGTTGTCTTTCCTCCCTGGTATGCTCGGAGCGTTCGCTCGGTTGCAGCGATTCCCGCTCCCGTTTTGCGCTAGGCTTTCTCTTTGACCGTACGCGCGGCATCGGCCGTCTGCGGACGACCCACGCGGCTCGCCACCGGATCGGCTTCAGTATGCGCCGCCGTGCTGCCGGCCGGCGTTTGCGCGCTACGCGGCACCCACGCGAGCGGCTCGCCCTTCACGTTTTCGAGTTCCGCCGACACCTCGGCGCGCGCCCGTGGCAAGTACTGCGGATAGTGTTGCTGGATGAAGTCGAGCAGGCCCTCGCGCACACGGCAACGCAGGTCCCAGTTCAAACCCGAATCGAGCGAACTGACGAGCGCGCGCAACTGCATCGAGCGCTCGGTGCCGTCGGTGACTTGCAGCACCTGCACGCGACGATCCCATTCCGGCGCATCTTCGACGATGCGCGCGAGTTCTTCACGCAGCGGCGCGAGCGGCATCCGGTAATCGACATACAGGAACACCGTGCCGATGATCTGCGAACTGCTGCGGGTCCAGTTGGAAAACGGATTCTCGATGAACCATTGCAGCGGCACGATCAGCCGGCGCTGGTCCCACAAACGCACCGACACATAAGTGCCGGTGATTTCCTCGATACGCCCCCACTCGCCCTGAATCACGACGACGTCGTCCAGCCGGATCGGTTGCGACAGCGCGATCTGCAAACCGGCGATCAGATTGCCGAGCACCGGCCGCGCCGCAATACCGGCGACCAGCCCGGCCACGCCCGCCGACGCCAGCAAGCTCGCGCCAATCTGCCGCACATTGGGAAACGTCATCAACGCGCCGCCCACGCCGACGATCACGATCACCAGCATCACCGAACGCGCGAGCACGCGAGCCTGCGTGTGGATGCGGCGCGCTTGCAGGTTGTCGGCGGTATCGAGCGGATGGGCCTGAATGATCGCCTCGCCGATGGCCGCCGCCGAGCGCACCGACAGCCATGTCAGCGCGCCGATCAGCGCGATCGCGGCGGCGTCGCGCAGCGGCGTGATGAAGTTCAGCGTGTCGGGCGCCTCCCAGCTGATCGCCTCCAGAGCGAGGATCACGAGGACGAAGAGCGACGGCTTGTCGATATAGCGCAGCACGACGCTGGTCAGCGGATAAGGCCGCGCGATACGCTTGACGATCCGCGCGCCGACGCGATGCACGCCGATTGCGAGCAGCACCGCGATGAAGGAGACGATCAGGGTGCCGAGCCAACTGTGCAACGGGGCGTCGGCGATGCGGCTGAGTTCGTCGAGAGTGGGCATGAAGGAACGTTCTCCTCTTGGATGGAGTGGGAACGGCGACCGCAGGTCGGAGGAACGCGTGGACGCGGGCAAACCAGGCGCAAAACGGACACGGCCGCTCTGCAATTCAGAAGCGGATCGACGAGCCTGCCCGTCGATCCGTTTGAAACGTCGAACTCAAAACGTCGAATCCGGCCAGCGGACTCAGGCGGATTCAAGCAGATTCAATTCCCGCTCCGGCAAGGAAACGCCTTGCCGAGTCCCAGCGAGATCGCCGTGCTGGCGTTATAGCCCGCGACGATCGGATTTTCCGCGATGTACTTGCGCACCGCATCGGTGAGTTGCGACGAACGCGCGTCTTGCGGCAAGCAGAAGTACTGGCCGACGCGCGGGCCAGTGGTGCCGCCGATCGCGTCGATGGTGTTGAAGATGCCGTCGGCGGCGCCTTCGATATAGGCCGCGCAGGCGCTACGCGATGCGACGTCGGTTTTCGTGCACAGCTTGTTGAGGTCGCCACCCGTAAACGCGAATGCCGAAAGCGGTGCGGCAAGCGCGCTGGCGAAAATCAAAGCCCGCAGCATGGTGTTCCTTTCCAGGGTGGTTTATCGGGCGGTCTTGCGCCGCTCCGGGCGGCACGCCAGGCCGGCGCGCCAATGTTCGTCATTCTGCACTGTTTTGCGAAGCGGCAGTCATGCCCGCCGTCGCTAACTTCATTTTCCAGCGGCCAGCACCAGGCTGACCGGTGCGCGAGGCGCAAGACACTCGCAAGCCGGTGGCCACCGGCTTGCAGGTTTGTCCCGCGCCGGGCTCGTTACTTCTGCTGCGTCTGCTGCAAACGCGCCGTCAACCCTTCGACCACGTCCGGCTCCTTGTACGTCTTCGCGAAGTCCAGCGCCGTCATGCCGATCTGGTTCTTCACCGTGAGATCCGCGCCGTTGTCGAGCAACAGCTTCACGGTCGACACGTGACCGCCGCGCGCCGCCATCATCAGCGGCGTGGTGCCGTTCGGCGAGCCGGCGTCGACATAGGCCGAATGGTCGAGCAGCACCTTGACGACGTCGTCGTGGCCATTCGCAGCCGCGTAGTGCAGCGGCGCCCAGCCCTTTTTGTTGACTTCGGCGTCTTTCGCGATCAGCAGGTTGACGAAGTCGAGATCGCCGTTCAGCGCGGCCATCATCATCGCGTTCTCGCCGGCTTTGTCCTGGATTTCGATGTTGGTCTTCGGATTGGCGACCAGCGCCGCGCCCACCTTGTCCGACTTCTCGCGTGCGGCGATCACCAGCAGCGGGTAGCCCTGGTTGTCGACGCTGTTCGGGTCCATCCCTTTGGCGAGCAGCTTGTTGACGCCGTCGATGTCGTCGAACTTGACGGCCTTGATCAGCGTGTCGATCGGCGCGGCTTGCGCGGGCGTGGCGAGCAGCGAACTCAGCGCCGCGCACGCGAAGAGCGCGCCCAGCGTGACGCGCGCCGTGCGGCGACGTGCCGACGCGAGCAGCGCTTGTGTGGTTGAGATCAACGGAAACGCCGGAATCGATAGTCGAATAATCATCATATTTTACTTTAGGAAAATTTCCTATCCATTTGATATTTCTGGTCTTTCAGAGTCACGCGCCAGCCGGCACGGGAATCTTGAAGAGCCGGAAAAAGTTCTGGGTCGTCGCGGCGGCCAACGCCGTGTCCGGCATCTCGCGTTGCTGCGCGATAAACCGTCCGACATAACTTACGTACGCAGGTTCATTAGGCTTGCCGCGATACGGCACCGGCGCGAGATACGGCGAGTCGGTTTCGATCAGCAGACGTTCGAGCGGCACACGCCGCGCGACGTCCTGCACATCCATCGCGCTCTTGAACGTGACGATCCCCGACAGCGAGATGTAAAAATTCTGCGCGAGCGCCCGCTCGGCGACGGCCCACGGCTCGGTGAAACAATGCATCACGCCGCCGGGCTCGCTCGCGCGCTCCTCGGCCATGATGCGCAGCGTATCTTCGGACGACGAACGCGTGTGGATGATCAGCGGCTTCTTCGTTGCGTGCGCCGCGCGGATGTGCGTGCGAAAGCGCTCGCGCTGCCATTCCATGTCGGCGATCGAGCGGCCTTCGAGGCGGTAGTAGTCGAGCCCGGTCTCACCGATCGCGACCACCTTTGGATGTTCGGCCAGCTCCACCAGTTCGGCGAGGCTCGGCTCGCGCATCTCTTCGTGATCCGGATGCACGCCGACCGACGCGTACACGTTCTCATGTTCGCTGGCGATCGCGAGCACGGACGGCAGCGTTTCCAGATCGACCGACACGCACAGCGCATGCGTGACCGAATGGCTGCGCATGTTCTCGAGCACCTGCGGCAGGCGGTCGGCGAGTCCTTCGAAGTTGATATGGCAATGCGAGTCGACAAACATGATGATGTCCTGCGGATAAATACCGTGAATGCGGGCCCCGGGTTCTAGCCACTCAAGCCCAGATCGATCAGGCTGCGGCGTCGAGGCGCTTGCCGAGAATCACCAGATCGCGCTCCACGCCGTCCAGCACCGCGACGCGCGGCAACGAACCCCACGTGTCGAAGCCGAAGCTGCGGAACAGGCGCAGGCTCGCATCATTGTGGCCGAAGATGAAACCCAGCACCGTATCGATGCCGAGCGCCGGCGCGGCCGCCAGCGAGGCCGCCAGCAACTGCTTGCCGAGCCCCTTGCCGCGTGCGCTTTCGTCCAGATAGATGCTGACTTCCGCGGTGCGCAGATAGGCCGGCCGGCCGTAGAAGTCCGAAAAACTCAGCCACGCGATCACACGGCCGGGCTGCTGCGAGTCTTCCACCACCCACAGCGGGCGCTTGTGCGGGCCGTGCGCCTGAAACCACGCGAGACGGCTCTCGACGCTGACCGGCTCCAGATCGGCGGTGACTTGCCGCGACGGCACGGTCGAATTGTAGATGGCGACGATCGTGGGCAGATCGTCGAGTGTGGCATCGCGGTAGGAAAGGCTCATGGTGTTTGAATGTGAAAGATGGAAGACGACACGGCGATGGTCCGGCGGCGGCCATGAATGAAGCATGGCCTTGGCTCTCCCGTCCGAACGCGGCACCGCCTGTCGGAACAAGGACCTACGCGAACAACTCGCGATAGCCGATAAACAGTTCCTCGAACACGAGCCGTGCGTTCAGCGGATGATTCTCGACGGCGCGCTGCCGCGTCACCGTGCGCATGAAACGCGCGAACGCGCTGGCGTCGGCCTGCGACGCACAACGCGTCAGCGCCGACGAAGCCTGCGGAAAATACCTCGGCGCACCGGCCGTGCGCTGCGCCAGCAAATCGTACATCCAGCGTTGCAACCAGCCGAGCACCAGCGGCACCGGCAGCTTTTGCAGCGCTTCGCCGCACGCGAACGCGTCGCAAGCCGGGCCGGCGGCAAGTTGCTTCAGCGTCCAGTCGCGCAGCGCGCGGTTCTCGTCGCTGGCCAGCGCCAGGGCCGTGAGCGGCGCGCCACCGGCTTCGGCGAGCAGCGCGGGAGCGTCGGCGACACCTTGCGCGGCGAGCCATTGCGTGGCTGCTTGCGACGCCGGCAGCGTCATCGGCCATTGGCGGCAGCGGCTGATGATGGTGGGCAGCAACCGGTCGATGCGCGCCGACACCATCAGGAACACGACGCCGGCCGGCGGTTCCTCGAGCGTCTTGAGCAGCGCGTTGGCCGCGGCGATGTTCAGCGCCTCGGCCGGAGACAGCACGACCACGCGCGCGCCGCCCCGATGCGAACCCACGCCGACGAAATCCAGCAAGCCGCGAATCTGCTCGATCTTGATTTCCTTGCTGGGTGCGCGGGTCTTCTTGCCTTCGTCGGCGTCGGCTTTTTCCGCTTTTTCGTCGGCGGTGGTCGCGAGACCTGCTTCGGCCGCGAGCGCTTCCGGCACCACGATCCGGTAATCGGGATGATTGCCCTGCGTGAACCAGTTGCACGCGACGCACGCGCCGCACGGCTCGCCGTTGGCCTGCTGCGCCTCGCACAGCAGGCCCTGCGCGAGATGCTGCGCGAATCGCAGCTTGCCGATCCCCGCCTGCCCATGCAGCAGCAATGCGTGCGGCCAGTGGCCGCGCAGCTGTTGCAGGCGGTTCCAGTCATCGGCTTGCCACGGATAAATCATCTTGACTCTTTGTTTTCAAACAGTTGAACGTTACAAGGCAGCGCCGGGAGAATACGAAAAACCCTTCCCAATCAAAGCACTGCAATCAATTCTTCGAGTTGCTTCTGAATTCGGGCAATGCTCTGCGAAGAGTCGATGATAGCGAACCGGTAAGGCGCCTCTTCCGCGCGCCGCAGATATTCCGCGCGGGTGCGGTTGAAAAACGCGTCGGACTCGCTCTCGAAACGATCCGGATCGCGCGCCGCGCTGCGCCGTTCGCTGGCGATTTCGGGCGTGAGGTCGAACAGCACCGTCAGGTCCGGCTGGAAACCGCCCTGCACCCAGCGCTCGAGCGTTTCGAGCTTGTCGCGCGGCAGCCCGCGGCCGCCGCCCTGGTACGCAAAGGTGGCGTCGGTGAAACGGTCGGACAGCACCCAGTCGCCGCGCGCGAGCGCCGGCTCGATGATTTCGGCCAGATGCTGACGACGCAGCGCGAACATCAGCAAGGCCTCGGTTTCGAGGTCCATTTTTTGATGCAGCACGATCTCGCGAATCTGCTCGCCCAGTTGCGTGCCGCCCGGCTCGCGCGTCATGACGACCGACCGGCCGCTTGCCGCGACGTGCTGCGCGAGGCGCTCGCGGAACCACGCAAGATGGGTGGTTTTGCCGGCACCGTCGATGCCCTCGAACGTGATGAATTTGCCCCGCGCCATCATTGACCTCGAATGTATTTGTCTACGGCCTTGTTGTGATCGCCGAGAGTGTCGGAAAAGATGCTGCTGCCGTCGCCGCGCGACACGAAGTACAACGCGGTGGTTTGCGCCGGGTTCAGCGCCGCTTGCAGCGACGCGACACCTGGCAGCGAAATGGGCGTAGGCGGCAGACCCATCCGGGTGTAGGTATTGTAGGGAGTGTCGGTTTGCAGGTCTTTCTTCCTGATGCGGCCGGTGTAGCTGTCGCCCATTCCGTAGATCACGGTGGGATCGGTCTGCAACGGCATGCCGACCCGCAGACGGTTCGCGAACACCGCGGCCACCATCGGCCGGTCCGACGGCTTGCCGGTTTCCTTCTCGATGATCGACGCCATGGTCAGCGCGTCGTACGGCGTCTTGTACGGCAGGTTCGGCGCGCGTGCGGTCCAGGCCTCGTCGAGACGCAGACGCATCAGGCGGTACGCGCGCCGGTAGACGTCGAGATCGCTGGTGTTCTTGTCGAACAGATAGGTGTCGGGGAAGAACAGCCCTTCGCCGTTGCCGATCGACGCTTCCGGCGCGTTGATCGCGTTCATCAGATCGGCGTCGCTCATGCCCGCGGTGTCGTGCTTGAGCGCCGGATTCGCGTCCAGCTCCGCGCGCATGCGCTTGAAGGTCCAGCCTTCGATGATCGTCGCCACGTATTCGTTGACGTCGCCGCGCGCGATCTTCTGCAGCACTTCATACGGCGTGATGCCCGTCTTGAACTCGTAGTTGCCCGATTTCAGCTCGCTTTGGAGCCCGAGCAGCCGCGTCATCGCGACGAACAACTCCGGTTCCACCGGCACGCCGCCGCGGTTCAGTTGCAGCGTGACGCTGCGCAGGCTGCTGTGCGGCTTGACGGTGACGTCGAGTTGCGCGGGCGTCAGATCGAGCGGGCTGTTCGCCCAATGGTATCCGCCGGCGATTGCGGCTGCGGCCAGCACAACGACGATTGTGCCGGCGACGAAACATTTCTTCAAAAAGGACACGACAGGGAATGTTTGGGATTGAGAACGGAACCGGTTGATCTAACACGCCAGGGTCTCGCGCCGGTGAGCACGGGGACTGCGCGGGGACTGCGCGGGTTCGTGGCCGTTTCGGCCCTCGCCGCTCCGTATTGTATAGATGCGAGCCCCATCTGTTCAGCCTCTGCGCTCGACGACGCGTAAAAGAGTGCGCGTCGGATCCGGGATCGCGTCGCAATAACAGGAAAACTTTCCTTGGGCATCGACACGCAACCCTTGGCGCATCAGCCTTCCGCAAAGCCTGGATTCCTGAAGGACATGCAAAACGTGGCTTTGGCCGACTGCCTATAATGCTTGTTTGCCTTAGCCCACATCAGAACTGACGGTTCCCGGAAATCCATGAACACACCGCTCGCTACTGCTCCAGGCGCATCCCCGGCTCCCGTTTCAGGCGCAAGCGCCGCCGCCCCGGCTGCCGCGCTGCCGGTCCTGCCACGCCCGGCCGCCGACGAATTCGACGCCGCGCTCCAGCACGGCGCCTATATGCCGCTCACGCAGTTCGGCGTGATCGACGCAACCGGCGACGACGCGGCCAGCTTCCTGCACGGCCAGTTGACCAACGACACCCAGCATCTGGACGCCGCCGTCGCGCGCCTCGCCGGCTACTGCTCGGCGAAGGGTCGTCTGCTGGCGTCGTTCCTGACGTGGCGCAGCGGCGAGACGATTCGCCTGCTGCTGTCGAAAGACGTGCAGCCCGCGGTGCAGAAACGGCTCTCGATGTTCATCCTGCGCGCCAAGGCGAAGCTTGCGGACGCAAGCGGTGAAACGGCTGTGGTCGGCTTCACGGGCGACGTCCGCGCTGCGCTTTCCGGCGTATTCGACGCGCTCCCGGACGGCGTGCACGTGAAGGTGGACGGTGCGGCGGGCTCGTTGATCCGCGTGCCGGACGCGCTCGAACGTCCGCGCTACCTGTGGATCGGGCCGAAGGCCGCGGTCGAAGCGCATTTGCCCGCGCTCGACGGCAAGCTCAAACGGGTGTCGCCGGCCGTGTGGGACTGGCTCGACATCCGCGCGGGCGAGCCGCGCATCACGCAACCGGTGGTCGAGCAATTCGTCCCGCAGATGGTCAATTTCGACGTGCTCGGCGCGGTCAATTTCCGCAAAGGCTGCTATCCGGGTCAGGAGGTGGTGGCGCGCAGCCAGTATCGCGGCACGATCAAGCGGCGCACGTCGCTCGCGAATGTCGCGGGCGAGCCTGATAGCGTGAAGGCCGGTGCCGAACTGTTCCATTCCGACGATCCGGGCCAGCCGTGCGGGATGGTGGTGAACGCGGCGGCGGCGCCGGAAGGCGGCGTCGATGTGCTGGTGGAGATCAAGCTGGCGGCACTGGAAAACGGTTCGGTGCACCTGGGCGCGGCGGATGGTCCGGTGTTGAAGTTTCTGGCGTTGCCGTATGGGGTGCCGACCGAGGGGTGAGGTTGAGGCTGATGCCAGGAAGGCGCGATCTAGCGCCGCTTTTTCGGTACGTCCTCAATACACCCTCCCCCGGAGATTTCCCCATGTGCCTGATCGTCTTCGACTGGCGGCCCGACGCGGCCGACGGCCCGCTCTTCACGCTTGCCGCGAATCGCGACGAATTCTTTCGCCGCACGGCCGAACCGATCCACTGGTGGGATGACGCGACGGGCGTGCTGGCCGGCCGCGATCTGGTTGGCGGCGGCACATGGCTGGGGATATCGCGCGACGGCCGGTTTGCCGCGCTGACCAACTACCGCGCACCGCATGAAATGCGCGCGGATGCGCCGACGCGCGGCACGCTCGTCAGCGACTGGCTGAACGGGTCGTCGCTGAATGGCGCGACCCGCACCAGAGCGGCCGACACCCCGCTTGCCTACCTGCAACACGTCGCCGAAACCGGCGACCTCTACAACGGTTTCAATCTGCTGGTCGGCGACTGGACGCGCCGGGAGCTCGCCTGGTATTGCAACCGAGGCAACCGAGGCAACCCCGGCAACCGAGGCAACCGCGCCGACGCTCCGCCGACCTTGCTCGCACCAGGCACACACGGCATCTCGAACGCGGTGCTCGATACCGCATGGCCGAAGCTGGTGCGAAAACGCGCGGAACTGGCCGCGCTGCTCGCGCGCGAGCCCATGCCGCCGCTCGACAACCTGATCGATCTGATGCGCGATCCGCGCACCGCTCGCGACGACGAACTGCCGTCCACCGGCATTCCTCTCGAACGCGAACGGGCGCTCTCGGCGGCGTTCATCGAAACGCCCGAATACGGCACGCGCGGCACGACCGCGTTGCGCGTGATCGCGCATGGCGATGCGATCAGCGTGGCCGTCGCCGAACGCAGCGACGACAACGGCTCGCATCGAATCATGCGCCCCGGCGACTTCGAGCGCAGCTTCGCGTTCGACATCGCCCGCGAAACCGCCTGAAGCATCACCCGATCATTCGATGCCGAACGCCGCGCGCAAAGCCGCCGCGGCATCGGCGTGCGCGAGCGCGACATCCGGCACGAAACCGCCCATCTTGAAGAATTCGTGGATCATGCCCGGGTAGCCCTTGAGCGTCACCTGATTACCCGCGGCGCGCAATTTCTCCGCGTACGCTTCGCCCTCGTCGCTCAACGGATCGTATTCCGCGGTCGCGATCCAGGCGGGCGCAAGGCCGCCGAAATCAGGTGCGCCGCGGACGCCGTCGAGCGGGCCGACCCGCCAGTCGTCGCGATCGTCGGCGTTGCGCAAGTACTGCTCGCAGAACCATTGAATCGTCTCGCCCGACAGCAGAAAACCCGACGCGAGCCGCGAGCGCGAATCGGTCTGCTGATAGCCGGTCGTGCCCGGATAGATCAGCAATTGCAGCGCGAGCGCGAGGTTCGCGTCGCGCGCCAGCACCGCGCAGACCGTCGCCAGCGTACCGCCGGCACTGTCGCCACCCACCGCGAGCCGCGCGGCATCCACGCCGTACTCGGCGGCGTGTGCGTGAAACCAGCTCAACGCGTCGAACGCGTCGTCGACGGCGGTCGGGAATCGATGTTCCGGTGCAAGCCGGTAATCGACCGACAGCACCGTGCAGCGGCCGTCGCGCGCGAACATCCGGCACAGCGCGTCGTGCGTCGCAACGCTGCCCACCGTGAAGCCGCCGCCGTGGTAGTAAATCAGCGCGGGCGCGGGTTCGGCCCAGCTCGGTTCGACCGGTTGATAAAGACGCGCGCGAATCGTCGCGCCGTCGCGCGTGGGTACCCGCAGGTCTTCCACCGAGAACATCGGCGCACTCGCAATCTCCAGGATCGGCGCGCTTATTTCGTAGGACGCGCGTGCCTCTTGCGCGGTCATCTCGTGGAACTGCGGGCGTTTGGCGCGCGCGATCATCTCGAGCACCTGCTCGATTTTCGGATTAAGTGGCATGTTGGGGCAAGCGGCGCGGACGCGTCGTCGGGATGGAACAAGCGCCGTATGATGCCACGAAGCGACTGCCGGCGAGCGGCACTCAACCATCGTCATCGTCAAGGCAGGCAAAGCGGGCCGCCGCGTAGGCCGCCGCGCCCCAGTCGCGCCCCACCAGCCCCACCAGCCCAATCAGCCCAATCAGCCCAATCAGCACCGCACTCAATACGACCACCAGCCCGACGATTTTTTGATGACTACAGGAAAGTTCGATGCGCTCAGGCAAGCCGAGCGAAGCGTGGACTAAAGCGTCACGCGGGTGATGCCGCCGCTTGTCAGCAGCCTCACGCGCTGGCCTGCCGCGAACTGCTCGCCCGTCACCGACTGGGTGATTGCCCGCAATTCGCCGTTGTCGAGCCTGACGGTGATTTCGAGTCCCTTTTTCCTGTTCATCGCGTTCTCGACGGAACTGCCGAGCAGCGCGCCGGCGAGGCCGCCGACGATACCGGTTGCAAGCGCCCCGCGGCCGCCGCCGATCGCACTGCCGCCGATCGCGCCGAGCGCCGCACCGCCCAAGGTTCCCAGACCGCTCGACGAATCCTTGATCGTGACCTCACGCACGCTGTCGACGACACCCATGCGCACCGTCTCCTCCCGTTGCGCTTGTGACGACGTATAGACATCGGCGGAAGAACTATTCAGCGCGCATCCCGACGCCAGCAACCCGAAGGTGCTGGCAAGCGTCAGAACGAGAATATATAAAGGAAAACTAATTTTCATGGTCGCATCCAAAAAAAGTTGCTCGGGCAGTTCAGTAGCCGGCGGCCTTCACATGCCGTCATCGAACAATAGGGGTTGAAATGTGCCATAACGGGTAATGCGCTCGTCATGTAACGCCTGACGTTGCTCCTGCATGACCTGATGGTCGATCTGGTCGGCGCGCCGCAACTGCTCGTCGGGCGTCAACGTACGCACCACGGGCGGCGGCTCAGGTGAACGGCTGAGAATCCGCGCAGGCGCTTCGGCACAGCCGGCTAGTGCACAGACCATCGCGGTCACCAGCAAAGCCCGGCTAGAACGGCAGACAAGCAAAGCAATTGCATTCATGCGATGACACCAACAATTAGAGGGAGCATTCGTTCGATGCGCGCTCCCCATTCGACGGCCCGGTGCAACTTCTATCGGGCCATTCACCGAACCGGATATGCCGAGGCGGATTGCGCATCGATGCTTGAACGGACTGAAGCTTAGATCACCGCGATTCGCGTGACTGTGCAAAAAGCGCGCGGCTTTGTTGAGAATTGTGCAGATGTGTCGCGCGGACGGGTTCGGACATCGGGCGATGGTCCGTCACTTAAAAGGGTTCGCGCAGGCGCGACGAACCCACGAGCTTCGACAAAGTCGAGACCGCTTCGTGATCCGAAAAAAACTTACTCCTGCTGTCTGACTTCCGGCTTGAGCGACATCGGGTCGGTCGGGTTGCGTAAATGCTCGATGTCCTCGTGACGCAGCTTCACCGTCGCCATGATGCCGGGATGCGTGACGATGTAAAAACGCCGCGCGCCGATCGCTTCGAATGTGATGTCGGCGACATCGGCGGCGGTCAGCTTGCCCGATTGCACCGCGCGCTGCAGTTGCTTGCCGGCGGCGATCTGCGAGCGGGTCGGCGCCGCATCGTTGCGCAACGCATCGGGACGCGCGCGTTCGGCGTTCGCGATGCCGGTCGGCACGAAGGCCGGGCACAACAACGAACAGCCGACTTCGGTGCCTTCCGCGCGGCCGGCCTGGGCCAGTTGCAGGTCGTGATAAAGCGTCTCGGTGAGCGACACCACCGCGTGCTTCGACGCGTTGTAAATGCCCATCGCGGGCGGCGACAGCAAACCCGCCACCGACGCCGTATTGACGATATGCGCGGCCTCGTTCTGCCGCAGCATGATCGGCGTGAACACGCGCAAGCCGTGTGCAACGCCCATCACGTTGACGTTGAATACCCACGCCCAGTCGTTGACCGTGCTTTCCCACAGGAAACCGCCGGCGCCGACACCCGCGTTGTTGAAAAGCAGATGAACCCGGCCGAAGGCCTCGAGCGCCGCTTGCGCGAGCGCTTCGACCTGGGCGGGATCGGACACGTCCGTGGGCACGCCGATCGCGTGGGCGCCGGCGGCTTTCATCTCATCGACGGTTTGCGCGAGCGCTTGCGGATTCACATCGGCCAGCACGAGCTTCATGCCGAGCGACGCCCCCTTCTGCGCGAACGCACGACCAAAACCGCTTGCCGCACCGGTGATCACCGCCACCTTGCCTTCGAACTGGAACATTGCTTTCTCCGCTGGCGGATTGAATTAATTGAACGAACTGGGTGAACGGCTTTGAGCGCGGCTTTGAACGCGGCTTCGAGCGCGGCTTCGAGCGGCGCTGAGCCGCTCGAATGGCCGTCGCGCGGCCGCCGCGCTCAGATCAGTTTGACGAGCTGCTTGCCGAAGTTCTTGCCCTTCAGCAGACCGATGAACGCGTCGGGCGCGGCATCGAGCCCTTGCGCGATCGTCTCGCGATACTGCAGCTTGTTCTGCGCGACCAGCGTGCCGAGCTGTTTCAGCGCTTCGGGCCACACGTCCATATGCTCACTGACGATAAAGCCTTGCACCAGCAGACGCTGCGTGAGCACCAGCGATGGATGCCTGAGCGGTATCGGCTGGCCGTCGTATCCGGCGATAAAGCCGCACAACGCGATGCGGCCGAACGCGTTCATCCGCGCGAGCGTCGCGTCGAGCACCTCGCCGCCGACGTTCTCGAAGTAGCCGTCCACGCCGTCCGGCGTCACCGCCTTCAAGTCCTGGTACAGATTGCCGGCCTTGTAGTCGACGCACGCATCGAAGCCGAGCGTCTCGACCACGTAGCGGCATTTGTCCGCGCCGCCCGCAATACCGACCGCCCGCGCGCCGCCCGCTTTTGCCAGTTGACCAACCACGCTGCCCACCGCGCCGCTCGCCGCGCTGACCACCACGGTCTCGCCGGCCTTCGGCGCGATGATCCTGTTGAGGCCGTACCACGCGGTGACGCCCGGCATGCCGACCGGGCCGAGATACGCGGACAACGGCACATGCGTGTCGTCGACCTTCTGCACGCCCGCGCCGTTCGACGTGCCGTACTCCTGCCAGCCGAACATCGCGACCACCTTGTCGCCGACCGCGAACTTTGGATGCTTCGACTCGACCACTTCGCCCACCGTGCCGCCGATCATCACCTCGTCGAGCGGTTGCGGCGGTGCGTACGACTTGCTGTCGTTCATGCGGCCGCGCATGTACGGATCGAGCGACAGGAAATGATTGCGCACGCGCAATTCGCCGTCGGCGAGCGGCGCGAGCGGGGTTTCGACGAGCCTGAAATTGTCCGGCGTCACCGCGCCTTGCGGACGCGAAGCAAGCACGAGTTGACGGTTGATCTGGGGCATGACGTTCGTCTCCATAGATTGCCGGGTGGGTTCGCGCATAAGTCGGCAAATGAGTAGGCCAATGAGTCGAAGCGTGCGCGGCTCTCAGCCCGCGCGCGCCGTCCATTGCATGATTAGCCGTCGCTGGGACCCGGTGTCGCGGACGGGTCGCTGCGCAGACGCTGTTGTGTCACCTCGCGGCCCACCGCGAGGCGCCGCATGTATTTGAAGGTGCCGAGCGCTTTGGCGACGAAGTGCCCTTCGCTGTCGCGAATCTCGCCTTCGCAATAGGCCATCGTGGTCGAACGGTGCAGCACGCGGCCGGTAGCGTGCAGCTCGCCGCGACCGGGCTGCATGAAGTTGACCTTCATCTCGACGGTGACCACGCCGACGCCGTCGCCCGCGAGACTGCGCGCGGCCATCGCGAGCGCAACGTCGGCAAGTGTCATTGTGACGCCGCCGTGAGCGATGTCCCACGTGTTCATGTGTTCGTGCTGGAGCGGCAGCTTGACTTCGCTGACGCCATCGGCCGCGGACAACAACTGTGCGCCGAGCCGGTCGACGAATGGGCTTTCCGGCAACGACGGTTTGCTCGCCTGGGTTGAGGGTGAATCGGTCATGGCAGTTTTCGTGATCGGTGCGTGGAGGCGGCGCAACGGCAAGCACGCTGCGATTGAACAGACGTGCGTCGGATATCGCGCGCAAGAAGTAGGAAATGATAACCGCTATAGCGCTGCTGCATCGATGAGCGTCGCATACATGCCGGCCCAGATCACGCTGCATGCGCGGCCATCCGCGCCGCCAGCCGCCCTAGCCTGCGCACCGCTTCGTCGGCGCGATCGAGATCCGTGCTCGGGCAACTGAGGCGAATGAAATGGTCGAAGCTTGCCGAGTTTGAAAACACCGTGCCCGGCATCACGCGAATGCCCTCGTCCAGCGCGGCATCGAAAAATGCGGCGGACGACACCGCGCGCGGCAACTCGATCCAGAAAAACATCCCGCCCGCCGGCGGCGTAAAACGCGTGCCCTCGGGAAACGACGCAGCGATCGCCGCCGCCATCCGCTCACGCTGAATCCGCAGTTGCTCACGCAGACGCCGCAAATGCCGTTCATGCGCGTGGGTCTCCAGAAACTCGGCGAGCACCACTTGCGACAACTGTTCGTTGTGCCGCGACTGCGCGAATTTCAGCATCGCGATACGCGGATGCCAGCGTCCGCCATTGACCCAGCCGACCCGCATGCCGGGCGCAAGCGTCTTGTTGAACGACGTGCAGTGAATCACGCTGCCGTCCGTGTCCCATGCCTTCAGCGATTTGGGCGCGGGGCGGGTGTCCACGAGTTCGCGGTATGGGTCGTCTTCGATCAGCGGGATGCCGGCATGCGCGCACAGTTGCACGAGCCGCGCCTTGTGGGCGTCGGGCATCACGCTGCCGAGCGGGTTTTGCAGATTGGGCACGACCACCACCGCCCTGATGTCCGGATGCGTTTGCAGCGCGAACGCGAGCGCTTCGATCGCGAGACCCGTGGTCGGACTCGCGGGGATTTCGAGCGCGCGCAAACCGAGGCTTTCGAGTGCTTGCAGCAAGCCGAAAAAACACGGCGATTCGACCGCGACGGTATCGCCCGGCTGCGTAACGGCGCGCAACGCGAGGTTCACCGCCTCGATGCCGCCGTGGGTCATGATCACGTCGTCGACGCCGATCTGAATGCCGACCTCGAGCGCGCGACGGGCGATGATCGCGCGCAACGCCGGATCGCCCTGATCGTGTCCGGCGGCGGTCAGTAACGTCGGCCGCCGCCGCAGCGCGCGCAGTGCGGCTTTCTGCAACACGTCGGTCGGATAAAGATCGGGCGAAGCGGTCGCGCCGCCGAGATTCAGCGCGTTCGGATAGCGCTGGTATTTCGACACGATCGCCGAAATCGCCGAGTGAATGCCGACGAACTGCGCGGCGCCGGGTGCGGCCGCGAGGTCGGGCTCGCTGGCCGCGGGCAACACCGCGGCGAGCCGCGCGCGCACGAAATAGCCGGCGCGGGGCCGCGCTTCGATCAGCGCGTCGCGCTCCAATGCGCGGTAGCTCTCTGTGGCGGTCGACAGGCTCACGCCGTGCCGCTGCATGAACGCGCGCATCGACGGCATGCGATCGCCGGGGCGGAGCGCGCCATTGTCGATGGCGCGGCGGTAGTGGTCGGCGAGCTGGTGATAGAGCGGCCGGTTGTCGGCGGCCAGTGCTTCCGGCATAGCGATTGACGAGTTCATCAGCCGATGGTGCAGGCGAGACGCCATGCGCGACAGATACACATCGGCTTGAAACCGACCGGTACAGCCCAAGAAAGCTGGCTTCTGTACCGCTTCACATTGCCCAAGGCTGCGCCTGTTTTCATGTGGACGGACTCCCTAAGCTGGATGGCATGCGAAACGGTTTAAAGGAATCGGTCATGCCTGTTAGTCAAGCCCTCCCGCCTCGTCCGGCGACATCGCGCGTTGCCGCCGGTCAGATTGCGATGCGTGATCTGCACGCCCGCACGTCGATCGTAGCCGTCGAAGGCGATCTGCAACTCGAATTCCGCGACCATTCGCTGGCGTGGCTCGGCGACGGCGTTCCGCTCACGTCGATCACGCTGCACGAAGGCGAGCGCTATGTGACGCCGCAACGCGGCATCGTGTCGATCGGCGTGGCGAATACGGCGGCTGCGGTGTTCGTCGTACAGTCGCGCTCCATCGATGCAACGCCGTTCGGCTTGATCAGCCGGGCCGCACATGAACTGGCGCGTTGCGTCAGAACGCGGTTGCGGCGCGCCGTCTGAAACGTCCTTGGGGCGCCTTGTAGCACGTCCTTGCGGTATGTCCTTACGGCACGTCCTTGTAGCGGCAAAACCGCCCGGTACAATGCATGACCCTACCCGTTCAAACGAGGTGCCGGTCATGCCCTTCTTCCGCTCGCTGTGGTCCGGCCGTGCAGCTCGTCTGGCCGCGATTCTCGCTATCGTCACGTTGACATTCAGCGGGTGCGCCGGCCTGTTCGGCGGCGATCCATTGCGCGTGAACGTCGCCGGTATCGAACCGCTCGCGGGCCAGGGGCTCGAAATGCGCTTCAACATAAAACTGCGCGTACAGAACCCGAACGATTCCGCCATGAGTTTCGACGGCGTATCGCTCGATCTCGAACTGAACGGCAAGCCGTTCGCGAGCGGCGTCAGCGATCAGAGCGGCAGCGTGCCGCGCTTCGGTGAAACCGTCGTCAACGTGCCGCTGACCGTGCCCGCATTCGCCGCGGTTCGCCAGGCCTTCGCGTTCGCCGACGCCGCCCAATCCGGACAGATTCCGTACATTCTGCGCGGCAAACTCGCGGGCGGCCTGACCGGTACCTCGCGCTTCGTCAGCCAGGGTACCTTGAGCCTGCCCGCGCTCGGGATGGCCGCGCCTTGAATCGCCCTTAACCCGTCAAACTAACCGTCAAACTAACCCGTCAAACCACTTCGAATAGTCCGGCCGCGCCCTGCCCGCCGCCGATACACATCGTCACGACGACCAGCTTCGCGCCGCGCCGCTTGCCTTCGATCAGCGCGTGGCCGGTCAAACGCGCGCCCGACACGCCATACGGATGGCCCACCGCGATCGCGCCGCCGTTCACATTCAGACGGTCGTGCGGAATCCCGAGCTTGTCCGCGCAATACAGCACCTGCACCGCGAACGCTTCGTTCAGCTCCCACAGATCGACGTCTTCGACCTTCAGCCCTGCCTGCTTGAGCAGCTTCGGCACCGCGAACACCGGACCGATGCCCATCTCGTCCGGCTCGCAACCGGCCACCGCAAAGCCGCGGAAAATGCCGAGCGGTTGCAGACCTTCATGCTCCGCGACCTTCGCGTTCATCACCACGCACGCCGACGCGCCGTCCGAAAACTGACTCGCATTGCCCGCGGTGATCACGCCGCCCGGCAGCGCGGTGCGAATCTTCGACACACCTTCGAGCGTCGTGTCGGCGCGAATGCCTTCGTCGCTGCTGACAGTGACTTCCTTCGTATAGAGACGTCCGGTCGCTTTATCGGCGACGCCGGCCAGCACGGTCAACGGAACGATTTCGTCTTTGAACCGGCCTGCTTCGAGCGCGGCCGCGGCGCGTTGCTGCGAGCGAGTGCCGTACTCGTCCTGACGTTCCTTCGAGATCGAATAGCGTTTCGCGACGTTCTCCGCGGTCTGCAACATCGACCAGTAGATTTCCGGCTTGTTCTGGCTGAGCCAGCCTTCGGCCAGCATGTGGCGGTTCATCTCGTTCTGCACGCACGAGATCGATTCCACGCCGCCCGCGACGAACACGTCGCCTTCACCGGCGATCACGCGTTGCGCGGCGAGCGCGATGGTTTGCAGCCCCGACGAACAGAAACGGTTGACCGTCATGCCCGGCACGCTGACCGGCAAGCCGGCGCGCAGCGCGATTTGCCGTGCGATGTTCGCACCGGTTGCGCCTTCGGGATTGGCGCAGCCCATGATCACGTCTTCGACGCGCGCCGGGTCGAGCTTCGCGCGCTCGACGGCGGCCTGCGTCACATGGCCGCCGAGCGTCGCGCCGTGCGTCATGTTGAAACCGCCGCGCCAGGATTTGGCGAGGCCCGTACGGGCAGTTGATACGATTACGGCGTCAGTCATGCATGTCTCCCTGTCGACCAGACCTTGCGCTTTGGCGCGTTAGTCGGGTCCCCTACAAGTTGGTACGTCCAGATGTCGATGGCGATGCGCAGGCTTTCAGCCCGGCCGCATCGTCTTAGTGCGTTCACTCGAACCGCACGTTGGTGATGCAGCGCTTAGCCGTTGAAACCGCGGCCCTGCGCCGCCCGCTCCGCAATGCTCGGCGCGAGTTGCCACGCGTCGCCGTTCGGCCGCGACGCATAGCGGCGAATCGCGCGCTCCACGTTGTAGAGGCCAACCGTGTCCGCGTACAACATCGGGCCGCCGCGATACAGCGGAAAGCCGTAACCGGTCAGATAGACCATGTCGATATCCGACGCCTTCGACGCGATGCCTTCCTCGAGAATCTTCGCGCCTTCGTTGACGAGCGCGAACACCAGACGCTCGACGATTTCGTCGTCGCCGATCTTGCGGCGCTCAGTGCCGGCCTCGTTCGAATACGACGCGATCATCTCGTCGACCACTTTCGACGGATACGCAGTGCGGTCGCCCGCCTTGTAGTCATACCAGCCGCCGCCCGTTTTCTGCCCGAAGCGGCCGGTTTCGCAGAGGCGATCGGCGATCTTCGAGTAGTGCATGTCAGGCTGTTCCTGATAGCGGCGCTTGCGGATCGCCCAGCCGATGTCGTTGCCGGCCAGGTCGCTCATGCGGAACGGGCCCATCGCGAAGCCGAACTTCTCGATGGCGCGGTCGACCTGCGCGGGCAGCGCGCCTTCTTCGAGCATGAAGAGCGCCTGGCGGATGTATTGCTCGATCATCCGGTTGCCGATGAAACCGTCGCACACACCGGAGACCACCGCGGTTTTCCTGATCTTTTTCGCGAGCTTCATCACGGTGGCGAGCACGTCTTTCGCCGTACCTTTGCCGCGCACCACTTCGAGCAGCTTCATCACGTTGGCCGGGCTGAAGAAATGCATGCCGACCACGTCTTGCGGACGCTTCGTGAACGCGGCGATCCTGTCGACGTCGAGCGTGGACGTATTCGACGCGAGAATCGCGCCTTGCTTCGCCACTTCGTCGAGACGCTTGAACACCTGCTCTTTCACGCCGAGTTCTTCGAACACGGCTTCGACGATCAGGTCGGCGCTTTTCAGGTCGTCGTAGGAAAGCGTCGGCGTGAGCAGCGCCATCCGCTGTTCCAGCGCTTCGAGCTTCAGCTTGCCTTTCTTGACGGTTGCTTCGTAATTCTTGCGAATTGTCGCAAGGCCACGGTCGAGCGCTTCCTGTTTCGTTTCCAGCAGCGTGACCGGAATGCCCGCATTGATGAAGTTCATCGCGATGCCGCCGCCCATCGTGCCGGCGCCGATCACGGCAACCTGTTTGATGTCGCGCACCGGGGTATCGGAGGGCACGTCGGGAATCTTGCTCGCTGCGCGTTCGCCGAAGAACGCATGACGCAGCGCATGGCTTTCCGGCGTCTGCACGAGCGCGACGAAGCATTCGCGTTCGAACGCGAGGCCCTTGTCGAAGCCGTTCTGAACACCGGCCTCCACCGCGTCGATACATTTCTGCGGCGCCGGGAAATTCCTGGCGACGGCCGCGACGCTATTGCGCGCGAACTGGATGAAGCCGGCTGCGTTCGGATGCTCGATCTTGCGCTCGCGCACCTTCGGATGCGGGCCTTTCTTCGCACCGGCCTTGCGAGCGAACGCGAGTGCCGCGGCGAGCAGGTCGCCCTCCACGACTTCGTCGAACAGGCCCGAGCCGGCGAGTTTCTCCGACAGCACCGGCGTGCCCGAAACAATCATGTTGAGCGCCGCTTCGAGTCCGATTGCACGCGGCAGACGCTGCGTGCCGCCCGCGCCCGGCAGGATGCCGAGCTTCACTTCCGGCAGCGCGATCTGCGCGCCCGGCGCCGCGATCCGGTAATGCGCGCCGAGCGCCAGTTCCAGGCCGCCACCCATCGCCACGCTGTGAATCGCCGCGATCACCGGCTTCGCACTTCCCTCGACCACGTTGATGACCGTGGCGAGTGTCGGCTCCTGCGTGGCTTTCGGCGTGTTGAATTCGGTGATGTCGGCGCCGCCCGAAAAGGCCTTGCCCGCGCCCGTGAGCACGATCGCGTTGACCGAGGGATCGTTCTGCGCGCGCTCAATGCCTTCGACGATGCCCGCTCGCGTCGAAAGGCCGAGGCCGTTTACGGGGGGATTGTTCAGCGTGATGACGGCCACGCCGTCATGTGTCGAGTAGTCCACTGCCATCTGCCTGCCTCCATGCGATGAAGCGGCGCATCACGCGCCGCTCGTCCCGGTTCAGCGAGTCAGAACATTGTCTGACTTTCCCGGGGTCAGCAGGCAGAATACACAAAAAAGCACGCTCGTTCAATTTATCGTCAGGCGGGGTTTCCCCTGGCAAGCGGCGTGAGCGGACAATCCTTTTCGTCCTCGAGCGCGGACGGCAGTACGTGGTCGCGGAACACATCGCGCAGTTTGAGTTTTTGCAGCTTGCCGGTGGCCGTGTGCGGCAATTCGTCGACGAACGCGACGTCGTCGGGAATCCACCATTTGGCGACCTTGCCGTCGTAGAACGCGAGCAGTTCCTCGCGCGTCACGTCGAAACCCGGGCGTTTGACGATCACCAGCAGCGGCCGCTCGGTCCACTTCGGATGCGCGCACGCAATGCATGCCGCTTCGGCCACGGCCGGATGTGCGATCGCAACGTTCTCGATGTCGATCGAGCTGATCCATTCGCCGCCCGATTTGATCACGTCTTTCGAGCGGTCCGTGATGTGCAGGAAGCTGTCGCGATCGATCGTGGCGACGTCGCCAGTCGGGAACCAGCCGTCCACCAGCGGCGAATCGTCCTTGCGGAAATACCGGTCGATCACCCACGGTCCACGCACGTGCAGATCGCCGAACGCGACACCGTCCCACGGCAATTCGCGCCCGTCTTCGCCGACAATTTTCATATCCACGCCATAGAGCACGTGCCCCTGCTTTTCGAGCAGCTTGCGTTGCTCGTCGAGCGGACGCTGGCTCTGTTCCCACGTGAGCTTCGACAGCGTGCCGAGCGGCGACATCTCGGTCATGCCCCATGCATGGATCACCTGCACGCCGTAGTCGTCCTCGAACGCGCGCAGCATCGCCGGCGGACACGCCGAGCCGCCGATCACCGTGCGATCGAGCGACGAGAAACGCACACCGGCCTCGCGCAGATAGTTGAGCAGACCGAGCCACACGGTCGGCACGCCGGCCGAATACGTGACCCGTTCGTTTTCCATCAATTCATACAGCGACTTGCCGTCGAGATCCTTACCCGGAAACACCAGCTTCGCGCCGGTCAACGGCGCGGCGTGCGGAATGCCCCATGCATTCACATGGAACATCGGCACGACCGGCAGCACCGCGTCGCGCGCGGACAGGCTCATCGCATCCGGCAGCGACGCGCCGAACGCATGCAACACCGTCGAGCGATGCGAGTAAAGCGCGCCTTTCGGATTGCCCGTGGTGCCCGACGTGTAGCACAGGTAGGACGCCTGACGTTCATCGATATACGGCCAGTCGTACGCGCCATCCTGCGCTTGCACCAGCGTCTCGTAGCTCAGCACCGGCGTCTGCATGTCCGGCAGATGCGCGGCGTCGGCAAGCGCGATCCAGCCGCGCACTTTCGGACACTGCGGCGCGAGCACGTCGACGAGCGGCGCGAACGTGGTGTCGAACAGCACGTAGGCGTCGTCAGCGTGATTGACGATGTAGGCGATCTGGTCGGGGAACAGGCGCGGGTTGATCGTGTGGCACACCGCGCCGAAGCCGGTCGTGCCGTAATACGCCTCCAGATGACGATAGCCGTTCCAGGCCAATGTCGCGACGCGCTCGCCGGGCTCGACGCCGAGCGCGATCAATGCCTGCGCCAGTTGCTTCGCGCGCTTTTCGCAATCGCGGTAGGTGTAGCGATGCACGTCGCCTTCGATGCGGCGCGACACGATCTCGGTGTCGCCGAAATGCCGCGCGGCATGGGCGAGCAACGATGACACGGTGAGCGGCACGTCCATCATCTGGCCAAAGAGCGGCGTCGTCATATAGCGTGGTCTCCTCGCGTTGTTTGCGGGGTTAGCGGTTGCGGATCCGGGGGGCGCGCGGCGCTTCAGGTCGGCCGCACAGCATGTGTCGCGATGACGCAGACGGCACTCTGGCGATAGACGCCCGGCGTACGGGCAGCGTCGCACCAGAGTCCCTGCCAGCATCTCCGCGGGCGCGGACTTACAATATCGGTTAATCCAGAGGCGCTCAATATGTCGTTTTCCCCAAGCATTGCAGGGTTATCCGGGCCTTTGTCGGCTCTTTCCGACGCACTCGTCACTTCGTCTGACACCGCATTCGCGCGACTCGGCAGCACGTTTCTGACACGTCTTCCCGCCACGCCGCTCAGCGCGCCGTACGTGGTCGGCTTCTCGGCGGACACCGCCGCGTTGCTCGGCCTGGAGCCGGGCATCGGGAACGATCCGGGCTTCGCCGAACTTTTCTCGGGCAATGCGACGCGCGAATGGCCTGCCGCCGCGATGCCTTACGCATCCGTGTATTCGGGGCATCAGTTCGGCGTGTGGGCCGGCCAGCTCGGCGACGGCCGCGCGCTCGGTCTCGGCGAAATCGCACACGACGGCCGGCGCTTCGAGCTGCAACTGAAGGGCGCGGGCCGCACGCCCTACTCGCGGATGGGCGACGGCCGCGCGGTGCTGCGCTCGTCGATCCGCGAGTATCTATGTTCCGAAGCGATGCACCATCTCGGCATTCCGACCACTCGCGCACTGTGCGTGATCGGCTCCGATCAGCCGGTGCGGCGCGAGGAAGTCGAAACGGCCGCGGTCGTCACGCGCGTCGCACCGAGCTTCGTGCGCTTCGGCCACTTCGAACATTTCTATTCGAACGACCGCGTCGACGCGTTGCGCTCGCTCGCCGATCACGTGATTGACCGCTTCTATCCGCATTGCCGCAACGCCGACGATCCGTATCTCGCGCTGCTCGACGAAGCGGTGCGTTCGAGCGCCGACCTGATGGTCGAATGGCAGGCGGTCGGCTTTTGCCACGGCGTGATGAATACCGACAACATGTCGATCCTCGGTCTTACGATCGACTACGGCCCGTTCGGTTTCATGGACGGCTTCGACGCCGGCTACATCTGCAATCACTCCGATTCGCAGGGTCGCTACGCGTACAAGATGCAGCCGCAGATCGCGTACTGGAATCTGTTTTGCCTCGCGCAAGGGCTGCTTCCGCTGATCGGCGAAAAGCATGAGGAAAGCGTGCGCGGCGATAAATCGATCGAAGACGCGCAGCGCGTGCTCGCCGGTTTCAAGGACCGTTTCGCGCCGGCGCTGGAGCGGCGCATGCGCGCCAAACTCGGCCTCGAAACGGAACGCTCGGGCGACGATACGTTGGTCAACCGCCTGTTCGAAGTGATGCACGCGAACCGCGCGGATTTCACGCTGACATTCCGCAATCTGGCGCGGATTTCGAAGCACGACGCGAGCGGCGACGCGCCCACGCGCGATCTGTTTCTCGACCGCGCCGCATTCGACGCATGGGTGAACGACTACCGCGCGCGGCTGTCGGAAGAAACACGCGACGACGCCGCGCGCGCCATTGCAATGAACCGGGTGAACCCCAAATTCGTACTTCGCAATCATCTGGCGGAAACGGCGATCCGCCGCGCGAAAGAGAAGGACTTTTCCGAAGTGGAGCGGCTCGCCGCCGTGCTGCGCCGTCCATTCGAGGAGCAGCCGGAGAACGAGGCCTATGCGGGATTGCCGCCGGACTGGGCGAGCTCGCTGGAAGTCAGTTGCTCTTCGTGACTTTCGCGACCCTTCGTGACATTAACTAACGCGTCCCCCAGACAATCTCGAGACAGGAATCCCCATCATGAACCAACCCGACGACCTCAACACCGGCGCCCCCGCCGTCCAGAAAGACGACGCCGAGTGGCGCACGCAGCTTTCCGACATCGAATACCAGGTCACGCGCCACGCGGCCACCGAACGCCCCTTCACCGGCCGCTATCACGACCACTGGGACCGCGGCATCTATGACTGCGTGTGCTGCGGCACGCCGCTGTTCGAATCGGACACGAAATTCGATGCCGGTTGCGGCTGGCCGAGCTACTTCAAGCCGATCAACGGCGAAGTGATCGCCGAGAAAACCGACCGTACGCACGGCATGCTGCGCATCGAGGTGCAATGCAAGAACTGCGGCGCGCATCTCGGCCACGTATTCGAAGACGGACCGGCGCCCACCGGTCTGCGCTACTGCATCAATTCGGCTGCGTTACAATTCGAGCCCAAGTAACGCGACGCCGAGTCCGGCGGCCCACCCGCCGCCGCGACCGACTCTCCGGCACGCACGCCACCGGGCGCCCTCGCGGCGCCCTTCACTTTGCGAATTCCCGACCAGATAATGAAATTCCTGTTCGATCTGTTCCCGATCATCCTGTTTTTCGTCGCCTTCAAGATCTGGGGCATTTTCACGGCGACCGCCGTGGCGATCGTCGCCACGCTGGTGCAGATCGCGTGGGTAGCCTTCCGCCACCGCAAGGTCGACCCGATGCTGTGGGTCAGCCTCGGCGTCGTCACCGTATTCGGCGGCGCGACGCTCGTGCTGCACAACGACACCTTCATCAAATGGAAGCCGACCGTGCTGTACTGGGCGTTTTCCGTCGCGCTGATCGTCTCGCAACTGGCGTTCAACAAGAACCTGATCGAAGCGATGATGGGCAAGCAGATCACGCTGCCGCACGCGATCTGGGGCAAGCTGAATGTGATCTGGGCAATCTTCTTCGTGCTGCTCGGACTCGTGAATCTGTTCGTCGCTTACAACTACACGACCGACCAGTGGGTCAACTTCAAGCTGTTCGGCGCAACCGGTTGCCTCGTGGTGTTCATCGTCGGGCAGAGTTTGTGGCTCTCGAAGTACATGAAGGAAGAATGACATGACGAGCGACGTATTCATGCACGCCACCACCGCGGAGCGCGCCGCGCTGATCGAGGCGCGCCTCGTCGCGGCGCTCGCGCCGGTCGAATCGATCCGGATCACCGACGACAGCGCGCAGCACGCGGGCCACGCCGGCGCATCCGCCGGCGGTCATTTCAGTGTCACGATCGTGGCCGCCGCATTCGCCGGCAAGGCCCGCGTGGCGCGGCATCGCATGGTGTATGATGCGCTGGCCGACGCCATGCAGCGCGGCATTCATGCCCTTGCCATCACGGCGTACACGCCCGAAGAATTCGCTTTGTTGCCCCGCTAGGAAACCTTTCGATGACCTTGAAGAAAACCCGCCTTTGGGTATTGCTGGCTGCGTTCGCGGCCGCTCCTGCATTCGCACAGAACATCGCCGTCGTGAACGGCACACCGATTCCGAAAGCGCGCGCCGATGCGCTGGTCGATCAACTGGTTCATCAAGGCCAGCAAAACACGCCGCAACTGCAAATGGCCGTGCGCGAAGAACTCGTGAACCGCGAAATCCTGATGCAGGAAGCACTGCGCCGCGGTCTGCCGAATCGGCCGGACATCAAGGCGCAAATCGCCGTCGCCCAGCAAACCGTCGTGTTGCGCGCGCTGATCGAAGACTTCGTGAAGAACAACGCACCGACCGACGCCGAAGTCACCGCGCGCTACAACGCGCTCGTCAAGGACGCGGGCGGCAAGGAATATCACCTGCACCACATCCTGGTGGACAACGAACAGCAGGCGAAGGATCTGATCGCGAAGATCAAGGCCGGCGCAAGCTTCGAAGATCTCGCCAAGCAGTTCTCGAAGGACCCGGGATCGGGCAAGAACGGCGGCGATCTCGACTGGTCGGATCCGAAGGCCTACGTGCCTGAATTTGCGGAAGCGGCCACGCATCTGCAGAAAGGCCAGATGACCGACACGCCGGTGCATACGCAATTCGGCTGGCACATCATCCGCGTGGACGACGTGCGCAACATCACGCCGCCGCCGCTCGAGCAGGTACGTCCGCAGATCGTGCAGCAGATCCAGCAGGAAAAGCTGCAGGCGTTTGAGGAAGGTCTGCGTAAGAACGCGAAGATTCAGTAAGCCGCTAGCCGCATTGATCGCCCCCTCTGGCCGCCCCTTCAGGACGGTCAGAGGGGGCGTTTCTTTTTTGGCCGGATGTCGGCCTGGCCCTTTCAGGCGGGCCCCCTACCGCCGAAATGTCGAAGCCGTTTAAATACCAGCCCCGCGGTTTCAAGCCACTGATTTTGTCCGATTATTTTAAATAACGAAATAATATAATATAAAAAATCGGCACATTTAATTTATCGAATAAAACCCAACTAATTTATTTGACAAAAACAAGGTATCTCAATAGATTCAACTCATCTACGGCCGCCGCTAATTTTAAAAAACAAAACAATACTGCGGCGATATGCCCGGAATAACCTCATTCTTTTTAAAAATACAATTTACGCGCTTGAGGCGACACAGACAGTCTCCAATAAATATTCGGAGAATTTTATGTTCGAGTCAAAAATCTATGACACGAAGAAAACCGGTGAATCGGATACTCGCCAGACGGATCGTCGCGCACGATTTACCTCGAGCGCTGACGAGGTGGAACCGGAGTCGACCGAAGCAATAAAACGACGCGAGGCGGTCGCTACGTTTGCAGCCATGTGTCGACGGTCCAGACAGTGGCGCTTCGAAAATGCCGACTTGATGATACCGGTTGTCACGCGTCTGCCTGGCTGGAGGCAAAGCCGGGTGGTATTGCAAATCCTGGAGGAAGGACGCTTCGTTTGAAATCGCGAACAGCGATTGCCCAGATTATTTCAGCGGACGATCAACCCCTCTCACTAAATGGTCTCTTGTATAGAACTTCATCCGGTGCGATTCCTGTCAATTTTGAAGTAACCACAACCAGCTCACAAAATCCGGAAGAGTTTTCCCTTGATAATCCTAAGTTCCTCGAATTTATCGATACATGGAACGGCCGCAAGACGACATCGCAAAAAAATAACATGTGGTTGGGAAGCTGGGGAAGCGAGCATTTCCTTAACGACGACTTTTCAATCATCGAAATCAGAGGTGAAAAATCTGCGGTTTCTGCGATTCGAATTGATCTACGTGAGGTAATGGAAGGGCGTCCAGTGATTATTTCTGGCGGTGAACTTCAGGGGTCCACTATCGTATTCGCGCTATCCGGAGAAGGTCCGAAATCATATCTTTACGCTTTCCACGCTGGGTACGACGCGAGCAACCCGAATTGGCAGCCCAGTCAACAAGGCGTTGCCGGCATCTACCAAGCTCATCTCTCGATGGGCGGCGAGCCGATAGAGGACATACAAATTTCTGACACGGGCATTCTCGTCGATGAGAAGGGCGTTGTGCCCGGTAACCGTGCTTTAGGCAAGATGCTCGGAAAATACAGACAGGGGTTCGTTGCCTATTCTGGAGGACTACGCGGTAGCTCCCCAGCGGATATAGCAACGAACGCGGCTGTTGAATGGGTCGATTACTCAGCTAATTTAGCGCAGGGAAGAGGGCAAGCTTATGCGCTGGCCGTGCAACTAGACGGTGAGGGGCATATAAAGTTGAGCGCCAAGGCCGCTCCACCGCCCCAATCAGCAGGTCGGGCGCCAAAATAACAGGACATAAATCGTAAGCTAGTAATAATGGATAGCTTCGTCACGGGACGCCGCTGTGGAAGCGTTGTGCGTCACACACCTGCCAGCACCCCAGGAACGGGGGTGCCGTCTTGAATCCGGCGGTGTTGCGCCCCGTCACATGCTGCCACTCACCCCAACCAGCGCCGCGCATTCTGAAACACCCGCAGCCACGGGCTCGCGTCCGACGCACCCTCGCCCCACCCTGCCGGATGCCAGCTCATCTGCACCGCGCGATGCACGCGTTCGGTGTGCGGCATCAGCACGGTAAACCGGCCATCCGCGGTAGTGACCGACGTAATGCCGTTCGGCGACCCGTTCGGGTTGAACGGATACTGCTCGGTCGCCTGGCCACGGTGATCGACGAAACGCATCGCCACCGCCACCTTCGACGCATCGCCTTGCTGCGAGAAGTCCGCATAACCTTCGCCGTGCGCGATGGCGACCGGAATGCGCGAACCTTCCATGCCGGCGAAAAAGATCGACGGCGACGCCTCGACTTCGACCAGCGAGAAGCGCGCTTCGAACTTCTCCGACTTGTTGCGCGTGAACTTCGGCCAGGCTTCGGCGCCCGGGATCATCGAGGCCAGACTGCTCATCATCTGGCAGCCGTTGCAGATGCCGAGCGCGAACGTATCGTCGCGACCGAAGAACGCGGCGAACATGTCGGCCAATTGCGCATTGAAGCGGATCGCCTTCGCCCAGCCCTCGCCCGCACCGAGCGTGTCGCCGTACGAGAAGCCGCCACATGCCACCGCGCCCGCGAAATCCGCGAGATTCGCGCGGCCGGCCAGCAGGTCGCTCATGTGCACATCGTGCGCGTCGAAGCCGGCGCGGTCGAATGCATACGCGGTTTCCAGATGCGAGTTCACGCCCTGCTCACGCAGGATCGCAACCCGCGGACGCGCGCTCTTGCCAATAAACGGCGCGGCCACGTCTTCAGCAGGATCGAAGGTCAACACCGGCGAGATGCCCGGATCGGCCGCGTCGGACAACGCGTCGTACTCGGCATCGGCGCAGGCCGGATTGTCGCGCAGACGCGAAATGCGCCAGCTCACTTCGCTCCACGTACGATGCAATTCGGTACGCGGCGCTTCGTAGATCTTCTTCGCGTCGCGATAGATTTCGATCGTGTCGCGGTCGTTGATCTTGCCGATCACGTGCGAGCAAGTGGACAGACCCTGTTCGCGCAGCGCGCCCAGCACCGCGTCGCGGTCTGCCGCGCGGACCTGAATGACCGCACCGAGTTCTTCGTTGAAGAGCGCGCGGATCGTGCGGTCTTCGCGACGACCGCTGGTCTGTTTCGCCCAGTCTTTCGCGTCGCCGTAATCGGATTCGTGATGCGGATCGAGCACCAGCATGTCGACGTTCAGCGACACCCCGACGTGACCCGCAAACGCCATTTCGCACACCGTCGCCCACAAGCCGCCGTCGGAACGGTCGTGGTACGCGAGCAGCTTGCCGTCGCTATTGAGCGACTGGATCGCCGCGAAGAAACGCTTCAGATCTTCTGCGTCGTCGACGTCCGGCACCGTGTCGCCGACCTGCTGCGTGACTTGCGCCAGAATGCTGCCGCCCAGACGATGCTTGCCGCGGCCGAGGTCGATCGCGATCAACACGGTGTCGCCCACGCCTTGCGCGCCGCTCGCGCGGCGCAGTTGCGGCGTGAGATGGCGGCGCACGTCTTCGACCGGCGCGAACGCCGAGATGATCAGCGAGACCGGCGCGACCACTTCCTTCGCGACACCCTGGTCTGCCCACTTGGTGCGCATCGACAGCGAATCCTTGCCGACCGGAATGCTGATCCCGAGCGCCGGGCACAGTTCCATGCCGATCGCCCTGACCGTGTCGTACAGCGCGGCGTCTTCGCCCGGCGCGCCGCACGCGGCCATCCAGTTCGCCGACAGCTTCAGCTTATCCAGCGACGCAATCGGCGCCGCCGCGATGTTGGTCACCGCCTCGCCGACCGCCATGCGGCCCGACGCCGGCGCGTCGATCACGGCGAGCGGCGTGCGCTCGGCCATCGTCATCGCTTCGCCGCGGAAACCGGCGTAATCCATTGTCGTGATCGCGACGTCCGCGACCGGCACCTGCCACGGGCCGACCATCTGGTCGCGTGCGGTGGTGCCGCCGACCGAACGGTCGCCGATCGTAATCAGGAACGACTTGCTCGCGACTGTCGGATGACGCAGCACGCTCACCGCCACGTCCGACAGCGCGATGCCGGTGACATCGACCGGCTCCAGCTTGCGTTCGACGCGCTTCACGTCGCGATGCATGCGCGGCGCCTTGCCGAGCAGCACTTCCATCGGCATGTCGACGGGTTCGTGCGCGGCATTCTCGCCCGACTCCGAATCGATCACCTTCAACTGACGCTCAGCCGTTGCGGTGCCGACCACCGCGAACGGGCAACGCTCGCGCTCGCACATCGCCTGGAACGCAGGCAGATCGGCCGGCGCGATCGCCAGAACGTAACGCTCCTGCGCCTCGTTCGACCAGATTTCGCGCGGCGACAAACCGCTCTCTTCCAGCTGGATCTTGCGCAGATCGAAGATCGCGCCCTTGCCTGCGCCGTCGACCACTTCCGGGAACGCGTTCGACAAGCCGCCCGCGCCGACATCATGAATGCTCAGAATCGGGTTCTGCTCGCCGAGTTGCCAGCACGCGTTGATCACTTCCTGCGCGCGCCGCTCGATTTCCGGATTGCCGCGCTGCACCGAATCGAAGTCGAGCTCGGCGGTGTTCGTGCCGGTCGCCATCGAACTCGCCGCGCCGCCGCCCATACCGATCCGCATGCCCGGGCCGCCGATCTGGATCAGCAGCGAGCCTTCCGGCAGATCGCGCTTGTGCGTGTGCTGATCGGAGATATTGCCGATGCCGCCCGCGATCATGATCGGCTTGTGATAGCCGCGCACGAGGCCCGCAACGTTCTGTTCGTAAGCGCGGAAATAGCCGCCGAGATTCGGCCGGCCGAATTCATTGTTGAACGCGGCGCCGCCGAGCGGGCCGTCGATCATGATTTGCAGCGGCGACGCGATGCGGTCCGGACGGCCATATGCTTCGTGCTGGTCGTTCGGATTGCGGTGCGCGAGCGGTTGCGCGACATCGCGCGCGTTTTCCCATGCTTCGACGCCGTCCGGCAACTCCAGATTCGACACCGTGAAGCCCGCAAGACCCGCCTTCGGACGCGCGCCGCGGCCGGTTGCGCCTTCGTCGCGGATTTCACCGCCCGCGCCGGTCGACGCGCCCGGGAACGGCGAGATCGCGGTCGGGTGGTTATGCGTTTCCACTTTCATCAACGTGTGCGTGAGCTCGACGTTGCGACGATAGTGTTCGGGCAATTCATTCGCGCCGAGATCGGCCGGCGTGCGCGGGAACCAGCGCTCTGCCGTGCCGCCCGCCATGATCGCGGAGTTGTCCGAATACGCGACGATCGTGCCCTGCGGATTCAGCTTTTCGGTATTGCGGATCATGTTGAACAGCGAGATGTCCTGCTTCTCGCCGTCGATCGTCCATTCCGCGTTGAAGATCTTGTGACGGCAGTGTTCGCTGTTGGCCTGCGCGAACATCATCAGTTCGACGTCGGTCGGATTGCGGCCGAGTTGGGTGAACGCGTCGACCAGGTATTCGATTTCGTCGTCGGCGAGCGCGAGGCCCAACTCGCTATTCGCGGCTTCCAGCGCGCCACGGCCGTTGCTCAATACGTCGACCGTTTGCAGCGGCCTGGCCGGCAGTTCGTCGAACAGATGCAATGCATGGTCGCGCGATGGCGACACGCTTTCGGTCATGCGGTCGTGCAGCGCCGCGGCAACCGCCGCGCGGGCTTCGTCGGAGAGCGCCTTCTTGCCGCCCAGCAGACCGCTTTTCAGCGTGACCGTGTACTCGACGCCGCGCTCGATCCGGCGCACCTGCGTGAGGCCGCACAGATGCGCGATGTCGGTAGCCTTGCTGGCCCATGGCGACACCGTGCCGAAGCGCGGCACCACGAGAAAGGTTTCGGCCGTGCCGCGCTCTCTGGTTTCGTCGAGCGGATCGCCGTAATGCATCAATGCTTCGATTTTGGCGTTGTCTTCAGCGGACAGCGGAGTGTGCGCATTGACGAAGTGCAGATACTGTCCGCGCACGCCGGTAATGTTGGCGTCGATGCGCGTAAGCGTGTCGAGCAGACGGGTTTGACGGAAATCGGAAAGGGCCGAAGCGCCGGGGAAACACGAGAAGTGGGCCATGGACTTGACGTTGCGTCTATGAGTCGCGCATGCAGGCGACGTGAGGCGGAAGGGAAGTCCGAGATTATAACCCGGGAACGCGCCCCCAGCGGGCGTCGCGCTGCGGTTTCGGCGCGCCGCGGCGCGTGCCGGCGAGCTTTGCGCCGTGCCGCTCGCGTGGCGGCGCGGCGGCTTTCGCTGCTATCATTCGGCCTTTCACCAGATCGGCGCGAACGGACCGGGCCACACCGGCCGCCGCGCCGCATGCCACGCCTGACGGGGAACGCGCAATCTCAGCGGCCCGCCGGCAAATCGAATCAGAACATGGATGTCATCGTCATTGGCGGCGGGATAGTCGGCGTCGCCACCGCTTATCAACTGCGCGCGGCCGGTCATCGGGTATGCGTCGTCGAACGTCACGCGACTGTCGCGCAGGGCGCGACCTATGGACAGGGCGGCACCGTGCTGCCGACTCCGCTCGACGTCTGGTTCGGTCCGACCTTCATGGCGAGCCGCCACACCGCGAAAAACGGCGTGATCAGCAAGACCGGCTTCAATGGGCCTGCGCGCCAGTTCGTCAAGCAGCTCGCCGCCTTGCAGGACCCTGAAGCTTTCGGCCGGCAATACGCGCGGCTGCGACCGCTGATCGAACTGTCGCGCGAGACGATGGCCGACATGGAGGCGCGCTTCGGGCTCGAATACGAGCAGGCGAACGGCCTGCTCTACCTGGTGCGCTCCGCGCAGGAATGGGAACAGACACAGCCGGCGCTCGGGCTGCTGCGCCAGTACGAAGTGCCGCACCACGTGCTGAGCCCGGCCGAATGCGCGGCCTTCGAGCATTCCGTGCCGACCGATCCGGCCTTCGCCGGCGGCGTGCTGTTCGACCACGAGCGCACGGCCAATTGCCCGCTGTTCGCGAAGCTGGTCAAGCAGACGCTCGACACCGAGGGCAGCGTGCAATTCATGTTCGGCTGCGAAGTGTCGGCGATCCGCCTCGAAGGCCAGCGCGCCGCGGTGGAACTGGCGCCGCGCCCGGGCGCCGCCCCCCGTTCGCGCGAAGTCGACGTGATCCATGCCGACGCGGTCGTGGTCGCCGGCGGCTACGGCAGCCTCGCGCTGCTCGAGCGACTCGGGTTGCGTCTGCCGCTGCATCCGCTGCGCGTGCACAACCTGGTCGCGCCGATCGCGCATGAGGAATGCGCACCGCATGTGGCGATCGTCGACTCGGTCAAACGGATTGCGATCAGCCGGATGAACCATCGGCTGCGTATTGCGGGCGGTGCGGTGTTGCAGAGCGCCGCCCAGATCGACAAGCCGCTCGGCGAGGCTTTGACCAAAGAAGCGCTCGCGCTGCTCGGCCAGGCCACGCACGACTGGATTCCGGGCGCGGCCCGAATCTCGGCAGCCTTGCCTTGGGAAGGCGTAAAGCTGCTGTCGCCGGACGGTTTGCCGGTGATCGGCAACGTGCTGCATCCACGGCTCTTCGTGAACGTCGGGCTCGGACCGGCCGGCTGGGGCCTCGCGTGCGGCTCGGGCAAGCTGATCGCCGACCTGATCACGGGCGGCACGCCTGACGTCCCCGCCGATACCCTCGCCGCGCTGCGCGCCGACCGGTTCCAGTAATCGCCGACGGTGCGCCGCGCGCGCACCGGCCTCATCGGCACTACCATAGTGGCTCCTCAAGCTTCTTCACCGTACCCAGGTGATTTCAGGCCGCTATGACTGCGTCTTCCGATTCCGCTCTCCCCACGCTCATCAACCCGCGCAACCGGGCCATCCCGCTGCTGACGCTCACCGATCTGCGGATTCTGGAAGCGCAAGGCGCGGCCGCATTGCCCGCGCATACGCTGATGTCGCGCGCAGGACAGGCCGCCGCCAGTTTCCTGCTGGAGCAGATCACGCGTGACCCGTCGATCGGGAAAGCGAAGCAGAAAGTGTGGCTGATCGCGGGCCCGGGCAATAACGGCGGCGACGCCTTGGTGCTCGCGACGCAACTGCATCAGGCTGGCATTCGGGTCGAGCTGTGCATGCCCGTCGAGGTCAAGCCCGACGACGCCCGCTGCGCACTGGAAATGGCGCGCGCCGCAGGTGTCGCCATCGCGACGACGCCGCCCGCCTCGCTCGACGACTACACATGGCTGGTGGACGGCATGTTCGGCATCGGTCTGACGCGGCCGCTGGAAGGCGTCTTTGCGACGGTCGCCCGGCAGCTCTCGCAACGGGCGAACGCGCGGCCGGGAAAGGGCGGCGTCCTCGCGCTGGATATTCCGAGCGGACTCGATAGCGACACCGGCAGCGTGGTCGGAGAAAAAAACGGCGACGCGGTCAAAGCCACTCATACGATCACCTTCATCGGCGCCAAACCCGGTCTGTTCACCGCGCAAGGCCGCGATCTCGCCGGCGCGGTGACGCTCGCGCCGCTCGACATCGACAGCCGTGCGCGCACGGCGGTGCTGTTGAACGCGCCGGAACTGTTCGCGTCCTTCCTGCCGCCGCGCGATTTCGCGACCAACAAGGGCAGCTTCGGCAGCATTGCGGTGGTCGGCGGCGACACCGGCATGTGCGGCGCGCCGATACTCGCCTCCCGCGCGGCGCTCTACACGGGCGCGGGCAAGGTGCATGTCGCGCTGCTGGGCGAAGGCGCCCCGCCCTACGACCCGCCGCATCCCGAACTGATGCTGCACGCAATCGACGACCTGCCGCTCGATACGATGGACGCATTGGCCGTCGGCTGCGGGATGGGCCATCGCGAGCGAGCCACACAGGTGATCCACGACGTGCTGGCGCTCGACGTGCCCAAGCTGTTCGACGCCGACGCGCTGAATCTGATCGCGAAGGACCCGTCGCTCGCCGCGGAAGTCACCGCGCGCGGCGTGCAGGGCGATCCGTGCGTGCTGACGCCGCATCCGCTCGAAGCCGCCCGCCTGCTCGGCACCGACGCACCCGGCGTACAGCGCGACCGCCTCGCCGCGGCGCGTGCGCTGGCCGCACGCTTTGCCGCCGTGATCGTGCTGAAAGGCACCGGCACGATCGTCGCCGCGCCGGACGGCCGCCTCGCCGTCAATCCGACCGGCAACGCGGCGCTCGCGACAGGCGGCACCGGCGACGTGCTCGGCGGCATTATCGGCGCATTGCTCGCGCAGCACTTGCCGCCTTACGAAGCAGCGCTCGCGGGCGTCTATCTGCACGGCCTCGCCGCCGACACGCTCACCGCGCAAGGCCACGGCCCGGCCGGTCTGACTGCCGGCGAACTCGCGCCGATGGTGCGCACACTGCTCAACCGCCTGTTCTATCCGGCCGTGGATTGAGACAAATTGACGACGCAGCCCGGTTGCATCCTGATTGCATCCTGGTTGCATCCCACACTTTGCGCACGATGCCCAAACCGCTGCCGCGTCGCGCGCAACGCCGCTATACTGATTGGCCGCGCCGTGTATCGAGTTCGTCGCGGGTTGTCGCGAGCTTCGGCACGCCTCGCCTGGCACGAGGCCGGTTGCCGGCGAAGCTCGCCGCAACCCACGGCGAACCCGGCCACGCGGCATTGCGCTAACAGCATCGTTGCATCATCCTCGGCAGCGCTTCACGCGCGCGCCATCCCTCGTGCCCATTCGTTAGACGGACGCTATGACGCAGAACTCGCTCCCCTCCTGGTCCTCGCTGCAAACGCATTACGAGAAGATTCGCGATGCGCATCTGCGCGACTGGTTCGCCCCCGAGAACGATCCCGCCCCTACCCGTGCTGAGCGCTTCGCGTTCGCGGGCGGCGGTCTCGCGGCCGATTTCTCGAAGAACCGCATCACCGACGAAACCCTGCAACTGCTCGTGCAACTCGCGCGCGAAGCCGGCGTCGAGAAGCGCCGCAACGCGATGTTCGCGGGCGAAGTCGTCAACCCGACCGAAGGCCGCGCCGCGTTGCACACGGCGCTGCGCGCCACCGATCCGAAAGCGCCGTTCTACGCGGAAGTCCAGGCCGAACGCGCCAAAATGGCCGCGTTCGCCGACAAAGTGCGCAGCGGCGAGTGGACCGGCTACACCGGCAAGCGGATCCGCTACGTGGTGAACATCGGCATCGGCGGCTCGGACCTCGGTCCGAAGATGGTCGTGCACGCGCTGCATCACCTCGCCACGCCGGAGATCACCACGCACTTCGTGTCGAACGTCGACGGCGCCGATCTGTACAACGTGATGCAGCAGATCGATCCCGAAGAAACGCTCGCGATCATCGTCTCCAAGACGTTCACCACGCTCGAAACCATGACCAACGCGCGCTCGCTGCGTGACTGGTTCGTCGAGAAAGGCTGCCCGGAAAGCGCGCTCGCGAAACACTTCGTCGGCGTGTCGGCCAATCCGGCCGAGGTGGTCAAGTTCGGCATCGCGAAAGAAAACGTGTTCGAGATGTGGGACTGGGTCGGCGGCCGTTACTCGCTGTGGTCGGCGGTCGGGTTGTCGATCATGATCGCCGTCGGCCCGCACCAGTTCGGCGAACTGCTGGCCGGCGCGAACGAAATGGACCAGCATTTCCGCGACGCCCCGCTCGAAAAAAATCTGCCAGTGCTGCTCGGCATGATCGGCATCTGGTATCGCAACTTCTTCGGCTCGCAAAGCTATCTGGTCGCGCCGTATTCGGAAGCGCTGCACTTCCTGCCGTCGTACCTGCAACAGCTCGAAATGGAGAGCAACGGCAAGTCAGCGCGTCTGGACGGCGTCACGGTCGATTACCCGACCGCCGCGGTAACGTGGGGCGAACCGGGTACGAACGGTCAGCATGCGTTCTTCCAGATGCTGCACCAGGGGCCGACCATCGTACCGATCGACTTCATCGCCGTGCTGACGCCGGAGCATCCGCTCGTCAGCCATCATCCGAAGCTGCTCGCGAACTGCTTTGCGCAAAGCGAAGCGCTGATGCTCGGCCGCACGCTGGAAGAAGCGAAGAAGGTTGCGGGCGCGGACAAGCCCGAACTTGCACCGCACCTGGTGTTTCCGGGCAACCGTCCGACCAGCACGCTGCTCGTCGACGCGCTTACCGCACGTTCGCTCGGCGCATTGATCGCGCTGTACGAGCATAAGGTGCTGGTGCAGGCGTCGGTGTGGAACATCAATCCGTTCGATCAGTGGGGCGTCGAGTTGGGCAAGATCCTCGGCAAGGTGGTCGAGGCCGATCTGACGGCGGCGAGCGTCGATGAAAAGAAACATGATTCGTCGACGTCGGCGTTGATCGCCCGCGCGCGGGCGGCGTTGAAGAAGTGAGTTTGATGCGCTCGCGCTAACGCGTTTGAACAGGCGTTAGCCGAAAATGGAAAGCGGGTCCTTGCGGCCCGCTTTGCTTTTGTGCTTTTTTGCGCTTTGTTTTTTGCGCTTTGTGTTGTGCGTTTTGTTTCGTACGCTTGAACGTTACGCCAACCTGCCCGCCTCGATCGTCACCGTCGTATCGCAACGGCGCGCAAGTTCGATGTCATGCGTGACGAGAATCAACGTAGCGCCGTTCGCGCGATTCATCTGGAACATCAGATCGATCACCGCGTGCCCGGTGGCCGCATCGAGACTGCCCGTCGGTTCGTCCGCGAACAGGATCGCCGGATGCGTGACAAACGCGCGGGCCAGCGCAACGCGTTGCTGCTCGCCGCCGGACAACAGCTTCGGGTAATGCGCGGTGCGTTGGCCGAGCCCCACCTGCTCGAGCAAACCGCGCGCGCGCTCGGCGGCCTCACGGGTGCCGATGCCGCCTTGCAATTCGAGCGGTAAGGTCACGTTCTCGAGTGCCGTCAAATGCGGCATTAGTTGAAACGACTGGAACACGAAACCGACCGAGCCGCTGCGCAATGCCGCACGCTCGTCTTCGTTCAGTTCGCCCAGTTCGCGGCCGAGCAGTCGAACCGAGCCCGAACTCGCGCTGTCCAATCCTGCGAGCAAACCGAGCAGCGTAGACTTGCCCGACCCGGAGGCGCCGACGATCGCCACACTGCTGCCGGCATCGATAGCAAGATCGATGTCGTCGAGTATCGTCAGTTCGCCCGTTGCATCCTTAACCTTCTTGCACAAACCCCGCACTTCAATGACCGGATCAGTTCTGTTTAGCATGGTGAAGCGTAGGTTGAAAGTGCGCGCCGTCACGCCTCGCGCGATGGCGCGGACCACGGCAATAAGCCCGGCCATCCTGGCCGCAAGCCTGTTTTTGCTGCCCTTCGCGGCGCATGCCGCCAATCCGCCCGAAGAGGCCAAGCCGGTGATCGTCGTACTCGGCGACAGCGTCTCCGCCGAATACGGCCTGCCCCGCGACACCGGCTGGGTTGCATTGATGCGCCAGCGTCTCACCGACGAGCGAATCGATTATAGCGTCGCCAATGCAAGCATCAGCGGCGACACCACAAGCGGTGGACGGGCTCGCCTGCCCGCGCTGATGCAGCGCCTGAAGCCGAGCATCGTGATCGTCGAACTCGGCGGCAACGATGCGCTGCGCGGCGTGCCGCTCTCCACCACCGAAGACAACCTGCGTACGATCATCGAGCAGGCTCAACAAGGCCATGCGAAGGTCGTGCTGGTCGGCATGTATGTGCCGCCTAATTACGGCCCGGACTACACCCAAAAGTTCCACGGCATGTACGGCGATCTGTCGAAGCAATTGCGGGTGCCGCTCGTGCCGTTCCTGCTTGCCGGTATCGCCGACAAACCGGAGATGTTTCAGGCCGATCAGATCCACCCCACACAGCAGGCACAGCCAGTGCTACTCAATAACGTGTGGCCAGCCGTCAAGCCACTCCTTCGCACAGCAGGTTCAACGCGCTGAACAGCCCGCTTGAGCCTGTTGCCGGTAATTGGGTGACGCGGATCGGTAAAGAATATCGACACCTTTGTAATCCCGCGTTACCCCAGCTCGATTCCTGAGCGACTTCTGAGGAGATAACGTGAAATACCTACCGTTAATCGCTTTGACTGTGGCAATTGCCGCTTGCGCCGCTCAACCGCCTGCCGGCGTTCAATCCGTTGGCGAAAGCCAGCAAGCGCCGAAGGCCGTCGCCACCTGCATCGCGCAAAAATGGGCCGATGGTTCGCAGCAACAGGTCGTGTCGCAAGACACGCTGGCTAACGATCAGGCCATGGATGTCTACGTGCCGGGTCAGCAACCGCCTAACGGCGCTGCCGCTGTGGTGCGTCCGTCGTATTCCGGTAAGGGCACGTGGGTCGGCTTCCGCGCGAATGGCGGTGCGGGCAGCGATGCCACCGGCGCAATCAGCGGCTGCCTGTAAGGCTTCTGATCCGGATCTGATCAGTAGTTCGCAGTATCCCGTCTGACGAGCGTGTTCATCACGCTTTCAGATGAAAAAGCCCCGCGATTGCGGGGCTTTTTTGCGTGCGGCGCGGTGGGCCTTGGGCCTTGCGCGCCGAAAACTTTCAGGACGTTGGCTTAATCGCCGCTCGCCTGCGCATTGCTGCTGTCGAGCGAGCCGTAGAACTTCACCTTCGAACGGGCACGCAGTGCTTTGACATAAGCTTCCGCCTCGGACTGCGACTCGACCTGCGCGATCTGTTGCTGCGCCGCGGCAAGGCGTTGCGCATCGACCGGCGCACTCGCCGCGACCGAGTTCACGCGATAGATCGCATAGCCGGCGTCGCCGAGATCCACACCCACGTAAGCGGGCAACTTTTGTGCATCCGCCTTGTAGATTGCGCTCAGTGCGGCCGGCGGCACGCCTTGCGCGTCGCTGCGCGAGACCTTCAGCGGCGACGAGAAACCCGCCGTCGACTTCGACTTTTCGAGCTCGGCCAGCTTCGCGATACCGTCCTTGTGCGCGGCCTCGTCCGCTTGCGCGGCGATCACTTTCTGGCGCACGTTGTCCTTGACCGCATCGAGCGCGGGCACGGTCGCAGCCTTGTAGTCCGTCACGCGTGCCGCGATCAACGTGTTGCCGCCCGCGTCGATTGCCTGCGTGTTGTTGCGCGCGGTAACCGCGTCGTTGGCGAACACGGCGGCGAGGAACTTTGCGTTGTTCAACGGACTGTCGGGCGGCAGCTTCGTATTCGGCTGCGGCGTAACCGTGGCCGTTTGTACTTGCAGCTTGTACTTGTCCGCAGCCGGCTGCAGGCTCTTCGCCTTTTCATAGACGATCGACGTGAAGCCTTCCGAGTCGTCCGTGAATGCCTTGCTCGCCTGCTGGACCTTCACGTCTTGCGCGATCTGATCCTTCACTTCGTCGAACGGCCTGGTGACCGTCGGCTTCACGTCCGTCACCTTGACGATGTGGAAACCGAAGTCCGTCTGCACGATGCCGCTGACTTCATCTTTCTTGAGCGCGAAGACTGCGTCGTCAAATGCCTGACCGCCCGCGATCATGCCGCGACCGAAGTAACCAAGATCGCCGCCCTTCGACGCCGAACCCGGATCCTGCGAGTTCTGCTGCGCGATCTGTGCGAACTGATCCGGATGCGCCTTGATCTGCGCAAGCAGATCTTCGGCCTTCTGCTTGGCCTTCGCCTTGTCGGCCGGGCTCGCGTCTTTCGGCGCGGCGATCAGGATGTGGCTCGCGCGCACCTGACCATCCGTGCGGTAATGCGCGATGTTGTCGTCGTAGTACTTTTTCAGATCGGCGTCGCTCGGCTGCACGCTCGCGGCCAGCGTGGCCGGCGACAGCACGAGGTACTGGATCGTAGCCGTAGCAGGCGTGGCGAAGTCGTTGCGATGCGCGTCGTAATAGGCTTGCAACTGCGCGTCGGTCGGCTGGATCTTCGCCGCATAGTCGCGCGGATGGAATGCAATGCCCTGCACTTCACGCTGCTGTTCGGCGAGCTCGGTCAAATGTTGCGCGAGCGTTTTCGACGTGAACGCGCTGCCCTCGATCGCTGCCGGCAACTGCTGTGTGGCGATGCTGTAGCGTACCCGCTCGTCGTACTGATCGGGCGTCATGCCTTGCATTGCGAGCAATTGCTTGTAACGGTCGACGTCGATCGTGCCGTCGGGATTTTTCAGCGACGAGATCACCGGATCGTTCAGCAGCACGCGGCGCACAGCATCGTCAGATGCGGTCAGATGAAGGCGCTGCGTTTCATCGGTCAGCACGCGTTGTTCGATCAGCCCGTCGAGCATCTGGCTGCGGCGCTCCGGCGTATCGAACGACTTCATGTCGAACTGCGCACCGAGCATCTGACGAGCTCGATCGAGTTGTTGACGCATCGCGTCGTCATACTCTGCGCGGGTGATCTTGTGGCCGTTGACGCTGGCGACGTTTGCACTTTCGTCAAAGAAGCCGCGGAAGCCTTGAATACCCACAAAACCCAACCCCGGCACAATGACGAGGATGAGCATGAACATCATCAGGCGTTTGTGATTACGGAAAAAATCGAGCATGCGTGAGGGGTGCCAAAAACAGAACGCCCGATCTTACAACAGCGGGCAATAAAAAAGGCGAACCGTAGTTCGCCTTTCGAGGATACTGGCGGAGTGGACGGGACTCGAACCCGCGACCCCCGGCGTGACAGGCCGGTATTCTAACCGACTGAACTACCACTCCTTGTACAACAATTGCGCTGCGCTGAAACACTTAACCGAATCTGAAACTGGTGGGTGCTGAGAGGCTCGAACTCCCGACCTACGCCTTGTAAGGGCGCCGCTCTACCAACTGAGCTAAGCACCCGTTTCGTGATTCAGTGTGCTTCTGTGCTTTTGCTTTCACCGCCTGATTCGATGTTGCAGATCGATCTATATTTCGAGAACAATCTGCAATTCGTCAAGCAGCAAGCCCGTTAGTTTAGCGCATCCTTCAGAGCTTTGCCAGGCCTAAATTTAGGAACCTTGGCGGCCTTGATCTTGATAGCAGCACCTGTGCGCGGATTGCGCCCTGTACGCGCTGTCCGTTTGCCGACTGCAAACGTGCCGAATCCCACTAACGTCACTGAACCACCCTTCTTCAACGTACCCTTGACGCCACCGATCACAGCATCCAGTGCACGCCCCGCTGCAGCCTTCGAAATGTCGGCTTGCTGTGCAATGTGATCGATCAATTCCGTTTTATTCATCCCAACCCCCGAGAATATTTTGGCAATCGTGACGGCGCTCCTGGCGCCTGGCATCACGCGGCTGGCGGGTAACGCCTAGCCGCCTCATTAGAATGGGCCGAAACCCTTGTGTCAAGCGGGGTTGCGCCTGATTCAGGCGACTCCCAAAACCGCATTGATGACCAAATCTTGCAAATCATCGCTTCATGCACAAACGGTTTGGAGCGACGAAGGCGCCGCGTCCAAAAGTTGGGATAGTCCGGATTCAATGCGCTACGACGGATCTCACAGGCGTAAAAAAACCCGCGGCCGAAGCCGCGGGTTTTTTCGACAAACGCTTTGCTACTGAGTCGCGTTAATGCTTCACGACTTCCGTAGCGGCGCCGTCTTTGCCTGGTTCCGTTGCCGCCACCGGTGCAGCAGGCTTCGGCTCTTCTTCCGGCAGTGCTTGAGGCACACGTTCGAGCGCGAGTTCGAGCACCTTGTCGATCCAGCGGACCGGCACGATTTCGATCGCGTTCTTCACGTTGTCCGGAATCTCCGTCAAGTCCTTGACGTTTTCTTCCGGGATCAGCACGAGCTTGATACCGCCGCGATGCGCCGCCAGCAGTTTTTCCTTCAGGCCGCCGATCGGCAGAACTTCGCCACGCAACGTGATTTCGCCCGTCATCGCGACATCGGCACGAACCGGAATACCGGTCAACACCGACACCAGCGCGGTCGTCATCGCGATACCGGCGGACGGACCGTCCTTCGGCGTCGCGCCTTCCGGCACGTGAATGTGAATGTCCCGCTTCTCGAACGCTTCGTCCTTGACACCCAGACGACGTGAACGCGAACGAACCACCGAGCGCGCTGCCTCGACCGATTCCTTCATCACATCGCCGAGCGAACCCGTACGAATCACGTTGCCCTTACCCGGCATCACCGCGGCTTCGATGGTCAGCAGATCGCCACCCACTTCCGTCCACGCGAGACCCGTGACCTGGCCAACCTGATTTTCCTTCGCGGCCAGACCGAAGTCGTACTTGCGCACACCGAGGAACGTGTCGAGATTGCTGCCGTCGACCTTCACCGCGCCTTCTGCCTTTTTCAGCAGAAGCATCTTCACGACCTTGCGGCAGATCTTCGAAATTTCACGCTCGAGCGAACGTACGCCCGCTTCACGCGTGTAGTAACGAATGATGTCGCGGATCGCGGTTTCCGTCACATCGACCTCACCTTCCTTGAGGCCGTTGTTCTTCTTCTGCTTGGGCAAAAGATAACGTTGCGCGATGCTGACTTTTTCGTCTTCCGTGTAACCCGACAGACGGATCACTTCCATCCGGTCGAGCAGCGGCGGCGGAATGTTCAGCGAGTTCGACGTCGCCACGAACATCACGTCCGACAGATCGAAGTCGACTTCGACGTAGTGGTCGGCGAACGTATGGTTCTGTTCCGGATCGAGCACTTCCAGCAACGCAGAAGAGGGATCGCCGCGGAAATCCTGGCCCATCTTGTCGACTTCGTCGAGCAGGAAGAGCGGATTGCGCACGCCGACCTTGGTCAGGCTTTGCAGGATCTTGCCGGGCATCGACCCGATATACGTACGACGATGGCCGCGAATCTCGGCTTCATCGCGCACGCCGCCGAGCGCCATACGCACGAACTTGCGGTTCGTCGCGCGAGCGATCGACTGACCCAGCGACGTCTTACCGACACCCGGAGGCCCAACCAGGCACAGGATCGGCGCCTTCACCTTGTCGACACGCTGCTGGACCGCGAGATACTCGAGAATGCGTTCCTTCACCTTCTCGAGACCGAAGTGGTCTTCGTCGAGCACGCGTTCCGCATTCGAGAGGTCGTTGTTGACCTTGCTCTTCTTGCGCCACGGCAAGCCGATCAGCGTATCGATGTAGTTGCGCACGACGGTCGCTTCAGCCGACATCGGCGACATCAGCTTGAGCTTCTTCAGCTCGGCGTCGGCCTTCTTCTTGGCTTCCTTCGGCATGCGAGCAGCCGTGATGCGCTTCTCGAGTTCTTCGAGATCCGCACCTTCTTCGCCTTCGCCGAGTTCTTTCTGGATCGCCTTGACCTGTTCGTTCAGGTAGTACTCGCGCTGGCTCTTCTCCATCTGACGTTTGACACGCCCACGGATGCGCTTTTCGACCTGCAGGATGTCGATCTCGGCTTCGAGTTGCGCGAGCAGATGCTCGAGACGCTCGATCACCGGGAACATTTCGAGGATGTGCTGCTTCTGGTCGAGCTTGAGCGGCAGATGCGCCGCGATCGTGTCAGCCAGACGGCCAGCCTCGTCGATACCCGACAGCGACGTCAGGATTTCCGGCGGGATCTTCTTGTTCAGCTTCACATACTGGTCGAACTGCGACACGATCGCGCGGCGCAGCGCTTCGGTTTCAGCGCTGTCGGCGTGGTCGGGTTCAAGCGGCATGACTTCGCACGAGAACTGCGTTTCCTGTTCTTCGATGGAAAGCGTTTTCGCGCGTTGCAAACCCTCGACGAGCACCTTCACGGTGCCGTCGGGTAGCTTGAGCATTTGCAGGATGTTGGCGATACACCCTACTTCGTACATGTCCTTTTCGGTCGGCTCATCTTTCGCAGCCGTTTTCTGGGCGACGAGCATGATGTGCTTGCCGCCTTCCATCGCTGCTTCGAGAGCCTTGATCGACTTCGGGCGGCCTACGAAGAGCGGAATCACCATGTGCGGGAAGACGACTACGTCACGCAGCGGGAGCAGCGGGAGCGTAATGCGTTCCGGCGGAAGGAGTTGGGTTCCTGACATTTCATTTCCCCATGAGTGGAATCAGTTCGTTCGATAGGTGAGGCCAGCAGAAAAGATTGCAAGCCTCCGCGTGTGGGAAAAGTTCAGTGACTCCGAAGGTTCAGTGACTCCATTGTGAAAACAAGCTTCATTATTGACCACACGATAAACGAAAAAAGCCGTTCACGTTGCCATGAACGGCTTTTTTTGCTGAACCTGAAGCCGATCAGTTCGAACCCGCGACTTTCGGCGCGTCTTCGTAGATCAGTAGCGGTTTGCCGTCGCCGTCAATCACGTTGTCGTCGATGATGACCTTGCTGACGCCTTTCATTTGCGGCAAGTCGTACATCACGTCGAGTAACGCCTGTTCCAGAATGGAGCGCAAACCGCGCGCGCCGGTCTTGCGACGAATCGCCTTGCGGGCCACTGCCTGCAGCGCAGCCGGACGAATCTCGAGTTCGACGCGCTCCATGTTGAACAGTTTGTGGTATTGCTTCACCAAAGCGTTCTTCGGCTCGACCAGAATCTTCATCAACGCGACTTCGTCGAGCTTGCCGAGCGTAGCCACCACCGGCAGACGGCCGATCAGTTCGGGAATCAGACCGAACTTGATCAGGTCTTCCGGCTCCACTTCGCGCAGTACTTCGCCCGCGTCGCGGTCCTGCTTGCTCTTCACGCTTGCGCCGAAGCCGATGCCGGTCTTCTCGGTACGATCGACGATCACCTTTTCAAGGCCGTCGAACGCGCCGCCGCAAATGAACAGAATGTTCGTGGTGTCGACCTGAATGAAGTCCTGATTCGGATGCTTACGACCGCCTTGCGGGGGCACCGACGCCATCGTGCCTTCCACCAGTTTCAACAACGCCTGCTGCACGCCTTCGCCCGATACGTCGCGGGTGATCGACGGGTTGTCTGACTTGCGGCTGATCTTGTCGATTTCGTCGATGTAGACAATGCCGCGCTGCGCCTTGTCGACTTCGTAATTGCAGTTTTGCAGCAGCTTCTGAATGATGTTCTCGACGTCTTCACCGACATAGCCGGCTTCCGTCAACGTGGTTGCATCTGCAATCACGAACGGGACGTTCAGAAGGCGCGCGAGCGTTTGCGCGAGCAAGGTCTTGCCCGAACCGGTCGGGCCGATCAGCAGGATGTTGCTCTTGGACAGCTCGATCTCGTCCTTCTTGTCGAGATGCTTGAGGCGCTTGTAGTGGTTGTACACCGCGACAGCGAGAATCTTCTTCGCGCGTTCCTGACCGATCACATACTGGTCGAGAATTTCACGGATTTCCTGCGGACTCGGCAGATCGGACTTGGACAAGCCCGCCTCGATGCCCGCACCTGCAGCTTCATCGCGGATGATTTCGTTGCACAGGTCGATACATTCATCGCAGATGAACACCGACGGGCCGGCAATCAGTTTCTTGACTTCATGCTGGCTCTTGCCGCAAAACGAGCAATACAACAGCTTTTCGCTGTTAGAACCTTTCTTGTCCGCCATAGATGTGTGAGCCTCCGGACACTCGATTACATAATACGCCGTTTGCCCCTGCCCCGCAGTTTGGGCGCGGCAGGGTTTGAGCCAGGATAACGGCGTTCGCCGCAGGCGCTCGGACGAGTCTTGATTATTTCACAACAGATTCGACGACGGTCTCGCCCTGTTTTAAGGGCAAAACCGCACCGGATCAAGGACGCTTGTGCGCCACCTGGTCAACCAGACCGTACGCTTGCGCGTCGTCGCCGGACATGAAATTGTCGCGGTCGGTGTCGCGCGCGATACGCTCGACCGGTTGGCCCGTGTGGTGCGCGAGCAGATGATTCAGCCGCTCCTTCAGGTACAGGATTTCACGCGCCTGAATTTCGATATCCGACGCCTGGCCGCGCGCGCCGCCGAGCGGCTGGTGAATCATCACGCGCGAATTCGGCAGCGCAAAACGCTTGCCCTTCGCACCGGCCGCCAGCAGGAACGCGCCCATGCTCGCCGCCAAACCCATGCACAGCGTGGAGACGTCCGGCTTGATGAACTGCATCGTGTCGTAGATCGCCATACCGGCCGACACCGAACCGCCCGGGCTGTTGATATAGAAACTGATGTCTTTGTCCGGGTTTTCGCTTTCGAGGAACAGCATCTGCGCAACGACGAGATTCGCCGTCTGGTCGTTCACTTCGCCGACCAGAAACACAATGCGTTCTTTCAGCAGACGCGAGTAGATGTCATACGAGCGCTCGCCCCGGCCGCTCGTTTCCACGACGATCGGCACCAGTCCGAGCGCCTGCGCTTCGAGATCCCGGGACGACTGGGAGGTCAACGTGTCCAGCATTTGGGCGCGAAAGGTCATGCAATGGATCCTTGTCTGGAAATATTCTAAATATTGGATGCTAGACAGGTGTGGTCGACGACCCGGTATTCAAGTGCGCGATCGGTGCACTGGCGCCGTGCAACATCGTGCAAAACGCCATGCACATTCGCAGCACAAAAAAACGGCGTGCGGGCCGTCGCTCCGACAGCCGGCACGCCGTTGCAACAACGCTTACGCTTGCGCCGTTGCGCTTGCCAGTTCTTCGAAGCTTACTTCCTTGTCCGTCACCTTGGCCTTGCTGAGCACGAAATCGACGACGTTCGCTTCAACGACGTACGCTTCCATTTCAGCAAGACGTTGCTGGTTCGAATAATACCAGCGGACGACTTCCTTCGGGTCTTCATAGCTTTTCGCGAACTCGTCGACTTCCGCACGGATCTGCTCCGGCTTTGCCTGCAGTTCGTTGGCCTTGACCAGTTCGGCCAGCACGAGGCCCAGCTTCACGCGACGCTCGGCCTGCTCCTTGAACATTTCAGCCGGGATCGGTGCATCTTTGGCATTCGGCACGCCGCGTTGCTCCAGATCCTGACGCGCCATCCCGACGAGGCGCTCCTGATCCTGTTCGATCAGCGCGTTCGGCACGTCAAGTTCCGAAATCTTCAGCAGCGCGTCCATCACCTGATTCTTGACGATGGCTTGCGTGCGGCGCTTGGCTTCGCGTTCGAGATTGTCTTTGATCTCGGCGCGCATCTTGGTCAGATCACCGTCTTCGATACCGAGCGACTTCGCGAAGTCAGCGTCGATTTCCGGCAGGTGCGGCCACTCGATCTTCTTCATCGTGATCGTGAACTGCGCCGTTTTGCCCGCCACGTCCTTGCCGTGGTAATCGGCCGGGAAAGCCAGGTCGAATTCCTTCGACTCGCCGACCTTCAGGCCGAGCGCTGCCTTTTCGAATTCCGGCAGCATGCGGCCTTCGCCGAGCACGAATGCAAAGTCGTCTGCGCTGCCGCCCTGGAATACTTCACCTTCGATCTTGCCGACGAAGTCGACCGTTACGCGATCGCCGTCTTTCGCCGCGGTGTCCGCGCCGCCGTCACCGTGCTCGCCGGATTCACCGCGTGCGTGGAAATGCACGCGTTGCTTGCGCAGGATGTCCAGCGTGCGGTCGATTTCCGCTTCGCTGATGCTGGTGGTGGTGCGTTCGATTTCAGCCGTGGCGACGTCGCCCAGCTTCACTTCCGGATACACCTCGAACGTCGCGTCGAACGCGTAATCGCCTTCAACAGCGTCGGACTTCGGCGCGAAGCTCGGCTGACCGGCGACGCGCAGGTTTTCGGCGCGGCTGATGTCGAAGAATTCCTTGCCGACCTTGTCGCTCAGCACTTCGGCTTCCACCTGGCCCGAGTACTGTTGCGTCACCATCTTGAGCGGCACCTTGCCCGGGCGAAAACCCGGCATGCGCACGTTCTTTGCGAGTTGACGGATCCGCGAATCCACTTCCTTCTGCACGGCGTCCTTCGGCAGGGAAATCGTGACGCGGCGTTCGAGCTTGCCGAGGTTCTCAACAACGTTAGCCATGGCTTCAATCGTCCTAAAATTATTCGAGCGAATCAGTTATCTTCTCCGTGCCGCTTTTCGATGCGTCGTGCGCGATTGCGCGCTTGTAGCGTCTACGTCGCTTTGCATCGCTGCGCATCGAAAGCGCCTGCGCCGCGGGCTTGCAGGCCGCCGGGCAGCACGGTTGAGTCCAAAGAGCCGAATATTTTAGCAAACTATTTGCGCGCTTAGCCGGGATTCGATGATTTACCGCATTGCGATCCGTTTTCGTCCCGTTTTCTGTCAATTTTTGACCTGATTGATGCCACTTTCCGGTGCATCCGTCGACGCCTCCGACTGCCTGAGTCAGCACACTCGCCGTGCGGATCGCCGCCGAACGGACGATGCCAGCTATGCCGTTCGACATATTCAGCCGACGCCGCCATGCTGTTAAGCTAACGGTCGCGTTCAAGGCTGCGCGTGCCTTCCCCGCCGGCCTTCACGCACTCGCAACGATTCCAACTATCCAGAGACACTATGCCGAATTCCGCGTCCTCGCCCGTCGTCGTCATTGCTCCCGATTCCTTCAAAGGCTCGCTCAGCGCGGAACAGGTCGCACAGGCGATCGCGGCCGGCATCCGCCGTGCGCGGCCTGACGCCGAGGTGCGCATCTGCCCGATGGCCGACGGCGGCGAAGGCACACTCGACGCAATGCTCACGAGCGGCGGCGAGCGCCGCACGTTGAGCGTGCGCGGCGCGGCGGGTCCGGTGCGCAACGCGCTCACGGGCCTGCTCGCGAACGGCAGCGCGATCATCGAAACGGCGGAAATCGTCGGCATTACCGATCCGGTCGGCATGGGAGTGGCGGTCGAAGCGCGCAGCACGCGCGGTATGGGCGAAGCGATCCGCGCATTGCTCGACGCCGGCGTGCGGCGCTTTTTCGTCGCGCTCGGCGGCAGCAGCACGAACGACGGCGGCGCCGGCCTGCTCGCCGGCCTGGGTTTGAAGCTGTTCGACGCGCAAGACAACGAACTCGACGCGACGCCCGAGCAACTCGCGCGCGTCGCCCGTGTCGACGTGTCGCAACTGGATGCACGCCTCGCGGACACCTCGTTTGTCGGCATGTCCGATGTCGACAACCCGCTCACTGGCGAGCACGGCGCAACCGCCGTGTTCGGCCCGCAAAAAGGCGTGAAGCCCGAGCAGGTCGCCGGGATCGACGCCGCCCTCGCCCGCTTCGCGGATCTGCTCGAAGCCGCGCTCGGCCGCACAGCTCGCGATCTGGCGGGCGCGGGCGCGGCGGGCGGCCTCGGCTTCGCGTTGCATATGCTGGGCGCGCAGTTCGAGCCGGGCGCGGAAACCGTCGCGCGACAGATCGGGCTGGATGCGGCGCTCGAAGGCGCGAACTGGCTGATCACCGGCGAAGGCCGTTCGGACGTGCAAACGCTGCACGGCAAGGCGCCGTTCATCGCCTGTCGTCACGCGCAGGCGGCAGGCGTGCCGGCCACACTGCTGTCCGGCGCAGTCGACTCCGCCGCACTGCCGCGCCTCGCCGAATATTTCAGCGGCTGCTTCTCGCCGGCACCCGGTCCGATCACGCTCGAAGTCGCGATTCGCGAAGCCGCGCGCCTGCTTGCCGATGAAGCCGAACAACTCACGCGCCTGAAATACGGCGCGCGTTGACCCGGGCAACGGTTGCGGCAACAATCACAGCGCCACGATCGTTCACTTATCACGGGAAGACCATGAAGGCCTCCGCCAAAGCAGGGCTCGAGCAGTTCCTCACGTACCGGCTGCATGTCCTCAACAAGCTTGCGGAACGTGGCATCGGCGAACGCTATCAGGACAAGCTCGGGATCACGCTGCCCGAAGCGCGGGTGATAGCGTCTGTAGGTTCGTTCGGACCGTTCTCGATCATGGAACTCGCGCGTCATGCGAATCTGGACAAAAGTCAGGCGAGCCGCGCCGCCGAAGCGCTGATCAAACAGGGGCTCGTGAAGCGGGAGCCCAGCACGGAAGACGGCCGGGTCGTGCTGGTCTCGCTGACCGTGGAAGGTCGCGAGTTGTATCGGAAGGTGATGCCGATCGCGCGCAAATGGAACGGCGATCTGTTCGATTGTCTCGACGAGCAGGAAAAGCTCGCTTTCGGCAACGCGCTCGACAAGATCATCGACACGATGACCGCGCGCGACGAATAATCGCGGCGGTTGCAACATGCCGCGAACGGGAGATCGGTTAAGGCTTGCCGTTCGGTTAAGGCTTGCCGCTGCCTTGAACGTTATTGTCGGTAACGTCGGCCGCTGCAACCCCACCGGCACCGGCACCGGCATCGGCATGCGGCCGCGCGCCGCGAGCGAGCCGCCAAGCGATCGCCCCGAGCGACCCCACCGCTAACAGCAGCGCCGCCCACAACAGATAGCGACGCAGCGCGCCGGGGTTTCGCGTCATCGACAACGCACCGACGTCTTCGTCTACGGCCTGCGCCGTGCCGAGACGCGCGGTCGCCGCCACCGTCGAGGCGCCGATCAGCAACGCGTCGCGACTCACCGCCGTCGACGCCACCGCCGCATTCCCCACCGCCAGCGTGAACGGCGGTTCCCCACGCGCGACGAAGGTCAGCGTCGCCGGACGCCAACCCGCCGCGACGGTGAGCACGCCGCTTCCCAACCCGCCGTTACGCGTATCGACGACGACCCGCCATTGGCGATCGGAATCCGCCGCGAGTTCGAGCGATGGATTGCTCTGCTCCACATCACCGTTATGCAGGCGGTACAGCGTGGCGGCCGCCACCTGCCGCCACGGTGCGTCGAGACTCGCGCGCGAATAGACGAGCGCGGGCGCGACGGTATTCGGTTGCGGCAAATTCAGGCGCAACCGGTCGACGGGATACGGGGCACCCGTCGAGAAAAAATATTCGCCGGGTTTCGGACCCGTGTGAGACACGATCCCTTCGCGCCATTCCCGCTCCGTGTCCGCGCGTTGCGCACTCACGACGCCGACGGCCTGCACTTCCAGTTCGACCGAACCGATATACGGCGCGCCGTCGAGCCAGCGCAAACGCAGATAACGCGCATGCGCGCCGTCGAGCGCGATGCGATCCTGGCTCAGCGTGCTGCCGTTGTAGGTGACCTTCAGCAGTTGCGAATCGCCGGCCGGTTGCCAGGTGCGCAAATCGTCGCTCGATTCGAGCGTGACGCGGCCCTGATAGTTGTCGTCTCGGATGTGTACGAGCAGTGCGTCGGGCTGATCCGCACCGTGCGCGGTGCGCCCCAGATCGATCAGATCCGTGTCGTGTTGCTCGCGATCCGGCGGCGCAGCGGTGGCGCGCAACGAGCCGTCGGCTGCGATCGTCACGCCGAGCGGCGCCCCGCCGCGGGTCGCCGTGCCACTCCCGTTCGCGTTCGTGCCGGGCGCGGCCGGCCGCAGCGGAAACCATTGCACGCTGCGCAACACCGGCCGGGTTCGAGGCGGCTCGCGCGGCGTATCGAGCGAGAACGGCACGGGTTCTCCAGCGCCGTTGAACACGCGCACGTCGCCGAGATCGCTGCGCTGGCTCGCGGCATACACGACCGAAGGCAGTACAAGGCTGTAGTACGCAGCACCGCCTTCGGCCTCGAGCGTGAAGCGCTGCGCGAACTGATCGGTTTCGGCGGACGCCGGCACAGCCCAGCCGGGTGCAAGCGACGCAATCGCCATACACCAGCCGGCCGTTGTCAAAACTCGCTTCATCGCTCGGCTTCCTGAACTGCAACTTTGGGCGGCAACGGCGAGAAGTAGCCGATCAGCAGCAACATCACACCGATACCGATGAATGACACGATCCGCTCGATACCCGTCACATGCGACAGATCGAACAGGAACAGTTTGACGACGGTCACCCCCAGTAGAGCGCCGCCGACGAACCAGACCAAACGGCCTGCCCGGCGCGTCGCCCAGATCATCGTGGCGAGCGCGCAGACCGTCCAGAAAACCGACACGGAGGCCTGCACGAGCATCGAGTGCGATAGCGCGTCGAGCCGATACGGCACGCCGGTCCAATGATGCAGCGTCCGCAGCAACAATGCATTGAACCACAGGAAAAGCGTGGCCGGCACGGCGTAGTCGAGCACCTGTGCAGGCCAGCGAACACCCACAGCGCGCAGGCGTCGCAGCCAAACCGCGCACGCGACGAACACGAGGATTTGCGCGACGTCGAGTGGATTCACGATCGGCAGCCAGAAGAGCGGCGCCGCGCTGCCGTCGTTCGTCACGCTGGCGATGCTCCATAGCCATAGCAACACGGCAAGCGGCGCGGCTGCCCACACCTGGTATGCGTGGACGAAGCGCGCGACCGGCCAGCGCAGACGCTGCCCTGCACCCGCCAGCAGTAGCAGCAGTACGCCGTAACCATAGGCCCACGCGCTCCAACTCCACGCGCCTTCCGGCACATAGGCGCGCAGGCCCCAGAAGCCCTCCAGCGCGATGAGCGCGGCAGCCGTCCAGAACATCAGCGTGTGCAAGGGCGCGAGCACACGATCGCCGACATCACGCTGCTGGCGCCACAACAGCATGTAAGCGCCTGGCGTGACGAACGCGCACACCAGCCAGCCGTAACCGCTTAGCGGCGCTTCATTCAACACGCACAGGTTCGCTGTCAGCAGCGCGAGGCTCGGCACCAGCGCCAACGCCGGCAGTTCCGCGAGCGGCCAGCGCAGCGTGCGACGCGCGCCGTGCGCGAGCCACGCGGACAGCAGAGCGAAAAGCGCGACCGCGGCAATCTCGAAGCGCTCGTGATTACCGACGAGACGAGCATGCGTAAATACATCGATCTCGTTGAGCCCGCTCCCGAGCCACCACAGCAGTCCCCACACGGCGGCGGCGATGCCGAGTCGCGGCAGCCATGCGTGCCACTCGCCCGCTTCGCCGCGGCCGTGCAGGCGCCATCCCGTGAAGATGGCCGCCGACGCGATCAGCAGCGCCGCGAGATAGGGGCCGTTCAGCACGGGCCACGCGTTGGCGTAATCGAAATACGTGAACGTGTCGATGACGAAAGCGCCCGCCGCCGCGACTTGCAAGACCAGGCCGAAGCCGCACGCCACCAGCCGCCGTTGACGCACGCCGAGCCACGCGATGGCTGCGCCTTCGATCGCCCAGGTCGCGCTCGTCGTCGGTCCGGTGAAGGCGAGCGGCACGGCGAGCGTCGCGAAGATAATGGCGAGCGCCAGCATCGCCTCGAACAGCATGCCCAGACGCTCGCGACGGCGCGTCAACCACGCAGCGAGCGCGAGGTAGAACGCGGCCAAAGCCACCGCGCTCCACGCGAGGCCGAATTCCGTACCCTTCATCAGCGCCGCTTGCAAACCGATCGTGACGAGCGGCGTGCCGAACACTAGCGTGCCGTCGACGTAATGCTTGAGCGCCAGTTCGCGGCGCACCGCATAGAGCAACGCAATGCCGGCATACATCAGGAAAAACAGGATCAGAAACGGTTCGGTGCTGGCGAGCAGTTCAGGACGGTAGGCTGTCACGCCCCACACGGCGCCGATCGAGAACGTGAACACGAATCCAAGCAGATTCAGCGGACGCCACGCCTTGAACCACGCGATCGAGAAAATGCCCGCGTTGAGCAACGCGTAGTAGCTGAACAGCATCACGTGACTGCCGCCGCCTGTGGACAGCAACAGTGGCGCGAGAAATCCGCCCGCGCTGCCCATGAAGGCCAGCGACGAAGCGTTCTGCCGCACCGCCAGAAAAGCGCTCAATGCGCAGATTGCGATCATCAGCGGGAGCGCCGCGCCGGTCGGTAGCAGGTGGTAAAGGCGCGTCGCCGCGAACACGGTCAGGTACAGCGCACCGACCCCACCGCCTTGCAGGATCAGGCCGTACGCGCCGCGGCGCTCGCCGATGCGCCAGCCGAGCGCTAGCAGGGCCGCCGACGCGAGCGCGACCCCGGCCAGGCGGAATTCGATCGGCAGCAAACTGTTGTCCGCCGCGTATTTGAGCAGGAACGCAATGCCGAAGAACAGCACGACGATGCCGACCCGCACAACCGTGTTGCCGCCGACCAGCCAGTCACGGCCTGCTTTGAACAGACGTTCGGCGAAATTGGGGCCGCGGGGCGGGGATGCAGGCGGCGCGGACTGCGTTCGCGGCGATGGGAATTCGCGGGAAAGCGGCGGCGAGATTGCGCCAAATGACTCGACGGTAACGTTCGGTGCCATGGAAGCGACGGGGTGGGCGCCGACTGCCGCAGATTCGCCAAAGCCGTCCGCGCGCAACTGACGAAGCTCATCGCGCAATACGCCAATCTCGCGCTCCAGCCGCTCGACGCGCGCGCCAAGCTCCTCGGGCCTTATCGATGCTTCGGTTGCAGCAGGCGTCGAAGGGATTCCCGTCACCGCGTTCTGCGGCTTTTTCTTCCGCAACTGCGCAAGGGCAAAACCGGCAAGCGCGCCCAGCACTGCGCCGACGCTGACCGGAAAAGCGTTTGACAGCGCGAAGATCATTCCGATCACCGCACCGAGCACCGCGAATATCACGCTCATCGCACCCCTCTTTTATTGTCTTGTCGGCGAGAATCCGTTCGGCAACACGGATCGATACGGCTATATATAGCGTTGGCGATACGGCGAAGATCGGCGCGCAGAATACCATGACAATCTTGCGCGACTATGCGCGTGAACGTCGGGCTCCCCGCAGCACGAACACCACCCGTGCTCGCGCAGCGCAGTCGCCTGCGCCTTGCCCCGTTAACCATGTCAAAATTCGGATCGGCCACGAGCCTTCAATCCCCCTCTTTGATCCAAGGAAGCTTCAGTGGACATCAACAAACAGGTAGCGGCCCTCACCGCTTCGGAACTCCAGACCGCCGGCGCGAGCCAGGCGACAGCAATAGCCGTTAGCGTGCTATTGCGTCATCTGCGCTCACCCGAGCTGGTCAAACTGTTGTCATCGGCATTCGAAAACCACCAGGCGGTGATGCTCCAAACGCCGTGGCCGGATCAGATGCTGCAGGCGTTCGAATCGACCCGCCGCTTTCTCGAAGGCGCCGCGCAAGCCGAGTTGCCGGGTAACGACCCGCAATCGCAACCGCCCGGCGTCTGAGCGAAACGAAAGTGCTGACTTGCCCCGCGCAATTCCCGCCTCCAACATTCGACTCTCCACGTCCAGAGCGGTGAAGCCTTCACTTCGAAGTATGTCTTCATTCAACGCATAACTGCAGATATCAGGGCGGCCCAGACGGCATCATCCGGGCCGCCCCCATAACTTAACCGCGAATTACACCACGCGTGTACCCGTGCAGCACTGCACCGGTGCCCACCGAAACCGTAGCCAGCAAGGTAGCGTAATGCACGCTGCCTTCGGCCACGTTCGCAGCATTGGTGGACACGATCGGAGTGCCGGCGTTACCGCCAGGGAACCACGTACCCGTGAGGTCGCCGAGCAAAGTGCCGTCAATTGCGTTCTGATACACGATCGACGTACTGTCCTGATTGGCCGACATCTCCCCCGTCGACGACGTCTGAACCGCCTCATCCGCCCACGAGATGAACTCGACGCGCGCAGCGGTCGTCACCTCTTCCATCGTCTCATTGGTAAACGTTACGGTCGGGACCGTCGCCAGCAGGTTCTTGGTGCGGCGATTGAAATAGCTCAGGCAGAAGCGCTTTTCCACAGAGTCCACGAAGTTCGAGCTCGCATCGGTTGCAATCGCGCCGACGAGCGTTTGCGACGAATCGCCGGACTTCACCGCGATGCCCTTCGCGAACACGTACCCGGTGGTCGCCAACTGGAGCGCCACGGCACCTTCAGAGAAAGACGCGTAGACGTAATAGAACGTCGACGCAGCAAGCCCGCTGTTCGAAGCCGACACACCAGCGTCCGCAATTTGCTGCGGCACGCCGCCGATGATCAGGTTATTGCCGTTCAGCGGCGTGAGCGCGATCGAAGTCGGGCTGGCAACCGACAGGCTGCATTGACCGTGGCCGATCTGTTGCAGTTGCACAGCCTGATCCGGTTGCCCGGCGGGAGCGACTTGCAGCGCGCCACCCTCGCAGCTCACCAGCACCCAGCAGAACGCACCCGAGTTGAGCAGCGGACCAACATAAGACACGAGCGTTGCGATACCGCCCTGCACGATTTCGTTTCCCTGCAGTTGCTGACCGCCGAGGCCAAAAATCGGACTCGGCGCGAGGCCGTCCGGCGCGAACGTCGCATTGCCGACATTGCTTTGGTTGACCAGAAAGGCTTGCACAACCCCATTCGTTGTGGGCAGTTTAGCCATGGGAACAGCGTTTGATGCGATGTATGCAGTTGTCATTTTGTACCTTGATGATCCGGACCCCGGATCGATTTGAGGGTTTCAAAAAGTATGGACAGACAGATCAATCACCACGAATCACAGCGTCAATTCAGGGCTCTAAATACTGTATATCCATACAGTATTCTATAGATGAAATCTGCCGTGAGCAACGCGATGCGATGAGAAATTTTTGTGTATTTACATTGCCGCGACTCCATTCCAATGCTTGCCGCCGCCACCGATTCGTACTCCTGCCCATAGAAGCCACGCACGCCATGCCGGGACCCCTGACGCACGGGCTGCTTCGCGCAGAACGGCATCCGCCATTTGGCGTGAAACCGTGTGCTCGGTGTAGAGCCAGTCATGCAGCGCGCTCGCTTCGTGGGCCGTGTCGCCGACCAGCATGAATGCGAAAAACACGCGCGGCACCGAAGCGAAGTCGGTCTCGAAGCCGGCCGGAACCGTCAACGTCATGCCGGCGATGTCGGAACGATATACGAGCGGCGACAGAAGCCGCCAGGTGCCGCGGCCGCTGTTCGTCGAATCGCTCACGAGCGAAACTTTCATAAGGTCTTCGAACGCACTCACGATGCGGCTGCCCCACTCGCGGGATCGGGTGCTGACGGCGGCGGCATCGAAGGTGTCGCAACGTAGTCCGCAAGCGCGGTCGACACAGCCAGTTGTGCTGCCGTCAATGCGATTTGCGCTGCGCTCTTCTGATCCGTCGTCCAATTCGACGCGCCAATCACTTTGATCAGCGCCGGCACGCCGTCATCGATCAACGCAATGATGTCGGCCTCCGGCAAGGGCGCTGAGCTCGAACTCGCGAGCGTGACGCACGACGCATTCATCGTCTCCGCTGCCGTGGCCAGGTATCGCTGCGCCTGCGCCGACAAATTCGAATTCATGGCGGTCATCGTCGCAACAAGCGGCACGCCGACGGCGCAGACCTTTTGCGCCTTCACCTGGAGCGTAGCCAGCAACTGCGCAGGGGGTTGGATTGCGGGTACGCCCGACGCGCCGCATGCGTAGAGAGCTTGCAGCGCTCCGCCTGCCGCTAAAGCGGCAAATAGCTTCTTCATGGATTTTTTCCTTCGGAGTTGCCGCGATCGCGGCGAGAGGTGTTACTGCGCCGACGCAACGGATTGCGGGGCGCCTTCGTTTTCGGCGTTGGAATCTCCTATTGCCGGTGATGAACGATTTCGGCGACGGCGAACTGAATGCTCTCCTCGCCGTACTTTTTCGCCAATGTGAAGGGCAAAAACAGTCTTCGGACTGTTAAGGACTAGTGCTCGCGACGTGAATAAGCGTCGGCGTCCACGCGGTGGCTAAGCGGCCGCCAACGCCTTCTTCGCAGATGCGTAAAGCGCGACGCGACCAACCCAGCCATTCGGCATCGCTCTCGACGTCGCGCTGCCGACATTGACCGCTCGCGATACGCCGAGGAAATCGCCAGCGATGGCAAGCGTGCTCAGGTCTTTGTTGAACCAATACCAGGCCGCCGACATCGCGGCGTTTGCCGGTTGCTCGAGCAACTCGGGATGGTTGATCAGGTCGAGATCGAGCCCGATTGCGGCGAGCGTGTAATTGCGCCGACCGGTGATCTGAATCAGGCCACGGCCGCAAAACAAACGACCATCGCCAGCCTGAGTATTGCCGAGTTCTGTTGCCTTCTTCGATGATGGCTCGTACGACAGTTGCGCCTGCGTCGGCCCCCATATCTCTTTCGTGTACCCGAGATACATGGACTCGGCGCCGATCGTTGCAAGGAAAGCGGCGACGTCGAGTGGCTCCATGATTTGATACTTGTCGCAGGCCGACTGGATGGGCTGAACCCATAGCGCTGCGCGCTGCTGGGTCGCGCCGCAGCCGGCGCCGATGATCTGCGGCGTGAGATTCATAGCACCGCCATCAGGAATTTGAAACTACCGGCAAGCCACTCGGGAAACCGGCGGTATTCGCTGTAATACCAGACGCCATAAAGCGCGAGAAATGGCATTCCGATCGGAAGGAACATTTGCTTCAGAAAGAATCGCCAGGCGGCCGCGAGACGACACATCAGCCGCGCGCCGGCCGCGACGTCACCGAGGATGTTGCGAATGAACGCGGTGTCTTCTGCAACCTGATCCGCAGTCGCTTCAACCTTTCGAGTGAGCCTCGTGTTTTCTGCAATCGCCGCATCGTGCGCAACCAGGTACTCGACAACGTGTGCGCGAAATTCAGGATCGGGCATCGTCAACATGTCTTTGGCTTCCATGGGGCCCTGGGCATAAAAAAGCCGCCCGAAGGCGGCTTGTTGGTGGAATCGTTATGCTTTGCTTTGCGTCACCATTCCGGTGAAACGCATTTATTGGTTTTGCTATCGCGACACACGCCAGCAATCAGAATCGATCGCCCGCTGCATTTTTCCTGTCGATCTGCGATCGCCCATAAAAAAACCCGCCAGCCTTTCGACTAGCGGGTTTCTCGGACGCATTTTCCCGTCGACAAATTTACCTAATTTTGGTTAGGAGTGCAAGTATTATTGGCAATCCGCCGAATCGACGCTTGAAGCGGTCTCAGCTTCCCTGATAAGGCCACGTAGTACCAACATCGGCAAAAGGCGCTTTTTTGCGGCCTGATATGTCGCGTGCTGCGAGTCAGAGCGACAGGTGCTCCACACAGAGCAGCCGGACATCTTGTTACGCAGACTGATGCTGATCGCCGCTCGCATCTCTGACGTCAATGTTCCCCGGTGCGACAGGTCGTCCATGGCCGTATCGACTTGCATAGCGAGCTGGTCGTCAGCCCATTCGTAGGCCTCCGCGGTCAATTCGTCCTCATCAAGCGGGGTTTGATAGTCACGGCATGCGCGGTCTTCGGAGCGGTAATAGTGAGCGAGCAATTCTGCATGCGACTGGCGGATCTGCCAGCGGTACCAGTTCAGCAGCACTTCTTCGATTTGTTGGCTTTGGTCCAGCGTCATGTTCACTCCGGCTGAATATTTGTCGCACCGCTGCATTTCATCGATCTCCGTCGATGCCTTCCGGCCCCTGATTCTGGATACGTTTGACAGCCACCCCGCGCAGCGTCGGCTGCCCAATCTGCGTCGCAGCCGCGACAGACGTCCCGACTGCCGCCGTAATGCCGTCGGCGACTTCGTCAAAGGTGCTGTGCGGCGCACTTCCGGTTCGGCGCATCAACTCACGTTCGGCGAAACTACGACCTACTGTCATGTCTTCGCGCACGCGTGCCGTGCCGACCGTCGTCGTGCAACCGTGGTAGCGCAGCGAAGTCGCGCGGCTCGTCATGTCGACCTCCCGCCGCGAATCGGACCTGGATTGCGGGCCATCAGCCGACGTGCGAAGCACCCATCTCGCGGATGAACGTCATTCCGGTTGCCGAGGCAATACGTCCGTGGGCGGCCCGACATCAGGGGCGCGTTTTTGCAGATGCGGCAGGTGTTCACGCAACCTCCGTCCGGCTTACTGTCTCGCGCGAGATATCGTTGAAGTAGCTGTACAGGGCGTCGTATTGCTCATCGCCAAAGCGCGCCGCGTCGCGCAACATCGCCTCCATCCATTTCCCCGGGCCGGCCGCCTTGACGACGCGCGCCTTGAACCGCATGAATACTTCGCCATCCTTTTGAATTACGCCGAGCTGTTTGCCGCGTTCGATAACACCGCCCGTCGAGACGTGCCAGTTCGAGGCGGTCGCACCGCCGGCAATCGGCGACTGCGCCTTCACAGGAAACAGGCCAGTCCAACCGCGTATCACCGCCTCTTCGACACTGACCTCAGGGCTCTGACCAACGGCTGCCAGCATCTCGAGCTTCTTGATCGACACGCGGGCTGCCGGGCGCGTCCACGGCGCATCTTTCGATTTCGCCTCGCGGTGCTCACACCACATATCCCACACGGCGAACGGGATCGTATCCGGCAGGTCGATGTTCAGAAGTTCTGCATGCAATGCGACTCGCGGCGTACGCTTCGCAGGTTGATGGTTCCCTGACGGTTCTTCTGGTGACTTCTGGTGAATCAGGTGCAACCCACTGCGCCCTTTAGCGAAATCCGTTGCATCGATTGTGCTGCCCGCTGCATCCTTTTTGCTCGCCGTTGCATCCTTTTCAACAGGTGCATTCGTTGCGCCCTTTGAGCCAGAAGAAAGAGACGCAATGTGTGCACCGTTTATCCAGTCAGCGCTAATACGGTATTCACATGCCCGGCCACGGCCACCACCGGAGTTCGCCACTTTGATCAGCCAGCCGATCTTTACCATGCTCTGGATCTGGTACTGGACCGCGCGCGTCGAACGGCGCGTTTTCTCGGCCATCGTTTCGATGCTCGGGAAGATATGCTCGCCGTTGTCATCGCAGAAATCGGCAAGCTTCAGCGCGAGCAACAACTCGTGATCCTCGCCGGGGTAGCGATCCCATACCATCGTCTGAATCTTGATGCTCACGCCGCCACCTCCAGCTTCACACGGTAGCCGTCGCCCTGCCTGCTTGACAGGTCAACGACGGTAAAAACGTGAAAAGCGTCCTGCTGGATTTCAGCCACGCTTCGGCCAGCGTGACCGCTATAAGTGATCGCTTCCAAATGGACTCCGATAAGAACTACAAACCAGGATAGAAGACGCCTGGCTCACAAGAAGTTTATGTGTCGATTCAACTCATTCCGATTCGCGGGCCGTTCGACCGGCGTTTACGTCGGCAGCCTGTTGCGCCTGTTTCATCCACCGCCCGGCTTGCTTGAGCCGTTTTTTTGTTGCACCCATAGTAGCCCGACTTCTAATCATGGTCAACAGTCATACTGCTTGCAAAATATTAGGCACACTAATATTATTCGCCCATGCCAGCAAAACCTCTGACCCGCGACCAGATGGCCGACGCCAATCGGCTTCGTTCGCTTTTCGAAAACTGGCAGGCTGAACGCAAGAGCAAAGGCGAACCGTCATCCCAGACGGACGCCGCACATCTGCTCGGATTCGGGCAAAGCGCGTTGAGTCAGTATCTTCGTGGCGCCATTCCGCTGAACATCGATGTTCTGGCCAAATTCGCGACACTTCTTGGAAGTTCACGCGATGCCATCAGCCCAGAACTTGCGGCCAAAATACGCGCACTCGGCGACCCGGAACATAACAACGAGGCGTCCAGGCACACTTTGTCCAACGATAGTGCCGCGAGCATTGAGCAAAGGGACCACTTAATTAAGCGTTTGCTTCCTGACGGCAAAGGTAACGTTATCGCCTGGGAAGCGGAAAGCGATTTGCCCGAGGACCCCGAGCGAGTCTGGATCGATCGCTACGACTATCAATTTTCAGCGGGGTCGGGTTTGATTCAGTGGGAAGTGAGAGAGAAGCATGCTCTTCCGTTCAATCGATCATTTTTCCGCGCGTTGGGCTCGAATCCCAAAGACTGCAGGCTGCTAGTCGTGCGTGGTGACAGCATGGAGCCGTTCCTCTTCAACCGCGACGTCTTCATGATCGACGCGACGAAAACCCGAGTGCGCGACGGTGGAATTTACGCTGTCTACTTCGAAGACGAGCCGCTCGTCAAACGGATATTCAAGAGGCCAGGCGGCGCTCTTATCTTGAACTCATACAACTCGACGAAATTTCCGGATCGTGAGATTTCCGTCGACGAACTCGAGTATGTCAGAGTCGTCGGCGAGCTGATCTATCGATCGGGTTCTGGACCCGCCGGCGGAAATTAATAGATTTCGCGCAGCGGCGATATCGGCTCGAATCTAAACAGGAAGGTGTTGCAAACACAGTTCGGGGCCCCTGTGGCCGTCCAGAATAGTGCCTCGGCACGGCGGCTTCACGCTCTTTCCCGAGCGGGTCATCGCCATGCAAGAGGTCTCTGAATTGGCACGCGTCGCCGGCCTCATGATCGTGCTCAACGGTCGCGTCGGTCGCGAGGAATACCGCAGTGTTCTGACGCGCGAAGCCAAGGGCGTAGCCGAATACCCGAAAACATCCGCCGGTCGTCGAGACGCTCGACTGTTGCGGCCGGCCATCAAAGCGCTGGCCGAGCACAAGCCGTTGACGTTCCTTGTCGACCTTGACGGTCCGATATTCCTGAGGTCCGCCCACGAACGATTTCAGGATCGCATCGGATCTGGCGCGTAGCTTTGAAGCGCGCCGGCGTGCGATATCGCAATCCATACCAGACGCGGCACACCTACGCCTCGATGGTGCTGTCGGCCGGCGAACACCCGATATGGGTGGCAAAACAGATGGGGCAAGCTGACTGGACGATGATCGCCCGCGTATATGGCCGCTGGATGCCGTCCGCCGATGATCTGGCGGGCGACCGGGCCGTCGAAAAGTTTGCCGAAAATGCTGGCAAATTTGCTGTCTTTTCCGCCGTAAACAGGGCAAAAACTGGCTAGATTTTTGACAGATTTTATTCTTAAGTCGTTGATTCTTAACGACATTTTGGTGCGAGGGAGGGGACTCGAACCCCTACACCCTTGCGGGCGTCAGGACCTAAACCTGGTGCGTCTACCAATTTCGCCACCCTCGCAGCCGGGCCAGCCGTCGCCGTCTCGCCCGATGTCCTGTCCGCCTCCAAACGCGTCAAAATCACGCGCCCGAAAGCGTAAGCGCGAGATTCTAACCGATTGATTCGCGCTTGTCTGCGCTTGTCGGCATTTTCCCCGGCATCTGCGCGACGAGCGTCGATGCTACAATTTTTGGCTTAGCGCACGCTCGCCGTGCCCCTCTACGCCTGCCCTTCCCCGTCTACCCATCCAGTGAATTTCGACGAATACTGCCAGCAGAAAGCGGCGCCGCCCGGATCGAGCACTTACTATGCGCTTCGGCAGTCTCCCGCAGCCAGCCAGCCGTTGTTGACCGCGCTGTTCGCACTGCGCCGCGAACTCGAAGAAACCGTCAAGGAAACGAGCGATCCGGCCATCGGCCGGACAAAACTCGCGTGGTGGCAAAACGAACTCGCGTCGCTGGCTGGCGGCTCGCCATCGCATCCCGTGTCCAACGCGCTGGCCGCCTATCTGCCCGACGTCAAAGCTGAATATCCCGCGTTGCAGGCGCTGCTCGGCGGCTTTGAAATGGACTTGGACCAGGCGCGCTATCTCGACTACCCGAATCTGCGCCGCTATATACAAAGCGTCGGCGGCGCCTTCGCGGGGCTAGTGGCTCGCGCGAGCGCGAAAGACAAAGCGCAGGCGTCGAACTGGGCTGCGCCGCTCGGCGAGGCATTGATGCTCGCGCAGTTCGTGGTCGAAACCGGCAACGATGCGCGCCACGGCCGCATCTATATTCCAGTCGACGAAATGCAGCGCTTCAATGTGCCCGCCGCCGACCTGATCAACCGCAAATACACCGACGGGTTCACCGAACTCATGCGCTTCGAAACGAAGCGCGCACGTGACGCGTTGACGGTAGCAGTCGGCGCGATACCGGCTAACGAGCGTCGCACGCAACGCACGTTGATCGCGCACGTCGCGCTTGCGTTAGCGCTGCTCGACGAGATCGAACGCGATGGCTATCACGTGTTGCACCAACAAATCGGTTTGACGCCGATTCGCAAGCTGTGGATTGCGTGGCGCGCGCGATGAGCAAGACAGCGCTCGCCTCGACGGGCAGGCCTGCCCGTCACACACGCAGCAACGGCAAAGGCTCGAAGCGCTGCTGCAGAATCGCCGACGAATCCAGCCCCCACCAAGGCCCGAGCACAGTCGCATAAAGCTGCCGGAAGTCGACGCCAACCGGCAAGTTGCCATTGCCGTCGAGCCGCGCAAGCACCGGCGGCACGCCATACAAGCCGCCTTTCACTCGCCCGCCCATCACGAAATGCGGCGCGACGGTGCCGTGATCGGTGCCATTGCTCTGATTTTCACGCGGACGCCGGCCGAATTCGGCGTACGTCATCACCAGCGTGTCGTCCCAGCGGCCAAGCTCGACGAGCGCCGACTTCATCGACGCAAAGCCTTCGGCCAGTTGCTTGAGCAACGCGGCCTGCTGACCGGACTGGTTCTGATGCGTGTCGAAACCGTTCAGCGTGAGACGGATCACCGCGACGCCCTGCCCGCTGTCCGGCTGCGCCCGTGGCGCGGCCGCCGATGCGCGGCTCTTCGGCGCGTCGCTGGCGGCAAGCACCTGCATCGCCGTTTTGATCGACGTGCCGAACGCGCCGCCGGGAAACACCGTCTTCAATTGCGCGTCAGCTTGCGTGGGACGCAGGCGATCGGCGGCCTTCACGATATCGTTCTCGACGTCGAGAATATGTGCGAGCTCCGGATTGCGTTCATGCAACGACACCGGTGTGACGAGCCGCGAAGCTTTCACGAATTGCGCCGGATTGACGAGCGCAATCGCGCGCGCGCCGTTCGCGAGCGGTCCAATTTCGGCGCTGCCGATCACCACGCCATCCGCGACGAAACCAGCGGGCACCGGCGTCTGCGCAAACGCGCGCGACAACCAGCCTTCGCGCAGATATTGATCCGAGCGCGATGCGGTGTCCCAGATTTCGATCGAGCGGAAATGCGACAGGTTCGGCTGCGCATAGCTCACGCCCTGCACGATCGCCAACTGCCGGCTCTGCCACAGCGGCATCAGCGGCTGCAACGACGGATGCAGCGCCGTGCGTTCATCGAGTTGAATCGCCTGTTCGCGTTTGACGCCGATGTTCTTGCGCAACTGATAGTAAGCAGGATCGGCAAACGGAATCACCGTGTTCAGGCCGTCGTTGCCACCTTTCAATTCGACGAGAATCAGCAGATTGCCGTAGCCCCGCTCGAGCGGCCCCGCCGACCCATGCGCGGCCTGCAGCATCTCGGCGCCGAACGCGCGCGGCAGCCACAGCGTCGCGCCGGCAGCCGCGCCGAGCGAAAGGAAGTTGCGTCGTTTCATGCTGCACCTCGTTCTGTTGTTTGGGCGCTTACCCGGCGGTTCATTTGAGCTGGTAAGCCGGGTCCATCAGCAACGCTTGCAGATAGGCGCTGGCGGTCGAATCGGTGTCGATCGCATCGACGGGCGCGAGCGGCAAAACCGCATGCTGCATCTGAAGCTCCGCCGAGAGCCCGGGCTTCGCAGTCGGCGCGGTGTTGTAATGCGTGAGCCACGAGTCGATATCGAAGCGTACGCCACCCTGGCCGGGCCGTCCCGTTTGACCGGCGCGCGGCGCCGCCACACGCTGCAGCGGCGAATTCGCCGATGAACTCGCCGGCACGCTCGCCGCAGCGCCACTCATCATGTTGCTTACACGTTTCGGACCGGCCATTTCCGTCGCGCGAAACAGTTGCTCGACGAATTGCTTGCGGGCGAGCAGCGTCGAACTGTTGATCCATGTCGTGCCGCCGGGCCATCCTTTGACGTTGGGCGGATAGAACAGGTTCTCGCCGAGCGTGCGAATCTGCGCGGCAAACGGCGCGGCGTTGTCATAGCCGATATCGAACGCGCGCAACGTGCCGACCACGAATTCCGCCGGCGATTTCACGAGTACGCCGCGATCGTCGTCCTGCCAGAATGCGTCGCTCAGAAACAGCGCATGCAGCGCGACCTTGATGTCGTAATGACTTGCGCGGAACTGCGCGGCGATCGGCGCGATGCGGGCGGGATCGGGCGTGTCGGAGACGAACTCGCGCCACAGTTTGGTCGTAACGAAGGTGGCGGTTTCAGGGCGCGCAAGCAGAATGTCGAGCACCTGATCGCCGTCGAACGGTCCGCTCTCGCCGAGCACGGTTTTGTTGCCGTCGTCGTGTTGATTGGCGCGCCACACATACGCGTCGGTATCCGGATCGAGACTCCAGCCCGTGTAGGCACGCGCGGCTTCCGCAACGTCCTGCTGCGTGTAATGTCCTTCGCCGAGCGTGAACAGCTCCATCACTTCACGCGCGAAATTCTCGTTCGGCTTGCCCTTGCGATTGCTCGCGCCGTCGAGGTAATGCAGCATCGCCGGGTCTTTGGCGACATCGTGCAGCAACTCGCCGAAGTTGCCGAGCGCGTCCCGGCGCAACAGCATGTTCTGCTGCGCCATCAGTTGCGGGAACTCGACCTTGTCCTGCCCGGACGTGAAATGGTTGTGCCAGAAGAGCGTCATGCGCTCGGTCAGCGGCGAAGGCGTGACGAGCATCTCACGCACCCACCATGCGCGTAATGCTTCGTAACGCTGCCCTCGTTGACGCTGGTCGTCGCGACGCTGGTCGACGGTCCATCCTTTGCGGATCTCGCGATCAGGGATGGGTTCCAGCACCCATTCCGGCAGCGGCGTCACCGCTTCGGTTCGGGTAGTGGCGAGTACTTTGTCGACGGCCTGTTCGCGCGTGAGCCCGACATAAGGTGCGAGCTCGGCGTTATCCGGCGCAAAGCCGACGCGAGTGAGGAAGAAGCGCGCGTCGTCGGCGTCGAGCAGATCTTGTTGGTCCGCGAAAGCACCGGATGCCGACGCCGCGACATGATGTCTCACGCGCACCGCATGGCGCGCTTCCGGTTGCACGGCAGAAGCAGAAGCCGCCGCCAGCACCGACGAACCCCACGTAGCAGCGGCAATCGTTGTAACAGTGACTGCCATCCATCGCCCGCGATTACCTGTCGGCCATTTCATCATCGATCATCCGGGTTGGCGAGACATCGTGGAAAAACATGGCGCAAAGCAATGCGCTCAGCGCTCTGGCGATTCAACGGCAGAGCAGACGGGAAAGTTGACGGAGAAATGAAACGAAATCTTTCACGCAAGCGGCGGAAAGGGGCGGTGCGCGAAGAGCAGGCACAAAAATGGCTAACGCTTATAGAGTTCGCGGACAGCGTCTTCGATATGCTGCCGTAACAGACGCCGTTCGTCGGGCGTCATATGACCGTCGCGACGACGTTGATCAAGATCGGGGGGAACTGCGGTGCGCAAAATCACGTCAGATGCGGGATGGTCGGCGTTCGGGCTGTGGCGGTTTGCTCTGGCGTTACCCAGGCGCGGCGCGCGTTCGCTCGCAGCTCTGTCGGCGGAAGGCTGGGCGTGGGCGAGCGTTGGTCCCAGTGAGCCTGCGAGCGTACCGGCAACTGCCAGTGCAATGACGCTCAGGCGCACATTCGGCCAAACCCCTCCCTTCATGTTGTTCCCTTCGTGGCGCGGCAACCGGCTACCTCAAATGCGTATACAAACCCCGGTAACGAGCCGGGTGCGAGAGTTTTAGTCGAGTGAAGTATCCACCGAACAGCCGCATTCAGTAAAGGAGTCTACCTGCGCGTGCTTTACGTCGTGCCACACTGCGGGTAAATTTTGTAACTGACTGTAACCCAAGAAATGATGCAAACGCGCACCCCTTTCTAATCGCGCTAAGATGCCGACCATGGAAACCAAAAACCCTTCGAAAATCCTCGTCGTCGACGACGACCCACGCCTGCGCGATCTGCTGCGCCGCTACCTCGGCGAACAGGGCTTCAACGTCTACGTTGCCGAAAATGCACCGTCGATGAACAAGCTCTGGGTGCGTGAGCGTTTCGACCTGCTGGTGCTCGACCTGATGCTGCCCGGCGAGGACGGCCTGTCGATCTGCCGCCGTCTGCGCGGCAGCAACGACCGCACGCCGATCATCATGCTGACGGCCAAGGGTGAAGACGTCGATCGTATCGTCGGGCTCGAAATGGGCGCTGACGACTATCTGCCCAAGCCGTTCAACCCGCGCGAACTGGTCGCGCGAATCCACGCGGTGCTGCGCCGCCAGTCGCCTTCGGAGTTGCCGGGCGCGCCGTCCGAAACCACCGAGGTCTTCGAGTTCGGCGAATTCGCGCTCAACCTCGCGACCCGCACGCTGACCAAGGCCGGCCAGGAAATCCCGCTGACCACCGGCGAGTTCTCGGTGCTGAAGGTGTTCGCGCGTCATCCCCGTCAACCGCTGTCGCGCGAGAAATTGATGGAACTGGCGCGCGGCCGTGAATACGAAGTGTTCGACCGCAGTCTGGATGTGCAGATTTCGCGTCTACGCAAGCTCATCGAGCCGGATCCGGGCAGTCCGCGTTTCATTCAGACCGTCTGGGGTCTCGGCTACGTGTTCATTCCCGACGGTGCAGCCTGAGTTTGTTCTCCCCTCCAGTTTTTGATTTCAGATAAGAAGAAGGGCCCATGCGGATCGACCGGCGCCTCCTGACGCTCGCGTTCGGTGGCCTTTTCTGGCGGACCTTTCTGCTGATCGCGCTGTTGATCGCAGTGAGTCTCGCTGCGTGGTCGCAGAGTTTCCGGATGATCGAACGCGAGCCGCGCGCCCAGCGCGTGGCTTTGCAACTGGTTGCGATCGTCAAGCTCACGCGCACCGCACTCCTCTATTCCGACCCGGACCTGCGGCGCGCGCTGCTGCAGGATCTGGAGAGCAATGAAGGGGTGCGCGTGTACCCACGCGAAACGACCGACAAGTACAAGCTCCAGCCGGACGAAATGCTGAACCGGCTGATCGAGCACGACATTCGCGGCCGTCTCGGCGACGACACGGTGATCGCGCAGAGCGTCAACGACATCCCTGGCGTGTGGATCAGCTTCAAGATCGACGACGACGACTACTGGGTCGCGCTCGACCGCGACCAACTCGACAACGCGACCGGCTTGCAGTGGGCCGGCTGGGGCGTGTTCGCGCTCGGCCTCTCGCTGTTCGGCGCGGCATTCATTACGAGTCTCGTGAACCGGCCGTTCGCCCGCCTCGCAATGGCCGCGCGCAAGGTCGGTTCGGGCCAGTCGCCGGAGCCGTTGCCCGAGCGCGGGATGGGTGTCGCGGCTGAAACCAACCGCAGTTTCAACCAGATGGTGCAGGACCTCGAACAGCTCGAGGCCGACCGCGCGCTGATGCTCGCGGGCATCTCGCACGATCTGCGCACCCCGCTCGCGCGGCTGCGGCTCGAAACCGAAATGAGCCCGTCCGATCAGTCGACCAAAGACGCAATGGTCGACGACATCGAGCAGATGGACATGATCATCGGCCGCTTCCTCGATTACGCGCGGCCCGTGCAGCGCGTGCCTGAACCTGTCGACCTGTCCGTGATCGCAGGAGAGTTGGCCGCGCGGATGCAGAGCGAAGACAGCATGCGGCTGATCACGCGCCTCGCGCCGTCGGCGGTGATCGAAGCGGATGAAACCGACATGCGCCGCGTCGTAGGCAATCTGCTGGAAAACGCGCGCAAATACGGTTTGAGCGACGGCGACGGCATCCCGCATGTGATTCTCGAAACGCGCGTGTCGCATTCGCGGGTCGAACTGTCGGTGGTCGATGGCGGCCCGGGCATTCCGGAAGACCAGTTGGCGCTTGTCACGCGGCCGTTCTATCGCGTCGACACGGCGCGCACTCAGGCGAACGGCACGGGCCTCGGCATGGCGATCGTGCAACGGCTGGTCGGCCGCTACCGCGGTGCATTGCGCTTGCGCAATCGCACGCCGGGACCCGGGCTCGAGGTGACAATCGAGTTTCCGCTCGCGAAAGGCGCCTGACTGCGCAACGCGCTCGTCAAGACGAGCCGCTGGCCTCAAAAACATGCTGTTTCCCTCTCACGAAGGAGTATTTGCATGAAAACCGTTGGCGATAAAGTCGAAGCGTTCACCGTCACCGCGGCCAAGCCGGGCTTCAACGATCACGAAGAAAACGGCGAGTCGGCATTCGAAGAAATCACGGAGCAGTCGTTCCCGGGCAAATGGAAAATCATCTATTTCTACCCGAAGGATTTCAGCTCTATATGCCCGACGGAAATCGTCGAGTTCAGCAAACTCGTCAACGACTTCGACGAGCGCGACGCGGTGGTGCTGGGCGGCAGCGTCGATAACGAATTGGTGAAGCTCGCATGGCGCCGCGAGAACAAGGACCTGAACCGCCTGAACCACTATTCGTTCGGCGACGTGAAGGGTGAGCTGATCGATCAGCTCGGCGTGCGCGACCAGGAAGCGGGCGTCGCGTTGCGCGCGACGTTTATCGTCGACCCCGACAACACGATCCAGCACGTCTCGGTGAACAACTTGAACGTAGGCCGCAATCCGCAAGAAGTGCTGCGGATTCTCGACGGCCTTCAAACCGACGAACTGTGCCCTTCCAGTCGCGCAATCGGCGGCGCAACGCTGTAAGCCGCGCCGCCGAAAAAACCGCTCAGTTCCTGCTCAGTTCCTGATCAGCAACACCGCGGCCTGCGCTTCAATGCCCTCGCCTCTGCCGAGATAACCGAGTTTCTCGTTAGTTTTCGCCTTCACGTTCACACGTTCGAGCGGCAACTCGAGATCCGCGGCGATATTCGCGCGCATGGCGTCGATGTGCGGCGCGAGTTTCGGCGCTTGCGCGACCACGCTGCTGTCCACGTTCGCGATCGAAAACCCCGCCGCTTTCACGCGAGCAAAACATTCGCGCAGCAATACGCGGCTATCCGCGCCGGCGAATTTCGCGTCGGTATCGGAGAAATGGCGGCCGATATCGCCCATTGCCGCCGCGCCGAAAATCGCGTCCGTGATCGCGTGCAACAGCACGTCCGCATCCGAATGTCCGAGCAAGCCGCGCTCGTAGGGAATCGTCACGCCGCCGATAATCAACGGACGCCCCGGCACCAGCGCATGCACGTCATAGCCCTGCCCAATTCTGAAATCCATATGCATCAAGTCCGTATCAAATGCGCCAATTAAAAAATAAATCGCTCGATGATTCGCTCAGGAAGCGCCCGCAGGCCGGCTGAGAATTGCCTCGGCCAGATCGAAGTCTTCCGGATAGGTGACCTTGAAGTTGCGCAGACTGCCCTGCACCAGCTTAGGCGCGTGGCCCAGCCACTCGATCGCGCTCGCTTCGTCGGTGAGATCGTGGCCGTCGGCCTGCGCGCGCAGAATTGCCTCGCGCAGCATGCCGATGCGGAACATCTGCGGTGTCTGCGCCTGCCATAAGCCGTCACGGGCCTCGGTGCGGGCGATCCGGCCGTCGGCGGACGCCGCGTCGATCCGCTTGAGCGTATCGGCGACCGGCAACGCCATGATGCCGCCCACCGCGTCGTCCTTCAGCGCGCCGACCAGCGTGCGGATCAGCGCCGGCGTAATGCCGGGGCGCGCCGCGTCGTGCACCAGCACCCAATCGTCGTCGTGCGCGCCGAACTCGGCCAGCCCGTGCAGGCCGTTCAGCACCGACGCCTGACGCGACGCCCCGCCCGCGCGGCGCACCGCGAAGCGCAGGCGGCCGAAGCGGCGCGCGTCGAAATGCTGGTCGTCGGGGGCGATCACGACCAGCGTTTGCGCGAACTCGCTGCATGCGTCGAACGCGGCCAGCGAAAAATGCAACATGTCGCGCCCGGCGACAGTACGGTATTGTTTGGGCATCGCGGCGCCAGAACGGCTGCCGGTGCCTGCGCACGGAATCAGGGCAAATAGACGGGAAGTCACGAGTGCGGATGCCGCGAGGTCAAAGTAAAGGACGGATTTTATAATAGGTCCTTCGCATCCACGCCCCGACACGCGTAAACTTGCCGCTCACGTGTGAGCCCGAGGCCGCTTTTCTCTTCTATGCCAGACATCGCCGCATCATCGCAGTACTCTCCGCCCGTCGCGCTCGTCAAAGCCGGCCAGCGTTTCGCCTTCGACGGCACGCATGGCTCGTCCGATGCGCTGCTGATCGCCCGCTACCATCTCGCCTATCGCGAGAAGGTGCCGCTGCTGGCGGTCGTCTGCGAAAGCGCGGTCGACGCGCAGCGCCTGTCGCAGGAAATCGGCTTTTTTGCGCCGGAGGCACGCGTGCGTTTGCTGCCGGACTGGGAAACGCTGCCTTACGATACCTTTTCGCCGCACCAGGACCTCGTGTCCGAGCGGCTCGCCACGCTGCACGATCTCGGCGAAGGGCGCTGCGACATCCTGCTCGTGCCCGCCACGACGGCGCTGTACCGGATGCCGCCGGCGTCGTTCATGGCGGCCTACACGTTCTCGTTCTCGCAAGGCGAGCGGCTCGACGAAGCGAAGCTGAAAGCGCAATTGACGCTCGCCGGCTACGAACACGTGAGCCAGGTGGTCCGCCCCGGCGAATACTGCGTGCGCGGCTCGCTGCTCGATCTGTATCCGATGGGCTCGCCGCTGCCGTACCGGATCGACCTGTTCGACGATCAGGTCGACTCGATCCGCGCATTCGACCCGGACACGCAACGCAGCCTCTATCCGGTGAAAGACGTGCGTCTGTTGCCGGGCCGCGAATTCCCGTTCGACGAAGCCGCGCGCACGGCCTTCCGCAGCCGCTGGCGCGAAACGTTCGAGGGCGACCCGAGCCGCGCGTCGATCTATAAGGACATCGGCAACGGCGTGCCGTCGGCGGGCATCGAATACTATCTGCCGCTGTTTTTCGAAGAAACGGCTACGCTGTTCCACTATCTGCCCGAAGGCGCGCAACTGGCGTTCGTCGGCGATCTGGACGCGGCGATCCGGCGCTTCACCAACGACACGAAGCAGCGCCACAACTTTCTGTCGCACGATCGCGACCGGCCGATTCTCGAACCGCACCACCTGTTTCTCTCGGACGAAGACTTCTTCACGTTCGCGAAGCCGTTCGCACGGCTCGCGCTGCCCGCCAACGCGGGCGGCGGCTGGTCGATCCCGCTGCCCAATCTCGCGATCGACCGTCACGCGGACGATCCGATCTCGGCGCTGCGCGCGTATCTGGCAAGCACGCCGAACCGCGTGCTGTTCGCGGCCGAATCGGCGGGCCGTCGCGAGACGCTGCTGCAACTGCTGGCCGACAATCATCTGAAGCCCTCGTCGAGCGACAGCTTCCAGGACTGGCTCGCCGGCGACGCGCGTTTTTCGCTCGGCGTCGCGCCGCTCGCGAACGGCTTCGCGGTGCCCGTGGACGGCTTCGCGATCATCACCGAGACCGAGATCTACGGCCCGCTCGCGCGCCGCACCGGGCGTCGCCGCCAGGAACAGGCGAGCAACGTCGATTCGATGGTGCGCGATCTGTCCGAGCTGAAGGTCGGCGATCCGGTCGTGCATTCGCAGCACGGAATCGGCCGCTATATGGGCCTCGTGACGATGGACCTCGGCGAAGGCGAGACCGAATTCCTGCATCTCGAGTACTCAGGCGAAAGCAAGCTGTACGTGCCGGTCGCGCAATTACACGTGATCTCGCGCTATAGCGGCGCCGATCCGGAAAGCGCGCCGCTGCATTCGCTCGGCTCCGGCCAATGGGAAAAGGCCAAACGCAAGGCCGCGCAACAGATTCGCGACACCGCCGCCGAACTGCTGAACCTGTACGCCCGTCGCGCGCTGCGCGAGGGCCACGCGTTCAAGCTCGAACCGAAAGACTACGTGAAGTTCGCCGAGAGCTTCGGCTTCGAGGAAACGCCGGACCAGGCCGCGGCGATTGCCGCCGTGATCGGCGACATGACGAGCGGCAAACCGATGGACCGCCTCGTGTGCGGCGACGTCGGCTTCGGCAAGACGGAAGTGGCGCTGCGCGCGGCGTTCATCGCGGTGATGGGCGGCAAGCAGGTCGCGCTGCTCTCGCCCACCACGCTGCTCGCGGAGCAGCACACGCAGACCTTCACCGACCGCTTCTCCGACTGGCCGGTGCGGATCGCGGAACTGTCGCGCTTCAAGTCGACGAAGGAAGTCAGCGCGGCGATCCAGCAGATCAACGAAGGCACTGTCGACATCGTGATCGGCACGCACAAGCTGCTTTCGTCGGACGTGCAGTTCAAGCGGCTCGGGCTCGTGATCATCGACGAAGAACATCGCTTCGGCGTGCGTCAGAAAGAGGCGCTGAAGGCGTTGCGCGCCGAAGTGGACGTGCTCACGCTCACCGCCACGCCGATCCCACGTACGCTCGGTATGGCGCTCGAAGGGCTGCGCGATTTTTCGATCATCGCCACCGCGCCGCAAAAGCGGCTCGCGATCAAGACTTTCGTGCGTCGCGAAGAAGACGGCGTGATCCGCGAGGCGATGTTGCGCGAGTTGAAGCGCGGCGGCCAGGTTTACTTTCTGCACAACGAAGTCGAGACGATCGAAAATCGCCGGCAGATGCTCGAAACGCTGGTGCCGGAAGCGCGCATCGCGGTCGCGCATGGGCAGATGCACGAGCGCGAACTCGAACGTGTGATGCGTGACTTCGTCGCGCAGCGCGCCAACGTGCTGTTGTGCACGACGATTATCGAAACCGGTATCGACGTGCCGAGCGCCAACACGATCCTGATTCACCGCGCCGACAAGTTCGGCCTCGCGCAATTGCATCAGTTGCGTGGCCGTGTCGGCCGCTCGCATCACCAGGCGTACTCGTATCTGCTGGTGCACGATCCGCAAGGTTTGACGAAGCAGGCGCAGCGCCGGCTCGAAGCGATCCAGCAAATGGAAGAACTCGGTTCGGGTTTCTATCTGGCAATGCACGACCTCGAGATTCGCGGCACCGGTGAAGTGCTCGGCGACAAACAGTCGGGTGAAATTCACGAGATCGGTTTCCAGCTCTATACGGACATGCTGAACGACGCGGTCAGGGCGCTCAAGGAGGGCAAGGAGCCCGACCTCACCGCGCCGCTCGCCGCGACCACCGAGATCAATCTGCACGCGCCGGCAATTCTCCCCGCCGACTATTGCGCGGACGTGCAGGAGCGTCTGTCGCTCTACAAGCGCCTCGCTAATTGTGAACACAACGATTCGATCGACAGTATCCAGGAGGAGTTGATCGACCGCTTCGGCAAGTTGCCGCCGCAAGCGCATGCGCTGGTGGAAACGCATCGTCTGCGCCTCGCCGCAAAGCCGCTCGGCATTTCGAAGATCGATGCGGGCGAAGCGGTGATCGGTTTGCAGTTCATCCCGAACCCGCCGATCGACGCAATGCGGATCATCGAGATGGTGCAGAAGCACAAGCACATCAAACTCGCGGGTCAGGACAAGCTGCGCATCGAAACGCGCAGCCCGGATCTGGCGGTGCGCGTCGCAACGGTGAAGGAAACCTTGCGCGCGCTCGGCACGCCGAGCCGCGGCACCGCGGCCACGGCGGCCGCGCGGTAACGATCGCGCCGCGTCAAAAAACGGCATACGTATAGCGGTTTTCTGCTCATGCTGCGGTGCGCAAACGCGCATCGCAGCTTACGGATGCATTTTTTTTGGGTATGATCGAAAGACTTAAAAGCTGGAGTCCGTCATGTCCTACGTCGCTGAATCAGCTCAGTCTTCATCCTCGTCCGCCTCTGCCTCGTCTTCATCTGTTGCCAACCCCGCTTCGCTTCCCTGGGTCACCCGTCTCGTGTCGATGGACACGGTGAGCCGCAATCCGAATCTCGGCCTGATCGAAACCGTGCGCGACGAACTGCGCGCGGTCGGCGTCGAAGCCACGCTCACTCACGACGAAAGCGGCAAATGGGCCAATCTGTTCGCAACGATCCCCGCGCATAACGGCGAAACCAATGGCGGCGTGGTGCTGTCGGGCCATACCGATGTAGTCCCGGTAGACGGCCAGCAATGGGACAGCGATCCGTTCAAGCCTGAAATTCGCGGCGACAAACTGTATGGCCGCGGCACCTGCGACATGAAAGGCTTCATCGGCGCGGCGCTCTCGCTCGTACCGGACATGCAGCGCACGAAGCTCGCGAAGCCGATTCACTTCGCGTTGTCGTTCGACGAGGAAGTGGGCTGCGCCGGTGCGCCGCTGCTGATCGCCGACCTGATGAAACGCGGCGTGAAGCCGGACGGCTGCATCGTCGGCGAACCGACCAGCATGCGGCCGATCGTGGCGCACAAAGGCATCAACGCGTATCAGTGCTGCGTACGCGGCCAGGCCGCGCATTCGTCGCTCACGCCGAAAGGCCTGAACGCGATCGAATACGCGGCGCGCCTGATCTGCTACATCCGCGATATGGCCGATCAGTTCCGCGAGCAAGGTCCGTTCGACGAACTGTACGACGTGCCCTTCACTACCGCGCAAACCAGCACGATCGTCGGCGGTAATGCGATCAACACGGTGCCGGCCGAATGCAAATTCCAGTTCGAATTCCGCAACCTGCCCACGCTCGATCCGGAACCGATCTTCGCGCGCATCGAGCAATATGCACGCGAAACGCTGCTGCCGAAAATGTTGCGCGAGCATCCGTCCGCCGCGATCGAGATCACAAAAATCGCCGCGGCGCCCGGTCTGGATTCGTCTGAACAAGCGGCCATCACGCAGCTCGTGCGCGCGCTGACCGCCGATCAGGACAAGCGGAAAGTGGCGTACGGCACCGAGGCAGGTCTGTTCTCGCTCGCCGGCATTCCGAGCATCGTATGCGGCCCCGGCGACATTCAGCAGGCGCACAAGGCCAACGAATTCGTCGCGCTCGATCAACTCGTCGCATGCGAACGATTCCTGCAGAAATTCATCCACAGCATGTCGGTCGACGCTCACGCGCACTGAAACTGCGCGCCTGAAAAAGAGTCTTAAACATACCGAGGCAATACGCGCTCCCACACGCCTACCACCATGTCAACCGCCACACCGCAACACACCGACCATACGATCGACGGCGAGCCGATCCCCACACTGGACGACATCGCCACACAGCATTTTGCGTTGACACCTTGGGTCGCACGAACGCCGGTGTTCGACAGGCTCGACTTTCCGTCGCTGGAAGGCACGGTGGTGAATTTCAAATTCGAGTTGCTGCAGGCAGGCGGCAGTTTTAAAGCGCGCGGCGCATTCACCAACCTGCTCGCGCTCGACGAAGCGCAACGCAGCGCGGGCGTCACGTGCGTGTCGGGCGGCAATCATGCGGTGGCGGTCGCGTATGCGGCGATGCGGCTTGGCATCAGCGCGAAGGTCGTGCTGTTTCGTGCCGCCAATCCGGCGCGCGTCGCGCTGTGCCGGCAATATCGCGCGGATATCGTGTTCGCGGAGAATATCGCCGAGGCGTTCGATCTGGTGCGCCGTATCGAGGCCGAAGAAGGCCGTTATTTCGTGCATCCGTTCAACGGCTATCGCACCGTGCTCGGCTCGGCCACGCTCGGTTATGAATGGGCGACGCAAACGCCCGATCTCGAAGCGGTGATCGTGCCGGTCGGCGGTGGCGGTCTTGCGGCCGGTGTCGCGACCGCGATGCGTCTCGCGAATCCGCACGTGCATGTGTATGGCGTCGAGCCCGACGGATCGGATGCGATGGGCAAAAGCTTCGCGGCCAATCACACGATCAAGATGGGCCACATGCACACCATCGCCGATTCATTGGCCTCGCCGCACACCGAGGAATACAGCTACGAGTTGTGCCGCCGTCATATCGACCAGCTCGTCACCGTGTCCGACGATCAATTGCGCGCGGCCATGCTGATCCTGTTCGGACAACTGAAGCTGGCAGTCGAGCCCGCGTGTGCCGCGGCAACCGCCGCGCTGCTCGGACCGTTGCGCGAAAAGCTGCAAGGCAAACGCGTGGGTGTGTTGCTGTGCGGCACGAATACCGACCCGGTCAGTTTTGCCGCGCATATCGAACGCGCGCGGCAGAGCGAGTCACACTTTCCAGCCTGAAAATCAATCCTCACTTTCCCGGCCAAAAGACTAGCCTATCCTTCTCAGGTTGGTATCATTCGGCTATCAACTTCTGGGAGGAACCTTTATGAGCATGGTCAAGGAATTCAAGGAATTCGCCCTCAAGGGCAACGTGATGGATCTGGCTGTCGGTGTGATTATCGGCGGCGCGTTTTCCACCATCGTCAATTCAGTTGTTAAAGACCTGATCATGCCGGTCGTCGGCGTTGCAACCGGCGGCCTCGACTTCTCCAACAAGTTCATTCGCCTGGGCGATATTCCCGCCAGTTTCAAAGGCAGTCCTGAATCGTATAAAGACCTGCAAACGGCAGGCGTCGCAGTGTTCGGTTATGGCTCGTTCATTACCGTGGCCATTAACTTCGTGATCCTCGCGTTCATCATTTTCCTGATGGTCAAGTTCATCAACAATCTTCGCAAGCCGTCTGAAACCGCGCCGGCCGAACCGCCGCCGACACCTGAAGACGTCCTGCTGCTGCGTGAAATCCGCGATTCGCTGAAGGGTTCGCCGCGTCCGTAATAGCTGCGGTTACAGAAATATAAAAGCCTGCTGCAAGTCGTTGCAGCAGGCTTTTTTCTTTGAGGCCGAGGGTGTTTGAACCGCAACCCGTACTACGCGTCTCGCTCCGCTTTCACATTCACCGCACTCTCGATCATCGTTTCAAGCTGTCCGAAATTGACAGGCTTGGTCAGATGCGAAGTGAAGCCCGCGCTCAGACAGCGGCGTACGTCTTCGTCGGTACCGAAGCCGGTGAGCGCCACCGCGGGCACGTCCGAATGTTCGCGGAACGCCTTGACGAAATCGAGCCCGGTGCCGTCGGGCAAACCGACATCACTGATCACCAGATCGAAGGTCTGCAGTTGCGTGGCGGCCAGCGCATCGTCGACACGGCCCACCACCGTCACCTCGTGACCCAGCGTGCGAATCAGTTGGGCCATCACCTCGGCGGTGTCTTCGTGGTCTTCGATCAGCAGGATGTTCAGCAGACCCGCCGGATGCACCGGGTCCGGCACGACGACAGCCGGCGTGGCGGCCGGCGCCGCGGCGGTCGGCAGCGTGATCGTGAAGGTCGCGCCGCAATGCGCGCCGGGGCTTTGCGCGATGACCGTGCCGCCGTGCACGTCGGTCAGCGCCTTGGTGATCGCGAGACCGAGACCGAGGCCGCCGAATTGCCGCGTCATGTTCTGATTGCCCTGCTCGAACGCATTGAATAGCTTGCCGATCTGCTCGGGCTCGATACCGATTCCGGTGTCTTCGATCGAGATCTGCACATGCATGCGTTCGTCGCGCGTGCGGACATAGATATGGCCGCCGTCCGGTGTGAATTTGGCGGCGTTGCGGATCAGGTTCCACAACATCTGCTGCAAACGGGCGCGATCGGCCAGCACGTAATGATGCTGTGCGTTCTTCTGAATGTGCACGTCCTGCTGCTTGACCTGAATCTCGCTGCGAAAGAGTTCGAGCACGCTGTCCATCACGTCGTGCACGTCGACGGTTTCCAGCGACAGCCGCAACTTGCCGTTCGCCACCCGCGTGAGGTCGAGCAGATCGTCGATCAGCCGCGCTTCCAGCTCGACATTGCGGCGGATCATGCGCACGCTCGAACGCGCCTGCTCGGGTAGACCGGGAATCATCTCGAGCACGCTGGCGCCGGCCAATACCGGCGTGAGCGGCGTGCGTAATTCGTGCGACAGCATCGCGAGGAAACGATCTTTCGCGCGGTTCGCGTCCTCGGCGGTCTGGCGAGCGGCTTGCTCGGAAGCGAGCAGACGTTCGCGCTCTTCAATCGCTTCGCGCTGTGGATGGATGTCCGTGCAACTGCCGAACCATTTGGTGACGTGGCCGTCGGCGTCTCGCATTGCAACGGCACGGGCGTCGAACCAGCGATATTCGCCGTCATGGCGACGGATCCGCAGTTCGTGGCGATAGTCGCCCGCGCTGCTCGACACCGCTTTGAGCCAGCTTTGGCGGATCTCTTCGCGGTCGTCCGGATGCACGGCATCGAGCCACGCGAGACCGTACGAGCTATGCTCGGGGCGGCCCGTGTAATCGAACCACTGCTTCGACAGAAAGTCGCAATCGCCCTGCGCATTGCAGGTCAACACCAGATGCGGGAGCGCCTCCGAAAGCGTCCGGTAATGCTGTTCGCGGTCGCGCAATAGCAGCGCTTCGTCCGACGCTTTTTGCAAACGCACTTGCGACAACACCCGCTCGACCGCCTCGGGCAGATAGTCGAGGTAATCGCCGGATTTCGGCACCACGTCCGACACACCCGCGCGCAACGCTTCGATCACGCGCGATTCGTCGGTAAAACCGGTCACGAGGATGGCCGGAATCCGCACGCCTTCCGTGCGCAGACGCCGGAAAAAATCGAGGCCGGTCTCCGGGCCGCTCAACTGATAGTCGAGCACCAGCAGGTCGGGGCCGCCGGCGGCCAGCCGTTCGCGGGCCGCTTCGACGCCGTTGCAGATCGCCACCCGGCAGCCGGCCCGCTCGAGCGACTTGCGCGCGAGCCGCAGGATGCCTTCGTCGTCATCGACGACCAGCACATACGCGGCAGGTTGCGTGGATACTTCTTCGGTCATGCGGAGTCTTCTTTGGCTAGGTCTGGTGTGGCTATGTTGTCATGTGCTGCTTTCGGGGCGCCTTCAGCGGGAGCCTTCATCGGGCGCTTGATCGGACCCGTCATCGGGCTTCTGCGCAGGACAGCTTCACGGCTTCGCCAGCCGATGCCCCGGCGGCAGTTTCACCACTTGCAGGAAGAAGCCGAGACGGCGCACCGCCTCGATAAAAGCATCGTATTCGACCGGCTTGGTAATGTAGACGTTACAGCCGAGTTCATAGCAGCGCGAGATTTCACGCGGGTCGTCGGTCGTGGTGAGGACGATCACCGGCACCGCGGCGGTTTGCGGCGACTCCTTCAGGCGCCGCAACACTTCGAAGCCGTCGACGCGCGGCATCTTCAGATCCAGCAGCACGACGAAATTCGTCAGATCTTCGCGCGGCGGATACGGACTCGCCGCCTGATCCGCCGGCGCCGGACCGAAGAAGTAATCGAGCGCCTGCTGGCCGTCGTGAAAGCGCACGAAGCCGTTCGAAACGCCGGCGCGGCGCAGATTCCGCTCGACGAGCGTTGCGTGACCGTCGTCGTCTTCGATCAGCACGATGCTGACTGTCTCCCCGTGACTCATATGCGCTCCACGCTAACGATTCGTTTATGCATATCGTTGATGTTTTCACCCGAACCCCGCGCCGTTCAAAGACGCGCAGGCTGCTCCGGCAACACCACAAAAAAGGTCGAGCCCGCACCCTCCGCCGACTCCACCCAGATGCGCCCCCCATGTCGCTCAACCATGCGCCGCACCACCGCGAGACCGATGCCCTCGCCGTTCGCCACGTCGCCATGCAGACGCTGGAACGCACGAAACACTTTCGACATATAGGCAGCCGGAATACCGAGGCCGTTGTCGCGCACGTAATAGGTGCGCGTGCGCAATGCGCGCGGCTCGCGCTCGTCGACCGGTTCGGCCGCGAGCGCGCCGATCTCGATACGGCCGTTGCGAGCCGGGTCGAGATAGTTGAGCGCATTGCCGATCAGGTTGCCGAAAATCTGTTCGATCGCGCTCGGGTCGCCCCATGCGGGCGGCAACTCGCGCACGGTGACAACCGCCGCGCGCTGCGCGATCGCGCCTTGCAATGCGTCGACTACGCGCCCCACCGCCCGGCCGACGCTCACGCGCTGCCATTGGTATTCGAGCCGGCCGGCACGCGAAATACGCAGCAACGCATCGATGATCGCCGCAGCCCGCGTGACCGCCGTGCGCAGATATTGCAGCGACTCGCGCACGTCGCCGTTCAGGATATGCGCCATGCGCCGATGCTCGGCCTCGGGCAATCCCGCACCGCCGACGACACTATCCAGTTCGTCGCACGACACCTGTAATTCTTTTGAAAAGCCTTGCAGGTTCACCAGCGGCGAGCGCAGATCGTGCGACACGCTGTAGATGAACATTTCATTGTCTTGCGTTTCCTGGCGCAACTCTTCGTTGACGCCGGCCAGTTCCCGCGCCCGCGCCTCGAGCCGCCCTTTCAGCATCGCCTGCTCGGCTTCGGCTTCCCGCAGACGCGCGCCCGTTTGATGCAGAACCGCATCGAGCGACGCGATTTCGTCGTTGCCCGACAACGGCGCCGCGAGCGGCCGGCCGCTGCCCAGACGCTCGGCGTTATCCGTCAGGACTTCGAGCCGCCGGCCGATGCTGCGCGCGAACACCATCGCGGTGCCCGCCCAGATCAGCATCGAACCGAGCACCGCGGCGATCAGCGCGTACTGCTGGCTCGCGCGGCGCCGCGCGAGCGCCGCACCGCGCTCGGCGTCGAGCCGCGACGCCTCGTCGCTGAACGCGCTCAACTCGTCGCGAAACAGCGCGATCTGTTGCGGCATCGCGCCGGTCTCCAGTGCTGCAAACGTCTTCAGATTGCGCCCATCGTGCAGCGCCTGCGAAATCGCGGCGGCCTGCGTGCGATAGGCGTCGATCGCGCTCTGCATCTTGCGCACGCGTTCGGCCTGCTGCGGCGTATCGGCCACCAGCGTGTCGAGGTTCGACAGCCGGTCGCCGAGTTCGACCCACACCGTGCGCCGGTCGATCAAGGCCGGATCGCCGACGACCATCCCCGTGCGTACGCGCGCGGCCTGACGCAGCAGCGGTTCGACAATGCCTGACGATTGATAAAGGATCTGCTTGCTGTTGGTGACCCACTGCGCGGCCTGGGCCGTTTGCTGCTGGGTATCGAAGACGACGCCCAGAAGCGCCAGCTCGACCGCGCTCGGCACTGCAATCAGCAGCAGACCCTTGGTGAATAGTTTCATGTTCGCCCGAAGGGTCGTTCAAGCCGCGGCTGGACGGAAGGACCGGTCGCGCCCGGCCAGACTGCCCGTCGGGCATGCGCCGCGATGCGGCCGGACGGGCCATTATCGACGTGAATGTCAGATATTTCAATGTCATGAACAAGATGCGCTCGCCCACATAAAAATGACTTTTTTATTGATGCGAGATGTTTTTTCGGCGGCGCCTGAGTCTATGATGGGCACATGGTGCTGGGAAGCGAAAGCGCGCGGCGAGGCGATTCGGCATGATTCGTGCGGGAAGCGGTGGGCGGCGAAAACGTCGAATCATCGTGAATCCGGCCTTGTCGTATGCTATAAAAGATCGACGAGCGGCGCGCGAAGCCGGGAGTGGTCGCATGAGGACGCTGCGTTTCTTGCAATTCTTTTTCAGGCGAATTTTTATGTCCTTCCCGAAAAAGCGTAGGCGCGCGAAGGTGGACGGCGACGAGTCGTTCCTCGCGGTGCTGCGGCATTTCAAACCGTTCGGTCAACTCGACACCAAGATTGCGCGCGCTCGTGCGCAAGACGAACCGGTGTTGTACGCACACGTGCTGCCTGGGCTCGATGTCCTTCTGTGCAGCGTGCGCGGCGCCCAACCTCCGTATCCCGCTCCGGCCGAATTGCGTCGCCGGTGTATCGAGTCCATCACCAATGCATTGGAACAACCGCTCGACGGACTCGAGAACGGCGGCTACTGGTATGAGGCCGACGGCTTCGGCTTTCTGGTTTTTGCGAGCCGTGCGCGTGCGAAGATTCTTCCGGAATTCGGTGCCACGAGAGTCGGCTCACGGCGGGGAGTACGTCGTCAGGATGCCGCCGGCGATGCCACGCCGAGGTCGCTGCGGTAAAACCCGTTTTTTTGTCGGAGCCGGCGCTGGTTTTTTGCCACCGCCGGCTTTCTGTTTTTTGTTCAGCAAACGAGTGGGATGTGTTTAGCGCTGCTGCGGATAAGGCTTCCGTATACCGGCGTCTAATTCCTGTACGCCCGCGGTGCAGGCGTGTCTTCGGCATCGAGTGCATCGGTGGTGCCTCGCATCGGCGCAACGCTGATCGACCATAGAAAGATCAGCGAAAGGCCACCGCCGAACGCCCATTCCATCCATCCTGCCGGCAATAGATTGGACATCAGCTCCCCTTGTATTCCGCGGCGCTCGCGGGCGTCACCGCCGCGGGCTTGCGATCGGTCTTGCCAGCCGGCGCGGACGGCGACGAAGCACCGGCCGCCGGTTTGTTCGCCGGCACGCCATCGAGTGAAATCGCCGACTTGGGCTGCTGCTTGACACCCGGCGGCGGCGCGGTCGGCGTCTGCCTGACTTGTGCCAGCAATTGCGCGCACGGCAACGGCTTGTTGTTGCTCGGCGCGAGTAACGGAATCAGCGCGGCAAACGGATTGATCAGGCCGAGGCCGACCGCCGCGCCGCCGCGCAACGCCAGGGCCGCCGCATTGACGCCGACGTGCGGGTCCTTGAACGTCCCCTTCACGTACAGCGGCGAGCGCAACGAGAACACCCGGAAGCCCTTCGTATGCGGATGCACGCCCAGGTCCATCGTCTCGTCGCGCAAGTTCACATTGCCGTCGATGTTGATCACCGCGTCGTCGGTGTCGAGCGCGAACACGCGCGAATCGAGCACGCCGTTGGTCGCGACGAAGTCCGCCGCCGCGCAGTTGATCTTCACGTCGCGATTGCCGAACAGCTTTTCGTAGACGACGTTCGCCACGTTCAACCCCGCTGCTTCCATCAATAGACGGCTGACCGTGCCGTCGGTGACGAGAGCCTTCACCTCGCCGTTCGACGTCGCGGCGAGCGCCGCCGGCGAATTGCCGGTCGCGGTCAACGCGGCGTCGCCGTTGATCTCACCGAGCGCGTTCTGCATCGTCTTGAAGTTCGGGAACAACTGCTTCAGCTTCAGATGCCGCGCCGATGTCGCAAAGCGTCCCTTCAACGGCGTCGCGCTGCCGTCCAGATGAATGTCCGACGCGAGCGTGCCGCCCGCCACGCCGAACTTCAACGGTTCGAGCGACAGCACACCGTCCTTCATCACGAGGTGCGTGTACAGGTCGGTGATCGGCAGATCCGCGCTCTTCACGATGCGACGACCGGTGAACTTCACGTCGGCGTCGATCGCCTTCCAGCGGTCGGTGCGGAATTCTTCGACCGGCAGCGCCTTGTTGCCGGGCTGCGCCGTCGCGTCGCCGCGTTTGGCCTTGCTCGCGTTCGAATCCGCGCCGATCACCGGCGCGAGATCGGAGAACTGCAGCAGATGCGACACCAGTTCGCCCTGCAACAACGGCCGCGGTTCACGCGCCGTATAGGTCAACGAACCGTTCAGATCGCTGCCGCCTACCCGGCCTGTAAAATTTTCATACTTGAAAACGCTCCCGCTCTGCTTGAACTGGCCGACGAAACGCCCTTCCGTCGCATACGGCGGCGTGTCGGGCAACGTCACGCCGGTCAGCGAATAGAGTCGCGCCATGCTGTTGCCTTGCAGCCAGAGACGCAGATCGACGGCGGCCAGATGCGCGGGGTCCGTAATCGTGCCGACCAGACCGACATGCAGATCGCCGGCCTTGACGTCGGCCTGCACCGGGAACGGCCGGTTCGCATCCTGCAACGCGAGCACGCCGCCTACCTTGCCGCTGCCGGAAACCGGCGTCTTGTTGTAGGTGCCTTTGACGGTCCAGCCGATCGCATACGGCGGGATGTCCTGCTTGCCGGATCCGGCGGCTGTCGTGCTGCTCGTTGTGCCGCTCGCCGCATCGCTCGCGGAAGAAGCCGACGAAACGGACGCGGCGCCCGCTTCGCTTGCTCCTTTCGAACCACCCGCCGTAAGCGCGCCCGACGCACCCGTGGCCGCCGTCGCACCGGACGCATTGACATCCGCCGACGCGCTGCCGGAAGCAGCCGCAGCCGTTGCCGCCGAAGCCTCCGACGCCGCGGCCGCATTCGCCTGCGCGGTCAGCTTGCTCGCGCCCGCTTTGCCGATCGCTTCGGCCGACGCGCTGCGCGAAGCCGTCTCCTGCTGCTTCATCGCTTCGCCGATCGGAATCGGCTGGCCGAGCGTATCGATCGCCATTTGCAGATCGACTTTCTTCTGCTGATCGGACAGCGCGACATTGCCCTTCGCGAAGGCGATATCGTGCAGATCCAGCTTCCACTCGGACGGGCTGCTCGAGGCCTGAAGTTTGAACGTCCAGTTGTTGCGGCCGTCCAGCACGCGTTCGAGATCGACCGACGGATTCACGAGGTTGATCGTGGGAATCACGATATCGTGCGCGAGCAGCGGCAGCACCTTGACCTGGAAATCGATCTCGTCGAGCGTCGCGAAGTGCGGTCGTTGGGTCCAGTCGGGATTGCCAACCGTGATGTTGGCGGCGGAGAATCGCGGCCAGGGCACCCAGCCGCGCCAGCCGGTTTCGCCCACAGGATGCCGCCAGCCTACTTTCAGATCGCCGTTGATCGCGAAGGGCCGGCCGATTGCCTGCGTGACCTTGTCGTTGACCCAGGGCCGCGCGCGATTCCAGTCGAAGGTCAAAATAAAAATGGCCAGCGCCACAATCAGAATGACGATGATCGCCACCAGCCATGCGATGATTTTCCCGATCCGCCTTCCCACCGTGCTTGACACCGCCATTGCGAGGGCTCCGTGCTTAGTTCTTCGTTGTGCTTCAGGCAGCACGTTGCATGCCTGACCCTATGACCGATACGCCTATCGTTCTCGCTGACGGCATCGTCCGGCGCGATGCTGTGCGCCGCCAGACCTTGCTGCAACCTACCCGCTTCGCATTACATGCGGGCGACCGCGTTGCGGTCACCGGGCCGTCCGGCTCCGGCAAGAGCGTGCTCCTGCGCGCGCTCGCGCTGCTCGATCCGCTCGATGCCGGCCGCGTGCTGTGGCACGGCGCGGCGGTCGAACGCGCGGCGATCCCGCGTTACCGGCGCAACGTCGCGTATATCCGGCAGCGGCCGGCACTGCTCGACGGCACCGTCGAAGACAATCTGCGTTATCCGTTCGGATTACGCGCTTATCGCGACGTGCGTTTCGATCGTGCGCGCGCGGCCAGTCTCGCGAAACAGGCCGGCCGCGGCGACGGTTTTCTCGACCAGCGCGCAAGCGAACTGTCCGGCGGCGAAGCGCAGATCGCCGCGCTGATCCGCGTTCTGCAACTCACGCCCGAAGTGCTGCTGCTCGACGAGCCGACCGCGTCGCTCGACCCGGAGTCGTCGCATGCGATCGAAGCGCTCGTGCGCGCCTGGTTCGATGCCGAACCGGGTCACCATGCATCGGTTTGGGTGTCGCACGATCCGGCCCAGGCCGCGCGTATGAGCGAGCGTCATCTGACGATGCGCGCCGGCGTGCTCGATGAAACAGCGGCCGTGCCCACCCGTCAGGAGTTCGATCGATGACCTTGCAGAATCTGAGTCTCTGGGACGTTGCGATCGCCGCGTTACTGATCGTCGTGAACGGTGTGGTGTCGGTAGCGCTCAAGCTCGACCTGGAACGCAAGCTCGCGTGGGCGGCGGTGCGCACCGTCGTGCAATTGCTGGCGATCGGTTACGTGCTCGGCTGGGTGTTCCGTTACGACCACTGGTTCGTCGTGCTGCCGCTGATGATCGTGATGACGCTGATCGCCGGTTTCGCGGGCGCCGGACGCGGCAGCCGCACCTACGCCGGACAACGCGCGGACAGCGTGCTGTCGATCTGGGTCAGTTCGTGGCTGGTGGGCGCGGTCGGGCTGTTCGTCGTGATCCGCATCCATCCGTGGTACGAGCCGCAATATGCAATTCCGATTCTCGGGATGATCCTCGGCAATACGCTCACCGGGGTGTCGCTCGGCATCGAACGGATGACCGAGGAGTTGACCGCGCGGCGCGACCGCGTCGACATGGCGCTCGCACTCGGCGCGACGCGCTGGGAAGCCGCCCAGGCGCCGGCGCGCCAGGCGGTGCGCGCCGGCATGATGCCGACGCTCAATCAGATGGCCGTGGTCGGCGTGGTGAGCCTGCCCGGCATGATGACAGGCCAGGTGCTGGCCGGCCAGTCGCCGTTGCAGGCGGTGCGCTATCAGATCGTCATCATGTTTCTGATCGCGGCGTCGTCCGCGTTAGGGACGGTCGGCGCCGTGCTGCTGACTTACCGGCGGCTGTTTTCGGCGGAACACCGGTTTCTGTCGGCGCGGCTAGTCGAGCGGGCCAGTTAACGCCTAACGCTTCGCGGTGATCGCGACTTCAGTGCCGTCGTTGAGCGTCAGCGTTTTCGTGCTGCCGTTCACCGGCATCGTGAAACGCAAAATCTGACTCACCGTCACGTCGTTCGGACACTTGAGCGATTTGCCGCCGGCCGTCACCGTTTTGACACCGTGCGGCGTCTGCGCCTGGAAGCTCATCTGCACGGTCGCCGTGCCGTCGCCGGCCACCACCGGCGCGAAACGGATCTGCGTCTGGCGGATCATCGCGCCATTCGTGTCGGTCGGCAAAGAGGCGTAGTTCGGGCAGGCATCCGTGCCCGGCACCGGGCCGCCGGGCGGCACGGTCTTCCATGTGAAATCGTCGGATTCGCCCGAGCGGATCGTGCGGGTTTCCTGCGAATTGCCAAACTGTTTGGACGTGACGCGAACCGTGTAGCGGATCGGGCCATCGAGCGCGGACTGCGACGTGACCGTGATCGGCGTGGCCGCGTGGGCCGCGGGCAAGAGCGCGCAAGCGAGTGAAGCGACGACAGAAGCAACAACGGAAACGGCGGAGAGTTTGAAGCTGGAGCTCATACTGTCACCTCCTTGTTGTGCCGCTGCGCGCTCGCCGAAGCGCCACTGCCTGCGCGCCGCCCGGCGATTCTGTCGACCGGGCGAGCCGCAAGACGGCAGACGCCGAAAGACGAGACGTGCAGTTGTTTTTAGCATGCTGCCCTGCCAGTCTAACGCCAAGCGGCGCTACGCGCGCTTTGCCGGCATCGGGTGTTAACCCGCTTGCGGCAAAGCGTTTTCTGCTCTCACGCGCGGCCCAATCTGGCCCAAGGCGATCCACCGTGGCCCAGCACGTGAATCTGCGCGTGGCCCAGCGCGGCTCAGAAACCCGTCAGCACCAGCTTGCCGATCGCGCGTCCTTCTTCAAGCAACTCGTGCGCACGACGCAGATTTTCGGCGTTGATCTTGCCGAGGTTCTGGCCGACCGTCGTACGCAACGCGCCGGCATCCACCAGACGCGCGACCTCGGTCAGCAGCTTGTGCTGTTCGATCATGTCGGGTGTACCGAACATCGAACGCGTGAACATGAATTCCCAGTGAAACGCCGCGCTCTTCGCCTTCAACAATTCGACCGGCACCGGTTTGCTGTTCTCGACGATCGTGCAGATGCCGCCCTGCGGCTTGATCACTTCGGCGGCCGCGGGGAAATGCTTGTCGGTGTCGTTGAACATCAGCACGTAGTCGACCTGGTCGATGCCGAGCTTTTTCAGTTGCGCGGGCATGTCGCCGAAGTGGTCGACGATATGATCCGCGCCCAGCTCGGTCGCCCATTTCGCGGACTCCGGCCGCGATGCGGTCGCGATCACCTTGAGCTTCGCGAGTTGCCTCGCCAGTTGGATCCCGATCGACCCAACCCCGCCCGCGCCGCCGATGATCAGCACCGTGCGGCCTTCGTCCGCGCCTTGCGGCGACACGCCGAGGCGGTCGAACAGCGCTTCCCACGCTGTGATCGCCGTCAGCGGCAACGCGGCCGCGTGGCTGAAATCGAGCGACGCCGGCTTGCGGCCCACGATCCGCTCGTCGACCAGATGAAACTCGCTGTTCGCGCCCGGCCGCGTGATGCTGCCGGCGTAGAACACCGGATCGCCGACCTTGAACAGCGTCACGTCCGGCCCGACCGCGACCACCGTGCCGGCCGCGTCCCAGCCCAGCACGCGCGGCGCTTTTTCGACGGTGTCTTTCGGTGCGCGCACCTTGGTGTCCACCGGATTGACCGAAATCGCCTCGACTTTCACGAGCAGATCACGGCCGGTTGCTTCCGGCTGCGGGATGTCGACGTCGACCAGCGATTCGGCTTGATCGATCGGCAAGTAACGATAGAGACCTACGGCTTTCATCACAGCTCCTGGTTGTTTCATCGGATGGTGTCATCGTAGGCCGGTTCTTCATCTTCTAAAACCGTCATAATGACTGAAACATCTTTTTGAATTTCCGAATAATGACGGATCACGACGACTCGCCTGCGGCTCCCTCCGGCCACGCCCGCGCGGCGAACACCGAACGGGATCGACTCGATCTGCTCGACGTCGCGCTGTTCGTGCGCGCCGCGTTGCTCGCCAACGTGTCGGCGGCGGGTCGTGAATTCGGTCTCTCCGCGGCGGTCGCGAGTTCGCGCATCGCACAACTGGAAAAGCTGCTCGGCGCGCGGCTGCTGCACCGGACCACCCGCCGCATCAGCCTCACGCAGGAAGGCGAAGTCTTCATGACGCGCGCGCAGAGCCTGCTCGATGCAGCCGATGCCGCGCGCGCCAGCGTCGGTCGCGCCCAGGCCGAGCCGCAAGGCCGTTTGCGGGTGTCGATGCCTTCGTCGTTCGGGCGGCAGCACGTATCGCCCGTGATCGGCGAATTTCTGCGCCGTTATCCGGGCGTGAGCGTCGATCTGCGCTTGACGGATCAACTCGTCGATCTGGTCGATGCCGGTATCGACGTCGCGATTCGTATCGGCGTGCTGAAGGATTCGTCGCTGGTCGCGCGACGGCTCGCGGTGAACCATCGCGTGATCTGCGCCGCGCCCGCGTATCTCGATGCGCACGGCACGCCGCATCATCCGTCCGAACTGACCCGGCATGAATGCGTGATTCTGTCGGGCCAGCGCGACTGGGCGTTCGTCACGCCCGCCGGGACGCTCGACGTGCGCGTGAGCGGACGTCTCGTCGCCGATAACGGCGAGGTGATCCGCGACGCGCTGCTCGCCGGCTTCGGCATCGCACTGAAATCGACGTGGGACGTCGCGCCGCACTTGCGCAGCGGCGCGCTCGTCAGCGTACTCGACCGCTATCCGCTCGCCGAGAACGTGGCGATCTGGGCAGTCTATCCGAGCCGCGCGTTCGTGCCGCCGAAAACGCTCGCGTTCATCGAATTTCTTGCGGCCCATTTTGGCGATCCGCCGTATTGGGATTCCGATCGGCGCGATGCTCGTGGGTGAACTCGGCACTGAATCACCTGGCACTGAGTCACTTGCCACGCCCTTTGCCGTCGGAATTGACGTCCGTGTGCGCGTCGTTCTGGGTTTTCTGCTGATACTCGTCGCCGCCACGGCGGTCCGTGTCCTTCAAGCCGCGCTCGATGTCGCTATGCGCCTGTTTGCCGACATGGCGCGGGCCGTCTTCGTGTTGCGACTCGGGGTCCTGATCCGCTTCATGCGGCAGGGGCGCGGAAGCCTCCTGCAGCGAGCGCGGATGCTTCTTTGCGTGCGGATCGGCTTGCTTGTCGCCGTCCGAAGATTGCGGTGAGGTTTTCATGGCTTGCTCCTTCTGATTGATACGAATCGTTGAGTCGCGTGCGATACACGAGGCACGAAGCGCCGATGGCGCATGCATTGCATCAGCCCGCCTCGTCCAGACGTTTTTTCATTGCAGCGGTGATGCGTTGCCGCGTCTTCGCGTAATCGGCCCACGGGTCGCGCTTGAGATCCGCGAGACGTTCGTGCAGGTTCGCGATGTTCCATTGATCGCCGCGGGTGGTTTGCGCGACCTCGTCCCACGTCAGCGGCACCGACACACCGAGCCCTGGCCGCGCCCGCGCCGAAAACGCAGCCACCGTGCTGGAGCCGCGGTTGTTGCGCAGGTAGTCGACGAAAATCTTCTGCTTGCGGTTCTGCGCGCCCATCTTCGCGCTGAAGTATTGGGGCAGCGTGCTTGCCATATGCTGCGCGACCGCCTGCGAGAAATTCTTCACTTCGTCCCAGCCGGCCTGTTTGGCGAGCGGCACGACCACATGAAAGCCTTTGCCGCCGCTCGTCTTGCAAAACGACTTGAGACCGAGTTCATCGAGCAGCGAACGCGTGAGCTGCGCAGCCTCGATCATCCGCTCCCAGCCGAGCGACGCATCCGGGTCGAGATCGAACACCATCCGGTCGGGTTTTTCCAGGTTCGACACCACGCCGTTCCACGTGTGAAATTCCACGGTGCCCATTTGCGCGGCGCCGACCAGCGCCTTCAGCGTATCGACGGTGATCAGCGGCGGATGGCCGGGGTCGAGATCGGGATGCTGCGTGACGTTCGGAATCGACAGCTTCTGGCTGTGCTTCTGGAAGAACAGCTCGCCGCCGATGTCCTCCGGCGCACGCACCAGCGAGACCGGCCGGTCCTGCAAATGCGGCAGCATCCAGTCGACAACCGATTCGTAGTACTGCACCAGATCGATCTTGCGCGTGCCGCTGCTTTTGTCGATCACGCGGTCGGGGTGGGATACGCGGACGCTTGCGATTTCTGTCGGCGCGGCGGCGGATTTCGTTTTGGCGGTGGGGGTTTGGGTTGCGGCAGAGGTTTTCTTTGTTGCGGTCTTTGTTGCGGTCTTTGTTGCGGTCTTTGTTGCGGTCTTTGTTGCGGTCTTTGTTGCGGTTTTTGCCGCGGTCTTTCTGGTCGCGCGTTGCTTCGGCGTGGCGTCGGCCTGGGTGTCGGTTTGCTGTTGCACGTCGGCTCCTTGACGGGGGGCTTCCTTGACGATTTGTCGCGCGGGTTTGTCGTCGCGCAGACTCACGAACGACGCTTGCCGCACGATGCGTTCGCCGGTCCATTCGGCGAAATTGCATTCGCAGACGAGTGTCGGCTCGACCCAATGCACGGGTGTACGGCTGCGCTCGCGCGGCGCTTCGGCGAACGGCATACGTTTGCTCGCGCGCGCGTCGAGCGCCTTCTTGACCGAGCGCAGCAGCGCCGCGTCAAAACCGGTGCCGACGCGGCCGGCGTACTGCAATTTACCGTCGTCGTCATGGACACCGAGCAGCAGCGCGCCGAACGCCGCGCGGCTGCCCGACGGTTCCGAATAGCCGCCGATCACGAACTCCTGACGCCGCCGGCACTTCAGTTTGATCCAAGCCGGCGAGCGCCCCGACGTGTAGCCGCTGTCGCGCCGTTTGCCGATGATGCCTTCGAGCGCCATGTCGCACGCGCTCTTCAGCAGGTCGTCGGCGCTGAACGCGAAGTCGTTCGAGAAGCGCAGCACGCTGTCGTCGACTTCTTCCAGCAGCGCGCGCAGAAGCGCGCGGCGCTGTTCGAGCGGCACGTCGCGCAGGTCGTAGCCGTTCAGGAACGGCACGTCGAACAGATAGATCACGATGTCCTGCGGACGGTTCGAGTCGAACGCGTTTTGCAGCGACTGGAAATTCGGCACGCCGTTTGCGTCGAGCACCACCGCTTCGCCATCGAGCCACGCCCGCTCGATCGCGAGTTGATCGAATGCTTTCACCTGTTTGCTGAACTTCGCGGTCCAGTCGTTGCCGGCCCGCGTGAAAATCCCGATCGCGTCGCCTTTCGCCTGATGGTCGATGCGGACCAGCACCCGGTAGCCGTCGAACTTGATTTCGTACGACCACTCGCCGCCGGGCGGCGCGGCGTCGACGAGCGTCGCGAGTTGCGGCTTGAACGTGGCCGGCAATGCGGCTTTTGACGCACCTTCGATCGAAGGCGATACCGCCAGTTCACGCAACGATGGCGTGCTGCGTGTCGCGACGATGTCGGTTTTCTTCGGGTCGGCGCGGCGCGATGAGGACTTGCTTGCCGTAGTGTTTGCGTTTGTGCCGGCGTTTGTGCCTGCGTTTGTGCCGGCAGCGGATTTTTTCGCAGGCGGCTTTTTGTTCCGGCCAGTCTTGCTCGCAGAAGCGCCGCCCGCGAGCACGCTGCCTGGCAACGCCTTCAGTACGTCGTATTCGCTTTCAGCGCGGGCTTCGTCGTCGCGTTCCTTGATCAGCAGCCATTGCTCCTTGTCGCCGCTGCCGCGCATGTGGCTGCGCACGAGCGTCCAGCCGCCGCGCAGTTTCTCGCCGCTGAGGTGAAATTTGAGCTTGCCGGCCTTGTACGCTGTGGCCGCTTCGACAGCGCCGCCGGCTGGTTCCCATGTGCCGCGATCCCACACGATCACCGAGCCCGCACCGTAGTTGCCGGGCGGAATCTCGCCTTCGAACGAACCGTATTCGATCGGATGATCTTCGACATGCACCGCGAGCCGTTTCACCGACGGATCCAGACTCGGCCCCTTCGGCACAGCCCACGACAACAACGCACCGTTCAGCTCGAGCCGGAAGTCGTAATGAAGACGCCGTGCGTCGTGCTCCTGAATCACGTACGACAAGGTCTCGGGCGCCGCTTTTTTTCGGGTCGATTTCTTGCCCGCAGCCGCGCCCGAAGGCTCCGGCGTTTCGTTGAAGCGCCGCTTGCGGTTGTAGAGATCGAGCCTTTCGTTCATGGCCGTCGCGGTTTGATGAGTGGCGATGTCAGTACGTCGACTCAGGCGGCCGCGCGGCGTTTGCGCGCCGCCGGGGCGGTTTTGGCCGCGCTGCCGCTGGTGCCGCTGGTGCCGCTTGTGCCGCTTGTGCCGCCACGGGTCGTGGAACGTGCGGCCCGTTTGGTGCCAGCGGTACTCGCCGGGCTCTTCTTGCGCGTGGTGGCGGCCGGCTCATCGGCCTCTCCGTCGTCTTCAGCCTCGGCTTCGGCTTCGGCGGTCTTCTTGCGCGCGCTGGTTGCCGGCTTTGCTTTGCCACCGCGTCCGAGACTGCGCTTCAGCAGATCGGACAGATCGAGGATGTCCGCGGATTGACGCGCTTCGTGCGGCGTTTCGACGTCGGTGATTTCCTCGGTCTTGCCCGCGCGAATCTTGCGATCGACCAGCGCCATGATGTCGTCGCGGAACGTGTCGTGATAACTCGACGGGTCCCACGTGTCGCTCATGTCGTCGATCAGCTTTCTCGCCATGTCGAGTTCGCGAGCGGTGACGCCGGCTTTCTTCACGCCGTCCGCGGGCACCTTGAATTCGTCGAAATCGCGCACTTCCGCGGACCACCGCAGCGTGTTGAGCGCCAGCATCGGTCCGACCGGAATCAGCGCGGCGAGATGCTGCTTGTTGTGCAACACCACATTGGCGACGCCGATCTTGCCCGATTCCTTCATAGCTTCGCGCAACAACGCGTAGACCTTTTCGCCTTTGCGGTCGGGGGTCAGAAAATAGGGCGTGTCGAGATACAGGAAGGAAATATCGGGGGCGTCGACGAACGCAAGGATATCGACCGTCTGCGTCGACTCCGGATTCGCCGAGCGGATCTCGTCGTCCGACAGCACGACGTACTTGTCCTTTTCATACTCGAAGCCGCGCACGATGTTGTCGCGCGTCACGTCCTTGCCCGTGCGCTTGTTGATCTGCTTGTAGCCGATCGGATCGATCGTGCGCTTGTCCAGCAGATTGAAGCCGACTTTTTCGGACTGCGTCGCCGGATACAGTTGCACCGGAACGTGGACGAGGCCAAAGCTGATTGCGCCCTTCCAGATCATGTGTGCCATCGTGCGCTCCCTAAGGCCCAGGACCTTCGGTGGAGCAGCAATCGTGCCACGGGCTTGCCCGGCATGACGGGCGTTCAACGGCCGGCCGGAATGGCGGCAACGGTGGCGCAAGCGGCTGTAAGTCTTGCGTTATGTCGGCAAAAGATACGGTGTGCACTGCTGGATCGGATAGGTGACGAGGTCGTGGCGGGCGTGCGCCATCGACCCGCTACAATAGCGGGATTTTCCGCGCGCGCCGCGCGCCCGCCCCTCACGCCCGCCTATTTCGCGTCCTTGCGTCTTATGAACCTCGTCATCCAAAGTCCCGCGCCCCTTTCCGCCGATCACCACAAGACGCTCGTCGCACTCGCTCGCGGCTCGCACGCTACCGCGCTCGACGCGAACGCGATCCGTATCGCCGATGCCGATGTCGCGCAACGCCCCGACCTCGACGTCTACTGCGGCACGCACCAGCTGGACTATGCATTTGTCGACACCGGCCGCCGCCTGGGCGATTTCGGCCTGGTCGCGATGGACATGGATTCGACGCTGATCACGATCGAATGTATCGACGAAATCGCGGACTTCTGCGGCCTGAAAGCGGAAGTGGCGGCGATCACGGAAGCCTCGATGCGCGGCGAGATCAAGGACTTCAACGAAAGCCTGACGCGCCGCGTCGCGTTGCTTGAAGGCCTCGACGCCGGCGCGCTCGAACGCGTATACGAGGAGCGGTTGCAACTCTCGCCTGGTGCCGAGCAGATGCTGGCTGGCGCGAAGGCCGCGGGTTTGAAAACGCTGCTGGTGTCGGGCGGTTTCACATTCTTCACCGAGAAGTTGAAGGCGCGGCTCGGGCTCGATTTCACACGTGCGAACACACTTGAAATCGTCGACGGGAAACTGACCGGGAAGGTTATCGGCGAGATCGTCAACGCCGATGTGAAGGCTCGTACGTTGCGTGAAACCTGCGCTCAACTCGGTATCGAATCAACTCGCGCGATCGCAATGGGCGATGGTTCGAACGATCTGAAAATGATGGCGGCCGCGGGATTGTCTGTGGCGTTCCGCGCGAAGCCGGTGGTGCGCGAAGCCGCCAGCGTGGCGTTCAACTATGTTGGACTGGATGGGTTGTTGCGGTTGTTCTGAAGTCAGGGTGCCGCGCCGGCCAGCTTGACGCGACGACCGGCGCAGGCCTTGAATTCACTTCTTTGGCCACATGGCAGAGAACACGATCAGCCCCAATACCGTACATGAGGTCATCACTCCGCCGGCCCACCAGCACACACAGTCGAAACCTCGTTCAGATCCAAGAAATTTTGCAAGTTTCTTCATCATCCTCTCCGTTAAGTGTCCATTATAAATAGCGCCATATCCCAAAACCAGATCAGATAGATATGAAGCACGACGAATAAAATCGTGGCAGCAGCGGTCAGGTAGATCGACCAGATGGCTTGCCTGCGCTGCATGGATTCGAGGCGCGCACTTCGAATTGCATCTGCTCTGCCGCCGGTTTGATGCTCATACGACGCAAGCGACATCAACGTCACAATGGTCGAGCAGATAAACGCAAAAAAACTGTACATGCCAATCCCCAGTTCCAGCACCGGAACCCTTCCCCGCCCCTGCTCCAACGCGCTCATCGCCTCATACACCCCAGCCGCACACAAACCGATCGCGCACCAGAACAGTTGCCCGTCTTTCACCGACGCGGCGATCAACCGCTTTGCGACGTGCCACCCGTGCGTGGGTGCGATGAGCGCGAGCGTCAACATCGGGCCGAAGATCGGCACGCCAAGATTCAGCAACATCCAGAAGAACAGATTCATCGAAACTCACCATCGCGCAGCAACCGTTGAACAGGATGCGCACCATCGTAAGGTCGAGACTCGAGTCTGAACATTCAGCCGGATGGCCAGGGTATGCGTCGAAGCGCACCCATATTAAAAAGCCCACCGGGACGTCATCCCGATGGGCTTGCAACACTCAACACTCAGCACTCAGCACTCAACAACCGAATCGGAAAACCTCAGGCGCCGTTCACCCCAGCGCGACCAGACACTGCTCGATATCCGCCCGCAAATCGGCCTCCTCTTCGAGTCCGATGTAGAACCGCACCAACGTGCCGCGATGCGGCCAGTCGCCCGCGGTACGCATCGACGCGACGTCGTACGGCATCGCGAGGCTGTGCGCGCCGCCCCAACTCCAGCCGATCGAAAACAGTTCCAGCGACTCGCAGAACGTATCGATCTGCGCCGCGCTGTAGCGCTCGTCGAACACGACCGAGAACAGCCCGCCCGCGCCCGTGAAGTCGCGCTTGTAGAACTCATGCCCCGGACAATCCGGCAGCGCCGGATGCAGCACTGCGGCGATTTCCGGCCGCGTCTTCAGCCAGTGCGCAAGCCCGAGCGCCACACGGTCATGTTCCTTGAAGCGCAATTGCATCGTCGGCAGACTGCGCAGGATCAACGAACAGTCGTCCGACGAAACGCCGATACCCAAGCGCATACGCGCCGTCTTCAGCTTCAGGTGCAATTCGCGGTCGACGGTAATTGTCGCGCCCATCAGCACGTCGCCGGCACCCGACTGATATTTGGTCAGCGCCTGCACCGAGATGTCGACGCCGTGGTCGAACGGCCGGAAGCCGAGTCCCGCGGACCACGTGTTGTCGATCGCCGTGACGACGTTGCGCGCGCGTGCAACTGCGGTGATCGCGGGCACGTCGGCGACTTCCATGGTTACCGAGCCCGGCGCCTCGAGCCAGATCAGACGCGTGTTCGGCTGGATCAGATCGGCAATCCCCGCGCCGATCATCGGATCGTAGTAACGCACCGTGATGCCGAAATCGTGCGCGAGCCAGTCGCCGTGATCGCGATTCGGCGAGTAGACGTTGTCGGGAATCAGCACGTCGTCACCGGCTTTGACGAGGCCGAAATACACATTCGAAATCGACGACAACCCCGACGGCTGCAACAGCGCGTGATTACCGCCTTCAATCACCGCGAGCCGCTGCGCGAGTGCGAGCGACGTGGGCGTGGCATGGAGGCCGTAGCGCCATTGCGCATCGCTCTTCCAGTCGAGCGCGCGCATTGTCGCGAGATCGGGGAACACCACCGTCGACGCGCGCGTGACCGGCATCGAGAACGATTCGAAACCCGGCGTGAGCTGATCTTCGGTGCGTACGATACGAGTTTGCAGACCGCGTTTGAGTTTGGATTGAGTCATGGTGAAGGTCGGTGAAAATCCTACGGAAGCAAAGACGCGGGCAGCGTGTGCGATGGCGTCTGTTGCTTATTTGCCCGCTACTTGCCAGCTGCTTGCCCGCTTATTCGCCGGTTTGCAGGTTGCTGACGCCGCCCACCGCGTGACCGGTGCTTACCGCAGACGCAACTGCGGGCGCCGCAGCCCCGCTCGCGGACGGCTGCGGCACGTTGGCGCCATTGCTGCCACCCACGCCACCCACGCCACCGGCAGCAGCCGCAGGAGGCACCGCCTGCCCCGCCGCCAGCGGCTTCAAATCGAACTCCCGGGGATCGGAATCGTCGACGTTCATCCGCTCGCCCGACACCGATCCGTTAGCGGCAAACTTGCCGACCCAGTTACCGGTGATATGCGTGCCGTCGTTCGACTCTTCGACTTCGAGCGTGTCGCCGTCGCGATCGCCCGCGATCAGAATCACTTCGCCGGTATCGGTGTACTGATATTCACCGTGCACGCCCGCCGGGTCGTCGGTTTTCGCACCGAGCCGCAGCACGATCTGCCGCGAACCCAGCATGCCGGCATAGCGCGGAAATTTGGCGAACTCGGGGCTCGGCTTGAGCGGCAACTGGATCGGCGGCGGCGCGGCCAACGCCTTGACCGCGTCGCTTTGCGCCGAAGCCTGCACGGGCAGCAGCACCGCGCCGCTTGCGCACAGCAAAACCGCGGCGCTCATCACACCGCGAAGGAAGTGCCCATGCCGGCGCACCGTGGGGTCGATCGATTCCTGCATCCGTTCCATTCCTTGTTGCGTGCTTGTTGCGTGCTTGTTGCGTGCCTATTGCATGCGAGCGGCGACCGCGCGTCAGATCCGCTCGAAGATCGCCGCGATGCCCTGGCCGCCGCCGATGCACATCGTCACCAGCGCGTAACGACCGCCGATGCGCTGCAGTTCGTACAGCGCCTTGACCGTGATCAGCGCGCCGGTCGCGCCGATCGGATGCCCGAGCGAAATGCCCGAACCGTTCGGATTGACCTTGGCGGGATCGAAGCCGAGTTCCTTGCTGACCGCGCACGCCTGCGCGGCGAACGCTTCGTTCGCCTCGATCACGTCGAGGTCGGCGACGCTCAGACCGGCCCGTTCGAGCGCCTTCTGCGTGGCCGGCACCGGGCCGATGCCCATGTACGCCGGATCGACGCCCGCATGCGCGTACGACACGAGGCGCGCCAACGGCTTGACGCCGCGCTGCTCGGCAACACTGCGCTCCATCAGCACGACGGCCGCCGCAGCGTCGTTGATACCCGACGCATTGCCCGCGGTCACCGTACCGTTTTCCTTCGCGAACACCGGCTTCAGTTTGGAGAAGTCTTCAGCCGTTGCGTTCAGGCGTGCGTGCTCGTCCGTGTCGAACACGACATCGCCTTTTCGGGACGGAATCGTGATCGGCAGGATCTGTTCCTTGAAGTAGCCGTTCGTGATCGCATGCGCCGCGCGGCGATGCGATTCGAGCGCGAGCGCGTCTTGTGCTTCGCGCGAAATGTCGTATTTGCGCGCGACGTTCTCGGCGGTCACGCCCATATGGATCGACTGGAACGGGTCGTTGAGCGCGCCGACCATCATATCGACGAGACGCGCGTCGCCCATGCGCTGGCCGAAGCGCGCCGCGGGCATCGAATACGGCGCGCGGCTCATGTTTTCCGCGCCGCCGCCGATCGCGATGTCGGCGTCGCCGAGCAACACGCTTTGCGCGGCCGATACGATGGCCTGCAAGCCCGAGCCGCACAGGCGGTTCACCGTCAACGCCGGCGCATGCTGCGCCACGCCGCCGTTGATCGCGGCGACGCGGGCCAGATACATGTCTTTCGCTTCGGTATGCACAACGTTGCCGAACACCACGTGCCCGACTTCGTCGCCGGATACGCCGGCACGCGACAGCACCTCACGGACGACGCGCGCGCCCAGATCGGTCGGCGGAAAGTCCTTCAGACTGCCGCCAAATCCGCCGATTGCCGTACGCACTCCGCTGACCACCACGACTTCCCGTTGCATCGCTCGCTCCTCTGTAGTCTCTGAAGAAAGATGATTCTGCGCCGGCGGCCGGCCAGAACCGGCCAGACGCCGCAGCGCCTTGCGTCAGCCCGCCAGAATCTGTTCGACCGCGGCGCGCGACGGAATCGGCGCGACCGCGCCGTAACCTTGCGTGGACAGCGCCGCGGCAACATTCGCGTAACGCGCCGCCGCAAAAGGGTCGTCGCCCGCGACGATGCGCGCGATAAACGCGCCGCCGAAACAGTCGCCCGCGCCGGTCGCATCGACCGCATCGACGACATGGCCCGGCACGATACGCCGCGCGTCGGGCGTCGCGATATACGAGCCTTCCTTGCCGAGCTTCAGCGCGACCACGCGCGGACCCTGCGACAGCAGGAAATCGACGATCTCGTCGCGGCCGCTCAGGCCGGTGAGTTCGGTGACGTCGTCCCAGCTCGGCAGGCAGATGTCGGTCTGGCGGATCGCTTCGAGCATCACCGCGCGCGCCCGTGCCAGCGGCCAGAGCTTCAACCGAAGATTCGTATCGAAGCTCACGCGCACGCCGTTCGAGCGCGCATGTTCGATCGCGGCGAACGCCGCGTCGCACGCGCTTGCGCTGATCGCGAGACTGATGCCCGACAGATGGACAACCTTGGCCGCGGCGATCGCATCGAGCGGCAGGTCGTGCGGCGCGTAGCGGCTCGCGGCCGAGCCGGCGCGCAGATAGTCGAACGCGTGGCCAGCAAGACCGTGCGACACGAAATACACACCGCTCGACGCGTGCGGATCGATGCGCACGAACGACGTATCCACCTGCTCGCGTTCCCACAGATCGATCAGCAGGCGTCCGAAATGGTCGCTGCCGACCGCGGACACGAAGCCGGTGCGCGCGCCCTGGCGCGTCGCGGCGATACAGAAGTTCGACGTATCGCCGCCGAAGCCCTGCAGATAGTTCGGCTGATTTTTTGCCGACTGGTTGAATTCGATCATTGCCTCGCCGAGCGCGAGGATTTGCGGCGTGTACGCCGAGCTTGCCGCCATCGCTTAAACCTCGCCCCACAGATCGTGGCCGTCGGCGCCGGTGATCTTCACCGACACGAAATCGCCGACCTTATAGCGCTTCGACGCCTTGGTGGTCGGCGCGATATACACGACGCCGTCGATCTCGGGCGCATCCGCCGCGGTACGACCGACGCCGCCGTCTGCGTTGATCTCGTCGACCAGCACCTTCAGCGTCTTGCCGACTTTCTTTGCAATGCGTTTGGCCGACACTTCCTCGGCGACTTCCATGAAACGCGCGCGGCGCGCTTCACGCACTTCGTCGGGCAATGCGCCGTCGAGTTCGTTCGCTGTCGCGCCTTCGACCGGCGAATACGCAAAGCAGCCCACGCGGTCGAGTTCCGCCTCGCGGATGAAATCGAGCAGCGTTTCGAACTGCTCTTCGGTCTCGCCCGGGAAGCCGGCGATGAATGTGCTGCGGATCGTCAGATCCGGGCACATCTCGCGCCATGCCTTCACGCGCTCCATCACCTTCTCGGCATTGGCGGGACGCTTCATGCGCTTCAGCACTTCCGGATGCGCGTGCTGGAACGGCACGTCGAGATACGGCAGCACGTGGCCCTTGTACGGACCTTCCGCCATCAACGGAATGATTTCGTCGACGCTCGGATACGGATACACGTAATGCAGACGCACCCATGCGCCGTATTGCGCCGCGAGTTCGCCGAGCGCGCCGACGAGGTCGGTCATCCGCGTCTTGATCGGCTTGCCGTTCCAGAAACCCGTGCGATATTTGACGTCGACGCCGTACGCGCTCGTGTCCTGCGAAATGACGAGCAGTTCCTTCACGCCGGACTTGAACAGGTTTTCTGCTTCTAGCATCACTTCGGCGACCGGCCGCGACACCAGATCGCCGCGCATCGACGGGATGATGCAGAACGTGCAACGGTGGTTGCAACCTTCGGAAATCTTCAGATACGCGTAGTGACGCGGCGTGAGCTTGACGCCCGCGGCCGGCACCAGATCGACGAACGGGTCGTGCGGCTTGGGCAGATGCGTGTGCACATGCTGCATCACCTCGCCGATCGCGTGCGGGCCGGTCACGGCCAGCACCTTCGGATGCACTTCTTCGATCAGCCCGGAGCCGCTCGCGCTTTTCTTCGCGCCGAGGCAGCCGGTGACGATCACCTTGCCGTTTTCGCTGAGCGCCTCGCCGATTGCGTCGAGGCTTTCCTGGACGGCTTCGTCGATGAAACCGCAGGTGTTGACGACCACGAGGTCCGCGCCGTCGTACGTGCCGGAGATTTCGTAGCCTTCGGCACGGAGTTGCGTGATGATCTGTTCGGAGTCGACGAGGGCTTTGGGGCAGCCGAGGCTGACAAAACCGACCTTCGGAATCGAAGGAGTCGGCACCGCGGGGGAAATGGTCTGCGACATAGGTGGGTCCGGCGTATAGCGGTGACGATGGCGACAATTAGGGACGGCGCGGCGATGCTGACGGCAAATGGCCATACTGTCCACAGCCAGGACAGCGTCCCGCGCACGCAACCCTGCATTCTACCGCGCCGGCGATCGTGCAGTCGGCCCGGTGCAGACGCCTGGCGATCGACGAATCGCCTTACCTTATCCACATTCCCAAAAAGCGCGAGGTATTAAATGGGCTGAGATCCTGGCACTTAGCGCTCTGAACAGGTTATAGGGCGCACGCGGGGGTCAAACGAAACACGGCGCCTCACTGCGCCGTGTTTCGTTATGCAGATCCGATCAACACATCGGCTGGGATATGCAGCCCCTCGTGCAGACGGCGGATCATTGCCAAGCTTAAGGCCCGGCGTCCGTTCAACACCTCGTACACACGATTGCTATTTCCGATGTACGGTTGCATATCGGGAATCGATAGGCCGGCCTGCTCCATTCGAAACTTGATCGCCTCGATCGGGTTCGGCGCCTTCAACGGGAAATGCTCAGCTTCGTAGCGCTCGATCAGGATCGACAGAATTTCCAATTGATCACCGTCGGGCGTGCCTGGAGCCGGATCAACATCGACGAGCGCAGACACCGTCATCAGGGCGGTCTTGTAATCTACCTCGGTTCGAATCGGGTGAATATCCATTTCGTTACTCCATCTCTACTGTTGCCGCGTCTACCTTGTCGTATTCGGCGTGAGTTCCTACGAACTTCACATAGACGACACCGATTTGATAGGCGATCGCAACAATCAATCGAAAATCGTTGCCCTTAATGTTGAACACCACTCTGTTGCGGCCAACGAAACTTGCACTCGCGTACTGATTCTTGATGTCCTGTGGAGTCTTCCAGTTGGCCTTCGACGCTTCCAGATGCCACGCAAGCAGCGCTTGTTCGGCCCGCGCATGGCTCTCGATGAAAGTGGGCAGTGTTCTCTTGGCAACGATTCGCATGCCGTGCATTTTAGTCCCAATTCGGGACTAAGGCAACAATCGCTTTGCCCAGGCGGCAGATCCGCCACCCCGCGCCCACTCGATCACCGCGAGAATATCGCGCGAATCATGCAGACGCCGGATCGCCGCATGCAATTCGGCAGCCTGCGGCCACGTGCGCTTCAGATAGCTGAGCCACATCTTCACGCGACCATGCTCGTGCCGCGACGCGACCCGCGTTTCCAGCTTCTTCAGATAACCGGCGATCAGGCCGAGCACGGAGGCCCATTCATCGCCTGATGGCGTCGGGTCCATCGCTCCCCGGATCCGCAGTGCGAGAAAAGGATCCGACACGGCGCCGCGCCCGATCATCACGTCGCTACAACCGCTCACCGCCCGGCAGCGCGCCCAGTCGGCCGCGCTCCACACGTCGCCGTTGGCGATCACCGGCACACCCACGGCAGCGTCGATGCGTGCGATCCACTCCCAGTGCGCCGGCGGCCGGTAACCGTCGTCGCGCGTGCGGGCATGCACGACGAGCGACGCCGCGCCGCCTTCGGCCAGCGCCGTCGCGCAGTCGATTGCGAGCGACGTATCGGACACGCCGAGCCGCATTTTCGCGGTCACGGGAATCCCGGCGGGAACGGCCGCGCGTACCGCGGCGACGATCCGGTTCAGTTGTTCGGGCTCAGCCAGCAGCATGGCCCCGCCGCCGTGACGGTTGACGACCTTGGCCGGGCAGCCGAAGTTCAGATCGACCCCATGCGGCGACAACGCAGCCGCGTGAGCCGCGTTCAGCGCCATCCATCCGGGATCGCTGCCGAGCAGTTGAATCACCATCGGCGTACCGCCGGGCGTACGGCTGCCGTGCAGTACCTCGGGCGTATCGCGCTCGTAGACCCGTTCCGGCAGAACCGACCCCGTGATCCGCACGAACTCGGACACACACCCGTCGAATCCGCCCGTACTGGTCAGTACGTCGCGCAGCACGTAGTCTGCGAGACCTTCCATCGGGGCGAGAAACAGCCGGCTCATGCGGCAACGGACGCCACCCCGCCGCGCCTCTGCCGAAGCCCGCGAGTGGAATCAAAGCGTTTGAATCGGGTTACCGGCGCCTCTGCGGCCCTGGCGGCCGACGTCCGGTGAATGTGCTGCGATGCGGATGACATAGAGATTGACGCTGTCGGGCTGACAGCCATGACGACGGCAGAAAGTGGCGATCACAAATGGACCACAAAGAAGGACCACAAAGGCGACGCAAAGAATCGAACGGATCGCGAAGGATCACGCGCCGGGCGGCCCGGCAACCGGACCTTTCGATCCTCGCCCGAACCCGTGCCCCGCGCACGCAACCCGCGATTCTACCGCGCCGGCAAGCCGCCGCCCGAGCGGCGCCCGCTTACTTCTTCTCCGGCTCCGGATTGCCCTGCGGATTGACCGGTGCGCCAGGATTGGCCGCATTCACCGGACCGCCCGGCACGAACGGGAAAGTCGCGAACATCGACTTCGCCTGGTTCTGCATCTGCTCCTGCATCTGCACGAACATGTTCTTCGACTGCTCGATGTAGCTGGTCATCATGCCCTGCATCATCGGCGCCTGCATGTTCATGAACTGCGACCAGACTTCGGGGTTCATCGCCTTGCCTTCGTACAGATTCTTCGACTGGTCGGCGAGCTTCGCCTGGATGTCGATGAAGGCCTGGATGTTCTTTTCCAGATACGTGCCCATCATGCCCTGCATCGCATGACCGTAGAAACGGATGATCTGCGACAACATCGACGACGAGAACATCGGCAAGCCGCCGCTCTCCTCTTCGAGAATGATCTGCAACAGAATGGCGCGCGTCAGGTCCTCGTTGCTCTTCGCATCGATGACCTTGAAATCCTCCTGATCCAGCACGAGCTGCTTCACATCCGTGAGCGTGATGTAAGTGCTTGTCTCGGTATCGTAGAGCCGACGATTCGGATATTTCTTGATCAGTCGTTCGGCTGTTTTCTTTGTAGTAGTGGTCATGTAACGCCTTTGAGCGCGAGTTGAGCGCGGAAACGGCGTCATGCCGGCTGCGCAATCGGGTATTGCACAGGACAGACGCCGCCGTAACCATCCGAGCCGAAGCACGCCGCCTTGTGAGCGGCGCGCGCCGGCTCAGCCCATATGCAAACCGCCGTTCAGCGAAAAATCAGCGCCCGTGGAGAAACCCGATTCATCCGATGCGAGCCATGCGACGATCGAGCCGATTTCCTGCGGCTGACCGAGACGGCGCACCGGAATCGTCGCGACGATCTTTTCCAGCACGTCCGGACGGATCGACTTGACCATATCGGTGCCGATGTAGCCAGGCGACACGGTGTTGACCGTCACGCCCTTGGTCGCCACTTCCTGCGCGAGCGCCATCGTGAAGCCGTGAATGCCGGCCTTCGCCGTCGAATAGTTGGTCTGGCCGAACTGCCCTTTCTGACCGTTCACCGACGAAATATTGATGATCCGGCCGAAACCGCGCTCGACCATCCCGTCGATCACCTGCTTGGTGACGTTGAAGAGGCTGGTCAGGTTGGTGTCGATCACCGCCGTCCAGTCTTCATGCGTCATCTTGCGGAACACGACGTCGCGCGTAATACCCGCGTTGTTCACCAGCACGTCGATCTCGCCGACTTCGGCCTTGACCTTGTCGAACGCGTCTTTGGTCGACTCCCAATCGCCGACGTTGCCTTCCGACGCGACGAACTCATAGCCGAGCGCTTTCTGCTCTTCGAGCCACTTCACACGGCGCGGCGAATTCGGGCCGCAACCTGCGACCACCTTGAAGCCTTCCTTGTGCAGCCGCTGGCAAATGCTCGTGCCGATGCCGCCCATCCCGCCCGTTACGTACGCAATTCGCTGTGTCATAAACTACACTCCGTTTTTCGTTTTCGAGGCGCCGACCGGCGGCCTCTTTCCTCGCCTTATGCTTCATCTCCGCTGCCGCCGGGCGACCGGCTGACGAGGCGACTCCTCACCGCGCGCCACCTGCTGCACTGTGGCGCGCGACAACCTTCGGCTCATGCACGCTTACAGACGCTCGAGCGCCAGCGCCACGCCCATGCCGCCGCCGATACACAGCGACGCCAGACCCTTCTTCGCGTCGCGCTTCTGCATTTCGTGCAGCAGCGTGACCAGAATCCGGCAACCGGACGCGCCGATCGGGTGACCGATCGCGATCGCGCCGCCGTTCACGTTGATCTTCGACTGGTCCCAACCCATCTGCTGATGCACGGCGAGCGCCTGCGCGGCGAACGCCTCGTTGATTTCCATCAGGTCGAGGTCGCCGACCGTCCAGCCTGCGCGCTCGAGACAGCGGCGCGACGCCGGCACCGGGCCCATGCCCATCACCTTCGGATCGAGACCGGAGGTCGCGTAAGCCTTGATGCGCGCGAGCGGCGTGAGACCGAGCGCCTCGGCCTTCTTCGCCGACATCACCAGCACCGCGGCCGCGCCGTCGTTCAGACCCGACGCGTTGGCGGCCGTGACCGAGCCTTCCTTCGAGAAAGCCGGCTTCAGGCCCGCAAGCGATTCAGCCGTCACGCCGTGACGCACGAATTCGTCGGTGGCGAAACGCAGCGGCTCGCCCTTGCGCTGCGGAATCTCGACGGGCACGATTTCGTCGTCGAAACGGCCCGACTTCTGCGCGGCCTCGGCCTTGTTCTGCGACAGCGCCGCGAATGCGTCCTGCGCCTCGCGCGTGATCCCGTACTCCTTCGCGACGTTCTCCGCGGTCACGCCCATGTGGTACTGGTTGTACACGTCCCACAGACCGTCGACGATCATCGAGTCGACCAGCTTCGCATCGCCCATCCGGAAGCCGTCGCGCGAACCCGGCAGCACGTGCGGTGCGGCGCTCATGTTTTCCTGACCGCCCGCCACCACGATATCCGCGTCACCCGCGATGATCGCGTTGGCGGCGAGCATCACGGCCTTCAGCCCCGAGCCGCACACCACGTTGATCGTCATGCCGGGCACCGCGTTGGGCACGCCCGCCTTGATCAGCGACTGACGCGCCGGGTTCTGACCGGAGCCTGCCGTCAGCACCTGGCCGAGGATCACTTCACTGACCTGCTCGGGTTTCAGGCCTGCCCGTTCGAGCACCGCGCGGATCACCGTCGCGCCGAGTTCGGGCGCGGCGACCTTCGCCAGCGACCCACCGAATTTGCCTACTGCCGTACGGGCGGCCGATACGATCACAACATCAGTCATTTCCATATCCTCCGGGCACGTCGGCTTGCTGCGCCGCTGCCCGTCAAGTTAAAAAATCTCCGTGCTTCCGCACACGTTCAAATGGGCGGTCGATTCGTCGCACTTCATCATTCGCGCTGGCGCACATAACGGCCGGGCGCCGGCTCGATCGGCGGGAATTCGGCAGAGCCCGGTTCCGCGCGCGGCTTCACCTTCTTGCCGCCGTACTGGTCGAGCCAGGTGGTCCATTCGGGCCACCAGCTGCCGGCGACTTCGCCCGCCTGCTCGAACCATTCCTGCGGCTTTTCCGGCAGCGATTTCGGGTCGCCTTCCAGCACCCAGTAATTGCGCTTTTTCTTCGCCGGCGGATTGATCACGCCTGCGATGTGCCCTGACGCGCCGAGCACGAACTTGAGCGGCCCGCTCAGCAACGGCACCGACGCATAAGCCGTTTCCCACGGCACGATATGGTCTTCGCGTGAGCCGTAGATGAAGGTCGGTACATCGATCCTGGACAGATCGATCGACTCGCCGCACGTGGTCAACGCACCCGGCTCGCGCAGCTTGTTCTCGAGATACGTATTGCGCAGATACCAGACGTACATCGGCCCCGGCAAGCTGGTCGAATCGCTGTTCCAGTAGAGCAGATCGAAAGGCACCGGCGTGCGGCCCTTCAAATAATTGTCGACGACGTAGTTCCACACGAGATCGTTCGGCCGCAGGAACGAAAACGTGTTGGCGAATTCGAGGCCCCGCATCAAACCGGGTTTGCCGCCGTTCTTGCCGCCGATGCTTTGCTCACGCATCTGCACATGGGCTTCGTCGACGAAAATATCGAGCACGCCGGTGTCGGTGAAATCGAGCATCGCGGTGAGCAACGTCATCGACGCGGCCGGATGTTCGCCTCGCGCAGCCGCCACCGCCAGCGCCGTGGCGAGCATCGTGCCGCCCACGCAGAACCCGAGCGTGTTGATCTGTTCGCGCCCGCTGATCCGGCTGACCGTTTCGATCGCCTTCAGCACGCCCTCGCCGATGTAGTCGTCCCACGTCTTGTGGGCAATCGACGCATCCGCATTGCGCCACGAGATCAGGAACACCTGGTGCCCCGAATCGAGCCCATGCGCGACCAGCGAATTTTCCGGCTGCAGATCGAGAATGTAGAACTTGTTGATGCAAGGCGGCACGATCAACAGCGGCCGCTCGCGCACGGTGGCCGTGCGCGGCTTGTACTGGATCAACTGGATCAGATCGTTCTCGAACACCACGGTGCCTTCGGTGTTCGCGAGGTTTTCGCCGACCACGAAACGCGACTCGTCGGTCTGCGAAATTTTGCCGCGCTGCATGTCGGCAAGCAGGTTCATCACGCCCTGGCGCAAGCTCTCGCCCTGACTGTCGAGCAAGGTCTTTTGCGCTTCAGGATTCAACGCGAAGAAGTTGCTCGGCGAAGCCGCGGCCGTCCATTGCTGAACCGCGAAGCGGATGCGCTCGCGCACCTTCGGTTCCGTGTCGAGCGCGTCGACCATCTCCTGAAGATAGCGCGCGTTCAGCAGATACCACGCGGCGGTGAACGCATAGGCCGGCGTCGCGCTCCATGCGTCCGCACTGAAGCGGCGATCTTTGAGTTCCGGTGCCTGGGTCGCCGAGCCGGTGGCCTGCTGGATCAACTCCAACGCCTCGCGCGAATAATCGGCTTGCAGCTTTTGCAGACGCTCGGACGGAATCGCCGCGCTCGGTACATTCAGGCCGGCGAACGAAGGCAAGGACGGCAACGCGCCCGCAGCAAGTTTGCTGAAATCGGGCATGCCTGGAAACGACGGCATTGGCGGCAGACCGAGCTGCGGAAATGGCGGCAAGCCTGTTGGCGGAAACTGCGCGAACTGCGGGAACTGTGAAATCTGCGGCATCGCGAACGGCATGGCGTTGCCGCCTGCCGGCGCGCCGGGCAAACGCATTGCGTTCATCCACGCATCGAACAACTGTTGCATGCCGGCGGCCACGGATGCGCCGCTCGTACCGGCCTGCTTGTGCTCCGTGGAGGAGTCGCTGCTGGGGGAAGCTGAGGAATGTGATGCTGCCATACCTGCTTTTGACCGGTAAGTCCTTGCGGACGGGTTGAGAGGCAGGTTCGTGCGCAAGTGGGCGATTGCTCGCGACCTCGTCACGCCCTGTCCCTGTACGAGGAGCCGTGAGGAACATTCTTGCTCCCCATCGCAAGGCATGTCAATGCTTGTTCCCGATTTTGCCGCAGTGCGATAGTTTTTTAATTATCGTTTTCCCTGTGTAGCAGATCGCGCTTTTGGAACAGGGCTGAGGGCGCGTAACGAACAGCGAAAAAAGCTCCCATTTTGCATAGGCTTATGTGCGTTTATCCGTTCGCGCCGCACGCATTTTCGCGGCGTATCGACGCGCCGCCGATAATTTCTGGCGGTGCAGCAAAAAAGCCTGCCGCGCCGCCTCCGAACAAACCCTCATGCGCGCGTCACGAGCACCGACGAGCGCTTACGCCTGCTCGTCGATCCAGATCAGCGCGGCCATGCGCCCCGTCTCGCGATCGCGACGATAGGAGTAGAAACGCTCGCGTTGCGTCACCGTGCAGAGATCGCCGCCGACGATCTTCGTCACGCCGATCTGCTGCAAGCGCAGACGCGCCAGCGCCGGAAGATCGGCGAGGTACTTACCCGCGTTGTGCGGATGCGCAATGAATGCATTCGACGTCGCATCGCGTTGTGCGAGGTCGACACCGTTCATGAACGCGTCACGCACATCTGCGCCGACCTCGAATGCGTCCGGTCCGATCGCGGGTCCGAGATACGCATGCAACGAAGCGGCGTCGACGCCGGCCAGTTCCGCGACACGCTGCGCGGTCTGTTCGACGATGCCTGCCGCCAGCCCGCGCCACCCCGCATGCGCGGCGCCGACCGCGCTGCCCGCTTCGTCGCACAGCAGCACCGGCATGCAATCGGCGATCATCACGACGCACAGCGTGCCGGGACGATCGGTGACGCTCGCGTCGGCGCGCATCGGCGTCCCGGTTGCTTGTGCGTGTGCGAGGGCGTCCTCGGCGCGTACGATGCCCGCGCCGTGAATCTGCTCGAGCCATGCGGCTTCGCCCGCGCCGGTCAGTTGCAAAAGACGCGCGCGATTGACCGCGACCGCGGCCGGATCGTCGCCGGCTTTCATCCCGAGGTTCAGGCCGCCTGAATGATCTGCGCCGTCATGCCAGCGGCCGAACGGCGGCTCACTCACGCCGCCGTTGCGCGTGGTGACCAGCGCACGCACGCGCGGCGATACGTTCCACGCCGGTTGCACGACATCGTCGAAACCCAGTTCGGGCATCATGTGCGATCGTCCTCGTCGTCTTCGTGCTCATTGTCGTGGTCGTCGTCGTGCTCATCGCCGTCATGATCGGGCGCGCCGTCTTCAGCGGCGTCATCGTCCAGCGCCGCGTCGTAGTCGTCTTCCTCATAATACGTGTCGTCGAATTCGCCGGCCTCGTCGCGCCCAAGACCGAGCGCCGCCGACAACACCTGCATGTCTTCCGGCGCATCGGCGCGCCATTGCATCGTGCGGCCGGTTTTCGGATGGATCAGCCCGAGGCGCCACGCGTGCAATGCCTGACGCGCGAAGCCGTCCGGCAGCGGCGTAACCGAGCGCTTGCCGCGCGCGCGCCCATACACCGGATCGCCCAGCAGCGGATGCCCGATATGCGCGCAATGCACGCGAATCTGATGCGTGCGGCCGGTTTCGAGATCGCAATGAATCGCAGTGACCGGCTGACGCTGCCAGATCGCCGTATCGACGCGCCGGAAATGCGTGCGCGCCGCCTTCCCCGACGCGCTCGTCACCACCGCCATGCGGGTGCGTTCGCGCGGGTCGCGGCCGATCGGCGCGTCGATGGTGCCCTCTTCGGGCATGTTGCCCCACACCAGCGCGAGATAACGGCGCTTCACCGTGCGCGCCTGCAATTGCCGCACGAGGTCGGTCTGCGCCTCGAGCGTGCGCGCGACCACCATCAGGCCCGAGGTTTCCTTGTCGAGCCGATGCACGATGCCCGCGCGCGGCAGGCCCGCGGCCGCGTCGCCGTAGCGATACAGCAGACCGTTCAGCAGCGTGCCGGTCCAGTTGCCGGCCGCCGGATGCACGACCATGCCGGCCGGCTTGTTGATCACCACCAGCGTGTCGTCTTCATAGACGATCTCGAGCGGCACCGGCTCCGGCGTGAACGCGAGCTGTTCGGGCAAGAGATCGGGCACGAGCTCGATCGTCGCGCCGAGCGGCACCGGCTGGCGGATCTTCGCCGCGCGGCCGTCGATGCGCACGCGCTCGGCCTCGATCCAGCTTTGCAGGCGATTGCGCGAAAACTCCGGAAAGACGCGCGCGAGCACCTTGTCGAGGCGTTCGCCCGCCAGTTCGTCGGGCACCACGACGCTGCGCGGCGATTCGTCCGCCACGGGGCTTGCCACGGTCGGCACCGGGCGTTGCTCGCCGGCGCCGGCGAGCGCGTCGCTGCCGAGATCGTCGTCGAGCGAGTCGATGTCCAAAGCGTCGGAGGGTTCAGCGCTTACGCTATAATCTTTGTTGCTATTCCCGGCACCGGTTGCGGTATCAGGAGTATTTGAGCGGGTCATTGAGTCTGGGTCACCTGGACGTAAAGCTAGACTGGAAAATGCGAGCCTTGAACACCATCACTAAAGCGGCGATCAATTTGGCGGCCATCAAGAAGGCGGCCCGGAAAGTGGCCGGATACATTGCGTGTGCCGCAGCCGTTGCTCTTGTTGCGGCTTGTCACGGCCTGCCGGAGAAGACCGACGAAACGGCTACGTGGAACAACAACAAATTATATACGGAGGCGAACGACGCTCTCTCCGGCGGTGACTTCGGCAAGTGCGCGAAGTACTTCGAAATGCTCGAGGGCCGCGATCCGTTCGGCCACTTCGCCCAGCAGGCGCAGATCAACGTCGCGTACTGCAACTGGAAAGACAACGAAAATGCGGCCGCTGATCAGGCGATCGACCGCTTCATCCAGTTGCACCCGGATCACCCGGACATCGCCTACGCGTACTACCTGAAGGGCATGATCCACTTCAACGACGACCTCGGTCTGTTCGGCCGCTTCTCCGGCCAGGACATGAGCGAGCGCGACCCGAAGTCGCTGCGCGAGTCGTATGACGCGTTCAAGGTCGTGGTCGATAAATACCCGAACAGCAAGTATGCGCCGGACGCCGCGCAACGCATGCGCTATATCGTCAACGCGCTGGCGTCGCACGAAGTCCACGCAGCGGATTATTACTACCGCCGCGGTGCGTACGTCGCCGCGATCAACCGCGCGCAACTGGCGTTGACGCAATACAAGAATGCACCGGCTATCGAGGACGCACTACACATCATGATGCTGTCGTATGAGAAGCTGAACCAGCCGCAACTGGCCGACGACACCAAGCGCGTGCTGGCCGGCACCTTCCCGGATAGCCCGTACATCACGGGTCATGCAAGGCCCGGTAAGGAAAAATCGTGGTGGCAGTTCTAAGCCGTCCGAAGCGCTGAAAAGCTCGCTACAAAACAGAAACGCCACGACCCAATTCGTGGCGTTTCTGTTTGTGCGTGCCTGATGCGTAAGTGGCTTAGCCTGAATCGAGCGCCGCGCCGGGCGCGCGCTCTTCAATCCCGCTCGAACAACGCGATCGATTCCACGTGCGACGTGTGCGGGAACATGTTCACCACGCCCGCGCCCACCAGCCGATAGCCGGCTTCATGCACGAGCAGCCCCGAGTCGCGCGCGAGCGTCGACGGATTGCACGACACGTAGACGATGCGCTTCGGCAACGGCCCTTCGCCGCTTTGCGCGATCTCCGCGAGCGCCTTCGCGACCGCCAGCGCGCCTTCGCGCGGCGGGTCGATCAGGAATTTGTCGAAGTGGCCGAGCGCGCGGATGTCGTCGGCGGTGACTTCGAACAGGTTGCGGCACGCAAACGACGTATGCCCCGCCACGCCGTTCAGGCCGGCATTGGCGAGCGCGCGCGAGGTTAGCACTTCGCTGCCTTCGATCCCCACGACCTCCCGGGAAATCCGCGCGAGCGGCAGCGTGAAGTTGCCGATTCCGCAGAACAGATCCAGCACGCGATCCGTGCGCGCTGGCGCGAGCAGGCGCAGCGCGCGGCTCACCAGCACGCGGTTGATCTGGTGATTGACCTGGGTGAAATCGGTCGGCTTGAACGGCATCCGGATGTTGAATTCCGGCAACGTGTAATCGAGTTGGACGTCGAGCGGATAGAACGGCGCGACCGTGTCGGGACCGCCGGGTTGCAGCCACCACTGGATCTTGTGTTCGTCGGCGAAATCGCGCAGCACCTGTTCGTCGGCGGCCGTGAGCGGCTCGAGATTGCGCAGCACCAGCGCGGTCACCGACGAGCCGACCGCCAGCTCGATCTGCGGCATGCGATCGTAGATCGACAGCTTGCGGATCATGAAGCGCAGCGGCATCAGCAGCGCCGACACATGCGGCGGCAGCACCTCGCAGCTCTTCATGTCGGCGATATAGCTGCTCTTTTTCTCGTAGAAGCCAATGCGCATCCCGCCCTTTTCCGGCAAATAACGCACCGCCATACGCGCGCGATAACGGTAGCCCCAGGTCGGCCCATGAATCGGCCGGAACACGGTTTCGGGGCGCAGTTTCGCGAGATGCTGCAGATTGTCTTCCAGCACGCGCTGCTTGACCGCGATCTGTGCGCGGATATCCAGATGCTGCATCGAACAGCCGCCGCAGATATCGAAATACACGCATTTCGGCGTGGTGCGGATCACGCTCTCGCGAAACACCTGAACGACTTCCGCCTGCTCGAATTTGGGTTTGCTGCGAAGCGGCGAATAGCTGACGAGTTCGCCCGGCAACGCGCCTTCGACGAAGATCACCTTGCCTGGCGCGCCGTCTTCGCCTTCGAGGCGGCCCACGCCGCGCGCTTCCATATCGAGCGAAACGATTTCGACGACCGGCTCATGGCCGGTGATGACGCGCGCCTTGACCGGCGGCGGCGCCTTCTGACGCTTGGGCGAGCGGCGTTGGGGGGCGGATCGGGACACCTGCGACTTCCTGACAAACTTGGGGAAAGGCGAGATTGTAGACGAAGCGCCGCCGTTGCCAACCCTTTGGCGCGGCGGCTTGCGGTGACGGCGCCCTGCGGTGTTCGTACGCGCCGCTGCCGGATTACTTCAGGCTACTGATCGAACGCAGCCAGATACTCGGCCCATTGCGGCGCGCTTTCCTGCGCGAGCGCGTTCTTCACCAGATTGATTTCGTCGGCATACTCTTCGGCCGAAAAAGCGCCGCGAATCAACTGGAAACGGCAATACAACAAGTACGTATTGACGACGTCGGTCTCGCAATAATTGCGGATTTCCTCGATGCGCCCTTCCTGGTAAGCGTGCCACACCTGGCTGCCGTCCATGCCCATCTTGCCGGGAAAGCCGCACATCTTGGCGAGCGCGTCGAGCGGTGCGTTGGCGCGCGCCTGGTACATCGCCAGCACGTCCATCAGGTCGGTGTGACGCGCGTGATAACGGCTGATGTAGTTGTTCCACTTGAATTCGCGGTCGTCCTCGCCGAGATCCCAGAAACGGTAAGCCGGAATGCCGTTCACGAGCGCGCGGTAATTCAGCACCGGCAAGTCGAAGCCACCGCCGTTCCATGACACGAGCTGCGGCGTGTACTTCTCGATCACCCGGTAGAACGACTGCACGAGCGCGGCTTCGCCGTCTTCCAGTGTGCCGAGCGAGCGCACGCGAAAGCCGTTGTTGTCGCGGAACACGCAGGAAATCGCCGCGATCCGTTGCAGGTGGTGCGGCAGGAAGTCGCTACCGGTTTTTTCGCGGCGCGCGGCGAACGCGTGCTCGGCGACTTCGGCGTCGCTCAGGGTGGCAGGCAAATCTTCGAGACGGCGAATGCCGGCGACATCGGGAATCGTCTCGATGTCGAATACAAGAATCGGTGTCATCAGATTAGAGAACAGCGTCCTTGCGAACACCGTTGGAGGCGAAGAAGCGCTTTAACCGCACCAGCGCTTCCTGTTGGATCTGGCGCACACGCTCGCGCGTGAGGCCCATTTCGTCGGCGAGCTCTTCGAGCGTGGCGGGCTCGATGTGGTTCAGCCCAAAGCGCCGCTCGATCACATGACGATGCTTGTCCGACAGCCGCGCGAGCCATGCGCGCGTGAGCGTTTCCAGCTCGCGATGCTGCACCTCGGCATCCGGCGACTGGCTCTGGTCGTCGGACAACAGATCGAGCAGACTGCTCGCCGGATCGAGATCGAGCGGTGCATCCAGCGACGCGGTGTGCTCGTTCAGCGCGAGGATGTCGGTGACTTCGTCGGTGGTCTTGCCGGTCAGATAAGCGATGTCGTCAATGCTGGCATCGCGGCGCTCGGCGGCTTCGCCCGAATTCATCGAGTTCTTTTCCAGGTGGCGCTTCGCACGCAGCACCTGATTGAGCTCGCGAATCACGTGCACCGGCAAACGCACGGTGCGCGCCTGGTTCATGATCGCGCGCTCGATGCTTTGGCGGATCCACCAGGTGGCATAAGTGGAAAAGCGGAAACCGCGGGTGGGATCGAACTTCTCGATCGCGTGCATCAGGCCGAGGTTGCCCTCTTCGATCAGATCGAGCAGCGGCACGCCGCGGTTCAGATAACCCTTCGCGATGCTGACCACGAGCCGCAGATTGCGCTCGATCATCACCTGCCGGGCTTCGAACTCGCCCGCCTTCGCGAGGCGCGAGTACTTCTGCTCTTCCTCGACGGTGAGCAGCGGTTTCACGCTGATGCGGTTCAGGTAGTGCTGGATCGTGTCGGCCGTGAGCTCGGCCTGCAGCAGCGCGCGGAAATCGTCCGCGTCAGGCGCGGGCTCGGCGACGCTTTCGCGGGCTTCGCCCGGCTCTTCGCCGCCGCTCTGGCGTTCGTCGAGATCGCGCTCCTCTGCGATCTCTTCTTCCACTTCAGAAGCGCTGCCTTCGTCCACCGAAGCAGACGTGGCACGGCTGGTCGTTTCAGACTCGGCTTGCGGCAGGCGGCGCTTCGATTTCGGCATGGTCGTATCGCTTATTGCGGCGGCAAATACTTCAGTGGGTCGACAGGTTTACCCTGCCGGCGAACTTCGAAATGCAACATCACGCGGTCGGAATCGCTGTTGCCCATCTCGGCGATCTTCTGCCCTTTGGTCACCGCGTCCCCCTCTTTTACCATCAAAGCGCGGTTATGTGCATACGCGGTGAGATAAGTTGCATCATGTTTGATGATAATGAGATTGCCGTAACCACGCAGCCCATTTCCGGCATAAACCACGCGCCCATCCGCCGACGCTTTCACCGGATCGCCAGCGGCACCGCCGATATTGACGCCCTTGTTGGTCGAATCGTTGAAGGTGCCGAGCAGCGGTCCGCGCACCGGCCACGCGAACGCGATGTTGCCCGAGGCGCCCGCGCTCGAATCGCTGGCGGCGCCCGCGGCGGGCGGCGGCACGGCGTTGTTCGCGGCGGAGCCGTAGATCGGCGGCGCTGCGCTGCCGGCCGTCGCGCCAGCGGGCGGCGGCGTGCTACCCAGCGGCGCGCTTTGCACTGCGGCGCCCCCACCGATCGGCGCAGTCGCGACACCCGGCGTCAGACCGGCCGTGTTCGCACCCGGCGGCACGACACGCAGCAACTGGTCGACTTCGATCTGATTCGGGTTCGTGAGATTGTTCCAGGCCGAAATGTCGCGGTAGTTCTGGCCGTTCTCGAGTGCGATCCGGTACAGCGTGTCGCCCGGTTTCACACGGTAGTAGCCCGGCGGCGGCGGACCGAGCGGCACGGCCGGCTGCTGCGCGCCGACGGTGCCGAGCGGCGGCGTGCCGCCGGAACGGTCGACCACAGGCGCCTGATCGAGCCGGCTCGCACAGGCCGTCATCAACAGGGACAAGGCGAGCACGCACACGCTACGCTGGGTTACGGTCATTGGGACATTCAGTGTGGTTCTTCGCATCGCGCGCAACATACTCATCGGTGTCAAATCACTCCGGATTTTAAGGGTACAAAGAAAACGCGATCAAGCCGCGACTCGCGCCACTGCGCGGGTCCGACGCGTTCGACCAGCGTCAGCACCTGGTTCTGGCCTTCCTGCGAGCCGACCGGCGCGACCAGACGGCCGCCGATCGCGAGTTGTTCAAGCAATGCCTGCGGTACGTCGAGGCCGGCCGCGGCGATCACGATCGCGTCGAACGGCGCGGCCGACGGCAGCCCGAGCCGCCCGTCGCCGTAATGCAGCCGGATGTTCGGAATACGCAGTGGCCGCAAGTTCGTCTTCGCGCGCTCGGACAGCGGCTTGATGCGTTCAATCGAGTACACGTCGCGCGCGACCTGGCTCAGCACCGCCGCCTGGTAACCGCAGCCGGTACCGATTTCAAGCACGGTGTTCAGTGTGCGACCGGCCGCCGCCAGCTCGATCATCCGCGCGACCACCGAGGGTTTGGAGATCGTCTGGTGATGGCCGATCGGCAGCGCCGCATCTTCGTAAGCCTGGGCGGCGAGGCCCGGGTCGACGAACATGTGGCGCGGCACCACCGACATCGCATTCAGCACGCGCGGGTCGGTCACGCCGTTCGCACGCAGGCGTTCGACCATCCGTTCGCGAACCCGTTCCGAAGTCAGTGCCAATGCGCCGTTCAACGCGACGTTCGGCACGGCGGCACGCTCGCTCGATCTCGCCGCGGAATGGCCGGGCTGCGACGGTTTCGGTGCGGAGCGCGCGCCGGCTGTCGATGCAGCGGCCCTGGTTTGCTGAAGCGGCGTTTTGGCCGGCGACGAGGCTGGCGGTTTGGTTTGCGGTTTGGTTTGCGGTTTGGTTTGCGGTTTGGTTTGCGATTGGGTCAGCGATTTGGCTGACGCTTGCAGCGTGGACTGCGGCTGGGTCGTGCCCGAGGGCTTCGACTGCGACTGGGCTTGCGCCCTCGCCTGCGCTTGCGCTTGCGCTTGCGCTTGCGCTTGCGCCTGAGTTTGCGCGGGCTTGCCGGTCGACCCGAGCGGCGCAGCCTTCGGCGCCTGCTTGCGCGTGTTCAGCGCCGCGCTCGCGGCCAGCGCCGCTGCGCGCATTTCACCCGGACGCCCTTCAGGCCGGCGCGGTTCGCGCACCAGGTCCTCGAGGCCGAGCGGAAAGCGCTTCGCGCGCTCGCTCGTCATGAAGCGCCGCTGCCTGAGCGTGCCCAGTCGCGCGCGGCGGGCAGCATCTGCGTGTGGGTCAGGTCGAGTTGCAGCGGGGTGATCGACACGTGCCCGTTGGCGACCGCATGAAAATCGGTGCCCTCGCTCGCGTCGCGCGCGCTGCCGGACGGTCCGATCCAGTAGATCGGTTCGCCGCGCGGGTTGGTCTGGCGGATCACCGGTTGCGACGGATGCCGCTTGCCGAGCCGCGTGACCTGCCAGTCACGCAGTTGTTCGTACGGCAGATTCGGAATATTGACGTTCAGCAACGGATGGCCGGGCAACGGCTCTTCGAGATAATGCGCGACGATTTCAGCGGCGACCCGCACCGCGTCGTCGAGATGCACCCAGTCTTTGTCGACCAGCGAGAACGCGATAGCCGGCACGCCGAACATGATGCCCTCGGTGGCGGCCGCGACGGTGCCCGAATAGAGCGTATCTTCTCCCATGTTCTGGCCGTTGTTGATGCCCGAGACGACCAGATCCGGCGTATGGTCCAGCATGCCGGTCAGCGCGATATGCACGGAATCGGTCGGCGTGCCGTTCACATAGTAAAAGCCGTTCGCCGAACGCAGCACCGAGAGCGGCCGCGACAGCGTCAGGGAGTTGGACGCGCCGCTGCAGTTCTGCTCGGGCGCCATCACGGTAACGTCCGCGATCGGCCTGAGCGCCTCGTAAAGCGCGGCCAGACCAGGCGCCAGATAACCGTCGTCGTTGCTGAGTAGGATTCGCATGCGGCGATTGTAACCGAGGAAAGAAGGCGCGCGAACGACACGGCAGACGGTGCGCGCACGGTAGGCGAAGCGCACGCGGCGCGCGTGTCGCCGAGGCTTGGGCCGGGCATGACGGGCGCACGCGAGCACGTGTGCCGACACTAGAAACGCACGGTCGTGCGCATTGCTTTACACTCGGACAGCTTGTGCCCGAAGGAAGTCCGCTTGCGGCACGCCCCTTGAAAAAACCAGATCGATATGGAGACACGATGCGCGCGATTCGCTGTAATCAATACGGGCCGCCGGAAAGCCTGGTCGTCGACAACCTGCCGGATCTCGAGCCGCCGCCCGGCCACGTCGTCATCGACGTCAAGGCCGCGGCCGTCAACTTTCCCGATGTGCTGATCATCGAGAACAAATACCAGTTCAAACCGCCTCTGCCCTTCACGCCCGGCTCGGAAGTCGCCGGCGTCGTGCGCGCGGTCGGCGCGGACGTCACGCAATTCAAACCGGGCGCGCGCGTGGTCGCGTTCACCGGCTCGGGCGGTTTTGCCGAGCAGGCGGTGGCGCCGGCCGCGGCCTGCGTGCCGCTCGCGGACGGCGTCGAGTTCGAACTGGCCGCGGCGTTCACGCTCGCGTATGGGACGTCGCATCACGCGGTGGTCGATCGCGGCCAGTTGCAGGCGGGCGAGACGATGCTGGTGCTCGGCGCGGCCGGCGGCGTCGGGCTGGCGGCGGTCGAAATCGGCAAGGCGCTCGGCGCGCGCGTGATCGCGGCGGCGTCGAGCGACGAAAAGCTCGCCACGTGCGTCAAGCACGGCGCGGACGCCACCATCAACTACAGCCGCGAAGACCTGCGCGAGCGCATCAAGGCGCTGACCGACGGCCGGGGTCCGGACGTGATCTACGATCCGGTCGGCGGCGTGTATGCGGAGCCCGCATTCCGCAGCATCGGCTGGCGCGGGCGTTATCTGGTGGTGGGCTTTGCGAACGGCGAGATTCCGAAGCTGCCGCTCAATCTGACGCTGCTCAAAGGCGCGAGTCTCGTCGGCGTATTCTGGGGCGATTTCGCGAAACGCGAGCCACAGCGCAATCACGCGGCGTTCCAGCAGATGACCGGCTGGATCGGTGAAGGCAAGCTGAAGCCCTACGTATCGGCACGCTATGCGCTCGAAGACACGGGCCGCGCGTTGCGCGATATGGCGGAACGTCGAGTGATCGGCAAGGTAGTGATCGTGCCGTAGCCAACCGCGCGCCAAACGGTGACGCCAAACGGAAACGGCGCGTGGTTTGAAGACCACGCGCCGTTTTCCGCTGAGCCTCTCAGGTCTCTCAGGTCTCGCAAACTACAGCTTCTCCGTGTCGCCCGTCTTGGGCTGCCACTTCATCAAACGCCGCTCGCCGATGCCGACGATCCCATCGAGAATCAGCGCGAACGCGGTCAACACCAGAATCCCGGCGAACACCGTGTTGATGTCGAACGTCCCTTCGGCTTGCAGAATCAGATAGCCCACGCCGCGCGCCGAGCCGAGGTATTCGCCGACCACCGAGCCGACGAACGCCAATCCCACCGACGTATGCAAGCTCGAAAACACCCAGCTCATCGCGCTCGGCAAATACACGGAACGCAGCAATTGCTTGCGATTCGCGCCGAGCATGCGCGCATTGGCGAGCACGACCGGACTGACTTCCTTCACGCCCTGATAGACGTTGAAGAACACGATGAAAAACACCAGCGTCACGCCGAGCGCGACCTTCGACCAGATGCCGAGGCCGAACCACACGCCGAAGATCGGCGCGAGAATCACGCGCGGCATCGAATTGGCGGCTTTGATATACGGATCGAACAGCGCGCTCGCGAGCGGCGCCAGCGCGAGCCACAAGCCGACGCCGAGACCGAACGCCGTGCCGAGCACGAACGCGAGCACGGTCTCAACGAGCGTGATCCACAGATGCAGATAGATCTCGCCGCCCGTGAACCACTCCCAGATCCGCTGCAACACTTTCTGCGGTTCGCCGAAGAAGAACGCGGCCTTGTTCGGGTCGTCGAAATAGAACGCGGGCAGCAGCGTCGGGCTCGTCAGCACGTACCAGAGCACGAAGCACAACACGAGCAGCAGCCACTGCCAGATCACCAGGTTCGCCCGGTTGGGGCGCAACGTCTTCCACATGACTCGGTTTGCCTTAGACGATTGATCGATGCCCGGCGGCGCTAACAGGCGCCGCGCTCAGACTGCCGTGAGCTGCTGCTGGTAACCCTTGAGCACTTCATCGCGCAGCACGCTCCAGATCTGCGCATGCAGCTCGACGAAACGCGGATGCGCGCGAATCTCGGCCACGTCGCGCGGGCGCGGCAGATCGATCGTGAACTCGCCGATCGGATGCGTGCCCGGCCCCGCCGACAACACCACCACACGGTCGGACATCGCGATCGCTTCATCCAGATCGTGCGTGATGAACAGCACCGCTTTGCGCTTCGCGGCCCACAGATCGAGCAACTCGTTTTCCATCAGTTGACGCGTCTGGATATCGAGCGCCGAAAACGGCTCGTCCATCAGGATGATGTCCGGATCGAGAATCAGCGTCTGCGCCATCGCGACGCGCTTTCTCATGCCACCCGACAGTTGATGCGGATAACGGTCGCCGAAACCGCCGAGGCCGACCCGCTTCAACCACTCGTCGGCTTTGCTGCGCGCTTCGGCCGGCGGCACGCCGTGAAAAGCGAGGCCCGCCATCACGTTGTCGATCGCGGAGCGCCACGGCATCAGCGCGTCGGCCTGGAACATATAGCCGGCCCGGCGGTTGATGCCGGCGAGCGGCTCGCCGAACACGCTGACCGTGCCCGACGACGGCCCCAGCAAGCCCGCGCCGACGTTCAGCAACGTGGATTTGCCGCAGCCGGTCGGCCCGACCACCGACACGAATTCGCCCGGCGCGATGCGCAAGGTCGTGTCCTTGACGGCCGTATAGCGCTGCGCGCGGTTGTCCCGCGCAGCGAAGGTACAGGTGATGTTCTCGAGCGCCAGGGCGGCAACGGTCATCGTTCGACTCGCTTCGAAAGATCGGTTTCGGTGAGGCTGACGTTCTCCACGACGGCCAACGCGGCAGCGCTGCGCGCTTACACTTTTACGGTTGCGAGCGCTTTCTTCACGAAGTCGTTGGTCCACGTCTTCGACAGATCGATCGGCTTGCCCTGCACGTTCGGGTCGAACGTCTGCAAGGTTTTCAGCGACGTCGCGGGACCGTCGGCCGGCATCAGGCCGTCCGGCGACATCGCTTCCTTCACGTGCTGCCAGGCGTCCAGATACACCGCGCGGTCGCCGAGCAGATAGCCTTCCGGCACCGTATTGATCAGCTCGCTGCCGGTGGCCGTCTGCAGCCACTTGAGCGCGCGCACCATCGCGTTGGTCAGCGCCTGCGTGGTGTTCGGGTTCTTCGTGATGAAGCTCTGCGACGCATACAGGCAGCCGGCCGGCATGTCGCCGCCGAACACGCTGCGCGTGTCGGCGAGCGTGCGCGTATCCGACACGACGCGAATCTCGCCGGTGCGCTCGAGCTTGGTCATCACCGGGTCGAGGTTCGCGATCGCATCGATCTGCCCCGACTGCAACGCCGCGATCGCGCCGGCCCCGGCGCCCACGCCGATGAACGCGACGTCTTTCGCGGTCAGCCCGGCCTTCGCCAGCACGAAGCTCGCCATGATCGACGTCGACGAACCCGGCGCGGTCACGCCGATTTTCTTGCCCTTCAGATCGGCGATCGACTTGTAGTTCGGCATGGTCTTCTTCGACACCGCGAGCACGATCTGCGGCGCGCGCCCTTGCAGCACGAACTCGCGGAACGCCTGCTTCTGCGCCTGCAACAGCAACGTGTGCTCGAACGCGCCGGACACGACGTCAGCGCTGCCGCCGACCGCCGCCTTCAGCGCCTGCGAACCGCCGGCGAAATCGGAGATCTCGACGTCGAGGCCTTCGTCCTTGAAGTAACCGCGACGCTCGGCGATCGTGAGCGGCAGGTAATAGAACAGGTTCTTGCCGCCGACCGCCACCGACACCTTCGCGGTTTCAGGTTTGCCCTGCGCGAAAACGAGCGGCGTGGCGGCGAGCGTGGCGCCCGCGAACGCGGCGCTACCGGCGAGGAAGGTTCTGCGTTGCATGGTCTCGAGTCTCCAACTTTGTTGTCCGGCGTTTGCGCCGTGCTTTTATCTGCTTGTGTGCGGCTTTTCGTCTGTTATCGCAGCGCCCGCTCACACGATCTGTTGCGCGTGCAACCTTGCGATGTGGTCTGCATCATAACCTAGCGATTGCAGGACTTCATCGGTATGTTCACCCAGTTCCGGGCCCAGCCAGCGGGTTTCGCCGGGCGTCGCCGAGAGTTTCGGCGTGACCGCCGGCAACGTGATTTCGCGGCCGTCCTGCCACTTGAAACGCTGGATCATCTGGCGCGCCATGTATTGCGGATCGCTGAACATGTCCGCGACGCTGAAGATGCGGCCGACCGGCACGTCGGCGGCATTGAGCACGGCGAGCGCTTCGTCGATCGTGCGGGGGGCGAGCCACGCGGCGATCGCGCCGTCGATTTCCTCCGTGCGCGGCACGCGGCCGTCGTTGTGCTCGAGCGCCGGATCGTTCGCCAGATCGTCGCGATCGATGGCCACCATCAGGCGCTTGAAGATCGGATCGCTGTTGCCGCCGATCACGATGCTGCCGTCGCGGCACGGATACGTGTTCGACGGCACGATGCCCGGCAGCGACGCGCCGGTGCGCTCGCGCACCATCCCGTACACGCCGTATTCGGGCACCACGCTTTCCATCATGTTGAAGACGGCCTCGTACAGCGCGACGTCGACGACCTGCCCCTTGCCGCCGTTCACCTGCTTGTGATGCAGCGCCATCAACGCGCCGATCACGCCGTGCAGCGCGGCGATCGAGTCGCCGATCGAAATGCCGATGCGCGGCGGCGGCAAATCCGGATAGCCGGTGATGTGGCGCAGGCCGCCCATCGATTCGGCGATCGCCCCGAAACCGGGACGGTCGCGATACGGGCCGGTCTGTCCATAGCCGGACAAGCGGACCATCACGAGCCCCGGATTGTCCGCGGACAGCACGTCATAACCGAGCCCGAGCTTCTCCAGCAAACCCGGCCGGAAATTTTCGACGACGATGTCCGCTTCCTTCGCGAGACGCCGCACGATCTCCTTGCCCTCTTCCGCCTTCAGATTGATCGTGACGGATTTCTTGTTGCGCGCCTGCACGGCCCACCAGAGCGACGTGCCGCCGACTTCCGGATAGAGCTTGCGCCACTTGCGCAGCGGATCGCCGCCCTTCGGGTCTTCGATCTTGATGACGTCCGCGCCGAACTCGCCGAGAAAGCGCGCGGCAAACGGGCCCGCGATCAGCGTGCCGAGTTCGAGGACCTTGACGCCGGCGAGCGGGCCGGGTTGGGTTTGCGGTGCGGCGGGGGTGGTGGACGTTGCGCGCGTTGCTTGAGTGGCGTTTGCGCCGGAGTCAGGGTTGACGCTCATGTGTCTCCTCTGTGTTCTGGTCGTTCCAGTCGTTCTGGTCGTTCCGTGCGCTGGGCGCTACATCGAACGCCGGTCGAGCATCGCGCGGGCGATCGTGCCGGCGTCGACGTATTCCAGCTCGCCGCCCACCGGCACGCCGCGCGCCAGACGCGTGACGGCGAGCCCGCGCGCCTTGAGCGTTTGCCCGAGGTAATGCGCGGTCGCTTCGCCTTCGTTGGTGAAATTGGTCGCTAGCACGACTTCCTTGACGACACCGTCCGACGCGCGCTTGACGAGCCGGTCGAAATGAATCTCTTTAGGGCCGATCCCGTCGAGCGGGCTCAGCCGGCCCATCAGCACGAAATAGAGACCACGGTAGGTCATCGTCTGTTCGAGCATGATCTGATCGGCCGGCGTCTCGACGACGCACAGCAGCGTCGGATCGCGCTCCTCGTCGAGGCAGACCTCGCAGATCTGCGCCTCGGTGAATGTGTTGCACTTCTCGCAGTGCCGCAGATGCTCGGTCGCGAACAGCAGCGAGCGGCCGAGCTTTTCGGCGGCGTCGCGGTCGTGCTGCATCAGGTGATACGCCATGCGTTGCGCGGACTTCGGCCCGACGCCAGGCAGCGCGCGCAGCGCTTCGACGAGCGCCGACAAGGCGGAAGGTTGTTTCATGCGGAATCGGCGGCGTCGGAGTGGAGTGCCCGCCATCGCCTTCGTGTTCCGAAAGCGCTGCGGTGGGTTCTATCAGTATGACTACAGATCAGGCACATAGGCCCGATCGACAACTTGAGCGAGGCTCGTGAGCAAGGCGTTCAGCGGACCCCCGGCACAGAACCGGTTGCGGACCCGCGCCACAAGCTCCCCTGGCTCAAGCCACGGCGCGAACCGCGGCGTGAGCCTCTGGCCGCCCGCAGCGGCGCCGCTCGTCAGAACGGCAGTTTGAAGCCGGGCGGCAACGGCAGGCCCGACGTCATCCCACCCATTTTTTCCTGAGCGGTCGCTTCGGCCTTGCGCACGGCGTCGTTGAATGCGGCGGCGACGAGGTCTTCCAGCATGTCCTTGTCGTCGGCGAGCAGGCTCGGATCGATCGACACGCGACGCACGTCGTTCTTGCAGGTCATCGTCACTTTCACGAGACCGGCGCCCGACTGCCCTTCGACTTCGATCAATGCAAGCTGCTCCTGCATCTTCTTCATGTTTTCCTGCATCTGCTGGGCTTGTTTCATCAGCCCGGCGAGTTGACCTTTCATCATGGACATGCTCCTTCTTGAATAGCGTGAAATTCGGGAATCGTGCGCTCTGCGGCGCGACGAATCAGTGAGCGGACGACGCGCCGCCTGGGGCCGCGTCCTGCGTAATCGGGCGAATCGAGCCGGGCACGATGCTCGCGCCGAACTCGCGGATCAACGATTGGACGAACGGGTCCGCACCGATCTCGCGCTCCGCTTCCTGCTGACGCTGCGCGCGCTGCGCGGCGTCGTGCGCGGCCGCGGTGCGGCGCGCCGGGCCGACTTCGACCAGCACCTCGACAGTGCGGCCGAGCTTTTCGGCGAGCGCGATTTTTAGTTTAGCGACCTGCGAGGCTTCCGCGTACTGCGGCACTGGCACATTCAGTTTCAGCGTGGCGCCGTCGAGCGCCATCAGTTCGCTGTTGAACGCCAACTGGTACGAAATGCCCTTGAGCGGCAGATCGATCGCGAGCGCCGGCCAGTCGCCGGTGAAGCCCAGCGGATCGAGCGGCACGGCCGGCGGCAGCGGGCGTTTGTCGACGACCGGCGGCGGCGCGGCGGGCGCTGATGCCGCGGTTGCGGTGACGCGCACGTCGTCGGGACCGCTGTCGAACACGGGCACGTAGTTGTCTTCGGGAAAGCCGTAATAGCCTTCGTCGGCCGGCGACAGCGGCGCGTAATCGTCGAGGGGAATGTCGTCCCACGGCGGCACCGACGAGCCGTTCTGGTCGCCGCCGCCGTTACGCGACGCGGCGGTCGACGGTGCACGTGCGGCGGGTGTGTTGGAGGAGACTGGCGCGGCTTCCTGCTGCGCGGCGCGGCGCGGCGCACCCGGTGTCGGCACGGGTACGACGACGCGCGGCGCGGCGGGCTTCGGTGTGGCCGGCGCGGCGGGCTTGGCCGCGGCGGGCGCGCCCGCGCGGGCCCGGGGGGCCGCG
>NZ_JAQQBV010000014.1:0-203337 GCF_046030735.1 Paraburkholderia xenovorans
CTCATAAAATATCGATATCAATCGATAAATATACGAAATTTTACTTGCCAATCGCGACCTGCGATAGTTGAAGAAATCTTAGGCGAGGGGAGAACCAATGGGATTCACCGCGATTGAAAAAGTACTCGCACGCGCAAGCCGTCAGGCGCAGGCAAGAGCGGGTGACATTGTCTATCCCGACCCGGATATGATCATGGTCCACGACGGGTTGGTGCAACAAAGCAAGCAGGTTCTTGATCGGATCGGCATCGCCCAATTGGCATCGCGTAAGAAAGTGATGATGGTGAGCGACCACGACGTCATCTACGGCAGCGCGCGTGCGGCCGAGCGTGGTGCATTCAACCGGAAGGCGGCGCAAGCGTGGGGTGTCGAGCAATTTTTCGATGTTGGGCAAGGCGGCCACGGACATATCTTCCCGATGGAAGAGGGGCGTGTGCTGCCCGGTATGTTCTATTTCGATAACGATACGCATGCAACGAACGCGGGTGCCGTGGGTGCGTTTGGATTGCGAGTCGGCACGGAAATATCGCGCGTGCTGGCAACGGGAACGACTTGGGTCAAAGTGCCGGAAACTGTGCGCATAGAACTCAAGGGACGATTGCCCGCGCAGGTGCAGGGGCGCGACATCGGCTTTTATCTGGCGCGGAAAGTGAAGTCGGGCCAACTTCCTGTCCAGATGGATTATCGGGTGATCGAGTATTCAGGGGATCTGAATCAGTTCGGACTCGGCGCGCGCGTGGCACTTTGTAGTAGCCCTACTGAAATGCGCGCGGCTGCGGTGTTCTTGCCGCCATCCGAAGCAATACTTGCTTACTGCGAGCAACACGCGAAGCGGGAATTCACACCGATATTTAGCGATCCAGACGCGCACTACGAAGCATGCGGTTCGCTCGAACTCGCATTGATCGAGCCGCAGGTCGTATTGCCGGGCGGCGTAGGCAACTCCGTTGACGTAGGAGAGGTCGCTGGCACCGCGATTGACCACGCGTTTATCGGGTCCTGCGGTTCCGGAATGTACGATGATTTATTAAGCGCGGCGAGCGTGCTGAAAGGGCGACGAGTCGCACCAGGTGTGCGGCTGTTTATTGTCCCAGGTTCCCAGCGGTCGTTGCGCCGGATGACCGACGAGGGTGTGACAAAGATCTTCCTCGACGCCGGAGCGATGCTGCTGCCGCCCGGCTGCGGTCCCTGCAACGACGCCGTGGTGGGCCCTCTCGCCACGGGCGAAGTGTCGATATCGACGGCGACCAATAGCAATACCGGTCGCTTTGGCGCGCGCGATGCGAAGTTGTTTCTCGGCAGTCCGCTGACCGTCGCGGCGTCGGCGGTGGCCGGGACAATTATCGACCCTCGTCAAGTTCCCGCTGATCAGGCGTTGTACGATCAGATGGAGGCGGCGTATGCCTGAGTTCTCATGGGTTCTTCGCGGCCGCTGCTATAAGCTTGGAGATGACGTGCCGCACGCGGACGGGGTGATTCCTGCACGATTCATCATCGATCGCGAAGTCGATCCCGCCATCCTGATTCCACATTTGTTCATCAGCACTGACCCAGGTTTCTCGACTCGCAGTAAGCCGGGAGACATTATTGTGACGGGGCGCAACTTTGGTGTCGGGCCTAAAGCCACCGGCTACATTGCCATGCGTGCGTTGGGATTGGGCCTCCTGTGCGAGTCCATTCCGACCCAGTCGTACCGCGGCGCCGTGAACGCAGGCCTGCCTGTTTTATCGGAGTGTTCTGGTGTGACTGCTCTGTGTGATACCGGCGATGAGCTTGAAGTCAATTTCTATTCGGGCAAATTCGTTAATCACACCCGCAACCTTGAGCGTGATTTTCCGGCGGTACCGGAGGCATTGCGCGATCTGATTGCCCAAGGCGGCAATGATCAGTGGTTGAAGAACTGGTGGGCCAGCACGCAGCGCGCAACCGACTGAACTTTGATTCAGGAGGAGATTTCACTACCTTGCTAACAGGACGGGTCTTCCACATGAACTTCAGGACACTTTCGGTCAGAGCTATGCTCTCGTGGGGATTTGGAACACTGACTATCCTGGCTATGGCTATTTCGATCTTTGCCGTCAATGCGCTCAGCGACGCAAATGATCGATTTTCCAATTATGTTTCGGGTGTTCAGTTACGCGCGCATCTCGTGGAAAAGATACGCACAGCTGCTGATCGACGGGCGATTGCGACGCGCAATCTCGTGCTGTTAGTGAAACCTGCCGATTCGGATATCGAAAAAGCGGCTGTGCTGAAAGCACAGGCAGATGTCCGCGACGCATTACACCAGTTGAACGAGCATATCGCACACGACAGCGACGTCTCCCTCAAGGCGCGAAACCTGGTTGCGAAGATCAATCGCGTCGAAGCTTCATATGGTCCGGTCTCGACGACTATCGCCAACTTTGCCCTCGCCAACAAGCGTGACGAGGCCATCCGGATGATTGACGAGCAGTGTCGCCCTCTCCTCGCCGAGCTGACCAAAGCGACCAACGAATACGCCGAGTCCACGCAAGCTCACGCCAATGCGCAGGCAGCGCAGTCGGAGGCCGAGTTCTCGAACAAACGCACGTTGCTTATCGTTATCGGTTTGATCGCACTCGCAGCAGCGATCGGAATGGCCACGCTGACTATTCGCCGGCTGACGAACGCGCTGGGTGCCGAACCGGCCGCGCTCGGAGAAGTGACGAAACGGGTCGCAAGCGGGGATCTCAATCCCATTAGCGGCGTTGATCTCGCCCCTGGCGGCAGCGTGCTTGCATTGATGGGCGAGATGCAGGGGAGCCTGGTAAAGCTGGTGGGCGAAGTCAGAACGGCCGCCGACGCTATAGCCACCGGGTCCGGCGAGATTGCGTCGGGCAACATCGACCTGTCTTCACGCACCGAGCAGCAAGCGGCCTCATTGCAAGAGACCGCTGCAAGTATGGAGGAGCTGACCTCGACAGTTAGGCAAAACGCAGAAAATGCTGCACAGGCGAGTTCGCTGGCATCGAATGCATCGGAGGTCGCTGCCAGGGGAAGCGGTGTCGTTGGGCGAGTCCTCGACACGATGTCCGACATTAGCGAGAGCTCTGCAAAGATAGCGGATATCACCGGGATTATCGAAGGCATCGCGTTCCAGACCAATATTCTTGCGCTGAACGCGGCAGTCGAAGCCGCTCGTGCGGGTGAACATGGCAGAGGATTCGCCGTCGTCGCGAGCGAAGTGCGTAGTCTCGCGCAACGATCCTCGATTGCGGCGAAGGAGATCAAGGAGCTGATCTCGAACTCAGTGCAGAACATTCGGACCGGATCTGGACTTGCGAGCGAAGCGGGTCAAACCATGTTTGAAGTCACACGTGCTGTCGCGCGCGTGAACGACATCATGGGAGAGATCGCGGCTGCGTCGAGTGAGCAAAGTCGCGGTATCGAACAAGTCAATATCGCAATCACGCAAATGGACGAAGTGACACAGCAAAATGCGGCGTTGGTCGAGCAGGCGACCGCTGCATCGCAATCGCTCGAGGATCAAGGGCGCAAACTGACTAAAGCAGTCGCCACGTTTCGGTTCGGCACCGAATATTCAGCGCCGCATGCCGGCGTTGGTATCTAAGGGGAACCCGGTGGTGGGGCGAGCCTCACCAGTTCACTCTCAGGGCACTCCCCTCGTCGCATGTTGTCTTTTTTCCGCTCCAGCAATCGCCACAACGATGGCGTTCGCATCTCGGCGTTGTCCTCCAACGCGAGAACGTAAGCGGTACCATCCACCTGGAACAGTGCGCCCGATGCGGGCAATGCGCATGCGCTCTCGTTCCTGCACAGGGGTTGAATCGGCTCGTCCGTCTGTGACGGAATATTCGAACTGGTCATATGAGATTCCTGACGTAAAACGCATCGGTTTCCGGCGGCCGGCGATCAATAGCGCACACGCCCGACCAGTGCCCGTGCATCGAGTGCGTGTTGCACGGCGGCGGACGCCGCGCGCGTCGAGGCCGCGGTGAAGCGTTTGTAGAACGCGTGATTCACCGGCCCCACGCCGTGCTCCGCACTGAAACTGCCGCCTGCGCGACGCACGCGTTCATACAACTCGGTGCGCAGCGCAATCTGCTTCAGCGCGCCATACATGCCGAGCACGTCGGGCGGAATCGCGATGATCACGTGACAGCCGCCGTCGCCGAAATGGCCGAATTCGTAGTAGCGCAGTTGCGGGTGCGCGTCGGCCATCCAGCGCGCGGTTTCATCGAGAAACGCCGCGAGCGCGCCACGCGAAAGCGAAACATCGAACGACAGCGGCAACGCATCCGCCGCAACCGCGAGCGGCAGATGATCGCGCAGGCGCCAGAAACGCTCACCCGACGCGATGGCGGCGTCGACGATCACGCCTTCGTCGAGCAGCGCGCCCGTGACTTCGAGCGAACGCGCTTCGAACAACCCGTCGAGGCGCGGCATACCGCTCGCGATTTCGACCAGCGCATAGCACGACACGTCGACGCCGGGAAACGGCGTCTGCGTATCGCCCAACGCGTGCAACGCACATTGCAGCGCGGTCGCGGACATGAACTCATACGCCGACAGCAAATCGCCGAACGCCGCTTCGAAGGCGACCAGCGCGCGCGTCGCCGCGTCGTAAGAGGCAAACGCGAGCAGCACCGAATGCGTGGACTGCTCGATCGGCGCGAGCGCGAACGATACCGCGCTGACGATACCGTTCGCGCCGTTCGCGCCGATGAACATCTGCTTCAGATCGAGCCCCGCGTTGTTCTTGCGTAGCGGCGCGAGCAGATCGAGCACGGTGCCGTGCGCATCGGCCAGCACCGCTTCGATGCCGAGCACGTTGCGACGCACGTCGCCGTATTTGATCAGGCGGCTGCCGCCCGCATTCGCACCGACGAGTCCGCCTGCGCACGGATCGCTGCCGAGATCGATCGGCAGGCACAAGCCGGCTTCGGCGACATGGCGGTTGATCTCCGAAAGCCGGACGCCCGCTTCGACGGTGATGCTGCGATTGACCGGATCGAACGCGCGCACGCGGGTCATCCGCTTGAGCGACACCACGCATTGCGTGCCGCTGCGATCGGGCACCGCCGCGCCGCATAGACCCGTGCGCTCGCCTTGCACGACGAGCGGCATGCGATGCGCGAACGCGGCGCGCGCGAGCGTTGACAGTTCGTCCGTCGAGCGGGGCAACGCGACGACCGCCGCCGTGCCGCCGTGCCGCAGCGTATCGGTTTCGTAGAGGCTGTGATGATCCGCGGCGAGTGCGCAGCCGGCGGGCAGCGCGTTCGCGAACGCATCGCGCGATGAGCGCTCGGCGGAAGGTGCGCCGACGGCGGCGCGTTCGGTTGTGGCGATAGCGGCGTCCATCGCTCAGCCCGCCTGCAACGCGAGACGCTGCAAGCGTCCACGCACGACCACCAGCGCGAAGATCGGCACCACGCCGCCCCACAACGGGCTATGACGCATCGCGATCGACACCGCGAGCGCGGCGGCGGTTACTCCCACCATCACGAGCGACAGCATGCGCGTGCGCGCGGGCTCGGCGCCGATGCGGTCGATGAATCCACTCGACGTGCACAGCGTATTCAGCACACCGACCACCAGCACGCAGACCAGCACGGCGGCCGGCCCGAGCTGTTCGCCCCAGGCTTCGCTCGCCTCGCCGGACACCAGCGCGAGCAATCCGCCGATCAGCAGATACAAATCGACGCCCAGCGCGATGCTGTGCCGCTCGGTGCGCTGCATCAGCCAGACGCCGTGCACGAGCGCGAGCGCCGCGCCGATCACGAACGCGTGGGTCCAGCGCGCGCCGGGATCGCCCGGGCCGAAACGTCCATAGAACAGAAACACGATCACCGGAATGAAATTGACGGCGTGCTTCAGATAATCGGTGAGCCAGTTTTGCGATTTCATGATCGAACCTCCTTGAAGGACGGGAAACAGAGAACGCCGCGTCACGCGTAATGCCAGCGGAACGCACGCGCGGCGAGCAGCAGGAACACGGCCGTGCACGCGCACATCGCGGTGAGTTGCAGCGCGAACTGCGGATACGGCGCACCGTCCACCAGCACGCCGCGCAGTGCGACCGCGAACTGGTTGGTCGGGATCACCTTGAGCGCGTCGCGCAACCACGCGGGCGCGCCGTTCATCGGAATCGTCAGGTCGCTGAAGAAGAGCAGCGGGTAGTAGGTGACGTTGCAGGCGAGCTCCGCGGCCGCGAGCGAGCGGGCGCGGCTCGCGAGCAGCACGCCGAAGCTCAGGATCATCGCCGCGCCGAGCAGCACGACAGGCAGCGCGCGCAAACCGGACGGACTCCACAGCGGCAGCGCGATGCCGAATGCGAAACGTGCGACCATCAGCAGGATGGCCGCGGAGAGCGCCATCATGACCATCCGCGCGACGATCAACGCACCGACGAACATCAGCCGCGACACCGGAAAGCACACGTACAGCTTGAAGGTGTTGCGCTCGCGCAGCGTCGCGATCGCGGCGACCGTCGAATTCAGGCCGATCGCCATGAACGACATGATCAGAATGCCGGTGGCGAAGAACGCGCCGTAGTCGAACGGACGCCGCGTCGGCGCGGTGTTGTCGAAGCGCACCAGATTGCCGGCGGCGATCCCTTGCTGTTCGGCCGCGCAACGCGTCAGCGCCATTTCGATCAGACGCGACGCGGCGCGCGCGCCGAGCGAGCCGTTGAAGTCGTACGCGACGCGCGTCGTGCCGCGCGCATCCGCGGCAAGCCGCACGACGACGCGGTCGTTGGTCGCCTTCGCCGCGCCATCGACGACTTTGGCCTGCACCGTCTCGCTGTGTTCGAGACCTTGCTGCACGGCGGCGCGGCATGCCTGCGCGAAAGGCGTCGCGGGCGTCGCGTCGAACACGATGTCGACGGGGCCGAGCGAGCTCGAGCGGCCGAACGCGAACAGCATCACCGAGAGCAGAAACACCGGAAACACCAGCGTCCAGAACAGCGACGAGCGGCTGCGTACGAAGCCGAGCAGCTCGTTGCGCACGAGAATCGCGAAGACGTTATTCATGAGCTTCTCCTTTCGCGCAGACACGCAGCAGATCGCCATAGCCGCTCGGCGCGAGTTCGACGTGACGGATCGTCTGATCCTGCAGCAGCGCCTGCACGTTGGCGTGCAACGTCGCGTCGCCGAAGGCTTCGATCTGCAACGGCTGGGCGATCCGCACGTCGAGCGCGCAAGGCAGCGCGGCGATCCGCTGACGCAGCGCGAGCGCCTCGCTGTCGGTGCGGCAATGCACGACCGCGCGCGCTTCGCCGACGCGCTCGGCCTTCAGCTTCGCGAGCGAGCCCTGGTAGCGCACGCCGCCGTCGGCGACCCAGATCACGTCGTCGACCGACGCCAGTTCTTCGCCGGAATGGCAGATCATCGCGATGCTCGCCTGCGCGGGGCGCGCGTGCAGCAGATCGATCACGACGCGCGTGTAATGGCGATCGAGCCCGGTGAACGGTTCGTCGAGTACCGCGAGATCGGGCCGGTGCGCGAGCGCGACGTACAGATCGACGCGCTGCCTCTGGCCTTTCGACAGTCCGCGATACGGTTTGCCGACGAGCTCGCGCATGCCGAGCGCCGCGTCCACGTCGGCGTCCTGCACGCGATACAGCGCGCGATGCAGCGCAACGATCTCGTCGACTTTCACGTGATCCGGATACTCGACCTTCTGCAATTGCGCGCCGAGCCGGCGCAGCGCGGCGCGGTCGCGCATGAAGCGTTCGACGGGCGTGCCGAGAATCCGCAGACCTTCGCCCGCGCCGCTTCTAAAGCCGAGCAGCGCTTCGAGCAGCGTGGTCTTGCCCGCGCCGTTCGGGCCGATCACGGCGGTCGCGGCGCCGCGGCGAAAACGCACGCGGCGCGCCTCCAGACTGAAGCCGCCCAGCTTCACGCCGATGCGCGCGGCCGACAGCGCGCAATCGGCATCCCAGTCTTCGCGCACGCGCACGGCGCCGAACAGTTGCGGCCAGTCGAACGCCTGCAACGGGTTCAGCGCGGCGCGCATCGATGTCAATAAGGACTCGCTCATATCTGCCTCGATTCTGTCGTCAGTCGAACATCATGACCTGCACGTCGCGCGGGCCTTTGTACGGATTGCGGCCATGCGCGACGAGCATGTTGTCGACCACCAGCACGTCGCCGGCTTGCCAGCGAAACGCGCGCTCGTGCGTATCGATCGCGTCGTAGACGGCGGTGAGATCGGATGCACTCATCGGCAAGCCGTCGCCGAAGCGGATCTCGTACGGATACGCGAGCCGTTCGCCATACAGGCGCTGCAAATAGCGGAAGCTGAGTTCGCCCATCGAGCGCGCGTTCGGATGCTGCGCGCTCGCCTGGTTGAACCACACGCGCTCGGCGGTGCGCGGATGCGTGTGCAGCGCGGCGCCGGTGTGCGACACGGTCACGCTGCCGTCGGCAAGCCATTCGAAGCCGAGCGCGCGTTCCACACACAACGCTTCGACGTCGACACGCTCGCGGGTAGCGAACGCTTCGTGCCACGGCCGGTGATATTCGGCGAACGGCGTGGCATGAGCGCCGGCTGCGGTCGGGGTCGTGGCCGGAGTTGCGCTCGTCGCGGCCGGCGCGCGGCTGTCCGGCGCGGCGAAGTTGCGGCGGTACATCACGCCGCGCGCGTCGAACTGCGCGCGCACGGCTTGCGGAATCGAGCGGGTGACGGCGCGCATATCGGAAAGCGGCGTCTCGCCGCCCGCCTCGGCGGGCACGCGGCAATAGAACGCGAGCACACGCGGATATGCGGCCATGTACGCCTTTTCCTGATGCAGGCCGATCTTGAACGGCGGGGGCATGCGCGTCGATTCGTACACCGCGCCCGCCACCTGATTGCGCGGCGCGGCGCCGGCGGTATAACCGTGTGCATGCGGCGGATAGAGTTCGCCGAGGCGCGCGAACGACGCGGTGTCGGGCACCTTGAAGCCGCGCCACAGAATTGCGCCGAATTCGTCGAGCAGCGCGTCGATCGCATCGAGCCGCGTGCGATACCACGCGATGAACGCATCGGTCGACGACGCGAGCGCGGGATCGAGCGGGCTTACGCACAGCGGCAACACATGGCCTTCGGGCACGCAGGTGCAGCGCACGTCGAATACGCCGAGCCGTTCGGCCGCGTACGCGAGACGGGCGGCAAGCGCGGCGCCTGTGTCGTGAGCGTTTTGCGCGTCGTCCGCATGCTCCGCGGGCGTCGCGCTTGAGAGGAGCGTGGCGTTCATGGTCGTCACACCAGCGCCGGTTTCTTCAGCAGGATTTCGAAGCCGAGCGCGCCGAGTCCCACGCTCGGGCTATAGATCGTCGCGTACGGCGTGAGGCCCGCTTCCTCGACGAGCGCATGCGCTTCGTCGAGCGTGATCTTTTCTTCGACGTGGCTCGGCGGATAGTTCGCTTCGGCGCGCATCGCGGTGAAGCGGTCGAGCAGCGTTTGCGGCGCGTCGCGGCGCATGTCGTGCACCAGCGCGACGCCGCCCGCTTCGATCACGCGGAACATTTCGGTGAGGCTCTTTGCCTTGTCCGGCAGATGGTGCAGCGTCGCGCGGCCCACCGCCATCGTCAGGCTGTTGTCGGCGAACGGCAGATCGAGCGCGTCGCCCACCTGCATGTCGATGCGCTCGGCGAGACCGAGTTCGAGGATGCGCGGCATCCCTTCTTCGAGCATCGTCGGGTCGAGATCGACGCCGATGAAGCGCCAGCCCGCCATCGACGGATCGACGCCGAGGCGCACCGGCACGACGCCGGTCGCGGTGCCGATATCGGCGAGCGAACCGGGTTGCATGTCGCGCGCGATCTGGCGGATCCGGCTGATGAACAGCAGATCCCAGGGTTCGAGGGTTTCGGTGGCGAAGCGGTCGTAGTCGTTGGCGGGACGCAGGTTCTTGAGCAGCATGTCTATCTCCAGTGAGGTTGAACGGCGATACACGACTCTTGATGTCGAAGTCTCGATGTCAAAGCCAGCCGACCGGGACGGCGGCGAGCAGCTTGCGGGCGGTGGCGCTGTTCACGCCGAACGCGGGACGGCGGCGACGTTCGACCGCATGCGCGGCCATGGCCGCGATGCGCGCGGCGAGACCGACGCCGACGCCCCATGACGGCGCGTCGACGCCCAGTTCGAGCAGCGCGGCGGCGGTGAGGAAGTCGATATTCGGATTGAGGCCTTTGCGCTCGTGCGCGCGGGCGCAGCACGCGTCGAACAGGCGCAGATACGGGCCGTCGAAACCCCACGCCGCGAACAGCTTGCGCATGTGCGGCGGACGTGGATCGGCGACGAACAGCGGATGCCCGAAGCCGAACAGCAACGCGCCGTCGGCGTCGAAAATCCGATCGACGGCGGCTGCGCCGGCAGCGTGCAATGCGTCGGGCGAGGTAAGCGTGTCCGGATCGAGCGACGCGGCGAGCGCCTTGAGCCACGTCATCGCTTCGAGCGCCGCGCCGACGTGCGACGGACCGCTCGCCATGAAGCCGGCGGCGATTGCCTGCGTGAGCGTGACGCCGGTACCGATCGCCACGCGCGGCGCCAGCACGGTCGGTGTGATGTAACCGAAACCCGCGTGCCACGCGACCAGCAGCGCGTCCATCGCCTGCCGCGCGACGGGGTCGCGGCGGCGCGCACCGGTCAGCGCGAGCATCCGCTGTGCGTGCGAGGTGACGGGGTGGGCGTTTGCGTTGCCGCCGCCACCGGCATCTGCATCGGCATCGCCACGAAACTCCGGCGTGCGCGCGGCGATCGCCGCCTGCATCAACGCGGGCGCGGCCGCCAGACACACCAGCAGCGTGTCGAGGTCGGCATCGTCGAGCGGGGCGCCTTCGGTGCGTGCGAGTGCGTCGTCGAACCCACGCAGAAAGCCGCTCGCCGCGGCGAACACCATTTCGACGCCGGCGCTGCCCATCTGCGCGGCGATCTGCTGGGCTGCCGTGCCGCCCGGGAACGCGGCGGCCAGCGCGGCGAGCCGGGCGTGGATTTGCGCTTCGCGGGCGTCGTTCGCTTCGTTGTCGTGCCACAGATACGTGAGCGCGCCTTCGAACGTCATGCTGCCGATCAGTTCGGTGAGGTCACGGTCACGCACCCACAGACCTTCGGGCGCGAGCGATGCGCCGTCGATGTCGGTGCCGCGATGGCGCGTCGCGGGACGCGCGAGAAAATTGCGCGGCGCGTCGGCCTGGGGTGAAGCAGGTGAAGCAGGTAAAGCGGGAGCAGAAGGAGCGGACCCGGCCGGCGGCGCTGCTTCGAGGAGAACGGTGTCCATGTCATTCCACCTGCGCGAGTTCTTCGCGGCTGACGCTGCACGCCGCGTGTCCGATCGACGCAATCGCCCGTTCATGCTGTTCGACGAGCGGCAGCACATTGGCGAAGTAATAGCGCGCGCTCTTCAGCTTGCCGCGATAGAACGCGGCTTCGGCGGGGTCGTTCTCGACGTCCGTATCGGCGAGACGGCGCGCAGCGATCGTGGCCGATTCGAGCAGCACCCACGCGGACGTGACGAGCCCGAACATTTCCAGAAAGCGTGTGTAGAACTGGCTGCTGCGATGCGTGTGGCCGTCCTGCACCTCGGCGGCGATGTGGTCGAGCGCGGCTTCGATCAGATCGGCCGCGCGGCGCAACTGGTCGAAGTACGGGCGCAGGTCGGTGTCGGTGCCGCTTGCGTTCTGCGTGTCGAGAAACGCGTCGAGCTCTTCACGGTAATAGCGCATGAGCCGCGAATTACGTCCGAAGCCGAGCTTGTCGCGCACCAGATCCTGCGCCTGGATATAGTTGGTGCCTTCCCAGATCGACAGGATTTTCACGTCGCGCGCATTCTGCTCGACCGGGCTCGCGTCGGTATAGCCGAGTCCGCCGTGCACCTGAATCGCGGTTTCGCAGATGCGCCATGCCTGATCCGAAATAAACGCCTTGCACACCGGCGTCAGCAGCAATTGCAGCTTGCGATGCTTTTCGATGTCGGCGGCGTCGGCGCCCGGTGTGTGTTCGAGAATCGATGCATGGGTCGCGGTCGCGGCGAGCTTGCCGAGCAACCCGCGGCAACCGTCGACACGGCTCTTCATGTCGAGCAGCATGCGCTGCACGTCCGCATGTTCGATGATCGCGACACGCGCCGCGCTGGTGTTCGACGCGCGCTCGATCGGGCGGCCCTGCATGCGCTTCGCCGCATACTCGACCGCATGCAGATAGGCGCTCGACGCTACCCCCACCCCGAACATGCCGGTGCTCATGCGCGCCTGGTTCATCAGTGGCATCAGTTGCAGCAGGCCCACGTTGCGGCGTCCGCCGAGCAGCCAGCCGCGAGTCTTCTGGCCGTCCTTGCCGGCGCCGAACTTCAGATGCGTATTCGCGCAGCCCTTCAGTCCCATCTTGCGCGGCAGGCCGATACATTCGACGTGGTTCGGTTCGAGTTCGCCGGTTTCGTCGTCGGGCCAGTAGCGCGGCACCACGAGACACGACAGCGAGAACGAATCGGGCGACGCAGTATCGATGCGGCCCAGTACGAAATACAGCGTGTTTTCAGTGAGTTCGTGCATGCCCGCCGAGATGTAGATCTTCTCGCCGCTGATCGCGTACACGTCGCCGTCGAGCGGTTCGGCGCGCAGCGCGACGGCGGTCAGATCGGTGCCGGCCTGCGGCTCGGTCGCGCAAAAACACGCGTCCCACCGATAGCTTTCGAGCGGCGCGATGAAGCGCTTCTGCAACGGCGTGCCGTGCATCTGCAGCAACTTGACGGCCGGCCGCGTAAAGCCGCCATAAGTCATGAACGACGGATTCGCGCCCATGAACATCTCGTAGATCATCTGCGTGAGGATCGGCGGCAAGCCGTGCTCGGTGCCGAACAGCGTGTTCGACCATTCGTCACGAAAGCGCGCCCACAGCGCGTGAAAGTGCGACGGAATCCGCACCTGGCCGTCGTCGAGAAGCTGGCAGCCTTCGAGATCGGCGGCCTGGTAGCTGCGGCCGAGTTCGAGCGCGAAATCGCGCGCGCGGACCAGCAGGTCGTCGAAATAGGCGCGGTCGTGCACGCTGTACGGCCCCGCGCCGAGAAAGCGGCGGTCCGCTTCGAACAGTTCCCACAGAAAGAAGCGCAGTTCGCGCAACGACACTTTATAGGCGCTCATCGCGTCTCCCCGTCGAGTTGTTCGGCGGTGGCGAAGCCGCCGCGCAGTTCGAGCACCGCGGCGGCGGCCGCGCCGTGCAGGGCCGCGTCCCACACCAGCGCAACGCGGGTTTCGCCGGCCTCGAGCGACGCGGCGAGGCGGATCATCGAGGCCGCCGAATCCGCCGACGACCAGTGCCCGGTGGTTTCGTGCTGCACGCGCGCGCCGACCGGAATCGCCGCGCAATCCGCGACGCGCGATGCGAACGACGCGTCGAAGCCGGCCGGCACGCACCAGTCGATGCGCTCGGGCGCGCGGCCCGCGGCGTCGAGCGCGCGGTGCAGGGTGCGCGCGGCGAGCGGCGCCAGCGCATCGCGCACCGCTTCCGGCGATTCGCCCCACGGATCGCGAATCGCGTCGCCGAACTCCATCACGACCGACGAAACCGTGCCCCAGCAGGTCGCGTCGACGCGATCCGGATCCGGCGCGCGGCTCACCAGTAGCGCAGCGGCAGCGTCGCCGAAGCCGACCAGGTCGCCGAACTGGCGGAAGAACGGATAGAGCCATTTGTCGCTCAGCACCACCAGCGCCTGATCGTCGGGGCCGAGCATCCCGTCGAGCAACAGCAGCGCCGAGTACCAGCCGAGCGTGCCGTTCTGGCCGAGCGCAAACGGCACCGAATGATTCAAGCCGAGTTCGTACTGCACGCGGCCTACCACCGAATCGCCGATCTTCTCGTTGAGCGACGAGCTGGCGATCACCACATGGGTCGTGCGAGCGAGCCGCTCGGAGCCCATCTGGTCGCGCAGATCGAGCGCGGCATCCACCGCGAGATCGGACAGGCTCTGCCCCGGCGGTGCGACGCGTAACGACGCGAGGCCGGTCGGCGCGAGACGCGCCGCTTCGTCGGCACTGAGCTTGCCCTCGCCGCGCGGCCGCGCGAAGCGTGCCTGCGGCAGCAGCAGATGACGGTAGCCGGAGTGGCGCTCTTCGGCCTGGATCGCGTTGAAGGGCTGCGCGGACGGCATCACGATCGTGCCGCCGGACAGTGTGAGCGTGCCGGCATCGACGCTCGCGCGGCGCGCCGCTTGCGACGACGGCGTGGTTTGCGCGGGCGGCGTCGCCGGTGCTCGCTGAGCCATCGGCGGTGCGGTGAGCGCGGCGACGGTCGCCGCCGCTTCGGCGCTACTGTCGTGCACGGGTAGATCGAGCGTCAGGTGGGTCATGCGACTGTCTCCTCGGTATTGGCTTCGGTCTGCGGACGAGCTTGCGATGCGACGGGGGACGCGGCCGGCAGCGGGATGCCGGGCAGTACGGCTGGCAGCACGCCGGGCAGCACGCGCACGGCGGCGTCGCTCGCGTGAGCGGCGGCGCGGGGCGCGTCGGCGAGCGCGACAAACGCGTCGGCATGCAGCGCCTTCAGCGCGGGGCGGTCGATCTTGCCGTTCGGATTGCGCGGCAGCGACGCCTGCACGTCGACGATGAGCGGCGCCATATAAGTGGGCAGCGCTTCGCGGCAAATGCGCGCGATGTCGGTGCGGCAACTTTCTTCGTCGAGCGAACTGACCACGCACGCGACGATCGCCTGCCCGAGCGCCGGATGCGGCACGCCGAACACTGCGGCTTCGCGCACGTGCGGACGGGCGAACAGCACGTCTTCGACTTCAGTCGGGCTCACGCGGTAGCCGGAGGTCTTGATCATGTCGTCGCCGCGCGCGACGAAGTACAGGTAGCCTTCTGCGTCGCGCCGTACGATGTCGCCCGACCACACGGCGACGCCCGGACGCGGAATCTGCCGGTGCGTGTTCGGCAGCGGCCGGAAGCGCTGCGCGGTGAGTTGCGGCTGGTTCCAGTAGCCGAGCGTGACAAACGAGCCGCGATGCACGAGTTCGCCCGGTTCGTCGACATCGCATTCCGAGCCGTCCGCGCGCAGCACCAGCACCTCGGCGTTCGGCACCGCCTTGCCGATCGACGTGGGGCGCGTCTTCACGTCTTCGGGGGCGAGCCAGGTCGAGCGGAACGCCTCGGTGAGTCCGTACATCAGATAGGGATCGGCGTTCACGTACAGGTCCTGCAGACGTTCCAGCAGCGGCGTCGCGAGATGGCCGCCGGTATTCGCGAAGCGGCGGATCCGCGAGCGGCTCGTGTCGCTCCATTGCACCGCCGCGAGCTGCATCCACAGCGGCGGCACGCCGGTGATCGACGTGACGTTGCGCGCGTCGCAGTAGCGCGGCACTTCGCTTGCCTGCATGAAGTCGAGCGGCGCGTAGCAGGCGCCCGCGACCAGCGCGCTGGTGAGCTGGCTCAGGCCGGCGTCGAAACTGAGCGGCAGCACCCCGAGGATCACGTCGCTCGAATGCAGACGCTGATACGCGGCGACGCTCTGCGCGCCGGACACCAGATTGCGCTGCGTGACGACGACGCCCTTCGGCGCGCCGGTCGAACCCGACGTGTAGAGGATCGCGGCGGGATCGTCGTCGACCGCGGTGAGCGCGGCGAGTGCGACGTCGGCGTTCGTGCCGGGCAGATCCGGCACCGTGCCGAGGCGCACGTGGACGACTTCGGCGAGCGCTTCGGTGAGCAGCACGCCGCCCGCGCCCATCGCATCGTGCACCTCGGCCATGCGCTTCAGACGCTGCACGCCGGTGATGAACAGCCTGGCGCCGCTGTCGCGCAGAATATGCAGCACCTGCGCTTCCTTCAACTGCGGATTGACCGGTACGAAAATCGCGCCGAGCGCGTTGATCGCGAGCAGCGACACTACGGTTTCATATTGCTTCGGCGCATACACGGCGACGCGGTCGCCGCGCGCTACGCCGTGTTCGCGCAGTGCGACGCACGCGCAGCGCACCGCATAGGCGAGTTGCGCGTATGCGACCTCGCGGCGCGCGTCGGCATACGCGAGATGGTGGGGCCAGCGCCGCGCGCCGTCTTCGAGGACGTCGGCAATCCGGATGAGAGCGTTCATGATCGTTCCTTGTCGAAGAGCCTGGTCGTGTCAGGCGGGTTTGACGTAGACGTGAGCCGCCTGATGCGACAGGAAGCCTTCCATCGTGTACGTGCGGTTGTAGGCGCCGCAGCGCGAAAAGATCGCGAGATCGCCGGGACGCGGCGGTGCGCTCGCGTGGCGCCGGCCGATCACGTCGGCGCGGCTGCAGGTGCTGCCCGCAAACACCGTGTCGCGAGTCGCGGCGCCGGTTTCGCCCGCGCTTTCTTCAGTGTTTTCGTCGCCGACGAGGCGCCCGTCGCGCACCAGCAGCGGCGCCTGCAAGCGGCGCAGCGGCAGCTCGGTTTGCGCCAGCAGAAAGTTGTGGCTGATGCCGCCGTCGCAGATGGCGACGCTGCGATCGGGCCAATGCTTGACCGCCATCACGCGTGTGACGAAGAGGCCGGCATCGGCGAAAATCGCGCGGCCCGATTCGTGCGCAAGCGAGAAATCGGCGGCAAGCGGCGCGAGCGAATCGCGGTACTGCGCGAATGCCGCGGGTGAATCGCCCATTTCGGAGAAGCCGCCGCCGAGGCTCAGCGACGCGAGCGGCGCGCCGTTCGGCGCGGCCAGCTCGTGCGCCAGCGCGGCCGCGCGCGGCGGCAGCGCGACGGTGTCGGCAGTGGCCGCGCCGCCGCGCGTGAAGGTATGGGAACCCGAGAACACGTGCAGACCCGATACGCGCAGACCGGCGGCAGCGAGCCGCGCGGTGGCGTCGAACGCTTCGGCGGGCGTCATGCCGAAGTGATCGTGCCAGTGCGTGCGCGCCGCGTCGCCGGCCAGCGCACCCGCGTTCAGACGCAGCAGCACGTTGCCGGGCGTCGCGCCCGCCGCGATCGCGTCCTGCGCCAACGCGATGAAGCGCGCGACGAGGTCGGGATTGTCGAGTACGAAATTGCAACGCGACGCGAGTCCTGCGCGAATGAAGTCTTCGTTCATCGCGGGGTTGTTCAGATACTTCGGCGCCTTGATCCGGCCGACCACCAGATCCAGCTCGCCGCGGCTCGCCAGTTCGATGCCGTCTTCGTACGCGTGGCCGCAGCGCACCAGCATGTCCTGGTTCGGATTGGCCTTCAGCGACACGATGAGCCGCGTGCCGAGCCGCGCCTTCAACGCGCGGTAACGTTCGATCGCGACTTCGGGATCGAACACGTAGCAGGGCGTTTTCAGATTCTGCAGCCACGCGTAGTCCGGGGTCGCTTTTTCAGCGTCGGGCGCCGCGCGCGTGAGCGCGCGGGTGTCGTCGATCACGAGTTCAGTTTGCATGGCGAGCCACCGGATGCAGCGTCACCGCCGCGTACGCACCGCAATTCGACTGCATCACGCCGAGCACGCGCTGACCGCTGGCGAGCGCATCGAGCCCGACGTCGGCCATGTTGATCGGAAAATCGGAGCAGCATGCGTGGCCGCGCGAATAGATGTTCGCGGCGTACAGGCGTTCCTGCGGCAAACGCATCGCGCGGCACAGCGAGTTCCAGCCGGGCAGGTCGGCGTTGTGCGGCAAAAGCAGGTCGTAGTCTTCGAGCGCGACGTCCTCGAACGCGACGGCCGCCTCGATCGCCTTGCGCGTGTACGGCCACTCCAGCGCGATCAGATCCGCTTCGTTGTCGGCGACCGTATCGGAGCCGCCGTACCATTTCGCGTGACTGCGGATCGCGATGCGCCCGAGCCGGTTCTTCGTGCAGTTGCGCGTGACGAGCATCGCGGCCGCGCCGTCGCATTGCACGCCGCTCATCTGGCGCATGCGGAAATCCTCGCCGTAGACGCGGTCGGACGACACGATCACGGCCGCATCGAGTTGCGGGAAACGGCGCATCAACGCGTCGACGGTTTCGAGTCCGGAGGCCACCGACACGCAATTGAGCTGCGCGACCGAGCCGAGCCACAACGGCTCGATGCCGAAGTGCGCGGCGACTTCGTGCGGCAGGCTGCGCGGCGCGGGCGGCACGCTGAACGCCTGGGTGTGCACGTGCACGATCGCGCCGATTTCGCCCGGACGCACGCGCGCCGTGTCGATCAACCGGCCGACCGCATCGATCGCGAGGTCGGTCTCACTGGTATCGAGCGCCATGTGGAAATAGCGGCTCCCCGACTGCGCGATTGCCGCGGCGCGGCGCGCCGGATAGCCGCGCTCCGCCGCCCACGACTCGATGTCGACGGGCGCGCCGGGCAGTTCATAGGCCACGGCCTCGATGCCGAGCCATTGCGCGCCGTCGTGACTGAGAGAGGAAGTCGTCATGGTCAGTTGAGCGGCATGGCCGCGTAGTCGAGAACGTTGAGCTTTTCGAAGGTCGATTGCACCGTCGGCGTGAGCAATCCCATCTCGCGGATGGTCGGCACGAGACGCCGGAAAATCGACCGGCGGATCGAACTCGATACCGGCGACTGCCGCACCATTTCGCTGCAATCGCGGCGCGATAGACCCATCGGTTCCCAGATGTCGTCCGCGCACAGATGTTCGTAGAGCACCGACGCGCCCTCGCAGATGAACTGCTCGCGTTCGCGCAATTCGCGCGCGCTCATGTCGGCGTACACGCGGCACAGCGTGATGCGGCCGACTGCGAAGTGGCGCGATTCGTCGCGCTGGATCCGGGCGAACAGATCCTTGATGAACGGATCGCTGCTATACGCGACCACGCTCTGGAAAATCGACAGCGCAATCCCTTCGACGAGCACCTGCATGCCGAGATTGGTCATGTCGAGTGCGCTCGACGTAATCGTGTCTTCGAGCAGGCTGCGCAGCGACCGGCTCATCGGATAGCGGACTTCGAGTTTTTCGACGAGACGCGCATACGCTTCGACGTGGCGCGCTTCGTCCATCACCTGGGTCGCCGCGCACAGCCGCGCGCTCAGTCCTTCTTCTGCGGACGCGAGCTTCGACGCACAGATGACGGCGGCCTGTTCGCCGTGCAGAATCTGCGACAGCAGCCAGCCCTGCGCGTGATGGCGCACTTCGCGACGGCCCTTGTCGTCGAGCTTGCCCCACAGATCCGTGCCGTAAATCAGCAGCGTCGGATCGGGCATCCCGAGCGGGTTGTCGGGATCGAGCTCGCTCGACCAGTCGACGTCTTTCGCGACGTCCCACTGCGCCGCCTTGGCTTTCTCATACAGGCGATTGAGTGCTTCGTCGCGCATTTCGTAATCGTCGGACATCAACGCATCGACGGGCATCGTCCAGCGCACGTCCTGCGGTTCGAACGCGACCGGCGTGGCGTGCTCAGCTATTTCATTCATGTCGTGTACTCCGGAGCAGCACGTCGGCTGCGTTGAAAGAAGCGGAAGGGTCGGTGTACGCGCGAATCGCGTAGCGCGACCAGTCCGAGAGCAGCACCGCATCGACCGCGCTGGCTAGATGCGCGGGCCATACGGCGCAGTGAATCGAGTTGTCGCCGGCGTAGTCGAGATCGCGCAGGATGTGGTCGCCGACCCACACCACCGTTTCGCCGCGCGCGCCGTACCACTGCGCCTCGTCGAACAGCCGGACGCCGAGCAATACGCGCGGTTGCAGCAGCGCAGGCGGTAGCGAACCGAAATACGGCGCGCAGACTTCGAAGAACAGCCGCGCCGACGCGTCGATTTCGTTGCGCACGCGGCCGCTCAGTTCGGCGAGAAACGCGAAGTACTGCACGTGGTCGAGCAACACCCGGCGCTCGCCGGCCGGCGCGGTTTCATGAGTCGCGATGGCCGCGTTCTTCGGCTCGGCCGGCAGCCAGTCGTCGCATTGCACGACACGGGCGTAATCGGCGATGCTTGCAAGCGGCATCCGGTAAGCGTTCGCCGCGACCGTGACCGGTTGCTGCGCGTCGCGTGCGAGCCGATAGGTGAGACGCGCGGGCGCGTTCATGTCGAGACCTCCAGGGAAAACCGTGCATCGGCGGCCAGCGCGATCCGCGCGATCGAGTAGTAGCCGTTCAAAGCAAGCGAGCTGACGACGGCCTCGGTGTCGGCGCCGCGTTCTTCCACCAGTCCGAGCAGCAACGAGATCCACGGATCGCTGCCGAACGAATGGCCGAAGCGCTGATGACCGTCGGGCAACAGCGGCACACGGCCCACGCCCACCAGCAACGCGCGCCGCGACGGCGCCGGAAAAAACGGAATCGCCAGACGCGCGTCGGGATGTTCCGCGCAGAAGGCCCGCAAGCGGCGGCCCAACTGCACGACCGCGCTGCCCGGATGCGCGGCTTCGTTGACGAGCGGTGCGGCGTCGGCAGGCCGCACGTCGACGAGCAGCGTCGAGATGCCGAAACCCGAGCCTCCCCACATCGGGTTCGCGTGCCAGTAGCTGAAACCGTGCGCATCCACGTCGACGATCTGCAACAGCAAGGTGCGAGGACCGTCGACCGCGGCCTTGGCGAGCGAGCGCGCAAACACATAGCCCCAGCCCGCGCATTCGTACGAACAGGTCATCCAGTCGAGCGGGCGCGGCGCCGCGTGCGAGACGGCATCGGTGAAGCGCCGGCCGCACGCGGAGCCGTTGAGCAGCAGCATCGACAGGATGGTCGAACTCACCACGTAGTCGTCCACGTGCGCGTCGCCGCACAGGTGTTCCCGCTCGCTGGCCGCGAGCCGGCCGAGTGCGTCCGCTGCGGCGCCCAGATCGGCGACCTCGTCGGGCCGCGACGACCTGACACGCCGGTAGCCGAGCGCACGCACGGTGAGCGCCGCTGCCGGCGCGTCCGGCGCGGCGGCAGCGTGGTCCCGATGTTGAAGGGGCGCCAGCATGATTCGCTCACGCAGCGTGCTGTTGATGACGCAGTTGCGCGTCGAGTTGTTGCAGCGTCGTGTATTGCGTGATGTTCAGCGCTTCGGGATCGATGGCGCCGTACAGTTGCTCGCAGAACACGATCAGCTCGACGATGTTCAGCGAGTCGATACCGAGTTCGCCGATGCCCGCATCGGTGGCGACGGTTTCGACGTTGAGAATCTTGGCGACTTCGCGCGACAGGATTTCGAGCGCATCGTTGGGAACGGTCTGGATCGACATGGTTTGCTCCTTCAAAGGTGGTGAATGGACATCGGGGTTGAGAACTTCAGGCGACTGCGGAATGGCTGCGCAAGCTTTTGCGCAACTCGTGGTAACACCGGTACGAACTGCCCTCCATCTTCGAGAAGGCGAGCAGGTCGCGCTGGTCTTCAAAACGCGAGACCGCGCCGCTCTTTACGAGCGACGTGAGGAATTCGTTGGACAGCAGCTTGATCGCGAGCACGCGTTGCACCTTGCGGAAGTCGTAGTGCTCGAGTTGGGTCTGGCTGGATGCGGCGTCCGCGATGAAGCGATGCAACTGTGCGTGCTCGCGGTCGAGCCGCACGCGGCCGGTATTCGCGAGCCACGTGACATGCGCCATCAGTGCGCGCACGAAGTACGGGCGCACGACGGTCAGGTACTTGTTGAACACGGTCGGGCCGCCGATGCGCAGCCGGTCGTTCGGGCCGACCGTCACGTCGCCGCTGACATTCGCGAGTTGCAGATTGCCGGCGAGGAACGGCTCGCCGAAGGTTTCGCGCTTCAGTTGCCGATAGGCGTCGGGCCACACCAGATACGCGGCCGGAAACATCACGCCGGGAAGGCGCGCGGCGATCACCGCCATGCAGTCGCGTTGCGCTTCGATGCCCCATACCTTCGCGACATGCAGCGCGATGCCGCTTTCGGTGCTCTTCACCTGGGTTTTCCACGCGCCGAGCGTCGGGCCGCCCGCGTCGCTCATCAGAAACGCGAAGTTGTGACCGCTGTCGAGACAGTCGCATGCCCGCGTGTACTGCTCCTCGGTGAAGAAGAGCCCGAACATGATGCGGATGAACGCACGCATGAACGGCTTGAAGTGGCTGTGCAGTCCGTCGGCCTCGATCTGCAGCAAGATGCTTTCGGTGAGCGGCGCTTCCTCGTGACGCAGCGGCGTCGACGCGCTTGCATCGGCGGCCGCGCCGGGCATCGCCGCGCGCAACTCGATGATCATTTCGCTGTCGAGCAGACGCAGTGCGGCGGCTTCGATCAACGCGACGGCTGCGTCGGGCACGTGGCCCGTCATGTCGAGATGGCGCAAGACCGGATACGCGACAAGGCCTGCCAACGTCGGTGTGCTGGATGATGAGGATGACGGAATAATGACGTCTGTCGGATTCGGATCGAGCATGGTTGTGGACATGATGATTTTTCCTGTTAGAACCGCACGCGCAACGCGGCGTCGATTTCGGTGCTCAAACCCACCGCGCGATATTCCGAGTTCGACCCGGCGAATGCGTGCGTGATCGCCAGATCGACGCTCACGCGCTTGTTGATGTCGGTGACCGCTTGCGCCACCGCGAGAAAACCCTTGTCTTGCGGCGAGTAGATGCCGCGCAGCGATACTTCGGTGCGGCCGATTTTCTTGCCGAGGCGCGCGAACACGTAGTCGCGCAGGCTGCCGTCCACGCTCACGTATTGCGCGGTGTCGCCGAGTCCCATCAACGCCGCGCCGGGATTGAACGGCATCAACGCGTGGTTCGTGTCGATTGCACCCACCATCTGACGCCATTGGTGCGCGTCGAATTTCGCTTCGTCGTGCGACCACTCGACGATCAGCGAGACGTTGCCCGGCAGCGCGCTCTGCATGCCGAGCGCGCTGCGCCACATCACCTGGCGGTCGTTGCGCCGGTCGACTTCCGCGTAATCGGCGGCAGAAGAGGGCGTCACGTCGTCTTCGATGAAGGCCGGTATAGGACGCGTGCTGCCGCGCTCGGCCCAGCCGCTCGCGTAGACGGTGCTCGAGTGGCCGATGTCGAGCGATACGGTGCCGCCGGCGCCGGGCTTGCCCGCATGCCGCCCGGCGAGCAGCGACGCGGATCCTCCGGACCAGTTGTAGCCGCCGCGCACCAGTTCGGTTTCACCTGCTAGGTCGCGATCGTCCACGTCGTTGCGCAACGTATGGTTGCGGCCCGCGATCGCCTGCACCGAGAAGCGGTCGCCCACCCACTTCACTTCGGCAAGCGGCACGCCTTCCACTTCGCCGTAGCGGTCGTAGATATCCGCAGTCGACGGGCGCAGCTGGAAGAAGCCGAGCGGAAAGAAAGCCTGCGACGTGTCGAGCGTTTCGATGCGCTTGCCGGCCAGCACGCTCACGCCGTTATCGAAGCCATAACGCGCACCGATCTCGTTGAAGCGCGTTTGCTGCGCGCCGAGCGAATGGTCGCTCGCGATCAGGCGCGCGTTCATGAACAGGTTGTCGCCGTCGATGCGCAGAATCGCGGCCGCCTCCTGGTGGTTGCGCGGTTCCTCGCCGATCAGATCGGACAGCAGCGCGTTGCCGCCGGTGTAGTCCACCGAGCGCGCGTAACCGATGCCGTTGAGCGTGCTGAGCTGATCCATCAGACTTTCTCCGTAGGCAGCGCCCGACACGCCGAGCGAGCCGAGCGTGCTGAACGCAGCGCATAGCAGCGGCATGACACGTGGGCGGCGGTGACGATTGCGCGAGTCATCGGCGAGGTTCCGGTTGTCGGCTTCAGTTGCCATCGGCGAGCGTGTCGGGATTGAACCAGCCCGACGGAATCTTGTGCGGTTGACCGTCGACGATCTCGACGACGCTGGCGCGCTGCTTTTCGACTTCGTTGTGATACGTGATGCGTTTGATCACCGGCCGTCCGTTCACCGCCACGGGCGCGCTGAATTCGGCGCTGCGAAACAGCAGCCCGCTCGCGAGGAAAAACTGCGCGCGAACCGGCGCCTGGGTGTCGGAGGTCACCCACAGCTTGATCTTCGGATAGACGTTGTCCTGATCGGTGGCGGTGAGATCGAGCTCGGTCGTCGCGTGCCCATTCGCGACCGGGCCAGGCGTCGGCGCGATCGTCGCGCGATAGCTGTCAGCCCAATGCGTGCGTGTGATGTCGCTGATCACCACTTCGCCTTGCAGCCGCTGCATCCCGTTGATGCGCACGGCGCTGCGCGTGTTCGGCACATAGAACCAGTGGCCGCGCGTGGTCGCCAGATACTTCTGGCCTTCGTTCTCGCCGCTCTTCGTCAGCGCCAGCGTGTCGCCGTCGCCGCGCGTATAGACGAGGTAGTGCGTGTCGTCGCCGGACTGGCCGTTGTCGATATTGGTGATGTCGATATCGGTTTTCGCGTCGTCGGCGGTGCTGCGGAATGCGTCGGCGCGGGCGAGCATCACCGCGGCGTCGGGTGTCGCCGAACTTTGCTCGGCCGCATGGCCGGCCTTTTGCGTCAGGATGCTGGCGATGGCGAGCGCCAGCGCAATCCCCGAGGCGCCCGCACGCAACGTGTGGCGGCGCGTTTCGGGATCGGTTTTCAGGCGCTGCATGAACGGCTGTTGCGAGACTGCGGCGCGGCGGGAATCCGTGACGAACGACTCGTCGGAACGGGAATCAGCAGGACGAGAATCAGCAGGACGGAAGGCGGAACGTTTCATGATGCAAACCCCTTGAGAATGTCGCGTCGGGCGAAGCCGGTGGTAGCGAGGAGGGCGGCCGCGATGCCGAGCACCACAAAGGCGGCTTCGACGGCGGCGACGGCGGACGGCGAGATCGCGAACGTCAGCAGGATCGGATTGACGCGTCCCGGCGGCGGCGGCAGATGAATCCCGGCGTGATTGAGCGCGCTCATCAGCAGCACGGACACGGCAATCCCGGCGAATGCGCCGAGCAGGCCGAGCAGCGCGGTTTCCTTCACGAGTACCGAACGCACGGTGACGGACGGCACACCGAGTGCGCGCAGTGTCGAGATTTCGCGACGACGCTCCATCACGCTCATCAGAATCCAGTTGCTCATCGACAGCAGGATCGTCACCGAGAGAATCGCGCCGAACACCGAGAACTGGTTGCGGTACAGCGACACGATCTGGTGGTACAGCGAGACAAGCTGGTCCCACGTGCGCACGTCCATTGTCGGCAACGTGCCGCGTAGCGTGGCGGCGCTCTGCGCGGCATCGGACGTGTGGCGCAGGAACACGGTGAAGCGCGACGCGCGGTCGGTGCGCAGCAGCGCTTGCGCGGCGCCGAACGTGACGTTGACGATGCGTTCGTCGAGGTCCTTGTTGCCGGTGCTCATCACGCCGACCACCTGTGCGTCGGTCGCGTTGATGCCGCCATGCGCGGTCGAGACCATCAGTTGCACGACCGAGCCCGCATGAATGTTCAGCTTGCGCGCGAGTTCGCTGCCGATCACGACTTCCGTGCCCGCCGATTGCGCTTGCAGATAGCGGCCGGACATGACCGTGTGATAGTCGGCGAAACCGGGCGGTTGGCGATTCGGCTCGACCGCCTCGCCGACGAAGCCGTAACTCAGGTCGCCATTCGAGATCAGCCCTTCGAAGTCGATCTCACGCGCGGTGCTCGCGACGCCCGGCAGTTTCGCGACCGCCTCGCTTGCGGCCTGCTGTTCCGGCGCGGTGAGCCCGTATTGCAGCGGCCGTTCGCCGATCTTGTCGAGATAGCCGCGATGCAGCACTTGCAGATGGCCGACGCCGCTGTCGATCGAACCTTCGCGCACCGCATCGAAGGTGGCCAGCACATAGCCGAGCGCGGTGCTGGCCGCGAATGCGGTGACGCCGACCATCGACATCGTCAGAAGCGTGCGGCGCCGGTTGCGCCACAGGTTACGCCACGCAAATATCGACCAGTTCACGGTTCGTCTCCGGTTGGGTGTGCAATACGCCGTCACGCATTTCGATGCGGCGCGGCAGTTGCGCGCACAGGCGTTCGTCGTGCGAGGCGATCAGAAACGCGGTGCCGAGCGACGCGTTGGTCGCGAGAATCAATTCGGCGACCGCGTGGGCGTTCGCGCTGTCGAGGTTCGCAGTCGGTTCGTCGGCGATCACGATCGCGGGCTCTTTCGCGAGCGCGCGGGCCAGCGCGACGCGTTGCTGCTCGCCGCCCGACAGTTGTCCCGGGCGATGCTTTTCGCGCGCCGCGAGGCCGACGGCCGCGAGCATCGCGCGCGCTTTCTCGCGGCGCTTGCGCTTGTCGCGCTGCATGAAGAGACCGAGTTCGACGTTTTCGAGCGCGGAGAGCACCGACACGAGATTGAAGTTCTGGAACACGAAGCCGATCCGTTCGCGGCGCACCGCTTCGAGCGTGCGCGGCGTGTCGTCGATCTCGATGCCTTCGAGCCAGCGCGAGCCGCTTGTCGGCGTGTCGAGAAAGCCGGCGATGTTGAGCAACGTGCTCTTGCCGCTGCCCGACGGGCCGACGAGCGCGACGACATCGCCACGCTGGATCGACAGATTCGCGTGACGCACGGCGACGAGGGCTTCGGCGCCGCCTTCGTAAGCGCGCGTGATGTCGCGCAGTTCGAGTGCGGGCGCGCGCTGTTGGGCGGACGGCAGCATGGCGAAGTCGGCGATCATGCGAGCGCTCCTTCGAGTGCGGCGTCGCGGCTGTCCGAGGTCGGCGTCACGTCGCGTTGGGTCGTCGGAACCAGCGCGAGACCGGCGCTCACGCCCGTCAGTTGAAGCGCGCCGGACGCATACAGGTCCTTGCATTTCAGACGTTGCAGTTTGCCGCTCGTGGTGCGCGGCAGGCCGCCCGGCTCGACGAAGCAGATTTCCTGCGCGGCGAAACCGATCTGTTGCTGCAGCAGTTGCTGGAAACGGGCGCGGGTTTGTGCATTCGCATCCGCGGCGCGCGCTTCGGCGACCACGATCAGACGCTCGGTGCCGGAGATTTCGTCGAACAGGCCGAACGCCGCGCAGGTGCTTTTCTGCATCGCCGGGTCGGCGGAGAGCGCTTCCTCGATTTCATGCGGGAAATAGTTGCTGCCGCGGATGATGATGATTTCCTTCTTGCGGCCGAGGATGTAAAGCTGGCCGCCGGCGATGTAGCCGATGTCGCCGGTCATGAACCAGCCGTCCGCGTTGCACGGTGAAACGATTGTGCGATCGGCGGCGCTCAGATAGCCGCTCATCAGCGACGTGCCGCGCACCGCGACTTCGCCGACGCTGCGTTCGTCAAGCGTTTCACCGCGATCGCCGGCGATCCGGTAGGCCATGCCTTCGATAGGCGTGCCCATCGCAAGCACGCTTTCGTGATCGGTGTGATCGGCAAGATCGATGTGTTCGATGGCGAGCGCGCGCTGCGTGTCGATCAACGCGCGCTTATCGATGCGATCGGCGATCACATAGGGCGCACCGCTCACGCGTCCGGTGTGCAGCGCGCGATGCATCGACACCGCGAGCGTCGATTCGGCCATTCCATAGCACGGTTGCAGCGCGGATGCGTCGAGCCCGTACGGCGCGAAGGTGCGGGCGAAATCGCGCAACGTTTCTTCGTCCACCCGTTCGCCGCCGATGAAAATGTTGCGGCACGCGGACAGGTCGGCGCCCTGCATCGCGGCTTCGTTGAAGCGGCGCACGCAGTAGCGCAACGCGAACGTCGGCACCGACGTGGTCGTGGCGCGCGCGTCGGCGACGCGTTTGAGCCAGCCGAGCGGATTGCGGATAAAGCTGTTGGGCTGCATCATCAGAAGCGGCGCGCGGTAATGCATGTTCGACAACAGCGTGAGCAGGCCCATGTCGTGGTAAAGCGGCAGCCACGATGCAGTGCCGTCGCCGTTCGCAATATCGAAGCCGACCGAGCCGCCGATCCCCAGCACATTCGCGATCACATTGCGATGGCTGAGCACCGCGGCTTTCGGATGCGAGGTCGACCCGGACGTGAGCTGCACGTGATGCGGATCGTCGTCGCGTTTCATGCTGATCAGCGGCGCGCTGCCGGGTTGCATGGCTGCCCGCAGGAACGTCTCGTCGATCACGCGCACGCCGGTGCGTTGCGCAAGCGGCGCGAGACCCACGGCGCAGGCTTCGGTGGTGACGAGCAGGCGCGGGCGATACAACTCGCTCGCCACTTCGACGACCTGAGTCGCGTTGCTCGCCATGCGGCGCGCGGGCATCGGCACCGTGCACGGCAGCGCGCCGCTCAGGATGCAGCCCATCATCGCGGTGACATGCGCAACCGACGCGGGCAGCGCCAGCATCACGATGTCGTTTTCGCGCACGCCGAGTTCGCGCAACGCGCCGGCATGGAGGAACGCCTGTTCGGCGAGTTCGCGATAGCTGATGCTTTCGTCGCGGCCCGCGTCGCTGACGAAAGTCATCCGATGCCGCGAGCCGTCAGCCGACTCCAGCGCATCGATGAGACGATGAATAGTGGAAGCGCAATGCGTCACAACGTACCCCTTTGCATGAGCTGCGGGTGGGATGGATCGACGTGGCGCTGACGTGTTGCGAACAACGTTCGTCGATCTGGCATGAACGGATTCTGGAAAAAACCGCGCAGACCGACAAACGGTAATTTCGCAGGCAATGAATGCGTGGGAGGCATGCACGCGTCGCGCGCGTCAGCGCATTGCGTGTATCGGGAGCGGACGCGTTAGCGTGTAGGAGTAGAGAGGCGGGGTGACGTGCCGCGCCACGCGTCGGGCAACGCGTGGCGAACCGGGCAGCGTGAAAAGCAGCGTTGAAAGCGCAGAAGAGCCGGCAGCCGGGATGGCGCGCCGATGCGCGCGGCGTGGGTTACGCGGCGCGAATGCGAAGTGGGGAGTCGGTGTCGGTGTCGTGCGGACCGTCGGGCTTCGCGCATGACACAGAGGCATGCGCTTCTTCCAGCAGCCATTCGGTGAGTGCGGCAAGTTCGGTATCGGCGTCGGCATCGTGACCGGCGATCAGGCAATACGCACCCGAATCGACGAGGCATTCGGGAAACAGCTCGACGAGCCGGTTCTGTTGCACGAGCCCATTGATGAGCGGGCGACGACCGAGCGCGACACCATGACCGTCGACGGCAGCCTGAATCAGTTGGTCATACTGACTGAAATACAGTCCGCCTGCGGGTTTCAGATGCGGCTCGGCAAGCTGGTCGAGCAGGTTGTCCCACGTGTACCAGGGCCAGGTGCCGCAGGTGTCGTCCATGTGCAGCAGCACCTGTTGCCCGAGATCGGTCGGCGCGAAGGCCTCCTTGCCTGAATCGGCGATCAGGCTCGGACTGCACACGGCGACGACCTGCTCGTCGAACAGATGCTGCGCGCCGGGGTACTGCACATCGGGCCTCACATAACGTACCGCCAGATTCATCCGCTTGCGCTTCAGATCCTGTACGTCGCTGGTTGCGGATACGCGCACGTCGATACCCGGATGTCGCAAGCGGAAGCCGCCCAGGCGCGGAATCAGCCACAACGCGGAGAACGACACCGTGGTGGAGATCGAAATCGAGCGCTGTTCGGTGCCCGAGGACAGGCGGCCGATCGCACTCTCGAGATCGATCAGTGCATGCGCCAGAGACGCATGCAATGCGCGGCCGTTTTCAGTGAGCGTGAGTGCGCGGATGTGCCGGTGAAACAGCTCGATTCCCAACTGATCTTCGAGCGTCTTGACCTGGCGGCTCACCGCGGATTGCGTCACGTTCAGTTCCTGGCCCGCTTTAGTGAAGCTGAGATGGCGTGCTGCTGCGTCGAACCCGCGTAAAAAATCGAGTGACGGAAGATTCTGCAACCGCTTTCTCGTTCTCATTCTTCAACCTCATGCATTGAGTTCCGAAATGTCGTTTGTCGCGTGGCGGCACAACCTGAACAATTCACTCCGACACGCGACCGATCGCTGACCTTGCCAGGTCTCCAACACATTGATCCTGGCGACACGTTCGAACATCTTCGATGAACCTGCCCAGGAGAGAGTCTTGTCCGCCACCGCCCAACTGACCCCGCGTCCCAAAACCGTTCAGGATTTGAAAAGTCGTCCGAGCAGTGTCGTTTTTTCGCTCAAGCTGGCGATCTACTTTATAGTCCTCGCACATGGAGTTTTTTTTACATTCTCTGAATTTTTAATAATCAGGATAGTTGGCGTTTTATTGATTGGCGTGATGTTTGCGCATGGCGTTGAATTGCAGCATCAGGCTTTACACTATCATGGCTTCAAGAGCAAGCGCTGGAATGTGCTATTTGGCATAATCGTCGGAATCCCAATGCTGGTCTCGTTTTCCGGATACCAGGATAGCCACCTTAAGCACCATCGTATGCTCGGTACAAAGGAAAATACAGAATTTTTCGACTACGGAGACCAATACGGATTCAATTCGTTTCAAGGAATTCGTTCCTGGTTTATTCGGTTATTTATGCCGAATCACTATGGTAAATTTTTCCAAATCGCGATTAAGTCAGTTTGTGGCGTTTCAATTCGAAATGTGAATGAAGGCGTGGCGAAAGGAGTGCGCCGGGAACATCTTTGGATGCTCGCATTCATTGCTGCATTGACTGCGATTTCTGTTGCGCTTCATACGTGGGTCATTGCCTGGGTCTGGCTCGCGCCGTTGATGCTCGTCGCGGCGCCCGTGCATGCGTTGATCGAAATGCCCGAGCACTATCGCTGCGATCTGACGAGCACGGACCCGCTTCTGAACACACGCACCATCGTCAGCAATGCGTTCATGACATGGCTCACGAACGGCAACAACTATCACGTCGAACATCACATGATGCCGGCCTTGTCCATCGACCGGCTGCAAGATCTGCATGCGTCGATCGAGCCGTCCATCCGCTACCACCATCTCACGTATCGCGAGTTTTACTGGGCAGTACTACGCGACCGGATCGTGCCGCGCAGCGTCGACACAGCCGATACGGACGCACCCGATGCCGAGACTCCGGTCGAAGTACTTTCGCACGCGCCCGAACAAACCGCCTGACATCGCAGGAAGACCGCCATCAAGCCGCGACACCTCGGTCGCGCACCGCTTCATCCGCTGAATGCATGAGCCGCGCCCCGGACCCGCGGGCGCGTCACTGACTGGAGAGAGCACGCATGTTTGTCGAGACCCTGGCGCCGCGCCGCGCCGCATTTCCCAACTTCGCACAATTACCGCATTCGCTGCTCGACGACGCAGCGCGACCCGAGCACGATGTCGATGCTCAACGCGTGTTGCAGGCGTTCTATCTGCGCGAAATGGCTTCACCCGCGCAGTTCGCTGCGGCCCCGCGCCTCGCCGACTATGCGCATATTCACGCGCTCGAAGCGGCGTGGAACGAAGCGGAGGAGCAGCGCATCGATATGGATGCAATACCGGAGAACGTGGAGGATTTCTCGCGCTGGTACTGGGCATTGCATCGGCAGCATCGCAAGGCCGTTGCGCCGTTTTTCGACTACGTGGCCGACACCGCGAGTCTCGAGGAACTGGCGTTCTACATGATGCAGGAAGAGCAGGTCGACGGCCGTTTCGACGACGTGATCGCGCTCGCGCAAATCGGCATGAGCGGCGACATGAAACTCGCGCTCGCTGAAAACTACTGGGACGAAATGGGTCGCGGCAAGCTCGACGATCTGCACACGACACTGTTCGCGAGGTCGGTCGACTATATGCGCGGCTATATGCGCGAGCGCGATCTGGCGCCGCACGCGCCGACGGCCGCGCTGAAGAACGGCAATCTGCTGATGATGTATGCACTGCGCCGCCACTATCTGCCGCGTCTGCTCGGCGCGCTCGCGATCATGGAACACACGGCGCCCGCGCGTTTCGCGCGGCTGGTGCGCGGTCTGCGGCGCTTCGACGTGCCCGAGCACGTGATTCATTACCACGAGTTGCATATCGAAGTGGATGCGCAGCACGGCAAGGAACTGCTGAACCGCGTGCTGCTGCCGCTGCTTGCCGCGCATCCGGAGATGCTGCGGGAAGTATGTATCGGTTGCCTGATCCGCTTCAATGTCGCGATCGATTACTACGATTGTGTCGAGCAGGGCATGACGCAGGTAGCCGCGCGCCGTATCGATATCGCGCGTCATTGATCCGGATGACTGTCATGCACGAGGAAATTGTCATGTCCACGGCCAAAGCCATGAAGAAGATCGGCTTGATCGGCGGCCTCAGCTATCCGTCGACAATCACCTACTACGAGCTCGTCAATCGTTTGGGGAACCGCTATCTGGGCGCGGCTTGCTCGCCGCGCATCGTGATGGAGAGCCTGAATTTCCAGACCATCGCCGACGGGTTGCGCATCGGCGATCGCCGGGCGGTGCAGGAGGAACTGTGCACCGCGGCGTCGCGTCTTGCCGATGCCGGCGCCGAGTTGATCGCGATGTGCTGCAACACCGTGCACAAGTTCGCGAGCGAGGTCGAGGCGAGCACGGAAGTGCCGATCGTCAATATTTGCCGCAGCACCGCCGGGTACGCGTCGCTTGCTGGCTTCCGGCACGTCGGACTAATGGGCTCGGCGTACTCGATGGAAGAGTCGTTCTACCACGGTGAATTCGCGCGTCACGGCATTCGCGCGAGTATTCCGTCGCCGGCCGGGCGGCGCTTCATCCAGCATGCGATCGAAACCGAGCTATCGGTCGGCAGGATCAGCGATGCGACGCGCGAGCGTTTCCTGAGTATTGCGGAAGAGCTCATCGAGCAGGGCGCACAGGCACTCGTGCTGGCGTGTACCGAGATTCCGCTGGTGCTCCGGCCGCACGATGTCGATGTGCCGGTGATCGACACCGTGCGCGTACACGTCGATTCAATTCTGCAGGCCGCGACCGAAACGCCATTTTTCACGGAGACATCATGCGAGCCGATTATCTGAAGCTGCTGCTGGCGACGTTGCTGCTCAGTTCTTATCTGGTGGCGAGCAAGCTCGTGCTGCACGAAGTGCCGGTGTTCATCGCGACATTCGTGCGGTTGCTGAGCGCGCTGATCGCGTTGAGCGGCTATCTGTGGGTGCGGCGCATCCGTGTGCCGCGCATCGGCCTGCGCGATGCCGGCGTCGTCACGACGCAGGCGGGGCTCGGCATCATGCTGTTCAGCGTGCTCGCGCTGTATGGGCTGCGTTTTACCGGCGCGATCGAATCGGGCGTCGTGCTGAGCATGGTGCCGGTGGTGACGAGCCTCACCGCGTGCATCGTGTTTCGCGAGCATCTGAGCCGGATGAGCGTCGGCGGCATTCTGATCGCAGTGGGCGGCGTCTGCGCAATGACCGTGTTGTCCGCCGGCAATGGCAGTACGCAGGCGAACGAACACAGTGTGCTCGGCATGGGTTTGCTGTTCGGCGCGGTGATCTGCGAAACGGTTTTTCTGACGTTCGGCAAGCTGCTGTCGAAGCCGCTCGCGCCGCCGGTGCTGTCGTGGCTGCTGTGTGCGATCGGTGCGCTGATGGTGGCGTTGCCCGCCGGCGTCGAATGGCGCGGGATGTCGCTCGGCGCCGTGTCGTGGCGAAGCTGGGCGCTGCTCGTCTATTCGGGTGTGGCGGTCAACAGCGTCGCCGTCGTGCTGATGTACGACTGCTTGAAGCGGCTCGAGACCTCGGTGGTGTCAGCGTTCACCGCGCTTACGCCGGTCAGCGGAACGATCCTCGCGGTGCTGCTGGCGGGAGAGGATTTTCATCTGTACCACGTCGCTGTCGTCGGGCTGGCGGTGAGCGGCGTGTATCTGGTGGTGCGCGACGCCGAGACGCGCAGCCGGCAGTCCGCGCCCGATGCCGCGGTCTATGCGTACGCACCGGTTTCCGATGCGTTGAAGATCAACGGGAGATAAACGTGATGCTCTATCCTGAGCTTTTCCGCTCGCTCGAATCGGTGCGCTGGAATCTCGAAACCGATATTCCGTGGGAGCGCTTCGATGCGTCGCTGCTTACCGACGAACAGGCGATGACGATCAAGATGAACGCGATCACCGAATGGTCGGCGTTGCCCGCCACGGAAATGTTTCTGCGCGACAACCATCACGACAGCGATTTCTCCGCGTTCATGAGCGTGTGGTTCTTCGAAGAACAGAAACACTCGCTGGTGCTGATGGAGTATCTGCGCCGTTTCAAGCCGCACATGTGTCCGACCGAAGCAGAACTGCACGCCGTGCGCTTCGAGTTCGATCCTGCGCCGCCGCTGGAAACGCTGATGCTGCATTTCTGCGGCGAGATACGGTTGAATCACTGGTATCGCCGTGCGGCGGAGTGGCACACGGAGCCTGTTATCAAGGCGATTTACCAAACCATCTCTCACGATGAAGCGCGGCATGGCGGAGCGTATCTGCGATACATGAAGAAGGCGCTTGCGGAGCACGGTCAGGTCGCGCGTGCCGCGTTTGCGAAGATCGGGGTATTGATGGCGTCGGCGCGCCGCACGGAAAAGCCGCTGCATCCCACCAATCTGCACGTGAATCAGGCGCTGTTTCCTCGCGACACGATTCAATCGCGTCTACCGGATCCGGAATGGCTCGAGCGCTGGCTCGACGAACAGATCTGTTTCGACGCGGCCTGGGAGATGAAGGTAGTCGAGCGGATCTTGCACAACTTGTCGGTGCTGTTCGAGCGGCCCTTTGGGAATGTGCAGGCGTTGAATCGGTTCAGAAAGGGGTTGGACGCCAGGGCAGATGTGGGAGAGGTAGTGTCCGAGATAGTGGATGCGACCGCTTCCTGAGAAGACAGAGTCCGTCTTGACACGTAGGTAGCGAATTGTGTTCTACATGTCGCGCGGTTATAGCGAACGCACAGCGCGAACGCACAGCGGTGCGCATGCGCTTTTAATTTTGCCGCCATCGTGTAATACCGGGAGCGGACCTTCATGTGTCCGCTCCCGGCAAGGAGGCTTCGCCAGGGCGCTAGCCGATATCGCTTCGTCGAACCTGATATCGCAACCCTGACGTGCTGCAGATTTTCAGAACTTACGGCTTATACCCATCAGTCAGCGTATTCATGAACGCAATGATGTCCTTGATCTCACCATCCGTCATCGCCGGCTTGTCCCCCAGCTTGCGATCGAACGGCGCATCTGCAACGTCGATATTCGCCTGGTACTTTTGCGGAATATCGTCGTACTTTTCAGGCTTGCCCGCCGCATTGAGCGGATAGATCTTTTCCGGGTTCGTGTTGCGCAGATTATAAAAGTCCATCACGTGCTGCAGATCGTGATACACGCCGTTGTGGAAGAACACGTGGCGCGTCGCAACGTTGCGCAGCGTCGGCGTCAGGAACATGCCGCAGTATTGCGTGAGCGTTGCCGCGTCGGTACGGAAAGGACCGCATACGCCCATGTCGAAGAACTTCGGATCCTTATTGATCGCCAGGTCACGATTACGCGGTACGCCGAGCGCTTCGTATTGCGTGTCGGTGAAGAGCGGCGGCAGATGATCGGTGGTCGGCTTGCTCAGGTGACAGCCGGCGCAGTTCGCCTTGTCCGGATCGTTGAAGAGGCGCAAGCCGTGCAACTCCGCTTGCGTGAGGCGGGCCTTGCCCTGCAGCCAGTAGTCGTACTTGCTGGTGAAGCGATGGAACGACTGATCTTCGAACTGGTAGCGCCCCACGGCGAACATCGCCTCGTCGACCAGCAGATCGGGCTGGCTGACGATCCGGTCTCCGAACAGTTCCTTGAACTGGTCGAGATACTTTGCCTTCGTGAGCTTCTGCACGACGTCGGCGGTAGTCGCGTTGGCCATTTCAACCGGGTTCAGCATCGGCCCGATTGCCTGGTCCTGCAGCGTACTCGCGCGGCCGTCCCAGAACAGGCCGCCTTGCGGCACCAGTGCCGGCGCGGCAGGCGCGACGCCGGCGGTCTTCACCGCGCGCTGCGTGCCGTTTGCCACGTTCGCGAGTTGATCCAGCGAGACCGGTGCGGCGTCCATGTCGTTCTGGTCGGGGCCGATCGAGAACGGCGCCTGGCGATACAGGTACGCCAGCGACGGCGGCGGGCGGTAGCCGGCGTCCGTCATGTGCGGACCGCCAAGCTGCACTGTCAGGTCGTTCGGCGGCCCATAGGCGTGAGCGGCGCTATGGCACGACGCGCACGACTGCTTGCCCGACGCCGACAGCGACGGGTCATTGAAAATCTCTTTGCCGAGCAGCGCCACCGCGCTCAGCGGCTGCTCGGGCGGCAGATGCAGCGCGACCGGCTGCGGATTCGCGCCAGTCACGTCTTCGACAAGGGTGCCAATCGCAAGGGGCATCCGCTCCGGATAGATTGCCGCGTAGGCGATAAAGGCCGCGCAACCCGCAGCAATGACGACGACGGTCCAGCCGAGCACGCGCAGCAGCTGGCGTTTTGCGCCGCCGGGGCGCGAAGCGTCGCCGGCAGGCAGCGACGGCGGCAATGCAGAGTTCGGAGAGCTCATGGCGATAGTGACAGAGATAAAACCATAAAAAACGTCGAGCCAGCACGTTGCCGCGCTGGCTCGACCCACTACGAGTTGTGTCGCGTCCCGCCGCCTCGCGCACCGCGCGCGGGGTTAGCCGGCGCGGTGCACGAAGCGGAACGGGACGCGTATTTCACTCAGACCTCAAACCTCGAATCGCCAATCAGTTGGACGACGGTGCCGCTGCGAGCTTGGTGCCGAGCGACGGATCCAGGAACAGGGTCGGGTTGTTGCCCGAACCGGTCAGGTTCAGCATGCTGCGGATATCGCCAGCCGTTGCATCGAACGAACCTTGGCCAAGACGCTTGCTGCCGAGCCAGTTGTCTTCGATGAACTTGACGACCGACGCTTGCGTGATTTGCGTATGGTCGACGTAGTTGGCCTTCGCCCACGGCGAGATCACGATAAACGGAGTACGCGTACCCGGACCGCAGCGACCGTTGACTGCGCCGCCGTTGATGCCCAGCGGTTGCGTCGCGCCCGTGCCCGTGCACTGACCTTGTGCCGTCAACTGGTCGGCGCCCGTGAAGGTTGCCGTACCCACCGTCGAGACCAGCGTCGTGTCGAACGACGAGTTCTTGATGGTCGGCTTAACGTGGTCGTACCAGCCGTCCGAGTCGTCGTACGCAACGATGACCAGCGTGTTCTTCCAGTCAGGTTGTTGCTGCAGGAAGTTCGTGACCTTCACGACGAATGCCTGCTCGTCGAGCGGATCCGAATTGCCCGGGTGACCGTCGCTGACCGCCGGCGCCTTCAGGAAGCTGACCGACGGGTAGTTGCCCGACTGCACAGCCGCGAAGAAATCGTCGGTGTCGTACTGGTGGTGAACCGGCGTAGCCGTGTTGTCCAGCGTCGGATCGGTGTAGCCGATCAGCGCGGTCGAGCTCGGGCGCTGGTGCGTCGGGTTCGCCGTCGATGCGTAGTACTGGAACCACGCGTGATGCTGCACGTAGTCGTTCGGCGCGCTGCCGAGCACGTCCGACCACGTCGAGCGAGCGCAGCCCGTCGTGTTGTTCGCGTTGACCGTCTGCAGGTTGAAGCCGCCCATGAAGCCGCCCCACGTGATGTTCGACGCATTCAGCAGATCGCCGATGTTCTTGCCGTTCATCGCGCCCGTCGGGCCGGAGCCGGAGGTTTGCGCGGCGATCGTGCAGACGTCGTTGGTCGGGTCGAGGTCGCCCGTCATCGTGAAGCTGCCCTGGCCGTCAGGAATCGCGTTGTTGCTGGTCGTCACCGTCGGGTTCTTCGGGTTCGGCGTCACCGTCACGCCCTGGTTTTGCCCCGAAATAACTTCGATTGCACCCGGCGTCGACGGGCCGAACGTGTCGGTCCATGCGTTGTCGCTCATCGCGAAGTTCTGCGCGAGGTTCCAGTACGCCGTCACCGTGTTGCCGTCGAAGTAGCCCAGCACCTGCGCCGACGAACCGAATTGGCCCGTGCTGCCGGCAACGATGCCGCTAGCCGACGTGAAGAGCGGGAACGCGTCCATCTTCAGGTTGTCGTCGGCGAGCTGTTCCGGTTGATACGCGTGGTTCTGGCTCTTCGTGTTCGCTTGCGAGCGGTCGAGGCGGAACGGCTGAGCGGTGGTCGTCGTCAGCGCGCCACCGAGCGTCGGCGGCGTAGTCGTCTGGCCGTTGACCGTCGTGGAGACGATGTTCGGCGAACCGGCTTGCGCGTTCGGGTTGGCGGCACCGTTCAGCCCAGCGGCTGTAAGCGTCTGAATGTCCGTTTGCGTGTTCGCAGCAGCGGTGAACGAAGGTTCGCCGCTTACGTTTTTCGCGCTCGGGTAGGTCGCAAAGTAGTGATCGAACGACACGTTTTCGCCGAAGATGACGACGACGTGTTTGATCGGCGTTGCGGTTTGCAGCGAGTCCTGAGCGGACGCTGTCGGGGTGGTCGGTGTGCTCGACGTATTATTATTATGGCTGCTGCCGCATGCGGCGATTGTCAGCAGCGACGCCACTGCAATTGCGGTGGGTAGTATCGCTTTGTGAAACATTCGGGGCTCCAGATTCGCTGTTCAGCGCTCCAAGACCATTACGCGTGGAGTTGCTGGGTTTTTGTAGGTCGTGTTGCAAGCACACTTCTAATAGGGCGTGAAGCAACGGCATTGGAGCATCGGCATGTTGCGATATCGGGAACGTTTCCTTTCTACGTTATTACATTCATATTCATTACATCGTCTTTCATATTCATAAAGTTAGTCCCCCTGAAATATCCAGTAAGAGCGATTCGGGCACGGTAAGCAGAGGTTCACGGTGCACGCCCGCACGTGCGGCCGCCGCAGCGGTCAATTCGAAAGAGACTCGCAAAATTGCCGGATAGCGCGGCATGCCCGTTCCAGGGCTGCGCTATCGAGCGCGTAGGCAATCCGGATATATGGCCCGAGTCCAAACGCGCTGCCATGTACGGTCGCGACGCCTGCGAGATCAAGCATGCCGTTGACCACATCCTCGTCGGAATTCAACCGCTGCCCCAATGGCGTGAGCTTGCCAATCAGCGCTTCGCACGAGGCGAAAGCGTAGAACGCGCCTTGAGGTACGTCGCAACGCAGACCGTCGGTCGAATTGAGTTGCGCTACCAGATAGTCGCGGCGGTGCTGGAATACCGACCGCGATTTCCGGATAAAGTCTTGTGGGCCGCTCAGCGCCGCCAATGCAGCGTATTGGGAAATGGACGACGCACCCGACGTTTGCTGCCCCTGGAGCTTTTCCATCGCGTCGATGAGCCAGGCGGGGCCGCTTCCGAAACCGATTCGCCAGCCCGTCATGGCATAGGCCTTCGATACGCCGTTCATCGTCAGCACGCGCTCGCGCAAGCGAGGTTCGACTTGAGCCAGCGTGAAGAACGTCAGACCATCGAAAACGAGGTGCTCGTAGATGTCATCCGAGAGCACCATCACCTGAGGGTGCGAGAGCAGTACTTCAGCCAATGCTTGCAACTCGGTGCGGCTGTATACGGCGCCCGTCGGGTTGGACGGGGAATTTAGAATCAGCCAGCGTGTGCGCGGTGTAATCGCGCTCTCGAGCAGTTCCGGTGTCAGCTTGAAACCACTTTGCACACCGCATTCGACGAGAACCGATTGACCGCCGCACAGTTGCACGATCTCCGGATAGCTGACCCAGAAAGGCGCGGGGATGACGACCTCATCGCCCACATTGAGCGTAGCCGCGAGCGCGTTGAAAATAACCTGTTTGCCGCCGCTGCAGACTATGGTTCGACGCCAGTCGACATCGAGGCCGTTCTCGTTCTGAAACTTCCTGGCGACTGCCTCGCGCAGCGCGCGTACTCCCGCCACCTGGGTGTAAAGCGTATGGCCATTCCGAATCGCGGCAATGCCGGCTTCCCTGATATGTTCTGGCGTATCGAAGTCCGGTTCCCCGGCGCTTAGCGAGATCACGTCGACACCTTGTGCACGCCGGGCGGCAACGCGATCCATCACGCCAAATGTTGCCGACGGTTTTGAAGACGCGAGAAAACGATTGAGTGCGTTTGCGGATGCGGTCATCGAACTTGCCTCCATGTCGACAAGCCGAGCAGGTTGGACGGAGTCAGGCGATTGGCCAGCGCCGCCTGCACGCGTTCCGTCGGGACGATTTGAGGATGAGTCATGTGCTTTACTCCGGGAAAGATCAGTGTGCTCGGATTGCTTCGAATTCTTTGTCGTGCATGACCTCGGCGACCGAGCGCCCCGCACGGACCGCGGCGACCATCCCGTCTTGCCGGCGCGTAATCTTTTCTCCGAGATCCAGCACTTCGTCGATTCGTGACGCCCGCACGAAAACGGTGCCGCAGCGGTCGGCAATCACGTAGTCGTCCTCGTGCACCGTTACGCCGGCAATCTGCACCGGCTTGCCCGAGTCGATCTGAATCACTCGGTTTCTCGCACTGATCATCGTGATGCCACGACCGAAGAGCGGATAGCCGATCGACTCGCTTCCCTCGATATCACGGCTCGCGCCATCGATAATCGAGCCGCGAATCCTTTTCGCCACCGCTGCGTTCGCCAGGATGTCGCCCCAGCAGGAAATGCCTTCGAGACCGCCACCGATCACCAGAATCCGGTCATCGGTGGTGACGGCTTCGACAACCGGCGTAATGAGGTGGAGCGTCGGCGCGGCGTCGGTTTTGGGACCCAACTGGATCGTGCTCGCGCGGCCGACGATCTTCGGGCAATCCCAAAGCGGGCGAAGGCCATAGGTCGCGCCGGGGAGCGCGAGAAAGTCGAGTGCGTCAGAAACCGTGTTGCTATCGAGCGATGCAAGCCGCTCAAGGGTGGATGCTTGGGTCATGAAGGAAGTCCGGTAGGGCAATGACCCGATCGTCGGTTTCCTACGCTGATATGTAAATTCGCAATCAGATATCTGTCTGATACGATTTGCAGATGAGCGTAAAACGAAAAGGGCATCGAAATGACGACCATTGATTTCCGCCTGATCCGCCAACTGTGGATGTTTCTCGCCGTCGCGGAGGAGAAACATTTCGGACGTGCCGCCGAACGGCTGAACATGTCGCAACCGCCGCTGACCGAGCAGATCAAGGTGCTCGAACAATCGCTGAAACTGACGTTGTTCGAACGCTCGCGCCGCGGCACGCAACTCAGCGCGGCGGGCGCTGCGATCTTGCCGGCGGTTCGCCAGTTCGCGGATCAGGTCGAGCGCCTCGAGCGTGTCGTGCGCGAGGTCGCCGCCGGTCAGACCGGCGTGTTGCAGGTCGGCGCAATCACGTCGGCCATGCTTGAAACGGTGCCCTCGGTTTTGAGTGCGTTGAAACGCGAGTATCCGGACCTGACGGTCTTCATTCGGGAGATCGACAGCGTGGACGCAATCCCCGCGCTGGAAGCAGGCGAGCTCGATGTCGCGTTCGTGAGGCTCGATGGAAATATCGGCCATGGCATTGCCACCATGCCGCTGGCTGAAGACAGACTGGCAGTCGCCGTGCCGCGAGACCATCCATTTGCGCAGCTTTCCCGCGTGCGCCTGCGCTCCCTTGCTGACGAATCGCTAGTCATGTCGTCGCGTCAGGTCAGTCCGGCTTACTTCGATTTTCTGACCGCGGTCTGTCAGTCTCATGGTTTTGCTCCACGGGTCATGCACGAAGTGCGCTCAGTGACTTCGCAAATCGCCTATGTGGGCTGCGGGCAAGGCATTGCGCTCGTGCCGGCGTCGATGCGAAAGCTGGCGTCCGAGAACGTGGTGGTTCGTCCGTTGAAGGAACGCATCATGGTTGTGACGGCCGCGTTAGCATGGAATTCGAGCCGCCACCATCCGATGGTCGACGCGGTGGTGGCGTGGGCGAAGCGCTCTGGCGCCAGAAAAACCGCTGGGGTTTAAGCGGATTCGAGAAAGAGCGCAATTCGCTCCCACATTTCAACGGGGTTCGAGTACATCGGGAAATGACCGGAGTGCGATATGCAGGCCAGCGTCACGCCCGATTTCTCCAGATGCGCAAGGTAAGTCAGACCGGCGTTCTGCTCACCGTACATGAACATCTTGCGACAACCGAGTCCGACGAACTTCGTCAGCAATTCGCCATGGTCTGAAAGCTCCACCATCGAAGAAAAAATACTATGAACGGCTTCTGCGCGAACTTTGTGTTTCAGGCTTGCCGCGTACAGCGAACTCGAGAAGTCGGCGCCTCGCCAGTTTCGTTCGACGAAATCGGCAAAGAACCGGTGCGGATCGTCGGACGAATGGCTCACGATTTGCCTGCTCAAAAAGCAGTCTTCAGGTGCGACGTTACCTTCGATGTCCACGAAGCTGAGAACGTGGTCACCTTCCTCGTGCGCAAGCAGCAGCGCGGTAAGACCGCCCATCGAATGCCCGACCAGATGAAAGCGCTGGACCTTCAAACGACTCAGAACCGCCCGCGCGGTGTCGACGAGAAACGGCACGGAGACCGCCGACAGGTCGCTACATTCGCTCTCGCCACAGCCAGGTGCGTCATAGGCAATGAACGGTCGCCCGGAAAACGCCGGGAGCCTCGCGATGTCCGCGTAGTCTTCCTTCGTTGAGCCGAACCCATGGAGGAAGACGAGCGGCTCACCGATACCGCCCCTGTACATCGTTGAAATGCTCAAACTCACGCCCTGAACCTGCAATTCGAGTTTTTCTCTCTGAACGTCGAGCATGGATACTCCCTGGTGAGTTGGCGGTTGGCGTGGCCGTCGTACGGAACCGCACACCGTTACCGCGCTATCCTCAGGGCAACGGGCTTGATAGGTAAAGTCCGTATTACGTATCGCTGTGATACGGATCGCCGAGCCCTCACTCCATACGATGAAGTTGCCGCGCAAGATCCAGAAACAGATCGAGCGCACGCGTCCTCGGCCGCGAAATTTCGATGATCGCGCTGATCGTATTTTCATAGACAGGTCCGGACGGCACTTTCACCAGCGCGTGCCGCTTCGCGAACGACGCCGCGTAGAACTGCGGCAGCAGGCCCACGTATTGCCCGGACAGCACCAGCATCGCGACGGCCTCGAGCCCCGACGCCGACGGTCCACGCTGCATTCCGAGCACATTGAGCGCCTCGTGCACGAACGGCTGCTCGCGATAGACGAGCGGTAGCGTTGCTGCATCGCCCAGCTTGCGACGCGTCACGTACAGTGTTTGCCGCTCGATGAAGAGCGGCAGATAATCGAGACCCGCCTCGCGCCGGTACATGCCTCGAATCCCAACCTGCACGCGACGCTCCCGCAATGCCAGATCGAGTTCGTTGAAGGTCATCACCTGCAACTCGACACTCACGTCCGGCGCCTGCTCCTTCAGCGCGGCGAGCACTTCGGGCAGATGACAGCTTTCATCGCTGACGATGTGCTCGACCATCCCGATCGACAACGTGCCGGACAGCACGCCGCGCACCGCGTCGATTTCCGGCTGAATCCGTTCTAGCGAGCGGATCGCGTCGCGTGCGAGATCCAGTGCGACTTTTCCCGCATGCGTGAGCATGAATCCCGATGGACCGCGCTCGCACAGCCGGGCGCCGAGCGTCTCCTCGACTTCGCGGATGTGACGGCTAATCGACGCCTTCGACATGTTCAACTGCTTTTCCGCCGCCGCGAAACCATTGGCCTGCGCGACAGCGCAGAAGATGCGTAGCGAGCGCAAATCGCGTTCGGTGAAATCGGGTCGGGCCACTTGAGCGACTCCTGAAGTCGAGATGAACGGCGCGAACAGGCCCATTCGAAAGGTTTCACTTTTCGGAACCATACCGATAAAAAAATCATTTTTCACCCTCTTTATGGCGGAATACATTGGGTCACAGGCCAATGACGTGGGGCACAGCCCCGCGATAAGCCGGCCCGGCACCCACACGACCACGACCCCACGCCACCCCGCGGAGAGAGCAATGAAACACCTGACCAGACGATCCTTCATCAAAACCACGCTCGCGTCGGGCGTGGCTTTCGCGCTGCCGAAGCTCGCGCTGGCCGAAGGCGGCACGCTCGCGGACATCAGGCAGCGCGGCAAACTGGTGGTCGGCACGGAGGCCGCGTACGAGCCGTTCGAATTCGTCGAGAACGGTCAGATCGTCGGGTACGGTCACGATGTGCTGGAGCTGATGGCGGCCAAACTCGGCGTGAAACTCGAGCAGATGAATCTGCCGTTTCAGGGCCTGCTTCCGGGCCTGATGTCGCACAAGTTCGACTTCGTCGCGACCAGCGTGGGGATTACGCCGGAGCGCGCGAAGCGCTTTGCGTTCAGCGAGCCGGTCGGCGTGGTGCGCTCGGTGCTGCTGGTCCGCGCCGACGATGCGTCGGTCAAGCGCGATCTCGACATCGGCGGAAAGACGATCGGCACGCAGATGGGTTCGTCTTCGCAACCTGTCGCCGACGAGTTCGAGAAGGAGCTGAAGGAAAAGACCGGCAAGGGCTACGCGGGCACCAAGCTGTTTCAGGCGTATCCGGACGTGTCGAATGCGCTCGCGAACAAAACTGTCGACGTCGCGCTGATGCCGTCGAATATCGCCGCCGTGCAGATGAAGCGACAGCCGAACGCATTCCGTATCGCCGGCACGATCGGTCAGCCGAAGCTGCTCGCGTGGGTCGCGAATCCGAACGATCTGGAGATTCGCAAGTTCATCAACGATTCGCTCGAGGAATTCCGCGCGAACGGCAAGCTCGCCGCGTTGCAGACGAAGTGGTTCGGCGCGCCGATGGACACGCCGCACGCGAACTACCTGCCGGCCGGCGCGATCTGACGCGCGCCGCCATGCTGAACTGGATCGACAAAGGCGGCGTGATCGCGCCGTTTCTCGACGGCGTCGTGTCGGGAACGGCGCTCACGCTGGCCGCTTCCGCGTGTGCGTTCGTCATCGGACTCGCACTCGGCATCGTGCTGCTGCTCGCGCGTATCTCGCCGTTCGGTCCGCTGCGCGCGCTGGTGGTGCTGTGGGTGAGCCTGATTCGCGGCACGCCGGCGCTGATTCACATGTTGATCGCGTACTACATGGTGCCCGCGCTGCTCAACATTTCGATCTCGCCGATCACCGCGGGTATTGCCGCGCTCGCATGCAATACCAGTGCGTACATCGTCGAAATTCTGCGCGGCTCGCTCGGCACGATTTCGTGGGGGCAGCGCGCGGCGGGCTACGCGATGGGTATGCGCGCGTCACAGGTGTGGCGTTACGTATTGCTGCCGCAGATGATCTATCGCGCGATTCCGCCGCTCACCAGCGAGTTCACATTGCTGCTGAAGGCGTCTTCGCTTATGTCGATCATCGCGGTGCCGGAACTCGCGACGGTCGCGCGCAATGCCACGCTGCAAACCGATTTGCCGTTGCAGGTGTTCACGATCACCGCGGCGGTCTACTTCCTGATCCTGTTCTGCATCTCGGCTGCTTCGCGAGTGTGCGAGCGCCGCGTCTCGAGGATGCTGCCTCATGGCCATTGATTTTTCGATCGTCCGCGAAGCGGTGCCGGTGCTGCTCGACGGGCTTCGTGTCACCGCACTGGTCAGCGCGATCGGTATCCCGATTGGCGCCGTTGCGGGAATCGCGGCGGCGTACGCGGCGCAATCGCGTACGTTCGTGAAGCCCGTGGCGCTCGCCTACGTCGAACTGGTGCGCAACATCCCGTACCTGATTCTCGTCTACCTGTCGTTCTTCGGTCTGCCGAAGCTCGGCGTAGGCGCTTCGGCGATGACGGTCGCGATCGGCTGCACGGCGTTCTACACCGGTGGCTATTTCTGCGAAATCCTGCGCGCGGCGCTGCGCAGCGTGCCGCGCGGTCAGACCCAGGCGTCGCTTTCGCTCGGCATGACGTTCTGGCAGACGCAGCGTCACGTGATCGCGCCGCAACTGTTCGGCTACATCACGCCCCCGGCCACGAGCCTCGTGATCATGATGTTCAAGGACTCGGCGATCTTCTCGGTAATGAGCCTGCCGGAGATGACGTATCAGAGCAATCTGCTCACGGCCAACACCTTTGCGTATGTCGAAGTGCTCGGCACGACGGCATTGATCTACTGGATCTGCAGCGTTCTGATGGCCGGCGTCGGCCGCCGTCTCGAGACGGCGATCGGAGGGCGCACGCGCCACGTCTGAAGCAGATCCGGCTATTCCCCTGGAGATACTCGCATGACCCAATATACCGTTGCGCCGCGTACCGGCCATCCCACGCTGCTTTACTCGGAACTCGATCTCGACATCGACAACCTGAAGGCCGATATCGCCGTGCTCGGCATGCCGTATGGCGCACCGTATGCGCCGTCCGACTTCAGCAACGACCAGACCAACGCGCCGTCGGCGATCCGTCAGGCAACCGACCGTGTGGTGCGCAAGCCGGGTCATTACGATTTCGATATCGACGGCCCGCTGCTGCAAGGTCGTACCGACGTGCGCTTTGTCGATTGCGGCGACGTGATGCCCGATCTGACGAAGCCGGGCGAGCATTACGCGCGTGCCGAAGCCGCGGTGCGTCGCATCGTGGCCGGCGGCGCGATGCCGATCGTGCTCGGCGGCGATCACGGCATTACGACGCCGATTCTGCGCGGCCTCGACGCCAAAGGTCCGATCACGCTCGTGCATATCGACGCGCACCTCGACTGGCGCGACGACGTCAACGGCGTCCGCGAAGGCCTGTCGAGCCCGATTCGCCGCGCGTCGGAGATGGCGCACGTCGAGCGCATCATCCAGATCGGTTTGCGCGCGCAAGGCAGCGGACGTCCCGAGGAACTCGTCGCCGCGCGCGCTTACGGCTCGGAACTCGTGACGGCGTACGAACTGCACGACATCGGCATGGACGCGGTGCTCGCGCGGATTCCCGACGGCGGCAACTACTATCTGACGATCGACGCCGATGGACTCGATCCTTCGGTGATGCCGGCGGTGGCGGGGCCGGCGCCGGGCGGCGTGACCTTCGTGCAGGCGCGCAAGCTGATCCACGGGCTGGTGAATAAAGGGCGCGTGGTCGGCATGGATATCGTCGAAATCCAGCCGGAGAAAGACCACGCGAATCTGATTTCCTGTGTGACGGCGGGCCGCCTGATTCTGAACCTGATCGGCGCGTCGATCCGCGCGGGATACTTCGACAAATGAGCGCGAATCAGGCCGTCATCGAAATTCGTGGCGTCGACAAGTGGTACGGCAGCCATCACGTGCTCAAGCAGTGCTCGACGCAGGTGAACAAAGGCGAGATCGTCGTGGTGTGCGGGCCGTCGGGGTCGGGCAAATCGACGTTGATCAAGACGGTCAACGCGTTGGAGCCGGTGCAGAAGGGCGACATCGTGATCGACGGCACCTCGCTCACCGCGAAGTCGACCAATCTGCCGAAGCTGCGCAGTCGTGTCGGCATGGTGTTCCAGCACTTCGAACTGTTTCCGCATCTGGACCTGACGCGCAATCTCACCCTCGCGCAGCGTATCGTGCTCGGCCGCGACGAAGACCGCGCGCGCACGAAAGCGCGCGAGCTGCTCGAGCGCGTCGGATTGTCGGCGCATGCGCACAAGTATCCGGGGCAGTTGTCGGGCGGCCAGCAGCAGCGCGTCGCGATTGCGCGCGCGTTGTCGATGGACCCGATGGCGATGCTGTTCGACGAACCGACTTCGGCGCTCGACCCGGAGATGGTCAACGAAGTGCTCGACGTGATGGTCGAACTCGCGCGCGAAGGCATGACGATGATGGTGGTCACGCACGAAATGGGCTTTGCAAAGCGTGTCGCGCATCGCGTGGTCTTCATGGAAGACGGCGCAATCATTGAAGACAGTCCGACCGACGTGTTCTTTCAGGACGCCGCCAGTGCCGCCGCAAAACGCTTTCTTTCCAAGATTCTTCATCACTGAACTTTCGAATCATCACGACATGACGACTCATACGCGCATCCGTACATTCAACACTCGCGAAACGTATCCGGAACAGAAGCTGGACAACGACCTGTGCCAGGCGGTGATCGCCGGCAATACGGTGTATCTGCGCGGCCAGATCGGCCAGGATCTCGACACGCGCGAATCGGTGGGCATCGGCGACGTCGCCGCACAAACCGAGAAGGCGATGTCGAACATCAAGATGCTGCTGGACGAATGCGGCAGCAAGCTCGAGGACATCTGCAAGGTCACGGTCTATCTGATCGATCCGCGCTATCGCGAAGCGGTTTATAACGTGATGGGCCGCTGGCTGAAGGGCGTGTTTCCGGTGTCGACCGGCATCGTGGTGCAGGCGCTCGCGCGGCCTGAATGGCTCGTGGAGATCGACGTCATCGCAGTGAAACCGGACGCCTGACAATGTCGCTTAGCCGAAGCGCCGAACTGCTGAAAACGCTGCTCGCGTTCCCCACTATTTCGCGCACGCCGAATCTTGCGCTGATCGAGCATGTCGCCGGTTTGCTCGGCGCGGCGGGTATCGCCAGTACGATCGTCAGGAACGACGACGGCACTTGCGCGAACCTGTTCGCGAGCACCGGACCGGTGGATGTGCCCGGCGTGATGCTGTCGGGACATACCGACGTCGTGCCTGTCGAAGGGCAGCCGTGGACGGTGCCTCCGTTCGAGGCCACGTTGCGCGACGAGCGGCTCTATGGCCGCGGCTCGGCCGACATGAAGGGCTTCGTCGCCTGCGCGGTGATCGCGATGATCGATGCTTCGTCGCGGACATTGAAGAAGCCGTTACAACTGGCGCTGTCGTATGACGAGGAAATCGGCTGTGTCGGCGTGCGGCGGTTGATCGACGTGCTGGAGACAGCGCCAGTGCGACCGGCGCTGTGTATCGTCGGCGAACCGACGATGATGCAGATCGCGACCGGCCATAAAGGCAAGGCTGCGTATCGTGCGATCTGTTGCGGTCAGGAAGGGCACTCGGCGCTCGCGCCCAGGTATCTGAACGCGATCCACGTCGCCGCGGACTGGATTGCGGGCATTCGCGCGGCGCAGCAGGGTCTCGCCGAAAGCGGTGTGCGCGACGACGGCTACGACGTACCGTATTCGACGATCCACGTCGGCACGATTCACGGCGGCAAGGCGCTCAATATCGTGCCGAACGAATGCACGCTCGACTTCGAAATCCGCACGCTCGCGGGCGATCAGGCCGCTACTATTCTCGACGATATCCGCGCGCGGGCATCGATCGCGAGCGCTACGGCTTTTCAAGGAGACGAGCATTTACCGGTCGTCGAGGAAGTGAATGCGTATCCGGGGCTCGACACGCCTATCGCGAGCGACGCGGTGAAGTTTCTCGAAGCGCTGCTGCCGCCGGACACGCAGAAGCGCAAGGTGGCGTTCGGCACGGAGGGCGGCTTGTTCTCGACGCGACTGTCGGTACCGTGCGTGGTGTGCGGCCCGGGCGACATCGACGTTGCGCACAAGCCGGACGAATACGTGGCGCTGACGCAGCTCGATGCATGCGATGATTTTCTCGCCCGGCTGACGAACTGCTTGCAGTGACAGGAACGCCTGGGCTGGCAGCAACAGCGCGTCGGCAAGCGACAGCACCGTGGTGCGCGAATCGAACGCGGTGGAGAACAGATGTTCATGTACGACCTGATGCGGCCCAGGTTCGACTCCGCATCGACGACGGAATCACAACCTGGGCGCGGACATCCTCAATTAATCGTTATGACCGGACGCTTACGCCAAGATCATATCGAACAGCTCCCACCCGCCTACCTGAGGCGCACCTGCAATCAGCGCCGCCTGGCCAGCGTTCGTTGCCGTGACGTACTGCCCATTCGCGTGGGCCCGGAGTGCCACAGCGCCGCCGGTATTGGGTTGCACGACAAGATCGAATGTCTCCGAAGGACCCACGCTCGTGCTGCTGGCAATCAACGGTGCTGCGCCGGCATTGGCGGCCGTGACGTACAACCCGTTCGCGTGCGCGCGGAGCGCGATCGCACCTCCGCCCGCATCGACAAGGTCGAACTGCTCCCACTGACCGATGGCGGTCCGGTTGGCGATCAACGGCTGGCTGCCGGCATTTTCGGCCGTGACGTAGCGACTATTGGTGCGAGACTGGAAGCTGATGATCGTCGCGACACCCGTCGTGCTGCCCGGTACCGGTGCTGTCGGACGAACCTGGGTGAGCGCCAGCGTTCCTTTCAGCATGTGCCCGCCGTCCTGCGTGACGCGCAGATAGTAGTCGGACGTGCAAGGCGTGCCGTCTTCGTCCAGGCTCAGGAATCCGGAGCCGGCCGGAACGTCTGCTTGCGTGGCGGCCGTCTTGGTAATCTGATTGCCTTCGTTGAACTCGTCGAACATCGAGATGTAAATGCCGGCCACCCCCAGTTGCGCCATGTTGTAGAACTGACGCCACATGAAGTTGCCGTGAGCCCGTTGCCGAACCGACAGGTCGCCCGGCAAGACGCAAGGCTGAAAATCGATGCCGTTCGCGTCGCAATCGGCTTTATCCGCGGCGGCGACATCGACTGAATAGGCGTTTGCCTGGCCGACCGTGCCGATTGCCCCCACCATCCACGGCGACAACATGTCGAACTGATGGAATACCGGCAGGAAGTTCGGACGCACCGAATCTCCGGTACGCCAATGTGTCGGCACGCCGCCGATCACATAGCACCCCTGGGACTTGAACCAGCTGATGACGTCGGAGCACGAGGCTGCGTCGAACGGATGATTGTCGTCGTTGAAACCGAAGCCCCAGATGGCCACGACGGGTTTTCCGTTCTGTCTCGCGTAGGCACTGGACGCAATCAGCGCCGACATTTTGGAGGTCCAGTCCTGCTTGATCTGCGATTGCATGCTGGTCCAGCCGGTCACGTCGTACATGATGTAGAACTTGCGACCGTAGGCCTCGGCGGCACTGCGCACATTCTGCGCAATGACGTCGCGCGTCGGCCCCTCGTTCGAGAACGGGTTGAATCGTTGCAATGCGGCCGTGTCGATTTCGTTCTGCTGCATCCAGCTGAACTGTCGATTGACCGTATCCTGGTCATACGACGAAAACAGTGTCGACGGCTGTCCGCTATTGAGCGAAGAAAAACCCGACTGATAGCCGTGCGCGTACTCGTGCATGTCCGGCCATGCCTTGATCGCGACATTCGTCGGCGAAGGGGTCTGGGACCAGTTGAGTGACCAGTGCCACCAGCCGTTGATCGGGGCGCCGTCGCCGATTGCCGCGAACCAGCCTTGATAGCCAACCGTAATCTTGCCGACGACATCGCCGGCTGGGCTGACCTGCGCTCGCTGCGAAGCTGCCAGCGCGCGCGATAGCAGCGGAATGTCCATCGCGGCCAACGCGACAGCCGCTGCGCTACTCTTGAGAATCGAACGACGCGAAATACGCACGAGAGACTCCTCTTTGAAGTTGATTAACTTGATCCAGTTGAATTGGGGTCGCTCGCGTATCGCGCGCGACCCATCGTTTTAACCGATGGCGGCCCCGTGGATGTGCGCAGTTGCGAAGTGAAGTGCAGGTTGCGCGAAGCAACTGAAGTACTGCTGACTCGCAAGACTGGCACAATCGCGAGAATATTCGCTCCACCTGGAAATCCACATGACAGACGCTGTTACGTCTTCGCGGTCTTCACCTCGTATCGGCCCCCTGTTTGCGTTGTTTCCGTTCCTGCGACCCTATGCCGGCCGCTGGGCGCTCGCATTTCTCGCGCTGGTGACGTCGGCGGCCGCCACGCTGGTGTTGCCGGTGGCGTTCAAATACCTGATCGATCGTGGTTTCGCCAGTGGCGACCGGGCTCACATCGATCGTTATTTCCTTGCGCTATTTGTCGTTTCGCTGGTATTGGCCGCGGCTACGGCATTGCGCTTTTACCTTGTATCGTGGCTGGGCGAGCGGGTCACGGCCGACTTGCGGCGTGCAGTGTACGAACACGTGCTGGGGATGAGCCCGCAGTTCTTCGAGACCACGCAGACCGGCGAGGTGCTGTCACGGTTGACCGCGGACACCACATTGATCCAGACGGTGGTGGGCACCAGCCTGTCGCTGGGCTTGCGCAACTTCTTCCTGTTGACCGGTGGCGTGGCGATGCTGGCGGTGACGAGCCCCGTGTTGTCCGGCTACATCATCGCGACGCTGGTTATCGTGGTCGCGCCTATCGTGATCTTCGGCCGACGTGTGCGGCGGCTCTCGCGCGCCAGTCAGGACACGCTCGCGAATACGAGCGCGCTGGCGGGCGAGGTGCTCAATGCGATGCCGACCGTGCAGTCGTATACGCAGGAGCCGTTCGAGTCGCGGCGCTTCGCCGGCGCGGTAGAGCATGCGTTTGAGACCGCGCTTACGCGCATTCGTGCACGCGCGTGGTTGACCGCTGTAGTGATCGTGCTGGTGTTCACCGCCATCGTATTCGTGTTGTGGCTCGGCGCACAGGCAGTCTTGGCCGGACGGATGACGGCCGGTCAATTGTCCCAGTTCATCCTCTATGCGGTGTTCACGGCCGGCGCGGTGGGCGCGGTCGCCGAAGTATGGGGCGATCTGCAGCGCGCGGCCGGCGCCACTGAACGTTTGCTGCAATTGCTGGCGGCGCGCTCGCCGGTGGTGGAAGCCGGGACCACGATCGCACTGCCTGCGCGAGGCGAGGGTATCCGCTTTGACAACGTGAGCTTCTCGTATCCGTCGCGCCCGGGCATTGCAGCGCTTTCGGCACTCTCGCTCGATGTTCGTCCGGGGGAACACGTCGCATTGGTGGGGCCGTCCGGTGCAGGCAAGACCACGCTATTCCAACTGCTGCTGCGCTTTTACGACCCGCAATCCGGCGCTATTCTGATCAACGGCGTGCCGACGCGTGACGTACCGCTCGTCGAATTGCGCAAGGAGATCGGGGTGGTGTTGCAGGAGTCGGTGATCTTTTCCGGGAGCGTGCTCGACAACATCCGCTATGGCGCGCCCGACGCCACGCTCGAACAGGTGCAGCGAGCGGCGGAGATGGCGGCTGCTGCCGGCTTTATCGAAGAACTGCCGCAAGGTTACGAGACCTTTCTCGGCGAGCGCGGCGTGCGACTGTCTGGCGGACAGCGTCAACGCATTGCGATTGCTCGTGCAATCCTGAAGAATCCGCCCATCCTGCTACTCGACGAAGCGACCAGTGCGCTCGATGCCGCCAGCGAAAGGCTGGTGCAAACGGCGCTGGACAATGCCGCGCAAAACCGCACGACGCTGGTCATCGCGCACCGGCTCGCGACCGTGCAGCAGGCCGATCGCATTGTCGTGCTGGAACAGGGGCGAATCGTCGCGCAAGGTCGTCACGCCGAGCTTCTTTTGAACTCGCCGCTTTATGCACAGCTTGCCGCGCTGCAGTTCGGCGAGCAGTTGGGGCAGACGGTGCGGTGAGGTAAGTATTGTCGAACTCAATAAGATTCCAGGAGTCGTTTTATGACATCGGGCATGTTCACCGCTCTTTCCGACCTGTCGCCTCTGCAAGAAGACCTGACCCAGTTGCGCTACACGTTGCATGGCCATCCCGAGCTTGCGTTTTCCGAGACGCAAACTTCAGCGCTCGTTGCAGCGCGTCTCACCGAGTATGGCTATGAGGTCACGACAGGTCTGGCGGGCACAGGTGTGGTCGGTTCGATGAAATGCGGCACAGGGGCGAGAAGCATAGGTGTCAGAGCGGACCTCGATGCGCTTCCAATCTGCGAGGCAAACACGTTTGCACATGCCAGCAAAGTCGCGGGGCGGATGCACGCATGCGGCCACGATGGACACACCGCGATGCTGCTGGGCGCCGCACGGCACCTGGCCGCGACGCGTCGCTTCGACGGAACGGTTCACCTGATTTTTCAGCCCGCTGAAGAGCGGGGTTTCGATAGCGGCGCGAAGCGCATGGTCGACGAAGGCCTGTTCGACCGTTTCCCCTGCGATGCTGTCTTCGGCATGCACAACCATCCGGGCGAGCCGGCCGGCAAGCTGATGTTTCGCTCGGGCGAATTCATGGCAGCGGGGGATCGGGTCTTCATCAAGATCGTCGGAACGGGCGGACATGCCGCGAGGCCGCATCTGGCGAATGACCCGATAGTGGCCGCTGCGGCGATTGTGATGGGCCTGCAGACTATTGTTTCGCGGAATGTCGATCCGTCGAAGCCGGCGGTCATCACGATTGGCAAGATCAACGGGGGTACCGCTCCGAATGTGATTCCCGGAGAGGTGGAGCTTGCCATTAGCGTGCGTTCTTTCCACGCCGAAGTTCGCGTGCTGTTGAAGGAGCGGATTCTGGCGCTTGTGAACGCCCAGGCGGAGAGCTTCGGCGTGAAGGCCGAGATCGATTATGTCGCCGGCTATCCCGTCGTGCGTAACAGCGAAGCCGAGACGCTGTTCGCGATCGAAGTGGCGAGAGAAGTGGTTGGCGACGCGAATGTGGTCGCGGATATGGACAGGCTAATGGGCAGCGAAGACTTCGCGTATATGCTCGAGGCGCGCCCAGGCTGCTTTCTTCGCATCGGCAACGGTACGGCGGAGAATGGCCGCGTGCTTCACAGCGCTACCTACGATTTCAACGACGAGAACCTGGTGGTGGGGGCGGCGTTCTGGTCCAGATTGGTCGAGCGTTATTTAAGCAGGGCGTAGTGGCGGGTGTCAGGGACATTTTTATTTTCGAGAACATCTTTCTATTCATCGCACAGTAAGGCGAACAATGACAACAAAGCTGTTTGCGAGCGCCTGGCCCGCTCGCGTGATGCTCTGCAGTGCCCTCGTGGTGACATTAAGCGCTTGTGGTGGCGGCGGTGGTTCAAATGCATCGAGCCAGGCAAGTGCATCGACTCCGGCCATCGTGCCTTTGACATCCACGGCAGGCGGCCCGCAAATCTCCGCACAACCCGCCGCGCAAACCGTGTCCGCAGGGCAGCGCGCCTTCTTTAGCGTTGCAGCAAGTGGCGCGACGGCCTATCAATGGTATAAAAATGGCGTCGCCATTTCCGGCGCTACGTCGTCGAGCTACGAAGCAACGCCCGCCGTGAGCAGCGATTCGGGCGCAACGTTCGCCGTCGCGCTGTCGAACGGAACGGGAACGACAGCATCGACATCGGCCGCATTGACGCTCAACCCCGCCGCAGACGGCTCTCCGCCAGCCAGTTTCTGGGGAGATCTTGCAAGCATTCCTGCCGCGACGCAGGTCATGACAGTCAAGTTTCTCAATCAGACGAACGGAAAATTTCCGGATAGTCAAATCTTCTGGCAGATCACCGGCACATCCGCGTCGGGCGCGCCGGTCAACGAATTTCACTCGATCGCGGATGCCCCGACGTTCGATATGCCGGGCATCAATTCGGCCCGCATGTACTTTTACATTGCACCCAATATCAGTGCGGCGACTCAGACACCCACTAGTTACTACGACTTCATAGAAATCAACCTTGGCAGAGCAAACGCGAGCGTGCCGTGGAATTTCAATGGCGACACGACTCGGGTCGACGCGTTCGGAATGAAGCTTGCAATCCGTCTGCAGTGCGCGGACGGAACCGACGTAGTGCGCGGGGAAGACTACGGTACCTTTCTCGAGGATCGCTCGATTACTTTCCAGAAGTATCTGGCCGAAGTGCCGGCGGAGTTTCAGTCGACCGGTACGCAGTTCGCTCCGTATCGCATCGTTGAACCGGGCACGGCTACGAACTTTCAGGCCAGCGGTGCTAATGCCGCGTACTTCAATAACTATATCGACACGGTCTGGGCCGCCAATGGTATCGACACGTCGGTCGTGCCGAAGCCCACGCCGTTTTTGCGTTTCGCCGACGGCTCGCGTCCCGATCTCATTGCCGCTGTTGAACGTCACGTTGCAGATAAGCCGGGGACGTTCAAGTCAGATGGCACGCTGGTGAACCCCAACTTCTGGAGTACGCTGCCGAGCAGTGCTTTCTATTCGACATCTCCCGCGAACTACTACGCTCAATTCTGGCATACGCATGGAATCGCTAACCAGGCGTATGGGTTCTCTTATGACGATGTCGGCGGGTACTCGTCGGATATCGGCTGTAACAGTCCGAGCAGATTGCTGGTCGCGATCGGTTGGTAAGGGTTGAGTACGGTTGATGGATGAATCGCCAGTACTTGTTCATCAACCGGTTCAACTCAACGAAGCGAAACCGTGTCGCCGGTCGCGTTAATCGCCGCGAGCAACGCATCGCGGCCAGCGCCTTCGAGCCATTGGTCAAAAGTCAGTAGACCAGGAAATGCTTCATGCAGCGCGGCAATGTCGGCATTTCCTGTCAATCGTCCATCGTCGGCAAGCTTTGCCAGGGTTCCCAGAAACGGATTCTGTTCAAGCAAGGAATCTGGAAAGCGGCGATAGCCGATAGTGCGTGCTGCCACTGCGCTGAACTTGGTTGCCAGATCCTTGCCGGTTACGGCGTCGCTCGCGATCTCAATCGTGCGAGACGAGTACCGTTCGGGCTCTGAAAAGATACCCGCAACGATCTTTCCAATATCTTCGACCGCAATGAATTGCATCTGCTGATCCGCGTGCATGAAAAAGGTGAACTCGCCTTTGTCGAGTCCCATTCCAGGCAGCATCAGGATTTCCATGAATGCGCTCGGTCGCACGATTGTGTGAACCATATCGAGGCCGCGAACATGTGCTTCGATTTCACTCTTACTGTCGAAATGTCCCATGCCCGTCTTATCAGGGCCCGCTGCGCCGGTGGAACTGTAGACGAAGTGACGAACGCCGTTCTTTAAAGCAATGTCGGCGACGGCTGTGCCGTATCGAACTTCATCCTCATCCGTCACGCCGTATGCCGCGCCTTGACCGGAACTCGGCTGCACGCTGAATACGCCGTGTATGCCCGCCATTGCATCGTTGATGGATTGCGAATCAGCAAGATCTCCGCGCGCCAATTCGATGCCTGTTGCTGCGAGTGCTTTCGCATTGGCATTATCAGGGTTACGCACGAATGCCCTGACACGCCATCCGGCCGAACGCAACGCCTTCGCTACGGAGCCGCCTTGCTGTCCCGTTGCCCCGAAAACGAGGATCGTTTTATCTGCTTTGCTCACGACAGTATCCATAAGTAACTATTGACACCGGCGATTCTAGGCCGCTAAATGTTTTGCGCAAGACGGCACAAGGGTGTGCGTCGGTTACATGGAGGTAACCTTGTCTCGAACGATTTTCGGCCGCTCATATGCGATAAAGGATAAAGGTCCGCTCTTCTCGCCCTGTGCGCCGCACGATGTGTTGACGCGTCTTGGAGACAAATGGACGATTCTGATCGTGTCGCTTCTATCGCTCGCCCCGGATCATCGGTTGCGATTTTCGGAGATCAAGAGAGGTGTCGACGGTATTTCTCAACGCATGCTGACAGTCACGCTCAAGAATCTGGAGCGTGACGGACTTCTCGTGCGGCATTACTTCGCGGAAGTGCCGCCACGCGTCGAATATGAATTGAGTGCAATGGGAAAGAGCATGTTGCCCGCGCTGGAGGGATTCACTGCATGGATTCGGGAGAACTGGCCGACGATAGAACAGTCGCGGCAGGAATTCGATTCGCGGAGTCGCAGCGAGTCTTAGCGTCTGTATTGCGCAATACGATCGGCATCGCGATGGGTACATGCTGGTCGCGTCGGTTGTAGTCGACGACGCGCTTTTCCCCGCATTGAACGTTTCAGACGCCGCCGCTCAAAAGCTGACGAACGCCTGCACAAGCCGGTTGAAACTGCCGGCGTTCGACACATTCATACCGTGCGACGCTCCAGCAATGGTTTGTCTGTCCGCGTAGTCGATCCATTCCACGAGCTTTTCGACGTTATTGCGGAACATGCGTGGGCTGCGCTGCCCATCGATCAGCAAGGTTCTGCATTTCACACCGCTCGCCGCGTCGCGGGAATAAGCTGGCAACGGATCGCGCAGTTGCTTGGGCAACGTGCCCGCGTTATCGATCGCCATCGTGCGGAACGCGATCGGACTCTTGCGCCACGCGCCGGGCATGCTCACCGAGTCGACAAAAAGCTCGAGTCCCTCGTCGATCTGCTGGCTCTCGATCAACTCGACGACCCGCGTTCGCAGTACGTTAGTGGCGGGCGGCAGCGCCGCGTCGGGCATCCCGTCGATCTGCAACGGGCCGCCCGGGTCCGCGAGCGTGAGCGTTTTCACGAGCCGCGGATATTCGCGCGCGACATGAAATGCCACGCAACCGCCGCGCGAATGTCCGACCAGATGCACCGGCCCGAGGTCGATCGCCTCGATGAACTCGGCCAATTCGGCCACATGGGTCTGCCAGCCGAATTCGCTCTGGATCACCGCTTCGCTCGCGGGCCAGTAGTGGCTCAGGCTGACCGAGATGCAACGAAAATGCTGCGAGAGCGCGGCTGTTTGAGCGTCCCAGTAGCGATAGTCGCAGAGCGACCCGTGCACGAATAACAGCGGTTCGCCTTCTCCGCATTCGACGTACGGCACGGAGATGCCCGATGCGATCGTCGCAAAGGACACTTCTGGTACGGCAAGCACGGAGATATCGGTACGGGCGTTCATGGGGGGAAACTCCTTTGCATGCACTATGCACGAAGTCGCTGCTTTGGAAAATCGCGTAATATTGATCGAATCTATCTATTTTTCTGATATCAAACCAATTGAAAGCTTTAGACCTCGACGTGATGACGATGATCGTGGCTGTCGCCGACACCGGCAACATCAGCCGCGCGGCGGAAGTCGTGCATCGATCGCAATCGGCGGTGAGCATGCAGATCAAGACGCTCGAGGCCGCGCTCGGCAAACCGCTGTTCGTGCGCAAGCCGCGAAATGTGGTGCCGACGCAGGACGGCGAAGTCCTGCTGACCTACGCCCGCCGCATGCTCGCGCTGCGCGACGAGGCGTGGGCCGCCGTGGTGCGGCCGGACGTGACCGGGCGCGTGAGCATCGGCGTGCCGGACGATTACGCGTCGTCGCTGCTGCCGCCGATTCTCAAGAAGTTTTCCGCGACCTATCCAAAAGTCGAAATCCAGGTGGTGGGTTTGCCGAGTGTCGCGCTCGCGCCGATGGTGAAGGACGGCTCGGTCGATCTCGTGTGCGCGACGCGGGTCAAGGGATTGTCTGGGGAATTCATCCGGCTCGAGTCGATGGAATGGGCGGCGGCGCCGAGCGCCGACGAGATATGGCGCGAACGGCCGCTGCCGATCGCGGTGTTTCTGCCGGGCAGCGTCGCGCGCGAGAATGCTATCCGCAGCCTCGAGCGCGCGAAGATTCCTTACCGGACTTCGTACGAAAGTCCGAGTCTGCTCGGTTTGCTCTCGATGGCCGAGGCGGGTCTTGCTGTCGTGCCGCTGGCGCGCTGCGCGGTGCCGGCGCACTTCGTGTTGCTCGGGCAGGCGCAAGGCCTTCCGAAAATCGACGCGCTTGAAATGGTGTTGGCGCGCAGCACGACATCGAAGCGGCCACCGTGCGAATTCCTCGCGGAGAAAATCCTCTCCGAATTGAGGCGCTAAATACCGGTCCATGTGTTGCAGCGCGAAAGATATCGGCACCTGGCGGACTTCCACTTCTCGTATATTGCGTCATAGGCCATGCCTGCACGGTTGCTTCTGACAGGCTGACGAGGAGTGCTGAATGAAAGCGAATCTTCATACCAACAGAAGCCGGCTGCCGTGCGCTCTTCGAGCGGGTCTATTTTTGATCCTGTCGTGCGGCGTGAGCACTGCGCTTTTCGCGCAACAGGCGGCCTCCAGTCCGGCCGCGCAAGCGAATGCGAAAGGCGCCAACAACCTTCCCCTGGATCGCTCCGGCAAGACGCGCAAAGGCACGGCCTCGTACTACGGCAAGAAGTTCTACAAGAAAAAGATGGCCGACGGCACGCCGATGAATCCTCAGTCCAATGTCGCCGCGAGCAAAACGCTGCCGATCGGCACCAAGGCCAAGGTGACGAATCTGGAAACCGGCGCGAGCGACGTGGTCGAAATCAGGGACCGCGGGCCGTATGTGAAGAATCGGATTGTCGACGTGTCGCCCAAGACCGCCGATAAGCTCGGCTTGAAAGAGAACGGCACCGCGCCTGTTGAAGTGAAACCGGTGGAAGTGCCGCAGGCCGACGGCAGCGTGAAGCCGGGCGCAGGCGCCACGAACGCAAACGCGAACGCGGTGAAAGCCTCGGGCCGCAAGTAGCGTGTGCGAATGCGGCACGGCTGCCGCAGCCGTGGAAAAGCCGCGGAATACCTCAGCCCTGCAACGCCATCCACTGCTCGCCACCCGACGCGAGCAGAAATCCTGAATCGTCCAGACCTCCCCAGCGCGTCCTCGAGCATGTGCAGGCTGTTTCTCAACGCTGATTGCGTCAGGGATGGACCTCCGCAGTCGCGTGGTATCAGACAATGTAATGATTATTAGAAAAACAATGCATTGGACACATGATTTTCGGATTCCTAGCATTGCCTCCATCGCGCATCCACAGGTTTCCCGACTCGGCCTGTTCGATCCGGGCGCGCGTCGTGGTGATGAGTCGCAATGCTGAGACAAGAGAGAGAGACATGAAAGCCTTCCAGTTCAGGACGGCCGCTGCCGTTTTGCTGTCCATTGCAGTCAGTGCGTGCGGAGGCGGTAGCGGCATCGCGTTGGATCCGTTGGCCGTGTCGACGCAGCAAGGCGTCGTCAAAGGCGTACAGAACGCCGCTGTCACGTCTTACCTTGGCATTCCGTATGCGGCGGCACCTGTTGGCGCGTTGCGGTGGCGTCCTCCGCAAGCTCCGGCCACGCATGCGAACACGCTGCCCGCCACGGCCTATGGCAACGCTTGCCCGCAAGCCGTGGCGAACAACGATATTCCGGCGAACCAGATGTCGGAGGATTGCCTGTTCATCAACGTCACGAAGCCTTCCGCCGCGAAGGCGAGTTCGAAGCTGCCGGTCGTGGTCTATGTTCATGGCGGCGCGTTCGTCCAGGGTTCCGGCGCTCAGGTGGACGGCCGCACGATTGCAACCGACGGCAACCTCATCTTCGTGACGTTCAACTATCGGCTCGGCGCGCTAGGCTATCTCGCGAACAACGCGCTGCAAAGCAGTACCGGCGACAGCAATCTGGGGAATTTCGCCGTGCTGGACCAGCAAGCCGCATTGCGCTGGGTGCAGGGCAACATCGCCGCGTTCGGCGGCGATCCGTCGAACGTGACTGTGTGGGGATTGTCGGCGGGTGCAACGTCCACGTTCACGCTGCTTGAATCGCCTCAATCGAAGGGACTGTTCAGCAAGGCGGTTCTGGAAAGCGGCGGCGGCGGTCCGTATTCGAATCTCGCGCCGGCCACGGCGACGGCGCAGGCCGATACGCTGATTCAGGCGCTCAATTGCAACTCGGCTTCGGACGTGGTCGCGTGCCTGCGATCACAGTCGGCAACCGACATCGTCGCGGCCCAAGGGAATGGCAAGTGGCGCCCGACGGTCGACGGCCAGGTCGTCACGCAAGTGCCGTCGCTCGCGTTCCAGGCGGGGACGTTCAATCGCGTTCCGGTGATGATCGGCGGCGTCTACGACGAAGGCACGCTGTTCGTGCCGCCGACACTGCCCGCAGCAAACTACCTTCCGGCTCTCGCGTCGCTTGCGCCATCGGGCTATGACATGACCGCGATCGACGCCGCTTATCCGCTCGCGAATTACGCGGTGCCCGCGCAGGGTTTCGCGCGTGCGATGGGCGACGCGATGTACGGCTGCGGGAACAGTTCGCGGCGCGACGAACTGGCGGCGTGGGTGCCGGTGTTCGGATGGGAGTTCACCGACCCGAACCTGTCGTTTCCAACGAATCCGACCGCGTTCTATTTCGGATCGCAACACGGACTCGACGCAACGTACTGGTTCGGCGCAACGGACGTCGCGACGATGAGCACGGATCCGCAGATGCAGGCGCTGGCGGTGAAGATGAAGCAATACCTGAGCAACTTCGCGGCGTACGGCGATCCGAACGGCAGCGGGACCACGGCTTCGCTGCCGCACTGGCCGCGTTACGCGGGTCCGGCCGATCGCTCGATGGTCGAACTGACCGCTCCGTCGATCACGGTCTCGAATACCGCATTCGAAACCACGCACAAGTGCAACACGCTGTGGGGCAAAGGCGTGTTCCCGCCCATCTACTGACGTTCTCAGACGCGGGCGCATTCGTGCGGCCCGTGCATCACGCGCTTATCAATTGGAACCCCGCATGACTGACAATGTAATCGACTATCTCGACGGTGCACACGAGAACATCGTGTCCTGGCTCGATGCTTATTTGCGCATTCAAAGCGTCAGCACCGATCCTCGCTTTGCACCGCAGATGGAAGAAGCCCGCCACTTTCTCCTGCGACGTCTGGATGAAATCGGGCTCACGAATGTGCAGCAACTCGACGGCGGCGGCGAGCCCGCCATTTATGGTGAATGGCTTGGCGCACCAGGGAAGCCGACGATCCTGATCTACGGACACTACGACGTGCAGCCTGCGGAGCCGCTCGAACTGTGGCGTAGTCCGCCTTTCGAGCCTACGCTGCACGATGGACGCCTGTACGCGCGCGGTGCGTCCGACGTCAAAGGCCCCACGACAGTCGCGCTCGAAGTGGTTGCCGCATTTCTATCGGTAACCGGTGGGTGTCCGGTAAATGTGAAGGTATTCATCGAAGGGGAAGAGGAAACGGGCAGCCCGACGTTGACGGAGATCATCGCGCGTTTTCGCGGACTGCTTAGCGCCGATGCCGTGCTGTCGGCGGACGGTGGCCGCGCCAGCGCCGAGGTGCCGACCGTCAACACCGGTGCCCGCGGCTGCGGACAACTCGAATTCAGATTGCGGACAGCGGATAAGGATCTCCATTCGGGTCGCTACGGCGGCAGCGTTCGCAATGCGCTTCACGAGATGGCAAAACTCGTCGCGTCGCTTCATGACGCCGAAGGTGCTGTCGCTGTCGATGGCTTTTATGACGGCGTAGTGCCGCCTTCTGCGCGTCAGCGCGCAGACACCGCTGCGTTTCCATTCAGCGCCGACGTGTTCTTCCGCGATGTCGGCGCGTCGGCAAGCGGCGAGCCGGGCTATACGACGCGGGAGCAGGTCACGCTGCGACCGTCACTCGATATCAACGGCATGTGGGGCGGCTATATCGGCCACGGTGGAAAGACCATCATTCCCAACGAGGCTACCGCGAAACTCACGGTTCGCATCGTCGAAGGGCAGACCTCGGAGGCCGTTCTGGATGCGATCGTCAGGCATTTGAACCGCTGCTGCCCAGCGCAGGTGAAGCTCGATATCACGAGCCGTTTTGCGGGGGCGTCGGCGTCGACGTTATCAGCCGACCATCCATTGGTGCTGGCCGTGGAGTCCGTTTTGCGCAAGGAAACAGCACGCGAACCGATTCACGTCCGACTGGGCGCGAGCGTGCCGATCACGGCTGTCTTCAAGGAAACGCTGGGCATCGACACGTTGATGTTCGGCTATAACCTGCCCGACGAAGACGTTCACGCGCCCAATGAGTTCTTCCGGATTGCGTCGATCAGGGAAGGAACGCGCGGATGGGCACGTTTGCTCGACGCGCTTGGCGGCACCACTCCCGCGGAATTCGGGGCAGGCAGGCATACCGCCGCGTAGCCAATGAGGCTGCGCGCCAGAAGTCATGGAGACAAAAATGATCGAACAGTCCTTGAATGCAATGCCCTACGACCGTGCGCGCATTTCGCGTAGCCGGCTTCTCTTTGCGACGACGGTTGGCAACGCGATGGAGTTTTTCGACTTCACCGTATTCGGCTATTTCGCGCTCGTCATCGGCAAAGCGTTCTTTTCGCCGCTGAGCAGCCAGGGGCAATTGATGTCATCGGTGGCCGCGTTCGGCGTCGGGTTTCTGATGCGTCCGATCGGCGGGGTTCTGATCGGCATCTACGCGGACCGGGCCGGCCGGCGCGCGGCGATGACGCTCACGCTTACGCTGATGGCGATCGGCGTATGCATGGCCGGCCTCGTGCCGACCTATGAGCAGATCGGTATCGCCGCACCGATCATCATGGTTCTTGCGCGGCTGATTCAGGGATTTTCGGCGGGCGGCGAGGTGGGACCGGCAACGACGGTGCTGCTGGAGCAGGCGCCGTCCGGATCGCAGGCGTGGTACACCAGTTGGCAGCTTGCGAGCCAGGGGATCGGTATCGGCGTGGGCGCGCTGTTTGCGGCCACGCTGACCTGGCTGCTTCCCGCGGATGCGCTTCAGGCGTGGGGCTGGCGCATTCCGTTTCTGTGCGGCGTGGCGATCCTGCCGGTCGGAATCATGCTGCGTAGACAGCTCGGCGATCTCGAAGCTGCGGCCGGCAGTGGCGTGCCTGTTGCCGAGCATACGTCGCTGACACAGTTGATGAGCGTGCATGGACGCAACGTTGCGGGCGGCATCCTTCTGCTGATGGGCGGCACTGTCACCGCGTATATGGTGCTGTTTTTCATCCCCACTTACGCGATTCGGGATCTGAAGCTGGGTGAGTCGGCGTCGTATGCGTGCGCAGTCGCGAGCGGTCTCGTGATGGCGATCCTCGCACCGATGACCGGGCGTATCGCGGATAAGTACGGGCGGATGTTGCCGATTCTGCTTGCCCGCCTGGTTCTCATCTGTTCGGTCTATCCGGCTTATGCATGGCTCACGGGTTCGCCGAGTATTGCCCGGCTGTTTACCGTTCTCGTCGGACTTACCCTTCTTTTCACGATCCAGGGCGCGCCGTCGATCACGCTGATACCGGAACTGTTTCCGAAAGCAGTTCGCGCTACGGCGACCGGCAGCATCTATAGCCTGGGCGTCGCGATATTCGGCGGCCTGACGCAGCTTGCGGCACTCTGGTTGATACGCGTGACCGGAAACCAGATGTCGCCGGCTATTGCAATGACGTTCTGCGTCGCACTCTCGACGCTTTCGCTTCTGATCATCAGGCGTCCGGCTGAGGCAGCGTAGCGAGACCTCGGCGCCGATGGCATCTGGCAATCGGTACTGAATTCGGGCACGCCGTTGGGGTGCCGGATCATCGAATAGAAACCATCACGTTGTCAATTAAGTTAGTCATCCTGCTAAATGTAAGGAATGGAGATCTGCAATGAAACTGAAGTTTCCGTGTAAAAGTCTTTTGGCGTTGTCTGTCGCAATTCCCGCATTGGCACATGCGCAAAGTTCGGTGACCTTGTACGGCATCATCGACGAAGGACTCAACTATCAGTCGAATGCCGGCGGTCCCGCACGCTATTCGCTGGCGAGCGGTGTGTTGCAGGGCAGCCGCTGGGGCTTGAAAGGCAAGGAGGATCTCGGTTCCGGCTATGCGGCGATCTTCGTGCTCGAAAACGGCTTTGACGTGAATACCGGAGCGTTGGGGCAGGGTTCTCGCATGTTTGGTCGTCAAGCGTATGTGGGATTGTCGTCGGACCGTTATGGCTCGATCATGCTAGGCCGGCAATACGATTCTCTGGTGACGTCGATCGGCGACTTTGCGGTGGGAGATCAGTGGGGCGGTTATATCGCCGCTCACCCGGGCGATCTCGACAACTTCAACAACACGTTTCGCGTCAACAATGCGATCAAGTACGCCAGTGCGAATTACGGCGGATTTTCGTTCAGCGCTACTTACGCGCCGGGTGGCATAGCAGGCGATGTCACCGGCAATCAGATCTGGGCCGTGGGTGCAAACTATGCGGGCGCGGGCCTGCGTGTGGGGGCGGCATATCTCAATGCGAGAACGCCCAATCAAGGCCTGTTCGGCAACAGCAGTGCGACTGCGCTGACGTCGGCATCGGCTTCGCTTTCATCGCCGGTTACGTCGGGATTTATATCGGCGCATGACTATGGCGTTGCAGCGGTGGCGGCATCGTACGATTTTGCTCAGACGTCTGTCGGCTTTACGTATTCGAACACGCGATTTTCCGGTCTGGGTAACCTGTCCGCGGGGACCAACCCGCTCGGCTATCGCGGCGCGGCGAGTTTCAACAACGTGGAAGTCAACGGCAAGTATCAATTGACTCCGGCGTTTCTCGTCGGCGCGGCGTACGACTATACGGTGGGCGGCAGTGTCGAATCGAAGAGCGGAGAAAAGCCCGATGCCAGGTATCACCAGTTCGCTATCGGCGCCGACTATTTTCTCTCCAAGCGGACAGACCTTTATCTCACCGGCATCTATCAGAAAGCATCGGGAGTCGACTCGCGCGGTGTGATCGCAGTTGCCGCGATCAACAATGTGACGCCGGCTAGCGGCAATCACGTCGGCCTCGTGCGTGTGGGGATTCGTCATAAGTTTTAACTGCGGCACAGGGAAAAGTTCGTGCTCGACCGGCCGCTTCAGCGGCCGGAAATCGCTTGACGATAGTTTTATATGCCCATAATATTACCTGGCACCCTCACTACCGATCACATCACCGTGGCCCGACCGGAACTCAACCCTGGCATTTGCAACAACACCGCTTTGCGCAAAGCCGCACGGCGGCTGACCCGCTTTTACGATGCATGCATGGCCGATACCGGTCTGCGGGCCACGCAGTACACGATTCTAAGTCTCCTTGCCACGCGTGGACCCACCACGATGGCTGCGCTTGCCGATTCATTGTCGATGGATCGGGCAACGATGGGGCATAACCTTCGCCCGCTCGAGCGCGACGGGTTGGTCACGATTCAGGTCGGGCGAGAAGATCGCCGGGAGCGTGAAGTCGCGCTGTCGGATGAAGGCGCCAAACTGGAAGCGCAAAGCAAGCCGTCGTGGCAAAAGGCGCAGGCAAGGTTTGAAAAGCAATTCGGCAAGGAAGACGCACTGGCGATGCGGCGCTTGATGGTTCGAATCGCGCACCTCGATCTGGTCGCGGACTAATCGTGCGCTAAACACCGGCCTGATATTTCATACAGAAGGCGTAAAGAGCGTCCCGTGCTCTTTACGCAGAGAACTTCCCTATACGGGTATATAAGACTATTTTTATGACTAACCGATCTTTGCTGGTGCGCTTCAACCTTGTTGCCGCGCTGTCTTTTTCTTTGCTCGCCGCCGTCACTTCCGCGCACGCAGCGCCGGTTAGCGCCGGCGATACCCAGGAGATTCGCAGCCTGTTCCTGCGTCAGGCCGCTGCCGAGACGGCGCACGACATCGACGCGCTGGAGGGCATGTTCGCGTCATCCGCTCAAGGTCAGCCGGACCCTGTGTCGTTCGTCGCTCGTGCATACCGGTTCTGGGGCAAGGAGGCGGTTACCGAACACTTTCGCAAGACCTTTGCGGGCACGTGGCGCGTCGAGCCGAACGAGAGCGACATCCGCATCATCCCGCTCAACGACGACACCGTGCAGATTTACGCGCCCACTCGCGTGACGATCGGAACAGCGGGGCAGCCGGCTAAAACCTCGACCTTTCTGATCAACGAGTTTGCGATCCGCACACCGGCGGGTTGGAAAATCGCTTCCGTCATTCCGGTGCCGGCCGAGTGATCAGGAGATGCATATGTCCATTCAGAGAGTTTTCTTTTCGTTGCTAGCCGCTGCGATCCTTGGCGCCGGTAATGCACCCGTGTACGCCGCGCCCCCGCATCAGTTCACCGACGCGGACACGCAAGCGGTTAAAGACGTCTTTCTCCGTCAGGCCGCGGCGGCCACGGCGCACGACATCGTGGCGTTCGAGCATGTGCTGGCGTCCGCGCCGCCCGACCAGCCGGACCCCATTGCATTCGTCGCGCGTGCTTACCAGTTCTGGGGCAAGCCCGCACTCATCGAGCACTTCAAGGAAACGTTCAAAGGCGTATGGAAGTTCGAGCCGAAAGTCGACGACATCCGGATCATTCCGCTGACTGCGGACGTTGCGCAGATCTACGCCCCCACACAGATCACGCTCGGTGCGTCGGAAGCGACGGCGAAGACCGCGCCGTTCCTCGTCTATGAAGTGGCTGTGCGAACCCCGGAAGGTTGGCGTATTGCGTCGATCGTGCCGGTGCCGGCGCAGTAATCCTATTTACGTATTCAAGGAGAGCAAACGAATGAAAGCAGCCGTGTACTACCAGAACGGCGGACCTGAAGTCTTCCGCTATGAAGATATCTCGGAGCCGGAATGCGGACCCGACGAAGTCGTAATACGCGTCGAGGCGATTTCGATTGAAGGCGGCGATCTCGTCAATCGCGAGATTCGTCCGCTTGCGCGCGTGCCTCATATTGTCGGATACCAATGCGCGGGTACTGTCATCGAGGCAGGTAACAACGTGCGCGACCGGCACGTCGGCGACCGGGTCGTCGCCGTGTTGAGTTGGGGTTCTCACGCACAGTTTGCAGCGGCGCCCGCTGCGGACACATGGATTGTGCCGGACGGCCTGGCTCTCGATACGGCCGCTGCAATCCCTGTTGCATGGGGCACCGCTTATGAATGCCTGTTTTCCGCGGGCAAACTGAAGAAGGGCGAAACCGTGCTGATTCACGCCGGAGCTGGCGCGTTGGGATTGGCCGCGATTCAACTCGCGAAGCGCGCCGGAGCGCACGTTCTCGCCACGGCTTCCGACGATTCCCGTCTCGAGCGACTCAAGCCTTTCGGTCTGGACGTAGGCATCAATTATAAAAACGAAGATTTCGTCGAAAAGGTATTGGCCGATACCGACGGTCGAGGTGCAGATGTCGTTCTGGACAGCATCGCGGGAAAGAACCTCGTTCGCAGCATTCAATCGTTGGCGTATGGTGGACGTGCGATCACCGTGGGCGTTTCAGGACGCGACAGTGAAAAACTCGACCCCGTTAGTCTTTGGCGGGGGAATAACAGTTTGCACGGCGTCTACTTTCCCAGCATCCTCGATAGGGATCACGAACGCGCGCATGGTCAGGTGCAGGAGATTCTCGCGTCTGTCGCTCGCGGTGAACTGAGCGTCGTCATCGATCAGGTGTTTTCGCTGCAGGACGCAGAGCAGGCGCATCGCTATGTGTTGAGCCGGCGCGCGTTTGGCCGCGTATTGCTGCGTCCGTGAGGTTGTGAAGATCGTGGGCGTGACGCTCACGCAGCGTCTGTCCGGATAGGTTGGCGGTGTGCGCTGCGTGGTCGGTGGGGGGCGTGACGAGTGATGTTGCGCCTGCCTGCTCTCAGTCCGGAATCACAGGTTCCACCAGCTTCGCCAACTGGGCAAGCGACTCCTGCCAGCCGAGATAACACATCTCCACCGGAATCACATCGGGCAAGCCCTCCTGCACGATCGTGAGTTCGGTCCCGCACATCACCTGCCGCAATGAAATGGTGGCGTGCATCTGGCCGGGAAGGTTCGGGTCGTCGAAGCGGTCCGAATAGCGGATTTTCTCGAACGGCACCAGTTCGACGTACTCGCCGCCGAACGAGTGGCTATTGCCGGTGCCGAAGTTGCGGAACGACATCTTGTAAGTCCCGCCGACTCGCGCATCCATGTGATGCACCTGGCAGGTGAAGCCGTACGGCGGAAGCCATTTCGCAACGGCGTCGGCTTCGAGAAAAGCCCGATAGATGCGCTCGGGCGTCGCGCGCAGCACGCGGTGGAGACGAACGGTTCCGGTTGTCATGGCGTCAATGCATCAGCGCGCGCGGTCGATCGCGCTGACCGCCAATTCCCGCGCAAGGTCCGCGTACAACTCGGCCCATTTGCCGAGCAAGCCGGGGTCGTCGGTCAGGAAAAGCGGGTGTTCGGCCCATGCGCTGACATCCGCGCCTTTCCACGCCATTTCGAAGATCCGCATGTCTTCGTCCTCGCTGACGCCGATGTCGACGAGTTCGCGAAACGAAGCAAGATTGGCGAGCTGCACCGTGTGCGGCGCAATGTTGTGGATCGCGGCGAGCGCGTTGCTCGCGCGCTGGCGGGCATCGTCGCGACTGCCGGCGATCAGGAACACGGTGCTTTCGTTGTGGGCGTGGCTGAACACGGCCCGATACAGTGAAGTTTTGCAGCGGTCGCCTAGTTGCGTGCCCATCGTGACCTCGGCTTCGGAAGACAGTTCGTCGTTTTTACCGGTTATTTGTGCGTCGCTCTTGTGGGTTCCGGGTCGCCGCTGCCGGTCGCGGTAACTGTCGCTGCTCCAATACACATGAATTCCGCACACGACCAGACAGGCCAGCGCGAGAATTCCCACTCCTCCGAGTACAGCCAGATCGGCGTGCATCATGCAGGCCCCCTTTAGTCTCGCGTGTACTTCGTCTCCTGGGTCCGGGACCTTCCGGCAAGTACAGGCAAAGCCGATAGGGGTCGCGGCGTATCGTTCTGCTCCCATGCCTGACTTTTGTGATGAAGCAGTCGGCTAAGGGGCGATGCTTCGAGTATCCGACCGGAGTTTGTATTGAGCAACCGGGCACACCTCTCTATTGACCAAACCGGTCCGCTATAGGAGTCTATAGGGCTTCGGTTGTCATTCAGCGCAGCCAGCATTCCGAGTGCATCCTGGGTTGTCCAGGCGCTCCAGCCTCCCCGTTCCCGTCCAGCCTGTCTGCTTTTTCCGCGTTGCGCAAAAAACCCGTTTGGGTTATAAATGAGAATTATTCTTATTCATGCCTTATCCATACCATTCGGCATGCGACGTTCGAAGCAAAGGGGTTATCAATGTCTGCCGTCCAACTCGACGGGCAACACGGAGTGCGTACGCTGTACCGTGATCATCACGGCTGGCTGCAAGCCTGGCTACACAGAAAACTGGGCAACGCCTTCGACGCCGCCGATCTGGCGCACGACACCTTCCTGCGAATCCTCAGCGCGCGCGAAAAGACAGGCACGCCGGACCCAGGCACGCCCGATCTCGATCTTCGCGAGCCGCGCGCGTATCTGACCACCGTTGCTGGCCGCGTGCTGCTCAACCATTACCGCCGACTCTCGCTGGAGCGCGCCTATCTGGATGCGCTAGCTGCATTGCCGGAGAGTCTCGTGCCGTCGACGGAAGACCGGTTGATCATCCTCGAAACGCTGCATGAAATTGATGCGATGCTCGATCGCCTCGCACCGAAGGCACGCATGACGTTCCTGCTCGCGCAACTCGAAGGGCTGACGTACGCGCAGATCGCCGAGCGGTTGCAGGTGAGTGTGCGCACGATCAAACGCTACATGGCGGCCGCCTACGAAGAATGCATCCTGCTGACGATCTGAGCGCCGCGAGCGCCGCAGGCTCCGCCGACGACGCGCGTCCACTCGATCGTGCGGTCGCGCGGGCGGCGGCGGGGTGGCTGGTGCGCCTGCATGACAATCCGAGCCCGGAGGATGTGCTTGCGTGCGCGCGCTGGCGCGCCGCGGACCCTGAACACGAGCGCGCGTGGCAGCGCGCGAGAAAGGTCGACGAAAAGTTCAGCGTGCTGCATCCCGGTGTCGGGATGTCGGCGCTCGGGCGCGAACGCCGTGTCGACGTCGACCGGCGCGCCGCGTTCAAGGTGCTGAGTGCGTTGCTGGTGGCAGGGCCGGCCGGTTACATCGCGTATCGCATGACGCCCTGGCGCGAATGGACCGCGGCTGAACGCACGGCGACGGGCGAGCGGCGAACCGTGGTGCTGGCGGACGGCACCCGCGTCGACCTCAACACGGCGACGGCGTTCGACATCGCGTTCAGCGCCCGCGAACGCCGGCTCGTGCTGTATGCCGGCGAGATTCTGGTGGAGACCGGCCGCGATGCGGACAACGCGTCGGGCGTCTATCGGCCATTTGTCGTGCAGACCGGGCAAGGCCGGATCCGGGCGTTGGGCACGCGCTTCGTCGTGCGCGGGGAACCGGATGGCGCGACGCGTGTGGCTGTCCTGCACGGCGCGGTGGAGGTGACGCTGGCGGCGTCGCCGGCATTGCGCCGCGTGATCGACGCCGGCCAGCAGACTCGCTTCACGGCGACCTCGATCGATCCGGTGTCGCTTGCCGATCCGCATATCCCCGACTGGTCGCGCGGCGTGCTATTCGCCGACGGCATGCGTCTCGGCGATTTCGCCGCGGAACTCGGCCGCTATCGGCCCGGTGTGCTGCGTTGCGACGCGGCGGCTGCCGCGCTGCGCATCACCGGCGCCTTCCAGATCGGCAACACCGACAACATCCTCGCCGCGTTGCCGCAGACATTGCCGGTGCGCGTCATCTATCGAACCCGCTACTGGGTGACGATCGTCGCCGATCACGAGAACGGCCGCGTCTGAGCGCTTTCGCGCGCGGTGCGCGGTTTTTTGTGGTTCGCGTGTCCCCTTTCCCGATCTCGCGTGTCATGGACATAGGAGCAGCACAACGCTAACGCCCGATCAGGAACACCCATGTCTGAAAGTCGTCCTCGCAAGCCCTTGATGAATGCCCGCCGTAGAACTTCCCGTAGCCGTCCCGCATTGTTTTCCATGAACGCTCTTGCCATTGTGCTGCGCGGGGTTCCAGCCGGCATCGCGCTGTCGAGCGTCGCGGTTGCGCCCACCAGCCATGCCGCCGACGCGCCGTCCGCCGTAGCCACGCCCACGGCCGCACCCGCGGTAGCACCGATGGCCTCACCCACCGCGCCGCAAACCGCATTCAAGGTATCGCCCGGCCCGCTCGGCACCGCGCTCGCCGACTTCGGCAGCCAGGCCGGCGTAACCGTGCAGCTCGACTCGCGGCTCGTGGAAGGGATGAAGACGCAAGGTATCGACGGCAGCTTCACGGTGCGTGGCGGCTTTGCGGCGCTACTCGCCGGCACCGGCCTCGACGTGAGCGAGAGCAGCCCCGGCGTGTTCCTGGTCCGCTCGCACCCTGCCGTCACGAGCGATGCACCGGATGCCACCACGCTTCCCGTGGTCAATGTATCCGCGCAGAGCGAGCAGAATCCGTATGGCCCGACCGCCGGTTACGTGGCCTACACGACAAGCTCGGCGACCAAGTCGGGCACGTCGATTCTCGAGGCGCCGCAATCGGTGTCGGTGGTGACGCGCGACCAGATGACCGAGCAGAACGCACAAACGCTGAACGCGGCGGTGCGCTACACGTCCGGCGTGACGGCGGAAACGCGCGGCGGCGTCGCCACGCGCTACGACCTGCTGACCGTGCGAGGTTTCGACGCCGACGCGTACTGGAACGGACTCAAGCAGATCGGCAACGGCATGTATGCGACTCCGCAACTCGATCCCTATCTGCTGGACCGGATCGAAGTGCTGAAGGGACCGGTTTCCGTGCTGTATGGTCAGGCGTCGGCAGGCGGCGTGCTCGATCAGGAAAGCAAACTGCCGACCCGCGCGCCGCTGCACGAAGTGGGTATCGAATTCGGCAACTACGGCCACAAGCAGGCGACCTTCGATTTCTCCGGTCCGCTCGATGCCGACGGCCGCTATCTCTACCGGCTGACCGCGCTCGCTCGCAGCGAGGATGGCCAGGTCAACACGACACGCAACGAACGCATCGCGATCGCGCCGTCGTTCACGTGGCGGCCCGACTCGAACACGTCGCTGACACTGCTCGCGCTTTACCAGCGCGATCCGCGCAGCACGTCATACGGCAGCGTGCCGCCGCAGGGCTCGACGCTGCCGAGTCCGTACGGCAAGTTGCCGAGCGACTTCTACGACGGCGACGTGAATTTCGAGCGCTTCAGCCGTACTCAGGAGTCGGTCGGCTACAAGTTCGAACACAAGCTCGATCCGAACTGGACGGTGCGCGCGAACGGCCGCTACTACCATATCGGCAACGACTACGCGAGCGTCTACAGCAACGGTCTTGAAGCGGACAACCGCACGCTGGACCGGGCCGCGATCGGGTCGACGGATCAGATGAACACGGTCGCGCTGGATAACCAGCTCGAAGGCAGGTTCTCGACGGGTCCGGTTCAACACACGGTGTTGACGGGCTTCGACTATCAGCACATGGCGAGCTCCTACCTGCTCGGCTACGGGGCCGCGCCGTCGCTCGACATTCTTGCTCCCGACTACTATCAGTCGATCACGGATCCGGCGCGCACGCTCACGCAAGTCCGCAGCAACCAGTTCGGCGTGTATGCGCAGGACCAGATGCGGTTCGACCACGTGGTGTTGACGCTCAGCGGACGCGAGGACTGGACCCATTCCAGTTCATTGACGCACGACAGCGGCAGCGGCACGCAGAGCGCACAGTCCGCACGTGCTTTCACGAAGCGCGCGGGCCTGACTTATGTATTCGACAACGGAATTGCGCCGTATGCGAGCTATACCGAGTCGTTCACGCCGCAGGCCGGCGTCGACGCGACCGGCAAGGCGTTCGATCCTGAACGCGCGCGACAGTACGAGATCGGCATCAAGTATCAGCCGAACAACTACGACGCGATGTTCACCGTCGCGCTGTTCGACCTGACGCGCAAGAACCTGCTCACCACCGACGCGAACAATCCGAATTTCCAGTCTCAGGCCGGCGAGGCGCGTTCGCGTGGCGTCGAACTGGAAGGGAAGATGAGCCTGACCGATTCGTTGAATGTCACGGCGAGCTACACGTACCTCGATACGAAGTACACGAAGGACAACAGCGGTTTGCAAGGGCAGTACCTGCCATCGGTGCCGCAGAATCAGGCTTCGCTGTGGGCTTACTACACGGAGCGTCGCGGCCCGCTCGCGGGGCTGTCGGCCGGCGCCGGCGTGCGCTACACAGGGCAGACCTACGCATACGACGACGCGTACAGGCTCAGCAGCTTTCTGCTCGTCGACGCTACGCTGCGTTACGACCTCGGTCATCTCGCGCCGCGTCTGAAGGGTTCGGAAATTTACGTGAACGCGCAGAACCTGCTGAACAAACGCTACGTTGCGTCGTGCTATTACTCGACGTGGTGCGCGTTCGGTTACGGCAGGCAGGTGTTTGCCGGGGCCAACTACCGTTGGTGATATGCGTCACGTCGATGCCGAAGTGGCCTGCCAGGCGCTCTGCACGTCATGGCGTTTCACGCTAACCTGTGCGAACCGTCGCGTATTGACGCGACTACCGTGCCACCGAACTTCGTCGTCAGGAACGCCATGACTCAACCGCTCAAAATCGATTTCGTTTCCGATATCGCGTGCCCGTGGTGCGCGATCGGCCTGTCCTCGCTTCAACTTGCGCTAACGCGTCTCGGCGACGCGGTCGACGCGCAGATTGCCGTGCATCCGTTCGAACTGAATCCGGATATGACGCCGGGCGGCGAGGCGATCGTCGATTATCTCGGCAAGAAATACGGGCGCACGCCCGAGCAGATCGCCGAAACCCAGGCGATGATCCGCGAGCGCGGCGAGAGCGTCGGGTTCGAGTTCGGTCCGCGTAGCTATGTGTACAACACGTTTGACGCGCACCGGCTGTTGCATTGGGCGGGCATAGAAGGCAAGCAGTTGCCGCTCAAGCAGGCGTTGCTGCGCGCCTATCACGGCGAGGGCAAGGACCCGAGCGACCCCGCTGTGCTGATCGAGGCGGCGCGCTCAGTCGGACTCGACGCGGACAAGGCGAGCGCCGTGCTGGAAAGCGGCGACTACGCGCAGGAGGTTCGCGCGGAAGAACGCCAATACCAGCAGATGGGGATTCAGTCGGTACCGTCGATCATCTTCAACGGCCGCTATCTGGTGACCGGCGGACAGCCGGTGGAAGCCTTCGAGCAGATCGTCCAGCAGGTTCTGGCCGAAGCGTAACGAATGGCGTTCAGCTCGCGGTGCGGGCTGGACGCAGCCACCGAAACGATAGCGCGTGCATCAGCCGGATCAATGCCCGTTGCAGTAGATGGCGGTGAGAATCAGCGGCACCACATCGCGCACGCCGGCCTCGCTGCCCGCGCCGCGCACACGCGTCTCGACCGACGAAGACGGCCCGGACACGACCACACCGTAAGTCGCGGACTTGATCGGCGTGCCGCTTCCCGGTTTGAACATTGGATCGTTCTGCTGATACCCGAAGACCGCATACACGTGAAACCCGAACGCGGTCAGATTGCTGCCGCGCGTGGGCCGAAACGCGTTGACCGAGTTTGCCTCGATGCGCATCGGCTTCGAATCGATCGACTGGTTGTCCAGCAGCGGCCCGATGAAGTCATGTGGACTCGATTGACAGTCCAGTTGCGGGTCGAGCGGGCCGGCATGGCAGGAGGCCGGGACGAACCCCACGCCCAGCGATGCAAGGACGGTCAGCATGTTCAGAACGGGCTGTTTCATCGTGGTCGCGTGCAAGGGTCTTCCTGAAGGAGCCTGCGCCGGGAAAGCGATCCAGAAAGCTCGCTGGTACGGACAGGCCGAGATACCACCATCCTACGGCGGATTCGCTCAGTCTGTTCGGTGACGATCAGATCGGTAAAAAGAGGCCGTGCGCGGTGCTGGCCGGAACGCCGACGCTAGCGCGCTTTGCCGCGACTGCTCTTTTTTGCGCCCGCTGTGCGCGGCGCGTCCTTGCCCGCGACGGCGCCGCCGCCGTTCATCTGTTCCAGCCACGACAAGGTGTCGACGTAGGACAAGAACTGCTGCAAATAGTCGGGCGACGACTCGCGCATCAGCGACAACGCGCGATGCACGAGGCTGTTGGAGTTCAGCGGACCCGCGTTGCCGGGCACCTGCTCCAGCGATTGGCGGAACTGTCGCTCGATGCGGACCTTCGACGAGATTTCGCGGAAGTATTCGAGCAGCGCCATTTCCGGGTACGCGGAGGGCGCGGTGGTTTGGCTGGCGATGTAGTCGATCAGGCCGGCGAGCGCGCTGTCGGTGGGCTCGGTGGACGTTGGCGCGTGGTGAGTGTCGGCCGCGCGTTCCAGGTCGTTGGCATAGGCCGTGAGCAATGCATCCAGCTTCGCGTCCAGCAGGCGGCGCGCTTCGCCTTCGTGAGCGGCCGTGCGTCGCTCCATCGCGTCGATGAAATGGAAGCGGACCGGATTCAGCCGATCGGCGCCGCGCTCGCGCCATGCTTCGAGCGTCGCCCGCGCTGCCGTGGTGAGCGCGGCGGCGTCCGTCACGCGATCCTCACCGCTTGTCTCACCGCTATTCACGAGGCTTCACCGCTGCATTCGACGGCCGCGGAATCGGCGCGATTTCCACGCGCCGGTTTTTCGCGCGACCCTGGTCGTCGGCATTCGAACTCACCGGCTGCTGCGAGCCGAACGCCGCGGCGAATAGCGAGCCGGCGGGCACGCCGTCGTCGATCAACGTGCGCGTCACGGTCAATGCGCGTTGGGCGGACAGCTCCCAGTTATCCGCAAAGCGACGGTTGGCTTCGCGCACCTGGCGGTCGTCGGTAAAGCCGCTCACCATCAGGATTTCGTCGCGTGCGTGCAGATAGGCGGACAGCGGACCGGCGAGGCTCTTCAGCACGTCGCGGCCCTCGGGCTGCAATTGGTCGGAATTCAGCGCGAACAACACGTTGCCGCTGATACCGATGCGGCCGTTCACCAGCGTCACGCGTCCGGCCGCGAGCGGTCCCGCCAGCGCCTGTTCGAGCGTCTTGCGGCGTTGCGCTTCCATCTGCCGCTGCTTGACCTCCTGTTCGAGCCGCGTCGACAGTTCCATCTGCACGCCGATCACGCCCACCAGGATCAGCACGAAAGCCCCGAGCAGCACCGACATCAGATCGCCGAACACAGGCCATATCGGCGCGACTGTTTCCACGCCGCCGTCGATGTCCTCGCTCATGCCGCATCCGCTCCGGCGGACGCGCGCCGGTCGGCGAGCTGTTGCAGGTCTTCGACGATCTGCTTCTGCGACATCATGCTCAGGTCGATCACTTCGCGAGCCTGCGCGACGTAGTACGCCATCTGTTCGTCGCTGCGGGTGAGGGACTTGTCCAGCGCGCCTTCAATGCGTTGCAGGTGCGCCGCGAGTTTGTCGTTCGATTCGCCGAACGATTGCACGGCGATGCCGAACGCCTCGCCGAGGCTCGCCACTTCGACCGCGCTGCCGGTCACCTGCGCCGCCACGGCGCCGAGCTTGCCGGTTTCGAGTTCGACCTTGGCCGTGAAGCCGGCGCCTACGCGTTCGAGCAGATCTGCGGACGTCGACACGAGCGCGTCGACCGCCGTGCGCTGTTCGGTCGATGCATGGTTGACGGCGTCGAGCAGTGTTTCCAGCGTGGCCAGCAGACGGCTGCGCTCTTCCAGCATCGCGGTGTCGCGGACCATGCTGTCGGAGAGCTTCTGACGCAATTCGGCGACCACTTCGGCCGCGGCCTTGGGCGCCTCCGACGCGGCCTGCACGAGCCGCGAGATTTCGGCGATCGTCGCGCCGGCGTGCGCCTGCGTTTGCGCCGAGATGTCGCGCGCGGTTTGGGCGAGCGTGTCGCAGATTTCCTGCTGACGGTTCGCGGTGCGGGTGCCGGCTTGCTCCCATTCCTTGCTCAGCGTCGTGGCCATCGAGCCGAGGGCTTCGGTCCATGCGGCAAGGCGTTGCTGGTCGCGTTCCGCGAGTTCGGCTTGCAGGCTCGCCGCAGCCTTCGGCGCTTCGGCGGCGGCTTGCACGAGGCGGTCGATTTCGGCGACCGTGCTGCTGGCGTGCGCCTGTGTTTGCGCGGAGATATCGCGCGCGGTTTGCGCGAGCATGTCGGAGATTTCCTGCTGACGGTTCGCGGTGCGGGTGCCGAATTCCTCCCACTGCCGGCCCAACGCGGCGGTGACTGAGCCCAGCGTGTCGCTCCACGCGGCTAGACGTTGCTCGTCGCGCGCGGCAAGTTCCGTCTGCAGGTTCGCATGCGACTGACCGACGGTGCTCAATAGCGCAGCAGCATGTCCTTCGAACGTCGCGGCGGCGGCGCAAAGCGCTTGCTCGTTATGAGCCGCGAGCGTCTCGCCGACGCTCTGCTGACGCGACAAGGCGTCGTTCCATGCTTGCGTCAGATTGCCCGCGGTCGCTTCGAGACGCGTGGAGACGCCGTCGAGCAGACTGGTCGAACGCTGTTCGAAACTCTCGGTGAATCGTTCGAGCGAACCGCGCAGATGGTCGGCATGCGCTTCGCTTGCGCGTTGCTGTCCGGCCAGCGCCTGATTCCAGATTTCGGCGACGTTCGTCGTGGCCGCGGTGAATCCGTTCGACAACCCGTCGAGTTGCTTTTGCACGGCCTGCGTGACCGTGTCGTGCAACGCGGCGCTCTCGCGGGCCAGCCCGGCCATCGTGGCTTCCATCACCGGCTGCAGGGTCGCGCTGGCGGTGCGGGCGCCTTCCGCGGCGGTGCGCGTGCTTTCGGCGACGCTGTCCTTCAACGACTGCGCAACCGACGTCGCGAGCCGCGTATAGGCCGCCTCTGCCTTGCCATGAAAAGCCTCCTGACTCGCGATCTGCCGTTCGTTCAGCGCGAGGCTCTGTTGTTCGATGGCGGCCATCATGCCCTGCAGACGATCGACCAGCACGGGCATCGCGTCGGCCTGCCGTTGCAGGAGCCGGAAGCTTTCTTCGCGCTGATGCGATTGCGAGTAGATGCGCAACGTCGTCGCGATCTTCACGTCGAGCAGTTGCGCTGCGTCGATCCGCTCGCGCCGGCACAGCGCGGACAACAACCCGAGCATCGCGGACGTGGCCACACCGGCGATCGACGTGCCGAACGCAAAACCCAGGCCCTTGACCGGCGCGGCCAGCGAAGCGCGGATCGCCTGCAGATCGGTCGCGCTTTCCAGCGCGATGCCGGTGCCGCGCAGCGTCGCCACCATCCCGAGGAGCGTGCCGAGCATGCCCAGCAGCACCAGCAAGCCGACCAGGTACGGCGTGAGCGCCGGTCCCGGCAACGCGACGCGCTCGCCTTCGACGCGCAAACGCACCGCATTGCGCAGACTCGGATGCAGGCGATCGAGCCACGCGCCGAGGCTCGGCGGCGGGCCGGGCAGCTCCGTGACGGCATGCGTGAGCGTGGCGGTGGCCTCGCTATAGCGTTTCAATTCGAACGCGCCGGCGAGATAGCAGACGCCGATCAACAGCGTGACGGCCAGCGCCAACGTATTCGAGCCGATATAACCGACAGCAATCCAGCCCGCAGCGGCCAGACCTACAACAAAAACAACCCAATTCGTCAAATGCTTGGACATAACGTCTCAATTAGCTGGTGCGAAGGGCGGCAAGCAACCCTTCGACCGGTTGTAAGCGAACATCCAGTTCGGCGAGCAACACGCTCTGCATATCCCTGCGAAACGCGTCCAGCCACGCGCCGGGTGTCGGCGCGGCGGCGCTTTTCGCGGCCGTGTCCGGTGCGTCTGCCGGGGCTTCCGCATCTGCGCTGGCTTCATAGGCCGCGAGCGACGCCTGTTCGGCATCGCGCAGCCGCTCGAAGTGCGGCGCGAGCAGGCCAGGCAGGGCTGCCAGCAGGCTTTGCTCGCGTGGTGCCAGCGCGCGCTCCATCACGGCGTCCACCACCGCGAGCCGGGCCATGCCGGGCGTCTTCGTCGCCAACATGCCGCGCAGACGGCCGCGCAGGTTGCCGATCGCGGTTTCCATCGACTGCTGGAGCGCGGTGTAGCGCTGACGGAACACCGCATAATCGACCGGCGCATCCGCCGGCGCGGCGGCCACGTTTGCATGCGGCGCCACGCGCGCGCCTGGGCGCCGTTTCGCGGCGCCGAGCACGCTGTCCCCGGCAATCGCATTCACCAGCGTGGTACGCACGCGGGCGCACTCGCTTTCCTGCTCCGGGCCGAATGCGCGTGCGCCGGAGGCGGCGACGGCCGGCGGCGCGCCGCTCAGCACCGTGGACAACGCAATCGCGTCGGTCCAGCCAAGCCACTGGCTGAGCCGGTCCGACAGCGATTGGCTGGATTCGGTCGCGTCGTTATCCGTCAGGCGAGCCAGTATGCGTATGAGCGCCGGGCCGCTGAGAGCTGTGCGCTGGGGGGCTTGCACGATACCACCAGATTCGAAAAAGTCAGCAGTTTACACGTCGGCGGACCGGGGGCCGTCGGATTGCCGATCGGGACGGCGTGCACAGGCGTTATTTCGAGGTGTTCGAGACGATTGGGTTGAAGAAGACGCGGCGAGGGTAAGCGGTTGGATTCAGGCGGTGGCGGGTTGCTGCTTTGCTAGTGCGAGGGTTACTCGCTGGCCGAGTCCGCCGTAACGTCCGATCCGCTGCTGTGCGCCGGCCGCTGCACCGCGCGCAACGTGCCGCTGGCGCCGCCGCCGCAGAAGAACTGCTCGCCGCCATCGGACTCGAGTCCCGACACGCCGACACCTGCCGGCATCTCGACACTTTCGATCACGTCGCCCGTTTGCGGATCGATGTGCCGCAACTCGCTGGCGTCGTCTTCCCAGGTGCCGTGCCACAGTTCGCCGTCGACCCATGTCACGCCGGTCACGAAGCGGTTCGATTCGATCGTGCGAAGGATCGCCCCGGTCTGCGGATCGATCTGATGAATCTTGCGCTCGCGATATTGACCGACCCATAACGTCCCTTCGGCCCATGCCATGCCCGAGTCGCCGCCTGCGCCGCCGGGGGCGCGGATCGTCGCGAGCACGTCGCCGCTGGCCGGATCGATCTTGTCGATGCGATCGCCGGCAATCTGGTACAGGTACTGCCCATCGAAGGCGGTGCCCGCGTGCGACGCGGCGTCGATCGAGCGCAGCATCTTGCCGCTTGCCGGGTCGAGTGCGTTCAGTTTGTCGCCCGTGGCGAACCACACTTGCTGGCCGTCGTAGGTGACGCCATGCACGCTGGCGATACCTGGAAAAGGCCCATATTCACGGAGGATGTTGGCGGCTGATCGTTTCATGGTGCGATCCTAATCGCGAGGCAAGACAGCGGGGAGTAACAAAGTCGTCGCGAATCCGGGCATCGGTGGCGTCATCCAGCGGCGCGCGCGGCCGCGGCCGAAGGATTGCACTTTGTCCGCGGCGGCCAGTGCGTCGAGCGCGCGCTGCACGGTGCGCTGGCTCGCGCCGAGCACGAGTGCGAGCGCCGAACTCGACCACGATTCACCGTCGGCGAGAAACGCGAGCAGCGCTGCGTGTTTGTCTTCGACCGGCTGCGCCAGCACCACCACGTGTAGCCCTTCGCGTGCCGCCAGTACGAAGCCGCTCCGCGTCGCGCTGACTTCGGCGAGTGTGCCGAGCATCGCGCGCAGCCGGCCGATTTCGACGCGCAAACGCGCGCGATGCGATTCGTCGGCATGTCTGGCCCGGAATGCACGTGCGACGAGTGTGTCGCGCGACACATCGTGCGGCCATGCCTCGGCAAGCGTTCGAGCGAGTGTGAACAGCACCGGGCGGCTCGCAAGCGCAATCACGGTGTCCGCATTGCGCACGACATAGCGGCATGCATCCACGACCAGCGTTGTCGAGCGCAGCAATGCCTCGACGTCTTCGAGCAGAAGCGGGCGTTCGTGCCCACGCTCGATCAGGCGCGCCGCAGGCGTTTCGAGCAGACGCGCCGCGCTTTCAACTTCGGCGATCAAGGCGGGAATGCCGGCCTGACGCGCGGCGCGGCCGGCCTGCGCGAGCGCGGTGCGGGCGAGACCGGTTTGCAAACGCCGCAGCGCGATCCCCGCGACGATCAGTTCATGCGCGGCTCGCAGCGCGGGCGGCACGCGCATCGGGTCGAGTGCGGCGAGCTTGCGTTCGGCGTCGTCGAGGCGGCCGAGCAGAAGCAGACGGCGTATTTCGAGGTAGCTTGCATGCGCGGCATTCACGCGGTCGCCGTGTGCTTCGAGCGTCGCACGCGCGGCGTCGAGGGTGGTGGGCGGCCACGCGAGGTCGCGCGAGGCGAGCGCGATTTCGGCTTCGGCGACGAGGCAACGGGCGCGAGCCGCCGCGTCGCGCGGACCGAACGCGTGCGCCGCGTCGCGCATCAGCGCCCGCGCGCGCACGAAGTCGCCGAGCTGGGCCATCGCGATGCCGCGCAGCGCGAGCGAGGAAGCGTCGTCGCGCAGTGCGACCCGCTTCAGCGCGCCGAGCGGATCGCCTTGGGCGAGCGCGCGGGCAGCCGCTGTGACTAGCGCGTCCATGGCCGTTTCGAATCCCGCCACACTTGTCACTCCCACCGTTCGAGGTCCGGAACTAATCTATCACGACCGACAACCCCAACGTCGTCCTGACAAACCAGCAGACGGCGAAGGACACCTAAGGAGCGATCATGATGACGACACACAAAACCGGCACGCGCGAAGAATGGCTGACGGCGCGGCTCGATCTGCTGAAAGCGGAGAAGGCGCTCACGCGTCGGAGCGACGAACTGGTGGCGCAACGGCAAGCATTGCCGTGGGTGCGGATCGACAAGTCGTACCGCTTCGAGACCGACGAGGGCCGCGCGTCGCTCGCCGAGCTTTTCAAAGGACGTTCGCAGCTTCTCGTGTATCACTTCATGTTCGGGCCGGACTACAAGGCGGGCTGCCCGTCGTGCTCGTCGATCGCAGACGGCTTCGACGGACTCGCGATTCATCTGGCGAATCACGATGTTACGCTGATGGCGATCTCGCGCGCGCCGCTGCCGAAGTTGCAGGACTACAAGCGGCGGATGGGCTGGACGTTTCCGTGGGCTTCGTCGAACGGCAGCGATTTCAACTTCGACTTCAACATCTCGTTCACCGAAGCGCAGCAGCGCGAAGGCAGCATCGAATACAACTACGAGCGCGGCGGCCACGCGATGGACGCGGCGGAGGTGCCCGAACCCGTCGCGCAGTTCGCGGACACCTGCGGCACCGATCCGGCAACGTACTCGCGCGACCGGCCGGGCCTGAGCACGTTCGTGCTGGAAGACGGCGTGGTTTATCACGCGTATTCCACTTACGCGCGCGGCGTGGATGGCATCTGGGGCATGTATCAATGGCTCGACCGCGCGCCGAAAGGGCGCAACGAGACGGGTGTCTGGTGGAAGCGTCACGACGAATACGAACGGCGCTGAGGCGGATCATGAGCGGCGTTAGCGCAATCGGCGAACGGATGGCTTCGCGGCGCGGGGCTTCGCAGCGCAGTTTCGTCGGCGTATCGGGTCTGCTGTTCGTGACCGGCGTCGCGGCGACGGTCTTATGTTGCACGTCGATGTCGACGATGAGCGGCATGCCGATGCCCGGCGGCTGGACCATGTCGATGGCGTGGCTGCGGATGTGCGGACAGACGTGGCGTGACGTCGCGGCGTCGTTCGTCGGCATGTGGGTCGTGATGACGGTGGCGATGATGCTGCCGTCGTTGATGCCGATGCTGTGGCGTTATCGCAAGGCCGTAAGCGCGGCGGGCGAGTCGCGTGTTGCGTGGCTCACCGTGATCGTGGGTGCAGGTTACTTCGCTGTGTGGACGGCGTTCGGTGTGCTCGCCTTTCCGCTGGGCGCCGCGCTGGCGTCGATGGAAATGCGGATGGCCGCGTTGGCGCGTGAGGTTCCGTTTGCGGTCGGCGTGGTCGTCGTAGTGTGTGGCGTGTTGCAGTTCACTGCGTGGAAGGCGCGGCGGCTCGCATGCTGCCGTGCATCGCCGATGTGTGGCGACCACATGCTGCCGACGTCGGCAGCGGCCTGGCGACACGGCGTGCAACTCGGGCTGCATTGCTGCTACTGCTGCGCTGGATTGACGACGATTCTGCTCGTCACCGGCGTGATGGACTTGCGGATCATGGGCGCGGTGACCGCCGCGATTACTGCCGAGCGTCTTCTGCCGCACGGCGAGCGGGTTGCTCGAGCGATCGGCGGTATAGCGATCGCGGCGGCCATGTTGATGCTCGTGCGAGCGTTGTAAGCTTCGTTGCGGACACGGCTTATCGAAACGAAAACCAACCACGCGGCTGATATCCGCATGCCGGCCCTCGTCGAATAGAAGGCCGGCATGTTCATCCGCGTGATTAACTCGCGTCGGCGTACTTCAACGTCCAGCTGAACGTGCGATTCGCTCCGCCCGTCAACGCGAACGGCAGCGTCGTGCAAGCGAAATTCGAGTGCAGTTGCCCGATCGGCGTTGTCGACAACGGATTGGTGACGCCGCCCGCCATCTCGAAGTTAGACAGCGCGCAGTTGTCGAAGCCCGTCGTGCCGTAACCCGTCGCACTGCTGCTCGCGCTGCTGTTCGCATAGCTGACCGACACACCGTCGCCGTTTGCCTTGGTGTTGGCGAAATCGGCGAACGACGTGAAGTCCGTCTCGACCGCGAGGTTGCCGGCGAGCGTGGCGGAGCTCAGCGTATCGGTTCGCGAGATCGTGCCTTTCGCGAAGGTCAGCACCGTGTGAACCTGCAGATCGAGGTCCGTCGTGTAAGCCGCATTCTTCGTGGCCTGTCTGAACTTGGCCGTATCGAACGACACCACGACCTGGCCATTGCTCTCCTGCACATTCAGATTCTTGTAGTACGTGACCGGAATGTAGGTTTTGCCGTTATAGGTGACCTGCGGAATCAGCAACGCGTAGCCCAGATCCGTCGTGCCGTAGATCAGCTTGTCGGAGAACGGCACCGGATAGTACGGCGTGAACGAGTTGTAGTCGGGTGCCTGGCTCAGATTGAGGTTGATCACGCGCTTGCCGTCGCGCACGGTGATCAGCGCCGCGTTATATGGGTGCGCCGTATCGCCGGGCTGGTTGTACCAGGTGAGCGTGTAATGCGGTTTTGCGTTCAGGTAAGTCTGCAGATCGGTGTCGGACATCGGCGCCTTGCCGCCGAAACCGAGCTTGCTCCACCATGCGTTCACATACATGTACTGATGCAACAGGCTGAAGTTCTCGCCCATCACGCGCGGTTTGCCGCGATACGTATCGGTGCCGCGACCCTTCACCCACATGTTCACCGACGGCGTCGGCAAGGTCGGGTCGTACCAGTACGTGTCGAAGCGATAAGCCGCTTTGTAGATGAACGCATAGGCGACCTGCATTTCCTGCGGCGTCAACACGCCCGCATTGGCGGCTGCGGTCAGCACTTCCATGAATGCCGAATCGCCGTACGGGCCGATCGAGCGGCCGTAATTGAAGCCCTGGCCGTTGGCGTTCAGTTGCGGCAGGATCAGATCGACCGACTTGCGCAAATACCCCTTCAATTCAGGCGTCAAATTCGCTTCGTTGCCCATCTCGAGGGTCCGCTCGGTCACTTCGCCGATCAGCAACGTGCTGTAGCGATCGAAGCGCGCCTGATCGTAATAGGTGGTGTGCGTGTTCGACGCTTCGTCGGAAAAGCCGCCCGACGAGTCGTTGCGAATGTGGTTGGTCAGCGTGTACAGCAGCGCGTCGCGCGCACCCATCGACGCAACCTTGGGGTCGGTCGTCGACGAAAAACTCAGGTTGCTCCAGCCGAGCTTCTGACGCAGTCCGGCAATCCCGTACGAGACCGCATAGTAGTTTTGCGCGGTATTGAGCGACGCGACGTCGATCGGCACGCCGGCAGCCGGGCACGTATTCGTTTTGCCGCTGGCGTCGGGGCCGAACATGTCGCAGAAGGTCAGACGGTTTTGCAACGTAGTCAGCATCGCGTCGCTGAACACTTCGTTGAGCATTCCGTGCGCCTTGAAGTTATTCAGCGCGACGAGGTAGTAGTACTCGCCCCAGGACGTGTTGGCATACAGGTAATTGGCGCCGTTCGGCGCCATCATCGCCGTCGTGATTTTCTGGTACGTGGCGAGGTAGTCCGCGTATTTCGGATCGCCCTTCGCTTTCATGTCGATCAGTATCCACGACAGGCCGAGTGCCAGCTTGCCGGGCAGGAATTTGTCGCCGGTGTTCGTGTCGAGTACGTGGACGGGGGTGCCGTCGCCGAGATCCATCACCACCTGCGTGAAATCAGGGGATTTCTTGATGAGATCGAACAGCGCTCTCATCTGTCCCATCATCGTGATGGGGACGCCCGCTGCTGCCTGAACACTCGTGTCCGGCGCGCCATAAACAATTCCGTTGAGGGAAACGGCGCCGCCGTGGGACGGGTCGTCCGCGACCGGTTGGGTAGGCGCGGCCGGGTCGCTGACTCCGCCGCCGCATGCACTGACGAGAAGGGCAGTCGCGAGTGTGCTGAGCACGAAGGCACGGGTCGTTCTTTTTGACGAAAGCATCTGTGTTGTCTCCGAATTTTGGATTTGATCGATGTCGAAAGCATCATTTGTTTTGAAGCCGTTCTGTTTCTGGTTGTCTCCTCCTTTGGCGAACCGGCGACTAGAACCTGGGGCGATGGGTTTTCACTCGAAAACGTTTGCGGCTTTTGCTTGTTTTCTCGTGGTGTAAAACAGCTTTTGATCGTTTATTTATCAGTTGTCATACAACAAAAGTCGCGAAATTTGCTGCGGTGCGTGTATTCGACTCAGTGTCGAGTCGCGCCTTAAAATCCATCCATTCGGGTTTACGCTTTACTGGACGGTTATTTCAACGAATCGACAGGCAAAGGAATACCCCGCGACGACTTTCGCGTTGTTTCAATTTCGATTACGGAAATATTCTGTAAGTCGTAGGAGATCATATCTCATTGAAAATGGCAAGTGAGGTATCTCCCTGTTGAAAGCGTGAGAGCCCGTCAAACTCGAAACCGATCGCGCCACTGCGAGAAATGTCCGTTTAGACTGTCCGCATGCTCATCGGACTTTTACCTTCCCATCACCTCCACGCGCACACTTTCTCCGTGCGCGGCAGGGTGTCGTCGGCGGCGCGGCGGGTGCGGCGCGAACCTCGCACGAACGGGCTCCGGTGACGCGCCGCATCCGGTGGACCCGCCCAATGTTCCTGTGTGCCGGAATGCTCGGCGGCCTGCATGGCGCATGGGCGGACGAAGCCAGCACCAACACCGTGTCGCTCTACGGCGTGTTCGATACCAGTGTCGAAGTGACCAACCCCGGTTCCGGCTGGGCCGCGCGCGTCGACTCGGGCGCGTATCGCGGCTCGCGTGTCGGACTGCGCGGCAGCGAACAGTTGAGTGGCGACACGTACCTCGTGTTCACGCTGGAAAACGGCTTCAGCAGTGCCGACGGCACGTTGCAAACCCCAGGCGTGCTGTTCAACCGGCAGGCGTGGATCGGCACGCGCAGCACGTGGGGCGAAGTGAGGGTGGGCCGTCAATACTCGCCGCTCTACATTCCGTTCAAAGGCAATCTCGATGCATTCGGCGCGGGCACGATCGCATCCGGACTCAACAATCTGTCGAAGATCACCCCGTATGCGAACAATGCGATTGCGTATCTGTCGCCGTCGATCGGTGGGTTCGATGCGACGGTGATGATGTCGACGCGCGATGCGTCGGAGAACGACGGCAGCGGTATCGACGGCTACTTCGTCACCGCCGCCTATCGGATCGAGTCGTTCAAGGTTTTATATGCGCGTCAGCAAACGCATGGCGCCGGCGCGTTGCGTGCGAATCTTGGCGGCGCGACGTATGCGGTGGACCGGTTCCGCGTCTGGCTCGCATTTTTCAACGGCGACGGCGGCAGCCCGTTTTATCACGGCGCAGGCGGCGCATTGTCCGCGCAATACGCGTTTTCGCCGCGCGCGCGGGCCTCGCTGGGTTATGCGCATGTGCGGGATTATTCCGGCGCGGGCGCGAGTGCCGATCAGTTCAGTGCCGCGCTCGAATACGACATGTCGCCGAAGCTGATGTTCTACTTCAGCGCCGCGTATCTCGCGAATCACGACCAGGCGAGTTTCACGCTACGCGGTGTGAACGTGACGGGTTTGCCGGTTGCGTATCCCGGCGCACCAGTCAAGGGAATGCAGCTCGGACTCCTGCAGCGGTTCTAACCCGCGCGTTTCGATTTCGCTTCGGGCAACATTTGATGCATCACTTCGCGAGTTCCGCGAACAACCAGTCCTGAAAACTATGCAGCTTCGGCAACTCCGCGCGCGACTTCAACAGGTTCAGCGTATAGCCGTGCACCGGTAAGCCGTCGAGACCGAACGGCGCCACCAGCCTGCCGGTTTCCAGTTCGCGTTGCGCGAGCAGCAGGCTTTCGAGGCAGACCCCGAGACCATCCACGGCCGCGCTGATCGCCATGAACGAGCGGTCGAAGCGTGGGCCGCGTCCGATATCGAGCCGCGTCTTGCGATGAAGACGCATCCAGTCGCGCCAGCCTACGAGGCACCCTTCGCTATGAATCAGCGGATGGTGCTGCAGATCCGCGACGCTATGCAGCGGATGCTCGCCTTCGAGGAACGCGGGCGAGCACAGCGGCACGATAGTTTCGGGCGGCAGTTCGAGCACCATCGTGCCGGCCGGTTGCAGTTTTCTCGGACCGTAGCGGATGTCGATATCCACCGCCTCCGAGATCAGATCCACCGCCGCCGATGACGCATTCAAGCGCACGTCGATATCCGGATGCGCGGCGCTGAAACGTGCGATACGCGGCATCAGCCATTGCGTCGCGAAACTCGGCGTGCAGTGAATCGTGAGGATGTCGCTCTTCGCGGCGCGGCCGATCTCGCGCGTCGCCGACGAAGAACTGGAAACCTATGGCAGCGACGACAGCCGGTGTCCTGCATGGCGAGCTACACGCCGAGAATTATGTGAATGGCGCACCGACCCATCTGGTGGAAGGCGCGTACTGATCGACGCGACCTCTAGTTCGTTGCCGACAAATATCCGACGATGCCGGACGGGAGAGTCACGCTCCCGAGCCGGATGTCGCGTCGCTTCCCGCTGTCATCCTTGATGGCACGCATGCACACAGCCTGGTTGCAGTTTCGCGACCGTTCCGTTCGCGCGATGCGATCTACGGCACAGACCATTTTTTCGCATTAGCATACGAGCGATGTCCAGTGCCGTCCGGTGCCCGATTCGCCGGACCATTGCCGCTGGAATGTCAACGTGCGCGGGTCGCGCAGAACGTCCCCCATCGCTATCGCAGGCTCACAACTGCGAATCCGCCGTCCGACGCTTTCCGAGCGGACAGCCGTCATCCATCCAAGCGCAATACCTGACCGAACCGTTGGTTGATATGAGGAATGTACGCACATCTGTGATTGCTGCCGTGCTCGTCGTCGAGCTGATTTTCGGCGCGTTTCTGCTGCTGCAAAAGAGTAGCCGTTCGGACGACGCCGACGGCGCGACGCGTGGCACCGTGATGGCCGCGACCGATCCGCGCTTCGGCGATAGCCATGTGACGGTGGGGAGCGTGGCCGTCACCGCGCAACCCGAGCCGCCGGCCAGCATGGCCGCGCAATTGCCGGCGAAGCCGGAAACGCCGCCTGATTTCAACGGGTCTACCGGTGTGAAAGCGCGCATCGCATCGCGTGGTGAAAACCGGCGTGACGGCATGTATCGCCACAGTTCGAATCCGGTGGCGCAGGCGTTGACGGACGAACTCGTGAAGGAGTCCGCGAAACTCGATCCGTCGTTGCCGCCGCCGGAGCTACCGGGTCGCGTTGTCGTGGAGCAACCTGGCCAGCCCGACACCTACCAGGCGAGCCGTAGCGATCCCTACCGTCCCGGCTCGAACCCGGTTGCTTCCGCGATGACGGAGCAACTGGTGAAGGAGTCCGCGAAACTCGATCCGGCGCTGCCGCCGCCGGACCCGAGCGGCGCGAAACCGGCATCGCCGTGAAGCGGGTGGCTCGAATCACGCCGCAACGACGTTCATTTCGACATCGATGTTGCCATGCACGGCCTTCGAATACGGGCAGATCTGATGAGCCGTATTCGCGAGTGCTTCGGCAACATGCTGTGCGAGTCCCGGCAAACGAACCGTGAAGTGCGCGCCGAGAAACCACGCGGAGCCGGTCTGCCCGATGTCGACCTGAATATCGACCGCAGCGTCGACCGGTAACTCTATCTTCTTCAGCGATGCCGCGATGCCGAGCGCGCCGATGTAGCACGCCGACCATGCGCCCGCGAACAACTGCTCGGCGCTCGGATGCGCGTCGACGGCGATGAACGAATAGTGCTCGCCGCCAGGCGCGGACAGCTTGATGTCGACCACACCGTGTTCGCCGCGTTGAGCGTCCGGTTCATGGTTGACGACGGTGTGAGTATTGCCCGAGAAGATAACTTTTTCGATCGTGGTCATGATGGATTCCTTTGCTGAAAATATGAGTTCGTGTGATACGTGTGCGCTCAAAGACGAACGACGTCGACAAGCGCATCGGCGAACGCCTTCGGCGCTTCCTGCGGCAAGTTGTGGCCGATGCCGCCTTCGATATTGCGGTGCTGGTACTTGCCGGTGAACTTCTTCGCGTAGGCCGCGGGTTCCGGATGCGGCGCACCATTCGCGTCGCCTTCCAGCGTGATCGTCGGAACCGGAATGGAAGGCGCGGTGGCGAGACGCGCTTCGAGTGCGTCGTATTGCGGTTCGCCCTGCGCGAGCCCGAGGCGCCAGCGGTAGTTGTGAATCACCACCGCGACATGGTCAGGATTGTTGAACGACTCGGCGGAACGGTCGAAGGTCGCATCGTCGAAATTCCATTTGGGCGACGCGAGACGCCAGATCAGCTTGTTGAAGTCGTGACGGTTCGCTTCATAACCGGCGTAGCCACGCTCCGTTGCGAAATAGAACTGGTACCACCACGCGAGTTCGGCTTTCGGCGGCAGCGGCTTTTTGTTCGCTTCCTGACTGCCGATCAGATAACCGCTCACCGACACCATCGCCTTGCATCGTTCCGGCCACAACGCCGCAATGATGTTCACCGTGCGCGCGCCCCAGTCGAAGCCGCCGAGGATCGCCTTGTCGATCTTCAACGCATCCATCAACGCGATCACGTCGACGGCGACAACCGCCTGCTGGCCGTTGCGGGGCGTGTCCGCGGAGAGGAAGCGCGTGGTCCCGTAACCGCGCAGATACGGCACGATCACCCGGTAGCCGGCGGCAGCCAGCAACGGCGTGACTTCGACGAAGCTGTAGATATCGTACGGCCAGCCGTGCAGCAGGATCACGACCGGGCCGTTGCGCGGGCCGGCTTCCGCGTAGCCCATGCTGAGCGTGCCGATGTCGACCTGGCGAAGATGCTCGAACGACGTGGGATGCGTGGCCGCTGCGTTCGCCGTCGCGCCGTTCGACTGCGCGTTGGCGAGTCCGCTCAGGCCCAACTCCATCAAACTGATACCCGCAACCGTCGTCCCGAGCAGACGACGACGGCGAAGATTGATCTGATCCGACATCGTTGATTCTCCTTAAAGATTGACTACACAGATACGCCGACCGATCCTTACGCGCTTGCGATGAGCGCCGATCGGCCTCAGGGCTTGGCGTAGATCGAGTTCGGACCGAATGCATCCGTGGCGGCCGCGCGTGAACCCGATGCGGACGTGCCGGCGCTCGACGAGCCATACGACGATGCGGAAGCGTTGCTCCGGTTGTTCAGCCGCGCTTCGGCGGCTTCGAGGTTCTGCGGGTAGTGCAGATCGTCGGTGCCGACTTTGTACCCGGCCTTTTGCAGTTCGATCAGTTGCGCGCGCACGTCGGCTCGCGAAAGCGGTGCATTGGATTGTGCGAACGACAAAGCCGGCAGAGCGAGCGCAGCGGCGACCATCAGCGATTGAACGAGTTTCATGATTTCCACCTCAGAGAGAGTTTGCGCAAACGCCTTTATGCAGGTGGCGTTTGCGATGCCAGACCGTCTGGCGTGGAAGTATTAAAACTCTCTGACGTATCTGGCTTGTGTCTGGAAAGAGGGGCCAGTGAAACGTTATGTATTTATCTACGGCGCAGATACATTGAGATACACAACGGGTGTTTGTGCAATCGACTCAAGGATGAGGAGTGGGTTGCGCGCGCTTCAACACGAGCCGCGCTTCGAGGCCGCCGTCGGGCCGGTTATGCAGCGACAGTGTGGCGTCCATCGCCAGCGCGAGTTGCCGCGCGATTGCGAGACCCAGACCGGTGCCGCCGGTTCCGCGATTGCGCGATCCTTCGAGCCGGTAGAACGGTTCGAACACCGCTTTCAGTGATTCCACCGGAATCCCCGGCCCACGATCGAGCACCGCGACCGTCACGTCGCCGCCCGGCGCCGCGGCCACGCGGATCTCGGCCGAGCCGCCGAACTTCAGCGCGTTATCGGCGAGATTGCCGACGATCCGCTTCAATGCCTGAGGCCGCGTGATCAACGGCGCGTCGATGCGCCCGTGCAGCGTGACGTCCTTGCCGGCATCGACGTAATCGAAGACCAGGCTGTCGAACAGCGCGTCCGGATCGATGCGCAACGGCGCTTCACTGGCGCCGTGCATCGTGCGCGCGTAGGTCACGCCTTCCTTGACCATCGTTTCCATTTCCTGCAGGTCCTGTTGCAGCCGCGCGCCTTGTGCGCTGTCGTCCATCACGTCGACGCGCAAACGCATCCGCGTGATCGGCGTTTGCAGATCGTGTGAGATCGCCGCAAGAATCTGCAAGCGCTCGGTCATCACCATCCTGATGCGTTCCTGCATCGCGTTGAATGCACGCGCCGCGCGTGCTACTTCGTCCGGTCCGTTTTCGGGCAGGCGCTCGGCCTTCAGGTCGGGACCGAGCGCGTCGGCCGCGCGCGCGAGCTGGCTCAGCGGGCGCGTGGCGAGGCGCACGGCCAGCCAGCAGCAGGCGACCAGCACGACCAGTTGCAGCACCAGCACCACCGACAACCACGGCGACAGCGGCGCGTTCGGCATCGGGTGATAGTCGATCGTGAGCGGCGTGCCGTCGCTCAATTGCAGATGAACCTGCAAGCGGTCCGGGTCGCCCGGCACCGCATTGGCCGTGAGCGGATAGCGTTTGCCGATGCCGTCCGCGATGGATTGCGCGACGCGTTCCGAGAGCTTCGCATCCGGCGGCGCGCCGGCGACGCCTGGGCTCAGAACGAACGTATAAGTGCGCCGCGCGAGTCGCGGCAGCCACGCGGCGCGTTCGTCGGCCGGCAAATGATCGAGCAGCGCGACGGAGCTCGTCACCTCGCGTTCGATGTAACCCATCATCACGTTGGTCATGGTCTGGTCGCGCTCGGTTCGGGTGAGCCAGACCGACAGCGTTTGCACCAGCGCGAGACTGACGAACAGGATCAGCGCGAGCCGCGCGAAGAGCGTGCGCGGCCAGTTCCAGTGCCAATCCCAATTGAGCAGCGCATTTGCATTCGCTTTCATGAGTCGCCTTCCAGCATGATCACTGCTGCTGAGAAAACGTAGCCCTCGCTACGCAATGTCTTGATGTAGCGCGGTTCGCGGGCGGTGTCCTGCAGGCGCTGCCGCAAGCGGCTCACCAGCAGATCGATCGAGCGGTCGAACGCGTCGGCCTGGCGGCCTTGCGTCAGATTGAGCAGTTGATCGCGCGTCAACACCCGTTGTGGATGATCGAGGAACACGCGCAGCAAGCGGTACTCGGCGCCGCTCAACGCGACCATCGTGCCTTGCGCGTCGAGCAGATGACGCGCGGTGGTGTCGAGCCGCCAATCGCCGAAGCCGATCATCGGCGCGCTCTCCGTCACCTGCATGCCGGGCGGCAGCATGCGCGCGCGGCGCAACACCGAGCGGATGCGCGCGAGCAACTCACGCACGGCGAACGGTTTGGCCAGGTAATCGTCGGCGCCCATTTCCAGTCCGACGATCCGGTCGGTCTCTTCGCTGCGCGCGGTCAGCATCAGTACCGGCACCGCGCGGAACTTGCCGGCGCGCAGTTCGCGGCACAACACGAGGCCGTCTTCGCCGGGCAGCATCAGATCGAGCACGATCAGATCCGGCGCGCCCTGTTCCAGCACCGTGCGCATCTGCCGGCCGTTCGCGGCCAGCGACACGCGCATGCCGTTCTTCTCGAGATAGGTGGCGAGCAGTTCGCGGATGCCGCGATCGTCGTCGACGATCAGCACGTGATCGGTGTTTTCCATCAATGACTCAATCCTTTCGACGATTGACTCGCACTCCGGCTGAGTTGATCAATGAACACTGCACCGGGTGCGCCAGTTCCGCAGCCAGTCCGCCCGCCAGAAAGGCGAGAATCGTCATCAGCCGTTTCATGCGTCCTCCACGACCGACGAGCTGGCGCCATTGGCTACGCCGGCCTCCAGCGTATACGGGTCGACACCCTCCAGGCAACCGATGTTGACCCGCCACAGCCGTGGGTCCTTGCGCGTCTGATGGAACGGATAAATGCCGCAGTGCTTGCAGAAGTAGTGCTTCGCGGTGCGCGTGTTGAACTGGTACAACGTCAGCGCTTCTTCGCCTTGCAAGATGGTCAGCTCGCCGGCGGCGAACGGCGGCGTCATCAACGCGCCCTTGCGGCGGCACAGGCTGCAATTGCAGCGCTCGGCGGGAACGACGGCGGTGCGGACTTCGAATTTGACGGTGCCGCAATGGCAGGACCCGTGCAGCGTTTCGGTGTTCATACGGCTCTCCACAATAGGAATGGCTGCTTTATAGCCCAGTCCGCGCGACGCTTTGTATCGCAATGTATCTGGACGCCCGCGCGACACAAAACATTGCACCCGCGGCGCGTCGGCGACACAAGCCAGATACGTGCGGGCGGTCCAATACGGCCATGTTCATCAAAGGAAGGCCTGTCATGATCTCCCGACTCAAAATCGTCACTACTGCCGCGTTGCTCGTGGCTACCGTGGCGGCCAGCGCCGCCGCCCTCTCCGGTCTGGTCGGCAACCCGCTGGCGGACGCCGACGCCGGTTCCGCGTCAAGCCGGATCAATCACAGCACTGTCGCGCCGGAATTCACCGGCATCGACAAATGGCTCAATAGCGATCCGCTGACCATGCAGCAGTTGCGCGGCAAGGTCGTGCTGGTCGATTTCTGGACCTATACGTGTATCAACTGCCTGCACGTGCTGCCGTACGTGAAGAGCTGGGATCAGAAGTACAGGGACCAGGGACTGGCGGTGGTCGGCGTGCATACGCCGGAGTACCCGTTCGAGCGCAGCACGACGAATGTCAGCAGCGCGATCAAGCGCCTCGGCATTACGTTCCCGGTCGCCCAGGACAACCGCTATGCGACGTGGAGTGCTTACGATAACCAGTACTGGCCCGCGTTCTATCTGGTCGACAAGAAGGGGCACGTGGCGTATACGCATTTCGGCGAAGGCGATTACGAACAGACCGAGGCGAAGATCAAGGCGTTGCTCGCGGAAACGCCGTGAATCGTGGCAGCGAGGTTCGCGGTGCAAGCCCTTTTGTTGCCGCCGTTGACAGCAATGCCACGCGTTGTTTCAGCACGCTGGGTTTATGTCTGGGACGAACGCGATTTGGTGTGATTTTTTTGGCAAAGGTATTATCTTTGGCCGTAACGTGGCCGGGGCCGTTCCGCCGCCGCGATGCATCCTTATCTATCAGGGAGTTTCGATGGCCGGTCTCATCAAGGCCCTGTTCGGCGACGAACAGGGCAATCTGCGCCAGAAAGTCGGCGGTCTTTATCTGTTGCTGATCGCGTTCAACGTCGGCGCGTGGGTCTGGGCGTTCGCGGCCTTTCACCATTACCCGCTGCTGATGGGTACGAGCCTGCTGGCCTATTCGTTCGGCCTGCGGCACGCGGTGGACGCGGACCACATCGCCGCGATCGACAACGTCACGCGCAAGCTGATGCAGGCGGGCAAGCGGCCGATCACGGTCGGCCTGATGTTCTCGCTCGGACATTCGACCATTGTGGTGCTGGCCTCGGTGGGCATCGCGGCCACCGCGATGGCGTTGCAAACCCGGATGGCCGGCTTCAAGGAAATCGGCGGCCTGATCGGCACGGTGGTGTCCACGCTCTTCCTGTTCGCGATCGCGCTGATGAACCTGGTGATCCTGCGCTCGGTGATCCGCGCATTCCGGCGCGTGCGGCGCGGCGAGCCTTACGCGGACGAAGACTTCGACTTGCTGCTTGCCGACCGCGGCTTTCTCGCGCGCATTTTCCGGCCGCTGTTCCGCCTGATCACCCAAAGCTGGCACATGTACTTTCTGGGCTTTCTGTTCGGCCTGGGTTTCGATACCGCGACCGAAGTCGGCCTGCTCGGCATTTCCGCCGCTGGGGCCGCGCAAGGCATGCCGATCTGGTCGATCCTGGTGTTTCCAGTGCTTTTCACCGCGGGGATGACGCTGGTCGACACCACCGACAGCATCCTGATGCTGGGCGCGTATGGCTGGGCTTTCGTCAAACCGATCCGCAAGCTGTACTACAACATCACCATCACGACGATTTCGGTCGTGGTCGCGTTGCTGGTGGGCAGCATCGAGGGGCTGGGTCTCGTCGCGGACAAACTGCAACTGACCGGCCGCTTCTGGGACCTGATCGGCAGTCTCAACGACAATTTCGGTGTGATCGGATATGTGATCGTCGGCGTGTTTATCGTGAGCTGGCTGGTGTCGGCGGCGTTCTACAAATGGAAGCGGTTCGACGAAATGGATGCGGGGTCGACGCAGGCTTGATTGATTGCTTGCTTGGCGCTGGCGGTCTGGTCGCCATGCGCGGCCGTACACCGCCGTACACCGTGCAGTGGGCAGCTTTTAATCCGTCGCCGCGCCGACACCCACGCGCTTCTCGCCGAGCGTCTGCAAGATCGCTTGCACGACCCGTTCGACATCCGGCCAGTTTCGCGCGTGCTGGCCTGCCACATAGTGCTCGGGCGCGACGCTTCGATAAGGCGGCGGATAGCCCCAGATCGCGTCGTGCACTTCGGGCCGCGTAATGCTGCCGCCGATCACAGCCACTGTCGGACGACGAAACGCGGCCGCGACATGCATCAGCATCGACGAATTCGTCAGCACCAGATCCGCATTTTCAGCGAGCGCGAATACGCTGCGCATCGGCAATTCACCCGCCAGCGAGCGCACCGGCACAGCCGGTCCGGCTGCGGCGATCGCTTCGGCAGCGCGCGCCCGATCGGCCTCGCTACCGACGATCACGATATCGCCGGTCTCATCTTCTGCTTCCCACGACTGGGCGACCCGCGCGAGCGCGGCGCCGACCTGGCCGGCATCCCACGCCTTGGTCGGAACCCCGGCGCCGACACCGACCAGCACGCGTAGCGTGCGGCGACCCGCAACCGGCGTCTTCCAGATTTGCGCGGCATGGGCGCGTTCTTCGTCGGTCAGGAACAGTTGCGGGCGTGCTTCAGGCAATGTCGTTGCGCCGAGCAATTCTCCCTGCGCAAGCGCGGCGCGGCCAGACTGACGCCGCGCGAAGTCGATGTATGCCTGGCAGCCGCTCCAGCCGCCGCGATAGCCGCGCACGCCGATCCGGTAGCGCACGCCCGCGCGCATCATCAGCAGTGCGCCCATGTAGCTGCCGAGCACGTCGATACCGACATCGACACCGCCGCGCGCACGCAGCGCCGCGACTTGCGGCGAGCGCCACAGAAAGCGCAGCACGTTGCGATGCGAGCGGTCTTCGACCAGTTTGTTATTCCAGGGCGCATCGATTTCGACGATTTCGTCGATATACGGATTGTTCTCGAGAATCGGCCGCCCCCAACTGCCGACGCCGGCGATCAGGCGGGTCGCCGGGAAGCGTTTGCGCAGCGCTTCGAAAAGCGGCGTGGTGGTGAGCAGTTCGCCGAAGTCGTTCGGACGCAGCACCAGAATCTCGCGCGGCGTCGCGCGATGCGGGTCGAAGCGGGGCGGATAGAAGCGGCCCATCACCCAGACCGGCGTTTCGATCAGCAGGTTTTTCCAACCCATTGTGACTCCGACGTGGGATGAAGGACATCGCCCCGATTGTGCCCGGCCGCTGTCGCGGAGTCTGTGGCGGTCCGTACAGAGCCGTGGAGGTCGTGCTGGCCGATTCCGCCACTGCGTGAAGGGTGCGGCTCGCTCGAAACGTCGACGCATGCCTTCACGTGACATAATTCCCGCAGCAGTTTCCAGCGAGTAGTTTTCGGCAGTAATGCTTTCGACACAGCAAGGGCTTTCTTGCTTCAAACCAGGAGATTCGAATGAGCAAAGGATATTGGGTGACCGCGTACCGTGAGGTGAAGGACCCGGCGAAGCTGGCAGCGTACGCGCAGATCGCGGCCCCCGCGGTGGCCGCTTCCGGCGGCAAGTTCCTCGTGCGGACCGCGGCCGAGGAAGTGCGCGAACAAGGCCTGACGCAACGCACGGTGGTGATCGAGTTTCCGTCTTACGAAGAAGCCGTCGCCGCTTATGAAAGCGATGCCTACCAGCAGGCGCTGAAGGCATTGGGCGACGGCGCCGACCGTGATCTGCGCATCGTTCGCGGCGCGGAATGATGTGAACGGTGTGCCGGTCATGAACGGCCGGCACACTCGATGTCTTGTGTTCGGACTCACGCGCGCGTCGTGATACGAACGCGGCATCTCAAGCGGACAGCTTCAGCATCTCCGCATACAGATCGGCCTTGCCTTCGAAGCCGATCCCCGGCAGGTCGGGCATCGTGATGTACCCGTTCTCGACCGCGACGCCGTCAGGAAACCCGCCATACGGCTGGAACAGATCCGGATACGATTCGTTGCCGCCGAGTCCCAAACCGGCCGCGATATTCAGCGACATCTGATGACCGCCATGCGGAATGCAGCGGCTGCGCGACCAGCCGTGCTGATGCAGCATGTCGAGCGTGCGCAGATATTCGACGAGGCCATAACTCAGCGCGCAGTCGAATTGCAGCCAGTCGCGGTCGGCGCGCATGCCGCCGTAGCGGATCAGGTTGCGGGCGTCCTGCATCGAGAACAGGTTTTCGCCGGTCGCCATCGGCTTGTCGTAATAGTTGCGCAGCGTCGCTTGCAGTTCGAAATCGAGCGGATCGCCTGCTTCTTCGTACCAGAACAGATCGTATTGCGACAGCGCTTTCGCGTAGCGGATGGCGGTGTCGAGATCGAAGCGGCCGTTCGCATCGACGGCAAGCTTCTGGCCGTCGCCGAGAACGCCCAGGATCGAATCGATGCGGCGCAGGTCTTCGTCGAGCGACGCACCACCGATTTTCTTCTTCACCACCGTATAGCCGCGGTCGATATAGCTGCGCATCTCGTCCTTGAGCTTGCCGTGATCCTGGCCCGGGTAGTAATAGCCGCCCGCGGCGTACACGAAAATCTTGCGGTCGGGCTGACCGTTGCCGTAGCGCCCGGCGAGCAACTGGAAGAGCGGCTTGCCTTCGATCTTCGCGACGGCGTCCCAGATCGCCATATCGATCGTGCCGATTGCGACCGAACGTTCGCCGTGGCCTCCCGGCTTTTCGTTGGTGAACATCGTGGCCCAGATCCTGTGCGGATCGAGGTTGTCGCCGGCATCGTTCACGAGCGTGGCCGGGTCGGCTTCGAGAAGGCGCGGAATGAAACGTTCGCGCATCAGCTTGCCCTGGCCGTAGCGGCCGTTGGAGTTGAAGCCATAGCCGATCACCGGCTTGCCGTCGCGGATCACGTCGGTGACGACGGCGACGAGGCTCAGCGTCATCTTGCTGAAATCGATGTAGGCATTGCGGATCGGCGAGCTGATCGGGACGGTCTTTTCGCGGATTTCGACGATTCTCATGGTGTTTCCAGATGGCATCGCGGTAGAAGGAGACGCTAGGTTATTCGCGAAAGATGGCGTTATGATTCACTGAAAATCACTTCTTTATTAACTTATGGTGAAGACTGATATCGCTTCGCAGTTGCAGTTTTTCGTGCTGCTCGCACGTCACGGCAATCTGAGCGCGGCCGCGCGCGAACTCGACCTGACGCCGCCCGCGGCGACCAAACGGCTCGCGCAACTGGAAGCGCGCCTCGGCGTGCGGCTCGTCAACCGCACCACGCGCAGCATCAGCTTCACCGCGGAAGGCGAGACCTATCTGCATCACGCCACGCGGATCCTCGCTGAGATTCGGGAAATGGAAGAGGCGGTGTCGTCGAGCCGTTCGGCGCCGCGCGGTTTGTTGCGTGTGAATGCGACGCTGGGCTTCGGCCGCACGACGATCGCGCCGCTCGTCTCCGAGTTTGCGAAGCGTTATCCGCATGTCGAAGTGCAACTCGATGTCACCGACCGGCCGATCGATCTCGTGGAAAGCGGGGTTGATCTGGCGATCCGTTTCGGCTCGCTCCCCGACAAGCGGCTCAACGCACGACGGGTGATGTCGAATCGCCGGTTTCTGTGCGCCTCGCCGCGCTATCTGGAGCAGCACGGCACGCCTCGTAGCCTGGCCGACCTGGCGGATCACCAGTGCATCGTTCATCGTCAGAACGACGATGCTTATGGAATCTGGCGCCTGACGCACAAAGGTCGTAACGAAGCGATCAAGGTGCGCGGGATGCTGTCGAGCAACGATGGCGATATCGTTCTCGGCTGGGCGCTCGACGGCCACGGCATCCTGATCCGCTCGGAATGGGATCTCGCGAAGTACCTGGAAAGCGGCAGGCTGCGCGTCGTGCTGCCGGAATTCGTGCAGCCGTCGGCGGACCTGTTCGTCTACTACCCGAACAAGCGGAATCAGTCCGCGCGGGCGAGGGCGTTCATCGATTTTCTCGTCGAGCGGTTTAACGCGGCCGCTGCCGTTGGCGTGCATGCCGCGTCATGATATCGGCAGCGCTTAAATACCTGCGAGTGCCGGCAGTTCCCCGTCGTAGCGCATGAGATCGGATCTCGCGTTCTGATGCGCGGCACGCGCCGTTTGAAGCGGTGGCGGCGCACTCTCGACACGCAACGTCAGACACGCCGGATAGCGCGCGCTCTTCTTCTCGAGAATGGCCTGGCTTAGAAATTCGGCGCTATACGCGTTCAGCAAATGCGCGTGATGTGTTTCGATGTACGCGGCCACTCGCGCCTGCTCGCCGTCGATCGCGGCGAGCGACACCAACGTGTAGGCGTCCCAGCGAAAGCGCAGACCGAGTTCGTCGAATGCGGCGTTGTACGCGCACAGTTGCGCGTGGATTTCGGCATCGTGGGCGTCGGCTTGTGTGGGGTTCATGGTCGTCTCCTTCAGGCAGATGGCATGGACCAAGAATAGAAGCGGCCACAAATAAGCGACAGTTAAAGTTATTGTGAAAAACGATAGTGTTTTGTTTATGCGTGGGCGCCAAGGCCGCTTGCGATGAAAACGAGACGGGCGAAACCGGGGGCAACTGCATCCTGACTAGGAAAAAAAACGGCCCGCTGTCTGAGCGGGCCGTTACATAGGCGGGGCGGAGAATGCTGCGGAACACGTCCAGGCCAACAAGCCCTGACCCCTTTTTTCCGTTGCCAGCTACTGTCAGCCGACTGAGCCGCTAGAATAACCGCTTTCATTTCTAGCGGCAAGTCGATGCGGATTGATCAGCGGATCGTGCAGCAGCACGGCCTCACAGCGCGTCAGCATTTCTTTTGCGAGTGCTGGTTCAACCTTGTGCATGAAGCATCACTGGATGCGTTCCGTGTGCGAGCCATGAACCCGCTGAACATTCTGCGGGAACTGCTTCGGATGGTTGAGGGTGGACACGCAAATGAAGGCGATGTGGGTCGGGTCACTGCCGAAGCGGTAGAAATCCTCTCTGACCATATCATCATGTCGGATGAGGTATTTCGAGTGTCTGCTGGCCACCTCATTTCCATTCTGACCGAAGCTCGGCCAAAGCAAAGCGGTCAGGACGCGGATGAATCGAAAGTGCTAAAAGCTTGGGGCGCGGCGGTCGCAAGACATCATTCGCTGATCGACGCTTTCGGACGGGAATTGGAAAAGGCGCTCGACGACCATTTCATCGCCCGTTGCGTGTCATGGTTGGAACATGAATTGTCTGTACAGGAAGCCTCCCCCGAACTTGAGAACATCGAGTCAAAACTCGGTGAAATCGAGAAGGTGACGTCGACCTTGTTGAGCACCCTGATTAACCGGGGCTGGAGCTTTGAGTCTCTGTTCATGTTGTACCGCCTGATGTTGTTGCCCAACGTTGAGAAGGTGGCTGAAACGTCGGCATATGTCTTCAGTGAAGCTCTTGGTGAGGTGTTCCAGCGGCTTGGTTCACAGCCGAAGCCATACCGGGTCACGTTTTCGATCAGCAACGTCAGTAAGCCTGATTACTTTCCTGCTCGTGTGGGCGACATCGAGTTCAGCATGCAGCCTCCCGAGATCGGCCCGAAGTCAAGCAACTATGTCCGCCGGTTTGCGTCGGCTAGCGGAGGCCGACTGTTCGCTACAACGACTGCGTACGCGCAGGACGGGCGGATAGCCGGTTCGGTCGCGGGTGATCGGATCGGGCAGGTCCTTGATGTCGTCCGCTATGACTATGAGCGGAAGAACGTCCAACTTTCCAACAGCTTCCTGTTGGCCAAGGAAGGCCGGCATATGCTGCTGCCATTGCCGGGCACGGTTCCCAATCCCGATTCGTCACTTACCGCTGAGCAGTTGGAGGAGTTCATGCGCCGTCTGCAGGAACTGGTTGGCAGCGGGACGCTTTCAGCGGACGCGAAGGATCGCATCTATTCGACATTCAGGCTGTATCGGGTCGGTGCCGAGACGTCAAATTTCGAGAACAAGCTGGTTAACTGGTGGACCGCCGTGGAATTCCTCGTCAAAGGCATTGGCGGTGGAGGAGGCATCGGCGAGGGTGTTGAAAACTCTCTGGCGCCGACAGTGGCAATGTCCTATCTGCCTAAGCACCTCACGGCGCTGCGCTCGGCATTGGTTGATCTCAAGATCGATCTGCGCGACGCCGCGGGTGAGCCGCTGGAATTGGGCAGCATGAAGTTATCGGCGTTCTACAACGTCTTGCAGGACCCCGCCATGAAGCGTGCGATAGAAGCTGCGTGTAGTACGCACCCTTTTATCTGGTTCCGTACCAGGCGATTTCTCGCCATGATTTCAACCCACCATCGGATCCTCGATGCGCTGAACAATCACGAACGGAGGCTGCGCTGGCATGTTCAGCGAATTTATCGAGCCCGCTGCGACATTGTGCATAGCGCGCAGCGCGTGGTCGATGCGACGTTGCTGTGTGCGAACCTCGAGTTTTACCTGAAGACGGTCTTGTCCGCGTTCCTTGACGCATTCCACCGCCATCCGACCATGCGTAGTCCCCGTGAGTTCTTTGACCGGCAGCGACACGCGCTTGGTCAGATAACGAAAGAACTCAAGGCGAACCAGAACGCAAGCCTGATCGCATTGCTGGCCAGCAGGGACGCTTCGGGTGCGCTTCCGTGAGGGCGCCGTACTAAACCTGCGCTTTCTCAGCCCATTTATCCCGCCCACGCAGCAGATCGGCATCGATATGAGTGATCGCCGCGATCTGCGCAGCGCCTTCGCGGATCAGAAACTCCTTGAACGCGAGCGCAGCGGGAGGTAGACGCTTGTTCTTGCGATGCACCACATACCAGTCGAGCATCGCTGGAAAACCGGCCACGTCCAGCACAGCGAGATTACCGACCTGTAATTCGAGGCTGATCGTATGCGCGGACAGAAAGGCGATGCCCATGCCGGCAATCACCGCCTGTTTGATCGTTTCGGTGCTGCGAATCTCCATCGCCACATTGAGCCGGCCGATGCCGCCCGCGAAACTCTCCTGCATCGAATGCCACGTGTCCGAACCCTTCTCGCGGACGATAAACGGCTCCTTGCTGAGCGTCGCGAGCGAGATGCGCTTTTTGCCGACGAGCGGATGCAGCGGCGGAGCGACGATCACATACGGATGCGGGGCGAACGATTCGTTGAGCGTGTCGAGATCGCGTGGCGGGCGCACCATGATCGCAAGGTCGGTCAGGTTGTGCGCCAACTGGTGCAGCAGTTCCTCGCGATTGTGCACCGCGAGATTGAGCCGCACGCCTTGGTTGCGGCGCGCGAATTCGCCTAGCAGACGCGGAAAGAAATAGTCGCCGGCGCTAATCACCGCGACATTCAACTGACCGCCCGCAATGCCCTGCAAGCGGTCCATCGCACCATCCATTTCGCGGAACTGGTCGATGATCGAACGTGCGTAGTGCAGCATCTCCGAGCCTGCGGGCGTCAGATAGATTTTTTTGCCGAGCTGCTCGAAGAGCGCCAGACCTGCATGCTCTTCTAGCTGTTTCAGCTGAGTGGAGACGGCGGGCTGCGTGAGATAGAGTTCGTCGGCGGCCCGTGAGAAACTCAGGTGACGGGCCACCGTTTCGAAGATCTTCAGTTGACGCAGCGTGGCATTTCTCATGGACCGTACCCAGTAAGGGCAAACCATATATTAGGGATGCCTAATACAAACCATAAAATGTTTTAACTTTCACTGATTGCCGTTCTCGCGCAGCATGCCCTCAGACTCGCTGCTCGCGCAACTACTTTATTCAGTCGTCGCGCGAATCGCGAACTAAGGGTTTTCGTTAGTGCGCGTGTGCTTTAGCACGTTGATGCAAACCCCGCTGGCCGACCATGGCCGCTTCACTGCAGCATATCTGCTGGCGGTAAAGCGATTCTCGAATACGTAAGTCCAACGTGCCGCTCGAGCGCGACGGAGATTCCAGGAGACGTAAGACATGGGCTATTCCAATGCGGCCAAGGGCGGCAGTACGCCGTTCATACATAACCGGTGGGTGCAGCTAGCGATCGGCATCGTCTGCATGGGACTGGTTGCGAATCTGCAATACGCGTGGACGCTGTTCGTCGTACCAATGGACCATGCGCACCACTGGGGACAGGCGGCGATTCAGACCGCGTTCACCATTTTCATCGTGACCGAAACGTGGCTTGTTCCCGTGGAAGGATGGCTCGTCGATAAATTCGGGCCACGGCCGGTCGTGATCGGCGGCTCGTTGTGCGCGGCGCTCGGCTGGATCATCGATGCGCATGCCGGCAGCCTCGTCGCGCTCTACGTCGCGGCGGTGATCGCCGGCATCGGCGCGGGTTGCGTGTACGGCACTTGCGTCGGCACCGCACTCAAATGGTTTCCGGACAAGCGCGGCCTCGCCGCCGGTTTGACCGCCGCGGGTTTCGGCGCCGGCGCGGCCGTGACCGTGATTCCGATCGCCAACATGATCCAGCGCTCGGGTTATGAATACACGTTCATGTTCTTCGGCATTTTTCAGGGCGTCTGCATTCTGCTGCTCGCCACCCTGCTGATCCGGCCGAAGCCTCCCGTTACCGCTGTTGCGGCGAAGCGCGTCGTTGCCACCAAGATCGACTACACGCCAGGCCAGATGATCCGTTCGCCCCTTTTCTGGGTGCTGTATCTGATGTTCGTGTTCGTCGCGGCCGGCGGCATTATCGCGACTGCCCAACTCGGGCCGATCGCGAAGGAATTCGGTTTCGAGACATTGCCGGTGAGCCTGATGGGCATCACGCTGCCGCTGTTGACGATGGCCTTGTCGATCGACAATCTGTGCAACGGCTTCACGCGTCCGTTGTGCGGTTTTCTGTCGGACCGTATCGGCCGCGAAAACACGATGTTCATGATCTTTCTCGGCGAGGGCGTCGCGTTGCTCGGCTTGATGCAGTTCGGCCACAATCCGTACGCGTTCATGTTCTTCGCGGCGGCTGTGTTCCTGTGCTGGGGCGAGATCTTCTCGATCTTTCCGGCGACTTGCGCGGACACCTTCGGCAGCAAATATGCGGCGGCCAATGCGGGCACGCTCTACACCGCGAAGGGGACCGCTTCGATGCTCGTGCCGATAGCGTCAGTGCTGTCGGCGAATGGCGGGTGGGGGACGGTGTTTATCTCGGCGGCGGTGGTCTCGATCGCGGCAGCGGTGTGCGCGAAGTTCGTGCTCGCGCCGATGCGAAAGCGCTGGATCGAGAACACGGTCGCGGTGCCGGTCGGCGGCGGGGTGGTGGCCGAAGCGCGGTTGCGTCCGGCGTCGGGCGGGCCCTCCGAATGAACTGACGAGCCAACTGACTTGCCGTCGCGGGATAAGCTGCCGCGGCGGCAACACAATCCACGCGCCGCGTTCGACGGCGCGCTCTCGTGACTTGCGACCTGTGGCGCGCCGCCCAGGTCGTTTTCTGCGTTTTCCACTTCCCTTCATATAGAAGTAGCGCGAATGGTGCGCGGTATACCCGCGTCCGCGATGATAGCGGATTACACTAACTGGACGAATATGTGTATGTGATATATGGTATTGAATATATTTTGTGACCTCCGCGTGGCCCTCAACGAGTCCTCTCAAACCGGGAAGCACAGTCAATGGCTGATACGCAAACCGATGTTTTTTCCGTGGCGCCGTCATTGACGCTCGTGCCGATCAGCGCAACGGCTTCGCTGCGCGACCAGGCGTACGCCAAACTGAAACAGGCGATCGCCGAGGCCGACATCTATCGCTCGCGTGAAGAAATCCGGCTCGACGAAAAAGAACTGACGGAAGCGCTCGGCGTCAGCCGTACGCCGGTTCGGGAAGCGATGACGTTACTCGAGCAGGAAGGGTTTCTACGCACGGTGCCGCGCCGCGGTATCTACATCCAGCGCAAAACGAAGAAAGAAATCGTCGACATGATTCACATGTGGGCCGCGCTCGAAAGCATGGCGGCGCGCCTTGCGACGCAGCGCGCGTCGGACGCCGAGATCGACGCGCTGAGACGCATGTTCGACAACTTCCGCGATACCACGCCGGCTGAGCACATCGACGAGTATTCGGAAGCGAACATCGCGTTTCATCAATCGATCGTGCAATTGTCGCAATCGCGAATTCTGCTCGATACGATGAAGAATCTGTTCGTACACGTCCGCGCGATTCGCAAGATGACGATCTCGCAAAGCGACCGGGCATCGCGCTCGATTGTCGATCACATGCGCATTATCGAAGCGCTGGAGCGGCGCGATACAGAACTCGTGGAAAGTCTCGTGCGAGAGCATTCGCTTGCGCTGGCGGCTTTTGTCGAAGCCAATTGCGACTTTCTCGACTGAGCGGCAGATAGTCATGTAGCGCGACGTGAGTTTTCTCGAGAAGGAGAAAGCCGGCCTGCATGCGTCATAAGAATGAATCAGCACTGCAACGCGTGGAGCGTTGCAGTGCTTTTTTATTGTCCTTCGCAAACGCGTTTTCCTGCTGGCGGAGTACTTTTTTGCGCTCGCTACTCACGAGAGTCGTGATCAAAAAAACCGCGATCGACTCAGTTCAACCGCTACGCGCCCCTTGTGCGACGCAAACATTTGAACCTGCCTTCGCTTTAAATGCCGACCGCCGCGACGAAGTGCAATGCAGCAAACCTCAGCACTTCAAAAATGACGCTTGACTAATACTGTGTGTGGAATATTGTATATCACGAATCACACAACGCCCGGCCACGGAGGAGAGACGTCATGGCAGAAGCTGACAGCACCGCAGCAGAAGAGACCTTGAAACAGCAGGCGAGCGAAACGACCGACGGATTTCACCTCGTCATCGATGCACTGAAACTGAACGACATCCACACCATCTTCGGACTGGTCGGCATTCCGATCACGGACCTCGCGCGGCTCGCCCAGGCCGAAGGAATGCGCTTTATCGGCTTTCGCCACGAACAGCACGCGGGCAACGCGGCGGCGATCGCCGGCTACATGACGAAGAAGCCGGGCATCTGCCTGACGGTGTCGGCACCGGGCTTCCTGAACGGCCTGACGGCACTTGCCAACGCGACCACCAATTGCTTTCCGATGATCCTGATCAGCGGCTCGAGCGAGCGCGAGATCGTCGATCTGCAGCAGGGCGATTACGAGGAAATGGATCAGCTGAATGCGGCCAAACCGTACGCGAAGGCCGCGTACCGCGTGCTGCATGCCGAAGATATCGGCATCGGCGTGGCGCGCGCGATTCGTGCCGCGGTGTCGGGTCGTCCTGGCGGCGTCTATCTGGACTTGCCCGCCAAACTGCTCGCACAAACGCTGGACGCGGTGAAAGCGCAGCAGTCGCTGGTCAAAGTAGTCGACGCGGCGCCGCAGCAGTTGCCCGCGCCGGACTCGGTCAAGCGCGCGATCGACGTGCTGAAGAGCGCAAAGCGTCCGCTGATTCTGCTCGGCAAGGGCGCGGCCTATGCGCAGGCCGACGCCGAGATTCGCGCGTTCGTCGAGCAAAGCGGCATTCCGTATCTGCCGATGTCAATGGCCAAGGGCTTGCTGCCCGATACGCACGAACAGTCGGCGTCGGCGGCGCGCTCGTTCGTGTTGCAGGAGGCGGACGTCGTCGTGCTGATCGGCGCGCGTCTGAACTGGCTGCTGTCGCATGGCAAGGGCAAGACGTGGGGCGCGGAACCGAAGCGCTTCGTGCAGGTGGACATTTCGCCGACCGAGATCGACAGCAACGTCGCGATTGCCGCGCCGGTGATCGGCGACATCGGCTCGTGTGTCGCGGCGCTGCGTGCCGGGCTCGACGCGACGTACACGAAGCCGAACGCCGAGTGGACCGGCGCGATTGCCGAGCGCAAGAGCAAGAACCTCGCGAAGATGGCCGCGACGCTCGACAAGAACCCGTCGCCGATGAATTTCCACAGCGCGTTGCGGGCGATCCGCGATGTGCTGAAGACGCGCCCCGACATCAACGTCGTCAATGAAGGCGCGAATACGCTCGACTACGCGCGCAGCATCATCGACATGGTTGAGCCGCGCAAACGCTTCGATTCCGGTACGTGGGGAATCATGGGTATCGGCATGGGCTTCGCGATCGGCGCGGCAGTGACGAGCGGCAAACCGGTTGTCGCGATCGAAGGCGACAGCGCGTTCGGCTTCAGCGGGATGGAACTCGAAACCATCTGCCGCTACGACTTGCCGGTGTGCACGATCGTGTTCAACAACAACGGCGTGTATCGCGGCACCGACGTGAACCCGACGGGCGGCAAAGACGTCGCGCCGACCGTGTTCGTCAAGGGCGCGCGCTACGACAAGATGATCGAAGCGTTCGGCGGCATCGGCCGTCACGCGACCACGCCGGAGGAATTGACCAGCGCGCTGCTCGAAGCGATTGCATCGGGCAAGCCGACCCTGATCAATGCCGTAATCGACGAAGCGGCGGGCACCGAAAGCGGCCGCCTGACCAATCTGAATCCGCAAAGCGCGGCGATGAAAAAGTGATCCAGAGCAACCACGGAGATACCAAAGTGAGCAAACCACTCGAAGGCATCAAGATCATCGACTTCACCCATGTTCAGGCGGGCCCTGCGTGCACCCAGTTGCTTGCGTGGTTCGGCGCCGACGTGATCAAGGTTGAACGACCGGGCTCGGGCGACGTCACGCGCAATCAGTTGCGCGACATTCCCGACGCCGACGCGCTTTACTTCACGATGCTCAACAGCAACAAGAAGTCGCTGACGCTGGACACCAAGAAGCCCGAAGGCAAGGAAGTACTCGAGAAGCTGATTCGCGAATCCGACGTGCTGGTGGAGAACTTCGGTCCGGGCGCGCTGGATCGGATGGGTTTTTCGTGGGAGCGGCTGAACGAACTCAATCCGAAGATGATCGTCGCGTCGGTAAAGGGTTTCAGCGACGGCCATCACTACGACGACCTGAAGGTCTACGAAAACGTCGCACAATGCGCGGGCGGCGCGGCATCCACTACGGGTTTCTGGGACGGTCCGCCGACTATCAGCGCTGCGGCGCTCGGCGACAGCAACACCGGCATGCATCTGGCGATCGGCATTCTGACCGCATTGATCGGCCGAGACAAAACCGGCAAGGGTCAGAAAGTCGCCGTGTCGATGCAGGATAGCGTGCTGAATCTGTGCCGCGTGAAACTGCGCGATCAGCAGCGGCTGGAACGTGTCGGCTATCTCGAGGAGTATCCGCAATATCCGCACGGCGAATTCAGCGACGTGGTGCCGCGCGGCGGCAATGCGGGCGGCGGCGGTCAGCCGGGGTGGGTGCTGAAGTGCAAGGGTTGGGAAACGGACCCGAACGCGTACATCTACTTCACGATTCAGGGCCATGCGTGGGAGCCGATCTGCAAGGCGCTCGGCAAACCCGAATGGATCGACGATCCCGCGTACAAGACGGCGCAGGCGCGTCAACCGCATATCTTCGAGATCTTCGGCACGATCGAAGCGTGGCTCGCCGATAAGACCAAGTTCGAAGCGGTCGACATCCTGCGCAAGTTCGACATTCCGTGCGCGCCGGTGCTGACGATGAAAGAACTGGCCAACGATCCGTCGTTGCGCGCTAGCGGCACGATCGTCGAAGTGCCGCACAAGAAACGCGGTACGTATCTGACGGTCGGCAGCCCGATCAAGTTCTCGGACCTGAAGCCGGAAGTCACCGCGTCGCCGCTGCTCGGCGAACATACGGACGAAGTACTCGCGAGCCTCGGCTACAGCAAGCAGGAGATTTTCAACCTGCACGAGGTCAAGGCGGTCTGATTCGTACTCGCGGATACGGCGCTGATGGCGGCGCCGTATCCGATTCGTGATTGTTACTTCCGGAGAGCGCGATGCAGGAAGCAATCGATTTCGAGCAACTCGTCAACGCGATCGGCGACGCGGTGATCATTTCCGATGCGGGTGGCAACATCACACTGTGGAATCCCGCAGCCGAGCGCATGTTTGGTTTTACGCAGAGCGAGGCGCTAGGCCAGTCGCTCGATCTGATCATTCCAGAGCGCTTGCGCGGCCGTCATTGGGACGGCTATCAAAAGACGATGGCGACCGGCCAGACCCGTTATGGCAACGACGTGTTACGGGTTCCCGCAGTAGATAAAAGCGGGAATGCGCTGTCGATTGCTTTTACGGTCGCGTTGCTCCATTCGCCGCAGAACGAGCTGACCGGCATTGTCGCCGTGATCCGCGACGAAACCAGTCGCTTTCAGGAAGAGCGTGCGTTGCGCAAACGTCTGGCTGAACTGGAGGCGTCGGCGGGCGCGTAAGTCCCGCCACACGCGTGTACCCGCGTGTCGAAATACGTCCCCTGCTAGAATGGCCGCCCTTTCTCAGGAGACGCACATGTCCTGGTTCATCTACGAAGTGCCCGAGTACAACGAAGACGGGGCGCGCATCGAACCCTACAGCGACCTGCGTAGCCGCGTGCTGAAAGTCAGCGGACAGGCCATGGCCGACGAGCTGGAAAGCGTCCGCGCGAACGCCGCGAGCACCGCCGATACGCCTGCGCATCCGCTGCGTTCCGCCGACAATCCCCATGTATTCCCGATCCCCTACGCCGACTCGATGATTCTGGTCGGCTTCATCTTCGAATTGAAACGGGACGCGCGGCAACTGGTCGTGTCGCCCGTGGAGATGCCCTGGCTGAAAGACGCGTAAGCGGATTGTCGGCCAGGAGCCCTGACGCGAACTTGGCCCGTTCCGGGAGGAGCCAAAGTGGAAGTCAAGTGGATCGAAGATTTCATCGCGCTCGCCCAGCACCAGAGCTTTTCGCGGGCGGCTGAAGTTCGCAACGTCACGCAATCCGGGCTGAGCCGCCGGATTCAGGCGCTGGAACAGTGGATCGGCGCCGAATTGATCGACCGGAGTTCGTATCCGCCCACGCTGACACCCGCAGGCAGACTGTTTCGCGAAGCCGCCGAAGACATGCTCGGCAAGCTGTTCGACACGCGGGCGATCATCCGCAGCGAGCAGCGGATGGCGGGCAGCGGGTTACAGATTGCTGCCGGTCACGCGATTTCCGTGGGCTTTGTGCCGGACTGGCTGCGTTCGCTGCCGAAACAGTTCAGCGAATTGCGGGTGCGTATCGTGCCGACCAATGTCCACGATTCGATTCTGATGCTCGTGAACGGCAACTGCGAGCTGATGCTGGCCTACGAGCACCCCGAGTTGCCGCTGCATCTCGACGCGGCGCGCTATCCGCATCTCACGGTTGGCCGCGATGTCTTTCTGCCGGTCTGTACGCCGAATCAGCGCTCGACGCCGCGATTCAGGCTTCCCGGCACCTCGGCTAATCCGATACCTTTGATCGGCTATAGCGCGACCACCTATTTCGGCCGCTGCCTCAACCTGCTGCTGCATCGCGCGGACAAACAAGCCGTGCTGAGTCCGCATTTCGAATCCGACATGGCCGATGTTCTCAAGAAGCTGGCGCTCAACGGCGAGGGCGTCGCGTGGTTGCCGAGAAGCCTGATCGAGACGGAATTGAACGACGGTTCGCTGATACCCGCGGGCGGCCGGGCCTGGCAACTCGATCTGCAACTGCGGCTGTATCGCGATCGCACCAACGAGATGCCGCTCGTCAAGGCGCTCTGGGACTATCTGGAATCTCGCGTGGAGAGCTGACACTTCTCCATTGGCGTTATGCGGCTGCCGCATAACGCAATGTCAAGCCCGCATCACGTTTATTTTTCTCGCCTCTAGTATCCGTTCACGTCTTTCGCGCGCCGTTCTTTGTCCGGCGACACAGAAGGGCGCGGTACGCGTTCGTCCGAAGAACGCCTGGGCTAGTCGACGAAGAAAAGGATAAACATGAAAAACCGCCTGACGCTTTATATCGCCGTCGGCATGGTGCTCGGCGTGGCCGCGGGGTACGCGTGTCACAGCAGTGCCGCCGATCCCGCCGCAGCCAAAGTTATCGCCGGTTATTTTTCGATCGTCACCGATATCTTTTTGCGTCTGATCAAAATGATCATCGCGCCGCTGGTGTTCGCCACGCTGGTCTCGGGGCTCGCCGGCATGGATAGCGGGCGTGATGTCGGCCGTATCGGATTGCGCACGATGGGCTGGTTCGTCTGTGCTTCGCTGGCCTCGCTCGCGTTGGGTTTGCTGCTGGCCAATCTCACGCAACCGGGCGCGGGCCTGCACATGGTTGCGGGTTCCGGCGACGTGAACACCGGCCTCAACACGTCCGGGCTGAACTTCAGGGATGTTCTCACTCACGCGTTTCCCACCAGTTTGCTCGATGCGATGGCGCGTAACGACATCCTGCAGATACTGGTGTTTTCCGTATTCTTCGGCCTCGGGTTGGGCGCGCTCAAACACGATCCGCGCGTGATGGCGTTGGTTCAGGCGATCGACGGTCTCGTGCCGGTGATGCTCCGTTTGACCGACTACGTGATGCGCGCCGCGCCGTTCGGTGTGTTCGGCGCGATCGCGTCGGCCGTGACGCTGCGCGGCCTTGGCGTGCTGCTCACTTACGGCAAGCTGATCGGTTCTTTTTATCTTGGGTTGGCCGTGCTGTGGGCGTTGCTGGTCGGTGTGGGTTATCTGTTTCTCGGCCGCCAGGTGGGCGCGCTGCTCAAGGCGATTCGCGAGCCCGCGATGCTGGCATTTTCCACGGCCAGTAGCGAAGCCGCGTATCCGCGGCTGACCGAGCAACTGGAAAAATTCGGCGTCGACAAGAAAGTGGTCGGGTTCACGTTGCCGCTCGGCTATGCGTTCAATCTCGACGGCTCGATGATGTACCAGTCGTTCGCGGCGATTTTTATCGCACAGGCATTCGGCATCGATATGCCGGTGTCGCAGCAGATCTTCATGTTGCTGGTGCTGATGTTGAGCAGCAAAGGCATGGCGAGCGTGCCGCGCGGTTCGGTCGTAGTGGTGGCCGCGGTCGCGCCGCTGTTCCATCTGCCGGCAGAAGGCGTGGTCATGGTGCTCGCAATCGACCAGATTCTCGACATGGGCCGCACGATGACCAATGTGATCGGCAATAGCGTGGCCACCGCGGTCATCGCCAAATGGGAAGCGCGGCGCAGCGCTGCGCCTGCCGCGCAACAGTTCGATCAACTCCAGGGCGAAGTGCAATGACAGTGACGCAGTTGCAGTCCCGGCGTTCGTTTGGCGTAGTCGGCGGGCTTGGGGCGCTCGCCGGCGCGGATGTGTTTTTCAAGCTCCTGAAAGCGACGCCGGCGCAGAGCGACGCTGAGCATTTCGATGTGCTTTTCGAGCAGCATCCGCTGAAAAATGTGGGCGCGTCTCGCGGCGCGACCACGGAACGCAAGCTCTATATCTTCGATACGATTCGCGACTTCGAGAAGCGAGGCGTCACGACCGTCGTGCTGCCGTGTTTTTTGAGCCATACGTTCATCGATGAATTGCAGGAGAACTCTTCGCTGCAAATCGTCGACATGCTCGATGGTCTGCGCATTCATCTGCGGCATCGGTTTCCTGCCGCGCGCAGGATCGGTGTGTTGACGTCGGACTATATCCGCGGCGAACGGCTTTTCGAGCGCTATTTCACAGCGCCTGGATTCGACGTGCTGTATCCCTGCTCGTGCGTGCCGGGCGAGATCGATCCGGTTACGCGCGCAGTGTATGGCGAAGACGGAATCAAGACCGGCAACCTCGGCGAGATTCCGGTGAAACTGTTGCGCGAGGCTTGTGCGGATCTGATCGCGCAGGGCGCCGAGGTGATCGTGCCGGGCCTGACGGAAATCGGCCTGGTGGCGCAACAGATCGGTCCGCTTGACGTGCCGCTGATCGAATCGAATCAGGTCTACGCGCAATACGTGGTGGCCGGCGATTACGCGCGGCATGGCCGGGTTTTCAAAGTGGGCGTGGTGGGTGGCGTCGGTCCGGCCGCCACCGTCGATTTCGTGCAAAAAGTCGTGCGTAGTACGCCTGCCGCTCGCGACCAGGATCACATCAAGCTATTGATCGAGCAGAATCCGCAGATTCCGGACAGGACTGAAAACCTGATAGGCGAGGGCGCCGATCCGACAGTGTCCTTGTACGCGACATGCAAGAAGCTGGAGGCGGGCGACGCGGACATCATCGCGATTCCGTGCAATACCGCGCATGCGTTTGTCGAACGGATCCAGCCGTATCTGAACGTACCGATCGTCAACATGCTGACGGTGACCGTCGACTATGTGCGCTCGCGGTTTCCGACGCTGCGCGAAGTCGGCTTGCTGGCGACGACCGGTACGATCACGAGCGCGGTGTACCAGCAGGCGCTCGAAGCGCGTGGTTTGCGGCAGATCGTGCCCGGTGGGAATCTGCAACAGCGGGTCATGAGCGCGATTTATGGTCCGCGTGGCGTGAAGGCGGGATTCACGTCGGGCGAATGCCTCGACGATATCAACGCCGCGCTGAACGATCTGATAGAACAGGGCGTGGAGGTCATTCTGCTAGGCTGCACTGAATTGCCGCTGCTGTTGTCCGGGCAAACTATAGCGTGTGCGAACGGTCGCGTCGTGAACGTTGTCGATCCGACGGATGTTCTCGCGAGACGCTGTGTCGAGTATGCGCGCGCGGCTGTTGTTTCAGCGAATTAGGCGGGGACGTACCGCTTATTTGTGTTGGCGACGTGACCATTCATTGGCCACGTCGCCCATGGTTTTGAATGCGCCGTCTTTGATCCATGCGATGAAGTCGCGATCGAATTTGAAATCAGGACCGCATTCGAGCGTTAAGAAGCGGCGCACGTTCTGCGTATTTTTGTAGTCTTTGTCGACCAGGGTTGCGCGTGTGATTTGTGCGCCGTGCCAATCGAAGCTCATTTTGTTCTCTCTGGTTAGTGCTGGACAGGTGTTGCAAGTTCAGGCCGCGCCTTGAGCCAAAGTCCGAAATCCCGCATGACTTCGACCACGGGCTTCAGCCTTTCTCCGTCCGCAGTGAGCTCGTACTCCACTTTCACCGGCACTTCGGCGAAGACCGTGCGTCGAATCAGGCCTGCCTGTTCGAGTGCTCGCAAATCGAGCGTCAACATTCGTTGCGAGATTTCGGGAACATCTCTGCGCAGATCGTTGAAGCGTTTCGGGCCGTCCAGCAAATACGACACCAGGAGCAAACGCCAGCGTCCACCCAATAAACGCATCGCTTCTTCAATCGAACATCCTGTCGCGCTCGTCTTCATAGTCCTGGCTTAAGTATATTTTTTGTACCTATAACACAAACTTCTGCGTTCTTCTCTTTCTATCCTTGCTGAGCGATATTAGCGTCCGCGCTATGGAAACGGCGAAACACGTTTTCGATGACGAGGAGAATGCATGAAGCTATATCACGCACCGGGCAGTTGTTCGCAAGCGGTTTGCATCGTCTTGCAGGAGACGGGACTCCAGGCGGAAATCATCCAGGTCGACGCCCGCAAACACGTATTGGAAGACGGTACTGACTACTACGATCTCACCGAGCTAGGCTACGTGCCGCTCCTGAAACTGGATGACGGAACCTTCCTGCGCGAAGGACCGGTGATCGCACAGTATCTCGCCGATCAACGTCCCGAATCGGAATTGATACCCGCACACGGCACGATGGAACGCTATCGGTTGCTCGAATGGCTCAACTTTCTGACCTCTGAAGTTCATAAAGGCTTTATCCCGTTGCTCTATGCAGTGGCCGCGGGGAAATGGTTCGATACGGCGCGACCGAAACTCGACAGAAGATATGAATGGATCGACCGGCAGTTGGCCGGCAAGCAGTTTTTGATGGGAGATGTTTTCACCGTCGCCGATGCTTATCTTTTCGCGCTAACAGGCTGGGGAAAAGCTGCATGGATGAAATCTGTCTATAACGCCGATATCGACTTCACCCGGCACACTCACATCCAGACGTGGTACGAACGTGTGAAGGCAAGACCCGCGGTTCAACGAGTGCTGAATGCCGACGGGCTGCCCGGCAATTGAATCAGCTCACTTGAGCCGTAGATCTTCTTCCTGTGCATTCCCGTCCACGTTCTCGCGACGATACTGCTCGACGAGCACTCTGATCCGCTGCGCGAGTTCGTGGTCGACCGGTGTATAGACGATCATGCCCAGGTCCGGCCGGCCATCGACGGAAAATGCCGAGTATTCCAGTGCGATCGGCCCGAGCTTCGGATGCTGCAAGCGCTTCAGCCCGTCTCCATCGCCATGACTCAGCACCTCGTTGTCCTGCCACAGCGCGTCGAATTCCGCGCTGGCGGAGCGCAACTCGCTCACGAGCTCGCTGACCTCGGATGCGAGGCCGGCCCGAGCGACATCTGCTCTGAACGTGCCCACCACGAAACGCGCGACGCTTTCCCAATCGTGCTGTTTCGCACGAACCGCGGGGTTACGGAACAGGAATTGGAGAATATTGCGCTGGCCGACCGGCAGCGTGCTGTAGTCAGTCAGCACCACGGCCGCAGCATGGTTCCACGCGACGACATCCCAGGTAGCGGTCTTGATGAGTGCCGGGCTCGCATCGAGTGAATCGAGCAGGCGTTGCAGCCGCGGATTGATGCCGTCGACGGACTTGTAGCGCACTTCGGGCGGCCGCCCGAGCCCCAGCATGAAAAGATGTTCGCGTTCCGCATCGGTCAGCATCAGCGCGCCGGAGATACGCTCCAGCACTTCCGCTGAAGGTGCGCCCCCACGTCCCTGTTCGAGCCAGGTGTACCAGGTCGGACTGATATGGGCACGCTGCGCCACCTCTTCGCGACGCAGCCCCGGTGTCCGCCTGCGTCCGGAAAATCCGAAGCTCGCCGGGTCGAGACGGGTTCGGCGGCTTTTCAGAAAATCGCCGAGCGAGATGGACGATACGGCTGGATTGACTGACATGATGACCCTGTTAGTCGTTTTACTATGATGAGATCACTACTTTAACGGGATAAAAAATGATCCGATAGTGAATGCTTCACGACCCAGGAGGCTTCACCATGCGTATCTTTCTAACGGGCGCGACCGGTTTCATCGGTTCGGCCGTCGTTCCGGAATTGATCAAGGCCGGTCATCAGGTACTCGGCATGACCCGTTCGGACGCGGGAGCGCAAGCGCTTATCGATGCCGGCGCCGAAGTGCATCGCGGCACGCTGGAGGATCTCGACAGCTTGCGCAGCGGCGCCGCGCAAGCCGACGCAGTCGTTCATACCGCCTTCGATCACGATTTTTCGAAATTCGTCGAGAACTGCGAAAAGGACAAGCGTGCGATTTCGGCGCTCGGCTCCGCACTTGCCGGCTCCGCTCGGCCGTTGCTCATTACGTCGGGGACCGGCATGGGTAGCGGTCAACACGGCGAAGCGGCACTTGAAAGCGTGTTCAATACGCGTCACCCGAATCCGCGCATTGCGTCCGAGTTGGCCGGGAATGCGCTGCTGGAAGCGGGCATCAATGTGTCCGTCATGCGCTTGCCGCAGGTTCACAACCCGTTCAGGCAGGGACTCATTTCACCGCTTATCGACGTTGCACGCGAGAAAGGCGTCGTGGCGTATGTGGGTGAGGGCCTTAATCGCTGGCCGGCCGGTCACCTCTCCGACGTCGCGCGTCTTTATCGGCTCGCAGTGGAAGCCGGCGAGCGGGGCGCGCGTTATCACGCGGTCGGCGAAGAAGGTGTGAGTAGTCGCGAGATCGCCGAGTCGCTTGGCCGTGGTTTGAACTTGCCGGTCGTTTCGATCGCGCAGGAAGAAGCTGCCGCGCATTTCGGATGGCTGGCGATGTTCGTGGGTCTGGATATGGCGGCTTCGAGCGCGTGGACACAGGCGCGCCTCGACTGGCATCCGACGGGGCCGACGCTGATTGCCGATCTCGACGAAGCGCGTTACGCCGAATAGTTTTTCGTGGCGATAAGTTGCGGCGTGTGAAGTACTCGGACGTTGAGCGCTTTTATAAGCGAGAGCGTCCGAGTCAGCACTGACTCAATCCGATAACGGATGATTACAATTTGTCAGCCGCACTTCGCTGTATCGCCACACATTTGATCTCCACCAGCAAGCCTGGATGCGCAAGCTCCGATACGCCGATTGCTGTCCACGCGCATTTGCCGCGAGGAAAAACGCGGTTCTTCACGTCGCGAAAGATTGGCATGTGCTGACTCATTTGCACGTGATAGGTCGTCATGTCGACAACGTCTTCGAACGTGCAGCCTGACGCATCGAGAAGCGTCTTCAGGTTCTCCCAACACGCGATGAATTGGGCCTCGGGATCCTGAATGACCTCGAGCTCGCGTGTGCGGCCCACTTGCCCAGCGCAGTACACCGTTGTTCCTACCTTGACGGCCGGCACGTAGCCCGCGCGTTCAACGATCTGCTCCATTCCATCGGGGACAATGATTTCCCGGTCGGTCATGCAATCTTTCCTTCGTGCCAGTGAAATACAGTGAAATAGTATGAAAGATCCTGTAAGTATAGTTGAAATTTCAACTACAGCGAGTGACGTCACGATCTGCTCGCCATCCTATTTGCACCGAATTGTAGCGATCGTGTCGTTGTAGTCGCTTATGCCTACCGTTCCTTTGTGACAATTTCGCATAAAGACATCGCGAAATATTCGAACGATTTTCGCTCTTGTTGCACGTACGAGACACGGCAAAATTTTCTCTCCCAAATCCATTCCGCATCGGCTATTTTTGCCGGACTTCGACTTGGCGCGACAACGTATCACGCCAGCAGCGTTAGTTTTTTGACGCGTACGGGAATGTGTGGGAGCGGCATTTTGTTCGTTCTTGCTCGCAGCGGGTTGGCCGGAGCATGTGTCTTACGTCGTGTTACTGACGATACTTGCACCGTGCCACCACAATCAATGGGATCACGCTCACCTGTGAGCGATAGATCCCTACTCAAATAAAGTGAAAAAGTGATGAAACTGAAAAAGACCTTGGTTGCTTTCCTCGCCCTGAGCGCAGTTGGTGGCGTAGCGCACGCGCAAAGCAGCGTGACGCTGTACGGCATCGTCGATACGGGCCTTCTGTTCAACAACAACGTCAAGAACGCGCACCTGTACGCGCTGTCGCAAGGCACGTCGTCGCGTTTCGGCCTGAAGGGTTCGGAAGATCTGGGCGGCGGTCTGTCGGCGATTTTCACCCTTGAAAACGGCTTCACGACCGGCACTGGCTCGCTGAGCCAGGGCGGCCTTCTGTTCGGTCGTAAGGCTTTCGTCGGTTTGAGCAGCAAGCAATTCGGTACGGTTACGGCCGGCCGTCAATACTCGGTCAGCAACGATCTGACCTCGTCGTTCGCATCCGGTGCTGACTGGGCGGCTTCGGGTCTGGGCTACGGCACGCGCGCGGCCGACGTCGACAACGTCGATACGTCGAACCGCGTTCAGAACTCGATCAAGTACTTGAGCCCGAACTACCGTGGCTTGCAAGCAGGCGTGATGTACAGCCTGGGCGGCGTGGCTGGCAACACCACGCAAAACGAAGTGATCGACGCAGCACTGTCGTACACGAACGGCCCGCTGGCCCTCGGCGCTGGCTATACGTTCGTCAAGGACCCGTATTACGCGACGTATGGTAACCAGGGCAATTCGTCGACGCCGTCGACCGCTGTTACCGGCGCGAACAACAACATGAACAACAAGATTTACGGCGGCTATGCGTCGGCCGGTTCGCAACAGATCATCGTGGCGGGCGGTTCGTATGCATTCGGTCCGGCGACTGTTGGTCTGCTGTATTCGAATACGCAATTCCAGAACCTGGGTTCGGTCAACGCAGTTGGCCAGATCGCTGCTCCGAAGTACGCAGGCGGCACCGCGACGTTCAATTCGGGCGAAGTCAACGTGAAGTACCAACTGAACCCGGCGCTGCAACTGGATGCCGCGTACATCTACACGCATAACAGCGGTGCGGATAACGTGGGCAGCGCGAAGTACAACCAGTTCAACCTGGGCGCGATCTACTCGCTGTCGAAGCGCACGTCGTTCTACGCGATCGGCTTCTTCGAAACGGCTTCGGGTGTGGATTCGACGGGCAAGTCGGCTGTGGCTGACCTGAGCGGCAGCTCGTACTCGGGTAACAACCACCAGCTCGCCGCTATTGTCGGCATGACGCACCGCTTCTAATCGAAGTACCGGTCGCTTTCGGGCGACCGGTTGCGTGAGTAGCGCTGTGATTGCGGTACAAAAAAAGAGTCGTCGACTGCAAAGTCGACGACTCTTTTTGACTTCTACTATCTACAGCGTCGGTTAGAAGCGCGTGCGGATGCCGACCGTTCCTACTACCTGATTGCCTGTCGACGACTGCGCGAGGCCGTTGATATAGGCGCCCGCGAACGCGGTGCCGGCAGCGCCATACGTGTGTTGATACACGCCTTCGACATAGACGTCCGTGCGCTTGCTGAACGAATAGTCCGCCATCAACGTCACCTGGTGCCACTTCGGATCTGCTGAACCGTCGGCGCCGGAGAACGCGCCCTGGGTGAACGTATACGCGCCGGCGAGCGAGAGAGCCGGGGTCAGCGTGTAGTGCAGGTTGACTTCATAGTTATCGAAGTGAAGCGAGTCGGTTGGCTGCAAGATCACAGAGTTCGCGCCGGGCTGCGTGTTGTCGAACAGCGTATGCGTCCACAGCAGGCCGACCACAGCCGGTCCGATCGTGTAGCTGCCGCCCGCACCCATCACGCGTTGCCGCGTGGTGGGGAAGCTGACGAAGTCATTGTTCGAAAGCGCTCCGCTGCCGGAGAACGCACCGTTGTTCAACTGGAGGTAGGCGGCCGCCAGGTTGATCGGACCGTTGGTATAGGTCACGCCGAAGCTATAGGCGCGATTATTCGCGAAGCCGCCGGCCGCATTGCTGAAGCCGTACAACGCTTCGCCTTGCAGGCCCTGATACGTCGGGCTCACATACTTGACCGAGTTGTTGATGTAAAACGAGTCGTCGACGTTGTCGTTGTCGAACGGATGGGCGGCGAGGTTATTGCCGTCGCCGTTGTTGGCCAACGCGATCGGGCCGAGATTATCGACTACGGCGTCATACTGCCTGCCGAGCGTCAACGTGCCGTATTTATCGCTCTGTATGCCGACGTAAGCCTGGCGGCCGAACATCGTGCCCGAGTAGGTGGTCTTGCCGTTCTGAAGATTGAAGCCGTTCTCCAGGCGGAAGATCGCATTCAGGCCACCGCCCAGATCTTCGCTGCCCTTGAGGCCCCATACCTCGTTCGACAGCATGCTGCTTTGTTCCTGCCACGCGCTGCTGCCGCCCTGATTGCTCGTATAAACGATGCCCGCGTCGATCAGGCCATAGAGGGTGACGCTGCTTTGCGCGTGTGCCGCCATAGCGAAAGTGGACAAAACGGCTGCCCCGACGATGTTCTTGTTCATTGATTCATACTCCAGGAAGTGCTCCGACGAGAAGACAGAATGTATGAGCGCGTGTTTGGAACGGGACCTGAGTGACGGTCTTCCGTTTGCTCAATACGTGTATTCGACGAAGGCTACGGTGTTGCTGAGGCAGACCGCTCTTTGAGTCCGCTTCGGCGTCAAAGCGACGATTTTATGAGGACTGGTGTAGCGGTTTCATCAAAAGAGTTGGGTACTTCTCGCAAAGATTCTGTAAACGGCGGTGGATTACAACGGGGAGAATTGAATGGTGCGCGCAGACATTCGCAAGCAGAAGTCTGCGCTGAATGCACCCGTTTGGGAATGACGACCTGGCCGGGTTAGTCAGGTTGGCATTCGGAAATGAAGCGCCGTTCTACGAGGCGGTCGACATGGCACGCGAAGTCGAACGAACTGCCGTCCGCCAAACGCGATTAATTTCCGCTTTTTTTTCGATTTTTGTCTCAAGTTCAAACGGTACCATCCCCTTCAGCCTAAAAAGAAAGGGGGCGGAAGAATGGCGACCACCTTGAATCAGTCCGCATCCCGGTCGACTTCACCGTCGACGTCCGCGTCCGCGTCCGTAAACAAGTCGCTGAAGATCGACGCGATCCGCTTTCTCGCGGCCGTATGGGTCTTGATGTATCACTTCAAGCCGCCCGCGTTCAAAGAGCTTTTGCCTCACAAGCTGGGCTTTCTGGGCGGCGCGTTGTGGTCCGCGTCGACCGCGCTATTTGCGGGCCCGGCCGCGGTCATCGTGTTCTTTGTCATTTCCGGCTATTGCATCCACAACGCTTATCAAAAGGATGTAACGCTCAAGCCGATCAATTATTACGCGTCCCGCTTCATTCGCATCGGCTTGCCGCTCGTCGTGCTGCTTTGTCTCGTCCAGCCTTTGCCGACCGGGCAAAACTATCTGGAGTCGGTGCTCTGGTCGCTCTACTGCGAGATGGTGTATTACGCGCTCTATCCGTTGTTGCGCGCGCGGCTTCGTTATATCGGCGAGATCATCGTCGGCTGTGTCGTCGCGGCCGGCGTGATGGTGGCCGTGGTGCGCCTGTTCGGTCAACCGGTTTGCCGTCACTGCGTGATCGAGACGTATCGCGTGCCGGGCACCGCATTGCTTTACGCCGCAGGGTGGATTTCGGGTTGTCTGATCGCTGAATCGCAGCGCAATGCGGCGCGATTCCAGGTGCGCGGCGCGTATTCGCCGTTGACCATGGCGATCAGTCAAGGTCTCGATCGCAGCACGCGCCTTTTCGCCGATCATCTCGTCGCATTGAGAGTGACGGTGGTCGCGGCAGGCGCGCTCATCATGATTCTGTTGTCCGGATCCAATCTCAAACCGGCGTTCGTGCCGCAGATCACGCCGGATATCACGCTTCCGCTATTCCAGTTTCTCGCGGCAATATGGATTGCCGCGGAAACGGCGACGCCGTCTCAATCGCGCGTATGGTCGAAGCTTGCTGCATTCGGTGCGTGGTCGTATAGCCTATATCTTTGCCACAAGACGGCGTTGTCGTTGTTGGAAGTAATCGGCTTCGACGGGGCATCCCGCTTTGCGTGGTTCGTGCAAGTAGCCTTGGCGTTCGCGATCAGTTACGCGTTCTACCGGCTGATCGAAAAGCCTTCGCATCTGCTTTCCCAGCGACTGCGCAAATACACGCCGGATGCGCCGGTCGCGCCCGTCGCCTGAACGTCGAGGCGAGCGAGCGCGCCGGCGAATGCGTTACGGCGTCCAGCGATACACGACGATGCTCGAGCCGTTGTAGTTGTCTTTCGTGACCACGTATTCGCCAGTGGATCGCTGATACGCTCTCAGGCCGTACATCGAATCCACGTCGTTGCCGACATCCACCGTGCCTGGACTCGAATTGATCAACGTGTTGTCGAGATGACCGTTGGTGAGATTGAACGCATCGATGTTGGGCACGGTATGTACATAACCGACGAACAGGTAGTTGCCGGCCGCCGTGATCGATTTCGGATTGACACTCGTGAGGTTGATCACAGGATCGGGCTTCGTGGTATTGCCGGCGCTCCAGCCGTGATACACCTCGATCCGCGATTGCATCGCCGTCCAGTCCCAGCTCCCGGCGATGCCCTGCGCGAGAATCATCGTGTCGCTTTCCGGCAGGTAGATGATGCGCGTCAGCGGCCGGATACTTTGTGGAATGGACGTGGTGACGCCGGGGCCCCATATCGGCTTGCCGGTGCCGTCGAAACCCGTGAGTGGGTAGTGGTAAATCTGGTTGGTTCGATCCAGACCGGCCCACACGTCCCCTCTGCTATCGATGCAGAAGCCGCCCGTGATCGAGCGGGTCGTATTGAACGCGGGTCCGGGAATCGACCCGTCCGGAATCGCGATGTACCCATTCGCTGCATTGAAATGGTAGAAGTAGAAGATCGCCGGGTTCTGACCGGACGCCACCAGAATCCGGTTGCCGCCAACATTAACCAACTGGCCGAAGTGCTCATCGCGCTGGGTATCGTTGACGTTCAGTCGCGGGTCGTCCGGGTAGTCGAATGGATTCACGGTGTTCGCAACGAAGGTGCCGCCCGCCGTGCCGGTATAGATGTTGGTGCCGCTGTAGAAATACGCGCCGTCGGTCGCCGGGTCCGGTGCGGCGACCGCCTCGAAGTTCAGCGATTGAAGTTTCCAGCGAAGATTGCCGGCGTTGTCGTACGCATGAAGGTCGGTGCCGCCGTTGCGGCCGAGATCCCAACCGCCGCCCCAAGGGTTGTTGAGCACGTACAGATTGCCAGTGGCGTCTCTACCGATACCGGCGACGCGCGTGAAGCGTTTATCGCCGACCTGTCCTTTGACGCCGGCGGTGGTGTCGAGATAGCCGCCCTGAATACCGAAAGTGCCGACCTGTGTCGGTGTTCCTGCAATGTTGTAGAGCTTGATGTTCATGTCGGGACCTTGATCGCCGACCATGAGTTGTCCGGACAACGCATCGAAATACAGCGCGGACGGTCGCGACGCGGCCGGCATCTGAATCGTGTTCAGCGGCGCGCCGGCCGAACTGAATTCAGCGATGGTGGCCGCGTTCTGCTGAGCGACCCAAAGATTGCCCGCACTATCTACGGTGAGTGCGCCCGGACTCGCTATGTTGATGTCTTGTTGCCAGACGCCGTCGGTCGTATAGACACGCACGCGATTGCCGAAAAAGTCGCTCGCATAGAGAAGCGAGCCGGCGGTTGCGAGTCCGGTGATCACGTCGCCGCGACGCACCGCATTCCAGGTGCTGACGGGGATCAGCAGATCGCGTTTTTTGGTCACGCGGTTATATCTGCCCACCGCGCCTGAACCGTACGAATTGCTGTACTGAAGTGCTGCGAAGATCGACGTCGCATTGCCGGTGATCGCGCTGCCCTGAAACTCGCTGTTGATACCGATCGAGCCGGCGCTTGCACCGTTCTGGTATATCGCGACACCGCCCTCGTTTTCATCCCACAGCGACGATGTATAGATCACGCCTTCAGGCGCGACCCACATCGAGCGTGCCGCATTGCCGACGTGAGCGGCAAGCGTGCCGAAAGTATTTGCGAGCCAGTCCGTGGTGTATTGCGCATGACACGCCGTTGTCACTATTGCGAGTACTGCGCCTAGCAATGCAGCATGGATTCGTTTCTTGTTCATCAGTAGTACTCTCCGCGTAATGCATTTGACGATGCATCCCATCCTAGCGGATGAGATGCAGTTCGCCACGCATTTTTCAAAGAGTACTTAATATTGATGCGCGAGGAATAGAATTGGATATTTGGCGCAATAAATTGCGCTCGATTAGCGCGGACAAAACTAATAAAAAATAAAAAAGAAATTACGCAGGAAAATCCGTCGATGCAGACAGCACTTTCCAGATTTCTGTTTCTTGCGTGACATAAGCGTTCTTGTCCGCAATAGCTTTCAGCGTATCGGTGCCGAGCGGCAATCGCAGTGGCGGCGTAGACGCGTCGACCAGTTCGATCATCGCCGCTGCAAGCTTCTCGGGATCGCCCGGCTGATTGTGATTCATCCCGGCAGCGACGCGGCGAACGTGTCCCGACGTTTCGTCGTAGTCGGCAATGACTTCGCGTGCAACCGTTAGCGACGATGCATCCAGAAAGTCCGTGCGGAAGTAGCCCGGCTCGACGACCGTTGCGTGAATGCCGAGCGGCTTCAGTTCGGCTCGCAGTGCTTCGGTCAAGCCTTCAACGGCGAACTTGGTCGAACTGTACGCACCGAACCCCGCGGCCGCCCGATAACCGCCGATCGACGAGAGATTGATCACATGCCCGGCTCGCTGCGCGCGCAGGGTCGGCAGCACCGCGCGCGTGACGTTCAGCAAACCGAATACGTTGGTGTCGTACAGGTGACGGACATCGGCGTCGCTGGATTCCTCGATCGCGCCGAGCAAACCGAAACCCGCGTTATTGACCAGCACGTCGATCCGGCCGAATTTATCGAGCGCGGCTTGAACCGCGGCCTTCGCCTGCGTTTCGTTCGTGACGTCGAGCGCCACGGGCAGCAGTGCGGGTGAATCGCCGAGTCGTTCAACGATCGCCGAGATGTTGCGGCCGGCGGCGACCACCGCGTTGCCGTCGGCGAGCGCGGCCTGGGCGATCAGCGCGCCGAAGCCGCGCGATGCGCCGGTAATGAACCACACACGCTTGAAGCTGTTGTTCCTGAGGTCGGCCATGGTGTTGCTCCTACGTTTCGAGTGAAGGTGAACGAATGGTAGGGCGCGCGATTCGCGCAAACTAGCCGCTGCTTGCTAGACTGATAATCAACTTTTATTTGCTAATCGGAGCGGCGATGAACGAAGTTCGCGCGATCACGATATTCGTCAGAGCCGCGGCATTGGGCAGTCTGCGCAAGGCGGCTGTCGATCAGGGCATCTCGCCGCAGGCCGCGAGCCATGCGGTGATGCAACTGGAGAAGGAGCTGGGCGTTCGGCTGTTTCACCGCACCACCCGCAAGTTGAGCCTGACCGAGGAAGGGCAGGGTTTGCTGGACAGCGTGAAGCCGGCGTTGGCGATTCTGTCGTCGGCGCTGGACGATGCGCGGCGCTCGAAAGAAGAAATCGCCGGGCCGCTGAGAGTGAGTGCGCCGCGAGCGATGGGCGTGACTGTGTTGTGGCCGGCTTTTCTCGAGTTCGCCGAATTGCATCCGAATGTGCAACTGGATGTGCAGTTCGACGACCACTTCACGGACCTCGTGAACGATCGCGCCGATGTCGGTTTTCGCGGCGGTTCGCCGCCGTCGGGCGGCACGATCGCGCGGCGGCTGCTGCCGATTCAATTGATCGTCTGTGCGTCGCCAGCGTATATCGAACGGCATGGCGCGCCGCAAAGCATCGAAGAACTCGACGCGCACCATTGCACCGGCTATCGGCGAGCGAATACCGGCAAACAGGCACCGTGGGAATTTCTGATCGGCGACGAGATCGTTTATCGCGACGTCGCTGCCACGTTATGTACGAACGATACCGACGCCGAAACGCAAGCCGTGCTTGCCGGTCTCGCAGTCGGTCAACTCGGCAGCTTTTCAGCGACCGCGCATGTGAGGCGCGGCCAGCTCGTGCCGCTGCTTGTGGAGCATGTCACGCAGCGCGAAGCCATCTATATCTACTATCGCCATCGAACTGAACAGCCACTGCGCGTGAGGACGTTTATCGACTTCATGGTGGCGCGTCTGGCGGGCAACAAGCAGTTCTATCTCGAGCCCGCCGAGCTTCGTGCGGCAACGTTGAAAACGGGAGGGACGCGCAAGCGTCGCACGCGAGGCTAAGCCGATCGCGTGACGCGCCTGGCCATGCTTTGCATCGATGAACCGGGGCCAATCGCAGGCGCGCTCACACGTTGAATGCGTCGCCTAGTCGTAACGACGATGCCGGTGATGACGCTTGCCCGAGCGGTAGCCGCGCGAGTAGTCGTCGGAGTAGGAGTTGGAGCGCGACATGTTGCCGCCGAGCGCGGAGCCCGCGCCACCGCCGAGCGCTGCGCCGATGAGTCCGCCGGAGCGGCCGCCCATCGCATTGCCGGCCGCTGTGCCGGCGCCGCCGCCCAGCGCGCCGCCGATGATGGCGCCCGAGCGTTCGCGCCGGTTCGATGTGACCGCGCCGCCTGCGCCGCCGCCGACCGCACCGCCGATCACCGCGCCGGTGCTTCCGCCTACCGCGCCACCGAGCGCCGCGCCGGCCACGCCGCCGAGCGCGCCGCCAAGCATGTTGTTCATATCGCTGGCCACGGCGGGCAACGACGTTGCGGCGCTGAGCGCTGCAATGGCAAGCATCTGGACGATTTTCTTCGACATATCAAGCTCTTTCGTTTTTGAGACGGTGCTGAGTATAGCCGTCGAAAGAAAGGCGTTTGTAAATCGAAGGCGATGCCGCTGTAAGACGTGTAACAAAATGATCCGGTAGCGGCTACGGCTCGTGTGACCGGGCGCATCGCTTCACCAGTTCGGTTGCGACGGGATCGAATCGACCGAGCCTGTCGCGAGGGCGAGTGCCGCCGCGGATGCGAGCGCGGCGCTGTAGCTATCCGCATCCGCGTTCTTCGCGGCGAGCAATTGATTCTGCGCGAGCAGCGCGTCGGTGACCGAGCCGACGCCGTGGCGATATGCGTCGAACGCGGCGTCGTAGGTCGTCTGCGCCGCGGCCAGCAGTTCTTTCGCGGCGGCTTGGGCGGCGAGGCTCGTCTGCAGCGTGTTCTGCGCGGTGACGATCTGCCGGACGGCTTCTTCGCGGCTGCGCGCGAGGCGGGTGGTTGCACTGTCCGCGTCGTTGCGCGCCTGCGCGAGCACCGCGGAGCGCAAGCCGCCGTCGTACAGCGGAATCGTCACGCCGACGATCACCAGCCCGCCATAGCGGCCGCCGCTCAGATTCACCGTCGGCAATTGCTGGCCGATGGCGGGCACTGCATTGATCGACGACGAGCCGGTGTTGTACGCGCCCGTAGCCGAGACGAACACCTTCGGCATGAAGTCCGATTCGGCCGCCTTCACCTTCGCGAGATTGACCCGCTCGGCCGCATACGCGCTCAACACGTCGGGGCGCCGCGCGATCGCGGAGGACACGATCCGCTCGATCGAGTCGCTCGCCGTGGGCGGCAACGTGCGCGCCGGCATCGTCGCGATCTTCGGTTTGGACAGCGGCGAAATGCCCATCGCGGCGATCAGCGCCAGATAGCTGTTGCTTTCGGCGCCCTGCGCCTGGATCAACGCGAGCTTCGCCTGCGCGCGGTTCTGGTTCGCTTGCGCTACTTCGATCACGGTGCCGACGCCATGCTTGTAGCGCGACTGCGCCGCCGCGAGAATCGCGTCGGCATTGTCGAGACCTTGCTGCGTGGTCGCGATGCGGGCGCGCGCGGCCTGGTAAGCGTAGAACGCGACGCTGACGTCGAAGATCACCTGCTGGTGAACCGCCGTGAAGCCGATGTTCGCGATCACCGACGCCTGCGAAGCGGCCTCGACACGCGCGGCACGTCCGCCGAAATCGAACAGCAGCCATTGCAGCGACACCGCCGACGTCGTGCCGTGTCCCGAACCGCTGATCGACGAATCGCCGAGCGCGGAGGTCTGCGAATCGTGAGCGCCCGCGTATTGCCCCATCGCCGCGAGCGACAGTTGCGGCAGGTAAGCGCTCTTCGCGATGCCGGCGGCGAGCGCGACATTGCGCGCGTCGTTCCACGCGATGCGGGTCAACGGATTCGCGGACTCCGCCAGATCGATCAGTTCGGCGAGATCGTAAGCGTGGGCCTGGTCCAGCGCCGGTGGAGGCGGCACGGCGGCGAGCGCGGGATTCGCGGGCAATTCGTAGCGGCTTGCGGAGGCTGTCGATGCGGCGGGTTGTGCGGCGCCGGGCACGATGGCGCCGGCGGCGTCCGTCCGCGGTTGCCATGGACGGTCCGGGCTGTCCGGCGCCATGTCGATCGACGACGTGGCGCAGCCGGCCAAAGCCGCTGCGGCCAGGATCGCCAGTGCGAATGGAGGCTTAAGCCGGCGCATGAGTCGAAAAGTCCTTCGCCGCGTGGTTCGATGCGGCGCGTTCGAGTTGAGTGAGGCGGGTGTTGGCGAGGTTCTGCAATGCGTTGTATGCGTCGTTGTTCGTGGCATCGGGCGATAGCGTGTCAGCCGATCCTGCCGCGCCGGTTTGGGCCGGCGTTTGCCCACTAGCACTAGCAGCAACACCAGCAACCCGCTCGAGCCAACCGTCGATGGTCGCATCGCCGGGCTGCCGTTCGGCCAGCAGGAACATCGGTTCTTCGAGCGCGTTCAGCTTCGCGAGCGTGCTGCGGCGTTCGGCGAGCCACTGCGCGTCGGGGCGCACCCACGACGGCTCGTAATGCATCAGCGCGAGGTCCTGTTCCAGCGCGCCGCGTTGCGCAATGGCGCTCGCGGCTTGCGTCCGTCGCGCGCCGGCGTGCGCGAGTTTCGTCAGGCGTGCCCACTGCTGCTGCAACGCACCGAGCGTCGCGTCGACGCGCCCGGCCACGCTGACCGGCCACACGCGCGTGAAGACCAGATACACGACCACGTTGCCGATCAGGATGCCGATCGTGCGATCGCGCGCGACCGTCAGATCGTAGCCGGGCGCCGCGCCTTGCAGCACGCACATGAAAAACACCAGAGCGATCTGGAATCCTGCATAAGCGATGCGCGGCGAACCGAACGCGACCCACGCCGACAGCCACGCGCCGACGAACACCAGCGCCATCAAACCGGCAACCGACGTCAACGCCGGCACCAGATGGACGATCGCCGCGATGCCGAGGACCGCGCCGATCAGGCAACCGACGATCCGCAGCGTCATCTTCTCGACGGTTTCGGCAGTGGTGCCGAGCGACACCATGTAGACCGTGATGAAGCAGGTGTGAATGCCCGGCCAGTCGAGTTGTGAATAGAGCACGTAGCAGAACATCGCCGCGACGGTGGTCTTCAGCGCGTAGCGGACATGGTCGCGATTCGTGAACGCGTCCGGCAGGAAAAAGCCGCCGCGTTTGGCCGCGGGCGGCGCGGTTTCTTTAACCGCATCGGGGACGGCGAAGCCGGTGATCGCGCGTCGCAGATCTTCGGCGACGATCCGTGCGAGCGGTAGAAGAGCGCTCGCCTCGGGCAACTTGAGTTCGATGTCGACCGGATAGCCGCCCATGTCGAACATTCGCGCCATGTCTTCCAGCGTGGTCGCGATCGGCTGAACGAACGAAGCCGGCAGGCGCGCCGACGGTTCGCGCAGCGCCAGATCGGCGGCGAGCAGAATTGCCAGCGTCGACGATACCGCTTGCCGCAACGCGCCCACATCGGCGCGCGCGGAAGAACCGTCGACGACCGACAGTTTCAGCCACGTGCCGAGCTCCGCGTCGCCTTCGCGCAGGCAGGTGGCGAGCGCGTCGCGCGTGGTGTCGACGTGGTCGGTGCTCTCGATGTTATCTGTACTGTCCGCGAGCCCGGCCGCTTGCAGACTGCGAGCCGCGAGCCGCAACCGCCTCGCCAGTTCGCGGCCGGCGAGCTTGCGCGGCGACGGCGCAAACAGCAGGTTGACGCCGATCGAAATCGCGATAGGAATCGCGACCATCAGCCACGCATAAAGCAGCGCGCGTGTCGCCACTTCGCCGAACGGCACGCTGCCGAGTTCGTCGAGCGCGAAGCCGACGATCATCGCGATGATCGCGCCCACCGGCCGCAGCTTGCTGGCCGAAGTCACGAACAGCAGCGCGAACGACAGCGCTGCGATGCATGCGACCCGCCACAGCGGATCGTCGAGCGCGAACATCGCCACGACGACCACGACGCCGATGATCAGCGTGACCAGCACCAGCAAAGCGGACCCGAGCACCACGCTCAGCACGCGGTCGGGCCGGTTCAGAAAGAACACCACGTACGCGGAGATCGCGGCTTCCGGCGTGCCGTAGGCGCTCGTCACGTAAGCGGTCAGCGCGCAGATCAGCGCGATGCGCAACGCCATTTGCGCGCGACCCGGATAGGGGGCGAGCAGCTTCAGGATGTCGGCGGCACCCGGCCGGGCGAGATCACCGGCAGGCTGCGCCATGCCCGACCTCGACTATCGCGCTTGCACCGATCCGCACCAGGCTGGCGGCCGGCGCCTCCAGGCGCACGCGAACCGGAAAGCGTTGCGCGACCCGCACCCAGTTCACCGATTGCTGAACGATCGGCAGCGTGCGCGGCAAATTGATGCGGTCCGAGTCGGCGACGCCTGCGCCGATCCCGACCACTTTGCCGTGCAGCGGCTGGCTGCGGTCGATCATCGAATAGACGGTCGCGCAATCGCCGGGCTGGATGCGCGCGAGCGCCGTCTCGCGGAAGTTCGCGACGGCGAACCATTCGTCCGCATGCACGAGCGTGAAGATCGATTGATGCGGCGCGATGGTCTCGCCTGCCAGCACCGAGAGCCCGGTGACGAAGCCGTTTTGCGGCGCGCGCAGGACGGTGTCGTCGAGGCCGCGCTGCGCGAGCGCGAGTGCCGCTTCGCGAGCGTGCACCGCGGCGACGGCGCCCGCTTCGTCGCCGATGGTTTGCGCGCTCGCCTGTTTCTGCTGCTGCGCCTGTTTCAGCGACAACGCGGCGTCGCGTTGCGCGACCTGCGCCTGATCGAGTTGCTGGGCCGGCACGTAGCCTTTCGCCACCAGCGGCGTGAGCCGCTCGACGGTGCGCGACGCGAGCTCGTAGTTGTGCGCCGCCTTGCCGCTCTGGTCGCCGGCAATCGAGGCGTTCGCGCGCTCGCCGATCAACGAACGGCGTCGCGTATCGAGCGCGGCGCGCGCGACTTCGAGGTCGGCCTGGGCTTGCGCCACCGCGAGACGATACGGCGCCGGGTCGATTTCGAAGAGCAGGTCGCCTTTGGCTACGCGCTGGTTTTCCTGTACCGCCAGCGTGACGATGCGGCCGCCGACTTGCGGGGCGACGTGCACGACGTCGGCGTCGATCGTGGCGTCGTCCGTCGACGGGAAACGGGTGGTCCGGTCATAGGCGTAGTACGCGGCCGCGATGCCGAGCGCGACGATCGCAATCGCGATCACGCGGCCTTTGACGGAGCTTTTGCGCAAGCCGGCGATTTTCATAAGAGCAGTCCTGTTCCCGCGAGCCAGAAGATCACCGCGACCGTGAGCCCGATAGCGAGGCAGACGGAAAGCTGATACGGGACGGTTTGCGCCCACCCCGTGGAAACGAAGAGTCGATGAGCGATCAATGCGCCGACGAGTCCGATCACCGCGCTCGTCAGCCAGAGCGGAAAGTACGCGCCGAAGATTTCATACGACGGTGCGCCGTGCAACGCGCAGCCTTGCAGAAACACCGTGGACGCCGCGATAACCGGCAGAGACCGCAGGCGGTGCAGGAGCGAATCGCGGGCGCGGCTTGGATGGGACGTGAGCGGCATGCGGCGTGACGAGTGGATTGAACGCGTGATGGAGCCAACGAAATCATGCGCACTTTACCAGCACAGTCGTTTCGGTTCGATGTTTTATAAGCACTCTGGTGGGGGCGCTCTTCGATAACCGCGTGGCCGGTCGTCTTGAAGCCAGGAAGATTGCCCGCGCACGTACAATGACCTCTCCACAGAATTGCCGAGGCGTTTCGATGGCACATAACCACCAGCACGGCAGCGAGCATGGCGGGCACGAGCCGGGTGATGGCGATACGCATTCGCACGCGGGCCACCAGCACGGTAGTCATGGGCGTGAGCATAGCGGCCATGCTCACGCCGGTCACGATCATGCGGGACACAGCCACGCAGGACACAATCACCTGCACGGTGTGACCGACCAGCGCCGCATCGGCTGGGCTTTCCTCATCATCGCGGTGTTCATGATCGTCGAGGTGGTCGGCGGCGTGGTGTCGGGTTCGCTGGCGCTGCTGGCCGACGCGGGCCATATGGTGAGCGACGCGGCGGCACTCGGTTTCAGCTGGCTTGCGATTCACTACGGCCGACGCCCCGCGAACGCGCAGCTATCGTTCGGTTACAAGCGGCTGGAAGTGCTTGCCGCGTTCGTCAACGGCTGCGCGCTGTTCGTGATTGCAGCGTGGATCGTGTTCGAAGCGATCCAGCGTTTTACGGCGCCGGTGCCGGTGGTCGGCAAGACGATGCTCGTGATCGCCTTCATCGGCCTTGCCGCGAACATCGGCGCGTTTCTGATCCTGCATGGCGGCAATCGCGACAACCTGAATCTGCGCGGCGCTTGGCTGCACGTTCTCGGCGACATGCTGGGCTCGGTCGCGGCGATCGTCGCGGCGGCGGTGATCTTGCTGACCGACTGGACGCCGATCGATCCGATCCTGTCGATCTTCGTCGCGGTGATCATCCTGAAGAGCGCGTGGGGTATCGTCAAATCGTCCGCGCATATTCTGCTGGAAGGCACGCCCGAAGGAATGAATCTGGCCGACATCAAAGCCGATCTCGAGCAGAACGTGGCCGGTGTGCGCGATGCGCATCACATTCACGCGTGGTCCATTACCGGCGAAAAGCATCTGCTCACGCTACATGTGCACCCTACTGCCGGCGCCATTCCGCGCGACGTCGTGAGCGCCGTGCAGCTTCGGCTCGCGCAACGGTTCAACATCGGGCATGTGACGGTTCAGGTCGAAGAAGAGGAATGCATCGACATCAAGGACGCTCACTGAACGACACTGTCGCACCTGGAGGTTTCAATGGCTGAGCAAGACAAGCTGCATCCGCTGCGTCCTTTTCTGAAGAACTGGGTCTGGGAACATGGCCGGGTCGGGACACGTTATCTGGATTGCGTCGATGGCCAGATCAAGTTCGACGAAGGCAAGAAATCGCATTTCGCCGTGGAGAAATACTTCTACGTGCCGCTCGACAAAGACGCCGACGGCGGCGCGTCAGGCGATGGTCCCGCGATCCAGGAAGCGGGGCTCGCGCGGTTTTTGCGCGCAGCGCAATTGGGCAAACCGGAGGAAGCGGGGTCCGCCGCCGAAGTTCAGCGAGCCGTGCACGACTGCCTCGAACTCGGCCTCTTCAGCGCGTATCAGACCGACGCTAGCGAAGGTCTCGAACGTTATGGCCAGGAACCGATGTTCGAAGACGAAATCCGCGCGGCGGTGATCGGCGATATCCGGCGTGTGTATGTCGGCATGCGGGAGCAACTGGCGCTCTACGATTTCAGCGTGCTTTACGGGTTGCCCGCGCCGCTCGTGATCAGCGAGGCGCCGTTCATCGACTGGCGAGTGCGCGTCAGTCCGGGGCTTCCGTTCGTATCGCTGCCGTTGGGGCCTTACTGTCTGCTGGTCGGCGCGCCGTCGGGCAGAAAGAGCCGGGCGGCGCCGGTGGTCTGGAAGGCGGCGGCCGCCATGGGTCCGTTGAAGGATCACAACCGCCTGCTCGCGCAGCACGCGCATGCGTGGCTGGTCGCGACGACCGATGAGCAGCTTGCCGCACTCCATCCCAATCCGCAGCAGCTCAACTCACAGCCCAAGAGCTGAAGCGAGTTCACGCAGTCTCCAAAAAACTCGATCGGTTAACTTTACAGATAGTCTAGTATTGTATTATATGTCTATATGGTGCGAGCGGACACGCGATCACCCTTTCGCGGGCCACCCGTACTCGATCAATGCACATGCATCTCCGAAACCAGCAAAACGTGTCTCCATGAAGAAACAGACAGCCGAGCAGCGTGCGCTGCTCGATCAGGTGAGCCAGATCGCGGCAGGGCTCGCGCAAACCTTCGCGCCGTTTTGCGAAGTGGTGGTTCACGATCTGCTGGACCCGAAACACGCAGTGCTCGCGATTCACAACAACCTGTCGGGCCGTGAGGCCGGACATCCGGCCACCGAGCTGGGTCTCGCGCGCATTGCCGACCCGGGTTATCCGCAGGTGATCGCCAATTACGCGAATCAGTTCGCCGACGGCCGGCCTGCCAAAAGCACGTCGATCGGCATCAAGGATTCGTCCGGTCAGTACATCGCCGCGCTGTGCATGAACATCGACCTGACGTTGTTCCGCGGTCTGCAAAGCGCGGTGGGACAGTTCGTGCGCGTCGACACCGATGCGGCGATGAAAGAGTCGCTGGACCCCGCGGGCGCGGACCTGATCCGTCTGCGCATCGACCAGTTCGCAGCGAAGTTGGCAACCACGCCGCGCGCGCTCAAGACGGAGGATCGTCGGGCGCTGCTGCGGGAATTGAAGGAATCAGGAATCATGGAAATCAGACGAGCGATGGACATTACCGCGCAGTATCTCGGCGTCTCACGTGCGACGGTGTATAGCGATGCCAAATGACGCGCGCCTTTTGCTGCTCGACAAGGATCAGGTCGAGCGTTTGATGCAGCCGGCCGACGTGCTGGACGCGGTGAAGGAAGCGTTCGTGCTGCACAGCGATCGCGAAGGCCGCGTGTTTCCGGTGGTGCGCGAAAAGCTCGCGACGGGCGGCATCTTCGGCATCAAGGCCGGCGACGTGCAGTCGCAGGCGTTGCTCGGGTTCAAGGCGGCCGGCTTCTGGCCCGCGAACCGGCAGGTAGGCGGCGAGCCGCATCAGGCGACGATCATGCTGATCGACCCCGTGAGTGGCCGGCCGGTCTGCGTGATCGACGGCAATGCGATCACCACGATGCGAACCGGCGCGGCTGGCGCGTGGGGGCTGAAGCTGCTCGCTCGCGCCGACAGTACACGGGTGTGCGTGTTCGGCACCGGCGTGCAGGCAATGATTCAGTTGCGCTTCGCGCTGGAGCAACTGCCGTCGCTGAATCAGGTTCAGTACGTGACGTACAACGGCGAACCGGACACGCGGTTCGAAGCCGCGTTCTCGCCGCGCTGCGCGATCTCGCTTTCCACCGATCGCAACGGCGCGGTCGAACAGAGCGACGTCGTCATCACCGCGACACCGGGCGCCGGTGCTTTGTTCGACGCGGCGGCATTGCAGCCGGGCACGCATCTGAATTGCGTCGGTGCGGATACGAAGGGCAAGCGCGAGTTGCCCGACGGTGTCCTCGCGCGCGCGAAGCTGTTCGTCGACGATCGCGAGCAGGCGAAGCAGATCGGCGAAACGCAATGGGCGGCGTCCACGCCCAACACGGAACTCGGCGACCTGCTTACCGGCAAGGAGACGTTCGACCGGCACGCGTCGGACATCACGCTCTTCGATATGACCGGGTTGGCATTGCAGGATCTGACGGTGGCGCGGCTGCTGTATCAGAAGGCAGTCGATCGGCAGATCGGATCGAGTATCGCGTGGCCCTGGTAACAAACGCTTTTAGCGCACGCCGCATCGACTGGTGCGGCAGTTCATTGCTCCGGCGTGTCTGACGCCAGATAGCGCCCCGGTGTCGTTCCCAGGCTGCGGCGAAACATGTCGATGAATGCGCTGACATTGTCGTAGCCGAGTTCGAGCGCGATGGTCGTCACGGGGACACCGTCCGCAATCCGTTCCAGCGCACGGAGCAGACGCGCCTGCTGACGCCATTGCGCGAACGTCATCCCCGTCTCCGTCAGGAAACGACGGCTCAGCGTACGCGGCGCGAGTCCGGCCCACGCGGCCCATTCCTCGAGACGCCGGGTGTCCGACAGATCGGCGGCTAGTGCATCCGTGATGCGCGCGAGCCGCGGGTCGGCGGGACTCGGCAGACCTAACGATTCCTCTTTCGAAGCCGCGAGTTCGTCGACGATGACCTCGGCAATGCGCGTCTGCGTGGGGTCGAGATCGATGCCCGGCCAACTCGCCGCGCGTCGCACGGCCTCGCGCAGCAACGGCGTCGTCTTGATCGCGCGAGCGTGTCGCGGCAACGACGCGCAACGCTGCTCGGCGATGAAAACGCTCCACCCCGAAAAGGGCCCGTAAGAGCGCACCGAATGGACGCAATGCGGCGGAATCCAGATCGCGTGCGTGGCGGGCACCACCCACTGCTGCTTATCGAGTCCGACCGACACGAGGCCGCTCAACGCGCCCATCAGTTGCCCGCGCGCATGACTGTGCGACGACGTGGTGCGGGCTTCGCTTTGTGTGAGTTCCGCAGCGGCGAGGAACGGGCCGTCCGGCGAGGTGACGAGGTCGGGGCGGATCAAACGGGTGGTCATGGCGCGATTTCCGTATCGAATGACCTTTATACCGGAGACGGGTCGAATTCGCACCACTAGACTGGCTTCATTCACATAACACCGGAGTGACAAGCGATGCGAGCCGAACAGATTCTTCCCGATCATGTCGATCAGACCGACTTCAACGGCGTGACCATTCGTAAAGGCACGGTCGCCGCATTTCTCGCGAACGCGCGTATCTGGATCGATGCGGCCAGCAATGAAGCGGCGCGTGAGGAGGCTGCTGCGGACATCGTCGAGGCGCTGCCGGCACTGCGCGCAATCGGTCTGTTCGACGTGCTCGACATTCGCGATGCGCGGTTGCGTACGTGGGTCGACACGCAATGAGCGGTGCGCCGGTTTCACCTCGAATTCAAGGAGTGAACATGAAAGCTGCAGTCGTCAGAGGGGCGGGCGAAGGTCCCGTCTACGTTGATTTCGATCGTCCGGCGCCGCTTGCGGGCCATCGCATCGTCGACGTGACCGCGTCCGCGTTGAGTCACGTCACCCGATCCAAGGCGGCGGGTTCGCATTATTCGTCGAAGGGCGCGTTTCCGTTCGTGGCGGGACTCGACGGCACCGGACGTCAGGAAGACGGCCGACGCGTCTATTTCTTCTTGCCGCATGCGCCGTTCGGCTCGATGGCCGAACAATGCCGCGTGCCGGAAGCGAACTGCGTCGCGCTGCCCGACGCGATCGACGACGTCACCGCTGCCGCGCTCGCGATCCCGGGCATGTCTTCGTGGGCGGCGCTCGTCGAGCGGGCTCGCTTCGTCGCTGGCGAAACCGTGCTGGTGAACGGCGCGACCGGCACTTCAGGGCGGCTCGCGGTGCAGATCGCGAAGCATCTCGGCGCGGCGAAGATCGTCGCGACCGGGCGGAATGCGACCGCGTTGGCGTCGCTCGAACAGGTCGGCGCGGATGTCACGATTTCGCTGGATCAGGACGCCGACGCGCTGAGCCGCGCCTTCGAAGCACAGTTCCGCGACAAGGTCGACGTGGTGCTGGACTATCTGTGGGGCGCGAGCGCGTTGTCTTTGCTGGTTGCCGCGGCGCGCACTCTCGCAGACGATCGCCCGCTTCGGTTCGTGCAGATCGGTGCGATCAGCGGCGCCGAAGTGCCGCTGCCGGCCGCTGTGCTGCGCGCGGCGCCGATCTCGCTGCTCGGAAGCGGCATCGGCAGCATTGCTCCCGCACAGATTCTGCACGCGATGCAGCAGGTGTTCGACGTGGCCGCTTCCGCACACTGGCAAATCGCGACCGAGACGCGGCCGCTTGCGGAGGTCGGCGAGCACTGGGGCAATCACAGTAGCCGCCACCGCACGGTGTTCATTCCCTGAAGACTTGCTGGAAAGCGACGGCGACGCGGCACATTCGGCCTAGCGCGCCGATTCGCTCTTCAGATACCGCTGCGGCGTCTCGCCGAGCGAACGCCGGAACATCGCAATGAATCCGCTGCTGCTCTGGTAGCCCAGTTCATCGGCGACGCGCGCGACCGAATCCCCGAGCGCGAGTCGCGAAACCGCTTCGACGAGCCGCAACTGCTGGCGCCACTGGCCGAACGTGAGGCCGGTCTCCTGGCGGAACAGGCGCGCAAGGGTGCGCGCGCTTGCGCCGACTTCGGCGCTCCAGTCGTCGAGCGTGTCGTCGTTGGCCGGCGCCGCCAGCAACTGGCTGCAGATCGTCCGCAGGCGCCGGTCGCTCGGCAGCGGCAGCGCGCCCTGCGTGGTCGACTCGGCATCGCGCACTTCTCTGAGCAACAGCCGCGCGACATCAGCGCCGCGGCTGTCCGCGCCATAATCGTGCGGCTCGTTGGCGAGCGCGAGCGCCAGCTCGTGCACCAGCGGCGAAATCAGCAGGACCCGGCAGGCCGGCCACATCCACGGCGCGGCGTCGGGCTCCAGATAGACGCTGTACGCGCTGACGTTGCCGATCGCATGCAATTCATGATCGACGCCCGGCGGCAGCCAGATCGCTCGCATGGGCGGCAGCATCCAGCTGCCGGTCGGCGTCAGGGCGCGCAATGCGCCGTTCACCGGATAAACCAGTTGCGCCTGTTCGTGCGAATGCCAGATTTCCCGTTGCCCGTTCTGGTAATCTGCGCCCCGCGCCATGACGGCGCGGGGCTGACGCCTGTATTCGAAGCCGAATTGCTTCCGCCAGATTGGATCCACGCTCGCACCTTCGCCGCAAAGAGTGCGGCCATTCGAAAACTGCCAAATCTTGTCCGTTTCTCGACGTTTGACGGCAAGACACCATAAGTTGACCGCCGTTATGCTTCCATAGCTGTTGCGTTTCCGCAAGACGCCTACGAAACGAAATAGTAACGATTCGTATTCGCACTATAAATCGGCGGGTTGGTCATCTTTTGATAAGGGTTGGGGTCATGGGTAATCGGGGAGCAGGACGGGTAGGAACGCGGATGCATTGGGCGCTGTTGACGGTGTGGTTGACGCTAGGCGCGACAGCGCACGCACAGGAAGCCGGCGGCGCAGCCGCACCGGCCGCGCAGGCGGACGGCGCCACGCTGCCGGCGGTTGTCGTCAGCGGCGCGGCGGACACGGGGAAGGAAACGATCGGCTACGTCGCGAAGTCGAGCACCGCGGGCGCGAAGACGAACACGTCGCTGCTCGAGACGCCGCAATCGGTGTCGGTCGTGACCCGCGATCAGATGGACGCGCAAGCGGCGCAAACCATCGACGCCGCGCTGCGCTACGTGCCCGGCGTGGTCTCGCAGGACAACGACCTCCGTTTCGACCAGATCACCGCGCGCGGCTTCGATCTGGACAACAGCACCTACCTGGACGGCATGCGTCTGATGCGAACCACCTGGTACGCGTCGCCCCGCATCGACCCGTATTTCCTCGACCGGATCGACGTGGTGCGCGGACCGGTGTCCGTGCTGTACGGGCAATCGAGCCCCGGCGGTTCGGTGCTGATGAGCAGCAAGTTGCCGACCGCCTATCCGTTCCACGAGTTGCAGATGCAGATCGGCAGCGACAACCGCTACCAGGGCATGTTCGACATGAGCGGCCCGGTCGACCAGAACGGCACGATTCTCTATCGCGTCACGGGGCTCGCGCGCAGCGCCGACTCGCAAACCGACCACGTGAAGGAACAACGCGTGGCGATCGCGCCGTCGGTCACGTTCCGACCCGACCGCAACACGACCTTCACGCTGCTCGGCAGCTATCAGGACGATCCGCAGGGTGGTCTGTTCAATCCCGTGCCCGCGGCCGGGACCATTCTGCCGAACATCAACGGGCACATTTCGTCGCACGACTATCTCGGCGATCCGAACCGCGACCGCACGCGCCGCGAGCAGTTTTCGATCGGCTATCTGTTCGAGCACGCGTTCAACGACACGTGGACGGTGCGCCAGAACGTCCGGTATCTGCATCAGGACCTTCGCTACTATCAGGACTCGCTGTTCGGCTCGCTCGCGGCGGATCAACGCACCGGGAACCTCTTCACCAACAACAACGACGAGCATCTGTCGAACATCACCGTCGATACGCAAGCCGAGGCGAAGTTCGACACGGGGCCGGTCAATCACACGGTGCTGTTCGGTTTCGACGTGGCACGCGTGATGAACCGGATCAGCCGCGGCTTCTCGATCGGCACGATCGACATCTTCAATCCGGACTACAGCGCTGTCGCATATGTGCCGGACACGACCAAGCAGTACATCACGCAGATGAACTACGGCCTCTACGCGCAGGACCAGATGCGCTACAAAAAGTGGACGCTGACGATGGGCGTGCGCGAAGACTGGGTGCGCGATTCGAGTACCGTCGACGGGTCGCAGACGCAGGATCAGCAGCACGCATTCACGTGGCGCTCCGGTTTGACCTATGAGTTCGACTCCGGCATCGCGCCGTACGCGAGCTTCGCGAAGTCGTTCCAGCCGGCGGCGGGCACCACCTTCAACAACACGCCGTTCGCACCGACGCTTGGCCAGCAATACGAAGTCGGCGTGAAGTACAAGCCGAAGGGCTACAACGCGTTGTTCACCGTTGCCGCGTTCGATCTGCGTCAGAAGAACGTGATCACGACCGATGACGCGCACCCCGGTTTCAGCACGCAAACCGGCGAAGTTCGTTCACGCGGTTTCGAAGCGGAAGCGCGTCTGAGTCTCACGGACAGCCTCAACCTGATCGCGTCGTACGCGTACCTGAACCAGATCGTCACCGCCGCAGGCGTCGAGGATCCGTCGCTCGGCAAGACTCCGCCGACGGGTGAGCCGACCAATATGGTGTCGCTGTGGCTCGACTACACGCTGCATGCCGGTGAACTCCGCGGGCTTGGATTCGGCGGCGGCGCGCGCTACATCGGCGCGTCGGCCGGCGACACGGCTAACACGTTCAAGGTGCCGAGCCACTTTCTCGTCGATGCGGCCGTGCACTACGACATCCGCAACTGGCGCTTCGCGGTCAATGCGAACAACCTGTTCAACCGGCAATACATCGCTTATTGCAACAGCAGCGTGCAGTGTTATTACGGCTCCGATCGTTCGGTGATCGGCACGGCGCGCTATCAATGGTAGGCGGCAACATGCGCGTAGTAATCCTTCGGCCCTTCTGAGCGTCTATGCAAACCATCTGGTCTCTCGTTAAGGGCGCGCACGGCAAGCTGTGGCTGGCGATCTGCATGAGCCTCGTCAGCGGCTTCGGCAACGCGGCGCTTGTCGCGCTGATCAATCAGTCGCTCGGCGTGCCGCGCGAGCGTCTGGCTGAACTCGGCTGGCGTTTTCTGGCGATCGGCGTCGTCGTGCTGGCGACGCGCACGGCGTCGCAAACGCTTTTCATGAGCCTCGGGCAGAACGCGAAGGCGAGTCTGCGCATGACGACGATTCGCCGTATCGCGGACGCTTCGTATGGACAGCTCGAACGGCAAGGATCGGCACGTTCGCTCGCGGTATTGACGCAGGACCTCGACACGATCGTGGTGCTGTTCGTCGGTCTGCCGGGACTCGTGATGAACACTGCGGTCGTGGCGGGATGTCTTGCGTATCTCGGCTATCTGTCGTGGCAGGTGCTCGCGTTCGCGGCGTTGACGATCCTGATCGGCGCGTCGGGCTTCGTATTTGCGAACCGACGCGGGCTGCATCATCTGCGTAACTCGCGGTTACGGGAAGACTCGCTGGTCCGGCATTTTCGCGCGCTGTTCGACGGTGCGAAGGAACTGAAGCTGCATCGCGAACGCAAACGCGCGTTTGTCGACGACGTGCTCGCGACCAACGTCGAAGCCGTGCGCGTTCAACGCACGCGCGGCTACGTGTTGTATGCGGCCGCGGCAAGCTGGGGCAGCTTCGTGTTCTTTGCGTTCATCGGCTGCGTGCTGTTCGTGCTTGCGCGCTATCTCGAGGTCGGCCCGCACGTGATGTCGGGTTACGCGATGATCTTTCTGTACATGATCATGCCGATCGAAGGGCTGCTGTCCGCGATTCCGAACCTCGGCGGCGCGCGCGTGGCGCTCGAGAGAATCACGCAGGTGAACGCCGGGCTGCCGGTCGAAGCGCATGACGCGGTGGTCGCAAAGTCTCAAGCGCGCTTCGACAGTGTGGTGCTCGAACGCGTCACGCATCGGTACTTTCGCGAAAAGGAAAACGATGTGTTCACGCTCGGTCCGATCGACCTGACGTTTCGTGCCGGCGAGCTCGTTTATCTGATCGGCGGAAACGGCAGCGGTAAAACCACGCTGGCTAAATTGATCGTCGGCCTGTACGCGCCGGAAAGCGGGCGGATTCTGCTGAATGGCGAGCCGATCGGCGATCGCGAGCGCGAAGCGTACCGGCAGCATTTTTCCGTCGTATTCAACGATTTTTTCCTGTTCGACAGCCTGCTCGGCATCGATCCCGACAAGCTCGACGCTTCGGCGAAAGCGTTGCTCGACGATCTGCAACTGAGCCACAAGGTCGAGATCAGGAACGGCGCGTTCTCTACGCTTGATCTGTCGCAAGGGCAGCGCAAACGTCTCGCGCTACTCGTGACCTATCTGGAAGATCGCCCGTTCTATCTGTTCGACGAATGGGCCGCGGATCAAGATCCGCTTTTCAAGGATGTTTTCTATCGGCGGCTGCTTCCCGAGTTGAAGGCGAAAGGCAAGACCGTCGTCGTGATTACGCACGACGATCGCTATTTCCACCTCGCCGATCGTTGCATCAAACTCGATGTCGGGCAGATCGTCGCGATGGGTGACGGCGACGAGGGTGGACCGTCCGTCCAGTACGAATCTCTTGCGCGCACGAACGCGCGTCACGGAACGCAATGAACGATCACAACGGAATACTCGTGCGCGGCGCGGGCAACATCGATAAGCGTGCGGCACACGCCGACGCTCAGGCACCGGCGTTATTCGAACTGGACAAAGTCCGGTTCGCCGTGGGCGCGACCACGTTGCTCGACGACGTCGATCTGTCGATTGCATCTGAGCGTGTGACCGGCCTCATCGGCCACAATGGCTCCGGCAAGACGACCCTGATGCGGCTGCTCGCGCGCTTGCAGGAACCTGGCGACGGCCGCATCCGGTTTGCCGGCAAGCCGCTGGCGTCGTGGCGCCCGCGCGATTTCGCGCAGCAGGTCGCGCATCTGCCGCAATACACGCCGTCGACCGATGGGATGCTCGTGCGCGAACTCGTCGCGCTCGGCCGCTATCCGTGGCACGGCAGCCTCGGCGCGTTCACCGATACCGACCGGCAGAAAGTCGCTGACGCGATGCGGATGACCGACGTGTCGCGCTACGCGGACCGGCTCGTCGACAGTCTCTCGGGCGGCGAACGTCAGCGGGTGTGGCTCGCGATGATGATCGCGCAGGATAGCGCGTGCCTGCTGCTCGACGAGCCGACGTCCGCGCTCGACATCGCGCACCAGATCGAGGTGCTCGAGCGGGTGCGCGCGCTGTGCGAAGAGCGTCGGATGGCGGCGGTCATCGTGCTGCACGACATCAACATGGCGGCGCGCTTTTGCGATCACATCGTCGCGTTGCGCAGCGGCCGGGTGCTGATGCAGGGCACGCCCGCCGAGATCATGAGCAGCGCGAATCTCGAAGCGATTTACGGCGTGCCGATGAGCGTGCTGAACGATCCCGCCACGGGACGCGCTATCGGGGTGCCGCAATGAGCGGCGTACGTTTGCCTTTCGACGTATCTGCGCGGCGCCGCCGGTTGCTGCGCGCGCTCGTCGCGGGTGGCATCGGCGGGGCGGGGTTGGCAGGTGTCGGCAGCGTGGCGCGTGCAACGGCCGCGCCGGCAAGCGTTCCGCGCCGCATCGTCGTGCTCAGTTGGGACCTCACGGAGATGCTGCTGTCGCTGGGTGTCACGCCGGTGGGCATCGCCGCGCCCGCGTGGTATCGCAGCGGCAGCGTCGAGCCGCCGCTGCCTGGCGGGGTCGTGGATGTGGGGCTGCTGTTTCAGCCGAACTACGATTTGCTGTTCGAACTGCGTCCCGATCTGTTCATCGTTACGCCGGATCACGCGAGCGTTCGTGCGCAGTTCGAGCGCATCGCGCCGACGCTGACGTTGGGCCGCTACACGACCCAGCCACGGTACTACGAAACACTGTGCGGCGAAGTGCTGACGCTCGGCGCGCGGCTTGGCGTCAGCGCAGCCGCGCAATCCCTGATCGCCGCGACGACGCAAAAGATCGCGCAGGCGCGTGCGTCGCTGGATGCTTCCGCGCCTGCAAGCGGCTATCGCGAGGTCTACGTTGCACAGGCGGTCGACGATCGCCATCTGCGTGTGTTCGGCGCCGGCAGTATGTTCGACGAGATGTTGCTGCGGCTCGGCATCCGCAATGCGGGATCGGCGATCACAGCGAATCGCTACGGCTTCGCGCTGGTCGAACTGGAGCGCGTCGCCGCCGCGCCTGACGCGCAAATCCTATGGGTGGGCGGCATCTCGCCGGAGGCGTCCGCCGGTCTCGCCAGCAGCCGCGTGTGGCAGGCATTGCCATTCTCGACACCCGGCCGCACCGCCGATCTGCCGACGATCTCGCCGACCGGCGCGTCGATCTCCGTCCAGCGCTTCGTGAGCGCCGTGGCGCGCGTGATGCCGGCTACCCGTGCCACCTGACCGCTCAGACCCGAGAACCATGTCCGCCATTTCCGCCGATCGTCCGATGCCCGCCGCGCGGCGCGTCATACTCGCGCCCGTGCTTGCCGTATTCGTCGCGGTGTCGCTGGGTTTGTCCTTCTACACAGTGCGCGTGCAGTTGCTGGGCGCGCCGTTCTGGCGCGCGCTGCTCGCGCCGGATTCGCATGACCTGCACGCATTGCTGGTGCACTACGGCGCGTTGCCGCGCATCGCGATGACGCTCGTGTGCGGCGCGGCGCTCGCGTTGTCGGGCACGATCGCGCAACAGGTGCTGCGCAATCCGCTCGCCGAACCGATGACGCTCGGCATCTTTCCCGGCGCGTACCTGGCGCTCGCCGCGACCACTGTCTGGGCGCCCGCGTGGCTCGCCCATCAGCGCGAAGCGATTGCGCTGGCGGGCGGCGCGGCGGCGATGCTGCTGGTGTTCGCGATCGCGTGGCGTCAGGGGATGGCTTCGCTGTCGGTGATTCTCGCCGGGATGATCGTGAGTTTCTATTGCGGGTCGTTGAGTCTCGCGCTCGCGATTTCCCATTTCCAGTTGCTGACCGGTTTGATGATCTGGGGCGGCGGCGCGCTCGACCAGCAAGGTTGGCAAGCGAGCAGCGCGTTGCTGGTGCGCCTCGTGATCGCTGGCGGCGCGGTGTTTCTGCTGCGTCGGCCGCTGGCGCTGTTCGACGCGGGCGAAAGCACCGCGCGCGGACTGGGCGTCTCGCTGATGCGCACGCGTTTTGCCGCGCTGGGTATCGCGGTCGCGTTGACGGCTTTTGTCGTGAGCGCGGTCGGCGTGGTCGGCTTCATCGGTCTTGCCGCGCCGACGCTGGCGCGTCTGGCGGGCGCACGGCGCTTCGAACAGCGCCTCGTGTGGGCGCCGCTGTTCGGCGCGGTGTTGTTGTGGCTGACGGATCAGGCGGTGCAGGTCGTCGCGATTCACGGGCTGTTCGGCTCGCAGCTCATTCCGACCGGCGCGGTGACTGCGTTGTTCGGCGCGCCGATGCTGTTGTGGCTGTTGCGCCGGCTGAAGTCGCGGCCCGATCTGCGCGCCGGCGCCGGCTCCGTTGCGTCGGACGCCGTCTTTCGACGGCGGCATCCGCGCCGCTTCATCGTCGCGTTGACGGTGGCGGTGGGGCTGGGTGCCGTGCTGTCGATTGCGATCGGCCGTGGCGCCGACGGTTGGCGGGTTGCCAGCGCCGCGCAGATGATCGCGCTCGCGTTCTGGCATGTGCCGCACACGGCGGCCGCGATCGCGGCGGGGATCATGCTCGGACTTGCGGGCACGCTGATCCAGCGGATGACCGGCAACCCGGTGGCCAGCCCCGATCTGATCGGCGTGAGTTCAGGCGGCGCGCTCGGGATGGTGGTGGCCGTATTCGCGTTTGCCGCGCCGGGTCCTGCCCAGCTTTACGCGCTGTGCCTGATCGGCACCGTGGTCACGCTGGCGCTGTTGCTGTGGCTCGGACGGCGCGCTGCGTACGCGCCGGAGCGGCTGTTGCTGGTGGGCGTCGCGATTGGCGCGCTGTTCCAGGCGGTTACCGGCACGGTGACCGCGAGCGGCGATCCGCGCGCCGCGATTCTGCTGAACTTCGTGGTCGGCTCGACTTATTACGTCACGCCGCTGGCTGCGGCGATTGCGTCGTTCGTCGCGCTCGGCGGTCTCTGCGTGGCGCCGCTGGTGGTGCGCTGGCTCGACATTCTTGCGCTCGGCGAAGGATTGGGGCGCTCGCTCGGGATGCGGGTCGGCGTCGCGCGTCTTGCCGTGTTGCTGCTTGCCGCGATTCTCACCGCCACGGCCACGTTGCTGGTGGGACCGTTGTCGTTCGTCGGCTTGATGGCGCCGCATCTGGCGCGCTCGGTCGGCATGGCGCGGGTGCGTCAGCAGTTGTTCGCGTCGGCCGCGATCGGCGCGTTGCTGATGGTGAGCGCGGACTGGCTCGGTCGGCAGATCCTGTTTCCAAACGAATTGCCCGCCGGACTGATGGCCGCGTTGATCGGTGCGCCTTATCTTGTCTGGTCTATTTCGAAGACGCCGCGTAGCGGGCGCGCATGACGGAGTGGGGGTTGTGCGTTTGTTGCAAACGCGTTCACGCATTCACGCAGGCACGGCGACCGGCGCCGATTCCGCGCCCGCGTCCAGCATCCGCACAGCGAAGCCATAGCAACGCTCGATCAACTCGGGCTGCATCATCTCGCGCGGCGTGCCTTGCGCGATGATCGTGCCGTCGGCGAGCAACGCGATCGTGTCGGCATGACGCGCGGCCAGATTGGGATCGTGGACGATCGCGAGAACCCCGATGTTCCAACGGCGCGCCACCTCGCGCACGGCGGCGAGAAGGCCATGCTGATGCGCGATATCGAGCGCCGCGGTCGGCTCGTCCAGCAGAAGATAGCGCGGCGTCGCACGCGCGGATTCCGGCTGGTCGTCGGCGGTGGGCCACAGTTGCGCAAGAACCCGGGCGAACTGGACGCGCGCGAATTCGCCGCCCGACAACGTCGTGACGTCGCGCCCGGCGAGCGCGCCGGCTTGGGCCAGCGTCAAGGCTTCATCGACGATCTCGCGATCGCGCCGTGAAGGCGCACCGCCGCGCGCATGCGGATAACGCCCGAGCTGCACGATTTCCGCGACGCTGAACGGAAACACCGGCTGCGACGATTGCGGCAACACCGCACGCAGCAACGCGAGCCGTCGAGGCGCAATCGCATGCAACGGTTCGCCGTTGAGCGTCAGCGCTCCGCCATAGCGTGGAGTTCGCGTGGCGCCCGCGCTGTCGAACTCGCCGGCCAATGCGTTGAGCAACGTACTTTTGCCGACGCCATTGCGACCGAGCAGCGCGGTCAGCGCGCCGGGCTTCACGGCAAGCGAGAGATTGCGCAACACGGCGGTATTGCCCCGGTTCACGCTCAGATTGCTCGCGATCAACATCTCAGGTCGACTCCATCGGGTTCGTAGACGTGCCGTGTCAAAGGCCGAGCTGACTGCGGCTGCGCCACAGCAGCACGAGAAAGAACGGCGCGCCGAGCAACGCGGTGAGGATGCCGAGCGGCACCTCGGCGGGCGCGGCGACGGTGCGCGCGGCGAGGTCGGCCAGGACGGTCAGCGTGGCGCCGAGCAGCATCGCGCCGGGCATCACCACGCGCTGATTCGGGCCGCACGCGAGCCGCACGCAATGCGGCGCCACCAGTCCGATAAAACCGATCACGCCGGTGCAGGAGACCAACGCACCGACGCTCAACGCGGACGCCGCCAGCACCGTGCGCTTGACGCGTTGCGTCGGCACGCCGAGATGCTGCGCTTCGGTTTCGCCGAGTTGCAGTGCGTTGAGCGCATGGCCGTTGCGTGCGATCAGCACGATGCCCAGCACGACAAACGGAGTCACTGCGGCGAGCATCGGCCACTGTGCGCCGCCGAGGCTGCCCAGGCTCCAGAAGGTCAGCGAGCGCAACTGGGTGTCGTCGGCGATGTAGGTGAGCAGGCCGATCGCGGCGCCCACCAGCGCATTGATCGCGATGCCCGCCAGCAACAACAGCGGCAACGCCAGCCGTCCGCGCGCGGCGGCGAGCCGGTAGACCAGCGCGGACACCACGAGCGCGCCGAGGAACGCCGCCAGCGGCAGCACGTATAGCCCGCTTGCAGCGAACGACGCACCGAGCAGCGGCCCGAGCACGATCAGCGTCGACGCGCCCAGCGCGGCGCCGCTCGATATGCCGATCAGACCGGGGTCGGCCAGCGGATTGCGAAACAGCGCCTGCAACGCGCTGCCGGCCGCGCCGAAACCCGCGCCGACGAACAACGCGAGTACCACGCGCGGCAGGCGGATATTGAACAGCACGGCTTGTGCCTGCTGAACCGCGGGGTCGAGTGGCGCGGCGCCGGAGTGCGTGCCGGGTGCGCTGACAGCGGTGAGCGCGGACCAGACGACCGACGGCGTCATCCCATAGGCGCCGATGCACACTGCCGCAAGCGTCGCCCCGCACAACGCGACGGCGAGACTGCTCAACAGCACGGTCGCGTTTCTGCGGCGCCGCTCTGCGAGCGGCAGCGCTTGTGCATCGGAGACGGAGTCGGTGGGCATTCGGGCTTGCGCCGCGCTGGAAGTGTTCATCGGATTCGCTGGAAACGTGAGGTCGTCAGGCCTGCGCGAGACGCTGGTTGAGCGCGACGACGGCGGCCGGCAAACGCGGGCCGAAGCCGAGCATGAACAGGGTATCGAGCGAGGCGACTTGTCTGGTGCGGCCCGCGGGCGTCGCACTGAAACCGGGACTGGCCAGCAGCTTGTCGACGCCGCCGATCGCGGCGAGCGCTTCGTCCGTGGTGAGCACGACGTCGGGCGCCGCGCCGATCAGCGCTTCGGCGGATGCGGCCGGTAGCCGTTGAAGCCTTGCATCGCGTTGCGTGCGCCGGCGTAGGTCAGCATGGCGTCGGCGGCGGTGTGTTGTCCCGCGACGAACGCCTGCGTGCCGCTGTTGTTCAGCACGAACAACACGCGCGGCGGCTGGGCCTGCTTCGCGAGCGGCGATGCGCCGACGCTCCGGCCGGCCGCTGTCCATTGCGCGTCGAAGCGGGCGAGCAGCGCTTTGCCCGCAGCGTCCGAGTCGAGCGTATGCGCGACGCCGTTGATCTTCTCGCGTACCGAGGCGACGTCATGGCTTTCGGCAAACGTCACCACCTCCACGCCGGCCTGCTTCACCTGGCTCAGCACGTTAGGCGGCCCTGCTTCCGACGATGCGAGGATCAGATCGGGCCGCAACGACAACAAGCCTTCCGCTGAAAGCGCCCGCTGATAACCGACCTTAGGCAACCCGCGCGCGGCGGCGGGGAACGTGCAGGTCGTATCGGTTGCGACCAGCACGCCGTGCGGGTTCGCTTGCGCGTCCAGCGCGTAGACGATTTCGGCCAGCGCGCCGCCGACCACGATCACCCGCCGTTGCCGCGTCTGAGCGCGCGCGAGCAGCGAACTGCCGCTCAACAGCACGGCACTCACGCCGAGGAGCAACGCACGGCGAGACTTGTCGATACGTGCGGATTTCATACGGAAACCTCGTCCTGCAAAGGCTCGAGCTCGGCGATCAGCTCGCGCCATCCGTCGAGTTCGGGCGTGCCGGGTTTGCGCGCGCCGAACAGCATCGCGATGTTTTCGCCTTGCGCGTCGAACAGTTCCAGCGACGTAACGATGCCGTCCGACGTCGGCTTGCGCACCACCCAGGCGCTCGCCAGCAGGTCCGCGCGCAGATGCAGGTTGAAGCCCGGATCGAGCACGTTGAGCCACGGCCCCATCACGCGGATGCTATGTACCGGGCCGCTGTGAATCTGAATCATCCCGCGGTTGCCGACGAACACCATGATCGGCACGCCGGTCTCTGACGCGCGGACCAGCAGGTTCTGCAACGCAGCGGGCGAAACAGGTTGCGCATAACGACGCTCGGCCAGCCGCAGCGCTTGCGTACGGGCCAGCCCGAATTTGCGCAGCAGGCCGAAAAATTGATGCGTGTCGGTCATCGCGTCCCATGCCGCGTGAAACGCCGGCACGTCGATTTCGCTGTCGTCCTTGACGTCCGGCGGCGCGCTCGCTGCGCTTACCGTCAGCCCCGGCACCTGTTCCGCCGCGCGCCAACGCTCGACGAACGTGTCGAACGCCGGATGATTGCTGTGCTCGCGCAGGAAGATCTTGTGTACCGCGTGGCCTTGAGCGTCGAAGAATTGCAGGCTCTTCTGCTCGCCATGTGCGGTCGCTTCGCGTACCGCAAAACCCGACGCCCAGTGCTGATAGAACACGCGCAGATCGATCGCGCCGCCCAGCACGAGGCCGACGTCGCCGTTGTGGCTCATCTGCTCGTACTGCCCGTCCTTCTCGTGAACAGCGGCCTCATTGCGCGTCAACGCCATGACGGCGCCGAGTTGCGGCACTTCCTCGAACAGTTCGATGAAGCGCGGCGCAAGACGCACCACGCGTTCGCCGACAAACGCGGCGAGCGCTTCGCCTTCGCTGATGCCAAGCGCGATCGCGGCTTCGCGATTACGCAGCTTCTGCTCGGTCTTGAGCTTGACGAAGGCATGACGCAACTGTTGCAGCGAAGCGGCGTCGAAGCGATCAGTGTTCTGCATGGCAGATTCCTAAGGTTGAGGATGACGTAATGAAAATGAGCGACGTCACATGTCGAACTTCATGCTGACGGAGACGTTGCGGCCCGGCGCGGTGTACGCGTCCTTGATCGACGACGTGTCGGCAATGCCGCGCACGTCCGACCAGTTCCAGTATTTGCGGTCGAACAGGTTGAACACGCCGACATACGCGACCACGTGCTTGCTGAAGCGATAGCCGCCGCGCAGGTCGACCACGAACGACGAAGGCGGCGCGAAACACGTCGCCGAGCTGCAGCTTTTCGGCGTGATGTCGCTGGATTTTTTTGCCGCCTGAAACAGCAGGTCCGCTTGCGCGAACCATCGCTCGCTCGGTTCGTAACGCACGCCGAAGATCGCGGAAAACGGGTTGACGGTATCGAGCGGCTGATTCGCCGCGCCGGTGTTTTCCACGCTGCCTTTGGTGAAAGCCATCGCCGTTTTCACCGAAAAACCCTTCGGCAGGAACCATTCGGCGCGGCCTTCGAGACCGTGAATGCGGGCCTTCCCATAGTTGACGTACTGGAACACCAGCGGGTCGTTTGGCCGGCCCGTTCCGCCGATCGTTTGCTGCGAAATGAAGTCGCGATAACGGCCGGCGAACACCGCGGCGCTGTAGTTCAGCGGTCCGAGTCCGGTGCCGAGTTTGCCGCGCAGACCGGCCTCGATCGTGTCGCTGGTTTCCGGCTTGAGATTCGGATTGCCGATCGACGTGTAGCCGTACAGCGGATTTGCAAAGCTGTTGTTCACCTGATCCGGTGACGGCGCGCGGAAGCCATGCGCGTACTGTGCGTACGGAATCAGCGCGGGCGAGATCGCGTACAGCACGGCAAGACGCGGCGACAGCGCGTTGTCGCTCGATGAAACCGGTGTCCCCGCATATTGCGGATCGCCCGTTTTCGCGCTGAGCCTGTAGCTGTCGAAACGCAGACCCGGCGTGACCGTCAGCGCGCCGAGGCTGATCTGGTCTTGCAGGAAAGCGCCGAGCAACGTGTAGTCGGTATCCGGGAAAGCCTTGTTGGGGAACGGCGCTTCGCCCGCTCCCGGCACCGTGCCGTTGCGCTCGTTGGTTATGCGGTCGACGCTGCCGTCGCCGCCATACAGCAGCTTGTGCGTGAGGATGCCGGTGTGGAACGTGCTCTCCGCAAACGCCGAGCCGCCGACGATGCGCTCGCTGTAATTGTTGTCGCGGCTGCGCGAGGCGCTCGTGCCGCGTGTCTCGTAGGATTTCTGGTCCTGCGATGCGTCCTGATAGTAGAACTGAACGTGCGCGGTCTGGAAGAAGCGTGCGGCTTCGTTGCCGAAGTCGTAATCGAGGCTGTAGCGGTTGCGTTCGAGGCGGTCGTTCGCGGTCAACGCGAGCGTGGTCGGCGGATTGACGGCGGAGAGTACGTTGGTGTCGATGCGCTGGCGGACCGTTTCGGCGGTGAACTTGAACGTGTCGTGCGCGGTGGGCTTGATCACCAGTTTGCCGAGCACCGACTCGGAGTAGGTGTCCTGTGGATTCGCCGTCGTCCGTTTGGGGCTCGCCGAGTTGTCGGTGCCGGTGCCGTCCAGTTCGTGGCCGCGTCGGCCGTCGGCGATCACCATGCCCTGGATCATGTCGTTGCCGCCCGCGGCCTGCACGGTCGCGCCGAAGCTGCGGTCGGCCGACTCGTAGTTCGGCCGCACCGAAAAGTAGGTTTTCTTGCCGTAGATGTCGAGCAGGTCTTGCGGATCTTTGGTGATGAAATTGACCGCGCCGGTCAGGCCGTCGCTGCCATACAGCGCGGAGGCCGGGCCGCGCAGAATCTCGATGCGCTTTAACGTGCCGATGTCCGCGTAGTCGCCGCGACCCGCTTCCAGCGGACCGAAGGAGAACGAATTCGGCAGGCGGATACCGTCTTCCATCAGCAGGATGCGGTTGCCTTCGAGGCCGCGGATGTTGATGCTCGAATCGCCGTCGCGGCCGCCTGCGGTGGCCGCCGTAGTCGGACGATAGGGCGTGCGCCGCACCGTCACGCCCGGTTCGTAGCGCAGCGCGTCCTTGATGTTTTCGGCCTGCTGTTCTTCGAGATCTTCCGCCGAGATGACGGAGACGCTGGCCGCAGTGCGGCTGGATTTCGACGCGGTGCGCGTGGCGGTGACGGTGACTGGATCGAGCGCATCCGGGCCGCCGCGCAGTTCGGCGTACTGAACTGTACTTGGCGTGCCTGCGTCAGCGGACGCTTCGGTTGCGGCATGAGCATGAGACCGGAAACCGGCGACGCCATAGGCGCCAGCCAGCGTGGCGGACAGCGGACGCCGCGCCAGACGAGAGAAATGCACGTGAAAATCCCTGATGAAGAGACCCGAAAAGCTGGCTGGGTGATTTCACGGCACCTGGCTGGCAGCCCAATCGCAGATTGGGGCTGGGCGTGTGGTTAATAAGTAAAGCGCAATGAATGAATCGTTATATTTATGAAAGGTTAAACTTTATGGGTAATGAGAATCATTGTCAATAGAGGGGTGCGGATTTGCGCACATTGACGGTTTGCGGCCACCGGGGAATGCGGAAGAGTTGCTGGTCGCGAGTTTCTCGACCGGTGGCCGCTTGAGGTGTTAAGGCTTGCCGCTCAGAAATCCGAACGCAGTGTGAGCATCACATTGCGCCGGTCGCCGAACACGCTATAGAAACTGCCTGGCGGACGGATGTAATAGCTGCGATTGAAGAGGTTGTTCAACTGCAGCGACGCTTCCACATGGCTGTTGAACCGGTAACCCACCGTCGCATTGAAGATCGCATACGCGCCCTGTTCGACACCGCGCGAAATCCGCGTTTGCGCCAGCATCCCGCCGCCCACCGTCACGCCGCTCATCAACCCCTGCGTGAACTTGTAGCTCGTCCATAGCTTGAACAGATGCTTCGGATCGGTGCCGTCGGTCAGATCGGGCGTGTCGTTCTCGAAGTTGACGTCGAGATACGTGTAGCCCGCGTACACGTTCCAGTTCGGCATCGGCTCGCCGGTCACTTCGACTTCGAAACCCTGGTCGGTCGATTTGCCGCCGGCGATCGACCCTTGGCCCGTCGGACTATTCGGGTCCGTGATCGCACGGTTGTTGTCGTTGATACGGAACGCGGCGACCGTCGTCGACAAACGGTTGTTCAGGAAGCTGTTCTTCAAACCGACTTCGTACTGCTCGCCGCTGCGCGGCGGAAGGCCCTGGCCCGTATAGGTCGTGGCGGTCTGCGCGGTCAGGAACTTCGAGTAGCTCGCATACGCGGTCATCGACGGCAGGATGTCGTACACGAGACCGGCGGACGGCAGGAAGCGGTGATTCAGTTGCGCCTGCGTGGTCCAGTCGGAGACGGTCGGGATGATCGTCTGCGAGGTTTCCTGGAAGAAGGTTTCGCGCACGCCCAGCACGAGCGTCAACGGCGTCGCCAGATGGATGCGGCCTTGCGCGTACACGCCGTACTGTTCAGTGCGATTGTTCGCGCCGTACGTGAACGGCACGTAGACCTTCTGCACCGCGTTCGGATCGTAGAGGCTGTAAGTCTGATTAGCGAACGGACCGTTCAGCGATTGAAAGCCCGAGTCCTGCGTGGTCGACAGCAGCGAGTAATTCGCACCGATCGTGAACGTGTGCGTCTGACCGAATGCCTGCACCGCGCCCTGCACGTTCGTGTCGGCGCCGAACCAGTCGTAGGTATTTCGTTGACGCTGCTCGCCGTAGAACGACAAACCGCTGGCGGTGGCGCCCGGACCGGCGTACGCGTAGTCGCCCTTGCTCAACTCGTGCCGGTAGAACAGCGTGGTCTGCGACTTCCAGCCGTTCTCGAAGGTGTGCACGAGGTTCGCGTTGGTTTCCTCCAGCGACGTATACCCATAGTTCCAGCTCGGGCTGAAGTTCTGCGAGTAAGAACCCGGCACGCGGCCGATCAGGGCCGTCCGGTCGCTGTTGACGACGCCGCTCGCGCCATAGTCGAGGCCGGAAATCGGATTGACCTGATAACCCGCGGACAGCGACAACGTGGTGCGCGGGTTGAAATCGTAATCGATCGCGCCATAGGCCATTACTTCCTTCTGACGCGTGCCCTGGACCGATTGCAGGCCGTCGCTGCCCACCAGCACCGCGCGGCCGCGCAACGAGCCGTCCTTGTTCAGCGGACCGGTCACGTCGATCATCTGGCGCGCGCTGCCGAACGAGTCGATCTGCGTTTCCGTCGACACGTGGAAGGTGTCCTGCGGACGCTTGCGCACCAGGTTGACGGTGCCGCCCGGATCGCCGGCGCCGTCCATCACGCCTGACGGTCCGCGGATCACTTCGACGCGGTCGTACATCGCGAGGTCGAACTGCTGCAGGTATTGCAAACCGCTGACGATCGACACGCCGTCGAACTCGACGCCGAGCGTATTGCCGCGCGCCTTGAAGTACGCCGTGCCGTCGCCGTAGTCGACCGACTCGACACCGGTCACGTATCTCAACGCTTCCTGGAGGGTCGTCATGTTCTGATCGTCCATCCGTTGACGCGTCAGCACGGACACGGAGTTCGGAATCTCCTTGATCGATTGCCCGGACTTGCCCGCGATCGTGGCGGTTTTCGACGCGTACGAACCGGTGCCCTCGGTCGTTGCGTCAGGCGCGACGGTCGCCGAGACCGTGACGGCCGGCAATGTACTGGCGGCGGGTGCGGCCGGCGCGGTTTGCGCTCGCGCGTGAAGCGACCACGTGCTCAGCAACGCGAGTGCGAGCGGCGTCATGTGTGGCGCGAGCGTGCGCCATCCCCGTAATTGCGCGCGTCGCGCAGCTGGTCCATGCATTGTTGTTTTCACTGATCAACCCACTGTTGTAAATGTCCGAGCGGCGTCCTTCCGGCAAGGGCGGACGATTCAAAAATCCTGTGGGGGACGACGTTGTTATAGCGCGGCGGGTGGTCCCGCTCGTGGAGTGCAGTGAGACGCCAGGCAACAAATGAGAAGCATTATCAAAAAATGAGGCGATTCGGCGTAACTCACTGACAGGGAAGGAGAATAGCGGTTCGTTAAAAAGAAAGGGAGACAATCGATGTCGAATTTTGGACAAAATAAGGCAATTTTGCGATACAGTCCTATGCCGGATAAATCGCCCAAACCTCTCGTCATCGACGGCCATGAAGGATTTCCTGCTCAAGCGCTACCCGATCACGCCGCGGCCGCTGTCGCGCGATGTGCTGGCCGCGGTCATGCACTATCGGCATGGCGAACGCGTGACGTGGCATCAGCATCGGCACGGCCAACTGGTGTTCGCGATACGCGGCGTCGTACGCGTGCTGACGCCCGCGCGCACGTGGACGCTGCCGCAGTCGCGCGCGGTGTGGTTGCCTTCGGACATCGATCACGAATTGCACGCGGTGGGCGAAACCGATCTGTGCAGCGTCTATATCGAACCCGCCGCGTTTCCGTGGCCGTGGCGCGAACCGGCCGTGATCGCCGCTTCACCGCTGCTGCGCGAACTGGCGATCACGCTGAGTGCCGACGGCGAGCACTACGCGCCGGGCAGCCGCGCGGCGTTGTCCGTACCGTTGCTGCTGAAGGTGCTCGCCGATACCCCCGCGGTGCCCGAAAGCGGCGTGCCGTTGCCGCGCGACGCGCGTCTGTTGAAGATCTGCGAGCACATGATGAACGACCCCGCGAGCGACCATTCGCTCGACTTCTGGGGCGAGTATTTCGGTGCGAGCAGCCGTACACTCGCGCGTTGCTTCAAGCAGGAAACCGGGTTGACGTTCGGCGTGTGGCGCCAGCAATTGCGCGTCGCCGAAGCGATCACGCGGCTCGCGCTTGGCCAGCCGGTGGCGCAGGTGTCGACAGAACTCGGCTATAGCAGCGCGAGCGCCTTCATCGCGATGTTCCGGCAGGTGACCGGCGACTCGCCGCAGCGCTATCTGGCGTCGAAGTAAATGACGTGAACACGTAGACGCGTTTTTTTGCAGCGCGTTTCTTTCACTTTCCTGGCGTTGCATTGATTCATCGTTCGTGCGTGTTATGGTGTGCCCCCGCTCCGATCCGGGGCGCTGAATTTTGCAGGGTAGTGGACAGGAAAATGGAGCAGTTTTTTATGCGGCGCGCGAGTGCCGTGAGCTTTTTGCTTGAACGTCGGCGTAGTTGGCTTGAAAAAATCGCGGCCGCAACGGAAGGCGATGTTGAACAGGAATCAGGGCAGGTCGACTCGCTCAACCAACTGGTTCTGGATGTGCGCGCCGGTCGCCTCAGCGAATTCGAGTTGCCCGATTCGAAGACGCTGGCGGTGATCGTCACCGACTAGGTCGTGCGCGTGTTTTTCCTCTTTCGCCGGTTCGCACCGCGAGCGGCGGTCGTGACGTTCGCGACACTGGCGATACTCTCGATACTCGCGGCGAGACGTTGAGCGGCGGATTCGATTTCTTCGTCGCTGAAACCGCCGAGACCGAGTATCAACCCCATCGGGCCATTGCCGCCCGAATACATCGGGGACACCGCGCGTACCACCACACCGCTTTCGATCGCTAAAGACGCCACCTGTCGATCGTCGATACCTGCCGCGAGCCACAGCACCAGATGCATCCCCTGGTCGCTCGGCTGCAACCATGCGATGTGTTTCGGCAACAGCCGTTCGATCGTCCCGATGATGCACGCGCGGCGTTCCGCATAGACGCCGCGGATGCGCCGGATATGACGGTCCAGATGACCTTCCGCGATGAAGGCCGCCAGGACGTGCTGGTCCGCGTTAGGCGGATTGCGATCCATCAGCACGCGCGCGCCGCAGAACGCATCGACGAAATTCTCCGGCACGACCGCATAACCGAGGCGCAACGACGGATACAGGATCTTGCTGAACGTGCCGAGGTAGATCACCCGATCCGGCGCGAGCCCCTGGAGCGACGGGAATGGATGTCCCGCGTAACGCAGTTCGCTGTCGTAGTCGTCTTCGACCACCCAGGCGTCGTTCGCGCGCGCCCAGGTCAATAACGCGTTGCGCCGCGCCATGCTCAACGGCATGCCCAGCGGATACTGATGCGACGACGTGACGAACGCCGCTTTCGCGTGCGGGCCGCGGCGGATGCCTTCGTGGACGTCGAGCCCTTCCGCGTCGACCGGTACGCGAATCATGCGCTCCGGGCGCCCGGTACTTTCCAGAATGGCGGTGATGCCGCGATACGCGGGATCTTCGACCCATGCGGGCGTGTCGGCGTCGAGCAATACCTGGCACGACAGATAAAGGCCTTGTTGCGTGCCGCTGGTGATGATCACCTGTTCGGCATCGCAGCGGACCGAGCGCGATCGTCTGACGTAATCGGCGATCGCTTCGCGCAGTTCCCGCGCGCCTTGCGGATCGCCATAACTTGCCGGCGCGCCGGGTCCGCGTGCGCGCAGCCGGTTGCCGAGCCGGCGCCAGATGTCATCCGGCGCGGCCGGACCGACCGGCACCGAAACGGCGAACGGCGCCTGCGGTACCGCGGCGAACTGGCGTGCAACCTGTGCGAACAGTTGCGCGCGTCTGGAAATCGGCGCGGCTTTGACGGACGAGGTGCGTGCACCGTGTGCGCTGCGCGCCTCGGCGGCGGCTGGCGCGAGCGATTGCGCGACGCGCGTGGCGGCGCCTGGCTGCGCTTGCAGAAAGCCCTCGGCAATCAGTTGTTCGAATGCCTCGACGACAGTGCCGCGAGCCACTTGCAGCGATGCAGCCAGCGTGCGCGTGGACGGCAGCACCTCGCCGGGTTTGAGATCGCCGCGGCGCACCGCGTCACGCAGCGATTGCGCGAGTTGACGCCCCAACTGTCCGGCCGACCGATCGAGTGCGCCGATCGACGGTACCGCCACCGCTTCCGGTTTGCGCGCCATGAATTCTGGTCCAATAAAAATTACCAAAACTGGTTCTACAATATAAACCAGTTTGCCGCCACAATTCTTTGCGAAGAGGGCGTCCCGCGTCGTGCGGGATGGCTGCTGCGTCGGCTGGGTATCGAATGACCGCTGGCGCATCGCTGCACGCATCATGGAGCCGATATGTACATACCCCCGCATTTTGACGAGCCGCGTACCGAGGTTCTGCACGCACTGATCGCCGACAATCCGTTCGGCATGCTGATCACACATGGCAAGAGCGGTCTGGACGCGAATCACATTCCGTTCGAACTGCACGCAGGCGAAGGCACACACGGCGTGCTGCATGCGCACGTGGCGCGCGCGAATCCGGTCTGGCAGGACGTTGCCGATTCGGACGAAGTGCTGGTCGTGTTTCGCGCGGGCGACGCGTACATCTCGCCGACCTGGTATCCGAGCAAGCACGAGCTGCACAAACAGGTGCCCACCTGGAATTACCGGGTGGTCCACGCGTACGGCCGTGTGACCATCCGCGACGACGAGCGCTATGTGCGCGGGCTGGTGGCGCGCCTCACGCGCACGCACGAAGCGTCGCAGCCGCGTCCGTGGAAGATGACGGACAGCGAGCCCGAGTTTATCGACACGCTGCTCAAGGCGATTGTCGGCGTGGAGATCGAAATCACGCGTCTGGTGGGGAAGATGAAGCTGAGCCAGAACAAGGAAGTGCGCGATATTCGCGGCGCGGGCAATGCGCTCAACGAGAGCGGAGAACATGCGATCGGCGGCGCGATGCTCGATTTCGCGGCGATCAAAAGCGCGAAGGACGGGGGGCAGTAAAAGCCGAGCGGCGGCATTATTCGCTCGCTCGATGTATCCGTCGCGGCAGCAGCGATGCCATCCCGAGCGTCACGAGATGCCGGCCACTTTCCAGACCGACGGATCTACTAGGCTGGCTACGCCGTCGCTCTCGCTCACTGTTCCGCCAGCCGCTTGATGATGCCCGCGGCCTTGAACAGCGTGTCGCGCTCCTCGGCGTCGAGTTCCGCAATCGCGTGCGACAGCCACATCTGCTTCGCCTCGCGATTCTGCGTGCGTAGCCGGATGCCCTTCGCGGTCAGTTCGACCAGCATCTGGCGGCCGTCGGTAGCATGCGGCTTGCGTTTGACGATGCCCATTTCCTCCAGCGAAGCGATCGTCGTGCCCATCGATTGCGGCCTCATGCCTTCAGCGCGCGCCAATGCCGCGGTGGTCGCCGGGCCGTCGTTCGCGAGTCGCGACATGACGACGGATTCCGTCATCGAGAGTGCTTCGCCGGAAGACTCGTTGCGAGTGCGCCGCACGAGCAGCCCGAGTGCCTGCATGAAATCGAGGACCGATTGCTCGAACGGAAGTGCCGGCATGGTGATTGACTCGCTGAGGACTGAACAAGCTCCACAGCTTGAATAAAAACAGCCGGACTTGCAAGGTATGCTTGCAAGTCCGGCTGTTTAGCTGGTTCCGCTTTTTGCTTTTGCTTTCGCTTACGCGAGATCGAAGCGGTCGAGGTCCATCACCTTGACCCATGCGGCGACGAAGTCGCGAACGAACTTCTCCTGTCCGTCTTCGCTCGCATAGACCTCGGACAACGCCCGCAACTGCGCATGCGAACCGAACACCAGATCGACGCGGCTACCGGTCCACTTCAACTCGCCGCTCTTGCGGTCGCGTCCTTCGAACACCTCGCGCGCTGCCGAGACCGGTTTCCATTCCGTGCTCATATCGAGCAGGTTGCGGAAGAAGTCGTTGGTCAGCGTTTCCGGCTGTTTCGTGAAGACACCGTGCGAATCCTGTCCGGCCTGAACCTTCAGAACACGCAGGCCGCCGATCAGCGCGGTCATCTCCGGTGCGCTCAGCGTCAGTAACTGCGCCTTGTCGATCAGCAGCGCTTCAGCCGGAACACCGAACTTGCGTTTGACGTAATTGCGAAAGCCGTCGGCGAGCGGTTCCAGCGCGCCGACGGATTGCACGTCCGTCTGTTCCTGCGAGGCGTCCGTGCGGCCCGGCGTGAACGGTACGCTCACTACGCGGCCCGCGTTTTTCGCGGCCTGCTCGATGCCGGCGCTACCCGCCAGCACGATCAGATCGGCCAGCGAAACCTTCTTGCCGCCGGACTGCGAGCCGTTGAATTCGCTCTGAATGCCTTCGAGCGTTTTCAACACTTTCGCCAACTGCTCGGGCTGATTGACTTGCCAGTCTTTTTGCGGCGCGAGGCGAATGCGCGCACCGTTGGCGCCGCCGCGTTTGTCCGAGCCGCGGAAGGTGGAGGCCGAAGCCCAGGCGGTCGACACCAGTTGCGAAACCGACAGACCCGACGCCTGAATCTTCTGCTTCAGTGCAGCAATCTCCTGCTCGCCGATCAACGGATGGTCGACGGCCGGAAGCGGGTCTTGCCACAGCAGTTCTTCTGCCGGGACTTCGGTGCCGAGGTAGCGGACGCGCGGTCCCATGTCGCGGTGCGTCAACTTGAACCAGGCGCGCGCGAATGCATCGGCGAGTTGGTCCGGGTTATCGAGGAAGCGCCGCGAAATCTTTTCGTACTCAGGGTCGAAGCGCAGCGACAGGTCGGTGGTGAGCATCGTCGGGCGCAGTTTCCTGGCCGGATCGTGCGCATGCGGAATCGTTTCGCCTGAGTCCTTCGCGACCCACTGGTTGGCGCCCGCCGGGCTTTTCGTCAATTCCCATTCGTACTTGAACAGGTTTTCGAAGAAGCCGTTGCCCCATTGAGTCGGCGTGGTGGTCCACGTGACTTCGAGACCGCTCGTGATCGTGTCGCCGCCCTTGCCGGTGCCGAAGCTGTTCTTCCAGCCGAGGCCCTGATTCTCGAGATCGGCGGACTCCGGCTCCGGACCGACGTTATCGGCCGGCCCTGCACCGTGCGTCTTGCCGAACGTGTGACCGCCGGCGATCAGCGCGACGGTTTCCTCGTCGTTCATCGCCATGCGGGCGAAGGTTTCGCGGATGTCGTGCGCTGCGGCGAGCGGATCGGGATTGCCGTCGGGACCTTCCGGGTTCACATAGATCAGGCCCATCTGCACAGCGCCCAGCGGGTTTTCCAGAATGCGGCCGTTGTCGTCGCGGCTTACTTCTTCGCCGTGCTTTTCTTCGTCGGCGACGATCACGCCACCATCCTGATTATTGCCGGCTGCGCCCTTGCCGTAGCGCACGTCGCCGCCGAGCCAGGTCTTCTCGTTGCCCCAATAGACGTCGTGATCCGGCTCCCATGTGTCCTCGCGACCGCCGGCGAAGCCGAAGGTCTTGAAGCCCATCGTTTCGAGCGCGACATTGCCGGTTAGGATCAGCAGATCGGCCCACGAAATTTTCTGGCCGTACTTCTGCTTGATCGGCCACAGCAGACGACGGGCTTTGTCGAGGCTGACGTTGTCGGGCCAACTGTTGAGCGGCGCGAAACGCTGCTGGCCGCGCCCTGCACCGCCGCGGCCGTCGCCGATACGATAGGTGCCGGCGCTATGCCAGGCCATGCGGATGAAGAGCGGACCGTAGTGGCCGAAGTCCGCCGGCCACCAGTCCTGCGAGTCGGTCATGAGCGCCGCGAGATCTTTCTTTACCGCGGCAAGGTCGAGGCTTTTGAAAGCCTCGGCGTAGTTGAAGTTCGGGTCCAGCGGGTCCGACTTGCTGGAATGCTGGCTGAGCAGGTCTAGCCTCAGTTGCTGGGGCCACCAGTCACGGTTGGTGGTGCCGCCGCCGGCAGCGTGGTTGAACGGACACTTTGCTTCGCTTGACATGCGCAATCTCCTGGAGGACTGACCCACGCTCCGTTCCGCTTCCGGCGTCGGGTATCGTGCATCGACGATTCCGGCGAGGCTGACAGAACGTCAGATGGTGGGCGCTTGTGGGGGTACCGCTGTGATTACCCGACGCGCATGCTCTCTGTTCGACACGGATGACGTGATAGGTGCTGGACAACGAGAGCTCGCGTCGGCAAACCTGCTGCACTTCAAAATATACGTGAGAGTGGCCGTCAATTGAATGCGAATCCATCTATACGATTGATAGTGCATCGCTATACGTTGCCGGCTGTGTGTCGAGTGCTCGTCGTTTGATGCGCACGGGCATCTATTGTTCCGGGCGTCGCGCGGTGGGGCAGCGGCGGATCGCTTCATCCGCAAAAATCAAGCGTGTGGGTTGAGTGTTTCGTCCTGATGACGACGCAGCGAAAAGCGTGTGACGTCATGGTCGGCGGGCATGCTGGCGACGGTCTCAGCGATCGATACGGATCACGACCTTGCCGAAGTGTTGGCCCGACTTCAGATGCGCATAAGCTGCGGGCGCTTCGTCGAAGTCGAACACGCGATCGACGACGGGCTGGATTTGATGCGCTGCGACGAGTCGGGCGACGTCTTCGAGCATCGAGCGGCTACCCACCATGATTCCGTGCAGACGTTTGGTACCGCCGATCACCGGAAGCAGTTCGAGTTGCGGCCCGTCAAAACTGCTCACGCCGCCGATGATCGATACGAGTCCGCCCATCTTCGCGGCGGCGACCGAGCGCGGCAACGTGTCGCGTCCGCCGACTTCGACGACGATATCGGCACCTACGCCGTTTGTGAGCCGCAGCACCTCGTTCTGCCATTCGGGCGTCGCGCGATAGTTGATCGTTTCGTCGGCGCCGAGTTGGCGGGCGCGCGCGAGTTTTTCGTCGCTCGACGATGTGATGATCGTGCGCAAGCCCGCCGCGTGCGCCAGTTGCAATGCGCTGATCGATACGCCGCCGGTGCCTAGCAGCACGACCGTGGCGCCGGGTTTGGCCGCGCCGTCCGCGAACAGCGCATTCCATGCGGTGATGCCCGCGCACGACAACGTCGAGGCTTCCTCATAACCGAGATGCGCGGGGATCGCCACGAGCGCCGTTTCGTCGACCACGAAGCGTTCGGCGAGCACGCCGTCGACACCAGCGCCCGGCGAGTTGCCGACCTTCGAAGGCGCGGGGGCGCCGTCGATCCACTGCGGGAAATAGGTGTTGATGACGCGATCGCCCGGCTTGAAGCGGCTGACGTCGCGGCCGACTTCGATCACTTCGCCCGCGCCGTCGCAGAGCGGAATCAACGGCGCGTCGCTGATGCCGAGATAATCGCCGCGCGCGAACATCAGATCGCGATAGTTCAGCGAAGCAGCGTGAATCCTGACGACGACATCGTTCGGTCCCGGCGCGCGGATCGGCGCATCGCTGCGCGTCAAACCGTCGATGCCTGCACCGGCTTTCAGTTTCCATGCGTTCATGGCGAGTCCATTCGTAATGAGAGAGCCCTATGGTAGTGTTGCCGGATGGGACGCATTGACGAGATTTAGACCACTTACCGTCGCCCGATGGGCGACAAATGCAGAGGCGCATACGATGGACGATCGGCTGAGAGGCGTTGCCGAATTTGTGGACGTGGTGGATGCCGGCAGCTTTGCCGCGGCGGGCGAACGGCTCGGCGTCACGCGCTCCGCGATTGCGAAGATCGTTGCGCGGCTGGAGCAGCGGCTCGGCGTGCGGTTGCTGCAGCGAACCACGCGGCATTTGAGCCTGACGGACGAAGGCCAGGCTTACTACGACCAATGCCGCCGCGTGGTGGCCGAGCTCGGCGCCGCGGAGGCCGCGCTCGATGCCGGCCGGCGCGAGCCTTCGGGGCGCTTGCGCCTTACCGCGCCGGTGCTGTTCGGCAGGCAGTGCGTCGCGCCGGTGATGCAGAGGCTGATCGAGCGCCATCCGTTGCTCGATGTCGAGATGTCGTTCAGCGATCGCGTGGCGGATCTTGTCGAAGACGGCTTCGATATCGCCGTGCGCATTGGACCGCTGCCGGACCACGCAACCTTGATCGGACGCCGTCTCGGCGTGCAGCGCATGGGCATTTGCGCGTCGCCGGACTGGCTCGAACGACACGGCCGGCCCGCGGGTATCGACGAACTCACGGGACGCGTCGGCATTGCGTATGGCCGCGGTGGACAGAGCGCGGCTTGGCGCGTGCTTGGCGCGGACGGCGAGGTGCACGAGGTTCGGATTGCCGCGCGGCTGCGCTATGACGATCTGCAGGCCATCGCCGATGCGGCCGCTGCGGGTTTGGGCCTCGCGTGGCTGCCGTGCTGGCTCATGGCGCCGTATCTGCGCGACGGCCGTTTGTCGCTCGTGTTGGACAGCAATAGCGTGCTGGGCTCGGAGGTGCATCTCGTGCGCCCGCAATCGCGGCACATGTCGTCGAAGCTGCGCGTGGCGATCGATGCGCTGGTGGATGAAATACCGCGGGTGCTGGCGAAGATATGAAGTCGCCGCTTTGATCAGGTAGCCGCCGGCGGCGCCGACTCCGCCGCGACATATACCCACGCCGCAATACGCGAAGCGATCCTGCCGCTACCGCATGACGCGCTTGCGGATCACATTGTTAAAAAACAGCGCGACCAGTTGCAACACCAGCACCCCCATCAGAATCGGCACGACGAGAAAGCCTGCCGGCATGCCGCCCACCAGCATGATCACGAGCGGATCGGCGCCCGCTGGAGGGTGTACGGTCCGCGTCAATTGCATGGCTGCAATCGCCGCGCCGACGGCCAACGCGCTCTGCCACACTCCGGCGCCGACGATCCAGAAAACCGCGAGACCGATAGCCGACGCGATCAGATGTCCGAGCACGAGGTTTCTCGGCTGTGCGAACGGGCTATCGGGCGCGGCGAACAGCAGCACGCTCGATGCGCCGAATGGCGCGATCAATAGCGGCAAGCCGCTCAGTTTCGCGATGATGCCGAGCACGCCGATCGCCAGCGTGCCGCCTGCAAAACCGAGCGCGGCAGGCACCGCGTGACGACGCAATGCGGCACGCGAGCCGGCTAATGCCGGCGAGGAAGAACTTTGCATGGATGCTCCGAACGAGAAGCGTGGGCAGCCGGGCGCCGCGCGTGCAAGCGCCATGCGCGGCGCCCGGCTGCAACGGAATCAGGCCGCCTTGTAGCGGCTCGCTTCCTCGGAACCCTTCGTCGCATTCCCCGCAGAGTAGGAGTGCGCACCCACGCCGGCGAGCTGGCCGCCGTCGACGATCAGATACTCGTCGCGAATCGGCCGTTTGCCGAACCAGCACTCGAGAATTTCGCGCGTGCCGGCCGCATAACGCGCCTGCGCGGACAGGGTCGTGCCCGACGTATGCGGCGTCATGCCCTGATGCGGCATCGAGCGCCACGGATGATCGCGCGGCGCGGGTTGCGGGAACCACACGTCGCCCGCGTAGCCAGCCAGTTGTCCGCTTTCGAGCGCGCGCGCGATCGCGTCGCGATCGCAGATCTTGCCGCGTGCGGTGTTGATGATGTACGCGCCGCGTTTCATCTTCGCGATCATCTTTTCATCGAACAGATGCTCGGTTTCCGGATGCAGCGGACAGTTGATCGTGACGACGTCGCACACCTTCACCATCGATTCGACATCCGGATGCCAGGTCGCGCCGAGTTCGCGTTCTACATCTGCGGGCAGACGATGCCGGTCTGTGTAATGCAGCTTCACGTCGAAGGCCTTGAGGCGGCGCAGCACCGCCGCGCCGATCCGTCCGGCTGCGACCGTGCCCACGTGCATCCCTTCCAGGTCATAAGCCCGTTCGACGCAATCCGCGATATTCCAGCCGCCTCGCTTCACCCATTCGTGCGACGGCAGATAGTTGCGCACTTGCGAGAGGATCATCATCACCACATGTTCGGCGACGCTGATGCTGTTGCAGTAAGTCACCTCGGCGACCGTGATGCCGCGCTCGATCGCCGCCTGCAGATCGACGTGATCGGAACCGATGCCGGCGGTCAACGCGAGCTTGAGTTTCGGCGCCTTCGCGATGCGCTCCGCGGTCAGATACGCCGGCCAGAACGGCTGCGAAATCACCACTTCGGCGTCGTGCAATTCGCGCTCGAACACGGAGCTCGGGCCGTCCTTATCCGACGTGACGACCAGCGTATGTCCTTGCGATTCGAGAAAGCGGCGCAACCCCAATTCGCCCGATACGCTGCCCAGCAATTGGCCCGGCGTGAAATCGATCGCGTCGGGCGTCGGCGCAGTTTGACCGTCGTGATAGTGCGTGATTGCCGGCACATCGTCGCGCGCATATTTCTTCGGCATTCCGCCGACGGGGTCGTCATACAGTACACAAAGAACCTTGGCCATGTTGTCTCGCTCCACTCATTGCAATTGTGATCCGGCATCGTGTTTTGCCGGTGGGTCGATGCGTGGCATCGATGAACACAGTGTCTTTGAGTGAGGCGGCCACGGTCCAATCGTTTGGACGGATCGTCTGATAAGCGCGGCTTATCAGACGCGCGTTATTGCAGCGCAGCGACGTCCGCGTTGTTGAGCAGCGCGTCGAACGATTGCTGCAAGTCGAGGCGTTCCGCCGCGCCCCACATCGCCGCAGCGAGCGGCGGCATCGACGGAGAGTTGCGTGTGATCAGGCCGATTTCGCGAGTGAGTTCCGGCAGCAACGGCGTCGCGTTGACGCTGCTGCGCGCGTCGAGCACGCTCAACAGACTGTGCGGCAGGATGCTGTACAGACCGGCGTGTTGAACGTTCGAATACAACGCCAGCAACGAATCCGTTTCGAGCACGACACTCGGTTGAACGCCGGCCCGACGAAACGCCGCGTTGATCACCTGACGGTTCTGCATCGTGGTGCCCAACAGGCAGAACGGCAATTCGCCGAGCGCGTCCCAGCGGTTCAGTTCCGGCCTCGCGGGCGAATCGGGAGGCGACAGCAGAAAGTAGCGCTCACGATACAACGGCAGCACCGCGAAGCCCGCCTGCACGCGATCGTCCAGATATGTGAAGCCGATATCGAGTTCGTAGTCGTCGAGTTGACGCAGGATCGCGTCCGCGCTCAGCGAGCGCGCGGAATAGCGGATCGCCGCGTGATCCGAACGGCAGGCGCCCAACAGCAAGCCGACAATGGGCATCGTCGTCGGAATGACGCCGATGCGGATCGTGCCGGTCAGCCTGACCTGGGCGGCCGACGCGTCCTGCCGCATGTGTTCGAGTGTGGCGAGCGTCTGGCGAGCCCAGCCGAGCACCCGCTCGCCTTCTTCGGTAAAGCCGATGAAACGCCGGCCTCGTCTGACGATCACGAGACCGAGCTCCGCTTCGAGACTGCGTATCGCCGACGACAACGCCGGCTGCGAAACATGGCTCAGTTCAGCGGCTTTCGCGAAGTGCTGCTCTTTCGCGAGCGTCACCAGATAATGAAGTTGACGAATGAACATCGCGCTCCCCGAAGACCGGCCGATGCGATTTGCACGAGCCGGCCTCGTTATATCACATGGAATATAGCGAATGGGTAGCGGGCACCGCATGGACACCGTTGCATTGTCTCGTTATATTTGAACGGATATAACCGGAGAAAGTGGATGGAAGCAGCGGCGAAGCAGGCGGTCGGCAGCAAGTACGTGCTCGAGTCGATGAAATATGCACAGGGTAAAACCTGGGAAGTCGTGCAGCGCCTCGCGCAGCAGGTCCGGCCCGGCATGCTCGAATCGGAAGCGAGCGCGTTGTGCAAGGGCGTGCTGGGCGAGATGGGCATGGATCGGATCTGGCATCCGGTGCTGGTGCGTTTCGGCGCGAACACGCTGAAGAAGTTCAACGAGCGCTCGGACGGCGACCCGCGCCTCGACGACAACGACATTTTTTTCGTCGACCTGGGCGTGGTCTGGGATCAGCACGAAGGCGACGCGGGCGCGACTTTCGTGGTTGGCAGCGATGCGGAGATGAAAGCCTGCGCAGAGGCCGCGAAAACCGTGTTCGACGAAGTGGAGCAGCACTGGCGGTCGAGCGGCGCGGGCGGCATCGCGCTTTATGATTTCGCCGCGCAACGCGCCGAGGCACTCGGTTGGCGCCTGAATCTGGACATCAAAGGCCACCGCGTCAGCGACTTCCCGCATGCGATCTACAAAGCCGGCAATCTGGGCGATTTCGCGGACTGTCCCGACGCGGGCCTGTGGATTCTTGAAATCCAGCTCGCGCATCCGACGAAGCCGTTCGGCGCGTTCTATGAGGACCTGCTGGTCTAACGCGATCGCTACGCGTTACAGCGGCGCGCTGGCGATAGCCGGTTTTTCGCTGGTCGGCAGATCGAAGCTGAACGCCGTGCCAGGCGCGTCGCGATCGAGCAGACGGATCTGGCTGTGATGCAGTTGCAGCATCCGGTGCACGATCAGCAAGCCGAGGCCGCCGCGTTGCGCGCCGCCGGCATTCAGCGGCCGTTCGAACAGTCCCTCGCGTTGTTCAGCGGGAATCCCAGGGCCGGTGTCGCTCACCGTGACCGACACCTTGCCGTCTTTATGCACGAGTTCGACGTCGATCGCGCCGTCGTCCGGTGTATGACGAATCGCGTTGTCGAGCAGATTCGTCAGCACCCGCTCGATCATGCCGAGATCGGCGCTGACGTTAGGCAAACGGGACGGAATGCCCGCGCGCAACTGGATGCGCCGCGCTTCCGCCGGCAACTCGAATTTCTGGAACACGTCCTGCACGAGATCGACCAGCGAGAAGTTTTCGAGCGCCGGTTGCACGTTGCCGTGTTCGAGCCGCGCCAGTTCGAACAGCGCCTGCGCGAGCCGCCCGACCTTGACGCTCTGCGCCAAAGCGATCGCCAGATAGCGTTTGCGCTCGGTTTCGCCGAGCGTGTCCGCCTTCAGCGACAGCGTCTCCAGATAGCCGTGCAGCGAGGTCAACGGCGTGCGCAGATCGTGCGAGATGTTGGCGATCAGTTCGCGGCGTTGCTGATCCTTGCGCGTGAGCGCTCGCCATTGTTCGCCGATCCGATCCGCCATTTGCGCGAACGTCGTTTCCAGCACCGCGATTTCATCGCGCCTTCCGAGCGGCGACGAACGCGGCACGACCGGTTGCGTGCCGGGTTCGCCTTCGGCGTCGAACTGGCGCATTACGTCGGTCAGGCGGCGCAGCGGTCGCGTGATCAGGCCGAACGCGGTCAAACCGGCAACGAGCCCTAGCAGCGCGACCAGCGCCATCGACCACAGCGTGGTGCGCAGCACCGAACTGGCGGCCACGCGCGCGGCCAGCGCGTCGTGCTCCTCGCCGAGCAGCACCACGTAGATATAACCGGACGGTTGTTGCCCGTTCAATTGCAGCGGCGCGGCGCTGAACACCTTGCGGCCGTCGGTGCTGCGCGGGTCGTCGCCGAGAATGGGCAGCGCGTCGCCGGCGATGAAGCGGCGGATCGGCGTCAAATCCACCTGGCCGCGTTTGACATGGCCGGCGGGCGCGTCGTCGCCCTCGATGCGCCCCTGGTTGTCGAGCAGATACACCTCGACGCTCGGATTCACCATCATCAACTGGCCGAACAACTGGCGCACCGCGTCGGGCCGCAGACCGTTCGCGTCCATCAGCGTGGTGCGGTGCGCGATATGGTCGGCGAGATTCTTCGACAGGCTCTGCACCACTTCCTTTTCGTGCAGATCGTTCGAGCGGATCTGCAACCACGCCGACGCGCCGCAGCATGCGAGCAGCAAAGCGGAAAAGACGAGCGAAAGCCGTTGGGTCAGTGTCAGGTTCACGGCGCGTCCTTGTTGGCGCTGGCGGCCGACGGTGCATCGCCCGGCACGGCCAGCTTGTAGCCGCGTCCCCACACGGTCAGGATCCGTTCGGGCTGGGCCGGATCGGCCTCGATCTTCGCGCGCAGCCGGTTGATGTGGGTATTCACGGTGTGTTCGTAGCCCTCGTGCTGATAGCCCCACACGGCGTTGAGCAGATCCATCCGCGAAAACACCTTGCCGGGATGTTGCGCGAAGAAATAGAGCAGGTCGAATTCGCGCGGCGTCAGTTCGATGGGTTTGCCTTCAACACCGGCCTCGCGCGTCACCGGATCGATCGTCAGGCCGGCGATGCGCAGGCTGCCGGCGTCGATGCGGGAATCTTTCGCCATCGCTTCGACGCGGCGCAGCAACGCTTTGACCCGCGCGACCAGTTCCAGCACCGAGAACGGCTTCGCGAGGTAATCGTCGGCGCCGAGTTCGAGGCCGAGGATCCGGTGCACTTCGCTGGAACGCGCGCTGGTGATGATGATCGGCGTGTAGCGCGTCATCGCGCGGGCGCGCCGGCAGATTTCCAGCCCGTCGACGCCGGGCAGCATCAGATCGAGGATCAGCGCGTCCCAGCCGCCTTGCTCCAGCAGCCGCAGCCCTTCGTTGCCGTCGGCGCTGTGCACGACTTCATAGCGCTCGTCGCGCAGATGCAGGCTCAGCACGTTGGCGATGTCGACGTCGTCTTCGACGATCAGGATGCGCTTCGGATGGTCCATGGAGGCGTCAGGGGCGGGCAATGAGGTGGTTCGGGCGTTGAAAGGGAGGCGCGGGGGGAAACCGGCGCGGTTGCGCCATTGTGCAAAATTTTCGGGCAGCGAGTTATCACATTTAATTTAACTTTTCGTGAGGACTTCGACACCGCTCGCGCACTAGGATGTGCCCACTTTCGCGGATTTGTCCGTCTCAAGGAGCACGTGATGCAAAACAGAAGACGCTTCATGTTTTCCGGTGCGGCAGCGCTGGCGGCGCTGGCGGCGGCGAGCCGCTGGCGCCCGCTGGCCGCCGCGCCGGTGGATGCCGGCCAGCCGGCCGGCGGTTTCGAAGTCACGCATACGGACGACGAATGGCGCCGGATGCTGAGCCCGTCGCAATATCTGGTGCTGCGCCGTGAAGGCACGGAGCGGCCGTACACCAGCCCGCTCAACGACGAACACCGGGCGGGCATGTTCAGCTGCGCGGGCTGCCGGCTGGCGGTGTTCTCGTCGAAGACCAAGTTCGATAGCCGCACTGGCTGGCCCAGTTTCTGGGCGCCGCTCGACCATGCGGTGGCGATGCGCGAGGACCACTCGTTCGGCGTGACGCGCACGGAAGTGCATTGCCGGCGCTGCGGCGGCCATCTGGGTCATGTATTCGACGACGGCCCGCAGCCGACCGGCTTGCGTTACTGCATGAACGGCGTGGCGATGAATTTCGCGCCGGGCGCTGCCTGAGCCTGCATTTCCAGGCCTGACCGATACCAACACGATCCACACTTTCAACTTTCGGAATCGCCATGTTACTCATCGTTCTTGCCTATCTCGGCGGCGCGCTCACGATCCTCAGTCCGTGCATCCTGCCGGTGCTGCCGTTCGTGTTCGCGCGCGCCGACCAGCCGTTCGTGCGTAGCGGACTGCCGCTGCTTGCGGGCATGGCGCTGACCTTCGCGCTCGTCGCCACGCTGGCGGCGGTCGGCGGCGGTTGGGTCACGCAAGCGAACCAGTATGGCCGCTGGCTCGCCATCGCGTTGCTCGCCGTGTTCGGCCTCACGCTGCTGTTCCCGCGCTTCGCCGATCATCTGATGCGGCCGCTGGTGAGCGCGGGCAATCGTCTGTCGAACTTCGCGCAGAGCGACGGTCAGCAGGTTCGCGCGGGTTCGTCGTTTCTGCTGGGTATTGCGACCGGTTTGCTGTGGGCGCCGTGCGCCGGTCCGATTCTCGGTCTGGTGCTGACCGGCGCGGCGCTGCGGGGCGCGAGCGTCGGCACCACGCTGTTGCTGGCGGCTTACGCGGCTGGTGCGGCGACGTCGCTGGCGGTGGCGCTGCTGATCGGCGGCCGTGTGTTCACGGCGATGAAGCGTTCGCTGGGCGCGGGCGAATGGATTCGTCGTGGGATCGGCGCGGCGATGCTGCTGGGTGTGGTCGCGATTTCGCTCGGTCTCGATACGGGTTTCCTGACGCGCGTGTCGACCGTCGCCACCGGCGGGATCGAACAGAAGCTGGTCGACACGCTGTCGCCGGGCGCGCGGCCTGGCAATTCGCCGACGGCTGGCGGCGATAGCCAGGCTCCTGCCACCGACGCCGTGATGACGGCAAAAGGCGCCAATGCCGATGGTTCGTCCGGCTCAGAGGGCTCCGGCGCGATGATGCGCGCGTCGCAGGGCATGTCGGCCGGTGCAGCGGCGCTGCCCGTCGAAGGCGTGCTGCCGACGTTGAACGGCGCGGTCCAATGGCTGAATTCGCCGCCGCTGACGGTGGAGTCGCTGCGCGGCAAAGTCGTGCTGATCGATTTCTGGACCTACTCGTGCATCAACTGCCTGCGTTCGCTGCCGTACGTGAAAGCGTGGGCGCAGAAGTACAAGGATCAGGGGCTCGTCGTGATCGGCGTGCATACACCGGAATTCGCGTTTGAGCGCAATATCGACAACGTGAAGAAGGCCACTCACGATCTCGGCGTCGATTATCCGGTCGCCGTCGACAACAACTACACGATCTGGCGCGCGCTGAACAACCAGTACTGGCCGGCGCACTACTTCGTCGATGCGAAAGGGCAGATCCGCTACCACCATTTCGGCGAGGGAGACTATGCGGAGTCGGAGAAAGTGATTCAGCAACTGCTGGCCGAAGCCGGTCATGCCGATGCGTCGAAGGTTGCGATCGGTATTGCCGGCGGCAGCGCGCAAGGCGTGCAGGCCGCGGCCGACAACGCCGACATGCAGTCGCCGGAAACCTATGTCGGCTACGAGCGCGCGGAGAACTTCGCGTCGCCGGGCGGCGAGGCGCAGGACAAGGCGCATACGTACGCGGCGCCGTCGCAACTCGCGGTCAACAACTGGGGACTGGCGGGCACGTGGACGGTCGGCGCGGAGCAGGCGACGCTCACGAAAGCGTCCGGGCGCATCGTCTATCGCTTTCATGCGCGTGACCTGCACCTCGTGCTGGGTCCGGGCGCGGACGGCAAGCCGGTGCGGTTTCGCGTCAGCGTGGATGGTGCGGCGCCGGGCGCGTCGCACGGCACCGACATTGCCGCCGACGGCAGCGGCACGGTGACCGAACAACGTCTTTATCAACTCGTCCGCCAAACCGGCGACGTTGCGGACCACACGTTCTCGATCGAGTTTCTGGATCCCGGCGTGCAGGCCTATGCATTTACGTTCGGCTGATGCGAGCCGTGCGGCGTAGTTCACTCATTCTTCGAAGGATGGACATCATGCGTAAGTTCTCTAACCGTCAGGTTGCTTCGGGCAAGCGCCCGGCCTTGATGCGGCTCGCCGGTTGCGCGGCGATCGTGGCCACTGTGTTTGCGGCGCAGCGCTTCGCGAATTCGGCCGAGGCGATGGTCAAGGTGCCGCCGCCCGCTCAGGATGAAAAAGTCGGCGCGACGCATACCGAAACGGCGGTGTTCGCGGGCGGCTGTTTCTGGGGCGTGCAAGGCGTGTTCGAACATGTGCGCGGCGTGAAGCAGGTCGCGTCGGGCTATACGGGCGGCGCGGCCGGCACCGCGCAATACGAAACCGTCAGCGAAGGCGATACCGGGCACGCGGAATCGGTGCAGATCACCTATGACCCGACGCAGATCACGTACGGACGACTGCTGCAGATTTTCTTTTCGGTCGTGCACGATCCGACCGAGTTGAACTATCAGGGCCCCGATCACGGCACGCAATACCGCTCGGCGATTTTCCCGGCCAATGCCGAGCAGCGTGGGGTCGCGCAGTCGTATATCGCGCAACTGGATAAGGCGCATGTGTTTTCAGCGCCGATCGTTACGCGTGTGGAGGAGTTCAAGGGGTTCTACCCGGCGGAGGCGTATCACCAGAACTTCCTCGCGCTTCATCCGGATTACCCGTATATCGCGATCAACGATATGCCGAAGGTGAGCGGGCTGAAGCGGGTGTTTCCCGATCTGTATCGCAACGATCCGGTGTTGTTGAAAGTCGCCGGTTCGTAGAACGGCATGCGTCAGGTCTAGCGCGCGGCGATTGCCGCGCGTTTTTGTTTCAGCGCCAGAATCGCACGATTGATGCTTCTGGCGATGGCTTACCAGGAGAGCGACACGCGATTCTCCGCGCGACGGCGGTGGGTCGATGAATAATTGATTATCTCAAAAATTAGAGCTCGTCTAATGGAGGGTTATTGGCTATCTCAAAAAATGTCGGGATGCTAATGAATAGAAGATTATCGAGATAAGAGAGGGCTGCGATTTTTTATTCAAAACTTTCTTCAATATTAGAAGCAGCATGCCGTTAACAATTATGTCTAACTAACGGATGCCTCATGTCTTTTATCAGTCAACTCAAAATCGGTCCGCGTCTCGGTGCGGGATTCGCAATCGTCTTGCTGCTGCTTTGCGCGGTCGGCGCAGTGGGCTTGCTTGAGTCTTCGAGTATCTACGACGGCACGCGCGAAATCGCCGACAGCTGGCTGCCCAGTATCGAAACATTGGCGAACCTGAGAAACAAGGCCGACGACGTTCACCGTCTCACGGTACGCGAGCTGCAGAGCACGGACGCGAACCAGATGCGTACGTTGCGCGCGCGACGAGCGGAGGCCGTCACCGCGTTCGCGGGATACATGGCCGTCTATTCGCATCTCATCTCGTCGCCTGAAGAGCAACGGCTGCACGATGGCATCGAGTCGGCATGGGCCAGCTATCTGGCAACTAACGTGAGAATCGGGCAATTGCTCGACGCGGGCGAAGCCGGCTTACCCGAGGCCCGCCAGTTATCCGCGGTAGACGCATCCGCGCGCTTCGCCGCCGTGCAGTCTTTGATCGACGAGGACATCAAGCTCAACCACGATGGTTCCACGCAAGAAGTCCTGGCCGCAAAGTCGGCGTTCCAGAGCGCACGTGCGTGGACGGCACTCCTGATCGTAGTCGCATTGGCCATGGGTGTTGTGATCGCGGTGTTCATCACCCGTTCGATTACAGGGCCGCTGCGCCGCTCGGTCGCTGTCGCGGAGACGGTCGCGCGTGGCGATCTGACTGCGGTGATCGAGGTGCGGGGCAGCGACGAATTGAGTCAGTTGCTCGGCGCGCTTCGTCATATGAATCAGCGTCTTCTCGATACCGTCAGCCAGGTGATGTCCAGCAGCGAAGGCATCGCGACCGGTTCCACTCAGATCGCGGCCGGCAACACCGATTTGAGTCGACGCACGGAAGAGCAGGCGGCGTCGCTGGAAGAAACGGCCGCGAGCATGGAAGAGCTCACCGCCACGGTCAAACAGAATGCGGAAAACGCGAGCCAGGGCAATGCGCTCGCCGCGCGCGCATCCGAGACGGCGGCGCGCGGAGGGCAGGTCGTGGGTCGCGTCGTCGATACGATGAGCGAGATATCCGCGAGTTCGCGGCAAGTGGCGCAGATCATTTCGGTCATCGAAGGAATCGCTTTCCAGACCAACATCCTCGCACTCAATGCCGCAGTCGAGGCAGCACGTGCCGGCGAACAGGGGCGAGGTTTCGCCGTGGTCGCAGGCGAGGTGCGCACGCTTGCACAGCGTAGCGCGTCGGCGGCGAAGGAAATCCGGGATTTGATCAGCGAGTCCGTACAGCGTGTGAATAGCGGGACCGCGCTCGTCGACGAGGCCGGCCGTACGATGGGCGAGATCGTGCAATCGGTGCGCCAGGTGTCGGATCTGATAGGGGAAATCAGCGCCGCATCGAACGAACAGCACAAAGGTATCGAACAGGTGAATGTCGCGATCGCGCAGATGGACGAAGTGACGCAACAGAATGCGGCGCTCGTCGAAGAGGCGTCTGCGGCCGCGCAGTCGATGGCCTCGCAATCGGCTTCGCTGCGGGAACTGGTCGCGGTGTTCAAGGTGCCTTCGACGACTCACCTCGCAACGACAGACGGCGCGCGTTTCAACGCACCGATGGTGCCCGCCGCTAACGTCGATTCGGATCTGGACTGGAAGACGTTCTGATCAGATGATTTCTGATCGCTGTCCAGGTTCTTACATTCTGGCGCTCATCGTGCGCCGTCGCACACACGCTGCAATTGGATCGGGCATTCTCGGCTCTCAGGAGCGCGAGTGCTTTTTCCCCGACGCGCGACCTGGCTGGAATGCGGCCTACATTAAGTGTGAAGAACCGCTGTCGACGGCAAGTTGGCGGCTGCCGCCCTTCCCGCATCTGCTGTGCAGGAGACGAGATGAAAAACGCTGGCGCGGTGCACGAAATCATCACGGACGAAGCAGGCTTTCGCGCGCTTCAACCCGAATGGGATGAACTCTGGACGCGCGCCGGCGGCTGGTACTACCAGGCGTTCGGCAATTGCCGGATCGCGTGGGATCAGGTGGCGAAGCCGCTCGGCAGAAAGCTGCATGTAATCGTGCGGCGCGAGCAGGGCCGGGCCGTGCTGATCTTTCCGCTCGTCACCTATAGGCGGGCGCTGTGGACGTATCTGATTCCGCTGTGTTCCGAGTCGGCGGATTTCACCAGCATTCTCGTCGAAGACAATGCGCGTACAGCCGAACTCGTCGAAGACGCATGGCAGGTCGCGCGCACGCGTTGCGGCGCGGATTTCGTGCATATGCCCTATCTTCCCGACAGGACGGATCTGTACCGGCTCGCGATGCAGGAGCGTCATCCGGTGATACGGGAACATACGCCGAGCTATTTCGCGAACCTGCACGAAGAATCCGCTCGCTACGACTGGAAGGGCTTCTGCGAAACGCTCGGCAGGCTGCATGGAAATAAGCCGGGCAAGGTCGAGCAGCGCCTCGCGGCGGCGGGCAAGGTGCGCGTGGATGTGATCGACAGCCACGATCCGGTGCGAATCGCCGCGTCTGTCGACGCGTTGCTCACCTGGAAACGCATGTGGGGCGAGCGCGTCGGCAAACATGGGCACTGGCTTTATTCGGAGCATTACCGCAATTTTCTCGTCGAGTGGCTGAGCACGGAAGGGTCCGAGGTCACCGCGCATGCGATCGTCGTGACCGTCGACGATGCGGCTGTCGCCGTGCTTTTGATGTGCAAGGACGCGCGTGGCGTGACCGGCATCATTGCCAGCTTCGACCCTGCCTTTGCGAAATGGTCGCCAGGGATACTGGCTGTCGAGACGATGGCGAAGTGGGCGTTCGAGCGCCATCTCGATCTCGACTGTGGAGCAGGATCCGAGGCATTCAAGGCGTACTGGTCGCGCGGCAATGCGAGCTATTGCTGCACGGCGCAAAGCGTCAATTCGTGGTGGGGCTTCGCGGGGCTATGCGCGCGCCGGGCGCCGCGCAGTGTCGTCAGAAGGGTTCGCGCGTTGTCGGGACATGTGGAAACGCCGGAGGTCGATCGGTCTGTCCGGCCGGCACATAGTCCCGCGGATGGCGAATTAGCGGAGCAGCGTTAGGCGGTTTCGCTGATAACGTCCTCTCGTATCTTTAGCTCGATGCTGCGGAGACCAACTGATAAACTCGGCGCCGTTCCCGACTTTTGTGTCTTCGAATAAGCCGATCATGAAGCGTAGTTCAAACGGCGGCCTCGTCTATTCCACGGATGGCGGCCGGATGTGTCCCGAATGCAGACAACCGCTTGCGCAATGCGTTTGCGCAACGCTTGCCAATACGCGTCCGGCAGGCGACGGCATCGCGAGGGTGAGTCGCGAGACGAAAGGCCGAGGCGGCAAGAGCGTGACGCTCGTCAAAGGCCTGGCGCTCGATCCGGTTGCGTTGGCCTCGCTGGGCAAGCAGTTGCGTGCGGCCTGCGGCTCCGGTGGCACCGTCAAAGACGGTGTGATCGAAGTGCAGGGCGACCATTGCGAGCGCATTGTCGAAGCGTTGAAGAAGTCCGGCCATCAAGCGAAGCGCGCCGGCGGCTAATTAACGGGATTCCGTTTCGACGCGTGGCAAAGAATTGCTCATCGATCGTCGGGTGCGGATTACAGAAAATTACTAGGGAATGCTGAGTAAGCAGAAGCGATTCAACAGGGATCCGTTTCACCTCTTCTAATCGGTGCATGGTTCGCGTCGCGCGTCGCGCCGAAACCGTCCGCAACCAAACCGCGCTGATCGCGCCCCAGCAGCCTCCCGCGTGTCATTTTGATAGGGTAACGTATTGGGCACTCTATCTTTTGCCAGGTTACAGGGAGTTTTTGAGGCGCTTATGTACACGGATACAGACGCAACCACGGACGAACAGGTCGCGGTAATCGCGGATCGGCTGGCCGCAGACGGCCAGAAAGTTACCCCTTTGACGATCGGTGCGCAGATGCCTGGGGCGTCGGTGGTAGCCATTGCGGCGTCCCTGCAACGCTGGCGCGACGCGCGACACCCCGTTGCACAGCACGTGCAGGTTCACGCCGGCTTGCCGCCGGAGCTGACCGAAACCATGATGAGCACCGCTGACCGGCTGTGGACGGCGGCTCAAGGTGAAGCGGAAAAGGCGTTCAGTCAGCACCTTGATAGCGTGAATCAGCAGCTAGAAGCGGCCCGCGCCGAGCGGGACGAGGCGCTTGACGAATATCAGAAGACCGCGCAAGCGGCCGAGGCCGGCCGCGAACAGCACATTGCGCTGACGAATTCGCTGAGTGCCGCCGAGGAGGCGTCCGCGCGCCTTTCAACTGAACTCGCCGCCGCCACCGGCCGCGCTGAAGCCGCCGAGGCGCTCGTGCTGGAGCGCGAGCAACGGGCGTTGGCGGAAGCGGCCGATCTGGAGCACACCCGCGCGGCACTCGATAGCGAGCGCAACGCGCGCGAGGAGCTGGTGACCGCTGTCGCGAACCAGAACGACGAAATTGCGCGGATGACGCGAGAGCTCGATGACGCGCGTCGCGAGATCTCGGCGTTGAGCTTCGATTGCCAGGAGAAGTCGGCGGAGGCCGATAAGGCCGCGCAGGAGGCTCGCGACGCAGTGGCGCGCGCCGAAGCCGCCACTGCGCAAGCGGGCGAGACGCTCGCGGGTCTGCAGGCCGAACGGGACGACGCGCACGCCGCGCTTGCCGCGGAGCGTCAGACGAGCGCCGCGCGGACCGAGGCAACCGCGATCCAGTTCGACGAATTACAGCGCGTCTCGCGAGAACTCGCGCAGGCGCGCGAGCAGATCGCCGCGTCGGCGGAGGCGAAGGCCGCTGCGCTTGGCGAACTGGCTCAGGCGGCGCAGGAGGTGTCCGCTGCAAAGGAGCGCGCTGAAGCAGCCGAACAGCAGTCGACGCAGTTGGCGCAGCGGCTTGAAGCGATCGAGCAGGCGAAGGCGACTGAAATCGAGCGATGGTCGCAGGATGCCGGCGCGGCTTCGTCGCGAGCGGAGGCTGCCGCGGTGCAGGCGAGCGAGAGCCTTGCGCGGGTGGCCGCTTTGGAGGCTGAGCTCGAGCAGGCGCGCGAGCAGAATCGCGCTGCGGATGACGCGAAGGCGGCCGCGAGCAGTGAGTTGACGCAGCTTTCGCATGCTGCGTCTGCCGCAAAGGAGCGCGCTGAAGTCGCAGAACAGCAGGCGACGCAGTTGGCGCAGCGTCTTCAGGATGTCGAGCAGGCGAAGGCGGCCGAGGTCGAGCGATGCTCGCAGGAATCCGCTGCGGCCGAGTCGCGTGCGGAAGCTGCGGCGGTGCAGGCGAGCGAGAGCCTGACGCGGGTTGTTGCGTTGGAGGCGGAACTGGAGCACGCGAAGGCGCAGGTTAGTGCGTTGACTGAAGAGAAAGCGACCGCACGCGCTGAACTGGGTCAGGTTGCGCAGGATGCGTCGACGGTTACCGAGCGAGCCGATGCCGCCGAGCAGCGTGCGGCCCAGTTGGAGCAACGTCTCGCGGATGCCGAGAAGGGCCGGGCGGAAGCGGAGCAGCGTGTTGCGCAGGCGGAAAGCGCCCGTGCGGAAGCGATGCAACGCAGCCAGCAACTAGCGCTTCAGGCGGCCAACTCCGACAAGGTTGAAGAACTCGCCGAGTTGCAACGCCAGATCGCGGCTCAGGCCAAAGCGCATGAGAAGGCGTTTGGTGAGCTTCGCACGATTGCTGAGCAGTGGGTCGAGCATGCGAAGGATCTCAAGCAGCGGCTTGGGTCGGCGAATGAGAAGCTGTTGTTTATCGACTCGCGTAGTACGGGTGAAGTGGCGCTTATCCGAAAGCTTTCTTTAGAGCTTGAACGGCTGAAGCCGGATAGCGAGTTGATCTCGCGGGATGCCCAGCAGAAGTTGATCGGCGCGACGATGGCTGAGAGGCTCGCGCAGAAAGGGTATCGATATGATCCGGCTACGGCGGTGATGTCGAAGCTTGAGCGGTGAGTGGGTGGGTTATGTAGAGCGGTTCACGCTTTCCTGCACGACCAATTCGCACTCCGCATTCGGCGTTAGGGCGATGCACGGAGAGTGAGACTCGATTTCGAAATAGGGCAACCGGGGAGCATTGAAAATCTCCACCGGTCTGCCATGCGCGTAATCGGGTTCGGAATTTATCTCCGCACGACGCGTCAGTGTGAAACACCCTTCGGGTAGCGTTTGCGTGACAACGAGTACTTCATGGTCGGGCAGAACACCGATCTTGAACTCGATCGGGTCCACGCAGCGAACCTCGAGCGAATCCGACTCCCTGACCACGTACTTCGAATCTCTGGCGTCGCCCAACGGCCCCTTTTCGACGAAAGGCAGAATGCGCTCGCGCCAATCGGGCGAATCGCCCGACAGTTTCACCCGCACGGTTCCAGGGCGACGAAGCATCAGAACGTCCCAGATTCCGCAGCGAATGTCGGCCGTTCCTTTGTTGGCAAGTACGTGCCGCGTGGTCCAAACGTTATCCGCCGCGTCCAGTGATATGCGCCGACGAATCTGAAGACCGGAATCCGGGCACACGGCGCTTTGCAACTCGACACCCATGCTTCTCTCGTCGCACCATGCGGCGACAAGTGCATACACGCCGCTATCCAGCACTTTATGCGGCGCGCCGTCTGGCCAGTCGGACTCCGGCGACACCCAGGTCTTCCCGCCGCCCCACAACGGGAACGACCACGCTCCGCATAGCCGCTGCCATTGAGCCTCGCTCCCATCCGGGAGCTCGCCAGCGATGTCGTCATTGACGTACGCCAATTCCACGCCGTCGTATTCGATACTCATCAGCCTGCCGCCGACGGCCGGAACTACAGTCAAACGCAGACGCTGCTGCATAAGACATAACGCCGGCCATCCACGGAACGTAGTGGGATGTAAAGAACGCTCGGCTTGCTTCGCAATAACGGAGATGTCGGCGGTCATTTCGATCAGCTTTTTTCAACGGGTTTGCTTCGCATCTGCCCAACCGTCTCAGGCTGTGCGAGTTTGCACATTACGGGCGGCAGTCCACGAGCAATCATTTCGATATCCGTCACCGCCAGTGCGCCGATGTTGCGCAACACCGTATTGAGGGCGCCTGCCTGGTGTGGCGACAGGAGAACATTGTCGACGCTGCGTGCCCGATGGTCAGCGGGCAACGGTTCGACCGGGAAGACGTCGGTGGCAACTCGAATCCGGCCTTCGTCTGCGGCATCCAGCATCGCGTCAAAATCTACTACGCCGGCACGACTGACCAGCACGAACGCTGCGCCGGGCCGCATCATCGCGAATTGCGCCTTCGACAGGAAACCCTGGTTGGCGGACGTCACGCCGGCAACGACGAAGATGATCTGCGATTCGCTCAAGACGTTATCCAAGGTGGCCGGCTCGCAACCAAGCGAACGCAGGTACGCCTCGGGAAGCCACGGGTCGAACGCTCGCACCGTGCCGCGGAACGGCGCGATCAGGGGGAGAATGGCGCGCCCCAGGTCGCCCATGCCGATAAACCCGATGGGTGCATCGTAGAGGGTGAAGGCGTCGCGATTTGCGTCCAGTCCGTAGTGCTCGGCATTTTTCCGGAAAAGTCGGTCCGACCGGCTAATCCCACGCGCCAGATCGATGGCCATCCCGACTGCTGCTTCAGCAACGGGTTCGGCGAACACCGGACTCACATTGAGCACCCGCACACCTTGCCGGAAGGCCTGTGCATAGTCCACGTTGGGTACAAAGTTTCCCTCGACATTGACGATGGCCCGCAGGCGCTTTGCGCGCTCAAGTCGCTCGGTTGGCATAGGAAACTGACCGACGATAATGTCTGCATCGGCGACGTGGGCGTCAAAGATGTCATCGGTGACCGGACTGCCTTCATGGACGATGACCTCGCCCAGTGCCCGCAGGCGGTTCATGTCGTTTTCGCTAAAGATATCCGCGACAGTCCGGGGCTCAGGCGCAATGAAGATACGGACCCGTTGTTCTACGTTGTTCATTTGTATTCCTAATTCCCATAATGTTTTCGGTCACTCAGAACAGGCATCTCATCCCTGTCCTGAATACGGTCAGCGAGTCTTGCGCGTGAAAAGCTTGTCCACCGTGACGGCGGCGATGATCAGTGCGCCCATCACAATCTGCTGATAGTAGGACTCGACGTTCAGCAGGTTGAGGATATTGTTGATCACCCCAATGATCAGGCCGCCGATCACTACGCCTGTGACTTGCCCACGACCGCCAAAGAAACTCGTTCCGCCGATGATGGCCGACGCAATGGCGAACGTCTCGAAGCCAACACCCGCATTGGGTTCAGCAGCGCCGGTCCGTGCCGTGATGACAATGCCCGCGATGCCGGCGCAGGCACCCGATATCACGAAGACAACTAGGGTGTGGAGCTTGACGCTGATCCCCGAATAGAAAGCCGCCTGGGCGTTTCCTCCGAGTGCATAGATATTGCGGCCAAGCTTCGTGAAGCGGGTCATGAAAAAGAGGAAGCCGGCAACAACCGCCGCGATCAGAATGGGCACCGGGATACCCACAATCCGACCCGCAACAATGTTCACGAACGCTCGATCAAAGCCGAAGACCGAGCGGGAATCGGAAATGATGAGTGTGACACCGCGATAGATTGCGGCGGTGCCCAATGTGATGATGAACGGGTGCAATTGGGTGAGGTTCACCAGCGCGCCATTGACCAATCCGAGAACGACACCGGTACCTAACCCGCCCACCAGAATCGCGATCCAGAATGGCATTCCGGCAACCATCAACTTTGCCATGACCATTCCCGACAGTGCCATCGCCGAACCGATGGACAGGTCGATCCCCGCAATGAGAATGGTGAAGAACACCCCGCACGCGAGGAGGACCATCACCGAACTCTGCAGCAGCACCTGCAGCAGATTTTCCCGCGTGAGAAAGTACTCGGGCGATGCCACACTGCATAAAACAAACAGCAAAAAGAGAATGCCTAACGTTCCGTAGGTCTGCCATATCGCCGCGAAATCGCGTCGAATTCTGGGCTCGCCCGTTGAGCTCGTTGTACTTGAGCGCATCATCACCGTCTCCTCGTAATACTTATGAAATCGCAATCTGCATGATGGATTCTTCGGTCGCGTCGGCATTGTCGAGCGTCGCCGCAATGCTTCCGTCGCGGTAGACCGCGATTCTGTCGCAAACCGCGATCAGCTCCGGAAGCTCCGAGGAAACCATCAGAATGGCCTTTCCCGCATCCGCTAGCGCACGCATGATTGCGTAGATTTCGGACTTGGCGCCGATGTCGATGCCGCGCGTGGGTTCGTCGAAGATGAAGACATCGCTGTCCGCAGCCAGCCACTTTGCAATGATTGCCTTTTGCTGATTGCCGCCAGATAACTCAGTAATGTTCTGAATCGTCGAAGCACAGCGAATACTGAGTTTTTCCTTGTACTGGATGCCGAACTGCCGTTGCCGGGTCCTGTCGACCCATCCTAACGAGAGCGCCCGTTTCGAACTGCGCAAAGCAGACGCGACATAGATATTTTCTTCAATATTGAAGTTATGGAAGAACCCGGTTGCCCGGCGGTCTTCGGTGACAAAGGCAAGCCCTTGCTTGACCGCCTTGTAGGGCGAATCGATATCGAGTTCCCGGCCGTTGAGAACCACCTGTCCGACCGCTTTCGAACGGACACCGAAAATGGTTTCCATCAACTCGCTTCGTCCGGAGCCCATCAATCCTGCGAAGCCAAGAATCTCTCCCTGGCGGACGTCGAACGATACGTCACGCACTGACCCATCACGTGACGAAAGCTTCTTGACCGACAGCACGGGATTCGCATGCACGGCAGAACCGCCTGGACGTCCATGCACAATTTCCCGTCCCACCATGAGTGCGACCAGGCGGTCGGTCGGCGTCGTCCTGGCATCGTAAGTTCCGACATAACTTCCATCCTTCAGAATGGAAACCCGATCGCCAATGACGGGAATCTCTTTCAACTTGTGCGATATATAGACGATGCCGACGCCCTGGCTCCGCAGATCGTCGATAACGGCGAACAGGTGGTCGACTTCCGTGTCCGTCAGCGAACTGGTCGGCTCATCCATGATGATGACTTTCGCGTCACTGGCGAGCGCCTTGGCGATTTCGACTTGCTGCTTTTCGGAGATCCCCAGATCGCCCACCAGCGTCCTCGGGTGACGCTTCAGTCCCACTCTTGCGAGCGCATCCGTCGCGCGACGACGCATGTACGCGCGGTCCACCACCGACACCCCGAACTTTCTGACGGTCGGAATCCGGCCAACGAACAGGTTCTCCTCAATACTCAGGTAGTCGATGACACTGAGTTCCTGATAAATCAGCTTGATCCCAAGTTCGGCCGACAAGGTCGGGGTGAGTTTGTCGTACTCCGCCCCTCCTGCCACGATGGAGCCGCTGGTCGGCTCGTAAATGCCGCTCAGGATCTTCATGAGCGTCGATTTTCCTGCCCCGTTCTCGCCGAGAAGAACGTGAACTTCGCCCGGCCTGACGTCGAAGCTCACGTCTTTCAGTGCAACGGTGCCCGGAAAGCGCTTGGTTATGTTTCGTACCGTGACCAGTGACTCGCTCATGGCGTACTCTTTCAAGTGAGGTCGTTCGCTCAGTGAGTGACCAGATGCGATTCGATGGCGATAAATCTGGCGGGTGCTTCCGGGTCGATCTTCGACTTGTCTTTCATTGCATCGAGTAACACGTCGACCGCTTTCGCGCCCATTGCCGCCGAGTCCTGCGCGGCAGTGGCGGTGAGTTCACCGCGCTTGACGGCGTCGATCGCTTCCGGTGCGCCGTCGGTACCCAACACGATTATCTTGTCCTGCTTGTCGGCGTTATGGACAGCCTGCACCGCGCCGAGCGCCATGGTGTCGTTTGCTGCATAGATGGCTTTCAGGTCGGGATTTCGCTGAAGGATGTTCGTGGTGACGTCGAGTGCGCGTGACCGGTCCCAGTCTGCAGGCTGACTCGCAACAATCACGATTTTCGGATTCTTCGCCAGCGCCTGCTTCACGCCGTCGCGGCGCGCATCGCCCGTCAGATTCCCGGCTTTACCTTCCACAATGGCGACCTTTCCGCCTGCGGCGCCGAGGCGTTGCACGATGAAATCGCCGGCCTTATTGCCGAGCGCGCGGTTGTCGGTGGAGATAAAGGCTTGAACTGCGCCGCCGGCGGCTTTCAATTGAGCCTGGTCGACTTTCTCGTCGATGTTCACGACGTAGATGCCTTTCTTCGTCGCGGTCGCTATCGGCTGAATGAGACTCACCGGCGAGATAGGCGCAACGCCTATCGCTTTGTAGTTTTTGTTGACGACGTCTTCGAGCATGCGCTGCTGACCTTGAATGTCGTCCTCGTTATTGCCCGCGAGTACGTCGACGCTCACGCCTTTCGCCTTCGCTTCTTTCAGGATCCCGTCTCGCATCGACACCCAGTATGGGTTGCCAAGCGTCTTCAACACGATGGCGATGTCGGCTGCCTGAGCGGGGGCGGTATAGGCCAGCGATGAAATCGCCACCGCGGCGGTGCCGAGCGTCGTGCGGATCAAGCCGGTCAGTGTCAGTTTCTGCATTTGCTTCGTCTCCATGTGCCGCCTGTGCGGCGTTGTGGTTTAGTTCGTAAAGCTCGTTCTTAGGTAAAAGCGCGAATTGGCGTCCATGCACTCTGTTTCGAAGAGTCCAGGACTGCTTCGACGATGCTTGCAGAGCGCAGGCCGTCGTCAAAAGTGGGCAACCCCGCTCGCAGTTCGCCGCCAATTGCCGCGTAAGTGTCGGCGACGAATGCTTCGAAGCACTGGCTGTAGCCTTGCGCATGGCCGGCGGGAAGCGTCGCCAGACGTCGTTGCTCGGCACTTCCTCGCGAAGGGTCGCGTACGAGTAGACGCGTGTGATCCCGGAGCCCAACCCAGAGGCGCTCAGGTTCTTCCTGATCGAAAACCACGCTCGAATCCGCACCGTCGACTTCGAACCAGAGTCTGTTCTTTCTTCCAGCGGAAACCTGGCTTACGGTGAGATTGGCGAGGACGCCATTGCCGGAACGGAACACGGCGCACGCTACGTCTTCAGTGGTGACCGCCTGAGTTTCCGTGACCGTCGGAGTCGCTTGTGAGAACGTCTTCACGGTGCCGGTCGGTCGCTCGGCGATCGTCGTTTGCAACGCAGCGACTACCGACACGAAGCGCTCGCCCGTGACCCATTCCACCAGGTCGCACCAGTGCGAGCCGATATCGGCGAATGCGCGTGAAGGGCCACCCAGCGCGGAGTGGACACGCCAGTTTGTATCGCCGGCGCCGAGCAGCCAGTCCTGCAGGTAACTGCCATGAATCAGTTGCAGCGCGCCGACGGCTCCGCTGTCGATAAGCGCTTTAGCTTCGCGCACCATCGGGTGGTAGCGGTAGACGAACGGGACGGTAGCCACTTTGCCGGCGCTGGCTGCCGCTGAGGCGAGCCGGCTGGCATCGGCGACCGACGTCGCAAGCGGCTTTTCGCAGACGACGTGCTTGCCTGCATTGAGGGCGTCGAGCGCCAGTTGAAAATGCGTAGCGTTGGGCGTGCAGACATGAACCACATCGACGGACGGATCGGCGAATGCGTCGTCCGCGCTCGCGAAAGCGCGTTCGGCCCCGAGAGCCTCGGCGGCGCGCGCCGCACTGTCGGGCGTGGACGCTGCAATGCCTCGAACGGTCGCGCCCGCCAACCGCGCGGCGCGCGCGTGAATCTGGCCCATCATGCCGGTCCCGATGATTGCCACGCCCAGCTTTTTCATCAACTTGCTCCTTTCATGTCGTGGCCACACAATAAAAGAGCAGGCATTATGGGGAAATTTTGTATTATTTAATTCGATTCACGACATAAAGATTTTTCCTATCGGTTTCGGGATATGAGTTGGCTACATCAAACAACGAATGCCGACAACCCCGTATAAACCATACTGAGCCATGACAGAGCGTGCATCTGCGCCGCCGCCGGCGCGCCTCGCCACCCTTGATCAGGTCGGACGACTCGATCCCTATGAGGCAAACAGCAAGTTGGCGCGCTTGATTGCGTCGTCAGTGGGCGTCAGTCGGGCCGACCTTGCGCGTAGTACCGGGCTCGCGCGTTCGACCGTTTCTCAACTGCTTCAACCTCTGCTCGACGTGGGCCTGGTCCACGAGCAGGCGAACGACACGAGCAGCCGGGGGCGGCCAAGTACGCTGCTCACGCTCAATTCGCGCGCGGGCGTGGTTCTGGTTGCGGACATGGGCGCCACCCATGGCCGGCTGATCGTCTGCAATCTTGGGCAGCAACGATTGGCGGAGCAGATCTTCTCGGTGGATATCGGGCTTGGGCCGGAGCCGGTGCTTGAAAATGTCATCGAGCGTTTCCAGCGACTGCTGCGCGAAGAAAGGCTGACCGAATTTCCGGTTCGCAGCATGGTGGTCGGTCTACCGAGTCCCGTCGACTTCAGCAGGGGGACGTGTGTGCGGCCGCCAATCATGCCCGGTTGGGATGGATTCGCGGTAGGTGACTATCTTCGGCGTCGGCTTGATGTGCCGGTGCTCGTCGATAACGATGTCAATCTCATGGCGTTGGGAGAAGCGCGCTCTCGTCCCGCTTCGGAGTCGCCGCTTCTCTTCGCGAAGGTATCGACCGGGATAGGCTGCGGGATTGTCACCAGCGACGGCATTCTGCATCGCGGCGCCGATGGTTCTGCGGGCGACATCGGGCATATTCGTGTGCCGGGTCGCGACGACATTGTCTGTCGGTGCGGCAATATTGGTTGTGTCGAAGCAGTCGCATCGACGTCGGCGCTCCTCGCTGTACTTCGAGAGCAACCGGGTTCGCAGGTGACCACGGTGGACGACTTCGTGAGTCTTGTCCGTTCAGGCGACCGTCAGGCCGTCAGGTTGGTGCGAGCGGCTGCTACTGAGATCGGCGAAGTCATCGCGATGCTGGTGCATATGTTCAATCCGGCGGCGGTTGTTTTAGGTGGCCGAATGGCACGGGTAAGCGACGATTTGCTGGCTGGCGTGAGAGCCGTTGTGTACAGCCGCGCATTGCCTCTTGCGACACGTGGGCTGGTTATCGAAAGGTCGACATTGCAGGAGTACGCGGGCGCTGTGGGCGGCGCTGTGCTTGGGATCGAATATGCGTTATCTGCTCAGTCGATTGCTTCGATGGTGCAGGAGGCTTAGGCGCTTGTGGTGGAGGTGAGCTGCATGCCGCACGTTGTACGATTCGCCGGTTTCATTTCACATCGCTTCTCTTAAAACAGATTCTGAAATATGAAAAAACTATTCACCTTCGCTGTATCGCTAACACTCTGGATTAGCAGCCTGCTTTTCCAGCATCAGGCATTCGCGGCCAGCTCAACTCCCGAGGCCAGCACCAAAGCGTTCTACTCCTGGTACATCAAACTACAGTCCAACGAAACCTACCCTTTGCTCGATAAAGACATTTACCTCTATGTCACCAGATCGACGGTAGACAAACTTCGAAGCGCCTACCGTCACAACAAGCTCCCCGGCGATAGCGATTACTTCATGAAGGTTCAAGACTACGACGAACAGGACTGGTCTCGCAGCATCGCGACACGCGAACCGATCCTGCTCGGCGACATTGCTGTTGTCCCTGTCACGTTCGGTTCGAAAGACAAAGTCAGCGTGCTAGTGTTTCTGCGCAAACAAGGCGATCGCTGGAAGATCACGAAGGTCGACGACACGCTCGATTACCCATAGCGACAACTGCGGGCGAGAACCGATGTCCGTCCCGCGCCCCCATCCCGGCGTTTTCGTTTAGCATCCCACTTAACAAATCCCGCACCGCGTCATCTCCTATATGCTGTCCCCACCCGCCTCTCTTTAAAACCGCCGCGACATGTCCGACACCCCCATCCCCGCCGCAGTCACCCCTGAACCACAGGCCGTGTCCTCGCAGGTGAAGCGCAGCGCGATCTTCATCGTCGCCACGGTCAATCAGGACGCCGCCAGCCTCGCCACCGTTCGCGCCTGGTGCGGCGACATCGCTGCCCTTGTGCGAGCGGTCGCCAAACGAATCCCCGACGGCGGTCTCTCCTGCGTCTGCGGTTTCGGTTCCGAAGCGTGGGACGCACTGTTCGGCGCGCCGCGCCCCGCAGCGCTGCATCCGTTCCGCGAATTCGGTTCAGGCGAGCGCGTGGCCGTCGCGACTCCCGGCGACATCCTGCTGCATATCCGCGCGGACCAGATGGACCTCTGCTTCGAACTGGCGACTCATCTGATGAGCCGCCTCGGTAACGCGGTGACCACGGTCGACGAAGTGCACGGCTTCCGCTATTTCGATCAGCGCAGCATGGTCGGTTTCGTCGACGGCACGGAGAATCCGACCGGCAACGAGGCCGTCATGTTCACCGTGGTCGGCGACGAAGACCCGGAATTCTGCGGCGGCAGCTACGTGCTCACGCAAAAGTATCTGCATGACATGACGGGCTGGAATGCATTGCCGGTCGAGACGCAGGAGCGCATCATCGGCCGCACGAAAATGACGGATATCGAACTCGACCCGTCAGTGAAGCCGAGTTCGTCGCATAGTTCTCTCACCACGCTCGACGAAAACGGCGCGGAAATCAAAATCCTGCGCGACAACATGCCGTTCGGTCGGCCGGGTGTCGGCGAGTTCGGCACGTATTTCATCGGCTATGCACGCTCGCCGGCGCCGATCGAACAGATGCTGGAAAACATGTTCGTCGGCCGACCGCCGGGCAATTACGACCGGCTGCTCGATTTCAGCCGCGCGGTCACGGGCGGTCTGTTCTTCGTGCCCTCGGAGTCGCTGCTCGAAGCGCTGGCGGAGCGCAGCCCCGAAGCCGTCGCGGCGCCGTCGCCCGTCGGCTCTCCCGAATCTTCAACCATTGCCGAGCCAGCCAGCGATGGTTCGCTGAACATTGGCTCGCTCAAAGGAGTACCTCAGTATGAATAACCTGCATCGCGAGCTCGCTCCCATTTCCGCGGCCGCCTGGTCGGAGATCGAGGAAGAAGTCACGCGCACGTTCAAGCGCTCGGTGGCGGGTCGCCGCGTGGTCGATGTGGAAGGTCCGAAAGGCTTCAGCCTGAGCGCGGTGGGCACGGGTCATCTGTCGACGATCGCCGCACCGCAGCAAGGCGTGAGCGCGCGTCAACGTGAAGTGAAAGCATTGGTCGAATTGCGCGTGCCGTTCGAGTTGACGCGCGAAGCGATCGACGACGTGGAACGCGGCGCGGAAGACTCCGACTGGCAACCGGCAAAAGACGCCGCCCAGCAACTGGCCTACGCCGAAGACCGCGCCATTTTCGACGGCTACAAGGCGGCGGGTATCGTCGGTATTCGCGAAGGATCGTCGAATCCTTCGCTGAGTCTGCCGGCCGACTTCAGCGAATATCCCGCAGTGATCGCAAAGGCGCTGACGCAATTGCGTCTTGCGGGCGTTGACGGTCCGTACACGGTCCTGCTCGGCGCGGATGCGTATACGGCGGTAAGCGAAGCGAGCGACCAGGGCTACCCGGTACTCGGCCATATCAAACGGCTGGTGAATACGGAGATCATCTGGGCACCGGCTATCGACGGCGGCTGCGTGCTGTCAACCCGCGGCGGCGACTTCGATCTGCATATCGGTCAGGATCTGTCGATCGGTTATCTGAGCCACAACGATCAGGTTGTGCGCCTGTATCTGCAGGAGACGTTGACGTTCCTGATGTTGACGAGCGAAGCATCCGTCGCGGTGTTGCCGGAATAACGCCGCTGCGTCATTCGACCACACCGACCAGATTCTCTATGTCTTTCTGAATCCGGACTCGCGCTTCTCGCTCAGCGGCTTCACGTGAACTGGCGACTAATGGGAGCATGAGTCCGGAGCCTTTGAATTCAGCGCCGTATTGCACCCACGCGGCATAAGTACACACGCCGGATTCTTTTTGCAGGACATTTAGCGTGATGTCATAAGTACGACACTCACCATGCGTGCGCGTGTATTGAAAGCGGCTTGATACGAATCGGGTCATTTTGCTTCCTCCGTTCAATGGTCTCAGGGCGAGGCGGTGACACGGAAATGCAATCTCCTCCAATCATTGTTTTTAGCGGCCTGCTGTTTCGGCCATATCCGGCTGTGGTTCAACAACGCGCGACTGCACGCTCTCCGTTAAAGAAGGCAAGCCGCCGAACGGGCTGCGTGGCATCGGCATGCCTTCGACAAAAGCCGTCGCGCAGCGCACCGCGAACTCATACGCACAACTCGCACTGGCGAATTGTCCGAGATTGCCCAGCGACGTAGATTCTCCGTCCTCCTTCAGAATGCAGGCGCGTGCAATAAAGGTATTGCCGGATCGTATGCTCGATGGCTGAATCGCCGCACCACGGTGATAAAGAACCATTGGAACTCCATGACAACGAGCTAGTAAAAGAAAGCTTATTGTAATGTTTAAGTTTGACCTCTGTGTGACTTTTACGTTTCCGTATTCATTACTTAAATGTGATGCAGCAAAAGGGACGGAAAGCTTAGCGAAAATAATCGGTTGCTCTCTCCGCAAGCCTGGACTAAATGTAGAACTTAACGCGTCATGCATAACGAGGCTCATACCTCGAAACGCCAAACGCGAACTACATCGACCAGGAGACGTTCGCCATGGGTATGCGCCCCGATCCCACGTTCCACGCATCGCCGAAACTCGCTATGGATGCCCCCGCGGAGGAGTACGCGTACACGGTTCTTCTCAGCCCTGATTTCTCGCAACCGGACGCGCTCGCTGTGATCGACGTCAAGCCCGGTTCGCCGACCTACAGCCAGGTGGTGCACACGGTGCCGGTGCCGTACAAGGGCGACGAGTTTCATCATTTCGGCTGGAATGCGTGCTCGTCGTCGCTGTCGCCGCTGACAGGGCATGCGTTTCTCGAGCGGCGTTTTCTGATCATCCCCGGAATGCGCTCGTCACGCATTTACATCATCGATACCAGGCCGCATCCGACTCAGGCACGCATTCACAAGATCATCGAACCCGACGAGATTTTCCGTAAGACGGGCTATTCGCGTCCGCATACGGTTCATTGCGGTCCGGAAGGCATTTATGTGAGCACGCTCGGCGGCGCGGGCGAAGACGGCACCGACGGGCCGCCCGGCATCTTCATCATGGATTGCGAAACGTTCGAGGTGCTCGGCCGCTGGGAGATCGAACGCGGCCTGCAGGAGAAGCATTACGACTTCTGGTGGAATCTGCCGCGCGACTATATGGTGTCGAGCGAGTGGGCGCTGCCGCCGCAGTTCGAGAACGGCATCGTTCCTGAAGATCTTCTGTCGAACAAATATGGGCACCGGATTCACTTCTGGGATCTGCGCGGCAGGCGCAACGTGCAGACGCTCGACCTCGGCGCGAATCATCAGATGGCACTCGAAGTGCGGCCCGCGCACGATCCGAGCCGCGAGTATGGGTTCATCGGCGTGGTAGTCGATACGACCAACCTCGAAGGATCGATCTGGACGTGGTGGCGCGAAGGCGGTCAGTTCCACATCGAGAAAACGGTCACCATTCCCGCGGAACCTGCCGCCACCGAATTGCTGCCGCCGTTGCTGCAGGGCTTCGGCGCGGTGCCGCCGCTCGTCACCGACATCGATCTTTCCATCGACGATAAATTCCTCTACGTCGCCTGCTGGGGCACCGGCGAAATGCGTCAATACGACGTGACCGAACCGCGCAAGCCGAAGCTCACGGGGTCGGTTCATATCGGCGGAATTGTGCGGCGCACGCCGCATCCGAATGGCAAGACTTTCGCGGGTGGTCCGCAGATGGTCGAGATCAGCCGCGACGGCAAACGCGTGTATTGGACCAACTCGCTCTATTCGACGTGGGACAACCAGTTTTATCCGGACGGTGTGCCCGCAGCGCAGGTGATGGCTTACGTCGGGCCTGACGGTGGCCTCACGTTGGCCGAAGATTATTGGGTGAGCTTTCCGGATGGGTATCGCGCGCATCAGATCCGTCTCGAAGGCGGCGACTGTTCGACCGATTCGTTCTGTTATCCGTCGGTGGGCGTTTGATCGGTAGTCATTGGTCGTCGTCCGGCCTGTGGCTAGCGGTGCTGGCGAGCGGTCTTTATCACGGCGTCAATCCGGCGATGGGCTGGCCGCTTGCCGTGTCGAACGGGTTGATGCAGCGGCGCACGCGAGCGCTGCTCGGCGCGCTCGTTTATCTCGCGGCGGGGCATGTGCTCGCGATGTTCGTCGTGATGATGCCGTTCGCCGTGCTGGCAATGGTGCTCGCGTGGCAGCGTGAAATTCAGATTGGCGCGGGTGGGCTGGTGATCGGTTTCGGTATCTTTCTGCTGATTCGCAGACGCCATCCGCGTGTCCTCGCGCGGATTCCGCCTACGCGGCTCGCGCTGTGGTCGTTTGCTGTTGCGATCGCACATGGCGCGGGCTTGATGCTGGTACCGATCTATCTCGGACTCTGTCGCTCTTTTGACATGGATCGAGGGCATCAGGCCGCGCAGGCGCTGATCGGCGTGAATCTCGGGATGGCGCTGCTGGTTTCCGCTGTGCATGCGCTCGCGATGATTGCGGCAGGTGGATTGTTGGCGTGGCTGGTTTATCGTTATCTGGGACTCAAGTTCGTATCGCGAAGCTGGTTCAATCTGGATGCGGTTTGGGCGGTGAGTTTGATCGTTGTGGGCGCGCTTTCGCTGGCGATCAATGGTGCGCTGCAAAGCGGTGCCGCGTGAGGGCCGTAGGTTGCAGATATTGCATTCAGCTATCGCGCCGCACCTGAACGAGCCGCATGCCGGCATGCAACCGAAGCAATTCGGCTGGCTTCGGTGCGTTGTGCCGCGAGTTTCTGACGCAAGGTTTTTGCGGCGGACACCATGTTGGTCAACGCGGCTTCGGTCTCAGGCCAGCCGCGCGTCTTCAAACCGCAGTCCGGGTTGACCCACAGACGTTCGGCAGGAATAACCTCGCATGCGCGTTCGAGCAACCGCTGCATCGCGTCGACGCTCGGCACGCGCGCCGAATGCGTGTCGTACACACCGGGTCCGATTCCGTTCGGATACGCGAACTCGCCGAAGCCGTCGAGCAATTCCATCGAAGAGCGCGACGTCTCGATCGTGATCACGTCCGCGTCCAGCGCGGCAATCGACGGCAGAATGTCGTTGAACTCCGAATAGCACATATGCGTGTGGATTTGCGTGGCGTCGGAAACGCCGCCCGCTGCAATTCTGAATGCGCGAGTCGCCCAATCGAGGTACTCGGACCAGTCCGCTTTATGCAGCGGCAGACCTTCACGGAATGCCGGCTCGTCGATCTGGATGATGCGGATGCCCGCTTTTTCCAGATCGACAACTTCGTCGCGAATGACGAGAGCCAGTTGAAGCGCCGTGGTCGCGCGCGGCTGATCGTCGCGTACGAACGACCATTCGAGCATCGTGACCGGGCCGGTCAGCACGCCTTTTATCAGGCGGTCGGTTAAAGACTGCGCATGACCAGCGGCATCGACGATCATCGGCTCGGGTCGATAGATGTCGCCGTAAATGATCGGCGGCTTCACGCATTGCGAGCCGTAGTTCTGCACCCAACCGTTCTCGGTCAGCGCACAGCCCCACAGTTTGTCCGCGAAAAACTCGACCATGTCGTTGCGTTCGACTTCGCCGTGAACCAGAACGTCGAGTCCGAGTTCTTCCTGTTTGCGCACGACGGTCGCCGTTTCTGCGCGCATCCGTTCGAGGTATTCCAGCGCGCGCAATTCGCCGCGTCGATACGCTGCACGTGCTTGCCGGATCGCGGGCGTTTGCGGAAACGAACCGATGGTCGTGGTGGGCAGCAGCGGCAGCTTCAGCGAATGACGCTGTACGCGGCTGCGGTCGGCGAAGGGGCTCTTGCGGCAGGCCATTGCATCCGTGATTGCGGCGACGCGTCGTTGCACCAGCACGTTGAAGACGCCGCTCGACGCGCGACGCGTATCGAGCGCCGAATCAGCGGCCGCGAGCGCGGGCTCGGCCGCTGCGGGATCGCGCAAGGCGAGTGCAATCGTGCTGATCTCATCGAGCTTTTCGGTGGCGAATGCGAGCCACGACTTGAGTTCCGCGTCGAGTCTTTTCTCGGAGGCGAGCGTGACCGGCACATGCACCAGCGAACAGGACGGCGCAACCCACAGCCGCTCGCCGCGTTCCGCATGGAGACTTTCCAGCGAGCTCACGATTTCGCCGAGATCGGCACGCCAGATATTGCGTCCATCGATCACGCCGACCGACAGCACCTTATCCGCGCCGAGTGCGGAGCGCCACGCTTCCAGTTGTTGCGGCGCCTTGACGAGGTCGATATGCACGCCGTGAACCGGCAGTTTGGCGACGGCCGGCGCGTGAGCGGCGGCGGTGTCGAAATAGGTGGCGAGCAGTACTTTTACGCCCGCATCGCCGAGCACGTTATAGACGGCGGAGAACGCTTCGATCCAGTCGTCTTCGAGATCGACGCACAGCGCAGGCTCGTCCAGTTGCACCCATTCGATGCCGCGTTTTTTCAGCGTGTCGAGCATGCGCAGATAACGGATAACCAGTTTCGGCAGCAACGACAGACGGTCGAAACCCGCCACGCGGCTTTTCGAAAGCCACAGATAAGTGATAGGACCGATCAACACAGGCTTGACCGCGAAATCGAGTGCAAGCGCTTCGTCGATTTCGTCGAAGAACCAGTCGACGCCGCCGTTGAATGTGGTTTCCGAATCCAGTTCCGGCACGAGATAGTGATAGTTCGTGTCGAACCATTTGGTCATTTCCATCGCCGGTTGTGCTTTATTGCCGCGCGCCAGTTCGTGATACTGGGCAAGCGAAAGGTTCGACGGATCGAAGCCGAAACGCGACGGCAACGCGCCGAGCAGCGCACTCAGATTCAACATTGGGTCGTACCACGCGAAATCTCCGACCGTGACGAAATCCAGTTTCGCGTCGCGCTGCAATTGCCAATGACGCGCGCGCAATTCCTTGCCGACGCCGCGTAAATACGCATCGTCGGACTCGCCGCGCCAGAACGATTCTTGTGCGAACTTGAGTTCACGATGCGCGCCGATGCGCGGAAAACCGGAGATGTGAGTGCGGGCCATGCGGAATCCTTGAGTGAATATCGCGCAGTGTGCAAGGCACGCTATGATTCATCAAGCGACATGTTTTCATCATCGTATGAACCGCATTCATATGGAAACGTTTTACCTTTCTCTGTATCCTTCTGCCCTTTACGAGGGGCGTCATGCTTGAACTGCGTCATCTGCGCTCGTTGATTGCGATCTCCGAGTCCGACAAACTGGTGGCTGCCGCCGAGCGCGTCAATCTGAGCCAATCTGCGCTGTCGCATCAGATTCGCGATATGGAGGCGCATTACGGCGTGTCGCTGTTCGAGCGTACGCGGCAGGGCTTGCGCTTTACCGCTGCCGGCGAACGGCTGCTCGCGCTCGCGCGGGAAACCGTCGCCGCTGTCGCGACAGCCGAGCGCGATCTGGTGCGGTTGAAAGGGGACGTGCGCGGCGAATTGCGTATCGTGCTGGAATGCCATACGTGTTTCGACTGGCTGATGCCGGTGATGGATGAATTCCGGCGTCGTTGGCCCGAGGTCGAAGTCGATCTGGTGGCCGGCTTTCACGCCGATCCGATGAAGCTGCTGAACGAAGGCAAAGCCGATGTCGTGATCGGCTCGAAGCCCAAGGCCAAACGTAATCTGCACGTTGCGCCGTTGTTCCGCTTCGAGATTCAGGTGGTGATCGCGAATGAGCATCGATTGCGCAATAAGCGGCGCGTCGGTCCTGAGGATCTGCAAGGCGAAACGCTGATTACTTATCCGGTTCCCGAAGCGCGCATCGACCTGATCCGCGAAGTCCTGGAGCCGGCCGGCATCAAACTCGAACGGCGAACCGCCGAGCTGACCATCGCGATCATGCAACTGGTGGCGAGCCGCCGCGGCATTGCGGCGCTACCGAACTGGGGCGTGAAGAATTACGTCGATCACGATTACGTGCTCGCAAAACGGGTGGGCGCCGGCGGTCTTTGGAGCGAGCTCTATGCAGTCGCACCGAAAGGTATCGCGGGACGGCCTTATTTCGACGATTTCGTGAAGATCGTGCGGGATATCTGCGCGGCTCAATTGGATAGCATTGAACTGATTGCAGGGAATGCGTGAGTGGCGATCAGCAAGGAGAACATCTGATGAAAAAAATCCTGATTATCGGCATTGGCGCAGGCGACCCGGACTATCTGACGGTTCAGGCGATCAACGCGCTCAACCAGGTCGATGTGTTCTTCGTGATGGATAAAGGCGTCGCGAAAGAAAAGTTGATTGCGCTGCGCAAGCACATCATCGAGCGGTTCGTCACTGATGACGGTTATCGGATCGTCGAGGCGACCAGCCCCGAACGGCGGCGCGATGACGTGGAGTACAAAGCGGCAGTCGATGAACTGAACCGTGACAAGCAGGCTATCTTCGAACGCATGATTGCGGACGAGTTAAACGACGCGGAAGTCGGTGCGTTTCTCGTGTGGGGCGATCCTTCGTTATACGACAGCACGATCCGCATTCTGGAGGCGATTTCTCACGGAGGACAACACGATTTCGACTATGAGGTCATCCCTGGGATCAGCAGCGTTCAGGCGTTGGCGGCGCGGCATAGAGTGCCGCTCAATCTGATCGGCCGCTCTGTCGAGATCACGAATGGACGCGGAATTGCCGGAGGGTTTCCGGAGAACATCGATAGTGTCGTTGTCATGCTCGATACCCATGACACGTACCGCTTATTGGCTGATGAAGACCTCGACATCTATTGGGGCGCTTATGTCGGCACGCCTGATGAGCTTCTGATTTCAGGCAGGCTACCAGATGTGATGGACGAAATCGCACGCGTCCGGGCCGACGCGCGCCGCACTCACGGCTGGATCATGGACACATATCTGCTGCGTAGGCGCAACGGCGTATGACGCGATGCCGTGCGCTTTTGCAAGCGGCACGGCATCGGGGCAACATTCGGCGCGAACGCGTTCAGATTGAAGCGCGCAGCGTTTTAGCAGCCGCCACCATGTTCGTCAGCGCCGGAATGACTTCTTCCCACTGACGCGTCTTCAACCCGCAGTCCGGATTCACCCACAGACGCTGCGCCGGAATACGCTCAGCCGCTTTCTTCATCAGTTGCACGATGTGCTCCTGTGTCGGAATGTTCGGCGAGTGGATGTCGTACACGCCCGGTCCGATTTCGTTCGGGTAGTTGAAGTTGTCGAATGCGTCGAGCAACTCCATGTCCGAGCGCGAGGTTTCGATCGTGATCACGTCGGCGTCCATATCGGCGATCGACGCGATGATGTCGTTGAACTCCGAATAGCACATATGCGTGTGGATCTGCGTTTCGTCTTCCACACCGTTTGCCGTGATGCGGAACGATTGCACGGCCCAGTCGAGGTATTCCTGCCATTGCGATTTGCGCAGCGGCAGGCCTTCACGCAATGCGGCTTCGTCGATCTGGATCACGCGCACGCCGGCCTTTTCCAGGTCGAGTACTTCTTCGCGGATCGCCAGTGCGAGCTGATAGCACGACACCGAACGCGGCTGATCGTCACGCACGAACGACCAGTTCAGAATCGTGACCGGACCGGTCAACATGCCCTTCATCGGCTTGCTGGTGAGCGATTGCGCGTACTTGATCCACTCGACGGTCATCGCCTTCGGACGGCTGATGTCGCCGAACAGGATAGGCGGCTTCACGCAACGCGAGCCATACGACTGCACCCAGCCGAACTGGCTGAATGCGTAACCGTCGAGTTGTTCGCCGAAGTACTCGACCATGTCGTTGCGCTCGGCTTCGCCATGCACCAGCACGTCCAGACCGAGGGCTTCCTGCTCGCGCACGCTGCGTTCGATCTCGGCGCGCATGGCGGCCTTGTAGCCGGCTTCGTCCAGTGCGCCGCTTTTGAACTGGCTGCGCGCGTGGCGGATGTCGCCGGTTTGCGGGAATGAACCGATAGTTGTGGTCGGATATGCCGGTAGGTTCAGCAACGCGGCTTGTCTGTCGGCGCGGGACGTGTACGCGTTCTTGCGCTGACCGAGAGCCGGGCTGATCTTTGCGAGTGCGGCCTTGACCGCCGGGTTGTTCACGCGCGGCGATGCGCGGCGTGCTGCGATCGCCGCGCTGTTGGCGGCGAGTTCGGCTTTGACGGCGTCGCGGCCCGAGTTCAGCGCGGTTGCCAGCACCTTCAGTTCGTCGATCTTTTGCAGCGCGAATGCGAGCCACGAACGGACTTCCGCGTCCAGCTTCTGCTCGCTGTCGAGGTCCACCGGCACATGCAGAAGCGAGCACGACGGTGCGATCCAGAGGCGTTCGCCAAGCTTCCTCGCGACCGGCTCAAGCCAGTCGAGCACGCTTGCGAGATCGGTCTTCCAGATGTTGCGGCCGTTGATCACGCCCAGCGACAACACGCGATCCTGCGGCAATTGCGCGATCACCGCTTCGACTTCGGCGCGTGCATTGACCGCGTCCAGATGCAGGCCTTGCACCGGCAGCTTGCACGCGAGCGGGAGGTTGTCGAGCAATTGGCCGAAGTAGGTCGCCAGCAACAGCTTGACCTTGCTCGTGGCAAGCGCGTTGTAGGCGGTTTCATAGGCCTGTTGCCATTCGGCGGACAGTTCGGTGACGAGGATCGGTTCGTCGATCTGAACCCATTCGACGCCTTGTGCCGCCAGCGTCGCCAGTAACGCTGCATAGACCGGCAGAAGGCGGGGCAGCAGGGCGAGCTTGTCGGAGTTGTCCTTGGCCTTGCCGAGCGCCAGATAGGTCAGCGGGCCGACGATCACCGGCTTTGCCTTCACGCCTTGTGCTTTGGCTTCGGCGAGTTGTTCCAGCAGACGCGACGGATCGAGCTTGAACTCGGTGCTCGCGCTGAATTCAGGGACGATGTAGTGATAGTTCGTATCGAACCACTTGGTCATCTCGCCGGCCGCGACGCCGCCGCAGCATGCGCCGTGGTCTTCGGCACCCTTGGCCGAGCGGCCGCGGGCGACGCGGAAGGAATTGTCGAGCGTATCGCCGTGGAAGCCCTGCACGCGTTCCGGCAGGTTGCCCAGCGTGAAGCTCATGTCCAGCACCTGGTCGTAGAACGCGAAATCGCCGACGGCCGCGAAGCCGAGGTCGGCTTGGTGTGACCAGTGACGCTGACGCAATTGCGCGCCCAGTGCTTTCAGTTCGCCGAGCGAGGACTCGCCCTTCCAGTAGGACTCGAGCGCGAACTTCAGTTCGCGTTTCGCGCCGATGCGGGGGAAGCCGAGGTTGTGTGTTGTGGCCATCGTGTCGTCTTGGTTCGGTCAGTTACGGATGGCTGGATCGTATAGAACGCTTCCTATGAAGTAAAATGGTGATAATTCAACGAATCATTAGTTTTGTTCATGTGTTATTGGGGCGTCGCTCATGCTTGAGAGAACACATCTGGCGATCGTGCAGGCGGTGGACACGCACGGCTCGCTGACCGCTGCGGCGGAAATTTTGTGCGTGACGCAGTCCGCACTCAGTCACACGATGAAGAAACTGGAGCAGCAGCTAGGTACGGATATCTGGTTGCGCGAAGGACGGAGTTTGCGGTTGACGCAGGCTGGGGAATATCTGCTGGCGGTCGCGAATCGGTTGTTGCCGCAGCTCGCGTTTGCTGAGGAACGGTTGAGTCAGTATGCGCAGGGCGAGCGTGGGTCGTTGCGGATCGGGATGGAGTGCCATCCTTGTTATCAGTGGTTGCTCAAGGTCGTGTCGCCGTATCTCGCGCGCTGGCCCGATGTCGATGTCGACGTTAAGCAGAAGTTTCAGTTTGGTGGGATCGGTGCTTTGTTTGGGTTCGAGATCGATTTGCTGGTGACGCCTGATCCGCTTTATAAGCCGGGGTTGCGGTTCGAGCCTGTGTTCGATTATGAGCAGGTGCTGGTGGTGAATCGTGAGCATCCGCTTGCTGATGCAGAGTATGTGAAGCCGGCGCAATTGACGCAGGAGGTGTTGATTACTTATCCGGTGGAAATCGATCGGCTCGATATTTATAACCAGTTTCTAATGCCTGCGGGGATCACGCCGCGCCGGCATAAGGCGATTGAAACCACAGACATCATGTTGCAGATGGTGGCGAGTGGGAGAGGTGTTTCGGCTTTGCCTCGGTGGTTGGTGGAGGAGTACGCCGATACGATGAATGTGGTGCCGGTGCGGTTGGGGAAGAAGGGGATCGCCAAGCAGATTTTTTTGGGTGCACGCGAGCCTGATACTGAGGTTGATTATTTGAAGGCGTTTGTTGAGCTGGCTCGGGGGTTGGACGGGTGAAAGTGTGGCGGCTGTGCTCTGCCGCCACGTTGGCCGCTACCGATGCTTAGTGGTGTACGGGAATCGGCTCCTGGGGCGCGTCTGCTTCTGCGGTGGTTGAGGTTGCTGCGGCTGTTCCGGCTTTGGGCATTTCTGTCGCGATCTGTGATGCTTCCGCGAGAAGACGCGCGGCGCGGTTTGCCGTGATGCGGCTTTGAGGGATGCCTTTTGCGTCGAGTGCGATCACCTGATAGAGCTCGGCGTCGCATTCGAGCTCCCGCTGATATTGCTCCGCTGTGTCGACGAGCAATTCGAGCATGGTTTGCTGGCGT
>NZ_JAQQBV010000015.1:0-178340 GCF_046030735.1 Paraburkholderia xenovorans
ACTTCCGGACTTTCGTAATGCTCCCACTTTATTGACAGTCGAGCGTCCGTGGCACGGCGATTGCGTAGGGTCGGTTCCACGCTATATATCAAAAACGAGAACCACTATGCGACCTGACCACACCGCTACCGATTTCGCCTCTCATTCATCGCTGCTCGCGACGCCAATGGACGCTCTCGACGAGAGCGAGCCACCGCGACGCGCAAGCGCTTTCACCCGCGCCACGTTTTGCTTCGCTTGGCTATTCGGACTCGAGCCGTTTCTGACAGGAGTGGCGAACGAGCCGAGACGTACGGGAGTCGACGGACGCTGAAAGTTGGCCGAACATTGCAGAGCAGACGAGCGCTTGAAAAATTCGTGATGCTCTAGCGCAATTTCTACATGCAAACCGATCTGGCCATCGGCCCCGTCGCCGATCCCGCCAATCAGCCAATCGACGAACCCGGTGACCAGCCGCGTTCTTTGCCAGATGTTCCGCAGGAACCTGGCCTTCTAGCGCCGAGTTCTTCGTCTGAGGGCGAGAACGCGCTCCGGAACTCGTCGATGAATCCACCGCAGCGGACAATGAGGAAGTAGGGAAACTCCGTGTAAAAAAGAGGGGAGCTGCGCCGTTAAAAGAATACGGAAGGCTTTTGAATATTTGCCATCCGCTTTCAGCACGGGTTTTGTCACGCGGCGGTCGGCGCCGCAGTTCACCTCCGGGCAACGCCCGTGCTGAAGGTTTCATCGTCTTCAGCAGCAAAGTTCTTGGCGTGTCCTCAAATCCATCGAAAAAGAACGCCCAATGAACGATACCGCCGTCCGGCGGTTTTAATGGCGTCGCTTTGGAAAGTTGTCATGCAACTGCGCGCAATTGTCGCAAGACGCTAAATCCCGCTGGGCTTGGGTATCGGGCATGCGAAAGACCCGCATCGGGGAAAGGGATTTAAAAGCGTAGATTCAAATCCCCATAGAGTTCCCTACAGAAAATTAAATATTTGATCGTAAATATTAAAATACGCAATAATCGTCTTGTGTAAGGGTGATCGATCTACGTGACGTAATTAAGTTCCCGCATCCGGGAATAAATTTACTTCCTTGAATCGACGTCGAGATAAATGCCTTATTTTTAAGCAATATGCTTACGATCAGTTTTAATTGTTCCGACCCGATTACTACATCGATATTAAAGGCTGTTGCATATGTGCAACTTCTAATATTGAGATATTGCAATTGTCATAAGGATGACGCATAAGATCCGACCTGTTTATTTCGCAATAAATGCCTAAAAATCAATGACTTAATCGAAAGTCCCTCATGATTGTTGCGAATTCGGAAAAATCCTGTTGTGGAAAACGCTCACGTTGCTACTAGGGTGTCCCCCTACACTCACGCTTCGTTACAAGGGTGCCCAGCCGGGCCGAAAGCGGTCCGGCGGATCTGGGCGGTGGTGCGAGCGAGGCACGCACTGCTGAGCCAGGTTCCGCTCCCCGCGTAAATTTTTCGAACAGGAGTCCCACATGAAGAAGAGTCTCATCGTCGCAGCGGTTGCTGCATCGTTCGCATCCGTCGCCGCTCATGCACAAAGCAGCGTGACGTTGTACGGTCTGCTGGACGCAGGCCTGACCTACACCAGCAACGTGAACCATGGTTCGCAATGGTCGGCTGGCAACGGCGGCATCAACCAAAGCATGTTCGGTCTGCGTGGTTCGGAAGATCTGGGCGGCGGCCTGAAGGCAATTTTCACGTTGGAAAGCGGCTTCAACATCGGCAACGGTAAGTTCGCTAACAACAACGGCATGTTCAACCGTCAATCGTTCGTCGGTCTGTCGAGCGCGCAATTCGGTACGGTCACGCTGGGTCGTCAATATGACGCAGCACAAGACTACCTGGCACCGCTGACCGCAACGGGCAGCTGGGGCGGTACGTACTTCGCTCACCCGTTCAACAACGACAACCTGAGCACGAACGGCGGCTACGCTGTCAACAACTCGGTCAAGTACCAAAGCGCTAACTACGCTGGCTTCTCGTTCGGCGGCACGTACGGCTTCTCGAACCAGGCTGGCGCATTCGCGAACAACCGCGAATACAGCGTCGGTGCTGCATACCAGTGGCAAGGTCTGCGTTTGGGCGCTGCTTACGCACAGCAGAACAACCCGGGCGCAACGAACGCAGCAGGTACGGCAAGCAACGGCGGCGCTTCGGACGGTTCGGTTCTGGGCCTCGGCGGCAACTTCCGTCAACGCGAATTCGGTGCAGCAGGTTCGTACTCGTTCGGCCCGGCTACCGTCGGTCTGGCATGGACGCAATCGCGTCTCGACAACGTCACGGGCGCACGTCAATCGCTGCGCGCTAACAACTACGAAGTCAACGGCAAGTACAACCTGACCCCGGCTCTCGGCCTGGGCGTGGCGTACACGTTCACGGACGGCACGGGCTACGGCGTCAATGCAAACGGTGGTTCGGCGTCGGTGCGCTACCACCAGATCGGCCTGCAAGCCGACTACTCGCTGTCGCGTCGTACGGACGTCTACGCTCAAGCCGTGTACCAACACGCAATGGGTGACGGCGGTGTTGCTTCGATCTACAGCGGCGACAACACGCAACTGCCGTCTTCGTCGAAGAACCAGACGGCTGCTACCGTCGGTCTGCGTCACCGCTTCTAAGCATCAACAGAAGCTGGTCGTAGTGAAAAAGGTGCCGTTCGCGGCACCTTTTTTTATGGGCGCTATATTTGACCGCGCATCTGATGCATGTCGATCTTCGACGCCCGCGTCCACGTGCCTGACAAGAATTAACTTTCGTGCAAGCGCGCGTCGGTTACGCTGAGTCCATCAATCCAACGACATCATCTTTCGCGGCGACGCACGTAGGCATGCACGCAGGCGGCGCACTCGAGTTCTCACGGTATGGATATTCTTGCTTCAAACCCGTCGCCCGCTCAGGATCTCTCCGACGAGCAATGGCGTCGCATCGTCCCGTTGCTGCCTGAAATGGAGCGTCATGCGCCGCGGCGCGGCCGTCCGGGTGTCGACGTCCGTTTCGTTGTGGATAGCGTGCTCTGGGTGCTGCGTACCGGCAAGCCGTGGAGTGCGTTGCCGGAGCGGTACGCGGCTTATCAAACCGCGCATCGCTACTATCTGCGCTGGAAGAAATCAGGTGTGCTGGCCAACATTGTCATGACGCTGTTCGGCACCGATACGATGTTGAGCCGCGCAACCACGCCTACGCATCAACCCTGAACACCGCGACCGCATTACGCAAGCGCTCGGTCTGTTCGTCGAGCGAGCCGGCTGCGGCGGCCGCCTGTTCCACCAGCGCGGCATTGCGCTGCGTTACATCGTCCATCTGGCGGATCGCGAGATTGACTTCGCCAATGCCGGAACTCTGTTCCTTCGACGCCGCCGAAATCTCGTTGACGATCGCGGTGACACGGCGCACCGCGCCGACTACCTCGCCGATCGTGCTGCCGGCCCTGCCGGCCAGCGTCGAACCTTCGCCGACTTGCGCGACCGACTGGTCGATCAACACCTTGATCTCCTTGGCGGCCGTCGCACTGCGCTGCGCGAGATTGCGCACTTCGCCCGCGACCACCGCAAAACCGCGGCCTTCCTCGCCGGCACGCGCGGCTTCCACCGCGGCGTTGAGCGCAAGAATATTGGTCTGGAACGCAATGCCCTCGATCACGTTGATGATCTCGCCGATCTTGCGCGAACTATCGGTAATGCCGGCCATTTTCTCGACCACGTCGTTGACGACCTGACCGCCGCGTTCGGCGATCGTCGACGCATCCGTGGCGAGCTCGGACGCCGTTGCCGCGTTGTCAGCGTTCTGCGTGACGGTCTTGGTGAGTTCGTCCATTGTCGCGGCAGTTTGCTGCAACGAAGCTGCCTGTTCCTCGGTTCGGCTCGACAGATCCAGATTGCCCGCGGCGATTTCCTTCGAAGCGACCGTGATCGTCTCCGCTGAAGTCTTGATGCGTCCAACCGTGGCCGCAAGCTGATTGCGCATCTCGCGCAGCGAGAACAGCAAGCTCGACGTGTCGTCGCGTCGCAAGTCGATGTGGGTGGCGAGATCGCCGCGGGCGATCTGCATCGCAATCTCCGCCGCGCGGGAAGGCTCGCCGCCGATCGAACGCGAGACGCTGCGCACCACGCGCGACGCGACAAACGACACCAGCACGCCCAGCACCACCAGCATGCCTGCCGAACGGACAAGCGTGCTGTAGAACTGCGCCTGAATGTCGTCCATGTAGGCGCCGGCGATGAGGTCCCAGTTCCACGGGCCGAAGCGCTTCACATAGCCGATTTTCTCGCTCGGCGTCGTCTCGCCAGGCTTTGGCCACCAGTAGCGTAGATAGCCTGAGCCACCCGGCGAGCCGCCGGCTTGTGCGATGTCGTGATACAACGCGTTGCCCTTGGCATCACGGAAACCGCTCATGTCCTTGCCGTTCAGCTTCGGACTCATCGGATGCGCGACCATCACCGAATCGCTGCGCACGATCGAAATGTAGCCGGACGCGCCGTAGCGTTGCGCGTTGACGCGGGCGATCGCCTGCTGTTTGGCATCGTCGACGGAGATTTTGCCGGCGTCGGCCAGCTTCGCGTAATCGGCGATCAGCGAGGCCGCCATATCGGTCACGTCCGCCAGATCCGCGCGACGCGACTCCATTTGCGCGTTACGCGCTTCGAACGCGTTCACGACGGTCACGATCAGGAGCGCCGCCCAGCACAGCAGCATGGGTACCCACAATTTCTGTCTAAGTGTCAGGCGATTCATAGGGGGTCTGGACGGTACATTGAGCTCGGGAGGGGGAAGGTTGCAATCTGAGTTGCCTAATCGGCATAACGGCGCGCGCTCTGGTTTCTTGATCCGACTGCGCAAAATTCAGGCTGAGACGCGTATGGGCGCGCGCAAACAGCGGTCGACGGCGAACGCGAAAAACAGGTAAAAGTGACGAAAAAGCCGCGAAGAGCGGCGAAGGCCAGAGAAAAGCGGCGCTGCCCTGTCGCGCTAGATTTGTTCGCGACCGAACGCGGCGAGACTCTCCAGATCGAGCACGTCGATCTGGTTATACGAGAGACGCACGATGCCGAGTTTCTCGAGGTTTTGCAGCGCCAGATTGATACGTTGCCGCGACACGCCGGCCAACAGGCCGACTTCTTCCTGCGAAATCACCAGCGTGCGGCCCGTGTCGGGATAGAGGTCGGGATTGAACAACTGTGCGAGCGATTGTGCGACGCGCGCGTCGACATCGAGCAAACGGCTGTTCTGGATCGACGCGATGAATTCGCCCATCCGGTTGTTCAACTGGCGGATCACGAAGCCGGTGAACGGCAGGCTCGATTCGAGCAGCGCATGAAAGGTTGCGGACGGCACGAACATCACCAGCGACGCCTGGATCGTGGCCACGTCGTACTTGCGCAATTCGCGCTTGATTACGCTGCCTTCGCCGAACCAGCCGCCGGGCGGAACGCCGGAGAGCGTGCAACTGCGTCCGGACGCGTTGTAGATCGCGAGCTTGATCAGGCCGGAGTGAACGCCGATCCAGTAATCCGACGGTTCCTGGCGACGCGCGATCCACGCACCGCCGTCGAGGTATTCCGCATGTGCGCTAGCAAGGACCATCGACTGATGTTCGCTAGCGAGCGACCGGAACCACGCGCAACCGGCAAAGAGCCGAGGCAAATCCGCACGCGCGACTCGCAGCGGGCGGTGGTGGCGGTCGTCTGAGGCAGGGGCGAACGAAGCGTGGTCCATAAGCAGCGGGAGCGGTTGATCGGAACGGAACCGGCGAGGCGACGCGCCCCAGGGCGCGCCACTCTGTCATTTGAATGACAGACAGTTCACCATGAAAATTGCTAGGCTGGTTCAACAAGCAATCAAAATAATCGACGGCGCGGCTCGCGCCCTGGAGACAATGCGATGAAACACCGGTTCGAAGAAGGTCTGGAGCGCCGCGAGGCCAATTATGTCCCGCTGACGCCGATCGATTTCATCGTGCGCGCCGCGGAAGTCTACGGCGATCAGTTGGCGGTCGTCCATGGCGAGATTCGCCGTAACTGGCGCGAGACCTATCAGCGCACGCGGCGTCTCGCGAGCGCGCTGCGGCAGGCGGGTATCGAACGCGGCGACACGGTGGCCGCGTTGTTGCCGAATATTCCTCCGATGATAGAGGCGCATTTCGGCGTGCCGATGGCCGGCGCCGTGCTGAATACGCTGAATACACGACTCGACGTGCCGTCGTTGCTATTCATGCTGCGCCATGGCGAGGCAAAAGCGCTGATCGTCGATACGGAATATGGCGAGCTCGCGCATCGCGCCGCGCTGGAGTTTCCCGATTTGCGCATCATCAGCGTGGCCGATGTGCTGCCCGCCAATGCCGACCAATTCATCCGCGCCACCGATTACGAAGCATTCCTGCAATCCGGCGACCCCGAATTCGCGTGGACGCTTCCCGCCGACGAATGGGACGCCATCGCGCTTAACTACACGTCGGGCACAACCGGAGATCCAAAGGGCGTGGTCTATCACCATCGTGGCGCGTATCTGAATGCACTCAGCAATATCCTCGAATGGGATATGCCGAAACACGCGGTGTATCTGTGGACCTTGCCGCTCTTTCACTGCAACGGCTGGTGCTTTCCGTGGACGGTCGCCGCGCGCGCGGGCGTCAACGTCTGCTTGCGCAAATTCGATGCGAAGACGGTGTTCGATCTGATACGCAGCGAACGCATCACGCATTATTGCGGCGCGCCGATCGTGCAGAGTGCGCTCGCGAATGCGCCGGCCGAGTGGCGCGAAGGCATCGGGCATCGCGTGTCGACGATGGTGGCGGGCGCGGCGCCGGCACCCGCGGTGATCGCGAAGATGAAGGAAATCGGCTTCGAGTTGACACACGTATATGGACTCACTGAAACCTACGGCCCGGCCGCAGTGTGTGCGAAACAGCACGCATGGGATCAACTCGACGATAGCGGACGCGCCGAAATGAACGCGCGGCAAGGCGTTCGCTATCACCTGCAAGCGGCGGTCAGCGTAGTCGATCCGGACACGCTCGAGCCCGTGCCGAATGACGGCGAGACGATCGGCGAGATCATGTTTCGCGGCAACATCTGCATGAAGGGCTACCTGAAGAACGAACGCGCCACGGAAGCGACTTTCCGCGGCGGCTGGTTCCATACCGGCGATCTCGGCGTGCGCATGCCCGACGGCTACATTCGCATTCGTGACCGTAGCAAGGACATCATCATTTCAGGCGGCGAGAACATTTCGAGCATCGAGGTCGAAGACACGTTGTACCGTCATCCCGCCGTCGCGGTGGCCGCCGTGGTGGCGATGCCGGATGCGAAGTGGGGCGAGGTACCGTGCGCGTTCGTCGAACTCAAGGAAGGCGCTCAGGTGAGCGTGGAAGAGATCATTGCGCACTGCCGGCTGTTTCTTGCGGGGTACAAGCTGCCGAAAGCCGTGCGCTTCTGCGAATTGCCGAAGACGTCGACGGGAAAGATCCAGAAGTTCGAGTTGCGCGCGCGGATCAAGGCGGAAACGGCCGAATAGATCGACTGCGCGCGAACTACCGGTGCGCCACGCGAATGCGGCGCGTCCGGCGAGGCGATGCGCGCTTAGCCGCGCGTATCGACCCAATTACGTGCCCAGCGCGCCGAGTGCTGCAACGCCTGTTCTTCGTTCGTGAAGTAATCGAGCGAGTAGAACTGGTAGCGCCCTTCGGCACGCGCGCTGTCGGCGCGTTCGAGCAACAGGTTGGATGAAAAGCTACCGTCGGGCAAACGATGCGCCGAGGGTTGAACGGCATAGCCGTTGTAATGATGAATGTGTTTGTTTTGCATTTTATGTTTTTAATAATGTTCGAGTGCGTGCCTGCTGCGCGAAGCCTGGTAGGGTCGTGCGGACGAGCTGATTCAAGCCATTGCGAGGCGAATCTGGGCGCAGTCGGAAAGCGAAATAAGGCTATAAAGCCGGAGGGGCGAATGAGGTGCAACGAGGCGTTTGGCGCTTGAGCTAGCTGCATGGCGATTAGAGCCGCAGCTAAAAAGCGATCGCGCCAACTGTGGGAGACAAAGCTCCGCGAGGATGTCGCTGCAGCCCGATGTCCGTTGCCGGACACCGAGCCCTTCAAACTTACATCGGCTTGATGTTAGCCGCTTGCAGACCCTTCGGGCCTTGCTTCGTTTCGAAGCTCACCTTCTGATTTTCAGCCAGCGTCTTGAAGCCGTCGCCGCTGATTTCGGAGAAGTGCGCGAACAGGTCGTCGCCGCCCTTGTCCGGGGTGATGAAGCCAAAGCCTTTGCTGTCGTTGAACCACTTAACGGTACCGGTATCCATGAAGAATCCTTGAGGTAAAAATAGAAATAGTTGCTCGGTTGAGGAGCGCGTGAAGCATCAAGGAGGGAGAGGACAACGAATACCGCTGAGGGAGCGAGACATTGATGAACAGCAATCGAACTTCTTGAACTTCGGACGCCACAGTAACCGTCCGCGTAGGGCAGCGTCAACACTTAACTTGTAACTGTTTTGTCGCGGGCGTGTATTCGGCATCGTGCGGCGGTGTCGACTCCACGCGGCGCGCCATGCTGAGCGTGGCATGGCGTCCGCTATGCAGTGCTATTTCAGATGCCCACTTTATGTGCGGTCAGCACAAGGCGCAGACCGAGAGCGGCAACGGCGCCGGCCGCAACCCGGTCGATCCACGCTTTCCACGTCAGATAGATTTCGCGCGGACGTCTGCTCGAAAAGCACACGGCGACGACGGTGTACCAGCCGGCTTCGATCGCGAAGATTGCCGGCGGCAACGCGAAGTAACACCACAACGGCGGATGCTGCGGAAGCAAGGCCGCGAAAATACTGCCGTAGTAGACGGCGGTTTTCGGATTGCTGAGTTGCGTGCTCAAGCCGATCCAGAACGATCGGCGAACATTGGTGGCGGCCGTTTGCGCAGCCTCGAAAGCGAGCGGTTGGGCTGCGCCGCGCCAGATCTTCGACGCGAGATAAATCAGGTAGAGGCCGCCGGCCACTTTCAGACCGATATACAACCACTCGACGGTTGCGAGCAGCGTATAGAGCCCGAGCAATGCGATGCCGCTAAAGAACACGCCGCCGATGCCCATGCCCATCGCGGTGGCGAGACCGTCGGTGCGCGAGAGTCCGATTGCATTGCGGGCGACGATCACGAAGCTGGGTCCGGGACTCATCGCGCCGAGCAGCAGCGCGGCCAGGATGGTGAGAATGGCGGTTGAGGCGGGCATTGTCTGGTCTCCTATGCGCGAACGTAATTGATCACTGACGCGCAGCATGCGAACGTGCGGTGCGGTCGGCATACACGGCGTTGCGCTATTTTGCGCCTTTTGTTCATGTGTCGATAACAGCGCGGCGTAAACTACGGAAAAATGAATGCGAAAGTCTGACGCAACTTGCAGACGAGCGCTTGCTGCAAGCGGCGGAAGTTGAATGCTAGAATGACTTTCCATACGCTGAAGCAGCCTCGCAGCAACGAGGCGAGACACGGGCGCAATTCAAACCGTTTGCCGAAGACTCCCCTGGAATTTCGCATTGGTTGGGCATCTTTTCCGAATGCGAGTAGCCACGCATCGGGACAGTCGTCGCGAGTTGGAATTGCGTTTTCCCCATTGGATTGACACACAGGCTTCGCGTTGTTTAGCGAAGCTTTTGTTTTTTCTGACGCGCGCATTATCTGCCGCGAAACCGGTACGTTATGAAAGAGCAACAAGAACAAGGGCAACTCGACTTCGACGGCAATGCCCGTGAGCGCCTGATCGTCTGGATCCGCCGTCGCATGGACGAATACGGCATTTCGATGGAAGCGCTGGGCGAAGCGCTCGAAGCCGACGCTGCCGAGGCCCGCGCGATCAAGTATCGCGACGCGTTCGGCAATAGCTGGAACGGTCAAGGCGAAAAGCCGGACTGGCTGGCGCGTGCGATCTACGCTGGGCAGAGCATCGATCACTTCCGCTGCTAATAGCGTTTGCAATTCGCGTTGGGCTCCCCACCCGCGCGCATGCGGATTCGCCGTTGATCGTGTGCGCGATCTGACTTAAGATCGTGCGGGTCGTTGCCGGCGCCGTGCCCGATCAAACAGGGTGCACGCGGCACAGAACTGGAAGCTGCATGCCGTACGGTCGTCGATCTTCATCTGAATTCCCTGCTTATCGTTTTCCTGCGTGGTTGCGCTGCGCGGCGGTGCTCGGCCTGTTGTGGCTGAACATCGGTTCGTCGCTCGGCGCGCCTCACGAGCCCGTGCGGCATCCGTCCGTACGTGTGAGCCGGCATGTGGCGCCGCCCGTACGACACCTGTCGAAGGCGAAAGCGAAACACCGAACTAAAGTGAAAAAGTCCGTCACTGCCACGAAGTCGCAGCGTCGTGCGGTGCACAAGCGCAAGCATATCGAGCGCACGGACAGGCCTATGCATGTCAGCAAGGTTGCGCCGAAGCATCGGAGACAGGCCGCTCGCGCTGTGCGGGAGCCGCGTGGGGCGCGGCGAGCTGCTGAGTCGCCGAAGCAGCACGTGGCGTCGGCGGATGCTTCAGCGCGATCGTCGCTTCGTCTGTTGGCGCGTTGCGGGTACACGGCGAGGTCGCGTGCATTGCTGCGCGCAAAAGCGGTCTACGTTGTCGACGAAAGAACACGTACGGTGCTTACCGAAAAGCAGGCCGATCGCATCATGCCGATCGCTTCGGTATCCAAACTGATGACCGCGGTCGTTTCTCTCGACACGAAGCATGCGATGAACACGCCGCTCAAGGTGACCGCTCAGGACCAGGATTTCGACAAGTTCACAGGCTCTCGTTTGAGTGTCGGTTCCACGTTGTCGCGTCACGACATGCTGCATATCGCGTTGATGTCGTCGGAGAATCGGGCCGCGGCGGCGCTCAGTCGCGATTACGCAGGCGGACGTCCCGCTTTTGTTGCCGCGATGAACGCGAAGGCGCGCGCGCTCGGGATGCGGCACACGTGGTTCGTCAATGGCACGGGTTTGTCGCCGCAGAACGTTTCGACGGCGCGGGATTTGTCGTTACTGGTCGCGGCTGCGAGCCGCTATCCGCTGATCAACGCCTATTCGACCGATCGCGCGCAGGTGGTCGCACCAGGCGGCGGTCGCGCCCTGCTCGGTTATCACAACTCAAATGCGCTCGTGAGGGGCGGCGATCGTTCGATCGTGCTGCAGAAAACGGGCTTCATCAACGAAGCCGGGCATTGTGTCGTCGTGCGAATGATGGTGCATGGCCGGCCGATCGATATCGTCGTGCTGGGCGCGCCCGGCGCGCGAGATCACATTGCCGACGTGACGAGAATCAGCCGCTGGCTGCGCTGTTCGTTGCAGTAAGACGTTTTGCCCGAAGGCATTCACTACGCAACGCATGCGCCCCAACGTAAGCCCTGTTCAAAAGCCGCAAAAAAGCCGCAAAAAAAAGCCCGCACAAGGCGGGCCCAAATTCGGAGCTTCACGATCCAGTCGCAAACGGATCGCCTCCAGTGTAAATGAAAGCAAACTGAAAGTATATAAAATCTGCGTCAGACGTCGAAAAACACGGTTTCCTTGTCGCCTTGCATGTGGATATCGAAGCGGTAGACGTTGACCGTACCCGCCTCGCGACGGGCGATCAGCGTGTCGCGGCGCTCCGCCGGCACCGCAGCCAGCACGGGGTCCTGCGCGTTCGCGTCGGCTTCGTCCTCGAAATACACGCGTGTGAACGTGTGCAGCAACATGCCGCGCATCGTCACGACCACGTTCAGATGCGGCGCTTCGTCCGGGTTCGCGCGGCCCGGCTTCACCGTTTCCACCACAAAGCGCTTGTGCGGGTCCGTTCCCGTGCCGACCCGCGCAAAGCCGCGGAACCCGCTCTTCAGGATTTCTTCGCGCGAGGCCGGATAGTGGCCGTTCGCGTCCACCTGCGACATTTCGAGCATCGCGTCGCCGATCACATTGCCGTCGCCGTCGAATACCTGACCGACGATCGTGATGTGCTCGCCGGCCGCTTCACGGTCGGCCAGAACCGGCGTGAACAGGCTCTTGAAGTCGAAATCGTATTGCTGCGGGCACAGGCCGTACGCGAAGTACGGCCCGACCGTTTGCGAAGGCGTTTGCTTGAGAGGCTTGAGAGTCGTCATGGCTTAGCGCTCCATCGGGGTTTCGTTGCGGCCGCGCAGCACGATGTCGAAGTCGTAGCCGAGCGCGTAGGCCTCTTGCGTGGTGTCGAGCGAGAAGTTCGCGATCAGGCGGTCCCGCGCGTGTTCCGGCGTGCCCTGGAAGATCGGGTCGAAGGCCAGCAGCGGGTCGCCGGGGAAATACATCTGCGTGACGAGGCGTGAGCCGAAGTGGTCGCCGAACAACGAGAAGTGAATATGGTTCGGACGCCATGCATTCGGGTGATTGCCCCACGGATAGGCGCCCGGCTTGATCGTCAGGAAGCGGTAACGGCCTTCGTTGTCGGTGATGCAGCGGCCCGCGCCGAGGAAGTTCGGGTCGAGCGGCGCGTCGTGCTGGTCGGCCTTGTGCACATAACGGCCGGCTGCGTTCGCCTGCCAGATCTCGACCAGCGTATTGCGCACCGGGCGGCCGCCTTCGTCGAGCACGCGGCCTGTCACGATGATGCGCTCGCCGAGCGGTTCGCCGTTGCGCACCGCATTGCGCGTCAGGTCGTGGTCGAGTGCGCCGAGATCGTCGGTGCCGTACACCGGTACGCGCTGGTCGCGCAGCTTTTCCTTCAGCGGAATCAGCGGCAATGTGGGGCCGCGCTTCACCGATGAGCCGTAACCGGGGTACACGTAGGCCGGATGGGACGCGAAATCGCGCGCGGAGAGAAAGGAATCGTCCATCAGTGTCTCCTTGGGAATTGTGGGATAGGGTTTGTGGAGCGACTTTATCTAACCTGAGCGGTTATGCAAAATGACGTTTTAGCCCTTTTCGTATAACCTGCCGTTATGCAACGCAGTCTCGCGGACAGCCGCGTCAAATTTCGTCATCTCCAGTGCTTTCTGGCCGTCGCCCAGTTCGGTGGCGTGCAGCGGGCCGCCGAAAGTCTGTCGATCACCCAGCCCGCGGTCTCCAAGACGGTCGCGGAGCTCGAGGCGATCCTCGGCGTGAAGCTGTTCGAGCGTGGCCGCCACGGCGCGGTGCCGACCCGCGAGGGCCAGCTCTTCATGCCTCATGCGAGCGCCTGTGTGAGCGCGCTGCGTCAGGGCGTCGATTTGCTGGCGCGAGCGGACGGCGCGCCGGCGGCGACGTTGGAAATCGGCGTGTTGCCGACCGTCGCCGGCGCGCTGATCCCGCCTGTGTTGAAGCTGTTCGCCACGCAATGGCCGCGCGTGATCGTGCGGCTCGCGACCGGCGCGAATCCCGAATTGCTGGAGCGTCTGAAGGCTGGCACGATCGAATTTGCGATCGGACGGCTGGCGGACCCCGAGCGTATGGTCGGGCTGAGCTTCGAGCAGTTGTTCAGCGAGCCGTTGATCGCCGTCGTGCGCACTGGGCATCCGCTGGCACTGGGGCCCGGTTTGCCGGCGACATCGCTGGAAGATTTTCCGGTGGTGCTGCCGCCGTTCGGCACGCTGATCCGGCAATCGGCCGAGAGCCTGTTGAGCGCGTGGGGCGCGGCGCCGTTGTCCGGCTTTGTCGAAGTGCTGTCGGTGTCGACCGGGCGTGCGTTGGCGCTCGAAAACGGCGCGGTGTGGTTCGTCCCGCTGAGCGCTGTCGAGTATGAACTGGCGCATGGGATGCTGGTGCGGCTGCCGTTGCCGTTCGCGGGCACCGACGAGCCGGTCGGGCTGATCCGGCGCTCGGACACGCAACCGTCGCCGGTCGCGCGTGCGCTGATCGACGCGGTGCGCGAAGTTGCGCGGCAGCGGATGGAGGCGGCTGCGGCTGCGGGCAAGGTGGCTCGCAAGGTGGTGCGCAAGGGCGCGCCTAAGGCTAATAAGGCTACGACTACGGCTAAACGCGCGATTTCGGGCGCGAATAAAGACGCATCGAAACGCGGCCGTGTCAGAGCGCCAAACACCTGAGCCCCGGCCTTGCCGCACACAGTGCGTGACCTCGCAATGACAGGCCGGCTAGCCGAAAGTGAACCATTCAGTACAAAATGAAGGTTGCGAACGTCTTGCCACCCGGTGTACAAACACGAAGCATCAGGAGATTGCCATGCCAAGCGACTTGCCCACTTCAGACGCCGCGCTACGCGCCGTGTCGGTTCCTGAGCACAATCCGCTCGGCACCGCCGGCCTCGAGTTCGTGGAATTCGCGGCGCGCGAGCCGCAAGTGCTCGGCGACACCTTCACGAAGCTGGGCTTCAAGGCGATCGCACGCCACATCAGCAAAGACGTCACGCTGTATCGCCAGGGCGAGATGCAATTTCTGCTCAACGCGGAGCCCGACTCGTTCGCCGCGCGCTATGCCGAGGAATACGGCGCGGGCATCTGCGCGATCGGCATCCGCGTCGCCGACGCACAACGCGCATTCGACCGCGCGATCGAACTCGGCGCGTGGGCGTTCGAAGGCGAGCGGATCGGCGCGGGCGAACTGCTTATCCCTGCAATTCAGGGAATCGGCGATTCGCACATCTATTTCGTCGACCGTTGGCGCGGCCGCGGCGGCCAGCGCGGCGGCCTCGGCGACATCTCGATCTTCGACATCGATTTCCGGCCGATCGAGATCGACACCGCGCACGCCGACCTGAGCCATGCGGGCATCGGCCTCGTCGCGGTGGACCATCTGACCCAAACGGTCGGCGAGGGCCGTATGCAGGAATGGCTGGACTTCTATCGCGATCTGCTCAACTTCCGCGAGATTCACGAGTTGCACGCGAACTGGCATGTGGCGGCGGAATCGCGCGTGATGGTGTCGCCGTGCGGCGCGATCCGTATTCCTTTGTATGAGGAAGGCACGCGGCGCACGAACCTGATGCACGACTATCTGCCGGACCATCCGGGCGAAGGCGTGCAGCACATCGCGCTGGCCACCGACGATATCTTCGCGTGCGTCGAGCGACTGCTGGCGAACGGCGTCGAGTTCGTCGAGCCGCCGCCGCGTTATTACGAGCAACTCGATGCGCGCTTGCCAGCGCACGGGTTGGACGTCGAACGTCTCAAACGCACACACATTCTGGTGGACGGCGAAATCGGCGCGGACGGTGTGCCGCAGCTGTTTTTTCAGACCTTCGTGCGCCGTCGCGCGGGCGAGATTTTCTTCGAGATCGTTCAGCGGCAAGGTCACCACGGTTTCGGCGAAGGCAACCTGGCCGCGTTGGCGCTGGCGCGCGGAACGACCGGCGCGTGATTTGCGGCTGTCGGCGACGCTTCAGCACAAGCTCAGTGCCGCTTTGCTGCTTTGCCGCTTCACCCGGCTGCGGATTGGCCGGCCAACTCGGGATTCACCGCGCTGTACGCCGCCGCTTCCCGCAGCAACCATTCGCGGAAGCTGGCGAGCGGCTTGCCGTGGCTCAGCTCGGTCGGATAGACGAGGTAATACGCCGAGTCCGCGACTGCGGGGGCGTCGAGCGGCATCACGAGTCCAAGCTGATCGAGTTGCGTATCGACGAAAAACCTCGGCACCAGCGCGATACCCAGACCGGCCGCGGCGGCGCTGATCAGCATCGTGTGGAGTTCGTAGCGCACGCCTTGCATCGTGCGGTTGTCGTCGACACCCAGGTTGGCGAACCACGTCGCCCAGCCGTCCGGGCGCGTGGTGGAATGCAGCAGCGGATAGTCCAGCAGATCGGCGGCTGATTCGACTGGCCGCGTCAGCAAACTCGCCGCGCACACCGGCACGACTTCCTCACTGAACAGAAAATCTGCCGACGTACCCGGCCATGTCGGTTTGCCGTAATGAATCGCGGCTTCGAAATGCGTGTCGGCGAATGGGAAGGTCCCGGTGCGCACGCCCATATTGACTCGCACGTCGGGATACTGCGCGTTGAAAGCCGCGAGCCGCGGAATCAGCCATTGCGACGCGAAGGTCGGCAGCACCGCCAGTTCCAGATAGCCGCCGCCGCTGCCATGCGCGATGATCGACAACGTATCGCGGTCGAGTTGTTCCAGCGAGCGCCGCACCTGGGCGCTATAGACCTTGCCCGCTTTCGTCAGCACCACCCGCTGTTTGACGCGCACGAACAGCCGCACGCCGAGATTGCTTTCCAGCGTATTGATTTGCCGGGACACCGCGCTTTCCGTGAGGAACAGCTCGCGTGCCGCATGCGTGAAGCTCTCGTGCCGTGCGGCGGCTTCGAAAGCGAGCAGCGCACCCATGTTGGGGATCTTGAACTTTCGCACGTTGATTCCAAAAACGCATCAAGTGGCGATTTTATCTCGCTTTACGGCGGCGTCGGGGATTTGAATAATCTCTCATCCGACGATGCTGCGCGTGCCTCTTCTGTCCACGCCGGCCCGCCACTCTCACGTATGTGAGCGCCTGCTCACCGCACCTTGCCCGGAACCGTCATGCGAAACATCAAGAATGCGAATGTCGAACAACTGCTGGTTAAACTGCTCGGCGCCGACAAAACCGCGCGGCTGTTCGCCACGCTGAACCATCCGCGCATCCTCGACGAATGGGAAGACGGCACGGTGACGCGAGCGGAACTCGCGCAAGCAATGAACATGGCGCTCTTCGAAGACCTGCTCGCGCGCTCGGCGAACGGGCGTCAGTACACGGAGGAAACGATCGCCGCCGGCGGCAGCGTCTACTTCGACCACGGCGCGTTGCGCACGGTGCGCTGGCCGCACAGCGGCGCGCTGCCGCCGGGCGAGGCCGCCTTCGCGCGCATTCTGCGGCCGCTCGGTTTCAGCATCAACGGCCGTTATCCGCTCGACCGTCTTGGCATGACCGGCCGCGCATGGGCGCATGACGACGCGCCCGACGAGATCGCGCAGTTCTTCGTCAGCGAATTGCACCCGGAGCGTTTCTCGGCTGAATTCCAGCAGGCGGTGACCCACGTGATCGGCGGGTCGCGCGATCCGCTAACGTCGCAGGCGCTCGGCCAACTGTGGGAGCTCGAACGCGAGGGCGTGTTGCCGATCGACGCGGCACACGCGTTGCTGCCGGCGATCGTCGGTGCGTTCGCCCGGCAGCATGAGACGCCGCGCGAAGCCGATTACGAAGTATTGTTGAAGGAGTCGGCGGAAATGGCGTGGATCGCGACCGAGGGCAATGCGTTCAATCACGCCACCGATCGCGTGGCGGACGTCTTCCAGCTTTCCGACGACGAAAAAGCGAAGGGGCGTCCGATGAAGCCGGAAGTCGAGCGTTCGCGTTCGGGCCGCGTGTTCCAGACCGCGTATCGTGCGGATATCGTGCGCCGCGAGTTTCGTGCGGCGGACGGCGGGATCGTCACGCGCGACGTGCCGGGCTCGTTCTACGAGTTCATCACGCGCAAGCGTACTTTCGATCAGGACGCGCGCCGCTGGGAAACCGATCTGCGCTTCGACGCGGGCAACGCGCAGGGCATCTTCAAAATGACCGCGACCCAGGCCGCGTGAGGCTTCGTATCGCTTGCGTTGGCGCAGGCGCCGCATTTCTGACATGAGAGGCACAGTGGGAACATCGTTCGATGAAGCGCAACGCGCGAGCGCAGTGAAAAGCACGGTACGTGAGGTGTCGAAAGAAGCGCGCGTCGCGAAGCCGTTTGCGGGAACCGCCGCGCTCATGCAATCGCTCGAAGCCGATTTGCGCGGCCACGTGCGCGGCGAAGTGCGTTTCGATCAGGGCTCCAAAGCGTTGTACGCGTCGGATGCATCTAACTATCGGCAGGTGCCGTTAGCCGTCGTCGTGCCCGCGGATGTCGACGATCTGCTGGAAACGCTCGCCGCTTGCCGTCGCAACGACGTGCCGTTTCTCGCGCGTGGCGGCGGTACGTCGCAGAACGGCCAATGCGTGAACGTCGCGGTCGTGGCCGATGCGAGCAAGTATGTGAACCGTGTGGTCTCGGTCGATCCGGCCGCGCGCGTGGCGATCGTCGAACCCGGCGTGGTGTGCGACACATTGCGCGACGCGGCGGAACAGCACGGCCTCACGTTCGCACCCGATCCGGCGACGCATAGCCGCTGCACGCTCGGCGGCATGATCGCGAACAATTCGTGCGGCGCGCATTCGGTGATGGCGGGCAAGACGGTGGAGAACGTCGAGGCGCTGGAAGTCGCGACCTTCGACGGCGCACGTTTCTGGGTCGGCCCGACAACGGACGACGAACTCGAACGCATCATCGCGGCGGGCGGCCGCCAGGGCGAAATCTACGCGGCGCTCAAGCAACTGCGCGACACCTACGCCGAACAGATTCGCGCGAGATTCCCGCAGATCAAGCGGCGCGTGTCGGGCTTCAATCTCGATCAATTGCTGCCTGAGAATGGCTTCAACGTCGCGCGGGCGCTGGTCGGCACCGAGGGCACCTGCGCGGTCACGTTGCAGGCGAAAGTGCGGCTCGTGAAGAGCCCGGCCAAACGCGTGATCGTCGTGGTCGGCTTTACGGACATCTATACCGCCGCGGACGCCGTGCCGCATTTCATGCGCTGCGGGCCGATCGCGATCGAAGGTCTGGACCGCGCGATCATTCGCGGCCTGCAGGCGCGTGGTTTGAAGAAAGATGAAATCGCGTTGCTGCCCGCCGGCGATGCGTGGGTCGTCCTCGAATTCGGCGGTGACACGCAAGACGATGCGGTGCGGCAGGCGCAAAGCGCGGCCCGTTATTTTTCGTCGGGTGAAGCTGGGCCGAACGTGTCGGCGATGCTCGTCGAAGATCGCGCGTTGCAGGCGAAGGTGTGGTCGATTCGCGAGACGGGCGCGTCGGCGGTGGCGTTATCGGTCGATGCGGGCACACCTGATCCGATAGTCGGTTGGGAAGATGCGGCGGTCGATCCGCTGCGTCTTGGCGACTACCTGCGCGCGTTCCAGGCGCTGGTGGACCGCCATGGCTACGAGACGAGCCTGTACGGCCATTTCGGCGACGGCTGCGTGCATGCGCGCATTACCTTCGATCTGCGCAGCGCGGCGGGTGTCGCGACGTGGCGCGAGTTTCTGCGTGAAGCGGCGGAACTGGTGGTCGAATTCGGCGGCTCGCTTTCGGGCGAACACGGCGACGGCCAGGCTAAAGCCGAGTTCCTGCCGATCATGTACGGACCGGAACTGATGCACGCGATGGAGCAGTTCAAGGCGATCTGGGACCCGGCGAATCGGCTGAACCCTGGCAAGGTCGTGCATGCGTATCGCGCCGACGAAAATCTGCGCATGGGTCCGGCCTACAAGCCGGTGACGCTGCAAACCCGACTCAATTTCGCGAGCCAGGAAGGCGAAGGTTTTCAGCGCGAGATCGAGCGATGCATCGGCATGGGTAAGTGCCGTTCGCTCGAAGGCGGCACGATGTGCCCGAGTTATCGCGCAACGCGTGAAGAGAAGTATTCGACGCGTGGCCGCGCGCATCTGTTCTGGGAAATGCTGCAAGGCGATGTGATCGCCGACGGCTGGCAAAGCCGTGAAGTGAAAGAGGCGCTCGATACCTGCCTCGCGTGCAAAGGCTGCAAATCCGATTGTCCGACGCATACGGATATGGCGTCGTACAAAGCGGAATTTCTCTCGCATTACTACGAGACGAAGCGTCGTCCGCGTCAGGCGTTGTTCATGGGGCGGATCGGCGAATGGGCGCCGTGGGCGGCGCGTTTTCCGCGCTTGACGAACTTCATGACGTCGGCGCCGGGGCTCAGTTCGGTCGGCAAGTGGGCGGCGGGTGTCGCGCAAGCGCGGGCGTTGCCGAAGTTCGCGACGCGGACGTACCGGCAGATAGCGTCAGAGGCGCTGCGTAATACGGGCTCTCGTGCAGAGAAGAAAGTCATCCTGTGGGTCGATACATTCAACGACCACTTCACGCCGGAGATCGCGCAGGCCGCGGCCGATGTTCTCACGCAAATGGGCTGGCACGTCGTGCTGCCGAAGAGCCGGTTGTGTTGCGGACGTCCGCTGTATGACTTCGGCCTGCTCGAACGCGCACGCGAACTGCTCGACCGGATTCTCGACGACCTCGCCGACGATATCGCGGCCGGCGTGCCGCTGGTCGGACTGGAGCCGGGTTGCTTATCGGTGTTCAAGGACGAACTGCTGAAACAGCGCCCCGATCATCCTTTGGCCCGGAAGCTGTCGGCGCAAACTTTTCTGTTTTCCGATTTCGTCGCGCGTCAGCCATTCGAATGGCCGGCATTGGCCGCCGATGTGGTCGTGCATGGACACTGTCATCAGAAAGCGCTGTTCGGCATGCAAGGCGATACCGCGTTACTGACGAAACTCGGCGTGAAATGGAAACTGCTCGACACCGGATGCTGCGGGATGGCGGGATCGTTCGGCTTCAATGCGGAGCATCACGCGTTGTCGGAGAAGATCGGCGAAGACACGTTGTTTCCAGCGGTGCGCGACGCGACCGCGGCGAATGCCGAAACGATCGTGCTCACCAATGGTTTCAGTTGCCGCGAGCAGATCGAACAGGGAACCGGCCGTCACGCGATGCATATCGCGCAACTCGCGCAGCGCGCTTTGGCCGCGCGTTAAATTGCGTTGGCGTTATTTCTTCGGCGTATCGGGCTGCGTGACTTGCGCGAGGTCGACGCTGGTTGCCATCCACAGTACTTCGGCGTCTTCCTCGCTGGTCGATACTGCGGCGTGGCCTGTGCGGCTGTCGAAATAGAGGCTGTCGCCGGCATTCAGATGCGTGGGCGCGTATAGCTCGGAATACAGACACACGCTGCCGCTGATCACGTACAGGAATTCTTCGCCTTCGTGGCGACCCCAGTCGTCGAAAGCGTCTAGCGTGTGCGCCGAGATGCGAATGCGAAACGGCAGCATCGTTTTGTGCGCCAGATCGGTCGCGAGTAATTCCATCTGGTAGCCGCGATACGCGTGGCGTTGACCTTCGTTTTTGCGGGTCAACGCGCGGCGGCCGCTGGCGCTCACTTTCGGTGTCGAGCCGAACAGCTCGCCGATTTCGATCTTCAGTCCAAGGACGATTTTCTGCAGAACATCGAATGTGGGGGACATCAGGCCGTTTTCCACCTTCGAGAGCGTGGAGCGCGACACGCCGCATAGACGGCTGGCCGTTTCGAGCGTCAGATCCTGCGCCTGGCGCGCGGCGCGCACACGGCGGCCGAGGTCGGTGGTGGACGGATCGGCGGGTTTGGTGAGATGGGTGTCCATGGGGTTTGCTGCTTCAAATGCACGCCATTTTCAGGCGATCGGTGTTTCCGATAATAACATTTGAGCGTGGAGGGCCTTGCGGGCGATCTGGCAGGACATGCTCGCAGCGCCTTGGCCTGCCTTTCGCATAGGAAACGCCACGCGGTTGCAACCGGTTTTTGATCGGCGAACGGCTGCGCGACGGCAACCGTATCCGTTACCCGCTCAACGAAGCTACAGGTAGCTGCAAACGTAGTCGAGCGTTTCGACCACGTCGATATCGAAGCGGCTCTTGCCGGGCACCGAGAACGATTCGCCCGCGCTATACGTCTTCCATTCGTCGGTGCCGTCGAGGCGAATGCGGCATTGGCCGGCTTGCACTTCCATCAGTTCCGGTGCGTCGGTGCCGAAATTGAGCGTGCCGGGCAGGATCACGCCGAGAGTTTTGCGCGTGCCGTCGGCGAACAGAACGGTGTGCGATACGCACTTGCCGTCGAAGTAGACGTTGGCTCGTTTGACAACTGAAACCTGATCGAATTGCGTTGTGGCCGTCATGGCGGTCTTCCTCTAGATCATCGTGAATGAATGCATTGGCGACACGTTGCGCCAGTCCGCCATCATACAGGCGGCGCGGCCGTCAGCCGGCCTCTCGCCAACGGCCGGAATCCGGGCACAAGATTGCCGGTGCGCCGTTCACCCAAAGTTGCTCTTCATCCACTGGCAACGCAGCCGAAGCAATCACGTCGAACGCGATCTCGAGAGCGCTGGCAACGCGTTGATCTTCGATCGGAAGCTCCCAGGTCAGGAAGATCTGAACGAAGTCCTGGTTGTCGGGAAACTGCGTCGCATCGAACCCGCCGCTGTCGCGCCGAATGACGCCATGAGGCTGGCCAGTATCGAAGATCACCGCCGTTCCGCGCTTTAGCGGAATGCGACGATCGATGGACGGGAAGTGCAGATCCAGGCCTCGGTCTTCGCTCAGGAAGAGATTGCAGAAGGCCGCGTTGCCATACTGCGCGCCGTCGTGGTGATATCTCGCGCCGCGACAGGCCATCAGCGCTACATCGGCGCCGGCAAGCACGCCGGGTAGTCCGAGCGCGCTTGCCCAGTCGGACATTGCCTGCACGCAGCGGCCGTAGTCCGGCCAGCGCATTCTGGCTCGCGCCAGAGGCATTGTTTCGACGTCGCCAGGTTCCAGCACCATGCGCGACGCTATTTCCCTGCCCCAATCGGCAAGCAGACGCGCCGGCGGTTCGGGTATATCGACCGTGTCCGACAGCACGATGTCGCTCACGCGCCGACTGCGTAGAGTGTCGCCGCTCCAGAAACAGGAGGTCAGGGTGTCGGACATTCGATGCGGGTGGTCGGGAGATGTGCGGCCATTGTAGCGATGTAGCGCTCAAAGGCCCGAAATCGAATCGCCCGGCTCAATCGGATTCCAGGTTCGCGTTCACACGCAACAGCAAGGAACCTAGCTGCTCTTTCTCTTCGGCGCTGAAGCCTGCCAACGCGCGCCGGCTTGCTGCATCCATGACCGCTTTGCCGGCGGACAATTGCTCGCTGGCGGCCGGGGTCAATGAAATCAGACGGCTACGCCGGTCGCTCGGATCGGCGACGCGTTCGACCAGGCCGTCGCGTTCCATCCGGTTCAGCAACTGCGCCATGCTGGATTGCTCGACTTCCGACAGACGAGCCAATTCCGCTTGAGAGAGCGCGCCTGCTTTTCTCAATGTCACGAGCACGGGTATCTGGCTTATCGCAAAGCCCAGTTCGCGCAACGGCGCCTCGACGACCCGAGCGAATAGACGATTCGTGCGGCCGATGAGTCGCAGAGGGTTCTGCAAGTCTTTCTCGTTCATGTTGACTTGAATAGGTGCCTATGTTTATATATAGGTACCTATTATATATGAAGACTCGTAATCCATGACCAGAATCCCTCGTATTGCCATAGTCGGCGGCGGCCCCGCGGGTCTCACACTCGCCCGCATTCTGCATGTTTCAGGTATTCAAGCCGCGGTCTTCGAGCGTGACGCGGATCCGGACGAACGTCCGCAAGGTGGCACGCTCGATCTTCACGAAGGTTCCGGACTGCTTGCCATGGAGCGCGCGGGATTGACGGCGGAAATCACGGCGGTGGCCCGTTACGACGATCAGGGCACGCGTCTATTGAACAAAGCTGGCGAGCTGCTATTCGAGGACCTCGATGAAGACGGCAACCGTCCCGAAGTCGATCGCACGGAGTTACGGGCGGTGCTGTTGGCCTCGTTGCCGGACGGTGCGGTGCGTTGGGGTTGCACGGTGCGCGAAGCGTTTGAGACGAGCGACGGCGCCTGGCATCTTCGCTTCGACCATGGGGTGGAGGGTCCCTTCGATCTGGTCGTCGGCGCGGACGGTACCTGGTCGCGCATCCGGCCGTTACTCTCGCCGTATGCGCCGCAATACAGCGGACTCACTTTCGTCGAGTTCGGATTAGACGACGTCGACCGCCGGCATTCCGCATTGGCGAAGCTGGTCGGTCACGGCAAGATGTCGGTCGAAGCCGATGGTAAGGCGATCATTGCTCAACGCAACGGCAACGCGCACATTCGTGGTTATGCGATCTTCCGCGTTCCGACCGACTGGGTCGAAAAACGCTTCGACCTGAGTACACCCAGCGCAATACGTGAGGCGCTCAAACGGCAATTCCACGGTTTCGCAAAAGATTTTATCGATCTGATTGGCGCGAGCAACGATCATTTCGCGGTGCGGCCGATTTACGCGTTGCCTGTGGGGCATTGCTGGACTCATCGCCGAGGCCTCACGTTACTCGGTGACGCCGCGCACGTCATGTCGCCGTTCGGTGGCGACGGTGTGAACAATGCGATGCTGGATGCAGCCGAATTAGCCCGGTTGCTGGTCGAGCGCGAACGTTGGACCGAGGCGGTAAGCGAATTCGAAACGCTGATGTTCGCGCGTACGGTCGAATCCGCTCATGGTGCAGCGGAAGCGGCGGCAACGCAGCTATCGCACGATGGCGAAGCGTTGGCCCTTGAAATGTTTCGATCGCACCTGGCCGAGGCTTCCAGATCGGAGTATTGAGAAGCGCGCGGAATGTGCCGGCAGAGTTCTAAGCTTTGAATTCTGCTGAAACGAAGATCTTCCGGCACGGCTCCAGTACTTCCCATGTGCCTTTGAATCCTGCGGGAATCAGAAAGCGATCCCCGGCGCGCACGGTCTTCGCCGTGCCGTGTGCGTCGCGAATCACCGACACACCTTCGAGAATCTCGCAGTACTCGTTCTCGGTGAAATTGACCGCCCATTCACCACGCGCACCTTCCCAGATACCGGCGGCTAATTGCCCGCACGGACTCGCAAAATGCGTGTGGACGATCTGCGCCGGATCGCCGGCCAGAACGGCCTCGGCCTTCGGCATGTACTCGACGGTTTCTTTGGCGGGTTGCGCAAAATCTACGATGTTCTGAATGCTCATAATGTCTTGAATGCGAAGACTACAAAAGTGTCGCAGCAGGATATATGAGCCATTATTTTCGGCAAAGGATTTTCTGACACGGCGCGTTCTCCATCGCGCCGTGCGTGCGAAGCAGGAACAACGCGCGACTACTGATTCGCGGCAGGCGCATTCGCGCCGGTTTGCGACGAGCCGTTTGCCGAAGAACCGTAGCCGGTGGAGTCGTTTTGCGCGGTTGCGCTGTTGCGCGCGGCGACGCGAGCTTCGGCGGCCTGAATATCGGCGGGGTAGGTGGAGTCGGTGGCGACCGCGGGGTTGTAGCCTACCGCTTCGAGCTGACGCAATTGATCTTTAACCTCGGCACGCGTGAGCGGTTGCTCCGATTGCGCGAACGACGCAACGGGAGCAGCGAGAACGACGGCGAGCGCCAATGCCTGAATGACTGATTTCATGACGATTCCTCCGGGAATATTTTGTAAGGCGCCGATATCTAATCGGCCGCCAGTGCACTGATTCTAGGAAGTGGATCATCCAGGGGAAACCCCTAACGTCGGAATTCAGTCTTGTGGAAAACAGTAAGTCGGAATTGTAAGGACACCTGCGCTCACGTCTGATAAATCGACTCAAACCCCGCTGCGTACGCCGATCCGGTATTGCGTGATCTGCCGGTAAGCGCCGCCGGCTCGCACGATGACCGGGTCCGGATCAGCCATATTCACCTCGTTGGGAAAGCCACCCGCTTCGAGACATAAGCCCGCATGCGCCTGATACGTGATGCCATTACGACCCGTGTCGCCTTTCAGAAAGTTGCCGCTATAGAACTGTAAGCCGCGTTGATCGGTGGAGACGGTGAGTTCACGTCCGCTGCCGGGGTCGTACGCGCATGCGACGCGACGCAGCGCCGAGCCGTCGCCGGCCGTTTCGCGCAACATGTAGCAATGGTCGAAACCGCCGGCCGTTGCCAGTTGCGCATGCGGCCAGTCGAGCCGCGCGCCGATCGGCGCGCTCTGGCGAAAGTCGAACGCATTGCCCGCGACCTCCGCGAGATTGCATGGAATCATTGCCGCGTCGACTTCGAAGAAGCGGTCTGCGTCGATGGAAAGCACGTGGCCGCGAATGTCCGTGCCTGCTTGCCCAGTGAGATTGAAGTACGGATGGCTCGTCAGATTGAGCGGTGTCGTGGCGTCGGTAATCGCTTCGTAGTCGATCGTCAGCGTGCCGTCGTCGTCGAGCGTGTAGCGCACTTGCGTGGTCACGTTGCCGGGAAAACCGGCGTCGCCTTCGGGCGATTCCAGCCGCATGACGAGTGCGCCGTTGTCTTCGCTCGCATCCCACAGCGCGCGATGAAAGCCCACCGTGCCGCCGTGCAGCAGATTTTTCCCTTCGTTGCGGTCGAGCGTGTAGTCGATGCCGTCGAGTGTAAAGCGCGCATCGGCAATGCGATTCGCCCAGCGTCCGACCAGCGCGCCCATGTAGGTTGTGGCCGCAACATATTCGGCGGGCGTGTCGTGGCCGAGCAGAACGTCGCCGAGACGTCCGGCGCGGTCCGGTGCGTGCCACGACACGAGCGTCGCGCCGAGGTCGCTGATGGCGACTTTCATGCCGTGCGCATTGCGCAGCATGAAGAGCCGGACGGGGTCTCCACCGGGCAGCTTGCCCCATGGTTCGGAAGAAAGCGGTGCGATGCTGATCATGTCGTGGGTGGAGAAAAAGAATAAAGACGTGCTTAATCCGGCGTGGCCGTCGAATTCGCGCGTTCCTGATATTCGCGTGGCGTGCAGCCGAGTTCACGGCGAAACACCGCGTACATGTATTGCAGCGACGTGAAGCCGCAACGGATCGCGACTTCGGCACTCGACGCGTCGCGCTTCGCCAGCAGTGCTTTGGCGACATCGAGTTTGTGGCGCAGGATTTCCTGATGAACAGTACATTGCCGTTCGCGTCTGAAGTACTCTTCGAGCGACGAGCGCGACACGCCCACATAATCGGCGACCTGCTCGGTGCGAATACCCTGGCAAGCGTATTGGCGGATGAAGTGCCGCGCACGCATCACATAGGGACTCGCAAGCGGTTGATGGCGGGTCGATTCAAGCACATTGATGCCGACTGGCGGCACGAGAATGCGCCGCCCTGGAAACCGCGCGCCGTGCAGCATCTGGTGCAACAGGTGCGCCGCGGTACGGCCCATTTCTTCGGTGCCCTGAATCACCGAGGAAAGCGGAATACGAGTCAGCGTGCGTGTGAGTGGATCGTTGTCGATGCCGATGATCGCGACTTCTTCCGGTACGGGAATACCCGCGATCAGACAGGCTTGCAGCAAATGCCGCGCGCGAGCGTCCGTTACCGCGATGATCCCCACCGGCTTCGGCAATTGACGCAACCATGCAGTGAGCTGTTCGGTTGCCTGATTCCACGACGGCGCGCTGGTCGACAGTCCGCGATAAATCTCGCTGCCGATTTCCTCTGCGCTGCGACCGTCCGCTTCGCGTAAATGGGTGAACGCAAGTTCGCGTTGTTGCGCCCAGCGATTCTCCTGCGCTTGCGGAAGACTGTACAACGCGAAATGCTCAAGCCCTGCGCCGATCAGATGCGTGTAGGCGAGCGAGACGAGCTTCGCGTTATCGGTTGCGATATAGGGTAAATCCGGAGGATAGTGCGCCGGATCTTCAAACGACGAACCCACGGCCACCACCGGCAATGAACAATCGCGCAACGCTTCGCCTACTGCGGGGTCGTCGAAATCCGCGATGATGCCGTCGCCGTCGAAACGCTCGATGCCCGTCAGCCGGCAGCGGAAATCTTCTTCGAGGAAAAGATCCCATGCCACACGTGTCGACAGCAGATAGTTGCCGATCCCGGTGATGATCTCGCGGTCGTACACCTTGTTCGCATTGAACAGCAACGCGATCCGGTGGGGCGTTTGTGGTGATTGCGGGCGGGTCATGGGTGTGGGCAGCGGGCGGATCGTGCTGACTCGTGCCGCTTTCGTCTCCGGTTGGTGCGCATCTGACTCGGCGCCGTTTTTTAAGCGTCCGGTTATTCTAGGCCGCGATTCTCGCGGCGGTGTTAAACAAATGGGCGGGCGGTAAGAAACATCAAGCACGCTGCGCAATTTCGCAATTGCCGATGCATGCGGCAAGCGGCAGCATGGCGTCACCTTGTCGAACGGTGCGGCGCTATCGCACGGTTGCAATGCAACATAAACAGGAGACGCTGATGTCCTACTTCGAACACATTCCCGAGATCCGCTATGAAGGCCCGCAATCGGATAACCCGCTTGCGTATCGCCATTACGATAAAAGCAGGCGCGTACTCGGCAAGACACTCGAAGAACATCTGCGTATCGCGGTCTGCTATTGGCATACCTTCGTGTGGCCCGGCGTGGATATCTTCGGGCAAGGGACATTCCGGCGTCCCTGGCAACAAGCCGGCGACGCAATGGAGCGGGCGCAACAAAAAGCCGATGCCGCGTTCGAGTTTTTCACCAAGCTCGGCACACCGTACTACACGTTCCACGATACCGATGTCGCGCCGGAAGGTACGAACCTGAAGGAGTACAGCGAGAACTTCACGCGTATCGCGGACTACCTCGCGCGCAAGCAGCAGGATACGGGCATCAAACTGCTGTGGGGCACGGCCAATCTGTTTTCGCATCCGCGTTATGCGGCGGGCGCGGCGACCAGTCCCGATCCGGACGTGTTCGCGTTTGCCGCCACGCAGGTCCGTCATGCGCTCGATGCGACGCATCGGCTTGGCGGTGAGAACTATGTATTGTGGGGCGGCCGCGAAGGTTATGACACACTGCTCAATACCGACCTCGTGCGTGAACGCGATCAGCTCGCGCGCTTTCTGCATATGGTGGTCGACCATGCGCACAAGATCGGCTTCAAGGGCGCTTTGCTGATCGAGCCGAAACCGCAGGAGCCGACCAAGCATCAATACGATTACGATGTCGCGAGCGTGCACGGGTTTCTGCTGCAATACGGACTGGAGAAGGAGATTCGCGTCAACATCGAGGCCAATCACGCGACGCTCGCCGGTCACTCGTTTCATCACGAGATCGCCACTGCCTATGCGCTGGGTATTTTCGGCAGTGTCGATGCAAATCGCGGCGATCCGCAAAACGGCTGGGATACCGACCAGTTTCCGAATAGCGTCGAAGAACTGACGTTGGCCTTTTATGAAATTCTCAAGCATGGCGGCTTGACGACGGGCGGCATGAACTTCGATTCGAAAGTGCGGCGCCAAAGCGTCGATCCGGAAGATCTGTTTTACGGCCACATCGGCGCGATCGACAACCTCGCGCTTGCGGTCGAGCGTGCGGCGGTGCTGATCGAGAACGACCGTCTCGAACAATTCAAACGCCAGCGCTATGCCGGCTGGGATGCGGAGCTTGGCCGCAAGATTCTCGCGGGAGATTACTCGCTGTCGACGCTCGCATCGGACGCGATTGCGCGCGGTGTCAATCCGCAGCATGCAAGCGGCCAGCAGGAGCGGATGGAAAACATCGTCAATCAGGCGATATACAGCGGACGCTGAGAAGCGTGCGCGAATTGCAGCGGAACCAAGGAAGCAAATAAGCAGCAAAAATAAGCAGCATTAAAAAGAATCGCGCGGCCACGCTGACCGCGCGAACATAAAAGAAGCTTTGGGTTGTCGCTTGTCCGGTCATGCGGCTCGCAGCGCAGACCGTCCAATCCGGTATTCCGGCTATCAGAAGAAGGAGAGAGACATGAAGTTCGCAACTCGCCGTACCGTTTTGAGCTCGCTCGTATGCGCAGCGGTGCTCGCCAGTCTGTCGCTTGTCGCGCCGCTCGCGCATGCAAGCAAGGATCATCCTGAAATCGGCTTCTGCATCGACGATCTGCGTGTCGAACGGTGGTCGCGCGATCGCGACTATTTCGTCGCTGCGGCGGAAAAGCTCGGCGCGAAAGTGTCGGTGCAATCTGCCGATGCTAGCGAAGAACGCCAGATCTCGCAGATAGAAAATCTGATCTCGCGGGGTGTCGATGTGATCGTCATTGTGCCGTTCAATTCGAAGACGCTCGGCAATGTGGTGGCCGAAGCGAAGAAGGCCGGCATCAAGGTGGTGTCGTATGACCGCCTGATTCTCGACGCCGACGTGGACGCGTATATCTCGTTCGATAATGAAAAGGTCGGCGAATTGCAGGCGCAAGGTGTTTTCAATGCGCAACCGAAGGGTAACTACTTCCTGCTCGGTGGCGCGCCGACCGACAACAACGCCAAGATGCTGCGTGAAGGCCAGCTCAAGATACTCAAGCCCGCGATCGACAAAGGCGACATCAAGGTAGTCGGGCAACAGTGGGTGCCGGAGTGGAGTGCATCGACCGCGCTACGCATCGTCGAGGATGCGCTGACCGCGAACAACAACAAGATCGACGCCATCGTCGCGTCGAACGATGGCACCGCCGGCGGTGCGATTCAGGCGCTCGCAGCGCAGCATATGGCGGGCAAGGTGCCGGTTTCGGGTCAGGACGCGGACCTCGCCGCGGTGAAGCGCGTGATCGCCGGCACGCAGACCATGACCGTGTACAAGCCGCTGAAGCTGATCGCAAGCGAAGCGGCGAAACTGTCGGTGGCGCTTGCGAAGGGCGATAAGCCGGCCTATAACGCGCAGTACGACAACGGCAGAAAGAAAGTCGACACGGTGCTCCTGCAACCGACGCTGCTCACGAAGAGCAATGTCGATGTGGTCGTCAAGGACGGCTTCTACACCCAGGCCCAGCTCGCGAGCCAATGAGCGTAACGTGCGCGCGGTTCCAGCCGATGCATCCAGCGCAGACTGGACATACGGCTGGAATCGCGCGCCTTGCAGCGAGGCATAGCGCATGACGCAATCCTTACTGACGATGCGCGGCATCGTCAAAGCGTTTTCCGGCGTGAAAGCGCTCGACGGCATCGACCTCACCGTCGCGCCGGGCGAGTGCGTCGGCTTGTGCGGCGAGAACGGCGCAGGCAAATCGACGCTGATGAAAGTGTTGTCCGGTGTCTATCCGTACGGCACGTGGGACGGCGAGATCACGTGGGAAGGCGAACCGCTCAAAGCCGCAACCGTGCGCGATACCGAGCGCGCCGGCATCATCATCATTCACCAGGAGTTGATGCTGGTGCCGGAGTTGTCGGTAGCGGAGAACATCTTTCTCGGTAACGAGATCACGCTGCCAGGCGGGCGGATGAACTACGCCGCGATGTATCAGCGCGCCGACGAGTTGCTGCGCGAACTCGGCATTGGCGGAATCAATGCCGCGCAGCCGGTGATGAACTACGGCGGCGGCCATCAGCAATTGATCGAGATCGCGAAGGCGCTGAACAAGCGCGCAAAGCTGCTGATTCTGGATGAACCGTCGTCGTCGCTGACTGCGTCCGAGATACGGATTCTGCTCGATATCGTGCGCGACCTGAAGCGCCGCGGCGTGGCATGCGTGTACATCTCGCACAAGCTCGATGAAGTAGAAGCTGTTTGCGACACGATCAGCGTGATTCGCGACGGCCGTCATGTCGCGACGGAACCGATGCGCTCGCTCACCACGGACCGCATCATTTCGCTGATGGTCGGCCGCGAGATCAAGAATCTGTTTCCGCGCGTACCGCATCCGATCGGCGACGTGATTTTCGAGGCGCGTCATGTGACCTGTTTCGACGTGACGAATCCACGCCGCAAGCGGGTCGACAACGTCTCCTTTTCGCTGCGACGAGGCGAAATTCTCGGCGTTGCCGGTCTGGTCGGCGCGGGGCGTACCGAACTGATGCAGGCGATTTTCGGCGCGTATCCGGGCGTGAGCGAAGCGACCGTGGTGATGGAAGGCAAGCCGCTGAAAATCCGCGCGCCCGTCGACGCGATCCATGCGGGCATCGGCATGGTGCCGGAAGATCGCAAGCGCCACGGCATCGTGCCGGGGTTGAGCGTCGGTCACAACATCACGCTTGCCGTGTTGCAGCGTTTTGCGTCGGGTGGCCGTATCGATTCCGCGGCGGAACTCGACACGATCCACACGGAAATGAAGCGGCTTTCGGTGCGCGCCGCGCATCCGATGCTCTCGATTGCGAGCCTGTCCGGCGGCAATCAGCAAAAGGCCGTGCTGACACGCATGTTGTTGACCCACCCGAAAGTACTGATCCTCGATGAACCCACACGCGGCGTCGACGTCGGTGCGAAATTCGAAATCTACAAGCTGATTTTCCAACTGGCACAGCGCGGCATGTCGATCGTGATGGTGTCGTCCGAATTGCCTGAAGTACTTGGCATCAGCGATCGCGTGCTGGTGATCGGCGAAGGCGAATTGCGCGGCGATTTCGTCAACGACGGTCTGACGCAGGAAGATATTCTCAGCGCTGCGATCCGCGCCGTGCCGCGCTCCCCGAACCCAACCGCAGCGAGTGCCGCATGACTCCCGACGTCACCACACAACCGGCAGAAGGCGCTTCGACGCGCGGCGCATTCGGCGGTCCGCAGCGTATCCAGCAACTGTTCGCGCGCTACAAGATTCTCGCGCTGCTGATCGCCGTGGCCGCGATCTGGATTTTCTTTTCCGTGCTCACGCATGGCGCGTTTGTTACGCCGCGCAATCTGTCGAATCTGCTGCGGCAGATGTCGATTACCGGGATGCTCGCGTGCGGGATGGTGTTCGTGATCATCGCCGGCGAGATCGATCTTTCTGTCGGCTCGCTGCTCGGCCTGCTCGGCGGCGTGGCGGCGATACTCGACGTCAACCGGCATTGGCCTATCGGCGTCACCGTTCCAGTGGTGATGCTGCTCGGCGTGCTGGTCGGCATGTTCAACGGCTGGTGGTCGACCTATCGCCGTGTGCCGTCGTTCATTGTCGGTTTGGGCGGCATGCTCGCGTATCGCGGCATTCTGCTCGGCGTGACCGGAGGCTCCACGATTGCGCCGGTGTCGGATGGTTTCGTGTTCGTCGGGCAAGGCTATCTGCCGCGTGTCGCTGGCGACACGCTCGCGGTGGTGCTGTTTCTGGTGCTGGCGTTTCTGACGCTGCGGCAGCGGCGCAATCGTGAGCGCTACCAGTTGCCGGTGGTGCCCGTCTGGCAGGATGTCGCGAAGGTGATCGGCGCCGGTGTGATTCTCGCGGCGTTCGTCACGACGCTCGACCGCTACGGCGGCATTCCGGTACCGGTGTTGTTGCTGCTGGCATTGCTCGGCATCTTCACGTGGATCGCGACGCAGACCGTGTTCGGCCGCCGCATTTATGCGGTGGGCTCGAATCTCGAAGCGACCCGGCTCTCGGGCGTGAACACCAATCGCGTGAAGCTTGCGATCTTCGCGCTGATGGGCTTGATGTGCGCGTTCGGCGGGATCGTCAATACCGCGCGGCTGGCGGCGGGTTCGCCGTCGGCGGGCTCGATGGGCGAACTCGATGCGATCGCCGCGTGCTTTATCGGCGGCACGTCGATGCGCGGCGGCTCCGGCACGGTGTACGGCGCGTTGATCGGCGCGCTGGTGATGGCGAGCCTCGATAACGGCATGTCGATGCTCGACGTCGACGCGTACTGGCAGATGATCGTGAAGGGCAGCATTCTCGTGCTCGCCGTCTGGATCGACGTGGTGTCGGGTTCGAACCGGCGTTGAAGCACTTGTACGATGGCGCGGCGTTCATATGAGCGTCGACGCCATCGTTCGGATCCGATGACGATGAGAACAACGACGTGCGTCAATTCACGCCGAGCAGCGACTTCGGTTCCATGAATGCTTCCAGTCCGAACGTTCCATGTTCCCGTCCGATTCCTGACTGCTTGAAGCCGCCGAATGGCGCAGCGGGTTCGTGCGCGAGCGTATTCACGAGCACACGTCCGGCGTCGATACGCGCAGCGACAGAGCGGGCGCGTGCGGCATCGGCGGATACCACGTACGCTTGTAGCCCGTAGCTTGTGTCGTTGGCAATGGCGAGCGCCTCTTCAGTATCGCGATACGCGATGATCGACAACACCGGTCCGAAGATTTCCTCGCGCGCAATCGTCATGTCGTTGCGGACATCGCTGAAAACCGTGGGCTTCACAAACCAGCCGCGCTGCGCATTGTCCGGACGCCCTTCGCCGCCCGCGATCAGACGAGCGCCTTCGTCGATGCCGATACGTATGTAGCGCTGCACGCGCTCCCACTGCTTTCGGCTGACCATCGGGCCGATCTGCGTGAGCGGATCGCGCGGATCGCCCGCAGGCATGCGCACGATTTCGTCGCGCACACGGTCCTCGAATTCGGCGACGCGGCTTTGCGGCACCAGGATGCGTGTGCCCGCAATGCACGCCTGGCCGCTGTTCATGAAGCCAGCCTGCAGCGCGAGCGGAACGGCCTCGGCGAAATCGGCGTCGTCGAGTATGAGCATCGGCGATTTGCCGCCCAACTCCAGCGTCACACGCTTCAAGGTTTCAGCGCCGGTACGCAGGATCGTCTTGCCGACCGCGGTCGATCCAGTGAAAGAAATTTTCGCCACATCCGGATGCGCGCTGATTTCCGCGCCGACCGTTTCGCCGCGACCCGTGACGATATTGAACACCCCGGCGGGCAAACCGGCTTCGTGCAATGCCTCGGTGACGATCCGCGTTTGAATCGCGCTCATCTCGCTCGGCTTGATCACGGCCGTGCAACCGGCCGCGATGGCCGCGGCCAGTTTGCCGCAGATGAAGCCGCCGTTGCTGTTCCAGGGCGTGATCAAGCCGGCGACGCCGAGTGCTTGCATAACGACTTCGGCGGTGCCGGCGCGGCGTGTGAAATCATAGGCGCGCAGAACTTTGGCGGCTTCGGCGATCGTGCCGGCCGCGTACTTTGCCATCCAGCGCGCACGGGAAGTCGGCGCGCCGTATTCGTCGACGATGGCTTCGAACAACTCGTCCTCGCGCGCCGCGACCGCGTCGTGCATGCGTTCGAGCAGCGCGATTCGCTCTTCCTTGCTGGTGAGCGAAAACGATGCGAACGCGCGCCTGGCCGCGGCAATCGCGCGGCGCGCGTCTTCCGCATCGGCTAGCCGGACTTTGCCGATCACTGCTTCAGTCGCCGGATTGAAAAGCTCGAACCATTCTTCGCCGTGTGGCGTGACGAATGCGCCGTCGATATAGATCTTGTCGATGTGTTCCATGATTGCTCCTACACGTGAATTCGGGATCACGTCGAAGATAGGCTCAAGCGATTGAACTGACTAGCCATATAATCAAGGATGATTCGTTGAGCAGGATGGAATAATGAAAACGCCCGGTTTGAGCGAGCTGGAAGGTGTTCTGGCGGTGGCGCGCCATCGCAGCTTTCGTGCGGCGGCGACGGAGTTGGGCGTGTCGACGTCGGCACTCAGTCATGCGGTGGCCGCGCTCGAGGCACGTATCGGTGTGCGGCTTTTCAATCGCACGACGCGCAGTGTGTCGTTATCGGAGGCCGGCACGCAATTCGTCGATAGCGTCGCGCCCGCGTTGTCGACCATTCGTGTGGCCATCGAGCAGGCCGGCAGCTATCGCGATACGCCTGCGGGCACGCTGCGCATCAATGCGTCGACCGGTGCGGCGCGCCAGGTCATGCCTGTTCTGCTCGCGTATCTGCGCCGCTATCCGGAGATGAAACTCGACCTCGTCACGGAGGGGCGCATGATCGATATCGTGGAAGAGGGGTTCGACGCCGGCATCCGGCTGGCCGAAAGCTTGCCGCAGGAGATGATCGCCGTGCCGTTCAATCGGCCGCAGCGTTTTGCGGTAGTTGGGAGCCCGGCTTATTTCGCTAAAAATCCGAAACCGCGCGTGCCTGACGATTTGAAGGCGCACCGTTGTATACGGCTGCGCATGCCGAGCGGGCGCATCTACCATTGGGAGTTCGAGCGTCGCGGCGAAGCGATCAGTGTGGACGTGCAAGGTATTTTGACGCTCGATGAACCGTTGCTGGTGATGGAAGCTGCGCGCGAAGGATTTGGGCTCGCGTATATGACGGAATGGAACGTGGCGGCCGATCTGAAGGCAGGCACGCTGCGGCGCGTGCTGGCGGACTGGACGCCTTCGTTCGACGGCTTGTGTCTTTATTACCCGGGGCGCCGACATGTGCCGGCGGGGCTGAGGGGGTTGATTGAGATGATTCGGGAGCAGGGGGGCGCCTAGCGGGAATAGCTCGCTGCGGTACCGCGTTCCTTGCTGGGCCTCGTGGATGCCTTGGTTGCGGGCTTGCGTGTGGACGTTTTTTTCGGAGTCGCAGTCGCAGGCTTCTTGCCCGCAGCCGTTTTGGCGCTGGTGGTGCTGACGCCGCGTTTTGCCGGCGCGGCAGACACCTGCATCTCGACACGCATCCCTGAGGCGACCGCCATGTTGACGAGAGCGTCGAGCGCAAACAGATTGATCTTTCCGCGCATGAGGTCAGATATACGCGGCTGGGTCACGCAAAAAAACCTGGCGGCTTCTGCCTGACTCATTCCGCTTCGCGTGATCTGGTCTTTGATCGCCATCATCAAAACGGACCGAAGCTTCATGTTTTGGGCCTGTTCGGGGGTGTCTTCAATAGCGTCCGAGACGCTCGAAAAAGTTTGATTGCTCATGCCTTGACCCCTTTCAATTCGCGGTAACGCGCGCTGGCGAGTTCCAGATCTGCGTTGCTGGTTTTCTGAGTTTTCTTCTGAAAGCAGTGAAGCACATAAACGGCGTCTTCAAATTTCGCAAGATAGACAATCCGGAATGCGCCGTTTATGTCGCGAATTCGGGGATTATACAAAAATTTGTATGTGTGAAAAATCGGCGTAGCCGGGGAGTCGCGATTGTCATTTTCGAGATGTGTTCGCGGCAATCAGGTACCGATTCCACTTGATCTTTGTCAAGAAACGACGTCGTTGACCGAGATGCGCTTGAGGGGCGCGCGCAAATGCCGTTCCGGCCCAACGTGCGGTTTCGCGCGGGTTACGCAGTGTGTGCGATCGATTGCGGGAGGCGGACGGCTCTCAAGCTGAACTGATGTGTCGTCCGGAAAAAAGGAATCGCGTCTGATGAGTCTAGGTTTGTGGGGGCGATATGAGCGTGACGCTAGTATTGACGCCGCGTTGACTGATTTTGTGTACGGCGACTGCACCCGCCGAAGCAGGGGCGCGATTCGTCAAGCGGCCACTTGGCGGTGGCCCGCGCGGAACTCAAAGTGCGCTAAGCCTCCCCCTCAATTCGCCAACATCTCCACCACCGCGACCACCACCGTAAACACGCCGATACACCCGCCGAGCGTGGCGGCACTTTTCATGAATTGCGACATACGTGACCCCGTAACGTGTAGTTGAGGCTCGTATTTAACCCGAAGTGAAAGCTAAAAGAAAGCTTGTCAATAATAGTGATTTACCCGGACGCGCCTCGAGGCAAGCCGACCCACCATTCGTCAGACCAACGCCCGATGCGCCGCGAGCACGCCCCAATACGACGCTTCCTCGAACAACGACATCCCCGACAGATCGGCATGTGCAAACAGGATCGGACCATCCGCGTCGCGTAGGGCGAGCAGACCGGGGCGGCTCAGGAAGCCCACATCGGGCGTCGCCATCGCATGACCGCGCACGGTGATCTCCAGCGCGGCCGCGTGGCGCCACAATTCGCGGCCGTAAGCCGGCACCAGATCGACCGCGGCCTGGGCCCGCAACTCCTCGGGACGTGCGGCGGCGAGCCAGCGGCGAGTCTCGTCGGGTGCCTGAAGATTCAACGCCTGATACGCCGAAAACACCGAGCGCTGCGGTGGCGACAAGCGGATCAATTGGTGTGTCGACACGACATAGCCAAGTCCGTCGCCGCGATACACGACGTTGTCCCACGCGAGCGGCACGCCTTGCGCTTCGCGCGGCATGCCGTCCATCAGAAAGTTGGATACCAGCCACGGCGCGCGCGGCGGCAGATCGCGTGCCGCGTCAAAACCATATGTATGCAATTGCGGCATCACATGTTGGGCGACGAAAAGCGGCATCGCGCACACCACGCGACGCGCCTTCAGCACGAACGTCGTAGGCACGTCGTTACTGTCGATGCGCACGCAAAGCGCTTCAACGCCGCCCCCTTTTTCCTCCACGTGCGCCGCAAAGCCCGGCAGCGACCATGCAGACCCACCCACTCGCTTCGCAATCGACGAGTTCAGTTTCGCAACCATGCTATGCAGGCCATCCGGCCACGTTAGCACCGCGCCGTCTTCCGCGTTTCGCGCATGTCCGCCGCGCGCCGAAAAGTAATGCAGACCTGCCCATGCCGACACACGTTCGTAACCCGCGCCAAAATCGTCGCGGCACGCATAGTTCAGATACCAGTGCAGCGAAGGCGCGGTATAGCCTTCTTCGAGCAGCCATTGGCGGAACGAACGTTTGTCCAGCGCGCGCCACCGCGCATCCTGCGACGACTGCGCGAGCGGAATGCAGAACACCTTGCGGCGGTCGCTGCCGACGGCCGTGCGCAACGCGTCGGTATATGCAAAAAAGCGCTGCTGCTGCGCGAGTTCCGTTTGACTCACGCCGATGGTCGGCACGAGCCCGTCCTGCCACTGTCCGTCGATCAACAGGCGCTCGTCGGGAGCGTGCACCAGAACACGTTCGTCGAATACCGGTCGGGCCGTAAACGGATCGGCTTCGATCACACCGAGGTCAGCGAGCATATCGCGCAAATGGGTCGATTCCATCGAAGGCAAAGGCAGATAATGCGCGCCCTTCGGATAGCCGAGATCGCCATACCGGCCGCCTGCGGCATTGCCGCCGAACTCGGGTCCTGCCAGCACGACGAAATCCTTGTGGCCGGCGCGCGCGAGTTGCCACGCGCACGACAAACCCGCGGCGCCCGCGCCGAGAATCGCGATGTCGGTTTCGATCGTGCCCGACGGCGGCGGCAAGCTGCGATGGTCGCGCAGCGCATGGCCCTCGCGCATGCCGGGACTGTCGATCACCGGTGTCGTCTCGATCCAGCCGTTGCGGCCGCAACCGGAAAGCGCGGCCGCGGCGCCTGCGAACAGAAAAGTGCGGCGGTCCATCAGCGCAGCACGTGCTTCCAGTCGTCGTCGAACAGGCGGACGAGCGGCTGGTCGTTCAACTGATTGGGCGCCATCGGCAAGGCCGGCATATCGGCGGGAAAGTGGAACATGTCGACAGCCGTTTGCGCGTCGAGCCAGCGCGTGGGTACCGAATAATGCGTGGGGATCGTGTAGTCGCGACGTTTGCTCGCGATCACGAACCCCCAGTCGCCGAACGAAGGCACGTAGCAGTGATACGGCCACGTGTTGAGGCCGGCTTCACGCAACGTATCGACGATCGTCCAGTACGCGTGCGGCGCGAAATACGGCGACGTCGACTGAATCACCGCATAGCCGTTTTCGGACAAATGTCGCGCGAGCATCCGGTACACCGGCACCGAATACAAGCGGCCGAGTCCAAAGTTGGTGGGATCGGGAAAATCCACCACGATGGCGTCGAATACTTCGGCATTCGATTCGAGCCAGCGTACGGCGTCGTCGTTGATCACATGAACGCGTGGGTCTTTGAGCGAACCACGGTTCAGTTTGACGAGCGGCGCGGAGGTCGAAAACAGCCGCGTCATCGCCGGATCGAGATCGACCAGCGTCACGCTTTCGATGTTGCGATGTTTGAGAATCTCGCGCACCGCGAGGCCGTCGCCGCCGCCGAGCACCAGCACGTGTTTTGCCCACGGCAGCGCTTCGAGTGTCGGATGAATCAGCGCTTCGTGATAACGATGTTCGTCGCGCGACGAGAATTGCAGGTTGCCGTTCAGGTACAGACGCATGTCGTCGTGCCATTGCGTGAGCACGATGCGCTGATATGGCGTGGTTTCGGAGAAAATCGTCTCGTCGCCGTAAAGCCCGTGTTCGGCCCAATGCGTGAGGCGCTCGGACAGCACGAAACCGGCGCCGAGCAAACTGATCACGAGCGCGGCGCGCGCCAGTTTCGCGGGGACGTTGCTAATTTCGCCACGGAACGTATGCGTGGTCCACAACGCAACGAGCGCGTTCAGGATGCCGAACAGAAACCCGGTGCGCAGCAAACCGAGACGTGGCGCCAGCACGAGCGGGAACAGCAGCGAGACGGCGAGCGAGCCGAGATAATCGAAGCTCAGCACGTCGCTGACGGTATGGCGAAACGCCTGCCGGCGCTGCTGGAATGCGCGCATCACGAGCGGAATCTCCATCCCGATCAATGCGCCGAGCACCAGCACCATCGCATAGAGCGCCGCGCGAAACGGCGCCGAGAGCCACGCGAACACGCCGAACAGCAGCGCCGCAGACAAACCGCCGAGCAAACCCACCAGCAATTCGATATCGACGAAGCGGTCGAGCACGTCGTCATCGTCGACGAATTTGGCGAGCCACGAGCCCACGCCCATCGCAAACAGATAACAGCCGATCACCGAAGAAAATTGCAGCACCGAGTCGCCCAGCAAGTAACTTGATAACGTGCTGCTGATCAGTTCATAACCCAGTCCGCATGAGGCGAGTACCAGTACGGACAGAATCAGCGTGCGATTATGTTTATTCATCGTGCTGGGCACCCCGGTCCGATCTGGATATACTGGCGGCGATTTCCGCGAACCGTAGCCCGGTGTGGCCGCCATAGTCGCGGCGGGGAAAAACGGCATGCGCGGCATGCAAAATCCGGGGGAATAAATGGGTGACGCCTTTTCTTATGGGATTCATTTACTGTCGGCTTTTGCGCTGATCCTCGGATTCGCGGCAGTTTACCTCAAGGTCACGCCTTTCGACGAACTGGCTCTGATACGCGAAGGCAATGTCGCGGCACTCCTTTCCTTTGCCGGCGCACTGGTCGGTTTCTGCCTGACGCTGGCCTCGAGCATCGCCCATAACTCCACGCTGTGGCTGGTGCTGATCTGGGCAATCGGCGCAATGGTCGTGCAGGTCGTCACGTATGCATTGTTGACGCGGATCCTGCCCGGTATGAACCATGCGATCGAAACACGTAATACCGCAATGGGCGGTTTGATGGGCACCGCTTCGCTGGTGGTCGGCATTATCAATGCGGCCTGTCTGACCTGATTGCCGTCTAACAAAGTTGAAATCGTTGCCTGATAGGCGAGCGCCTCGCGCGAGGAGTGCACAATGAGTTTCGTTTCGTTTATTCGCAAGCAATTCGTCGACGTTCTCCAGTGGACGGAAGAGCGTGACGGCATACTGGCGTGGCGTTATCCGATGCAAGACCAGGAAATCCAGTACGGCGGCCAATTGACCGTGCGCGAATCGCAAATGGCGCTATTCATCAACGAGGGGCGGATCGCCGACGTATTCGGTCCCGGCCTTTACACGTTGACCACCCGCACACTGCCGGTGCTGACCAGCTTGCGCAATTGGGACAAGCTGTTCCAGTCGCCTTTCAAATCCGACGTGTACTTCTTCAGTACGCGTTTGCAGCTCGGCCGCCGTTGGGGCACGCCGCAGCCCGTCACCATTCGCGATAGCGAATTCGGGCTCGTGCAGGTTCGCGCTTTCGGCATCTATTCGTATCGCGTGGTCGACGTGCCCGCGTTTCATCGTGAGATCAGCGGCACGCGCGAAATCTACACGGTCGACGATCTCGAGCAGCAATTGCGCAATCTGGTGGTGACCGCGATGAGCGTCGCGTTCGGATCGGCAGACGTCGCTTTCGTCGATATGGCCGCGAACCAGGAGTTGTTGTCGCAGCGCATCGGCCATGCGCTCGCGCCGGTCTTTGCGCGTTACGGTGTCGCGCTCGATTCGTTCACTGTGCAAAGCGTGTCGCTGCCCGACGCGTTGCAAAAAGCGCTCGACGCGCGCATTAGCGTCGGGGTGAGCGGTGACCTGAACAAGTTCGCGCAGTATCAAGCGGCGCAATCGATTCCATTGGCTGCGCAGAACGAAAGCGGGATCGCCGGCGTGGGCGCGGGTATCGCGGCGGGCGCGGCGATCGGCAAGAGCATGATCGATGCGCTCAATCAGCCTGCGCAAGCACATGCGGAAACGCCGGCTTCTACAGCGTCGAACGATTACGTCGAGCGTTTGCAGCAACTCAAGACGCTACTGGACAAAGGCCTCGTCACCGAAGACGACTACGCGAAGGCGAAAGCCGAGATCCTCGCCAGGCTGACGAAATAAGCGCACTCGATGTTCAGTACTTCGTGTCCCCAGTGCGGCGCGCCGCTCGAATTCCGCTCCGCCGCGGCGGTGATAGCGGTTTGCGAGTCGTGCCGCAGCACCTTGCTCAAGCGCGGCGAGGCGGTCGAACGGATCGGCGAAATGGCTTCGGTATTCGAAGACTATTCGCCGTTGCAACTCGGCGCTACCGGTCATCACGAGAACGGCTCGTTCACGCTGCTCGGGCGCATTCAGTTGCGTTACGACGTGGGCTACTGGACCGAGTGGTACGCTGAGTTCGACGACGGCGCATTTGCCTGGCTCTCCGATGCGTCGGGACAATACGCAATCACCACGCAAAAGGAACTCGAAGCGCAGGATAGCGCGCTCCCGCGGTTCGATTCGCTGAGTCCCGGCGTGCCCTTCGATTTTCGCGGCAAGCGCTATCTCGCCGCGGATATTCGCATCGCGCAATGCGTGGGTGGCGAGGGCGAACTGCCGTTTCGCTTAGGCGACGGCTGGCAGGCGCGCGTCGCCGATTTCCGCTACGAAGACCGGTTCATCACACTCGACTATTCCGACGCGGATTCGCCAGACGGCAAACCAGTGGTGTATGAAGGCGAGTCGGTGGAACTGGCGGCGCTGGCTTGCCAGGGGCTGCGCGACGAAGCGCAGATTCGCGAGTCCGCCGGTCGTTATCGCGGCGAGCTTGCGGCGTTTACGTGCCCGAGTTGCGGCGCGTCACTCGATTGTCCGGCTGGTGTCGCGAACTACGTGATTTGCGGATCTTGCCATGCGGGTGTCGATTGCAGCGCGGAACAGGCCACGCTGTTTTCGAAAAGGCGCAGCGTCGAAGCTGTCGAAACCGCATTGCAGCTGAGCGCTAGCGCCACGTTCGACGGTGCGAAATACACGGTGCTCGGTTTGATGCGCTGTCGTACGTCGGACGCGCAATACAGCTGGGACGAATACCTGCTGCACAACCTCGAGCGTGGCTTCCTTTGGCTCGTGCATAGCGCGGGAAGCTGGGAACGCGTCGACGTATTGAACCGCTGGCCGATGATGAGTCGGGAGGGCCACGTGCTCGACGCCGGCAAGACCTACCGTGAGAACGAGCGCTATGACGCGGAAGTGATGTACGTTGCCGGCGCGTTCAACTGGCGCGTGCAGGTCGGCGACAAGACGTCGATTACCGATTTCACGTGGCGTGACTTCAAGATGACGCGCGAAGCCACCGCTGACGAAATCGTCTGGTCGCGGGCGAAGCCGTTGAGCAACAGCAAGGTTGCGGAACGATTCGGCGTGCCGGAGCTGGCAACCGACAACGCGAGCCGTCGTGTGAATGAAACCGCAGGCGCCGCTTCGGATGACAAGTGGTATCTGTCGCGCGGATTTGGTCCGTGGCCGTGGATCGCGACCGGGCTGATGGTTTTCATCAACTTCAACAAGCTGTTCGATTTCGATAGTTCGACGGTATTGGTGATCGTCGGTCTGATCGCTTTGTGGGTGCCCGAGTGGATCTGGCGCTCGTTCCATGGCCAACCCAACACGTCGCGCGACGGCGCGTCGCGCAGCAAGAGGTAAGCGTGAGACAGGTTCTCTATGCGCTTTACGCGGCCATCGTAGTGCTGATGTTCAGTTGCACGTCGATGAGTTCCGGAAGCGGCGGCAGCGGCAGCGGCGGTGGAGGATACGGCAGTACTTCCGCGCGCAGCGGTTACTCGTCGTACGGGTCGCACAAGTGAGTGCCGGGCACATCACTTCAGCGCCGACGCCGCGAGAAGCCTGTGGCTCGCATGTGCTGGCCGATCTGGGCGGGATCTCGCCGGCCTTGCTGCGCAATACCGTCGCGCTCGAAGCGATTCTGGTGAACGCGGCGAAGGCTGCGGGCGCGCGCGTGCTGTCCGCGCAATTTCATCACTTCGGCGGCGAGCATGGTGTGACGGGCGTGGTGTTGCTCGCGGAGTCGCACATCACTATCCACACGTGGCCAGAACATCGTTTTGCCGCGCTCGATATTTTCATGTGCGGCAAAGCTCGGCCTGAAGAGGCGGCCGCGCAAATCGCTGCGGATTTGCGGGCCGAAGTGCGGAATGTACGGACCTGCGAGCGCGGGTTTGCGGAGCCGCGCTTGCGTTAATAGAACACGCCCGAGCCATTACGTCACGGCGCTTTGCCAGCCCCCGTCGGCATAACCGCGCCATTCGGCGTGACCACAGCCGTGGCCGCATTGCCCGTTGCAGCAGGAGCCGTCCCTGCTGCCTGCTGATCCATCTCCCAACCACCGCCCAGTGCGAGGAACAGATTGACCTGGTCGATCGCCACCTGGCCTTCCGCCGCGGCCAATTGAGATTTCGCCGACGTCAGCGTGCGCGTCGCATCCAGATCCGAAATGAACGACTCGCGTCCGGCCTGATACAGCCGATGCGTTTCATCCGCCGACTGCGTGGCCGACTTCAACGCCGCGCGCAAAGCATCGGCGCGCGCATAGTCCGACGAATAGGTCGCGAGGTTCGTTTCGGTTTCGCGCAATGCGGTCAGCACCACGCCGTCGAACTTCGCCAGGGCGACCTGACTCGAGGCCGCCGCTTCGCGCACGCGGCCACGCGCGCCGTTCGCCGGAAAGGTCCAACTGATCAGCGGACCGAACGCCCAGCGCGCGGTAGGTGACGTGCCGAGGTCTTCGAGAATCCCGGTCAAGCCCGTCGATGCACCGATGCTCACCGTCGGATATAGCGCGCCGGTGGCCACGCCGATGCGCGCCGTCGATGCCGCCAGTTGCCGCTCGGCCTCGCGCACGTCAGGGCGCCGCTTGAGTAGTGCGGCGCCGTCGCCGACTGGAATCGGCTGACGGATTTGCGGCAGCTTGTTGCACGCGAGCACGGCGGGCGGCAGATCGGACGGCGCGCGCGCGAGCAGCGCCGCGAGCCGGTATTGCGCGATCTTGCGGCGCGCGGTGTAACGCGGAATATCCGCGGACAACGTATCGACTTGTGTCTGTCCGCGCGTCACGTCCGGTTGATTGCCGCGGCCCGCGTCGCGCAAACGGCGCGACACGTCCACGCGCTGCTTCTGTAACGCGAGCGACTGCTGCGCGATGGTGAGTTCTTCGGCGGCCGAGCATTGCTCGACGTAAGAGCGCACCACGTCCGCCACCACGGAGATGCGCGCGAGGTCGCCGGCGGCCTGAACGGCCTCGGTGTCCGCCTGCGCGGCTTCCACGCCGCGTCGCAGTTTGCCGAACAGATCGATTTCGTACGAGATGCTGATGCCGATGTCGCCTTCGTTGGTCACCGGCAGCTTGTTGAACAACAGGTATTGCTCGGCCGATTCCTGCGCGCGTTCGAGCGCCACTGAAGTCTTGCCGGAGAAACCGCCTTGTGCCTGCGCGACGCCGAGCGCTTCGCGCGAACGCGCGAGGTTCGCCGCGGCGACCCGCAAGTCGGTATTCGACTGCAGCGCTTCGTCGACGAGACCGTTCAGCACCGGATCGTCATACAGCTTCCACCAGACAGCGGGCACGTTCTGCCGCGACGTCAGCGTGGCGTCTGCGCCTTCGATCGGCGCATTCGCGAGCGGCGCGTTGATCAGCGCCTGCTGCGGCAGCGAGTAATTCGGGCCGACGTTCATGCAGCCGCCGAGCGCGACGGCCAGCGGCAATAACGGCAGCCACGGCGATAAGGGCAGAGCGCGCGACAGCTTCATTGCGAGGCGCCCGAAATAACCGCCGCAGATGCCGCGGATGCTGCAGGCGCCGGTTGGGCGACGGACCCCAGCGGCGCGGTCGGCGCCACCGGCTCTACAGCACCCGAAGCACCGGAAACACCCGCTGCCGCGCGCGGCTTGCCGGTCGGCGAAATATCGCGCACCGACACGGTCGCGGTTCGTCCCGCGATCATGCGGAAGTCGACGGGAATTTCGTCGAGCGCGACGCGCACCGGAATCCGTTGCGCGAGACGCACCCAGCTGAACGCCGGATTCACATTCGGCAGCAGGTTCGTGCCCTGCGTGCGGTCGCGGTCCTCGATTGCAGCGACGATGCTCTGCACATGACCGCGCAACAGGCCCGGCTCGCCCATCACCTTGATATCGACCTGCTGGCCGATATCGATGCCGCGCAGCTTGGTCTCCTCGAAATAACCGTCCACGCGGAACGAATGCAGATCGACCACCGCGAGCACCGCGCGCCCGGCCGACGCGAATTCGCCGACGCGTGGCGCACGGTCGTTCAGATAGCCGTCGACGGGGCTTTTTATCGTCGAGCGTTGCAGGTTGAGCCGTGCGGTATCGATCGCGACGCTCGCATCGGCGAGCGCGGCTTCGCCCTGTTCGACGCGCGAGCGGCTTTCTTCGGCGACTTCCGCCGCCACCAGGTTGCCGAGCTTGCGATTGCGCGCGTCTTCGCGGCGTGCCTGGTCGAGCGTCGCGCGGCGTTGCTGCGCGGTGGCCTGTGCCTGACGCAGTGCGAGTTCGTAGCGTGCTTCGTCGATTTTGAACAGCACCTGGCCTTGCTTGACCTGCTGGTTGTCCGCCACGTCGACCGATGAAATCAGCCCCGAGACATCCGGCGCCACCTGGATGATGTCGGCGCGCACGTGGCCGTCGCGGGTCCACGGCGCGAACATGTAGTAGCCGACCAGTTTCCACAGCACGAAGGCCGCGATCACGACGACGATCAGGGTCAGCAGAATCTGAGCGACGGAGAACCAGGTTTTTTTCACGTTATTAGTCTGTGCGAAACGACGACGACAAGGCCCAGCACCAGCACATAAATGCCGAGATCGAAAATGGAACGGTGCCAGACGAAGCGGTAAAAGCCGACGCGTCCGAGCACCGTGCGGATCGCGAGGTTGATCAGATACGCGATCAACATCAGCACGAGCACGGCCGGCACGAACACGCCGAAAATATCGATTTCACCGATCATCGCGGGAAGTGGGCAAGTGGAGGGATACGGTTGTGCAGCGGTTGCGTAGAAGACGGCATCAGGCAGCGGCCTCCGGTTCGGGCGGCGTCGGTGTCGTCAGCGTGGCCGGAAACAGCGAAAGACGCAAGCCGACCAGCGCGTGCAGCGCGTCGCGTAACTGGCGTGCCGAAGTAGTCGGCGAAGCCGCGCCGGTTGCGTCGGTCGCGCGGCCGTCGGCATTGGCATCGGGGTTGCCACCGGCATTGGCATTCGCGAGCCCTTGCGCGGCGACCCGCGCCACCGCGGCATCGATCGACGACATCAGGCTGTCCGGCACCGGCTGGCGCGCGCGCCGGTCGACGCAGCTTTCGAAGTACTGACGCACGCCGTCGAGTACGTGATCGATCGCGGCCGGCGCTTCGCCGCTGAGCTTGCGGGTCAGGCGGCGCAGATCGAGCGCGTTGAACGCGATGCGCAGATCGCGAAAGCTTTCGATCGACGGATGGCGATGATCGTCCGTGGCGCCCAGACGCGGAATTAGTTGCATCAGACGGTCGAGCATGCGCGCGGCGAGATTGCGCGGGTCTTCGATCGGCTGTGTGGAGGCGGTCAGCGCCACGTCGGCCCAACTCGAGCGCAGTAGCCGGGACGCCGCGAGTTCGGCGCCGAACGGCCGCGTCACGCGGGTCCACAGATATGCGTACAGCAGCCCCGCGAGACCGGCGAGATTGCTGTTCAGGAAGATCAGGAAGTCGGCGGAGTACGCGTCCTGAATACTGATGAAGGTCGCGGTGTTCACGGCGACCAGCACGGTCACCATGTTGAACTGCGGCCGTGGAATCAGTGTGCCGACCAGGATGAACGGCGCGGCGAACAACACCACCAGCATCGGGAAATCGTGCACGTGCGGCAGCACGGCGAACAGGTAGACGCCGGCGGCCACCACCGCGACGGCCGTCGCAAGGAAGAACTTGAAGACGAAGGGCGCGGGCTCGTCGAGGGCGGCGAAAAAGCAGCAGGCAACGGCCGCCAGCGTCACCGCGCTGGCGCCGTCGGCCCAGCCCGAGCTGATCCACAACGCGCACGCGAGCACCACCGCGGTGCCGGCCGAGACCGTCGAGAACAGCATGATGCCGCGGTCGAAAAAACGTTCGGTGCCGCCCAGCCGCCAATGGCGAAAGCGCGGCCGCCATGCGCCTTCTTCGCGTGTGATGATGACGCGCAGCGTTCGGCAATCCTGCCAGACGTCGATCACCTGGCGCAGCCGCCACAGCGCGTTCGACAGCAACGCGCCTTCCCAACTGGCGAGCGCGGCCGGCGGCGGCTGCATGGCGGCGATGCGGGCACGCAACGCGTCGGCGACGAGATCGGACTGGCTGCCCTTGCTCGCGGTCGGCAGCGGCTCCTTGAACCACTTGATCACGTCGTCGAGCAATGCGACGAGTCCTTCCGGCCAGCTATGCCGGCCGCTGTTGTAGAGCGCGACCAGCGGGTCGGCCAGCGACGACATGATCGGCAGCAGCAATTGCATGCGTCCGCGCAATTCGTACGTGCGTGCGAGCACGTCGGGCCGCGTATGGTCGTAGGAAAGCTGGCTCAGCAGCAGTTCCAGACCGTTGACTGTCGCGGCGATCCGCTGACGGGCGCTGGAAATCGCGGTGCCGGCGATGCGGCCCGACAGCGTTTCGCTCGCGTAGAACGCGGCGTCGCGAAACCAGGCGTCGGTGCGCTCGATGATGGTCGGCGCGAGCCGGCTCGGAAACAGCGCACTGCCGACGATGCTCGCGCACACGATGCCGAGCGTGATTTCCTCGGTACGGCTGATCGCGAGATCGAACACGCCGTCGGGATTGGTCACCGAAGGCAACGCGATGATCGGCATCGTATAGGCCGCGAGCATGAACACGTAGCTGCGCGCGGTGCGATCGGCCACCGCGAGATACAGCAGCGTACCCGTCCACAGCGCGACGACCACGCTGAACAGATACGGCGACTCGACGAACGGCGGCACCAGCAGCACCGCGGCCGACGCGCCGAGCGCGGTGCCGAGCGCGCGATACAGCGCCTTGGAGCGGGTCGCGCCGACAAACGGATTCGACACGATGTAGACCGTTGCCATCGCCCAGTACGGCCGCGGCAATTCGAGCGCGAGACCGATGTAGAGCGCGATCATCGCCGCGGCGAAAGTCTTGACGGAGAACAGCCAGTCGCGCAGGGTGGGGTAGACCATAAACCGTTACGCCCGGTCCTTCGCGCCGTGGGATGCCGTTGCGCCTGCCCTGCGTTCGGCGCCGTTGTCCGCGTTGAATTCGGCATTGAAAGCGGCCAGCACGCGCAAGGTCGCTTCGAGATCGCTGCGCGAAATGCCTTTCAACACTTGCGCGCGCAGCGTCACCAGTTCTTCTTCCATTTTCGCGGTGACCGCGCGGCCTTCGTCGGTGAGCGTGACGGTTTTGGCGCGCCGGTCTTCGGGGTCTTCGTCGCGGCGCATCAGGCCGGCGGCGCATAACTGATCGAGCAGGCGCACCAGCGACGGCCCTTCGATGCCGATGTGATCGGCCAGCGTGACCTGGCGTACGGCCTCGCCGAGACGACCAGCGGTGAGCAGCGGCGTGGCGCACGCCTCCGAAACGTTGAAGGCCGCGAGCACGCCGTGGCTCGTACGACGCCATTTTCTGGCGGCGACGATGAGCGTGCTGCTGACGGTGCGGCGCAAGGTATCGAGATTTTTCGACATGGCCGCCATTGTAGGGGCTAAATATTCGTTAGGAAACTATTGAATTGGTTTTTTGGGGCAAAAATCGGCGTGCCTGCGCTGGCTGGGCGGCGGCCGGGCGGTAGCTCCAGCGCATACCGGGGCGCTGGAGCTGCGGCAGGGGTTGAGCAACCGGCTCCGTGCGTCAGGTCACGAGGCCGAGCCGCACGGTACGCGCGAGGTCGTCGAGCTGGAACGGTTTGCGCAGAATCGTGCAGCGTTTTACAGCGAGGCCCGAGATATCCACGTCCGCGTAACCGGTCGCGAGGATCACCGGCAAGTCCTCGCGCATCTTGCGCGCTTCCGCGATCACGTCGATGCCGTTCATTCCCGGCATCGCGAAGTCGACCATCAGCAGGTCGGGGTTGTCGGCCTTCAAACGATTCAGACCGGTGCGTCCGTCCGCCGCTTCGGTCACCGTGTAGCCGAGCATTTTCAGACACTCGACCAGCATTGCGCGCACCTCGTTGTCGTCTTCGACCACCAGCACGCGTTTTTCGCCGACCGCGTTCTGTTCGACGTCCGACACCGTCTCAGTTTGCTGCACGGCGCGCTGGCGCAGCGGCAGCCAGATTTCGACGGTCGTGCCGACGCCTTCCTCGCTGAACAGCCGCGCGGTGCCGCCTGCCTGCCGCGCGATGCCGTACACCTGGCTCAAACCGAGACCCGTGCCTTTGCCGATCGGCTTGGTCGTAAAAAACGGATCGAACACGCGCGACACCACATTGGGCGCGATACCCGAACCGGTATCGGCGACTTCGAGCACCACGTAGTGGCCATCCTCCAGCGTCTCGTCCGGCGCCACGCGCTCTTTTACGTGGACAACGAGTTGTCCGCCGTTCGGCATCGCGTCGCGTGCGTTGATCGCGAGATTGAGCACCGCCAGTTCGAGCTGATTCGCGTCGGCCTGGGTCCACATCTCTTCGCGGTCGAATTCGTTCGTGTAGCGGATGGTCGATCCGAGCGACACCGTGATGATGTCGCGCATGCCTTGCAGCAAAGCGACCACGTCCACCGCTTTCAAGTCGAGATTGCTGTTGCGCGAGAACGTGAGCAACTGGCCGGTCAGCTTCGCGCCGCGTTCGGTCGCGCGTTTGACGGTGGCGGCCATCGCGCGGATGCGTTCGTCGCTACCCACCCGTGCGATCAGCTCCGCGTTGACCATGATCACGTTCAGCAGATTGTTGAAGTCGTGCGCGATGCCGCCGGTGAGCTGGCCCAGCGCTTCCATCTTCTGCGACTGCACCAGCACCGCCTGTACTTTGGCGCGCTCGTGAATCTCCATCATCAGCCGGTTGTTGGCGGAGGCGAGTTCCTGCGTGCGTTCGGCGATCCGGCTTTCGAGCGAATCGTTGAGCTGCACCAGCGCTTCCTGCGCTTCGATCCGTTCGGCCAGATGGCGGCGCGATTCGTATTGCCGCGCCCGCGCCCGCAGCGACGATGCCACCGCGCGCCGCAGCGTCTCCGAGTTCAGCGGACGTTCCAGCACGACCACGTTGCCGAGCCGCTCGAGCACATCGAGGCCGCGTTCGGAACGGCGCCCGACACGGTTGCCCGCCAGCAGGATGATCGGGAAATCGGACCACGCGTGCTGCTGTTCGAGCCAGCCGAACAGGCGCGACGCGTGACCGTTGGCGAGCGCTTCTTCGGCGATCAGCGCCGCGCCCGCGCCGGCATCGAGCGCGTCGGTGAGGGCGTCGGCGTCGCGGCAGGCGACGCACCAGCGGTCGTCTTTCTTCAGGACTTCGGCAATGACATCGGCGTCGCGGCCAAACGGCGCCAGAATAAGGACGCGTTGCTCCATAACATTACGACCGGGAAGTATCGATGACGCGATCTGTTGCGCCGAGCAGCGCGGTGCTGCCGCGATAGGACGGCAGGCCCGACAGCACGCCTTCGAAATCGCGCAGCGCTTCGCCGACTTCCACGCCCTCGGTGCCGAGCCGGAACTGGCGGATCGAGCGCTCGTGCGCATTCGCGCGGCTCTTCACGGCGGTTACGGCCGTCAATACTTCGCCGTGATGCTCGAAATAGCGGAACAGCACGACCACGTCGCTGAGATAACTGATGTCGATGTCGTTCTGCACTTCGCCGATGATCCCGTGCTGGCCGAGCACCAGCATCGTGATGACGCCCTGCTGGTTGAGATAGCCGAGCAGTTCGTGCATTTGCAGCAGCAGATAGCGCTCGCCGGGCATCGCTTGCAGATAGGCATTCAGACTGTCGATGGCGACGTACTTCACGCCTTGTTTCTCGACCGAATCGCGCACGCTGCTCGCGAATTCGCCCGGCGAGATTTCCGCCGGATCGATCTGGCGCAGCGTCAGCAAGCCGCTTTCGACGTGCGGCTTCAGATGCATGCCGAGGGTCGCGCAGCGAATCAGCAGCGTGACCAGCGTTTCGTCGAACACGTAGTAGACGCAGCGCTCGCCGCGTTCGAGCGCGGCCATCAGACACGACACCACGGTCGTGGTCTTGCCGACGCCCGACGGGCCGATCATCAACGCATTGGTGCCGGGGATCAGGCCGCCGCCGAGCAGCGCGTCGAGTCCTCTCGTGCCGGTGCTCACAGCTTTGGCGTCGAATTCGGCGTGATGTTCGGCCGCGACGAGACGCGGGTACACGTGGATGCCGCCCGTATCCAGCGTGAAGTCGTGATAGCCCTCGCGAAACTTGATGCCGCGCATTTTGGCGATGCGCGCGCGGCGCCGGTTGCCGCCGTAGTCGTGCGCGAGGTTGTCGAGCGTGATCACGCCGTGGGCGATGCTGTGCAGTTGCACGTCGCCGGGATCGGACGAGTTGTCGTCGAGCAGAAGCACCGTGCATTCGCGGGTGGCGAAATAGCGTTTGAGCGCGAGAATCTGCCGGCGGTAACGCAGCGGGTTCTGCGACAGCAGCCGCAATTCGGAGAGACTGTCCAGCACGATGCGCACGGGCTTCAGTTCGTCGACCCGCTGGATCACGTTGCGGACCGTTTCGCCGAGTTCCACTTCGGCCGGATGCAGCACGGTCTGCTCGTATTGCGGATCGAGGCCCTCGTCGGACAGCAGTTCGAGAATGGTGAAACCGCTGATGTCCCAGCCATGACTCTGCGCGACGGAGATCAGTTCGTCGCGCGTCTCGGACAGCGTGATGTAGAGGCCTCCCTGACCTTGTTCGACGCCCTTGAGTAAAAATTGCAAGGCCAAGGTAGTTTTGCCCGTGCCCGGCGCGCCCTCCACAAGGTACATGCGCTCGGGAGTGAGGCCGCCTCCCAGAACATTGTCGATTCCGTCGATTCCGGAGGATAGGCGAGCATTAGCGCCGGCAGCGGGTTGGGTAGGCATGGTCGAAAGGATTTGTCATTGCGTGTACGGTGAGCCGGAAATGCAATTTGTGTGCCTATCGACGAAATCTGTCCGGTAGCGACGCAGAGGGCGGCGAGCTAGCCGCGAACGCGCTCCATGACCATTTGAATGAAGCGCGTTGCAGCGCTGTTATGAAGCGCGCTGGGGTAGGCCAGATGAAGCGGCGCACTGAGCCTCGACGGGTTCGCCAGCGTGCAATACACCGTGCCCACCTGGTCGTAGCGTTGCATCGACGCCGGCACTAGCGTGACCCCCAGCCCCGCCGCCACGAGGTTGATGCCCGACACCATGCGCGGCACCTCGCGCGCGATCCTCGGTACGAAACCCGCCTGCCTGCATGCGGCCAGAATGTCCGCGTACATGCCGGGTGCGCCGGGGCGCCGCACGAGAATGAAATCTTCCTGCGCCAGTGCTTTCAACGACACTTGCGGCCGCTTCTTTCCCGCGCCTTTCAGCAGCGGATGTCCTACCGGCAACACCACCACCATCGGCTCGTCGAGCAGTAACTCGAAGGCCACGCCCTCGCGTGCATCGACGGGCTTGCGCAGAAAGGCCGCCTGAATCTGGCCTTCAGCCAGCCGCTCGATGATCTCCGCTGCGTTCAGTTCGGCCAGCTCCACGGCAACCTCGGGACACACCGCGCGAAACGCGCGGATCGCCTCGGTCGTGAACGGATGGAATGCCGCCGAACTCGTCAGCCCGATCGAGATCGTGCCGAGCTCGCCGCGCGCGATGCGGCTCGCGCGGTCCACCGATTGCTGCAGGTTTTGCAGTAGCCGTTGCGCGTCTTCGGCGAATGCGTGGCCTGCGGGTGTCAAGGTCACGCCGCGCGGCATCCGCACGAAAAGCTCGAAGCCGACCTCTTCCTCCAGCATCCGGATCTGCTGCGACAGCGGCGGCTGCTGCATGGCGAGCCGTTCGGCGGCGCGTGTGAATTGCCCTTCCTCGGCGACCGCCAGAAAGTAGCGTAAGTGGCGAAGCTCCATCGTTGTCCGTCTCCTCCGGCAGCGTTTCACGTGCTGCCATTGCCATATTCTATAAATATGGATGGTGCGTAAAACAGGTATTTTACATTTATCACCGCCGCTCCTACGATCTCGTCCATCGCATCGATCGACGCCCATGCCACACCGGCAATGAGGCCCGAACGCATCGCGAGATAAAACAAAATCGACAGGAGACGTCAGTGAAAAAACAGTGTGCGGTGGCCGCGTTGGCCGTGGTGAGTTGCGCGAGCGCGCATGCCCAGTCGTCGGTGACGTTATATGGCGTGATCGACACCAACCTCGAATTCCTCAATCATGCCGGCGCGAGCGGGGGCTCTCTGGTCCGCGAAAATTCCGGTGGTCTGAGCAACTCGCGTTTCGGCTTTCGCGGCACTGAAGATCTGGGAGGCGGCAACAAGGCATTCTTCATTCTCGAAGCCGGCTTCAACGGCAACGACGGCACCAATGCAAGCGCCGGCGTGCTGTTCAACCGCACCGCGGCGGTCGGGGTAGCGAACGATGCATATGGCGCGTTGTCGGCGGGCTTGCAGTACACCGCCATGTACGACACGTTGATCAAATACGACCCGATGGTGTTCGGCCAGCAGTACACGTGGATGCCGACCACCGGTTCCGTCGACAGCTTTTCGTTCAAGGCGCGCGTGAACAATTCGGTCAAGTACGTGGGCCACTTCGGCGGCTTGACGGCGACGGGCGTGTACAGCTTCGGCGGCTCGGCCGACTCGTTCCAGAGCAGCGCGGCGTATGGCGGCGCGCTCGACTACGATCTCGGCAGCTTCAGCGCGGCCGTGGCTTACGACTACCGGAACGGCGCGATCAATTCCACCGGCATGTGGACCAAGTCGCGCAACTGGAGCGCCTCGGCGCGCGAACAGATCGGCGACGTGTCGATCATGGGCGGCTACGAGCATTATCTGTACGACCCGACCAAAGGCAAGTCGGTGTCGGCGGCGTTGTGGTTCGGCGGCGTTCGTTATCTGGTCAAGCCTGATTTCCGCGTCACTGCGGCGGCTTACTATCAGAGCAACAAGACGGCGAACGTATCGAATTCGTTGATGGGCGTGCTGAGCGGGGACTATATTCTGTCGAAGCGAACCGATGTGTATGCAACGGTCGCGTATGCCGCGGCGACCCACTACGCGAACGACCAGTACACGCCGGTCGGTTTGACGAGCGACACGGCGTTCGGGCCGAATCAGACCGGCGTGACGCTCGGCATTCGCCACCGGTTCTGAATTTTCGAACCCGTGACGCCCGGATCGAGCGACGGGTTGACCCATGAAGTGCGTTAAAGACAGTACACGGTTATCAGGAGCAAGCTGGATGATTGTCAATCTCTCACGTCGTCTCATCGCGCGGTGCGCGGTCGCAAGCGTTGCAATGCTTGCGCTGCTCGCACAGCCGGCGTTCGCGGTGCATACGTACGAACCACACCTGAAACCGGTCGCGACGATCTCGGATACGCGCTTCACGGTCGATACGCCGCAAGGGCATGCGCAATTTCCGTTGTATCTGTCGAAGGATTGGAGCGTCGCGCAGCCGCAGGTCACGCGTGCGGTGATCGTGATTCACGGCAAACTGCGTAACGCGGACGTGTACTACCGCACTGCGCAAAACGCACAAGACGCCGCGCATGCGGACCCGGACAGCACGCTGCTGATCGCGCCGCAATTTCTCGCCACGCTCGACCTGCGCGTACACGACGAACCCGCCGACCTGCTGCGCTGGAGCGGGGACGCCTGGATGGGCGGCGAAGCGGCGCGCGCGCCGTTGCCGATCAGCTCCTACTCGGTGCTCGACGCGATCGTCGCGCGGCTCGCCGATCGCAAGCTGTTTCCGAACCTGAAGCACGTGGTGTTCGCCGGGCATTCCGGCGGCGGCCAGGTCGTGCAGCGCTACGCGGTTGCCGCGCATAACATCTCCGTGCTGACCGATGCAGGCATCGACGTGCGCTATGTGGTGGCGAGCCCGTCCACGTACGCGTATTTCGACGCGCAGCGGCCGAATGCACAAGGCGAGCCGGCGCCATACGACGCCGCGCAATGCGCCGGCTTCAATCAATGGAAGTACGGGATGGACAACCGTCCGCCGTATCTCGACGACCGCACGCCCGCGCAACTCGAAGCGACGTACGCGGCACGCCGGATCGACTACCTGGTCGGCGGCGCGGACGACGATCCGCAGCAAAGCGCGCTCGACAGATCCTGTGCCGCCGAAGCGCAAGGACCGCAGCGTGTGGCGCGCGCCGAGGCTTACTATCGTTATATGAAGTTGCGCCATCCCGACGGGCTCCCGCAGAGTTTTCACGTGGTGCCGGGCGTCGGTCATAACGGCGCGCGCATGCTCACATCGGTTTGCGCGCTGGCGGCCATGTTCGGCACGCAGGGATGCGAACCATGAGCGAGGCGACCTTGACATCACATGACGGCGCGCGGCCCGCGGCGAATGCCGCGAGCGCGCTGAGTCCGTCGATGGTGCGCCGCGCGATCTTCGCGTCGGTGCTCGGCAACGGGCTCGAGTGGTTCGACTTTCTGATCTACGGCTACTTCGCGAAGATCATCGCGCAAGTGTTCTTTCCGGGCGGCGGCGGTTTCGTGTCGATCATGCTGACGCTCGCCACGTTCGCGGTCGGCTTCATCGTGCGGCCGCTCGGCGGCATTCTGCTCGGCATTTACGCGGACCGGGCCGGCCGCCGCAAGGCGCTGTCGCTGCTGATCATATCGATGGCGGCGAGCACGCTGTTGATGGGGCTGACACCGAGCTATGCGAGCATCGGCATTGCGGCGCCGCTGCTGGTGGTGCTCGCGCGGCTGTTGCAAGGCCTCTCGGTGGGCGGGCAGTTCGCAACCGCCTCGGCGATGCTGGTCGAGTACGCGCCACCGAACAAGAAGATGTTTTATGGCAGCTTCAATATGTCCGCACAGGCGTTTGCGCTGCTGCTTTCGTCAGGCGTCGGCTATCTGCTGACCACGCAGCTCACTCATGAACAACTGGTGGCATGGGGCTGGCGTTTGCCGTTCCTGTTCGGCGCGTTGGCGGGGCCGTTCGGTTTTTATATCCGGCATCGCGTGGCCGAGTCACCCGAGTTCGAGCAGTTGCGCGAGCAGGGCGACAAGCCGCCGCGTGTGACCGTGCGCCAATTTTTCCGCGACAACGGCGACGCGGCAATCTGTGCGATGGGCGTGATCATCGTCGGCGCCGCGACCAATTACGTGTGGCACTCGTATTTGTCCGTATACGTCGAGCGGCAATTGCATCTGCCTTTGTCGACTGCGTTGCTCGGCGCGTTCGTGTCCGGTGTGCTGAATCTGTTTCTGTTTCCGCTGTCGGGCAAGCTCGCCGATCGCTATGGCGCGTACCGGCTGTTCTATCCGATCGTGATTGCGTGGATGGTGTGCGTGTACCCGCTGTATCACTTCGTGGTGACCAACCCGACGCCCGGTCACCTGTTCATCGCGCAAATGGTCGCGACCGTGTTTCTCGCCGCGATGTCCGGCTCGCACCCCGGCATGCTCGCGACGCTGTTTCCGGTGCGCAGCCGGTCGGCAGGCGTGGCGCTCTCGTACAACATCGCCGTAACGTTGTTCGGCGGGATGGCGCCGCTCACCATCACCGGATTGACGCATCTGACGGGCAGCAGTCTGACGCCCGCGTTTTACCTGATTTTTGCCGGCTTCGTGTCGCTCGCGATGGTGTACTTCACGCGGTCCGGGCGCGAGCCGTTAGCGGCGCGCGCGACTTGAGCCACACGATTCACTGTATTCACCACGAGCAGATTGCATGACCCAGCCTTTGATCACCGACGACGAACGCGCGCCCAACGAGCGCGCCGTTGCCGCCGTCGCGAGCCAGCACCTTCGTGTCACGACGCACGCCGGCAGCGGTACCGTGCCGGTCTACGCGAACGGCGACTGGCTTGCGCCGGCTGTCGACTTCGAACGCGCCGTGATCCTGATTCACGGACGCCTGCGTAACGCGGATACCTACTTCAATCTCGCGCGGCGTGTCGGCGCGCTGGCCGGCGAGGTCGTCGCTGCAAGAACGCTGCTGATCGTGCCGCAGTTTCTCGCAAGCGCCGATCTCGACACGCATCCGTTGCCGCCGTCGACGTTGCATTGGGACTGGACCAGCTGGATGGGCGGCGAGAACGCAGAAGGTCCCGCGCCGCTCAGTTCGTTCGATGTGCTCGACGCGATTCTGCAGACGCTGGCTTCGCACGAGCGATTCGCGTCGTTGCGCGAGGTGGTGATCGCCGGGCACTCCGGCGGTGGCCAGGTCGTGCAACGCTATGCGGTGGTGACGCGAGGCGAAGCGTCGTTGACCGCGCGCGGCATCGCGCTGCGCTATGTGGTGGCGAATCCTTCGTCGTATGTTTACTTCGATGCGAGCCGGCCTACGGCGTCCGGCGAATTTGCCGCTTTCGATGCGGCGGCATGTCCGTCGTTCAATCGCTGGAAGTATGGGCTCGAGAATCTGCCTGCTTATGCTCGGGGCGTAAATGGCGGCCGCGTTGCGGTTGATGCCAAAGCGCTTGAGGCGTCCTATGCGCGACGCGACGTCACCGTATTGCTCGGCGGCGCGGACTGCGATCCGCAACATCCGGCGCTCGATATCTCTTGCGCGGCGCAGACGCAGGGCGCGCATCGCCTCGGGCGAGGGCTTAACTACGAGCGCTATCTGGCGTCGCGGCATCCGCAGGGATTGCCGACGCACCGCACGTTTGTGATCGACGGCGTCGGTCATGACGCGAAGGGGATATTTGCGTCGGCAGCGGGGTTGACTGCGTTGTTCGGCGACGCATCGTGATGCACCTGGTGATGGAGTCGTCACGGGCACAAACCGTGCTGCGGCGCTAGCGTCCCCACTTGAAGGATTGCGCCGACATGAAACCGATCAGGATGCTGACTGCCGCGCTTGCTGCCGTAGGGTTGAGCGCTTTGCTGCCGATCAACGCGAATGCCGACGACGCGCCGAGTCCCTGCGGCTCGCTCAAGCGCATCGTCGCGGCGGCGCCCGACGGGCTCGCCTCGCTGAAGCCGGAAGACGGCATGGATGTCGCTCAACCCTACGGCGACGACGCGCAATGTTCGGCCGGTCACGGCAGCTATCAATGCGTGTGGACGCCGCATCGCGATGCAGGGTCGAGCGCGGATGCGCTGCAAGGTGTTGCAGCCGATATCGCGGCCTGTCTGCCGGAAGCGACGCACGATCAGAATTCGCCGGGACGTCAGCACTTTTATCTGGGCACACGAGCGAAACGCACGGATGTCACGTTGACGCGGTTTGGGTCGAACAAGCTGCGTTTGGTGGTGTCAGGCAAGTAATTTCGCGCGGCCTCGACTCACTTGGCGTGGCTAATACGCTGGACGCCAAACCCATTCGCCGCCACGCACCGAACGTCGCAACTCGACAAGCGAAAGCGGCGCGATTTCGATGTGAGCAAACACCGCAGGCGACGCGCCGAGCGCGTGGATTATCGCTGCGCGTAACACCGTCGCGTGCGTGATGCCGACGATTTCTTCTGGCGCGCTCAACGCATCAAGCCACGTTCCCACTCGCTTCACCAGTTGACTGAACGACTCGCCGCCGTGTGCGGCGGCGTCGGGATCGCGCGTCCATGCGGCGAGGTCTTGCGGCGCCTCGGCGGCGAGATCGGCGAGGCGCTTGCCGTGCCACTCGCCGTAGTCGATATCGGCTAGCCGGCTTTCGACGGTGGCCTTCAGGCTTAGGGTTGTCGCCGTCTCGCGTGCGCAACTGGCTGGGCTCGTGAACGCGGTCGCGTCTTCCGCAATCGACAGATGCATGCGCGCGGCCGCCGCCTGCGTTTCGGCGACGCCGCGCGCGTCGAGCGGATCGTCGGCGGGGAAGCGGCCGGCGCGCATCGCGGCGGTCGCGGCATGGCTGATCAGCAGCAGCCGTGTGTTCATTCGAGTCGTTCCCTTTCCACAGATGCCGGTTCGGAGCGCGGCGCGGCAAGGCCGCTTCTCGTCGTCGAGGGCCAAAGTTTAGCGCGTAGAATAGCGGGATTGCGAAGCGCGGAAGCCGGTGAGAGCCCGGCGCGGTCGCGCCACTGTAATCGGCAGTCGCAAGCCGAAAGCCAGACCTGAACTTCGCACCATTCCTTTTCAATCGACTATCGGGGCGCGTTACCCCCAGGAGATGTTCGTCATGGCCCACACTGTTCTCGATCCCGCTGCCCAGCCCGCCGCGCAGCCCACGCCGATTCCGCTGCGTGAATTGCTGCCCTGGGTGGTGTTCGGCGGTTTGCTGTTCCTGCTCGCGTTGTATTTCGTCGGTGCGGAAGAGGGCGCTACGTCGCTGGTTCCCGGCATGTACGTGCATGAGTTCGTGCACGACGGCCGCCATCTGCTCGGCTTTCCCTGCCACTAACGGAGTCGAACATGGTCGGTAAATTGTTGGTACGCGGGATGCTCGCCGGCATCGCCGCGGGATTGCTCACGTTCGGCTTCGCGCGGGTAGTGGGCGAGCCGCAGGTGGATCAGGCGATTTCCTTCGAAGAAAAAGCGGACGCGGCCAAAGGTGAAGCGCCCGAGCCCGAACTGGTGAGCCGCGAGACGCAAGCCGGTTTGGGATTGTTGACCGGGGTCGTGACGTATGGCGCCGCGTTCGGCGGATTGTTCTCGCTGGTGTTTGCGTATGCGTATGGCCGGGCCGGTTCGCTGAGCGTGCGTGCTTTGTCGGCGTGGCTGGCGCTCGGTGCGTTCATCGCGCTGGTGATCGTGCCGAACATCAAGTATCCGGCGAATCCACCGTCGGTGGGAGATCCCGAGACGATCGGGATGCGCACCGGCCTGTTCTTTCTGATGATCGCGATTTCGCTCGCCGCGTTGGTGTTTTCGCTGAAGGTGCGCCGGCGTGCGGCGCTGAAGCTGGGCGCGTGGAACGGGTCGATCGTGGCGGGGGGGGTGTTTGTCGCGATCATTGCGGCCGTGCAACTGTCGATGCCGACGATCAACGAAGTGCCGGCCGCGTTCCCGGCTGTGCTGTTGTGGAAGTTCCGGATTTCGGCGCTCGGCATGCAGGTGATCATGTGGACGACCATCGGGCTGCTGTTCGGTGGGATGGTGGAACGCAGTCAATTGCTGGGGGCCGCGAAGCGTCCGGCGGTGAAGTCGGCTTATCTCTGATGCACCTTGGCGCAACCGCGAAGCCGGTTGCGCCGAAATGCAGCGCGCGTAAATATAAATACATCAAGCACTTGGCGCGCTTGTTGGAAGGTTGTCCACAGGCTTGCAAACAATTTCTGTGGATAAAAGTTAGCGGGCGATGGATAAGTCCTGTCAACCTCCGTTCTTTCTGGATTCCGCCGCTTGCGGCTTCCCACTTATCCCCTGAAAATCCGATTCGACTATCTCGATATTGATTCGCAATGCTAGTTGAATCAATGTGTCAATCTTGACAAAAAATGACAGCTGTCTGATAGACAACATCCAGCGGCATTTTTAATAATCATGCGAGTCGGCTAGGAGACAGCGCTAGCCGCGGCGCAATGGAAATACGCGTTTGAGTTGCTGTTTTAGGAACAGGAATGGAACGCGCTGCGCCGAATGGACCCACGACTGCTCGATTACTATAGCCGCGAACTGCTCTACATCCGTGAGCTTGCAATGGAATTCGCCGGTGCTCATCCAAAAATTGCGCGCCGGCTCGGCATGCAGGCGGGTGAAATTGGCGATCCCTACGTAGAACGTCTGCTCCAGTCGTCGGCCCTGGTGACCGCACATATGGAGATGCGTATCCAAGACGCGTTCCCGCAATTGATGCAGCCGCTGCTGGAAACGCTTTACCCGAATTATGTCCGCCCGACGCCGTCGATCGCTGTCGCCCGTGTATATCCCGGTCATGCAAGCGGACACCTCGGCAAGGGCTTCCTGATGCCGCGAGGTTGTGCATTCAGTTCGCGAGCGCAGGTGGGCGAGAACACCACTTGCGAATTTCGCAGCAGCCAGGACGTGACTGTCTATCCGCTCGAAATCATGCAGGCGAGGCTCACCGGCATTCCACCTGACATTCCGTCGCTGGGCCGGTATGTTTCGCACGGTCAGACGGTACGCGGCGCGTTGCGTTTGAGGCTGCGCACCACCAATGGCGCTTCTATCGCGAGCCTCGAGGGACTGGACCGGCTACCGGTGTATCTTGCGGGCGACGAACGCACTGCGTCGCATCTGTTTGAGTTGATCCTCTCCGCAGGCGTGGCGTCGGTCGTGGCGGAACCTGACCGTTTCGCGCATGGGCGGCTTCATGCGGTCACGTGCGATGCGGTGGTTCACGAGGGACTGGAGCCCAGCCAAAGCGTGCTTCCGGCCGTACCGGGCAAGTTCCATGGGCACAACCTGGTGCACGAGTATTTCGCGTGTCCGGCGCGTTTCTGGTTTTTCGCGCTGACGGGACTTCGGAAGGGGCTCGCCGCTATTCCCGGCAATGAGGTTGAGATTATCGTTCTGCTCGACCGACCGCCAGGTGGGCTCATAGATGCGGTAGATGCCTCGGATTTCGCACTGTTTTGCACGCCTGTCGTCAATTTGTTTCCGCAGCGCACGAGGCGGCTCGAAGTCGAGCCGGAGCGTTCCGAGCATCGACTCGTGCCGGTGGCCGATGCGCCGTTTGACTTCGAGGTGCATTCTGTCGACCTCGCACAGGGGCAAGTCGCCGAAGGCGCAGCCGAGGTGCGGTTCGAGCCTATGTACCGGACACTCGTCGACGACCTTAACCCGCATGCCCGCTATTTCACCCTGCGGCGACAACCGAACCACCCGGCGAATCGGCAACGGCAGTACGGCACGCGCCGTCTCTTCACTGAAACGCAGACGTATATCTCGCTGATGGACGCCGAACGACGGCCGTATAGCGGTGGTATCCGCCACTTGACGCTCGACGCATGGCTGACCAATCGGGACCTGCCGTGCACGATCGTGCATAACGGGATCGATGATCTGGACGTGATGGACTCCGTGCCAGTAGCGGGCGTCGGATTCGTACGCGCGCCTGGCATACCGATAGCGCCACTCGCACATGGCGATCTGGCCTGGCAACTGGCCGGCCAACTGACTCTCGACTACCGGATCTTCGACGACCGCCACAACGCGCCTTCAGCCGGCGAGGGGCTGCGTCGCCTGCTGCGCCTGTTCGTCACGTCCGAAGCGCGTGCGTTTGAGCGGCAGGTCGAAAGTCTCGTCGGGGCAACGGCCACGCCGGTCCACCGCAAGCTGCCGGGTAACGGGCCGATCCCGTTCGGCCGCGGCATCGAATGCGAGCTGACTTTCGATGAAGACGGCTTCGATGGCCTGAGTCCTTACACCCTTGCGGTCGTGCTGGAGCATTACGTCGCGCGGCATGTCTCGATGCATTCGTTCACCACAACCGTACTGCATTCGAAGCAGCGGGGACGCATCGCGAGCTGGCCGCCGCGATCCGGCACACGCGGTGTGGCCTGAGCCTCGGCACACTTTCCTGATCACGGAGTTTTTTATGTCATGGCTCACACAGCCCCGCACGCTCGATATCGCCGGTGCAGCGCTGCCGGCATGGCGGGGCATGCCGTTGTTCACCGTCTCGCGTCTGTCGGGAGTGGAGAAGCTCGGCAGGCTGTATGACTACACCGTGGAGCTGGCCACCGTCGAGATTCCCGGGTTGTACGTCCGTGAAGTGCAAGCGCTTGTGCAGATCGACCATCTCGTCGGCACGGAAGTGACGCTCAGCATAGCGATCGAAGGGAGCGGCACCTACGCTGCGGGTATGGCGGGCATTGCCAGTGCATCGAACCAGGGCGCGGGCGTCCGCAAGCTGACGTCGGTCGTGAGCGAGGCGCAGTGTGTGGGCGCGGATGAGCGCCGTGCGTTCTATCGTCTGAGGCTGCGCCCGTGGTTATGGCTGGCGACCCTCACCCGTGACAGCCGTATCTTCCAGGACTGCACGGTGGTCGAGATTTCCGAAACAATTCTGAACGCGTACCCATACGTCTATGAGACACGCCTCGCGGGGCCCGGCTTCGGACGGCAGTATCCCCGACGCGATTACCAGCGGCAGTTCTGGGAATCCGACTGGCAGTTTCTGGACAGACTCTGGCAGGAATGGGGCATTACGTTTTACTACGAAAGCGGCAGATTGATTCTGTGTGATTCGCCGGGTGCGCACAGAAAGCACGGGCCGGCCTACGAGAGGCTGCGCTACCTGGAGCGCGGCGGCCAGCGTATCGACGAGGAACACGTCCACCAGTTCGAGGTGGCGCGCTCGCTGACGACGGGCAAGGTCACGCTCACCGATTACGACTACACGCGCTCACTGGCGAAGCTCGCTGTGAACGACAGCGATCGCCGCGAGCGGGCCAATGACAACGCGGAGGAATACGGCTGGGGCGATTACGCACAGCCGCTGGCCGGGTCGATGGGTCTGTCGGGTGATCCGAACGATGTGCGGTTCGAGGCCGAACACCTGGCGCGCGTGCGGCTTGAAGCACACCGCGCGAAGAGCCTGCGCGCGCGAGGCAAGGGCAACCTGCGCGGGCTGATGACGGGCTATACGTTTCACCTGGAAGGTTATCCGCTCGTGCCAGGCGACGGCGAATATCTGGTCACTTCAACGAAGATTGAGATCGTCAACAACGATACGGTGACAAACCGAGGTGTGCTGAACCCACAGTACAGCGTGGAGACGAGGTTCACGGCGCAGCCCGCGAACACCTTTTTCCGTACGCCGCAGAAAGCGAAGAAGCCGCGCTCGTATGGCGAGATTGCGGTGGTCACCGCGCCTGAAAAATATCCGCTGTGGACGGACAGATATGGCCGGGTACTGGTGCGCTTTGTCTGGGAACGCACGAAGGATAGGAAAGAGCACTACACCAGTTGCTGGCTGCGGGTGTCCTCGCCGTGGCAGGGAGCCGGTTACGGCGCGATCTGGATTCCGCGCGTAGGGCATGAGGTTGAAATCGGTTATCACGATAACGATCCTGACAAACCATTTGTTGTGGGCCGGTTGACCAATGAGTTCCACGAGCCGCCGTGGAAGTTACCCGATAACCAGGCACTGTCGGGTTGGCGCAGCCAGGACCTCGGCGGCCGGAGCAACGCAGCCAACAGCGTGATGACTGACGACACGCCGGGCAAGCTTCAGGTGCAGGTGGCAAGCGACCAGGCGCAGTCGCGACTCGTGCTCGGGTACAACACTCGCATCGACGGGCACGCGGGGCGCAGCACGCCAAGGGGCGAGGGTTTCGAACTGGCGACAGACGCGTGGGGCGTAGTGCGGGCCAATAAGGGCGTGCTGGTTACTACTGAGACGCGAGCCGGCGCCATGGCCCCGGTGAAGGATATGGACGAAACGCTGCTGCGGCTGACGCAGGCGTGCGAGCAGCATGAGGACCTGGCGCAACTTGCGCGGCAGCACCGGGCCCAGGATGCGCGGGCGAGTCAGCGCGAGGCCACGCAGGCCATCAAGACGCAGAATGATGCCGTTAGGGGGAGCGTGAAAGCCCATGACGATCCGTCGCCCGAGATGACGCGCCCGGACCTTTTGCTGGCAAGCGCGGCGGGCATTGCGACGAGTGCCACTGATAGCACGCATCAAGCGAGTCTGAACGATCATGCGGTGACGGTAGGCCGGGACTATAGCCTGTCGGCAGGGCGCTCCTACCACGCCTCGGTGCGAGGCTCGATCTCGTTGTTTGCGTATCAGGATGGCATGAAGTTCTACGCGGCGAGAGGCCGGGTTGAGATTCAGGCGCAAGGCGACGAGATGGCGCTGGCGGCGCTGAAGGATCTTACGATCAGCAGCACGGACGGAAAAATCTTCATCACGGCATCGAAGGAAGTATGGATCGGTGCGGGTGGCTCATATATCCAGATCAACGGCGGCGGCATCACCAACGGTTCGCCGGGGCCGATTCTGGAGAAGGGCGCGTCATGGGATGCGCCGGGACCTGATGCCAAGCTGGCGCCCATGCCATTTTTGCCTCGTTCTGATGAGGAGGTTATCGAACAAAGCTTCAGCTTACTGCGAGACGGGGTGACGCCCGTGGATGGATACCATTACGACCTTTACAGCGATGGGGATGATCTCCATACACACAAAGGGAAATTTTCTGATGGTGAAACGGTTAAATTTCTGGGGCAATCGCCGCTGAAGCTTGTGACGTGGATCGCGCGAGACTCGGCGGGGAAAGATGCATGAACGATTCCAATCAATCGAGTACGCCACAACCAGCGGTTTCTGCGACGCCCGCAACGGGGTCCGCTGCGGCACAACCAATCGATGCCGAGACAAGGCAACTTGCAGCGATGGCTTATGGAGAAGCTTCTCTGCAAGACAATGCCGATGAAATGATGGCAATTGCCAGTGTGCTTGTGCGACAACGTGACGCCCGTGGTTATTCCGACATGGCTACGTTTGTAGATAACGAGCCGTCATTTTCGTTCGTGGTCAGTGATGGTAACGCGCGCTACGGCGCGCTGATGAGATCGACGAATGACAGAATCGCCAGGAATCCGGCGATGCTGGCTGCGATCAGTGCGGCACGCAACGCGCTGGCTGGTGGTCCGGACAAATCGAATGGCGCTTATTTCTGGGACGGCGCGGACATCAAAACAAATTATACGAAGCATCCTAAGGTAAGACTGGGCATTCAGATTACAGATTCTGGTCACAACATCTACGATATAAAAAGTTCGACTCACCTCGTAATTTTGTATAAGACTACGAAAATAAAAAACAGGAAAACGGGGAAGGTTACGATAAAGAAAGACGAAATTGGGCGCTACGATCACGTGTATGACTCAACAGCGGGAATAGGCGGAACGATTTTCTGGAAATTCGACCGGCAATACTTGGAAACCACACGTGCGAAGGAATATAAATGAAAAAACTCGCCCTCGTTTTGTTGGCGAGTCTCGCCGCGTCTTGCATGGCCTGTGCTGCTCAGCCAGATGAAAATCTAGTGAAAAGTTGCCTGCAAGTGGAAGCTGTAGTCCCCTTCGTTTCTATTAAAAATTTTGACGCAGATGAGATTTCGCAAGAGGAAAAATACGCCGATGGTTTCGATGCAACTTATATGTTTGAGTATCGTGGTTCCGAAATAGGTTATGCCGAAAGTGAAAATGATCAGGCATTGATCTATTCGGGGAAGTTATACCGGTTATCCAGGGCTATACCTCTGGGAGACAATCATGGAATAAAATCTGGCGGATTTAATCCAATGCTGGCAAATTGGAGTATTGTGAGGGAGTATTATAAGAGGTACCTCTGCGTGAGTTTCAATTTTGACGGAGTGGGGCGAAGTGGAGATTTTCAAAGTGTACACGGCGGGTATCTATTGGATACAACAACGAAATTTTTGTATTTCGCTGTGCGAGATATTCGGAAGTGATGTATCGATGTGATCACGGTAAGAAAAAAACGGCAAGGAAGTTGACGGACCACAAAAAGCGGCGGCGAGGTAGTAACAGCTTCGCAGCGGATGAAGTTTCGGGGAATTGCCGTCGCTCGCGTAGGGGACCACGTGAAATGCGAGCGTCATCCAGACACTAGCCCAAACGTCATCATCGAGGGCGACCCGAAGTTGAAAGACCAGGGCACTCCGATCGCACGACACGGCCATCGCTCCGCCTGCGGATGCAGCCTCATTTCAAGTCTGCTCTAAACGGCATCTCATCAAATGCCCTCTAAATCAATATGGCGGGTGTATGCTCGACGCCAAACCTCGCCATTGAGGCATTAAGCCCTTGAGGCCCTCCAACCGCGCCGCCCCCTTGCGCGGCTCATTCAGGATCAAACCGTGCCGGGCGCGTAGCGCCTGCCGCGGAAGCAGCTTTACCGGCGTGCAAGCGATGGCCCGTTCGAATCCCCACGACTCCATCGGGCTGGCCGATGACTGAGCCGCAACGCTTCACGGTGCGCCACGTCAGTGTCTACCGCTATTCGGAGCCGGTGCGCTTCGGCGAACACCGGATGATGTTCCGCCCGCGCGCCAGCCACGATTTGCGTCTCGTCACGGATCGTCTGGTGATTACGCCAACACCGGAGCGACTGCACTGGCTGCACGACGTGTTCGACAACTCGGTAGCGGTCGCGAGTTTTAACGGCAAGGCCAGCGAGTTGCGCTTCGACAGCGAGGTCACGCTCGAACATGTCGAAACACCATTGCCCGATTACGCGCTCGAACCCTATGCGATGAGCTGGCCGTTTGCGTACACGAATGAGGAGGCGTCCGATCTGGTGAACGCGCGCAGCCGCCAGTATCCCGACGGCGACGTGGACACCTGGGCGCGCGCCTTCATCCCGACGCCGGGCAGCAGCGCAGGCGCAAAAAGCGGCACGATGGCGCTCCTGCGCGCGATGACGCTCGACATCAAAAGCACGTTTTTCTACGTGCGTCGCACGGAAAAAGGCGTGAACCGTCCCGGCGACACGTTGCGCAGCCGCAGCGGCAGTTGCCGCGATTTTGCGGTGCTGATGATGGACGCGGTGCGCTCGCTCGGTCTCGCCGCGCGTTTCGTGAGCGGCTACATCTTCGTGCCGGAGCACGATGCCACGCAAGGCGGGGGCTCGACCCATGCATGGCTGCAGATTTACCTGCCGGGCGCCGGCTGGGTTGACTTTGATCCGACCAATAGCATCGTCGGCAATCGTCATCTGATTCGCGTGGCGGTCGCGTGGAATTACTACCAGGCATTGCCGTTGTGGGGCACATGGCATGGCGCGCCGCATTCGTTTCGCGGCCTGCAGGTCGATGTGAGCGTGACTGAAGGCAAGTAACGCAGCGGGTGCGCCGCTTGCTCAAATCAAGAGCGTGTCAAACGGATGGCGTCGATCAGACGCCTCGCCCACGCGCGTCGACTGAACGTTTCAACTGAAGAGGGCGCTGCGATGAAATTGCGCGTTGGCTACGAGCTGGTCTATGAGTGCGTGCAACCGACGCCGATGATGTTGATGCTGAACACGCACTATACCCACGCAAAGGAGGTGCTGAGTCCGGATCTGCTGAAGGTCGATCCGCGGGTGCCGATCAGTCAGTATCGCGATGGTTTCGGCAATCTGTGCAGCCGGATCGTCGCGCCGCAGGGCCGGCTGTCGCTGTCGACGAGCGCGGTGCTCGAGGTGTCGTCGGAGCCGGAGCGGCGCCCGCCGTTCTTCGAACAGCATCCGGTCGAGGCGTTGCCCGACGATACGCTGGTGTTTCTGCTCGGCAGCCGTTATTGCGAAACCGATCTGCTATCCGAATTCGCGTGGCAGATGTTCGGCAAGCTGCCGTTAGGACGTGGGCGTGTCGACGCGATTTGCGACTACGTGCACGGCCACATCGTGTTCGGCTACGACTTCGCGCGGCCCACCAAGACCGCGTGGCAGGCGTGGCAGGAAAGCAAGGGCGTGTGCCGCGATTTCGCGCATCTGGCGGTTGCGTTGTGCCGCGCGATGAATATCCCGGCGCGCTATTGCACCGGCTATATCAGCGACGTCGGCACGCCGCCGCCCTATGCGACGATGGATTTCGCAGCGTGGTTCGAGGCGTACGTCGGCGGTTGCTGGCAGACCTTCGATCCGCGCAACAACGTGCCACGTACCGGCCGGGTCTTGATGGCGCGAGGCCGCGACGCGGCCGATGTCGCGATCAGCAATGCATTCGGGCCGACTGAACTGGTGAAATTCGACGTAGTATGCGAGGCGATATAGGGGTTTTGCCCCTTCGGCGGAAGCAAAAATGGCCTAAAGTTTTGACTGCCGATGCCGAAAAAAGAGTCACCTCGCGCCGACCGCGCAAAAATCTCCAGGATCAAGTCATATGCGCTGCGTCACCTTCGCCACGGTTGTGGCTGTTTTGTTTGCGTCGTCGGGATCGCAGGCGAAGCCGACCGAGCTGGCCTCGATCTCCGTCAGCCTGACCGTGCAGGAAACCTGCATCATTCAATCCACTGAAGCCGCTATCACCGTGGCCAATCAGCCGGCCGTTTCCTGTCTGCATGGCGCACCGTTCCAGATCAGTCAGGCCGGCCTCGACCCCGTCGCGCGGGCCGACGAGACCCCCAGCGCGCCGCTGGAATTGACGTTTGTGCCCACCGGCAAGCAAACCACCGTCTGGACCGTCAACTTCTAACGCGACATTCGTCGCCACGTAATCACACCCGCCGCGATCGGAAAATCAGAAGCTGATCGTCGCGGTAATCGTGTCGATGTAGTTGCCGGGCATCGGCGTGGTCTGTGCCGGCACGCGTCCATACACGTTGATCGACGTCGCGTTGCCGGTGCCCGTGCCTGTGACCATCGTCGTGCCCGACGTGCCGTCGCCCCATGCGCTCGCGTAGCCCGAGTCCAGGTACAACTGATAGTTCACCGCGCCGCCGCCGCCCGTGCGCTGCATCTGGCGCGCCGCGACGTTGCCGCTCGTGCCGCCGTTCAGCGCGATACGGTACGCGTCGCCGTTGGTGCAGCGCGCGGTGATCGCACCGCTCGCGGTCAGTGCGGAGTTCAGCACGCCCGTTGCCGCGAACGCGATATTGGTTGCGCTGATCAGGCAGTTGTTCACCACGGTCGCGCTCGCCGTGAAGCCGAAGCTGCCGTCGCTCGTCGTCAACGCGGCGCAACCCGGCGGACCCAGCAGGTAATAACCGTAGTTGAGCGAGGTCTGGCTCAGGAGCTGCGAATACACCGTGCTCTCGTTGCCGGTGGTCGGCACGGTCGGCTGGTTGGCGGCGATCTGGCCGTAGAACGTCACTGATGCCGATGCGGTCGTTCCCAACAAAGGCTTGCTGAGTATGACCGAGATCGGCGTGCCACCGAGCGCGGTCGAACCCCACGGCACCGAATACGCGGCGTCCTGGTACAGGCCGTATTGCATCTGGTTGGTGCCGCTCGTCAGATAGCGCGGTGTCGTGCCGCCCATGTTCAGGCAGACCTGCGCGTTCGGCGCGAGCGAGATCAACGTCCACGTGCAGGAAACGGCGATCGTGCCGGTTGCTCCCACCGCGCCGAGGGCGATCGGACTGACGTTGCCGAAGTTCAGCGCAGACGGTGTCGCCGTGCAGGTCTGCGCGCTCGCGCGCTGTGGCAACGCGCCGAGCAGCACGCACAGCAGAATCAGCAACAGGAGCACGCGCGGCCGTCTCATCGCGCCGCCGTCGGGTTTGCGGCGGAGTTGCCGCAGGTCAGCGGGCCGAGCGTCGGCAAAGAGCCGTCGGCCGGGCGCTCGTAGCTGAACTCGACGCTGCAACGCTGCGCGCCGTTCTCGATCTCCAGATGGTTGTCGCGTTGCAGATTTTCGATGAAGGTCAGGCCGTCATACCCGACGATCGTGTCGCCGCCGCTCTCGACGTGGTGCACTCGCGTGCCCGGCGGCAGCAGCTTGCCGTCGGCGCTTTTCAGAATCAGCGATGCGGCGCTGTAGCGCGTCACGCGAAAGCTCGCCAGCACACCTGAATGCGACTTCGGCACCAGATCCATCGAGGTGGTCGCGATGCGCGCGTCGGCAGGCAGCCTCATGCTGTCGATCGCGACCTGGTTGTGCTGGTACGCGTTCAGATCGGGGATCAGCAGGTGGCCGTTGCGATCGGTCGTGCCGATCACGCGGTTCTCGTGCAGCACCGGCACGCCCGCGACGCCGTCGGTAGACACCAGCGCGAAGCCGTCGTCGATGCGGCGCGCCGGCAGCACGCTGCGGTCCATCAGCACGATTGAGCCGGTGACGTCGAGCGAGCCGCTCGCGCGCCGGTCGATGTCCTGCGCGACCGCCGTCACCTCGCCATATTTGCCCAGATATTGCGCCTGCGCCTGCCGGTACGGCACGGCGCCCGAACCGCCGGCCTGCACGCCCCAGCCCCAACCGCCCGCGTAATCGGGCGCGCGCTGCGCGTTGACGTTGTAGGTGGACTGGCCGTTCTGCCGGCCGACGCTCGCGCTGACCGACGTGTTGTTGCCGAGCCCGAAGCTCGCGCTCACGAACACGCCTTGCGTGTCGTGCTGCAGGAAGTCCTTGTAGCCGCTGACCGTCAGCGATGCGAGGTTGCCCAGGTTCAGCGTGTACGACAGCGAGCCGATCCGCGATGCGGGCACACTCGGGAAGCGATAACCGATATAGCTGAGCGACAACGTCTGGCGGCTGAAGAACGGGAATGCGAGCGTGACGCGATCGGTGGCGGTGGGTACGGGCGTGCCGTCGCGCGCAGCGAGGTCGCCATAGTTGCCGTACGCGCGCAGCGTTTGCGCGTCGATCGAAAAGCGCGGTTCGATCAGTTGATAACCGGCGCCGAGTTGCGTGCCGCTCAGCTTGCCGACGCTCGCCGACAGCGAGCCGTTGACCACGCCCGCCATGCCCATGCGCAGCAGCGCGCCGGCGCCTGCGTTGGCGAGGCCGGGTGTCGCTTCAGTATGGGCTTCGAGCGTCAGCGCATCGCTCACGCCACGGCGCGCGGAAGCGCTGAGCGCGGGCCGCGAATCGTAGGAAAACGAATCGATCCCGTAGGCGCGTCGCAGGAAACCGGCTTCGAACGAATAGCTCGACAGGCCGGCCGCGAGCATCCGCGTATCGACATAGAGCGGCAGCGAAGTCGAGATCGAGCGGCCGAGCGCGTCGTGCGTGATCAGCGTCGCCTGGCCCGCGCCGGTGATGCCCGGCACGTTGTTGACGATGAACGGCCCGCTTGGCACGTTGCCGCTGAATTGCCGCACGTTGTTGATGTACAGATCCACCGCCGACGGCACCACCGCCGTGCCCGACAACGCCGGCACCGGAAACGTCACGAGATCCGGACGCAGCGCGAAGTTGCTGCGCCACTGGAAGCCGCCGAGGCGGATCGAGCGGCTCCAGTCGAGCGACGACGAAATCGTGTCGCCGAACTGCGTGGTGGTGAGCGTCGCGGGATTCGACTTGCTCCACGACGTGTCGTAGCGCACGTAGCGATGCAGGTCGCGATACAGGTACGCGATGCCGGTATTGCTCAGCACGCCGTTCGGGTCGAAGTAGCGCTCTTCAGTCCACAGCGCGAGCTGCGCGTTGGTGTCGGTTTGCGCGAACGCGTCGTAGTTGATCAGAAAGCCGCGCGACGCCGCCGCGTTCGGCGTTTGCGTCAGTTCGCGCGTGTCGAACGTGTAGGGCTTGCGGATCGCGTCGGGGACTTGCAGGTCGATGCTCTGGCGCGCCGCGTCGTAGTGGTAGTGCAGGCCGGGGATGCGGTCGAGTTCGAGCAACGTGGTGCCGGTGGCGCCGAGTCTGTCGATGGCTACGCCGATCTCGCCCAGATCCTCGCCGAGTGCGCTGAGACGGCCGCCTATTTCGCGAAAGCGCACGATCAGCGACGTGCGCTGGCCGTTGAGCATCACTTCCAGATACAGGTCGCGCGCTGCGGCGGCACCGGAGGGAGCGCTTGCAGCAGCATTGGCGTCGGCGCTCGCAGCGACATTCAGAGTCAACATGGCCAGCGTGGCCGCGAGCGCGATGGCATGCGGATTCCATCCATGACGTATTCGCCGTCGTGTCATTCTCATTGATTGCGTGGCGGTGCATCGTGTCTGTTCCCGGTGACCCGCTTGCGCTCACGGTCGGTCTGGCTGCGAGCATCGTGCGGCGCTAGTCGACGCTCACCACGGCTTCGGCCGGCAGCGAATTGACCGCGGCGCGCACTTTCAGCGGACCGTTCTGGGCGGCGCTATCCGGCAGCGTGACCGGCCAGTGCCGCTCGCGGCCGGCCAGCGCGTAGCCGAGCAGTCCCTTGTTGATCAGGTAGGTGTTGCCGGCCTTGTCGACCAATTCCACCGCGGCGATCTGCGCGCGCTTCTTGCCGGTGTTGACGACCCGCAGCAGCCAGCTTTGCTCACTGCGCGACAGATGCCACGCTAGCTTCGGCTGACCGATGTCGCTAGCCGGTTCGACGAACACCGGCACCGAGTAACGCAAACGGATCGTCACGCCGCTGGTGGGGGCGGCATCCGGCTCGGGCAACTCGTCGATCAGCACGCGATAGCCCTGCTCGGCAGCGGACGGCGCGGGATTCGTGCGTACCAGCCGCACCAGTTGTTCGGCGTGTCCGGCGATCTGGATCAGCGGCGGACTCGCAACGAGGTCCTGGGTGGGCGTGAGCGTATCGTCGTCGTTGGCCTGGTCCCAGCGAAACACACGCACCTGACCGAACAGCGGCTTCTCGCCGGGGTTCTTCAGCGTGATGCCGGTGGCGTTGGCGTCGGCCTGCATGTCGACCATCACTGGCGAGATCTGCAACGTCGCCGCGTGAGCGTGCGGCGCGAGCAAAGCGCTCGCCATGCAGGCGGCAGCTAGTAACCGCCTGGCAGCGCGTGTGGCGCTCGCGTATCGCTGCGATGCAGACGCCACGCTGTCACGCAGCACGTGTGCATGCCGGGCCAAGGCACGCCCGACGTATCCCCGCCGGATCAAAAGTAGACCGTGGCGGTGATGGTGGTCTGATAGGTATCGGGTCGAGGCGTGGTTTGCGTCGGCACCTGACCGTACACGACGATCGACTGCGACGAACCGGTGCCGGTGCCGCTGACGGTATTGGTGCCCTGCGTATTGCCCCACGTAACGGTATGGCCGGCATCCTGATACAGATTGAAGCCGACGGTAGTGCTGGTATTGCCGGTGGCCGTACCGGCCATCAGACGGTTCGTCACCGTGGAGCCGCTGACCGAGCCGGCGTCGAGCCCGACGTTGTACGGCGTGGTGTTGGTGCAGGTGACGGCGACCGTGGTCTGCTGGTTGACCGCGGTGGCCAGCACGCCGTTGCTGCCGAAGTTCAGCGGGTTGGCGCTGATCGAGCAGTTGGCGGTAAGCGTGAGAGTGACGGTGAACGTGTTGGTGGCCGTCCCGTTCGAATAAACAGCGGCATGCGCGAGTTGCAAAGGCGCACCGAACATCATTGCGACAATAAGACTCGACGACAGCAGTTTTCGTTTCATCATGAAACCCTCTCAGTCCGACGGCTCGCGGATTTTCAGATTGCGCGGATTGTCGATTCGCTTTCGCCCGATGACGAAAATCCATTCGCCGGCTATTTCGCTTTGGCTATTTATGCCAATGGAATTATTCGCCGGACCGTCGCGTTTTTTGTTGAAACGAGTCTACACCAGAGTTTCTCGATCCTACAAATGGGGGCGATTGAAAAGTTGTGCAGACTGGCCGGTCAGCCGTGTCGTGACTGTGTTTGAAACGGTAATTCGTGAATTTTGTTCTGGCCGAAAGATCGGGGAAACTACCTAATTCAGGTATTTTTTCCTAATTCTGCGAATTGCTCGGATCATCACTTAAGAGTATTGAGCAATCTTATTATGCAGATTGAATTGATATTTTCAGTGCCAATTCACTTGAGCGAGTCAAATTCGAATCCGCCTGCGTAAAGCGACGGTTTAAGGCGATGAAAGGTCCCGACGCATCGAACGCAATGCGTCGGCCTTTGTATTAGCCGCCCGGTTTATTCACCCCGATAAGCCTGCTCGAGTTGCGCGACATCGAGCTTGACCATCTTCATCATTGCTCGCATCACGCGGCTGGCTTTCGCATCGTCGGGGTCGCGCAGCATGTCGCCCAGCGTATCGGGCACGATCTGCCAGCACACGCCGAACCGGTCCTTGATCCAGCCGCATTGCCACGGTGTGCCGCCGTCGGAAAACTTCGCCCAGTAGTCGTCGATCTCGCGTTGCGAGCTGCAATGCACGAACAGCGAAATAGCCGGCGTAAACGGGAAATCCGGGCCGCCGTTCAACGCCATGAATTCCTGGCCCTCGAGCTCGAACGTGATGGCCAGCACGTTGCCTTTCGGTCCCGGTCCGGCGTCGGAGTAGTGCATCGTCGTGGCGATGCGCGAGCCGCTGAAAACGCCCGTATAGAAGCGGGCGGCTTCTTCCGCGTTACCGTCGAACCACAGGCATGGCGCAATCCTTTGCATAGAGCCTCCTTGTTTCTGACCGATCGAAGCGGTGTGTCAGCGGTCCGTCATTAGCCGCCGCACTCCATGTCACGCATGTTTTGCTGGATCTCTTCGACGCTCAAGTCGCGCTTGTGCGTGGCCAGCGACCAGCTATGGCCGAACGGGTCCTTCAACTGGCCGTAGCGGTCGCCCCAGAACATGTCGGTGACGGGCATCGCGACGGTGGCGCCCGCGTCGACGGCCTGCTTGAAACTGGCGTCGACATCTTCGACGTAGTGATGGATCGTGACCGGCGTGCCCTTCAGCGAATTGGGGCTGAGCGCCTGATGCTCGGGCCACTCGTCGGTCAGCATCAGCATCGAGTCGCCGATCTTCAGGCACGCGTGCATCACCTTGCCGCCGGGGCCGGGCAGGCGGAACTGTTCGACGGCGTTGAAGGCTTTGGCGTAGAACGCGATCGCTTCGGCGGCGTTGGCGCAGATCAGATACGGCGTCAGCGAATGCATCCCGTCCGGGATCGGTTTGACAGCGGGGCTGGACATGACGGCGACTCCTTGAAGTAACAGGTTCGTGAGTTGGAAGACCGGCTGCATGACGCGCTGCACCCTGTGCCGCTGAGTGGTTTCATCAGCCAGGCCTTCAACGTTACGACGACCGGGTCGGCGTGATATCGACACTCCGTAAAAAATATTTTTCCGCACAGACGTGCGGCTTCGGGTTCCTGCACGCAGAGCGTGGTGAGCCGCGCTTCAGCCGGCCGGGCTGTCGTCGTCCGTCGGCGTTGCGGTGTCCGCGGCCGTTCCCCCGAGGATGCTGATCTGGAACGTCGGCGTGCCCGCGAGCGATTGCAGCGCGGCATCTTCAGGAATGTGTTCGAAAAGCGGCAGGATCACCGAGCCGCCGATCACCGCGCGACGGCTGTTGTCGGCGGGCCGCAAGCCCCACACGTCCTGATAGACGACGGGCACCGCGACGCCGTTGCGGGTCGTGTTGCCGATATACAGCATCACGTGGCCGCCGATATAGATCAGCGTGCGGAACGCTTCGCCGTGCTGCGCGAGATAGTCGAGCCGCTGCGCCGGCGTGGACGCGGACAGATCGACCGTGCGCCCGGCGCTCATCTGCGTCGACGAATGGCGCGGCAGCCACACGCCGAAGGTCGCGAAGATGCTCTGCAATTCCGACGAACAGTCGTTGTAGAAGCCGCTATTGCCCCAGCCGTACGGCCGGCCGATCAGCGTCTTCAGCAGCATCGCCAGATGGCGCGGGGTGGCCGCGAGCGGCATCGGCGCGATTTGCGCGTCGTCGAGTCGGGCGGTGCGGATGAGCGCCTGGCCGTCGATATCGCGAGCGGGGATCAGCAGTTCACGGAGCGCGGAATCGGCGTGCGCCTCGCTGGCGGCGGCAGGAACCGTCGCAGGCCCGGAAGGCGTTCCACCAACCAGCGGCAGCAACGTGCCGGCCGGCGCCTCGAAGCGGAACACGCCGCGGCTGTCGCGTACCGGCGCCGACGCCACCGTCACCGCGCCGAGCGACTTCGCGGCCGCGGCGCGCCAGTTGTCGATAAAGCGCTCATCGGTCGTGCCGACGCCTTCGCTGCGCACCCAGCCTTGCACGTCGGGCGTCTGCACATAACGCCACGCGCCGTCGACGCTCGTGCCCAGCACATACAGCGGCGTGCCCGGCCGTACAGCCGAGATCTGCAGGTTGTCGAACGGATAGCCTTCGCCAGCCAGACGATGATCGAAGTACGACGGATCCATGGTCGGCAGCTCGCGCACCAGCAGATTGCCGGTGGCGATCGCGCGACGCTCGGGCCGGTAGGCGCTCGTCTGCTGGAACTGACCGGCGTTCATGTTTTGCGCGATCGTGTCGATCCACGTCTTGTCGTGCGGCCGGAAGTTCTCGCCGTAGCCGATCGCGCTGCCGCTCTTGCCGGTGTTGTCGAACCGCGCGATGCGGCGCTGCTGCAACGCGGCAATATCCGCGCCTTGCTGCCGATAGACGCGCATCGTCACATACGCCGGATTCCATGGCGAAGGCGCGTTCGTGCCGGTGCCGAAGTAGCGCGCATACAAGGCCCGGAAGTGTGCCTGCTGGTCGGCGGGGCTCAGGAACGGCTGGTCGTAGCCGCGACTGTCCGGTTCGAGCCAGTGGTCGACATTCTGGTCGTAATTGGCGATCGGGAACAGCGAGACCGTGTCGACGTTCGGACGATTGTCGCGCGGCGGCGTCGGATTGCCGCAGGCCGCGAGCGTGGCGACAGCCGACACGGCGATGCACAGCGCGGCGGCGCGACGGGCGGTGGACGATGCGATTGCGAAGCGTGACAGGACGGCGACAGGCATGGAGTTCGACGGTGAAAGTGCCAAGGGCACGATGATACGTGGTCGTGCAACCGGGAGGGCGGTGGTGTGACTGCAACGTTATGCATGCATATACACAGCGCTTTTATGTTTTGATGGCGGTTCGAATCCTCAATCGTTGCAAAAGGAGAACCCATGAAAACCAGCGCACGCAATCATTTTTCCGGCGAAGTGACCGAAGTCAAACACGGCGCCGTCAACGACGAAGTCACGCTGCGCACCCAGAACGGCCTCGAGATCGTCGCGGTCATCACACACGGCAGCGCGACCTCGCTCGGTCTCGCTGCGGGCAAGAAGGCCTTCGCGCTGGTCAAGGCTTCGTCGGTGATCGTGATGGTCGACGTGGCGAAGAGCCAGGTGTCGGCGCGCAATTGCATCGCGGGCAGCGTGTCGGCGGTGACGAAGGGCGCAGTGAATTCGGAAGTCACCATCGACGCGGGCGGCGCGCAGATCGCCGCGATCATCACCAACGAAAGCGTCGATCGACTGGGCCTCGCGAGCGGCAAAGCGGCGACGGCGATCTTCAAGGCATCGAGCGTGATCATCGGCGTGGACTGATCGATGCGCGGCGTTCGCCGCTGGCTCGGCCACGGCATCGGGTCGGGCGGCGAAATCAGGGAAAGCAAGGAAAGCGTGGAAAGCAGACAGCATGTACGGCACCGGCCGGTGCGCTGAGCGAATCGGCCGCTTGCTTTAAACTGCTCGCCTCGTTGCTCTCTTTTTCATCCACGGACGCCGTCATGTTCGAAGTTTCCTCCGCCTCGCATCTCCCCAAGGCCGCGCACTACGAAGAACTGGTCGCCCAGGCGCGTTCGCTGCTCGCCGGCGAAACCGACTGGATCGCCAACGCCGCGAATTTTTCCTCGTTCGTCTTTCATTCGCTGAGCGATCTGAACTGGGCCGGCTTCTACTTTCACGACGGCCAGGAACTGGTGGTCGGACCGTTCCAGGGCAAACCCGCGTGCGTGCGCATTCCGCTCGGCAAGGGTGTCTGCGGGACGGCCGCGCAAACCCGGCAAACGCAAGTGGTGCACGACGTGCACGAATTCCCCGGCCATATCGCCTGCGACTCGGCCTCGCAATCGGAAATCGTTGTGCCGCTCGTCGCGCCCGACGGCACGCTGATCGGCGTGTGGGATGTCGACAGCCCGGTCGTCGCGCGTTTCGACGCGGAAGACGCGAAGGGCATGGAAGCGCTGTGCGCGGTGTTCATCGAGGCGGCGTTGCCGCGCGCGGCGTCCGCGTCCTGAGCACGCTTTAGCGCTGCAATAAGCGCTACTCAACCATCGTCAATAAGGATTTCCCCAGCGCGTCGTCGCGACGATTTGGCGCGCGCGGGAAAGCCGCTATCATACGGACGGTCGCTCCAAACATCGGACGAACCTGTCGGCTTGGGGTTTGGGTCGTTCGCGTCAGGAACACAATAAAACGCCCACCGCCACCCACCACCGCTCACCTCGACATCCAGCAAAAAAAGGCCGGCGCGATGCACGATTTCTCCTACGCCGACGCGCAAGTCCCGGACGCCGCACTGGCCGCGGCGCCGTACGGCATGTTCATCTGCAACGCGGACGGCAAGTTCGACGTCGTCAACGTCACGTTCGAGAAACTGACCGGCTTCACCGCTGACGAACTGGTCGGCCAGCGCAGCTTCGAATCGCTGATCGATCCGGCTGAACTGGCCAAGCGTCGCGGCGACTTGCCGGTGCTGGCCGAGGTCACGTCGCGTTACGAAGGCGAATGGACGTATGTGAGGCGCAACAACACGCCGATTCGCATCTTGTTCGCGTTGGCTCCGCTCGCGCCCGAGTCGTTGCAAACCGGCAGCGCGAAGGCCGACAGCCCGCGCTATGTCGGCATCGTGATCGACATGACGCGCTATGCGCAATCCGAGGCCCGTCTCTGGTACGTGTCGCATCACGACGGCATCACGCGTCTGCCTAATCAGACACTCTTCACCGAACGACTCGAACTGACGATCGCGCGCTGCCAGCGCAGCGGCACAGGTTTTACCGTGCTGATCGCCGAGCTCGATCACTTGCGCAAATTGCGCGATGCGCTCGGTCTGCACGCGGCCGAACTGGTTCTGCAGATCGTCGGCGAACGGCTGCGCGGCCTGTTTCCCAACGACGGTACGATCGCGTCGATCGGCGGCACACAGTTCGCGCTGCTGATCAACGAAAGCGGGGCGGCCGCCGACGCGTTCGCGGCCGAAGCGCTGGCTCGCATCGCCGAATCGATCGACCTTGCGGGCACTGCGCTGACCATCACGGCGAGTATCGGCATCGTCACGTATCCGGCGGACGGCGCCGACGCGCCGACGTTGATGCGCCGTGCGGGCGTGGCGTTGTCGGCGGCGTCGGCAGTGAGCGGCAACGCGGTGCGGCGCTTTTCCACCGCGCTCGAAGGGCAGGCCGCGCGGCGCTTCGAACTCGAGACGATGCTGCGCGAAGCGCTCGAACGCCAGCAGTTGCATCTCGTGTATCAACCGCAGGTGACGCTCGCCAATGGACGCATCGCGCAGGTGGAGACGCTGCTGCGCTGGAATCATCCGCAGCGCGGGCTGATCAGTCCGGTGGAGTTCGTGCCGGTCGCGGAGGAAGCGGGTCTGATCGAACAGATCGGCGAGTGGGTGATTCGTACCGCGTGTCGCGACGCCGGCAAGCTGCTGCGGCTTACCGGCAACTTGCCGCGCGTGGCGGTAAACGTATCGCCGCAGCAGTTCCAGCGGCACAACCTGTTCGACACGATACGCAGCGCGCTTGAAGACGCCGCGCTCGACCCTTCTTACCTCGAAGTCGAAATCACCGAAGGTGTGCTGCTCGGCGACACGGAACAGGCATTGCAAACGCTGCACGCGTTGCGTGATCTCGGCGTGGAAGTCGCGGTAGACGACTTCGGCACCGGCTATTCGAGCCTCGCTTATCTCACGCGTTTTCCGTTGAATCGCCTGAAAATCGATCGCTCGTTTGTGATGCGTATGAGCACCGATCCGCAATGCGCGGCGCTCGTCGGCGCGATCATCGCGATGGCCCATGCGTTGAAGTTGCGCGTGACCGCCGAAGGCGTGGAAACGGCCGAACAGGCCGCACAACTGGAAGCGCTCGGCTGCGACGAAGCACAGGGATTCTGGTTCTCGCGGCCGGTTACCGCGGCGGCGTTGCGAAATCTGCTGAAGCCTTTGGGCGCTGGTTGACGCGTGTGCTAACGCGTGTTCTAACAAGCGCGCTTCAATCCTTCAACACATGCAGCGCGTCGCCGCGATGAACCGCGTGCTTGCCGCTTTTCTCGCTTGCCACTTCGTAGTGCGGTTCCGATTTCGATGCATCGACCGTTCTACCGTCCACCGTCGTATTCGTAGAAATGACACGCACCACCTTGCCATGCGTGAGTCCTTGCGGCGTGTTCCAACTGACGCGATCGCCGGTTTTGAATGACGTGCTCATACGCGTGGCTCCGATTTCGACACGCGCCTGAAACGGCGCGCCCAGTGTTTGCTGGCGGCACTCTGCGCGATTGCATCGAGCCGTGATCTGAAGGAGCAGCAAGCGGCGTGCCTTCCTCCCATCGACGCAAAAGGCGGGAACGTATCCTGCTTTATCGCATCGACAGAACATGAACCGCAACGGAACGGATACGAACGATGAACGATCTGCTTGCCCGTCTACTGCATTTCCAGCCGTCGCTGCTCGTCACGCTGACGCACGACGTCCTTCATATCGTGCTGGCCGTCCTGATTCTCATGGCTGGCTGGTGGTTGTCGAACCGGGTGGGTGCGCTGTTCGCGAGAGGGCTCGCGCGCACGCACGCGGACCCCACGCTCGCACCGATGCTCGCCGCGATGGGCACGTGGGCCGTGCGCGTGTTGGTCTTCGTCGCGGCTTTGAGCGAAGTCGGCATTGCGACCGCGAGCGTGCTCGCGGTGCTCGGCGCGGCGGGCCTTGCCATTGGCCTCGCGCTGCAAGGCACGCTGCAGAATATCGCCGCCGGCATGATGCTCTTGATGCTGCGGCCGTTTCGCGTCGGCGACGTGATCGAGGGCAGCGGCGCGGCCGCGGGCATCGTGCGCGAAGTGGGACTGTTCACCACACGCATCGAACGTGGCGACGGCAACGCGGTGTTCGTGCCGAATAGCCAGATCTGGAGCAATCCGGTCATCAACTACAGCAGCGGCGGCACGCAGCGTATCGAGGTCGAAGTGGGACTCGCGCAGCGCAAGGATGTGGATGCGGCGATCGGCGAACTGAAGAAAGTGGTCGCCGACGAACCGCGCGTGCTGAGCGGCACGACGCTCGCGCCGGTGATCACCGTGGCGGACTATCCGGAGCACGGCGGCGCGACGCTGCGTATCGCCGCGTGGGTGCGCTCGCCGGACGCGGCGCTCGCAAGCGACGACCTGCACGACCACGCGCAATCCGCGCTCGAACAGGCAGGCTGCCCGGTCGCCGCGTAGTTTGGCGGGCGTGTGGCTGACGCGTGATCGTCGCTCAGGCCGCGTGCGGCATCGGATGGGCGAGAAAGAAGCGCAACATTTCGGCGCTTGCGTCGGGCCCCGCTGGGTCGGTGTACGAACCGCGCTGATTGCCACCGGCCCACGCGTGGCCCGCACCGTGGATCGACCAGGATTCGGCTTCGGCGCCATTCGGAGCTCGCAGTCGCTGTACGGTGCTGTTGCGCTGGCTGCTTGCGGCGTTTGCCGTGCGTGCCGTCGTCGCGTCGACTTCGAAGCCTTGCAGTAACGCGGCTGCATTCGACGGATGCACGGTTTTGTCCGCATCGCCCTGAAACACGATCAGCGGTCTCTGCGTTGCAACGTTTGACCGGTTGCGCTGCCCCTTGCCGCCCTTCATCGCGGCGAGCGCCGAAGGCAGATCTTTCGCGCTGCCGTACGCAAGTCCCGAGTGCACACCCGCTGCTGCGTACAGATCAGGCGAAGTCTTGAGCATGATGTCCGCCATCGCGCCGCCTGCCGAAAGACCCGCCACATAAACCCGCGCCGGATCGATGCAATAGCGCGCCATCACGTCGCGCGTGATACCCGCGATCAACGACGGCTCGCCGTGGTCGCGTTGCTGATCGGCCGGATTGAACCAGTTCCAGCATGTCGAATGATTGGCCGTCTGCGACTGATTCGGATACACGACGATGAAGCCGTGCCGCTCGGCCATTTCATTCATGCGTGTACCGGCGGCGAAATCGTCGGCGTTTTGCGTGCAACCGTGCAGCATCACGATCAGCGGCACGGGTTTGTTCTGGTAGACGGCCGGCACGTAGAGCTTGTACTGGCGTTGACCTGCGCTATTGCTGAAGCTGTGCGTGCTGAAGGTGCCGGGCGAGTCGGCGTCGACGGTGTGCGGGGTGGATGCGGCGCCGTGGGTTCGGACGTTGTCCCATGCTTGTACCCAGTCGAGCGCACTGTGCGGCGATGCGGGCGGCGTCTGCGTGTTGGCCGCTTTTGCCATGCCGCCGGCGAGTGCGCGTTGCACTGCTTCTGTCGCTTCCTTCGGCCCCTTGGTTTGCAGGAGTTCGAAAGCGTCTTTCATGGACTTCAGGAAGTCTTCGTTCATCTTCATGATCGTAGTCGGTTGCGTTGACATGCGTTAGCTGTGATTGACCCGGGCGACAAGTCGCTGGGCCATCACGCGGAAGTGTCTAGCTGATGCGGCCGGCGAGCGCCGCCTTGACCTGCGGCGACGCGTGAAACGCGCCCAGCACCACCACCGATGCGATCGTGGCCGCCGCGAGTTCCGGCGGCACATCGGCGGCGATGCTGGCGAGGCCGAGCACGTGAATGTCGAGCTGCTCGTTGGCGGCTTGCGCCGCTTCGAGATCGCGTCGCGAGAAGTGCTGCAGGCCGAGCACCATCGCGCGGCGCGTTACCGTTTCCGTGACGATCTGTGCATGCGTCGCGAGCTGGTTGCGGATCGCGGTGCGGATCAGGTCGGTGCGGTTCGAGTAAAAGCCTTCTTCGACGAGTAAATCGATCTGGCCGAGGTCGACCGGACCCAGATTGATGGTGATTTTTTCGGTTTCGCCGCCTTTGGGGCGCGAGGTGTCGATCAGGTTGAGTTTGGGCATTTCGCTGTTTTACCTTCCGGAGGACATCCGTTAGCCATCCAAATAACATCCAATGGGATGGTTATACGCTTTCGGATGGGGAAGGGTCAACGAGGAAATTGAGGGCGGAATGACGGCGCGACGGCTAAGACTTTGACGGACGTCGCGTAGCTACGGCTCGAGATCAGGGTATGACGAGCCGCGATATGGGTATGGTGCTTCCGGTTGGCACCGGAGTCCGTTCACGCGTAGCGTCCTCGTCGCTGCACGAAGCTGAGCGCGAGCACGGCAAAAATCAGCACGCCGGTTGCGACTTGCTGCCAGTAGAAATTCCAGCCGATCAACAGCAAGCCGTTTGCGACGAGGCTCATCAGCAACACGCCGAGCAGCGTGCCGATCACGCCGGGCCGGCGCGCGGGCGACAGCGTCGTGCCGATGAAGGTCGCGCCGATCGCATTCAGCAAATAGCCGTTGCCGGCCTGAGGCACAAAGGCTTTGACCGTCGACGACAGCAACAGACCCACCACGCCATAAATCAGCGCACTGGCGATCAACGTGATGGTTGTGATTGCGGCGACAGGCAGCCCCGAGTAGCGTGCTACGCCGGGTTGCGCGCCGAGCGCGACGCTGTGCCGTCCGAATACCGACCGCGCGAGCGTCACGTGCACGGCACAGGCCAGCACGGCAACAATCCACAGCGGCACGGGTAAGCCGGCCAGTGTGCCATGAGCCAATTGGCTGAATAGCGGGGGCAACGCGATATTGAGCAGATAAACCGGCTGTCCGCCATCCGTGGCGAGTTGCTGGACGGTCTGGCCGATGAACAGCGTGCCGAGCGTCGCGAGAAACGGCGCGATGCCAAGCCCGGCAATCAGCGCGCTGTTGAACGCGCCGACCAGCAGTGCCGCGCCAAGCCCCCCGAGCAACGCGGGCAACACCCCGACGTGATGTGCGCTCAGCAGCACGAATACGAGGCTCGCCAGATCGACTGAGGTGGCGAGCGACAAGTCGATGGCCCCAATCGATAAAGCGAGCGTCATGCCGAGCGCCGCGATGGCGAGCAACGCAAAGTTGTTCAGCAGGACGTCGGCAAGATTGGCGGGACGGGCGAAGCCGGGCGCGAATACCGCGAAGAACGCGATCACGGCAAGCAACGCGCCCACCAGCGCAAAGCGCTGCAGGCCTGCAATCCATTCAATCATGGGCGTGGTTTCCTGAATACCGGCGACGAATCACGGCCGTTGTCGCGACCACGAACAGGATCAACGCGCCTTCGACGCCATTGACCCAGTAGCTCGACACGTTGTCGAGCTGAAAACCATTGGTGACGATGCCGATGAAAAGCACCGCTAGCAGCGTGCCAAAAATGGTCGGCACGAGGCGCCGTGAAAACACCACGCCCAGCAACGCCGTGGCGACGACGGCAAGCAGATTGTCCCCGGCGCCTGGCGAGCTTCCGCTCAATAGCGCGGTAGACGCGAAGGCGGCGAGCGCCGCTGTGACGCCACTCAGGATATAACCGGCCGCGGCATAGGCATTGACGCGCACACCGGCCGCTCGCGCCGCGTCGCGGTGCGCGCCGGCCGCACGCAGCCGCAAACCGAACGGTGTGCAGTGAATCAGCACGGAGAAGAACGCCGCGACGATCAGCAACGCGTACGCGAGGTGGGGCACGCCGAACGGCCCGCTATCGAGCAGGAAAGTGAGTACCGGCGCCGATACCGGGACCGACGTATTCTGCGTGAGGACGAGTTCAAGTCCGCCGCAGATGTTCATGGTCGTCAACGTGGCGAGCAGTGGAAAAATGCGCAACCCGATCACGGCAAAAGCATTGAGCGCACCGACGGCGGCCCCCGAGGCGATCGTCAGCGCGATCGCCACGCTTTGCGGCGCGCCTCGGCCGAGTACGACTGCGTAGACCGCTGCGCAAAGGCCCATGTTGGCAGCGATCGATAGATCGAGACCACCCTTGATCGGATCCGGCCCGCCGCCGATCAACACCAGCGTCAAGCCAAAGCCGAGAATCCCGACCACGACGGATTGCTGCAGGACGTTCGCGAGATTCGCGACGGTGAGGAATAGCGGAGAGCTGACGGCAAACACCACAAACACCGCCGCAAAAGCGAACCCCGCGCCGTAACGCAATCCGTACTGCGCCCCGAACCCGTTCTGCGGCAATTCGATTCTCGCCCAGCGCCGTGTGCTGCCACGGATGACTTTGCTCATGCGACGAACTCCTGCTGCTGAGCGAGTCCGCGTGCGCCGGTTGCCCACGCGAGCAGATCCTGACGATCAGCTTCGCGTGACACGAGTTCCTGAACGATCCTGCCGCGCGCCATCACGAGCACGCGGTCCGTCACGTCCAGCAACTCGATCAGATCGCTGGAAAACAGCAGAATAGCGGCGCCGTCATGCGCGAGTTGGTCGAGCAGCCGATAGATTTCAGTCTTCGCTCCGATATCGACGCCAACGGTGGGCTCATCGAGCAGATAAACCGGCGACGCTTGAGCGGGTCCACGGCTCAACCATTTCGCCAGCACCACCTTCTGCTGATTGCCGCCGGACAGATGCCGCACCGGCGCCTCCATCCCCGGCGTGCGGATGCCCAGTGTTTCGATCAGCCTTTGCACAGCATCGCGCTCGCGGTGGCGCGCGAGCAGGCCCAAACGGCTGAAGCGCGTCAGGCTGGCGAGCGTCATGTTCTCCCGCACGGACAACGAAAGTGCGACGCCGTGCGCGCGACGATCTTCCGGCACGAACGCGATGCCGCGACGCACCGCGTCAACCGGGCGGCGCACGCGTAGCGCGTTGCCGTCGATTTCGATGTCGCCCTGCACGCCGCGTTCCAGACCGAACAGGCTGCGCACGACCTGTTTGCCCCCCGAGCCGAGCAATCCCGTCACGCCGACTATCTCGCCTCGACGCAGGTCGAACGAAACGTCGTCGAAGCGCCCGTGCGCGGTCAGGTTGCGGACCTTCAGAATCGGCTTGCCAGGCGCGCGCGTCGAGAGCGGCGTTCGCGATGCCGCGTCCGTGCCGATCATCGCGGCGACGAGCGTTTCCGTGGGCGTGCCGCGCGCATCGACATGCGCGACATCGGCGCCGTCGCGCAAAACGGTCACGCGATCGCAGATTGCGCTGATCTCGTTCAGGTAGTGGGACACGTAGAGGATCGTCAGTCCGCGTTGCCGGAGGCGGTCGATGGTCTGCAACAGGCGGTCGACTTCGCGGCTCACGAGTGCGGCGGTGGGTTCGTCGAAGACGAGAATGGCGGGTTCGCGAATGAGCGCACGCGTGATCTGCACGATCTGCTGCTCGGCGACGCTGAGTTCGGCGATCAACCGGTTAGGGGGCAGTTCGATGTCGAAATGAGTCAGCAGCGCTTCGCGCGCCTCCCGCTGCATGCGACGCCCGTTCAGCAGCCGCAGCGGGCCGGCAGCACGCGCGCCGAGCGCCGGTTCGTTGCCGAGCAGCAGCGCCTCGGCGACCGTGAACGTCGGCGGCAGCAAGCGCTCCTGATGGATGAATTCGAGTCCGGCGGGAGCGCGGCTTGACGCGGCCGACAGTGTTTGCGCGACGCCGTTAATGGCGATCGTGCCGCTGTCGGCTGCGTAGATGCCGGCGAGAATCTTGATGAGCGTGGACTTGCCGGCTCCGTTCTGTCCGATCAGGCCGTGCACGCTGCCGCGGGCGACTTCAAGCGACGCGCGCCGCAGTGCCGGCACCCCGTCGAACTGTTTGACGATATCGCGCAGCTCGAGCGCGGCGGGGCGGCCCGCCGTGCTCATTTTGTGTTGACCTGACCGAGCGTCTGCTGGATCGTGCCGGCGTTCTTCTTGGTGACCAGGATCGACGGTACGTAGGTGTACGGCGACAGCGTGTGGTCGCCCGCCAGATAACGCGCGGCATTGTCGACTGCGGTCTTGCCGATCAGCGCAGGCTGCTGCGCCACGACTGCCGCCGCGCTCGATTTGGGGTCCTTGATGAGGTTGACGATGTCCGGACTGCCGTCCACCGCATAGGTGCCGATCTCAGTGCGATTGGCGGCATCGACTGCCTGCGTCGCGCCGACTTGCGGCACGTCCCAGGCCGACCAGATCGCGGCAATCTGCCCCTTCGGATATTTCGAAAGCAATTGGCTAATCTGCGCATACGCGCTTTGCACGGTGTTTGAAGAGACATCGCGCAGTTCCGGCTGGATGATGTGCACCTTCGGGTAGTACTTCAGCACGGCCTTCAACTGGTCGTAACGTATTGCGCAGACCGGCACACCATAAAAGCCGTTGAAAACGAGAATATTGCCTTCGCCGTGAATGTCGTTGACGAGCTTTAGCGCGAGCTGTTCACCGATAAAGAAGTTATCCGAGGTCGTGTCGTTGAGGCTAGATGGCGACGCGGTGTCGATCGTGAAGAGGGGGATGCCAGCCTGGCGGATTTTCTGCAACCACGGCTCCAGCACCGTCACGGTGCCTAACTGTTCGATGATGGCATCCGGCTTTTGCGCGATCAGCGTCTGGATCTGCGCAATTTGCCGGTTGTCGTTGCGTCCGGCGTCGAGCGCGATCGGCGTGCCGCCCAAACGCTTCACTTCATCAACGGCCCCCTGGTACGCTTTCAGATCCCAATAGTGATCGGTGCCGATCGCGGTGATGCCGATGCGCTTGCCTTTCAACGACGGCACTGCGGTGTCGCCAGTTGTCGCATCGCTCTGTGCGTGAGCTGCGGAGAAAAAGGCGGTAGCGGAAATCGTCAGTAACGCTGCTGTTAGCGTTCGAAGAGTTTGATTGAGACGTGTCATGTCGTCGAAAGAATGGGAAGGGCAACAGGGGCGATCCCGGCGACTTTAATGAACAACGTCCCGTGCGTGAAACTAACGAATTTCGCTATGGTTAGAACGGGCGTGCTGCAGTGCTTATGGGGGAATGCGTGGGTATGGGCTCGTTGTATGCGCTCATGTCTATTGCCCAGCGGTGCTTTACGGGGCCGCAGGTTGAGCCTCATTTCAGGAACGCAATGCTTTCCTGGCGGACTTCGCTGCATACAAAACAAGGCCCGCCGGAGTATTCCGAGCGGGCCTTGTTTTGTATGAAAGCGTTAGATGAGTAGCTAGATGGTTTTCTGTGAGGGTGAAACTTTGAAAGCCTTATGCGATAAGAGGGTGATGGACTACATCAGCACAATATCGTACTGCTCCTGACTCAAATTCGACTCCACCTGCAGCGACACCGGCTTCCCAATAAAATCAATCAACATCGCCAGGTGTTGCGACTCTTCCTCGAGAAACAGATCAATGACCTGCTGCGACGCCACCACCCGGAACTCGCGCGGATTGAACTGCCGCGACTCGCGCAGAATCTCGCGCAGCACGTCGTAGCACACCGTGCGCGACGTCTTGACCTGACCCTTCCCCTGACACACCGGGCAAGGCTCGCAAAGCACATGCGCCAGAGACTCACGCGTACGCTTGCGCGTCATCTCAACTAGCCCAAGCTGCGAGAACCCATTCACCGTCACGCGCGTGCGATCCCTCGACAACGCCTTCTTCAACTCGCCCAGCACCTGATCGCGGTGCTCGAGATTTTCCATATCGATGAAGTCGATGATGATCACGCCGCCCAGATTACGCAGACGCAACTGCCGCGCAATCGTATGCGCGGCCTCGAGGTTGGTCTTGAAGATCGTATCGTCGAAGTTGCGCGCGCCGACATAGCCGCCGGTGTTCACGTCGATGGTGGTCATCGCTTCGGTCTGGTCGATCACCAGATAGCCGCCCGACTTCAGATCGACCCGGCGCGACAACGCGCGTTGAATCTCCGCCTCGATGTTGTACAGATCGAAGAGCGGCCGTTCGCCGGTGTAGTGATGCAGCTTCGACGACACCGCCGGCGTGAACTCCGCCGCGAAATCGGCCAGCATCTGATGCGTCTCGCGCGAGTCGACCTGGATGCGCGAGGTTTCGTCGTTGACGAAATCGCGCAGCACACGTTGCGCAAGATTCAGATCCTGATAAAGCAGGCTCGTGGGCGGCATGCGCTGGCTTTGCGAAATGATCGTCGCCCACGTCTTGCGCAGATACGCGACGTCGCCCGCCAGCTCTTCACTGGTTGCATCTTCCGCGATCGTGCGCACGATGTAGCCGCCTTTTTCATCGGCAGGCAACACGGCGGTCAAACGGGCGCGCACGGCCTCGCGTTCGGCTTCGCTCTCGATCTTCTGCGAGATGCCGATATGCGGCTCCTGCGGCAGATACACCAGCGTGCGCCCGGCGATGCTCACTTGCGTGGAAAGCCGCGCGCCCTTGGTGCCGATCGGATCCTTCACGACCTGCACCATCAGCGTCTGGCCTTCGAACACGATCTTCTCGATCGGCTGATGCGGTGTTTGATGCTGCGGTTCGCCCGCAATGCGCGGATGCCAGATGTCGGCTACGTGCAGAAACGCGGCGCGTTCCAGACCGATGTCGATGAAGGCGGATTGCATGCCCGGCAACACGCGGACGACCTTGCCGAGATACACATTCCCGACGCGCCCGCGCGACAGCGTTCGTTCGACGTGAAGTTCCTGGACGGCGCCTTGCTGGACGAGCGCAACTCGCGTTTCCTGCGGCGTGACATTGATCAGGATTTCTTCATTCATAGTGTTGTTTTAGAAGTCGATGCGCGCTGCACGCAGGAGGGCAGCGGTTTCAAAAAGCGGCAAACCCATGATACCTGAATAGGACCCGTCGATATGCTCGATAAACTCCGCGGCGCGTCCCTGCACGCCGTAGGCGCCCGCCTTGCCGAGCGGCTCGCCGCTCGACACGTAAGCGCGGATCGCGTCGGCGTGCAGTGCAGCAAAACGCACCTTCGACACCGATAAAGCAGCAGGCAGCAACGCGCCCTCTGCGTCGACCACGGCCACGGCGGTCAGCACTTCATGCGCACGGCCGGCGAGGCGCGTGAGCATCGCGACGGCATCGTCGGCGTCGATGGGTTTGCCGAGAATCGCGTCGTCGATCGTGACGGTGGTGTCGGCCACCAGGATCGGCCGCGCGCTATGCGCGCCCGCAACGAGCCGCGCGTGCGCGGCCTGCGCCTTGGCGATGCACACGCGCTGCACGTAGTCGCGCGCGCGCTCGCCGGGCAGTTCGACTTCGAGCGCTTCGGCGTCTTCATCGGGGCGCGGCAGCAGCAGTTCGAAGCGCACGCCGAGCTGTTGAAGCAACTCCTGGCGGCGCGGACTTTGAGAAGCGAGGTAGACGAACGGATGCAGCGAAGCAACGGGCGTTGGCATGAACAGATCTCGACGAAGCGGATTGCATGAGCGCGCGCCGTGCCTTCGATCAGACATCGTGCGCGCTTCGATGAGCGCAGCGGGAACGGAGACTATCGGCGCGCGAACTGCCGCCGGCCTCGTCCGCTCATACGCGGTGGTAGGGGTGATTTTGCGTGATGGTCCACGCGCGGTAAAGCTGTTCGGCGAGCAGCACGCGGACCATCGCGTGCGGCAGGGTCAGGCTCGACACGCGCAACAGCATGTCGGCGCGCGCCTTCAGATCGGGATCGAGCCCGTCGGCGCCGCCGATCAGAAACGCCACGTCGCGGCCGTCCTGCTGCCAGCCGGGCAGCGCGCCGGCAAGCTGCATCGTGGTCCAGTCCTTGCCGCGTTCGTCGAGCGCGACGATGCGCGCGTTCTTCGGCAACGCGGCTTCGATCTTTTGCCGCTCGGCGGCCATCACGCTTTCCGCAGGCCGTCCCGACGAACGCTGCTCGGGTTTGATCTCGCGCAGTTCGATGCGCAACTCGGGCGGCATGCGCTTCGCGTATTCGTCGAAGCCGGTGGCGATCCAGTCCGGCATCTTGTGGCCGACGGCGAGGATGTGCAGTTTCATGACGGGTGGCGGCGCGGATTCAGGCAGACAAACACGCGCGCAAGCAATCGTGGACTGGGCGGCAACGCGGGTAAAGCGGACAAGGCGCGCTTACTTGCGGCGTGCCGGCGTCTTGCGCGCGGGTTTCGCGACCGGCGCTTCTTCGTCTTCTTCCTCTTCGTCGGGCTCGCTCGAGCGCGCGCCGCCGAACGGATCGGGCGTCGACAGTTTGATGCGCACCGGCTTGTCGCCCCAGATCTCTTCGAGGTTGTAGTACTGGCGCAGCGCCGGTTGCAGGATGTGCACGATCGCGTCGCCGCAATCGACCAGCACCCATTCGCCGATGTCCTCGCCTTCGGTGCTGATCACGTCGCCGCCGTTTTCCTTGACGCTCTCGCGCACGCTCGACGCGAGCGCCTTGGTCTGGCGGTTAGAGGTGCCGCTCGCGACGATCACGCGGTCGAACAGCGCGGTCAGGTGGCTGGTGTTGAACACCTTGATGTCTTGCGCCTTGACGTCTTCGAGAGCGTCGACGATCACGCGTTGCAGTTTGCGAATATCCATGGGGTTACCGGTGGTACAGATGATGTTGAAGAATATAGTCCCACACCGCAGCGGGGACATGGCTCGCGGCCTGGTCTTGCGGTTCGTCGCCCACGTGGGCGAGTCGCCGGCTCACCTGTTCGCGCAGATGCGCGCGAATGTCGGTGGCCGAGACGTTGAACGCAAGCGTCGTATCGATCAGCAAGTGGCCGCAGGGGGTGGCTTGCAGAACGTCGGCGCGGGCACGGCGCGCGTCGATTTCTTTTGCGACCACAGGCGGAATCGACGCAAGGTCGAAACCGGGCCGCGTGGCCGCGGCAATATGCGCAAACTCGAACAGACGCCGCCAGTCGCGCCACGTGTCGAGATGCACCAGTTGATCCGCGCCCATCAGAAGCGCGATCGACGCATCCTGACCTTCGCGTTCACGCCAGCGTTGCAGCGTGTCGACCGTGTACGTGGGGCCGTCGTGATCGATCTCGTCGGTCGCGACGCTGACCTTGACGCCCGGCAACACCAGTTCGCTGGCCGCCGCGCGTGTCATTGCAAGCCGATGCACGGCCGGCGACACGTCCGCTTTCTGCCAGGGCTGGCCGGCCGGCAGCAACACCAGTTCGGTCAGTTGCAACACATCGGCGAAACGCCGCGCGAGCGCGAGGTGGCCGTCGTGGATCGGATCGAAAGTGCCGCCGAGCAAACCGATCCGGCGAGGCAGGGCGACAGGGTGAGCGTTCGGCTTCAGGTGAAGATCCTTTGTCGTGACGGTCGCGCGCGGCGTGTGGGCCGAAGCCTCACAGCCACTCGCGCTGCACGAGAAAATCGCTGTAAAGACGCGCTTCCGGCGTGCCCGGCTCGGGCTGCCAGTCGTAGCGCCAGTTCGCGCGAGGCGGCATCGACATCAGGATCGACTCCGTGCGTCCGCCGCTCTGCAGCCCGAACAGTGTGCCACGGTCGCAGACCAGATTGAACTCGACGTAGCGTCCGCGCCGGTAAGCCTGGAAATCGCGCTCCGCCTCGCCGTACGGAATGTTGCGGCGCTTTTCGATGATCGGCAGATACGCTTTGAGGAACGCCTCGCCGACGTCGCGGATCATCGAGAACGAACGCTCGAAGCCCGGCGCCGAAAAATCGTCGAAGAAAATGCCGCCGACGCCGCGCGGTTCGTCACGATGCGGGATGTAGAAATACTCGTCGCACCAGCGCTTGAACGCGGGGTAGAGCTCCGCGCCATAAGGTTGCAGCGCGTCGCGGCAGGTGCGGTGGAAGTGCTGCGCATCTTCCTCGTAGCCGTAGATCGGCGTCAGATCCATGCCGCCGCCGAACCAGAACACCGGCTCTTCATTCGCCTTGGTCGCGATCAGCAAGCGCACGTTCATGTGCACGGTCGGGCAGTGCGGATTGTGCGGGTGCAGCACGAGCGACACACCCATCGCCTCGAAACCGCGGCCGGCCAGTTGCGGGCGCGCCGCGCTCGCCGAGCCCGGCAGCGTGTCGCCGGCTACGTCGGAGAAGCCGATGCCGGCGCGCTCGAAAAAGTTGCCGCCTTCGAGAATCCGCGTGCAGCCGCCGCCGCGCAGCTTTTCGCCGGGCGCGCGCTGCCATGCGTCGGTCGCGAAGGGTTTGCCGTCGAACGCGCCGAGCGTGTCCGCGATCTGCGTTTGCAGGCCTTGCAGCCAGCTGCGCACGGCCTGTGCGTCGTAGCTCGAATCAGTCATGAATGCGGATGCCGGGAGCGGCACGTGCGCGGTGCCGCCAGTTCTATGTAAGGAGGACGACCGGACCTTCGGCAGCGTTGCCGCGATGGCCCGTGGTACGGTGGTTCGCGCCGCAAACCTTGCGTGGCGCGCTGCCTGCGGCCGATGCCGGATCGGCTGCGAAAACCCGCAGTGTAGCGCCGATGGCGCGACACTGCGGGCAGCGAAGGCGGCTTAATGCTTGCCTTCGGTCTTGGGGTCGTGCTTGCGGTTCAACGCGCGGAAGCCGATGTCACGGCGATATTGCATGCCGTCGAACGAGATCTGGTTGATCGTTTCGTACGCGACCGATTGCGCGCTGCGCACCGAATCCGCCAGACCGACCACGCACAGCACGCGGCCGCCCGAGGTGGTCAGCTTGCCGTCCTTGAGCGTGGTGCCCGCGTGGAACGTGACCGAGTCCGCGGTTTCCGCCGGGATGTCGCTGATCCGGTCGCCCTTTCTCGGCGTGTCCGGATAGTTGTGCGCGGCCAGCACTACGCCGAGCGCGGTACGGCGGTCCCATTCCAGCTCGATCGTATCCAGCGTGCCGGCAATGGCCTGCTCGACCACCTTCGAGAAGTCGCCCTTCAGACGCGCCATGATCGGCTGCGTTTCCGGATCGCCCATGCGGCAATTGAATTCGAGCGTTTTCGGGTTGCTTTGTGCGTCGATCATCAGGCCGGCGTACAGGAAGCCGGTGAAGCGGACACCTTCTTTTTCCATGCCGCGCACCGTCGGCAGGATGATTTCGCGCATCACCCGAGCGTGCAGTTGCGGTGTGACGATCGGCGCGGGCGAGTAGGCGCCCATGCCGCCCGTGTTCGGACCCTGGTCGTCGTCGAGCAGACGCTTGTGGTCCTGGCTCGACGCGAGCGGCAACACGTGTTTGCCGTCCACCATCACGATGAAGCTCGCTTCTTCGCCGGAGAGGAATTCCTCGATCACGACACGCGCGCCGGCATCGCCGAGCTTGTTATCCGACAGCATCATGTCGACCGCGGCGTGCGCTTCTTCCAGCGTTTGCGCGACCACGACACCCTTGCCCGCCGCGAGACCGTCGGCCTTGATGACGATCGGCGCGCCCTTCGCGTCGAGATACGCATGCGCGGCGGCGACGTCGGCGAAGGTTTCGTATTCGGCCGTCGGGATCGCGTGGCGCTTCATGAACGCCTTGGCGAAATCCTTCGAGCTTTCGAGCTGCGCGGCTTCCTTGCTCGGCCCAAAAATCTTCAGACCGCGCGAGCGGAACAGGTTGACGATACCGGCCGCGAGCGGGCCTTCCGGACCGACCAGCGTGAACGCGATCTGCTCTTTCTCGACGAAATCGGCGAGCGCGGCCGGATCGGTGATGTCGATGTTGCGCAGACGCTCGTCCTGGGCGGTGCCGCCGTTGCCAGGAGCCACGTAGACGAGCTGGACCCGCGGCGATTGCGCGAGCTTCCATGCGAGCGCATGTTCGCGACCGCCGGAACCGACGACGAGTAACTTCATGTGAATCCCCGAGACTTAAAAACCATAAACGGCTGAAGCAGCACGCTCAGCCGTGAAAATTGCAGCAAGGTCCGCCAGCCGTGGCGCCGCCGGGCGAGTACACCGGCGGTGGTGCAAACCACCTTGCGAGCCCGCATGCACACCCAATGGGCGCTACGGACGGCGATGCCGAAAGATCGCAAACAGCCGGCTCAGCAGCGACGCGAGGGCCGCGCCGGCGGTCGGGCATGAGGACGGGTCGCTGCCCGCCATGCCCTGCCCGCCGGGGCACGCTCATTCGTCGGCGATCGCGGCGTTTGTATAGACTTCCTGCACGTCGTCCAGACTTTCCAGCGCGTCGAGCAGCTTTTGCATCTTCACGGCGTCCTCGCCGGTGAATTCGACTTCCGTCTGAGGTTTCATCGTGACCTCGGCCAGCTCGGCCTTGAAGCCCGCAGCTTCGAGCGCGGTTTTCACCTTCGGGAAATCGTTCGGCGGGCACAACACTTCGATACTGCCGTCGTCATTCGTGACGACGTCGTCGGCGCCGGCTTCGAGCGCGGCTTCCATCAGCTTGTCTTCCGCCGTGCCGGGCGCGAACAGGAACTGGCCGACGTGATCGAACATGAACGACACCGAGCCGTCCGTGCCCATGTTGCCGCCGTTCTTCGAGAACGCGTGACGCACGTCCGCCACCGTACGGGTGCGGTTGTCGGTCATCGTGTCGACGATCACCGCCGCGCCGCCGATGCCGTAGCCTTCGTAGCGGATTTCTTCGTAGTTTGCGCCGTCCACGCCGCCCACGCCGCGTTGGATCGCGCGGTTGACGTTATCTTTCGGCATGTTGGCGTCGTACGCCTTTTCGACGGCGAGCCGCAGACGCGGATTCGAGTCGATGTCGCCGCCGCCCATGCGGGCCGCGACCTGGATTTCCTTGATGAGCCGCGTCCAGACCTTGCCGCGCTTGGCATCGGCCGCTGCTTTCTTATGCTTGATGTTGGCCCATTTCGAATGACCCGCCATACCTTTCTCCGTCGCGCGCGCCAGCGGGGCGCACGCATAGTGCAATTGTCGTTGCGATGTCGGGCGCTTGCGCCTCGATGTCAAACAGCTCGGTGTCAGAGCGTTTTCAGCTTGATCACGCCCGGCCGTCCCGGCTAGCGGGACCGAAGGTCGGCAGCGCGGTTAGGGCGGGCGATGCGGCCAGCGTGACCGCCAACACGGCGCCGGTCCCGGCAGGCCCCGCGCGAAGGCGCGATGCGCCGGACGGTTGTGCAAGTTGAGCCGCTCTTTGAGCGGATTCGAATTTTATCATGCCGCAGGGGGGCGGCAGACACCGGATAACGCGAAAATGGGCGGTGGGCGCTTATTTCGGGCCGCTTTCCGACCCAGACGCATGCTTATGCGTATCGTTGCGTCTCTTGCGAATGTAAACATTTTTGTTTATATTTTCGCTTGTGTTCATGAACACAGGAGGGCCGGTGAAGCAAAGCGAGTTCAGACGTTGGCTCGCTGACCAGGGAGCGACTTTCGAACAGGGCAGCAAACATTTGAAGGTGTATCTGAACGGTCGGCAGACCACACTGCCGAGGCATCCCGCTCACGAGATTTCGGAGCCGCTTCGCAAAGCAATTCTTAAACAACTGAACTGCAAATAGAGGGGCAAGCCCCGCAAGGGGCTTCACCAGCGCCCCCGTTTTTCCCTGCAAGGGACCACGGAGAGTTACTTATGTTTCGCTATCCCGCCCGCATCGAACCTGATGAAGCCGGCTTTACTGTTTTCTTTCGCGATATCCCGGAGGCGCTGACTTCCGGCGAGACGCTTGAAGAAGCACGCGAAATGGCGGCCGACGCACTGGCCACGGCGATGGATTTCTACTTTGAGGACAAACGGCCGGTGCCGTTGCCGTCAAAGCCGCGCCGCGGCGAAGCGTTGATCGAGCTGCCGGCGAGCCTCGCGGCCAAGGTGCTGCTGCTCAACGAGATGCTCGCGCAAAAGGTGACGCCTTCCGAATTGGCGCGGCGCCTGCATACGCGTGCGCAGGATATCCAGCGGGTGATCAACCTCGGTCACGCGACCAAGATCGACACGATCGCAAGCGCGCTGGCCGCGCTCGGCATGCGGCTCGAGCTGTCAATCGTGCCGGCGTAATTCGAAAAAACTCGCCCGGCGGCCGCCTTTCCGGCGCGCTGCCGCAGCGGTTTCTATCCCCTCATCAATTCTTCGTCCCAAACAACCGGTCGCCCGCGTCGCCGAGACCCGGCACGATGTACGCGTGCTCGTTCAGATGCGAATCGAGCGACGCCACGTACAGCTTGACGTCCGGATGCGCATCCTGGAACACCTGCACGCCTTCGGGCGCGGCCACCAGCGCGAGGAACAGGATGTTCTCGCCCGCCACGTTGCGGCGCTTCAGCACGTCGACCGCGTGCACTGCCGAATAGCCGGTCGCGACCATCGGGTCGCACAGGATGAACACGCGGTCTTCCAGATCCGGCAGGCGTACCAGGTATTCGACCGGGCGGTGGTCGTCGGCGCGATACACGCCGATGTGGCCCACGCGCGCCGACGGCACCAGCTCCAGCAAGCCGTCCGACATGCCGATGCCGGCGCGCAGCACCGGCACGATCGCGAGCTTCTTGCCGGCGATCACCGGCGCGTCGATGTCGACGAGCGGCGTGGTGATGCGGCGCGTGGTCATCGGCAGGTTGCGGGTGATTTCGTAGCCCATCAGCAGCGTGATTTCGCGCAGCAGTTCGCGGAACGTGCGGGTCGACGTGTCCCGGTCGCGCATATGCGACAGCTTGTGCTGGATCAGCGGGTGATCGAGGATGAAGAGATTGGGAAAACGGCTGTCCTGAGTCATGGCGAGGGCGCAAGCGGCGGAAAAAGGGATCGGCTCCGGTATCGGATCGGCGGCCGGAGCCGGCTGGAAAAAAGCCGGCGCGGCGCGCCACGGCGCAAGTTTACCGAAAGAGTGCCGCCGGAAGATACCGGAGATTGCAGCAGCCCAGGGCAGTCCGCCCCCGATTCTTCTAGAATCGGGGGAAACTCAAGGACGCTCGGGTAGCCGGCAAGCGCCGCTGCCGCGCGCATTCGGACCCGATTCGAACCACCTTCAGGCCGCATCCGGCCAGGGAAATGCAAACATGGACATGGGAATCGCAGGACGCACTGCGCTGGTTTGCGCAGCCAGCAAAGGCTTGGGGCGCGGTTGCGCGGAAGCGCTCGCGGCCGAAGGCGTCAACCTGACAATCGTCGCGCGCACCGCCGAAACGCTGGAGGCGACCGCCGCCGAGATTCGCAAGCAGAGCGGCGTGGAAGTGAAAACGGTCGCCTGCGACATCACCACGCCGGCAGGCCGCGCAGCCGCACTCGCGGCCTGCCCGCAGCCGGACATCCTCGTGAACAATGCGGGCGGTCCGCCGCCGGGCGACTTCCGCAACTTCACGCACGAAGACTGGATCCGCGCGCTCGAAAGCAACATGCTCACGCCGATCGAACTGATTCGCGCGACCATCGATTCGATGAGCGCACGCGGCTACGGCCGCATCGTCAATATCACGAGCTCGGCGGTCAAGGCGCCGATCGACGTGCTGGGCTTGTCGAACGGCGCGCGCTCGGGGCTGACCGGCTTCGTGGCGGGGCTCGCGCGCAATGTCGCGTCCACTGGCGTCACGGTCAACAATCTGCTGCCCGGCCTGTTCGACACCGATCGCATCGCCACCACCTTCAACGCGCAAGCCAAAGCGCAAAACATCTCCGTCGACGAAGCACGCAAGCAGCGCATGAAAACCATCCCCGCGGGCCGCTTCGGCAATCGCGACGAATTCGGCCGCGCGTGCGCGTTCCTGTGCAGCGTGCATGCCGGCTACATCACGGGGCAGAACTGGCTGATCGACGGCGGCGCCTATCCGGGCACTTTCTGAGCGGGCGCTTTTCCCGTCGGTTCGTCGACAGCGAACGCGTGATCGGCACCGCAGGCACCGCAGGCACCACAAGCACCACAACAACGACAATCACAACGGTTTCAGGAGTCTTAACGTCATGACCACCCGCATTGCGCTGATCGCGCACGATCACAAGAAAGACGACATCGTCAAACTGGCCGGCGAATACGTCGAGACGCTGCGGCGCTGCGAAATCGTCGCGACCGGCACGACCGGCACGCGGATCGGCGACGCGCATGGTCTTACGGTCGAGCGCATGTTGTCGGGCCCGCATGGCGGCGACTTGCAGATCGGCGCGCAACTCGCGGAAGGGCGCGTGGACATGGTGATTTTTCTGCGCGACCCGATGACGCCGCAGCCGCACGAACCGGACATCAACGCGCTGGTGCGCGCGTGCGACGTGCACAACATTCCGTGCGCGACCAACATCTCGACCGCGCGCATGATTCTGGACGTGCTGACCTTGCGCCTGACGCAACAGGTCTGAATGAAGGCGAACGCAAGCGCAAGCGCGCTTTACGATCAAGCAGGATCACACATCAAGGAGGCATGATGGTCAAAGCAATCCGATTCGATAAAACCGGTGGCCCGGAAGTGATGAAATGGGTCGACGTCGAAGTAGGCGATCCGGGCGCGGGCGAAATCCGCATCCGGCAGACGGCAGTCGGACTCAACTACATCGACGTGTATTTCCGCACGGGCCTGTATCCGCTGCCGTTGCCCGGCGGTCTTGGGATGGAAGCAGCAGGCGTCGTGACCGCAGTGGGTTCGGGCGTCGCGGATCTGAAGGCCGGCGACCGCGTGGCGTATGTGGCGCGTCCGCCTGGCGCCTACACGCAGGAGCGGGTGCTGCCGGCCGCGCAGGCGGTCAAGGTGCCGGACGCGCTGAGCGACGAGCAGGCGGCCTCGGTGATGCTGCAAGGCCTGACCGCGCAATATCTGCTACGCCGCACGTATCCGGTGAAGGCCGGCGACACGATTTTGATCCAGGCGGCGGCAGGCGGCGTCGGTTTGCTGGTGTGCCAATGGGCGAAGGCGTTGGGCGCGACGGTGATCGGCACGGTCGGCTCCGACGAAAAAGCCGAGATCGCAAAGGCGCACGGCTGCGACCACGCGATCGTCTACACGCGTGAGAACTTCACGAAGCGCGTGCGCGAGATCACGAATGGCGCGGGTGTGCCGGTGGTGTACGACTCGATCGGCAAAGACACGTTTGCGGCTTCGCTCGATTGTCTCGCGCCGCTCGGCATGTTCGTGAGCTTCGGCAATGCATCGGGCCCGTTGCCGCCGATCGATTCGTCGGAATTCGCCGGACGCGGTTCGCTGTTCTTTACGCGCCCCACACTTTTCACCTATATCGGCAAACGCGCCGATTACGAGGCGATGTCGGCGGAGCTGTTCGACGTGCTGGTGTCGGGCAAGGTGAAGACGAGCATCAATCAGCGTTACGCGCTCGCCGACGTCAGCAACGCGCACACCGAACTCGAAGCGCGCCGCACCACCGGTTCGACGATTCTGATACCGTAACGCGCAGCGCGTCGCCAGGGGCGCAAGCCCAAGCCTCACAGTCAAAGGCCGTTTCTTCAGACAAGGAAACGGCCTTTTCCGTTTACGCGATTTTTACACCCCCCTCTCCATCTTTGACCAGCCCTTTACGCGGATCGGCATAACGTTCGACCTATCCAAAGTCCGTGTATGGAGAACAAAAATGGATGTGCTGTATGTCGGGGGGCTGGTGCTGTTTTTCGCGCTGACCTTTGGTTTGATTGCGGGCTGCGAGAAGTTGATGCAGTTCCGTCGCGGTCAGGGAGCGCGCTCATGAACTGGATCCTCTGGTTGTCGGGCGCGGCTACCGCGCTGCTGTTCGTGTACCTGGTCTATGCGCTGCTGCGCGCGGAGGACATTGAATGAACTCGAACAATGTCCTTCAAGCGGGACTTTTCATCGTCGTACTGCTGATTGGCGCGGTGCCGATGGCTCGCTATATCAGCGGCGTGATGGACGGCACCTCTCGCGTGGTCCGTTTCGGCGGTCCCGTGGAGCGCCTGTTGTATCGCATCGCGGGTGTCGATTCGTCGGCGGAAATGAGCTGGAAGCACTACGCCATCGCCACGATCGCGTTCAACGCGCTCGGTACGCTGTTCCTGTACGTGTTGTTGCGCGTGCAAGGCTGGCTGCCCGGCAATCCGCAGCAGTTCGGCCCGATGACGGTCGACGGCGCGTTCAATACGGCCGTCAGCTTCGTGACGAACACGAACTGGCAAGACTACACGCCTGAATCGACCGTCGGCTATCTGACGCAGATGCTCGGCCTGACCGTGCAGAACTTCCTGTCGGCCGCCACCGGTATCGTGGTGGTGATCGCGCTGATTCGCGGTTTCGCGCGTCACACGGCACAAACCATCGGCAACTTCTGGGTCGACCTGACACGCGTGACGCTGTACGTGTTGCTGCCGCTGTCGGTGATCCTCGCTGCGCTGCTGATGAGCCAGGGCGTGATCCAGAACTTCAAGGCGTACGAAGACGTACCGACGCTGCAAACCACCACCTATGCCGCGCCTAAGCTCGACGCACAAGGCAATCCGGTGAAGGACGCGAAGGGCAATCCGGTGACGGTCGATACGCCGGTCAAGACGCAGACCCTCGCGATGGGTCCGGTCGCCTCGCAGGAAGCGATCAAGATGCTCGGCACCAACGGCGGCGGCTTCTTTAACGGCAACTCGGCGCATCCGTACGAAAACCCGACACCGTTCTCGAACTTCCTGCAGATCTTCGCGATGCTGCTCATTCCGGCGTCGCTGGCTTTGGTGTTCGGCCGGATGATCATGGATCGCAAGCAGGGCGTGGCCGTGCTCGCGGCAATGACGATCGCGTTCGGCGTCTGCGTGTTCGGCGAAATCAGTGCGGAGCAATCGGGCAACCCGGCGTTTACCGCATTGAATATCGATCAATCGGCAAATGCATTGCAATCGGGCGGCAACGCGGAAGGCAAGGAAACGCGCTTCGGTATCGCACAGTCGGGCATCTTCACGATAGCGACCACGGCGGCCTCGTGCGGCGCGGTGAACAATACGCACGATTCGCTGACGCCGATCGGCGGCCTCTATCCGATGCTGTTGATTCAACTGGGCGAAGTGATCTTCGGCGGCGTGGGTTCCGGTATGTACGGGATGCTCGTGTTCGCGTTGCTGGCTGTGTTCGTGGCGGGCCTGATGATCGGTCGTACGCCTGAATATGTCGGCAAGAAGATCGAAGCGTACGAAATGAAGATGGTGTCGATCGTCGTGCTGCTCACGCCGCTGCTGGTGCTGGTGGGTACGTCGATCGCGGTGCTGACCGATGCGGGCAAAGCCGGCATCGCCAACCCCGGCGCGCACGGCTTCTCCGAAATCCTGTACGCGTTCAGCTCGGCGGCCAACAACAACGGTAGCGCCTTTGCCGGCCTGACAGTGAGCACGCCGTTCTACAACTGGCTCACGGGTATCGCAATGTGGTTCGGCCGCTTCGGCACGATCATTCCGGTGCTCGCGATTGCCGGCTCGCTCGCTGCGAAAAAGCGTATCGGTGTGACCGGCGGCACGCTGCCCACGCATGGCCCGCTGTTCGTCGTGCTGCTGCTCGGCACGGTGCTGCTGGTCGGCGCGCTGACTTATGTGCCTGCGCTCGCGCTGGGTCCTGGTGTCGAACATCTGATCATGATGGGCGCCCATTGAGGCCGCTCGTCAAACCAGCGACCGAACTGACTCAAGTCACGCGATAACGGGATATTCGAGGTTTCAATGACTGAACATAATGCAACGAGGTCCATGTTCGATCCGGCGCTGCTGCGCCCGGCGATCGTGGACTCCTTCAAAAAGCTCACGCCGCGCACGCAGTTCCGCAATCCGGTGATGTTCTGCGTGTACGTCGGCAGCATTCTGACGACCATTCTCTGGATCGCCGCACTCGGCGGCCAGGCCGAGGCGCCCGCGGGTTTCATTCTCGCGGTCACCTTGTGGCTGTGGTTCACGGTGCTGTTCGCCAACTTCGCCGAGGCGCTCGCCGAGGGCCGCTCGAAGGCCCAGGCCGCGTCGCTGCGCAGCGCGAAGAAAGACGTGATGGCGAAGAAGCTCAACGAGCCGCATCCGAAGTCGCCGATCCGCATTCTGACGGCGTCCGATCTGCGTAAAGGCGACGTCGTGCTGGTGGAAACCGGCGACGTGATTCCGGCCGACGGCGAAGTGATCGACGGTGTCGCGTCGGTCGACGAATCGGCGATTACGGGCGAATCCGCGCCGGTGATCCGCGAGTCGGGCGGCGACTTTTCGTCGGTGACGGGCGGCACGCGCGTGCTGTCGGACTGGATCGTCGTGCGGGTGACGGCCAATCCGGGCGAGGCGTTCCTCGACCGCATGATTGCGATGGTGGAAGGCGCGAAGCGTCAAAAGACGCCGAATGAAATCGCGCTGACGATTCTGCTGGTCGCATTGACGATCGTGATGCTGCTGGCTACGGCCACGCTGCTGCCGTTCTCGATCTTCTCCGTCGAAGCCGCGAAAGCGGGTCACGTGGTCACGATCACGGCGCTGGTCGCGCTGCTGGTGTGTCTGATTCCGACCACCATCGGCGGCTTGTTGTCCGCGATCGGTGTGGCCGGGATGAGCCGCATGATGCAGGCCAACGTGATCGCCACGTCGGGCCGTGCAGTGGAAGCCGCCGGCGACGTCGACGTGCTGCTGCTCGACAAGACCGGCACGATCACGCTCGGTAATCGTCAGGCATCGCAGTTCGTGCCGGCTCCCGGTGTGAACGAAGAAGCGCTTGCGGACGCCGCCCAACTTTCGTCGCTCGCCGACGAAACGCCGGAAGGCCGCAGCATCGTCGTGCTGGCCAAGCAACGTTTCAACATCCGTCAGCGCGATATGGCGTCGCTGCACGCAGTGTTCCTCGCGTTCACCGCACAAACGCGGATGAGCGGCGTCGATCTGCCGGGCCGCGAAATTCGCAAGGGCGCGGCCGACGCAGTGAAGAACTATGTCGAAGCGCACGGCGGTCGTTTCCCGAACGAAGTCAGCAACGCGGTCGCGGAAGTCGCACGCCGCGGCAGCACGCCGCTGGTGGTCGCCGAGAAGGGCGAGCAGGGCGCGCGCGTGCTCGGCGTGATCGAACTGAAGGACGTGGTGAAGGGCGGCATCAAGGAACGCTTCGCCGAACTGCGCAAGATGGGCATCAAGACCATCATGGTGACGGGCGATAATCGTTTGACCGCAGCAGCGATCGCGGCCGAAGCAGGCGTCGACGACTTCCTCGCCGAAGCCACGCCGGAAGCCAAGCTCGCGACGATCCGCGCGCATCAGTCCGAAGGCCGTCTGGTCGCGATGACCGGCGACGGCACCAACGACGCCCCGGCGCTCGCGCAGGCCGACGTCGCGGTGGCGATGAACACCGGCACGCAGGCGGCGAAGGAAGCCGGCAACATGGTCGACCTCGATTCGAACCCGACCAAGCTGATCGAGATCGTCGAGATCGGCAAGCAGATGCTGATGACGCGCGGCTCGCTCACCACGTTCTCGATTGCGAACGACGTGGCCAAGTACTTCGCGATCATCCCGGCCGCGTTCGCCACCACCTATCCGGCGCTGAACGCATTGAACGTGATGCATCTGGCCACGCCGGCGTCCGCGATCATGTCCGCGGTGATCTTCAACGCACTGATCATCGTGCTGCTGATTCCGCTGGCGCTCAAGGGCGTGCGTTATCGGGCGCTCGGTGCCGCGGTCCTGCTGCGCCGCAATCTGTTGATCTACGGGTTGGGCGGGATCATCGTGCCGTTCATCGGCATCAAGCTGATCGATATGGTGCTGGCCGCGTTCGGCTGGGTTTGAGCCGCCGGTCCGGAAGTAACGCAAGTTACGGAAGTTAAGAAGAGGAATCACTCATCATGAAAAATCTGTTCCGTCCGCTGATCGTGATCTTCGCGGTGTTGACCGCGGTCACCGGTCTCGCTTATCCCGCCGTGATGACCGCGGTCGGTCAGGCGGCCTTCCACGATCAGGCCAACGGCAGCATGCTCGAGCAGAACGGCAAGGCGGTCGGTTCGAAACTGATCGGCCAGCAGTTCGACGCGCCGCAGTATTTCTGGGGCCGTCTGTCGGCAACCAGCCCGATGCCGTACAACCCGCAGTCGTCGGGTGGTTCGAACCTCGGCCCGACCAACTCGGCGTTGCTCGATGAAGTCAAAGGCCGCATCGACGCGTTGAAGGCGGCCGGTACCGATATGTCGAAGCCGGTGCCGGTCGATCTGGTCACTTCGTCGGGTAGCGGTCTCGATCCGGAGATCAGCCCGGCAGCGGCCGCGTATCAGATCGAGCGTGTCGCTAAAGCGCGCAAGCTCGCGGCAAACGACGTGCAGGCGCTGGTCGATCGTTATACGACCGGCCGCCAGTTCGGCGTTCTCGGTGAACCGCGTGTGAACGTGCTGCAATTGAATCTCGCACTGGATCAACTGAAACAGGGTTGAACGCGCTGGTCGGCAAAGGCGGCGTCCGTGGGACGCCGCCTTTGCCTTTTGCGCGGCTGTCGTTGCCGCGGCGACGCTTCGCGATTGCGTCATCGCCCATGTCCGCGATTTGCGGACCGGCCGCCGCCGTGCCACCATGCGCACACCGCCGCTCGCCTCACTATGAAAACCAATGAGCATGAACCGCCCCGATCCTGACCAGTTGCTCGACAAGCTGCAACGCGACGAAGAAAAGCGTCAGCGCGGCAGGCTGAAGATTTTTTTCGGCGCGTCGGCAGGCGTCGGCAAGACCTTCGCGATGCTGCAGGCCGCGCGCCGCCGTCACGATGAAGGCACGGACGTGCTGGTCGGCATCGTCGAAACGCATGGCCGTAGTGAAACCGCCGCGCTGCTCGCCGATCTCGACGTGCTGCCGCTCGCGCATATCGAGTATCGCGGCCGCAAGCTCGGCGAATTCGATCTCGACGCCGCATTGACGCGCAAGCCGCAACTGATCCTCGTCGACGAACTCGCGCATTCGAACGTGCAGGGCGCGCGGCATCTGAAACGCTGGCAGGACGTCTACGAACTGCTCGACGCGGGCATCGACGTCTATACAACGGTCAACGTCCAGCACCTTGAAAGCCTGAACGACGTGATCGGCCAGATCACCGGCATTCGCGTGTGGGAGACGGTGCCGGACCGCGTGTTCGACCGCGCCGACGAAGTCACGCTGGTCGATCTGCCGGCCGAGGAACTGCTCGACCGGATGCGCGACGGCAAGGTGTACATGGCGCAGCAGGCCGAGCGCGCGGTGCGCAACTTCTTTCGCAAGGGCAATCTGATCGCGCTGCGCGAGCTGGCGTTGCGCCGCACCGCCGATCGCGTCGATGCGCAGATGCGCGAGTACCGCGCCGACCGTTCGATCCAGCGCATCTGGCAGGCACGCGAACGCCTGCTGGTGTGCGTCGGGCCGGGCCCGGAAGCGCCGATGCTGGTGCGCGCGGCGGCGCGGCTCGCCGCCAGCCTGAAGGCCGACTGGATTGCGGTGTATGTGGAAACGCCCGCGTTGCAGCGCTTGCCCGATGCACGCCGCGAACGCACGCTGAACGCGTTGAAGCTGGCCGCCGAACTCGGCGCCGAAACCGCGACGCTGGCCGGCGCCGATGCGGTCGCCGCGTTGGTCGGCTATGCGCAGGCGCGCAACGTGTCGAAGCTGGTGGCGGGCGCTTCGGCGCGCACCGGCCTCAAGCGCTGGTTGCGCCGGCCGCTCGGTGAGCGCATCGCCGAAAGCGCGGGCGACCTCGATCTCACGCTGATCCGCGCGTCGGCCGAACGCGACGGCGGCGAGCATCGGCACTTGTTGAACACCACCGCGAACGCGTGGCGCGACGCATTGAGCACGGCGCGCGAGCGCCGCTCGCCGCCGCGCGCCTATGGGTTGGCCGTGGCGATCTGCGCGGCGATCACCGCGCTCGCGAGCCAGTTGATCGACCATATCGATCTGGCCAATCTCGTGATGCTGTATCTGCTCGGCGTGATTTTCACCGCGGTGAAGCTGGGGCGCGGGCCGGGTGTCGTGCTGTCGTTTCTCAGCGTGGCCGCGTTCGATTTCTTCTTCGTGCCGCCACGCATGTCGTTGTCGGTGTCCGATACGCAGTATTTGCTGACCTTTATCGGCATGCTGCTGACCTCGCTCGTGATCAGTCACCTGACGTCGAGCCTGCGCCGCGAAGCAAGTGTCGCGCGCCGCCGCGAGCAGCGCACCGGTGCGATGTACGCGATGGCGCGCGAGCTGGCCGCGGCGCTCACCACCGAGCAGATCGTCGGCATCGGCAGTCGCCACGTGAGCGAAGTGTTCGGCGCGCGCGTCGCGATTCTGTTGCCGGACAGCGTCGATCAGGTGAAGCAGAAAATCGAAGACCCGGACGCGGCGATCACGCTCGAAGGCGAGATGCTCGACAGCGACGTCGGCCAATGGGTTTACGATCAGCAGAAGCCGGCCGGCCACGGCACCGATACGCTGCCGGCCGCCGCCGCGCTTTATCTGCCGCTGAAGGCGCCGATGCGCACGCGCGGCGTGCTCGCGGTGGTGATGCGCGACGAGCGTGAACTCGACGTGCCCGAGCAGCAGCGCATGCTCGATGCGTTTGCTGCGCAGATCGCGCTTGCGCTGGAGCGCGTGCATTACGTCGACATCGCTCGCGATGCGCTCGTCAATATGGAATCGGAGCGCTTGCGCAATTCATTGCTGTCGGCGATCTCGCACGACTTGCGCACACCGTTGACGACGATCGTCGGCTTCTCGTCGATGCTCGCTCAATCGCGCGATGCGCACGCCGAGGCTCAACCCGGCGACGATCTCGTCGAAGCGATCCATGAAGAGGCGTTGCGCATGACCGGCATCGTCACGAATCTGCTCGACATGGCGCGCTTGCAGGCGGGCAGTCTGCAATTGAATCGGCAATGGACGTTGCTCGAAGAAACCGTGGGCGCTGCGCTGCGCGCGTGCCGGCGCGTGCTGGCCAGGCATCCGGTGCAGGTGAAGCTGCCTGCCGATCTGCCGCTGTTGCAACTCGACGCGGTACTGATGGAGCGGCTGTTCTCGAACCTGTTCGAGAACGCAGCCAAATACACGGCGCCCGACACGCCGCTGACAATCAGCGCGCAACCGCTCGACGCGGACGGCAAGTCGTTCGTACGCGTGGCCGTCGACGATACCGGTCCGGGCCTGCCGGTCGGCATGGAAGCGCGCGTGTTCGAGAAGTTCACGCGCGGCGAGAAAGAGTCGGCTAAGCCCGGTATCGGTCTCGGCCTCGCGATCTGCCGCGCGATCGTGGAAGCGCACGGCGGTACAATCGGCGCGCTCAACCGGACGGCGTCGGACGGCCGCATCGAAGGCGCGCGCTTCTGGTTCACGCTGCCGGTGGAAACGCCGCCGGAAGCGCCCGAAGCGCTGGAAGAAGAAGGACTGGACGCGTTGCAGCCCGATTTGCAGCCCGATTTGCCGCCCGATCCGCTGTCCGGAACACCGCTCGAACTCCCATCACCGCCTAACCTGCTGACGAAGCCTGCCCATGAGTGACCCAAGCATCACCGTCGTTCTGATCGAAGACGAAAAGCAGATCCGCCGCTTCGTGCGCACCGCGCTGGAAGGCGAAGGCATCGTCGTGCACGACGCTGAAACCGGTAAGCAGGGTCTCGTCGAAGCCGCGACGCGCAAGCCCGATCTGGTGATCGTCGATCTCGGCCTGCCGGACACCGACGGCCTCGACGTGATCCGCGAATTGCGCGGCTGGAGCGAGCTGCCGGTGATCGTGCTGTCGGCGCGCACCCAGGAAAGCGAGAAAGTCGCCGCACTCGATGCCGGCGCGGACGATTACCTGACCAAGCCGTTCGGCGTATCCGAATTGCTGGCGCGGATTCGCGCGCATATGCGGCGACGCAATCAGGGCGGCGCGAGCGAATCGCCGCTGGTGCGCTTCGGCGCTGTGGCGGTGGATCTGGCGCTGCGGCAGGTGAGTCGCGACGGCGTCGCGATCCATCTGACGCCGATCGAGTACCGCCTGCTCGCCACGCTGGTGCGTCACGCCGGCCGGGTGCTTACCCACCGGCAATTGCTGAAGGATGTGTGGGGGCCGTCGCACGTCGAGAGCCATCACTACCTGCGCATCTATATGGCGCATCTACGCGGCAAGCTGGAGCGCGACCCGGCGCAGCCGGAGCACATCATCACGGAAACGGGCGTCGGTTATCGGCTGGTCGGGGCGGTTTGACAACGTCATGAGCCGCTGTTGAACGAGTGCGGAGACGCTCGTGGTGCCCCGCCACAACGGACTCGCCGCCTGTCTTGATATAATTACGAATCGTAAGGACGGCCTTACGCATCTGCTACGAACGGGGACGGCCCCATCTGACCATGGAGCTGTCTCATGTCCTGGATTCTTCTGCTGATTGCCGGTTTGCTCGAAGTCGCGTGGGCGGCCGGCCTCAAAACCTCCGAAGGTTTCACCCGCTTGTGGCCGTCCGTTTTCACGGTCGTGACCGCGCTCGGCAGCTTCGTGTTGCTCGCCATGGCAATGCGCCAGCTGCCGCTCGGCACCGCGTACGCGGTGTGGACGGGGATCGGCGCGGTCGGCGCGTTCATCTTCGGCATTGTCATGATGGGCGAGGCGTTGACGGTGGCTCGCGTGGCCAGTGCGGCGCTGATCGTGATCGGTCTGATCGGGCTGAAGTTGTCGTCGGGGCACTGATCGCCGCGCGATGCCGGGGCGCTTCGCCCATTCCGCCGCCTTCGGCCCGTACCTGTTAGAGTCCGCCATTTGTCAGCCACTCTGCGTTCTGCGAATTAACGTGGCTATAATGAGATGGAATCCAACCTGACATTGCCCGCGGCCTACTCGGCGCGGCCGGCTTGGCGCGGGTCTGACGACTTCGATGCGGTGGCTTCCGCCGTCTTGCCCGTCGAAGCGCCCGGCACGCACAGCGCGCCTGGAGGCGGCCATGCTTGAATCACTTTCGCTCGCTGCGGGCCTCTCATGGGGCAGCGGCCTGCGCCTCTATCTGACGGTCCTGCTGGCCGGCGTGTTCGAACGCCTCGGCTTCATCCATCTTCCCGATACGCTGTCCGCGCTGTCGTCGCCGTGGGTCATCGGCGTCGCGGCCGTGCTGACGCTCACCGAATTTCTCGCCGACAAGATCCCCGCGTTCGATTCGCTGTGGGACGCCATTCATACCTTCATCCGCATTCCGGCCGGCGCCGTGCTGGCCGCCGGCGCGCTCGGCCATGCCGATCCGGCGCTGCTGACCGTTGCCGCGCTGGCGGGCGGCACGCTGGCCGGCACCGCGCATCTCGCGAAAGCGGGCACGCGGGCCTTGATCAACCTGTCGCCGGAACCGGTGTCGAACGTCGTCACGTCCACTGCCGAGGATGGTCTCGTGTTCGGCGGCATGTTGCTGGCGCTGTTCGTGCCGCTGTTGTTTCTGGTGCTGATGGTGGGTTTCCTGATGCTGGCCGGCTGGGCGTTGCCGCGGCTTTGGCGCGGCGTGCAGGGCGGTTTTCGCGGGATGGCGACCCATATGGTGTCGCGCTTTGCCAGGAGCAGGCACGATTGAGCGATACGGTAAGGAGTTCCACGGCGCGCACTGACGCAAAGTCGACGCGCGGCCTGGGCGGCATCGGCGTGCTGCGCCAGGCCATCCGCATGACGGCGCGCGACTGGCGCGCGGGCGAGTTGACGATGCTGTTGCTGGCGCTGGTGCTGGCCGTCGCGGCGTTGTCGAGTGTCGGCTTTCTCGCCGATCGCTTGCATCAAGGACTCGAGCGCGACGCGCGGCGGATGATCGCCGCCGACTTCATCGTCCGCGCCGATCATCCCGTCGATCCGCAGTTCGCGCAGCAAGCGCAAGCCCTCGGCCTGAATACGGCCAGCACGGCGATCTTCCCCAGCATGATCAATTCGACCGGCGCGCAGCCCGTGTCGCGGCTTGCCGCGGTCAAGGCCGTGTCGCCCGGTTATCCGCTGCGCGGCGCGTTGCAGATCGCCGCGGCGCCGGGCGCACCGGATCATGCGACGCAGGCGATTCCGCCGCCTGGCACCGTATGGGTCGACCAGGCGTTGCTCGATGCTTTGAAGCTGCATGTCGGCGATAGCGTGAAGGTCGGCAATCGCAATTTCAGAATCGGCGCGGTGATCACGCGCGAACTGGATCGCGGCTTCTCGTTCGTCAATTTTTCGCCGCGCCTGATGTTGCGCGCCGACGAACTCCAGTCGACCGGCCTCATCACTTTCGGTAGCCGCGTGACGTACCGCTTGCTGGTGGCCGGCACGGACGCAGCCGTCGCGCGCTTCGCGCAGTTCGCACACGACAAGGTCGACGGCGGCAAGATGCGCGGCGTCGCGCTCGAATCTTTGCAGGACGGCCAGCCGCAAGTGCGTCAGACGCTCGACCGCGCGAGCCACTTCCTCACGCTCGTGTCTCTGCTGACCGCGCTGCTCGCCGCGGTGGCGATCGCGATGGCCGCGCATCGCTACATGCGCCGGCACCTCGATGGCTGCGCGGCGATGCGCTGCCTCGGCGTCAGCCAGACCACGTTGCGCGCGCTGTTCACGCTCGAATTCGTCGGGCTGGGTTTGATCGGCGGCGCGTTCGGCGTGGCGCTCGGCTACCTCGGACATCTTGCGTTACTGACATGGCTCGGCAGTCTGATCGACGTCGTGCTGCCGTACCCGACGGCATGGCCGGCGCTTCAAGGGATTGCTGCGGGCCTCGTGCTGCTGCTCGGTTTCGCGCTGCCGCCGCTGTTGCCGTTGACGCGCGTGCCGCCGGTCCGTGTGTTGCGGCGCGAATGGGGCGAGGCGGGCAGAACCGCGTGGGCGGCGTACGCGCTCGGGATCGTGCTGTTCGCCGCGTTGCTGATTCTGGCGGCGGGCGAGTGGAAGCTCGGCGGTATCGTCGCGGGCGGATTTGCCGGTGGCTTGCTGGTGTTCGCGTGCATCGCGCGGCTCGCGCTATGGGGCGCGGCGCGCTTCGTGCGCAGTGAGCGCGTGAACGCGGGGATCGGCTGGCGTTATGCGCTGGCGTCGCTCGAACGGCGCAGCAGCGCGAGTGCGTTGCAGATCACCGCGCTCGGCATCGGCCTGATGTGCCTGCTGCTGATCGCGATGACGCGTAACGACCTCGTGGCCGGCTGGCGCAAATCGACGCCGCCCGATGCGCCGAACGAATTCATCATCGATATCCAGCCTGACCAGCGCGAGGCGGTCACGCAGTATCTGAACACGCACGGCGTGCCCGACACGGTGCTCGCGCCGATGGTGCGAGGCCGGCTGATCGCGATCAACGGCAAGCCAGTCAACCCGGACTCGTTCAAGGGCGACGACGCCAAGCGTCTCGTCGACCGCGAATTCAATCTGTCGTACACGACCGAACTGCCCGACGACAATCGCCTTTCCGCCGGTAGCTGGTACGGCGAATCGACAACGCCGCAGATCTCGATCGAGCAGGGGCTCGCGAAGCTGATCAACGTGAAGCCCGGCGACACGCTGCGCTTCGACGTGACCGGCATGCAGATCGACGCGCCGGTCACGAGTGTGCGCAAGCTCGACTGGGGGTCGTTCAAGGTCAACTTTTTCGTGCTGATGCCGCCGGCCGCGTTGCAGGATTTCCCGGCAACCTTCATCACGAGCTTCCATTTGCCGCAGGAAAAACAGTCGACGATCGACGGTTTGATCTCCGCTTATCCGAATCTCACCGCGATCGATACCGGGCCGATTCTCGCGCAGGTGCAGCGCGTGTTGCAGCAGGTGATCGGTGCGGTGCAGTTCCTGTTTGCGTTCACGCTCGCGGCCGGCGTGCTGGTGCTGTACGCGGCGCTGGCCGGCACCCGCGATGAGCGTATGCGAGAATCCGCGCTGCTGCGCGCGCTGGGGGCGTCGCATCGACAGGTGCGGGCGGTGCAGGTGGCCGAGTTCGTCGCGGTCGGCGCGCTGGCTGGTTTGATGGCTGCCGTGGGCGCGCAAGTGATCGGCTGGGTGCTGGCCACGCGGGTGTTCGAGTTTTATCTGGGCTTCAATCCGTGGCTGCTGCCGGCGGGCATCGCGGCCGGTGTGGCGTGCGCGGGCGTCGGCGGCTGGCTGAGCTTGCGGCACGTGCTGGCACGGCCGGCCTTGCAGTCGCTGCGTGATGCGTGACGAATGCGCGTGACGAGCGATGCCGGCGGCCTTCTTCTTTTCTGTTCTGCGTGACTGGGTATGAACGATATCGACAACGAAGTGTCCGCGGCACAGCCGACAGCCTTCGAACTGGTGGGCGGCGAAGCGCGCGTGCGCGAACTGGTCGACCGTTTTTACGACCTGATGGATCTCGAAGCGGAGTTTGCCGGGATTCGGGCCTTGCATCCGGAGTCGCTCGACGGCTCGCGCGATAAATTCTTCTGGTTTCTGTGCGGCTGGATGGGCGGCCCGGATCACTACATCAGCCGGTTCGGTCATCCGCGCCTGAGAGCGCGGCATATGCCGTTTCCGATCGCGTCCAGCGAGCGGGATCAATGGCTGCGCTGTATGGCGTGGGCGATGGAAGAGGTCGGCTTGTCCGAGCCGTTGAGGGAGCGTCTGCTCACCTCGTTCTTCGAGACTGCGGACTGGATGCGCAACCGGCCCGGTTGAGCGTACGCCGTCGTACGAGCGCATTGTGTTTCCGGAATGAGGCGCGCATGCCGGGCGCTTCACCTACTCGTCAATCGACAATCCGCCCGGAATGATTCGGATGACGAATCACATGAGCGAAAGCCAAGGTGATTTCGCAGCGCGCGTTCATGAGATTTTTATCATGTCCTGATCATGGTGGTATGCCGTCGGCCAGGCATGCTGGAGTCCGTGGTTTCGCCCTTCCGGCGAATCCGTCAACGGAGAGTTCACCATGCACGCCTTTGTTCGCTATTCGCTTATGATCGTTGCCGTATCGCTGTCCGCTTCCGCATTGGCGCAGCAAGCGCCCGCAACCGGCAAGTCACGTGCCGACGTACGCCAGGAACTGGTGCAGGCGCAGCATGACGGCGTGATTCCCACGCCCAAAACCCGCTACCCAGCCGACGACCAGACCATCCAGCGTAATCAGGAGTTACACGCGATCACCACGCACGGCAACGAGAAATCGCCCGCGATGGATCATCACGACACGGCTGCGGCGCGTTGATCGGCGGCGTCGTTGCGATCCGTTCATCATTCTTACGCGGTAGGCCGGGCGCGAACCGGGGTCCTGCTTGCCGTTGCAGCTATCCGCCAGGAGAGACGATCATGAGTATCAGCAAACTTTTAGCTGTGTTTGTCGCGATGTGCGTCTGGACGTCCGTATTCGCGCAGAACACGCCCGCGACCGGCAAGACGCGAGCGCAAGTGACGCAGGAACTTAAGCAGGCGCGCCATGACGGAATTGTTCCGATCGGCAAGCCCATCAACTATCCGCTCAGTGCGAGGGCGATTGCGCAAAATAAGGAAATACATGCGCGAGTCCAACATACGGGTGAAGCCGCGCCTCGATTCGATCAGCACGACGACAATGTCGCGGCGCGTTGACATGCTCGATTCGCGTGCTCTCGCAGTACTCGACTGCTGGTTCGGCGAACCGGGTTCGTTCGAATACGGTCACGCGCGCAAGTTCTGGTTTTCCCGCGACGCGCTGTTCGACACGGCGTTGCGGGAACGCTTCGGTATGCTCATCGACACCGCGCGTGAAGGCGATCTCGACGAATGGGCGCGCACGCCGTTGGGTGCGTTGGCGCTCATCGTCGTGCTGGATCAGTTCTCGCGCAATTGCCACCGCAATACGCCGCGTGCTTACGCCGCCGATCGGAAAGCGTTGCACGCGGCGCGGCAGATGGTGGCAAGCGGCGCCGATCTGGCATTGCCGGGCGTGCATCACCGTGCGTTCGCGTATCTGCCGTTCGAGCACGACGAAACGCTCGCGAGTCAGCAGGAATCGGTGCGGCTGTTCGGACAGATGAAGGCTGAACCGGGCGGCGCGTCGTATTACTCGTCGGCGCTTCGGCATGCGAGGGTTATCGAGCGCTTCGGGCGCTTTCCGCATCGCAATGCGATTCTCGGACGGACGTCCACCGCCGAAGAAACCGCTTTCCTGAAAGAACCCGGTTCGTCGTTTTAAGCGCGCGGGTTTCTAGTCGTCGTTGGAGTTCGTGGCCGGCGTTCGCACGAACACGCGCAACAACTCGTCGTTGTCGCCCGGACGCGCGCCCGACCAGAACAGTCGCCAATCGCCAGCCGGCGCGCGTGCGTTGCTGCGCCGGCTCTGCGTGATCAGCCACGTGCATCCGGTCGCGGCGGGGTTCGCGGTCGGCTGATGCTCGATGCCTGTGTAGTAGTAGAGCATCGGCGCTTCGGATTCGCCAAGGCCCGAACTTGCCATGCAGTCCCCATCGTTCCACTCGATATTCATTCGCGCGCCGAGGTTTTCGAATACGGAGCGGTAGCTCTTCGCGTAGTCGAGCCACGGTAGCAGCAACGTGCTCACCAATCCCCACGCGACGATTGCGCCCGCGCACCAGCTCAGCGCGCCGCGCCATTTGCCGGCGTGCTTGAAGAGCGGCAGCAGCCATAACCACGCAAGCGTCATCGCCAACGCTGCGGCGATCAGCACGGGTTTGACCGGCATCACCCAATCGAGCGGCAACCAGCGGCCGAGCCGATGCAGCGACGCATGCGTGTTCGCCGGATCGCTCATGATCGACCAGATGATCCACGCGAGCGCGACCGCGCTGCCGAACAGCACGCGGCTCGCGATGTCCCACACGACGTGCAGCCGTTGCGGCAGTCGCCAGACGCCTTGCGCGGCCAGCAGCGCGAGCGGGGCGATGAACGGCAGGATATACAGTTCGCGCACCGTCGCCGAGCTTTGCAGCACGACGAAACCCGTGCCGGCAAAAATCAGCGGCAACGCGACGCGCGGATCGCGCCAGCGACGCCAAGCGCCGCCAGCGAGCGCGGCCAACGCGAGCGGCACGACGGGAAAGCCGACGCTCAACACGGTGCGCAACACGAACAGGCGACTTTCGTTTTCCGAGCCGAGTTGGGCCACCGAAAAGCCGAAAAAGCGCCCGATGTTGTTGTCCCACAGCCAGACTTTGAAGAGCGCTTCCGAGCGCAGATAAAAACAGATCGGCCAGATCAGCGCGAACGGCGCGCAGACGAGTGCTGCAATCGCCAGTGCGCCCGCAAAGCTGCGGTTGCGGCAGGCCGGATAGAGCGCGACGACCGCGACAGTGGTCGCGCCGAACACCAGTGGCACGAACAGTCCCTTCGTGAGCAGCGACACGCCGACGCCCGCGCCGAACATCGCGGCCGCGCTCCCTATCGCGTGGCGTCGCCGGCGCTGGTCGACGGGAAGCAGGCAGGCTTCGTCGCGCAGATGCACCAGCACCAATTCGAACAACCCGCAGAAACCGAGCGCGGCGCCGGCCATCAGCGCGACGTCGGTCATCATGTCGTGCACGTGTTTGACGACCACGAGCGTGCCGCCGAACAGTGCGAGCGTGCCGATCACGCGCACGTCGAACCAACTGGACGCAGCGAGCGCACGGCGCGTGACCCGGGCGGTGTAGTAGACGGTCAAGCCGGCGAACAGCGCGCTCGCGAGGCGTGCCGCGTCGTGCAGCGGCAGGTAGCGGCCGAACATCCATGCGAGGCCGGCGGCGACCCAGTCGTAGAGCGGCGGTTTTTCGACGAAGGGCTGCCCGGCATTGGTCGGCACGACCAGATCGCCGGTGTCGAGCATGTGCTGGACGATGCCGAAGGTGTAGGTCTCGTCCTGCTTCCACGGCTCATGGCCTAACGTGCCGGGCAGGAGCCACGCGCACAGGATCGCCAGCGCGATCAGCCACATGATTGGCCGGGAAGCCGCGAGCGCGCGCAGGCGCTGTGCGCCGCGCGCGGCGTGCTCGGATGGAGCGGTCGGGGACGCAGGTCGGGCGGATGTTGCCGTGGCGGCAGGATGTTCTTGCATGAAAATCTCGGGGCAACCATGCGCGGCGACATCGACCGTGGACGGATGCTTTGGCTACGCCGCATGCATTTGCACGCGATCGGCGCGATTGTAGCCCGGGATTATTACGGTTAGTTACAAAAATGTGGGCTGTGCGGCCCGCAAATAGACGCATTGCGCCTGGCCGCGTCGCGGCGGCAAGCATTCGTCATGGAAAGAAGAAAGAAACCTTAGCGTCCGCCGCTGACGTCGAGTAGCGCGCCGGTCACATACGAGGCCGCATCGCTCAGTAACCAGACGATCGATTCGGCGACTTCATCGGCGTGGCCGGGACGCCCGAGCGGCGTTGTGGCGCCGAGTTGGGCGGCGCGCTCCGGCTTGCCGCCGCTCGCATGGATGTCGGTGTCGATCAGGCCGGGGCGCACCGCATTGACGCGCACGCCTTGCGGACCGAGTTCCTTCGCGAGCCCGATCGTCATCGTATCGACGGCGCCTTTGGAGCCCGCGTAGTCGACGTATTCGTTCGGCGAGCCGAGCCGCGCCGCCGCCGACGACACGTTCACGATCACGCCGCCGCTGCCGCCGCGCTGCGTCGACATGCGCCGCGCGGCTTCGCGCGCGCACAGATACGCGCCGAGCACGTTGACGTCGAACATGCGCTTGAGGCGCGCGAGGTCCATATCGGCAAGCTGGCTCGACGGCGCGACGATGCCGGCATTGTTGACGAGCGCGTCGAGCCGGCCGAACTTCTGCTGGAGCGCGTCGAACATCGCGAGCACATCGGCTTCGCTGGCCACGTCGCCGGAGATCGTCAGCGCCTGACCGCCCGCGCGTTCCACTTCGGCCGCGGTTTCCTGCGCGGCCGCGAGGTTGCGCGCATGGTTCACGCCGACTGCCCAGCCGCGTGCGCCGAGCAAACGCGCGGTGGCGCGGCCGATGCCGCGGCTGCCGCCGGTGATCAGAACGGTTTTCGTCAAGGTGTTCTCGCGCTTTCGGTGCGGCTCGCGCTGAAAGCGCGAGCCGCCGACAACAATCAGACAGCGTCGCGGTTGATAACCCACTTGTCGGCGACGGGCGGCCGATAGCGCTGCAGCTTGTCGATCAATGCGACGGGTTCGGCTTCGATCTGCAGGATGTCGAAATAGGTCTGGCGCATGAAGCCTTCGTCGACGGTGTGCTGCAGCATGTTGATCAACGGATCGTAAAAGCCGTCGATGTTCAGCAACGCGACCGCCTTCTGGTGATACCCGAGTTGCGCCCACGTGTAGACCTCGAACAACTCCTCGAGCGTGCCGGCGCCGCCGGGCATCGCGACGAACGCGTCGGACAGGTCGGCCATCATTTTCTTGCGATGATGCATGTCGGGCACGACATGCAGTTCGGTCAAGCCGTCATGGCCGACTTCCTTGTTGACGAGCAATTCGGGAATCACGCCGATCGCGCGGCCGCCTTCGGCCATCACCGTGTCGGCGATCACCCCCATCAGCCCGACCTTGCCGCCGCCGTAGACCAGCGCGAGATCGGCCTGCACCAGCGCGCGGCCGAAAGCGCGCGCGGCTTCCGCGTACAACGGTTTGGCTCCGTAAGAGGAGCCGCAATACACACACACCGCCTTCATGCTCAAACATCCTTGGGTTCGTTACGGGGCGCGGCGCCTTCCTTGGGCGGCAGATAGTCGTAGAACTCGCGCTTGGGCAGCTTGCCCGACACGAGGTCGTCGAAAATCTGCCGCGAGCGGCCGCGCAGATAAGGCGCCATCAACGACACGATCTGCACGCTCACCTGATGCAGTTCCGCGCGAATCGCTTCCTGCTCGTTGTATTTGCGCGGGTTCATCACGAACTGATACGACAGCCAGTACGTGCCGATCACGCCGACGTTGGTGGCGATCACATGCAGTTCCTCGGGTGTCGCGACCATTTCGCCGTCGGCCACGAGTTGCTCGCAGAACTGGCTCGCAAAACGCACCTTGTGGCTGATGATCTGCTTGAAGTGCGTTTCGAGCGTGCGGTTGCGCGCCAGCAGGTCGTTCAGATCGCGATACAGGAAACGATAGCGCCACGTGAAATCGACCATGTATTGCAGATACGACCACATTTCGTCGATGGTCGCGCGGTGGTCGTCGGGGAAACGCAGACGCTTTTCGATCTCCTGCTCGAACTGGCTGAAGATGCTGTTGATGATGTCGTCTTTGTTGCGGAAGTGGTAGTACAGGTTGCCTGGACTGATTTCCATTTCCTCGGCGATCGTCGTCGTCGTGACGTTCGGCTCGCCGATTTCGTTGAACAGTTTCAACGACAGTTCGAGAATCCGTTCGCGCGTGCGGCGGGGAGGTTTGGCTTCCATGTCGTCGGGCCCTGGTGACGCCCGGCTGGGACACTCGGCGGCGTGCCGCTGTTGCGTGATCCATCCGAACGCGGTTGGTATAGTTTGAGCGCCTCTCTACCTGCCGTTGTGCGACAGGCCCCGGAAAGGAGAAAAACGTGGGAGCGCCAGCGTTTTCCCGTGAGACTGTCGGACGATTATAAACCGAGCGTTCTTATACCAAACCGATACTCAGGGTTTTCATTGTTCAGACGGTTTTATTGTTTGTTATGGCCCGTCATAGCCACGCTTTCACCCACTGCACGACGAGCGGCCCGACAATCAGGATCCACGTCATCAGACACATGCCGAGCGCGACCATCACTGCCGCGCTGCCGAGATCCTTCGCGCGCCGCGACAGTTCGTGGCGTTCGAGCGAAATGCGGTCGATGGCCGCTTCCACGCTCGAATTCAGCAACTCGACGATCAGCACCAGCAGCACCGAGCCGAGCAGCAGCACGCGCGACACCGGCTCGACCGGCACCAGCACGCCGCACGGAATCAGGATCGCCGCGAGCGTGAGCTCCTGGCGGAACGCGCTTTCTTCGCGGATCGCGACGCGAAAGCCGGCCAGCGAATTTTTCATCGCGTGCCACGCGCGAGTCAGGCCGCGATTGCCCTTGTACGGATTGAACGGCAGCGGCGCGAGCGGATCGTCGGGGCCGAGCGGTTCGTGCGCGTCCGGGCCGTGGGCGTCGTGCGCGTGATGGGTGCCGCGGGTGTCGCGCGCGGCGTTCGGATTGTTCAAACCATTCCTGTGATCTGCATGTTTCAGCGCGACGTGTTCGGCCACGTCGTCGAACGGATCGATGCCGGCGGTTTTGGCCGCATCGGCGGCATCGACCGTTTTCACGGCGCGCAGCGCGCCGTTCGACGCGCGGATCACGTTAGCGTTTCTTTCTGGCATGGACGACTCGGCGCGCCGCGTCACGCGGCGGCGCTTTCCTCACGATACGACGTGCGCGGCAACGGTTTCAGATGCGCGGCAAATTGCGCGGATGCCGCCGCCCACGAGAAGCGCTCGGCCCACGCGCGCGCGTGGTCGCGATCGATCTTCAGCGCTTCGAGGCAGGCTTCGCGCAGGTCCTCGTGCATCGCGCCGGCACCGCCGTCGCCCAGCACGTCGATCGGGCCCGTCACCGGATAGGCGGCGACCGGCGTGCCGCACGCGAGCGCTTCGAGCAGCACGAGGCCGAAAGTGTCCGTACGGCTCGGGAACACGAAGACATCGGCGGCTGCGTAGACCTTCGCGAGTTCGGCCTGCGTGAGCACACCGAGATAATTCGCCTGCGGATAGCGCGACTTCAGTTCGGCGAGCGCCGGGCCTTCGCCGGCCACCCACTTCGAGCCCGGCAGATCGAGCTTCAGGAACGCCTCGACGTTTTTCTCGACCGCCACGCGGCCGACGTACAGGAAGATCGGCCGTGCGGTGTTGAGCACTTTCGAGTCCATCTGGTGAAAGATGTCCAGATCGACGCCGCGCGTCCACAGCACCACGTTCGTGAAGCCGAATTTCTCGAGGTCGGTCTTGACGACCGGCGTCGGCGCCATCACAGCCAGCGACGGCTTGTGGAACCAGTGCAGAAACTTGTACGTCGCGGCGAGCGGAATGCCGAAGCGCGCCTGCACGTATTCCGGAAAGCGCGTGTGATAGGCGGTCGTGAACGGCAGCTTGTGCTTGATCGCGTAAGCGCGCGCGGCCATGCCGAGCGGACCTTCGGTGGCGATATGCAGCGCATCGGGCGCGAACGCGTCGATCCGCTCGTGCAGCTTGCGGCGCGGCAGCAGCGACAGGCGAATCTCAGGATAGGTCGGGCACGGAATCGTCTTGAATTCGAGCGGCGTCAGCAGATCGACTTGATGGCCGAGCACGCCGAGCTCGCGCGTGGTGTTTTTCAGCGTACGCACGACGCCGTTGACCTGCGGTTCCCATGCGTCGGTGACGATCATGATCTTCATCGATTTCGGCCCAATAGAAGTGAGGAGGGACTACGCGGTCGCCCGGGCCTTTTGCACGCCGACTTCCGGGGCGCGCATCACGGTCCAGTAGATCACTTTGAGTTCGCCTTCGTAGGTCTCGACGAGTGCGGAGAGGCTTTCGACCCAGTCGCCGTCGTTGCAATACAGCACGCCGTCGATGTCGCGGATCTCGGCTTTGTGGATGTGCCCGCACACCACGCCGTCGCAGCCGCGGCGGCGCGCTTCGTCGGTCATCACGCGTTCGAACGACGAGATGAAATTCACCGCGTTCTTCACCTGATGCTTCAGGTATTGCGACAGCGACCAGTACGGAAAGCCGAGCCGGCTGCGGATCCGGTTGAACCAGCGGTTCAGGATCAGGATCATCGTATAGAGCGTGTCGCCGAGGTACGCGAGCCATTTCGCGTGCTGGATCACGCCGTCGAACAGATCGCCGTGCACGATCCACAGGCGCTTGCCGGCGAGCGTGGTGTGGAACGCTTCGCCGCGCACGTGGATGTCGCCGAATGCGAGGTCGCAGAACTGGCGCGCGGCTTCGTCGTGATTGCCCGGCACGTAGACCACCTGCGTGCCTTTCCTCGCCTTGCGCAGGATTTTCTGCACGACATCGTTGTGCGCCTGCGGCCAGTACCAGCCTTTTTTCAACTGCCACCCGTCGATGATGTCGCCGACGAGGTACAGATATTCCGACTCGTTGTGACGCAGGAAGTCGAGCAGATAGGGCGCCTGACAGCCGCTCGAACCGAGATGGATGTCGGACAGCCAGATCGTGCGATAACGGTGCGGTTCGGCGTGGTCGTCGTCGTGCTGGGCGGCGCGCGTGTCGAGCGGAAGCGGCGGCACAGGCAACGGGAATCCGTGACTGGAGTTGGGTTCCGGGCGGAACGCGACGGGGTCGACGCTCGGGCCGGTCTGGCGGAACAGGGAAGTCGCGGACGTTTTCGGGTCCATGGCTCACGCGTCGAGTTGCGGTGCCCGTATTGCGCCAGTTGTGCGTGACCGTGCCGTGACAGTCACGAGAAGTTCTTATTACTGCGTCTTTATCGAAGAGAGCGTTGGATGACGCCGCCGCGCATTACCGCGCGACGCTGATCACGCGTGTGCCGGCGAGGCGATCGTGCAGGAATTGCCGCTGCGGATCGAAACGGCCGGTCGCGGCCCACAGCATGAACCAGAGCGCGGCGATCGTGAGCGTTTGCGGCAGCGCGAGATGCAGCAACGGATGCAGCGCGAGCGGCGGCAGGAACCACAGCCACGCGAGCACGTAGCGGACGATCGCGCGGGTGGTCGAGAGCGGCGCGCCATCGGCGGCGACGACGCGCAGGTGCCAGGTTTTCATCGGCAGCGTCTGGCCGCTGTGGGTCCAGAACCAGACGAAGTACACGCCGACCACGAGGCCGATCCACGCGGCGAGGAGATTGTGATGGGTGAGGCCGTTGCGCTGCTGCGTCAACGTGCTGAACAGATAACCGGCGACGAATACGACGCCGAACAGGATCAGCGCTTCGTAAAGCAGCGTGGCGAGGCGCCGGCGCACCGTGGGTGCGGTGCCGGATGGCGCGGCGGGGGAAGTGGCGGTGCTCAGCGGCTGGGACACAGGCGGGCCCGGATCACGAGCCGTTGAAGATCGACGGTGCCTCGGCCGGCGAAACCGGCACCGGCGTGGCCGGTACGAAGCTGCCCGCAGCGGGAATCGCGGGCGTGACGACCGGACTCGGCAACGAGGCCGCCGCTGCGGCGCTCGCCACGGCGGCACCGCTTGCACCGCCACGTTCGCGCGCATTGACGATGCGGTCGAGCCCCTTGATCTCGGTCTTGCCTGACGGCGGCGCGCTGACCACGCTGGGCCGGCGCTTGCGTTCGCTGGCGGCGAGCCGCTCTTTCTGTTCTTCCGGCAATTGCTGGTAGGTCTTCCACGCGTTCTGACGGGCTTCGCGCGGCAACTCCTTCGAAACCTGATAGTTTTCGCGCGCGACGCGGCGCTGCTCGGGCGTCATGTGCGCCCATTCGGCCATTCGGTCATGCAGACGCTTTTGCGCATCCGGCGACAACTTCGGATAACGCGACGCGATTTTCAGCCATTTGCGCTTGCGTTCGTCGCTGAACGAATCCCACTGCGCGGCGAACGGCGCGAGCGCGGCGTGATCGGCCGCGCTCAGGCGCGACCACGCGAGCGGGCTGTTGCTGCCGGGCAGGCTGGGTAATTCGACGGCGAGAGTCGGGGCCGGAGCTTTCGCGGTCGCGGTGGCATTCGTGACAGGCGCGCTGGTCGTCGACGGACTCGGGTAAAAGCGCGGATACGTCGCGGCGAACGACACCAGGGCCGCAATTGCGCATCCGAATACAACGGCGAGGCCCCGCTTGTAACTCACCCGAAGAATCTCCCGCTCAGTGGGCGCGTGAAAGATACGCGTTGAAACCGTGGTCGAGATAGGCATTGAGCGGCAGATCGTCGCTTAGCATGGCGGCATCGATGTCGGCGAGTTCCGCCGTGCGTTGATGGTCTTCCCAGTAGGCGATCGCCACGAGACTCACGACCAGCGCGGCGAGCGGCCACGCGAGCGCGAACCGGCTCAGCGGCGAACGGCGGCGCGGCAACTGGACCGGCGGCATGCCGGCGCCGGCGAAGGCCGGCACGAGCACCGGCGCGCTGACCGCTTCGGGTTTCTTGCGCGCCAGCGCGGCGCGGCGCGCCACAGCGAGTCGATCGACGGTGGCGGGTGCAATGCTGGCGGCGTTTTCGTCGAGCGCGCGCCGGACTTGGCGGGCGAACTCGAGTTCTTTGGTTTCCAGGGAGCTCATAGCGTGATTCCTTTAGCCTTGAGCGCTTGCGCCAGCGTGTGGGTGGCCCGCGAGCAGTGCGTCTTCACGCTACCCTCGGAGCAGCCCATTGCGGCGGCAGTCTCGGCGACATCCATATCTTCCCAATAACGCATGAGAAACGCCTCCCGTTGACGTGCCGGCAACTTTTGGATTTCGTCGTCGATTAGCTGCAGCACCTGTTCGCGTTCGAGTTTCTGTTCGTTGCTCTCGGCGCCCGCCGACCCTTGCTGGGCCTCGAATGTTTCGAGCGGGTCGAATTCGTCGTCGTCTGCGTTGCCGAGCGACGAAAACAGGCTGACCCAAGTATTGCGCACTTTCGCACGACGGAAATAGTCGTGCATCGCATTCTGGAGAATACGCTGAAACAGGAGGGGAAGTTCGGCGGCCGGACGATCACCGTATTTTTCGGCGAGCTTGATCATCGCGTCTTGCACGATGTCGAGCGAGGCGTCGTCGTCCCGCACGGCGTAGACCGTCTGCTTGAATGCGCGCCTTTCGACGCCCGCCAGAAAGTCGGCGAGTTCCTTGTCTGATGCCATCCGTTTGGGGGTCGGCGCAGCGAGCGTGCGCGTAATCGGTCGAAAAATGTCGTAAAACTCGCGGATGCTAACAAACTTTTGCGTCGCTGGGGCGAAACCTCGGCCATCTTCCGTTCTGAAAGCGCGCTTTCGGTCAATAAAGGGATTCGGGGGCAGGGCGCGAAGGCAATATTTGCTTGACCGCGTGAAGGGTTGCAGATATCTTCGCTGGTTCGCAACATAAGTGACTTGTCTCAATTGAGGTGTGGCCCAAGAAGCTCACCTGTCAACTGGACGCGCCGCTTGAACCCGAGCCACAAGCCCGGCAGAGAGCACCCGATCAATTTTTTGCCGAAAATTCGAAAGGTGAATAAATGAATATGCCCAGCGCGGAATTCTCCACGTCGGATACGACTCCTCATACCGAAGCTGACTCTATCGGCGCCACCGTGCTCATGAAAGCACTGGCCGACGAAGACGTCGAGTTCGTGTGGGGCTATCCCGGCGGCTCGGTACTCTACATTTACGACGAGCTGTACAAGCAGGACAAATTCCAGCACGTCCTCGTGCGTCACGAGCAGGCTGCGGTCCACGCCGCCGACGCTTATGCGCGTTCCACCGGCAAGGTCGGTGTGTGCCTCGTGACCTCCGGCCCCGGCGTCACCAATGCGGTGACCGGCATCGCCACTGCCTACATGGATTCGATCCCTCTGGTTGTGATCAGCGGCCAGGTGCCGACTGCCGCGATCGGCCAGGACGCGTTCCAGGAGTGCGATACGGTCGGCATCACGCGTCCTTGCGTGAAGCACAACTTCCTCGTGAAAGATGTGCGCGATCTCGCCGCTACCGTCAAGAAAGCGTTCTATATCGCCCGTACCGGCCGTCCCGGCCCGGTGTTGATCGACATTCCGAAAGACGTGTCGAAAACGCCTTGCCAGTACGAACCGCTCAAGACGGTGTCGCTGCGCTCGTATAACCCGGTTACGAAAGGTCACTCCGGCCAGATCCGCAAGGCCGTGTCCTTGCTGCTGTCGGCCAAGCGTCCTTACATCTATACCGGCGGCGGCATCATTCTCGCGGATGCGTCGCGCGAGCTGAACCAGTTCGCCGATCTGCTCGGCTACCCGATCACCAACACGTTGATGGGTCTGGGCGGCTACCGCGCGAGCGACAAGAAATTCCTCGGCATGCTCGGCATGCACGGTACGTACGAAGCCAACATGGCGATGCAGCACTGTGACGTGCTGATCGCGATCGGCGCGCGCTTCGACGACCGTGTGATCGGCGACCCGGTGCACTTCGCGTCGCGTCCGCGCAAGATCATTCATATCGATATCGATCCGTCCTCCATCTCCAAGCGCGTCAAGGTCGACATTCCGATCGTCGGCGACGTGAAGGAAGTGCTGAAGGAGCTGATCGAACAGTTGCAAACGGCCGAGCACGGTCCGGACACCGCGGCGCTCGCCGACTGGTGGAAGGACATCGAAGCCTGGCGCGCGAAAGACTGCCTGAAGTTCGACCGCAAGAGCGACATCATCAAGCCGCAGTACGTGGTGGAAAAGGCGTGGGAACTGACCGACGGCAATGCCTTCGTGTGTTCCGACGTCGGCCAGCACCAGATGTGGGCGGCGCAGTTCTATCGCTTCAACAAGCCGCGTCGCTGGATCAACTCCGGCGGTCTCGGCACGATGGGCTTCGGCCTGCCGGCGGCGATGGGCGTGAAGATGGCGCACCCGGACGACGACGTGCTCTGCATCACCGGCGAAGGCTCGATCCAGATGTGCATCCAGGAACTCTCGACCTGCAAGCAGTACGAGACTCCGGTGAAGATCATTTCGCTGAACAACCGCTATCTGGGCATGGTGCGCCAGTGGCAGCAGATCGAATACAGCAAGCGCTATTCGCATTCGTACATGGATGCGCTGCCGGATTTCGTGAAGCTCGCCGAAGCGTACGGCCACGTCGGCATGCGTATCGAACGCACGGCCGATGTCGAGCCGGCGTTGAAAGAAGCGCTGCGCCTGAAAGATCGAACGGTGTTTCTCGATTTCCAGACCGATCCGACCGAAAACGTCTGGCCGATGGTCCAGGCCGGCAAGGGCATCACCGAGATGCTCATGGGTTCGGAAGATCTATAACGACGGCTTCTGACGCCGGCTTCGTCATGCACGCCTTCAAAAAAGGCGCGGGCGGACGAAGCGGCGAGAACCCGCTCGCATACATCGACAAAACATCTGGAAGAAGCGAAACATGAGACACATTATTTCTGTCCTGCTGGAAAACGAACCGGGCGCGTTATCACGCGTGGTGGGTCTGTTCTCCGCACGCGGCTACAACATTGAAACCTTGACGGTGGCTCCGACCGAAGACCGTTCGCTGTCGCGCATGACCATCGTCTCCATTGGCTCGGACGACGTGATCGAACAGATCACGAAGCATCTGAACCGCCTGATCGAGGTGGTGAAAGTGGTCGACCTTACCGAGGGCGCCCACATCGAACGAGAGCTGATGCTGATCAAGGTAAGGGCGGTCGGTAAGGAACGTGAAGAGATGAAGCGGATGTCGGATATTTTCCGCGGCCGCATCATCGACGTCACCGAAAAGACCTATACGATCGAACTGACGGGCGCGAGCGAAAAGCTCGATGCCTTCATCGAAGGAATCGACTCCACCGCGATTCTCGAAACCGTCCGTACCGGCGGTTCGGGCATCGGTCGCGGCGAGCGGATTCTGAAAGTGTGACGCTGGAAGGAATATTTCTGCGTCACCCGCTGTTTTATGTCAGGGCCGGGCTGTGCACCATGCGCCCGGCCAGCAACACAACATTCGCAGTATTTGAATCTCACAGATCCCATCGGATTTAGCCAAGGAACCGACATGAAAGTTTTCTACGACAAGGACGCCGACCTCTCGCTCATCAAGGGTAAGCAGGTCACCATCATCGGCTATGGCTCGCAAGGCCATGCACACGCGCTGAACCTGAAGGAAAGCGGCGTGAACATCACGGTCGGTCTGCGTAAGGGCGGCGCATCGTGGAGCAAGGCTGAAAACGCCGGCCTGCAAGTCAAGGAAGTGGCGGAAGCCGTCAAGGGCGCGGACGTCGTCATGATGCTGCTGCCGGACGAGCAGATCGCCGAAGTCTATGCGAAGGAAGTTCACGCGAACGCCAAGCAAGGCGCGGCGCTGGCCTTCGCGCACGGCTTCAACGTGCACTACGGTCAAGTGATTCCGCGTGCCGACCTCGACGTGATCATGATCGCGCCGAAGGCACCGGGCCACACGGTTCGCGGCACGTACTCGCAAGGCGGCGGCGTGCCCCACCTGATCGCGGTTGCGCAAGACAAGTCGGGCGCAGCACGTGACATCGCGCTGTCGTACGCGGCAGCGAACGGCGGCGGCCGTGCCGGCATCATCGAAACGAACTTCCGCGAAGAAACGGAAACCGACCTGTTCGGCGAGCAAGCCGTGCTGTGCGGCGGTACGGTCGACCTGATCAAGGCCGGCTTCGAAACGCTGGTGGAAGCGGGCTACGCGCCGGAAATGGCGTACTTCGAATGCCTGCACGAACTGAAGCTGATCGTCGACCTGATCTACGAAGGCGGCATCGCGAACATGAACTACTCGATCTCGAACAACGCCGAATACGGCGAGTACGTGACGGGTCCGCGTATCGTGACGGCTGAAACGAAGAAGGCGATGAAGCAGGTGCTGACCGACATTCAAACCGGTGAGTACGCGAAGAGCTTCATCATCGAAAACAAGGCCGGCGCACCGACGCTGCAATCGCGCCGCCGTCTGACGGCCGAGCACCAGATCGAACAGGTCGGTTCGAAGCTGCGCGCGATGATGCCGTGGATCGCGAAGAACAAGCTGGTCGATCAGTCGAAGAACTAAGAAGCCAGCTTTACGGCATCCTGACCGGCGCGCTGCCTCGTCGCAGGCGCCGGTAATGCAAAAAGCCGCCCAAGGGTGCTGAACCCTGGGCGGCTTTTGCTATCCTACGGTTTTACAAAAAAACAGAAGCCATCCATGAATTACCCTCATCCGATCATCGCGCGAGAAGGCTGGCCGTTCATCGCCATCGCGGCCGTCGTTGCTTTGCTGATTCACTTCTTCGCGGGATTCGGCATTTCATGGCTGTTCTGGCTGATCCTGATCTTCGTCGTACAGTTCTTCCGCGATCCGGCGCGCCCGATTCCCACTCAGGCGAATGCGGTGCTGTGTCCGGCCGACGGCCGCATCGTCGCGGTCGAAACCGCGCACGATCCGTATGCCAATCGTGAAGCGCTGAAAATCAGCGTGTTCATGAACGTGTTCAATGTCCACTCGCAACGCTCGCCGGTAGATGGCGCGATCTCCAAGGTCGAATATTTCCCGGGCGCGTATCTGAACGCCGCGGTGGACAAGGCTTCGACCGAGAACGAACGCAATGCGGTGGTGATCGAAACAGCCGGCGGCCAGACGGTGACCTCGGTGCAGATTGCCGGTCTGATCGCGCGGCGCATTCTTTGCTACGTTCGTGCGGGTGAGCCGCTCACGCGGGGTCAACGTTATGGATTCATCCGTTTTGGCTCGCGCGTCGACGTGTATCTGCCGGTCGGCAGCCGTCCGCGTGTGTCGATCGGCGAGAAGGTTTCCGCATCGTCCACGATCCTCGCTGAACTATAAAGCGGCACCAAGGAGGTTTTCCGAATGGCCGCATTCAAACCGCGTCGACCCCGCAACAGTGGACCGCTGCCGCGTCCGTTCCGCCGTAACAAGCCGATGGTGGCGGAGTCGTCCGCAGTCGACAGCCGGCGCGCGCAGCGTCAGCAGTTCCTGAGAAAGCGCGGCATTTACCTGCTGCCCAATGCGTTCACCACCGCGGCACTGTTCTGCGGCTTCTTCGCTGTCGTGCAGGCCATGAACGTGCGCTTCGAGATCGCCGCGATCGCGATCTTCGTGGCGATGGTGCTCGACGGCATGGACGGCCGCGTCGCCCGCATGACGCATACGCAGAGCGCGTTCGGCGAGCAGTTCGACAGTCTGTCGGACATGGTGTCGTTCGGTGTGGCGCCGGCGCTCGTGATGTACGAGTGGATCCTGAAAGACCTCGGCCGCTGGGGCTGGCTCGCGGCGTTCGTCTACTGTTCGGGTGCGGCGTTGCGTCTCGCGCGCTTCAACACGAACATCGGCGTGGTCGACAAGCGTTTTTTCCAGGGTATGCCGAGTCCGGCCGCGGCGGCATTGATCGCCGGTTTCGTGTGGCTCGCCACCGACAACCGCGTGCCGCTCAAGCTCGTATGGCTGCCGTGGGTCGCGTTTGTGCTCACCATTTATGCCGGCGTGACGATGGTGTCGAACGCGCCGTTTTATAGCGGCAAAGCGCTCGACGTGCGGCATCGTGTGCCGTTCGGCGTGATTCTGCTGGTGGTGGTGGCGTTCGTGCTGGTGTCGTCCGATCCGCCGCTGATGCTGTTCGGTCTGTTCGTGCTGTACGGTCTGTCGGGCTATGTGTTCTGGGGCTACCAGGCGTTGCGCGGCAGGGCGAATCCGGCCCGTTCGGTGCAGCGGGAGAGGTAAGCGCTGACAAGCGCGGCGATGCGAACGCCCACATTCAAAAAATTCGCTTCCCCATAATCGACCGACTCCTCAGGAGCTCCGACATGTCCGACAAACTGATCATATTCGACACCACGTTGCGTGACGGCGAACAATCGCCGGGCGCATCGATGACGAAAGAAGAGAAAATCCGCATCGCGAAGCAACTCGAACGGATGAAAGTAGACGTGATCGAAGCGGGCTTTGCGGCCAGCTCGAACGGCGACTTCGATTCGATCCAGACGATCGCCGGCCTGATCAAGGACAGCACGATCTGCTCGCTCGCCCGCGCAAACGACAAAGACATCCAGCGCGCTGCCGACGCGCTCAAGCCCGCCGATCATTTCCGCATCCACACGTTCATCGCAACGTCGCCGCTGCATATGGAAAAGAAGCTGCGCATGACGCCGGATCAGGTGTTCGAGCAGGCGAAACTGGCGGTGCGCTTCGCACGCAAATTCACAGACGACGTCGAGTTCTCGCCCGAAGACGGCAGCCGTTCGGACATGGATTTCCTGTGCCGCGTGCTGGAAGCGGTGATTGCGGAAGGCGCGACCACCATCAACATCGCGGACACGGTCGGTTACGGCGTGCCGGAACTGTATGGCCAGCTCGTGAAAACATTGCGCGAGCGCATTCCGAACTCGCACAAGGCGGTGTTCTCGGTGCATTGCCATAACGACCTCGGCATGGCGGTCGCGAATTCGCTCGCCGGCGTGCAGATCGGCGGCGCGCGTCAGGTGGAATGCACGATCAACGGTCTCGGCGAGCGCGCGGGCAATACGTCGCTCGAAGAAATCGTGATGGCCGTGAAAACGCGCAAGGATTACTTCGGCCTCGAACTCGGTCTCGATACCACGCAGATCGTGCCGGCGTCGAAGCTGGTGTCGCAGATCACCGGTTTCGTCGTGCAGCCGAACAAGGCCGTGGTCGGCGCGAATGCGTTCGCTCACGCGTCGGGCATTCACCAGGACGGCGTGCTGAAAGCGCGCGACACCTACGAAATCATGCGCGCCGAAGACGTGGGCTGGAGCGCGAACAAGATCGTGCTCGGCAAGCTGTCGGGCCGCAATGCGTTCAAACAGCGTTTGCAGGAACTCGGTGTTTCGCTCGATAGCGAAGCCGAGCTGAATGCGGCATTCGCGCGCTTCAAGGAACTGGCCGACCGCAAGTCGGAAATCTTCGACGAAGACATCATCTCGATCGTTTCCGAAGAATCCGCCGAGGCGCAGGAGAAGGAGCACTACAAGTTTCTGTCGCTGTCGCAGCATTCGGAAACCGGTGAGCAGCCGCACGCGAAGATCGTGTTCTCGGTCGAAGGCAAGGAAGTGACCGGCGAAGCGCGCGGCAACGGTCCGGTGGACGCCACGCTGAACGCGATCGAAACGGAAGTCGGCAGCGGCTCGGAGTTGCTGTTGTATTCGGTGAACGCGATCACCACCGGCACGCAGGCGCAAGGCGAAGTCACCGTGCGGTTGTCGAAGAGCGGGCGCATCGTCAACGGCGTGGGCACGGATCCGGATATCGTTGCGGCTTCCGCGAAAGCGTATATCTCGGCGCTCAACCGGCTGTATTCGAACGTCGACAAGTTGAATCCGCAACGTTCGGAGTGAACGTAAATAGGCGCGGTTCTCAAGCCTGATCCAGTCGATCCGAGTAAAAAAGCCCCGTGCAGCGAAATGCACGGGGCTTTTTTTCGCGCAAGCGGTTTGCGAGCGCGCCAGCGCCCGCTCCCACCCGCCGCGCGTTATTCCGCCGCCGCGCGCCGCATCGACCACCCCCGCGCCGCGCGTGTCTGCGTCTCGACCTGATGCCTGACCTCGACGACGATGCCGCGGCGCGGCGCCTCGTCGACGAACGTGTCGAGCAGGTCACGCACGTCGTGGTCGACGAAATCGGCGCGTGTCGCGTCGACGATCAACGTCGCGCCGTCCGGGATCTGCTGCAGATAGTGCTTCAGTTGCACCTTCGCGAGAAACGACACGTCCTTGCGAAACGACAGCAGATAGTGATCGCCGTGCTGCGCAAGCACGATCGGGCTGCGCAGATTCGCATACAGCGCGAGCAACACGCTGCACAGAATACCGAGCACGATGCCGATCAGCAGATCGGTCGCGAGCACGCCCACCAGCGTCACGATAAACGGCGCAAACGGCGCGAATCCCTGCTTCGCGAGCGCGACGAACAACGACGGTTTGGCGAGCTTGAAGCCGGTGAAGATCAGAATCGCCGCGAGGCAGGCGAGCGGAATCAGGTTGATCACGCTGGTGAGCGCGAACACGCTGACGAGCAGCAGCACGCCATGAATCACCGCCGACAGCCGACTTTGCGCACCCGCATGCACATTCGCCGAGCTTCGCACGATCACGGAGGTGATCGGCAGTCCGCCGATCGCGCCGGCGATCAGATTGCCGACGCCTTGCGCTTTCAACTCGCGATCGGCTGGCGCGGCACGGCGTTGCGGGTCGATCTGTTCGACCGCTTCGAGGCTGAGCAGCGTCTCGAGACTCGCGACGATCGCCAGCGTGATCGCCACGCGCCACACATTGGGGTTCACCAGTTGCGCGAAGTGCGGCCCGAAGTCGGCCCACGCCAGCGCGAGTTGCAAGGCCGCGAACGATTCGAGCGACGGCAGCGCGACGCGATGTTCGGCGGGCAGCGCGATGCCCGGCGTCAGCACGCCGAGCAGCAGCGTCGCGCCGATGCCCACCAGCACCACGGCGAGCGGCGCCGGCACCAGACGCACGATGAAGAAGCGGCGCATCGCGCGCGTTTCCCACGCGAACAGAATCGCCAGCGACAGCAACGTGATCACGCAGGCGGCGAGTGAAATGGAGCCGAGCGGGGTCGTGAGCGACGCGGCGGTTTGCGTCGCGGGCGAACCGGAGATGCCGAGCGCAAGCGGGAACTGCTTGACGATCAGCAGCACGCCGATCGCGGCCAGCATGCCTTTGATGACCGGCGACGGCACATAGGCCGCGAAGCGCCCTGCCTTGAGCATGCCGAAGCCGAACTGGATCGCGCCCGACAGCAGCACGGCAAGCAGGAACGCGGAGAAGCTGCCTAGTTGCGCGATACCGTCGACGACGATCACGACGAGACCCGCGGCCGGACCGCTGACGCTCAGTCGCGAGCCGCTCAGCACGGCCACCACGAGTCCGCCGACGATACCGGACACCAGCCCGGCAAACGGCTCGACGCCGGAAGCGTTGGCAATGCCGAGACATAGCGGCAGCGCCACGAGAAAAACGACCGTGCCCGCGAACAGATCGCGCTGGAACGTAGTGAAGAAAGCTCGAAGGTTCATGGTGTCAGTGCAGGGAGTTGGGGTTGGCTTGCCGGGGGCGAAGCCGTGGGGATGGGGGCAACAGACGCTTGCCACTCGGGCGTTAGGAGGGCTAAGCCGCGCTATGCGCACTCGCTGCGCAGGTCATCGCATCGTCGGCTTCGTAGCCGGACGTGAGCACCTTGAGCCGGCCGTCTTCGAGCGCGAAGATCCAGCCGTGCACGAGCGGCGGCGTCTCGGCGTCCCGCACGATCGGACTCGCGCGTAGCTGGCGAACCTGTTCGAGCACGTTCAACTCGGCGAGGCGATTCACGCGCGAGCGTTCGTCGGCGTGCCCGTCGAGTTCGGCGCGATGATTCCCGGCGAGCGCGCAGAGCGGCGCGATCCGCCGATTCACATGCTTGAGTTGCGGGTCCGACGGCAGCAGCGCGGCGCGCACGCCGCCGCAGCCGTAATGTCCGCAGACGATCACATGGCCGACCTTCAGCACGCGCACCGCGTATTCGAGGACGCTGCCGGAGTTGTCGTCGTCAGGATCGAACAGGTTGGCGATGTTGCGGTGAACGAACAGATCGCCGGGCTCGCAGTGGGTGATCGTTTCAGCGGGCACGCGGCTGTCCGAGCAGCCGAGCCACAGCACGTGCGGATTCTGGCCGCGCGCCAGTTCGCGGAAGAATTCGGGGTTGCGCGCGGCGGTTTCATGCGCCCAGGCAACATTGGCGACCAGCAGGCGTTTGGGACGGTTCATCGATAGCGGCTCCGGAAGTAGGCAAGCCCGGCAGATGGCGGTGCCGGTGAAATATTACTAAAGACTTTCTATCAAAAAATAAATCCACCGTCTTCGGAATTAACGAAAAATAAATCCATCCGATACGTTGGATGGTAAATAAATTTATGCACCATAAATAAAAAAGCCACCCGATGAGGGGTGGCCTGGCGGTGCTATGCGTGCTGAGTGTCGAGAGGCGCTCGGGCGCTCAGAACACACTGCGGCGATCGGGGTCGTGTAACGGATCCGGCGTTTTTTGCGTGAGCCGCACGATGCCCTGGTCGTCGAAATAAAAGCTGTACATCATGTACCAGACGTTGTCTTCCAGATAGCGGTAGGTCCAGACCTCGCGCTTCATCAGCGGGAAATACATGGTCTCGACCGGGCGGCCGAAATTGACCAGCACGTCGCTCTTGGTCCATTTGCCGATTTCCGCGCGGTAAAACTCGTTGGGCTGGAGCACCTGGCGCACGTTGACGATCTTGCCGGATGCGTCGATGTCGGCGGCGGTAGTGGTCTCGCCCATCGGCTGGGTCGGCCACATCAGCCGTTTGCCGCCGTTGGGCAGATCGTAGGATTCGCGCGGCGCGCCCAGTTTCGCGACGATGGTCGATTCGTCCGCGCCTTGCTGGAATTGCTGCCACGGCTGCGCGCAGCCGGCCAGCGCGAGCGCGCTCAGACAGACGGCGACGGCGCGGCGCAGGCGCCCGGCGGACGGCGCGCCGATCGAGGCCGCCGTGAGGTGGTGGCGGTTGAACATGTATTCCTCCGATGGCATTTGAATGACGGTTTTTATCATCGAGACGCATTATTTTGACATGCGCTGCGATAAAAGAAGCGCGCGTCGTGCAGCGCGCCCACTCAAGCAGAATAACGGCCGGGTCGGCTTGCTTATTCCATTGCGCACCGCCTATGATCCGCGCTTCGAACGATTCAGGCGGGCATGACGATGGCGATGGCGAACTGGCAACGCGCGGCGATAACCGCGCTGATGACGACGGCGATGGCAGTGGCGGTAGCGGCGCAAGCGTCCGCGCAGACTGCGGCGCCGGCCGGCACGCCGATCCAACTGGCGCTGATCGAAGGCATGTCCGGGCCATTCGCCAACGCGGGCGCGATGGTCGAACGCAATCTGCGCTACGGGATCGAGCAGGTGAACGCGCACGGCGGCGTGAAGCTCGCCGACGGCACGCATCCACTGGAGCTGGTCGTGCTGGACAGCAAGGGCAGCAGCGAAGAAGCGCTGGTGCAACTGCGCGCGGCCGCCGACCGCCATATCGGCTACATCATGCAGGGCAACAGTTCGGCGGTCGCCGCGGCGCTGCTCGGCGCGATCGACAAGCAGAACAGCCGCGAGCCGGGCAATCGCGAACTGTTCCTCAACTATTCCGCCGACGATCCCGCGCTGACCAACGCCGCTTGCAGCTTCTGGCACTTTCGCTTCGACGCGCACGCGGGCATGCGGATGGATGCGCTGGCCGACGTGATCCAACGCGACAAGGCGGTGAAGAAGGTCTATTTGCTGAATCAGGACTACAGCTTCGGTCACGACGTCAGCAGCCTCGCGCGCTCGGCGCTGGCGGTGAAGCGGCCGGACATCGCGGTGGTCGGCGATGAATTTCATCCGATCGGCCGCGTGAAGGATTTTGCGCCGTACATCGCCAAGATTCGCGCGAGCGGCGCAGATGCGGTGATCACCGGCAATTGGGGCAATGACTTGACGCTGCTGGTCAAGGCGGCCCGCGAGCAGGGACTGGATACACGCTTCTACACGTTCTACGGCAATAGTCTGGGCGCGCCGGCCGCATTGGGCGACGCCGGCGTCAAACACGTGGTGGCGGTAGCGGAATGGCACCCGAACGCGGGCGGCGCGGCGTCCGATGCCTGGTACGCCGCCTATCGCGCCCGTTTCCCGGCCGCACAGGACGATTACCCGGTGCTGCGCATGCCGCTGATGATCGAAACCCTCGCCGCGGCGATGAACCGCGCCGGCAGCGCGGACCCGACGGCGGTCGCCCGCGCGCTGGAAGCGATCAGGTTCGACAACGGATTCCACGCATCGTGGATGCGCGCCGACGACCACCAGCTGATTCAGCCCCTTTACGTGATGGAGATGGACAAGGGCGGCACGCCGGGCGTCAAGTTCGATAACGAAGGCTCCGGTTACGGCTTCCGCACGGTGCTGGCGCTGCCGTCCGAGCGTACCGTGCCGCCGACCGTTTGCAAGATGAAACGGCCCTGAAGGCGCTCGGGAGTGCCGCGAGGCGCGCAGGATCCGGCTTGGCGCAGCTGGGTTCGCGGCCAGATTACGCTGTGCTACAATACGCGTCCCGTTGTTAGCCATCTATGCATAGTGCTAGCCATATATGCATAAACTGGTCGCACAACGGGTAACCCACGGCACGGCCTTTCTTCCGTGACCGCCTGTCTAGTTCTCAAGGAAATCGACATGTCCGCAGTTGAAACAAGCACCAAGTCCGAAGTCGTTGCGCAATTCGCACGCGCAGCTAACGACACCGGCTCCCCCGAAGTTCAGGTCGCGCTGCTCACGACCCGCATCAACGAACTGACCGTTCACTTCAAGGCACACTCGAAGGACCACCACAGCCGCCGCGGTCTGCTGCGCATGGTGAGCCGCCGTCGTAAGCTGCTCGACTACCTGAAGGGTAAGGACGCGGATCGTTACCGCGCACTGATCGAGAAGCTGGGTCTGCGTAAGTAATCGGCCAGTCGTTCAGCAAGATGCCTGTGTCAGTTCCACTGATACAGGCATTTTGTTTTTGCACGGTGCGCTTCATGTGATGCGCATTGCCTGGCGGCCGCGGTAGCGTGATGGTTCATGCGGCGGCCGGCGGGACAGCAGTAAAAGCAGCAGTAGAAAAAAGCAGCAGGAACGCAGCAAAAAAGAGAAAGAGGGCCGGGCTTCAGGGCAGAGCTTTGTGTCATTCCAGCGGTTCGCGCGCGGACATCAGTCGAGCGTGGTTCTCTGGAATGGCATAACACTACTCTCCCCATGCAGTGCCGGTCCTGGCGTTGCCGCGCCGCTTCTGGTCCGCGCGGCATTACGATGAGGAAAAGCAATGACTCTGTTCAATAAGATCGTCAAAGAATTTCAGTGGGGACAACATAAGGTTCGTCTCGAAACGGGCGAAATCGCTCGTCAGGCAAGCGGCGCGGTGATCGTCGACGTCGAAGACACCGTCGTGCTGGCCACCGTGGTCGGCGCCAAGACCGCGAAGCCGGGTCAGGACTTCTTCCCGCTGACCGTCGATTACCTCGAAAAGACCTACGCCGCCGGCAAGATCCCGGGTGGCTTCTTCCGCCGCGAAGGCCGTCCGTCGGAAGGCGAAACGCTGATTTCGCGCCTGATCGACCGTCCGCTGCGCCCGCTGTTCCCGGAAGGCTTCTACAACGAAGTCCAGGTCGTGATCCACGTCCTGTCGCTGAATCCTGAAATTCCCGCCGACATCCCCGCGCTGATCGGCGCGTCGGCGGCGCTCGCCGTCTCCGGTCTGCCGTTCAATGGCCCGGTCGGCGCAGCACGCGTGGCCTACATCAACAACGAATACGTGTTGAACCCGACGCGTCCGCAAATGAAGGAATCGGCGCTCGACCTGATCGTGGCCGGTACGGAACGCGCGGTGCTGATGGTCGAATCCGAAGCGCAACAACTGAGCGAAGAAGTGATGCTCGGCGCCGTCGTGTACGGTCATGACCAGATGCAGATCGCGATCAACGCGATTCACGACCTGGTCAGCGAAGGCGGCAAGCCGGAATGGGATTGGCAGCCGGCAGCGAAGAACGAACCGCTGATCGCACGTGTGACGGAACTGGCGCAAGCCGATCTGCTCGCCGCTTATCAGATTCGCGACAAGCAAGCCCGTTCGACCAAGCTGAAGGAAGTCTACGCAGCGACGTCGGCAAAGCTGGAAGAAGAAGCCTCGGCAGCCGGTACGGTGGCGGCGGACAAGGCCAGCGTCGGCAACGTGCTGTTCGACATCGAAGCGAAGATCGTCCGCACGCAGATCCTGAACGGCGAGCCGCGTATCGACGGCCGCGACACGCGCACCGTGCGTCCGATCGAAATCCGTACCGGCGTGCTGCCGCGTACGCACGGTTCGGCACTGTTCACGCGTGGCGAAACGCAGGCGCTGGTTGTCGCCACGTTGGGCACGAAGGGCGACGAGCAGAACATCGACGCGCTCGAAGGCGAGTACCGCGAGCGCTTCATGCTCCACTACAACATGCCTCCGTTCGCAACCGGCGAAACGGGCCGCGTCGGTTCGCCGAAGCGCCGTGAAATCGGTCACGGCCGTCTGGCCAAGCGTGCACTGGCTGCATGCCTGCCGAGCGCCGACGAATTCGGCTACTCGATTCGCGTCGTGTCGGAAATCACCGAATCGAACGGTTCGTCGTCGATGGCTTCGGTGTGCGGCGGCTGCCTCGCACTGATGGACGCCGGCGTGCCGATGAAGGCGCACGTCGCCGGCATCGCGATGGGCCTGATCCTCGAAGGCAACAAATTTGCCGTGCTGACCGACATCCTCGGCGACGAAGATCACCTCGGCGACATGGACTTCAAGGTGGCGGGTACCGAAAACGGCGTGACCGCGCTGCAGATGGACATCAAGATCCAGGGCATCACGAAGGAAATCATGCAGGTCGCCCTCGCGCAAGCGAAGGAAGGCCGTATCCATATCCTCGGCAAGATGACCTCGGCGGTGTCGGGCGCGAACACGGTGCTGTCGGACTACGCACCGCGCATGATCACCATCAAGATCAATCCGGAAAAGATCCGCGACGTGATCGGCAAGGGTGGTTCGGTGATCCGGGCGCTGACCGAAGAAACCGGCACGACGATCGATATTTCGGACGACGGCGTCGTCACCATCGCCAGCACGAGCAGCGAAGGGATGGCCGAAGCGAAGAAGCGTATCGAGAACATCACGCTGGAAGTCGAAGTGGGCCAGGTCTACGAAGGTACCGTGCTCAAGCTGCTCGATTTCGGCGCGATCGTGAATATCCTGCCGGGCAAGGATGGTCTGCTGCACATCTCCGAAATCGCCAACGAGCGTATCAAGGACATCAACGACTATCTGAAGGACGGCCAGCAAGTGAAGGTCAAGGTCATCCAGACGGACGAAAAGGGCCGCGTGCGTTTGTCGGCCAAGGCGTTGCTGAACGAAGGCGCGAACGGCGCGCCGCAAGGCGAGCCGACGCCGCAGTAATGGCGTAGCAGTACGACGGCCGGCAGCGCGAATGCGCGCCGGCCGTTTTTCATGAAGGGCGCAGGGTGGATTGTGTTGCAAACGGGTACTCTGCTGGTTCCGAGCCGTAGGCAACCCAATCCAATCTTGGAGTTGACGCACATGAAAGCGATCGAAATCACCGAATTCGGAGCGCCGGACGTCCTGAAACTGGCGGAGCGGCCCACGCCGCAGCCGAAGGCCGGCGAGGTGCTGATCAAAGTGGCGGCTTCGGGCATCAATCGTCCGGACGTGTTCCAGCGCAAGGGCGGTTATGCGCCGCCGCCGGGCGCTTCGGATCTGCCGGGGCTGGAGGTGGCGGGGGAAATCGTCGGCGGTACGATCGACGAAAAGAACAATCCATTTGGGCTGAAAATCGGCGATCGCGTGTGCGCGTTGCTGGCGGGCGGCGGTTACGCGGAATACGCAGCCGTGCCGTTGCTGCAATGCCTGCCGGCGCCGGTGGGCTGGTCGGATGTCGAGGCGGCTTCGCTGCCGGAGACTTTCTTCACGGTCTGGAGCAATGTGTTCGACCGCGCGCAACTCGGCAAGGGAGAGGGCAGTCCGAACGAAACGCTGCTGGTGCAAGGTGGCTCGAGCGGAATCGGCGTGACGGCGATCCAGATTGCGCACGCTTTAGGTTTTCGCGTGTTCGCGACCGCCGGTTCGGACGAAAAGTGCCGCGCGTGCGAGGCGCTCGGCGCCGAGCGTGCGATTAACTACAAGACCGAAGATTTCGTCGAAGTCATCAAATCGCTGACGAACGATCGCGGCGTCGACGTGATTCTGGACATGGTGGCGGGCAGTTACGTGCCGCGCGAATTGACGGCTTTGGCCGACGGCGGCCGGATCGTGCTGATCGCATTGCTGGGCGGCGCGAAAGCGGAGCTGAATCTAAACGAAGTGCTGCGCCGCCGTTTGACGGTGACTGGCTCGACGCTGCGTCCGCGGCCGATCGAATTCAAGGCGAAGATTGCCGCGCAACTCAAAGAGCGCGTGTGGCCGCATCTCGAAGACGGTCGTATCAAGCCGGTCGTGCATCGTGTGTTCCCGGCCGCGCAGGCGGCAGACGCGCATACGCTGATGGAAAGCAGCACGCACGTCGGCAAGATCGTACTGAGCTGGGGTCAGGACGCTTGACACAGCCGGTTTGACCCGATCCACCCCACGCAGTAAAATTGCGCGTTTTGCGCACGCCGCATGAATCCGAAAGGCGGGCTGTAAGCGCAATAAGGCGCAAACAAGCGTCTGCCGCTAAGGTTCGCCGCCAAGACTAGACGAGACGATGTCGAAACAACGAACCAAACTGGTAGTCGGGAACTGGAAGATGCACGGCCGCCTCGCGGAGAACGCCGTGCTGTTGCAAGCGGTGGCGCAAGGCGCGGGCGAATTGTCGGCGGATGTGCGTGTCGGTGTGTGTGTGCCGGGTCCCTATCTCGCTCAGGCGCAATCGTTGTTGAGCGGTAGCCGGGTGGTATGGGGCGCGCAGGACGTTTCGGCTTTCACGCAAGGTGCCTATACCGGCGAAGTCGCTGCGTCGATGGTGGTGGACTTCGGTGCATCGCTCGTGATCGTCGGACACTCCGAGCGCCGCGCCTATCATCGCGAAAGCTCTGAGCTGGTGGCGGTCAAGGCGCAGCGTGTGCTCGAAGCCGGATTGACGCCGGTTGTGTGCGTCGGTGAAACGCTTGAAGAGCGCGAAGCGGGTTCGACCGAACAGGTAGTCGGCGATCAGCTGGATGCCGTGCTGGTCAAATTGTCGGACGTGGAAGCGGCGCGCATCGTGGTCGCTTATGAGCCGGTCTGGGCAATCGGCACCGGCAAGAGCGCTACGTCGGAGCAGGCGCAGGCAGTGCACGCGTTCCTGCGTTCGCGTCTCGCGGCCAAGGGTGCGGCAGTCGCGGATGTACCGCTGTTGTATGGCGGGAGTGTGAAGCCGGAAAACGCGGAAGAATTGTTCCGTCAACCGGATATCGACGGCGGCCTGATCGGCGGCGCGTCGTTGAAAGCCCAGGATTTTCTGGCGATCTGCAAGGCGGCGGGCGCAGCGAGCGTCGCCGGTTAAGCAGCGCGTCTCGGCGAGGATGACTCCATCCCGCGCGGCACTTTTTGTGTGGCGCGGTTAAATAAAGACTCAGGTGAGTGTGATGCTGTATTTAAAAACATTGATTATCGTCGTTCAGCTGTTGTCGGCACTCGGGGTCATTGGCCTCGTTCTGTTGCAACACGGCAAAGGCGCCGATATGGGCGCGGCTTTCGGTAGCGGAGCGTCCGGCAGTCTGTTCGGCGCGACTGGTTCGGCGAACTTTTTGTCACGTACAACGGCGGTCCTCGCCGCCGTGTTTTTTGTCACCACATTGACGCTCACGTACCTCGGCGCGTATCGTTCGAAACCGTCCGCAGGCTTGCTGGGTACGGCTGTGACGGCACCGGTCGCTGCCTCGGCCGCTTCGGCGCCTGCTGGTGGTTCGGCTGCATTGGCTGCTTCGGCTGCGTCCGTCCCGGCTACTGACGTGCCGAAATAAATTTTCGTTCAAACTGCCTTTGGTGCGTTGAACAAACTGTTTAAACCAGTTACAATCTAAGTCTTGAAGCGATTCGCGGGTTTTACAAGTTGTTTTCCCGGATTGCAATTAGTGCCGACGTGGTGAAATTGGTAGACACGCTATCTTGAGGGGGTAGTGGCGAAAGCTGTGCGAGTTCGAGTCTCGCCGTCGGCACCAAATGTTATCTAAATGCCAGCCGCTTGCTTCGCTTCGGCTGGCATTTTCACTTCTGGATCGCTGCTGCGTCGCTTACATTGCGATGCGTGTTCCGAAGTGAATTCGCGTCAGGAGTGCTATGCTCTTGGCGGCACTCAGAACCAACCGATTGAGGATAGTCTTGAACCTCGCAGCCTACTTCCCCGTCTTGTTGTTCCTCATTGTGGGCACCGGTTTAGGCGTAGCACTGGTCAGTATCGGCAAGATCCTCGGTCCCAATAAGCCCGATACCGAGAAAAACGCACCGTATGAGTGCGGCTTCGAAGCTTTCGAAGATGCGCGCATGAAGTTCGACGTGCGCTATTACCTCGTCGCCATTCTCTTCATCATTTTCGACCTTGAGACCGCGTTCCTGTTCCCGTGGGGTGTGGCCCTGCGCGACATCGGCTGGCCGGGCTTCATGGCGATGATGATTTTCCTGCTCGAATTCCTGCTGGGCTTCGCCTACATCTGGAAGAAGGGCGGCCTCGACTGGGAATGATGGATTAATCGCCGGTTTGCGTGGGTGGCCAAGGCTTGCCGCCCCGTCTGGAGTGGAAAGCAAATGAGTATCGAAGGGGTCTTGAAGGAAGGGTTTGTCACCACGACGGCAGACAAACTGATCAACTGGACGCGCACCGGCTCTTTGTGGCCGATGACGTTCGGTCTTGCGTGCTGCGCGGTCGAGATGATGCATGCGGGCGCTGCCCGTTATGACCTCGACCGCTTCGGCGTGGTGTTCCGTCCGAGTCCGCGTCAGTCGGATGTGATGATCGTCGCCGGCACGCTGTGCAACAAAATGGCGCCTGCTTTGCGCAAGGTCTACGATCAGATGGCCGAGCCGCGCTGGGTAATTTCGATGGGCTCGTGCGCGAACGGCGGTGGCTACTACCACTATTCGTATTCGGTGGTGCGCGGCTGCGATCGGATCGTTCCGGTCGACGTCTACGTGCCGGGTTGCCCGCCAACGGCTGAAGCGCTGGTGTACGGCGTGATCCAGTTACAGGCCAAGATCCGCCGCACCAATACTATCGCCCGTCAATAAGGCCAACGCCACCCCCACAATATGGCAAGCAAACTCGAGACCCTGAAAGCGAACCTCGAGGCGGCCTTCGGCGGCCTCCTGCTGAGTTCCACTGAAGCAATCGGTGAACTGACGATTGTCGTGAAGGCCGGCGACTACCTGAATGTGGCAACGCGTCTGCGCGACGATCGCTCGCTCGGTTTCGAGCAGTTGGTCGACCTGTGCGGCGTCGACTATCAAACCTACGCCGACGGCGCGTACGACGGCCCGCGCTTTGCGGCTGTTCTGCATTTGTTGTCGGTGCAGAACAACTGGCGTTTGCGTCTGCGCGTGTTCGCTCCGGACGACGAAGTGCCGATCATTCCGTCGGTCGTCGATATCTGGAATTCGGCCAACTGGTACGAGCGCGAAGCGTTCGACCTTTATGGCATCGTCTTCGAAGGCCATCCCGACCTGCGCCGCATCCTGACCGATTATGGTTTCATCGGTCACCCGTTCCGCAAGGATTTCCCTGTCTCCGGTTACGTCGAAATGCGCTACGACCCGGAAGAGAAGCGCGTCGTCTATCAGCCTGTGACGATCGAGCCGCGGGAAATCACGCCGCGCGTGATCCGCGAGGATCGCTATGGCGGTCTGAAACACTAAGAGAACGCCATGGCAGAGATCAAAAACTACACGCTCAACTTCGGCCCTCAGCATCCGGCCGCGCACGGTGTGCTGCGCCTCGTGCTCGAACTCGACGGCGAAGTCATCCAGCGCGCCGATCCGCACATCGGTCTGCTGCATCGCGCGACCGAGAAACTCGCGGAAACCAAAACCTTCATCCAGTCCGTGCCGTACATGGACCGTCTCGACTACGTGTCGATGATGGTCAACGAGCACGGCTACGTGATGGCGATCGAAAAGCTGCTCGGTATCGAAGTGCCGATCCGCGCGCAATACATCCGCGTGATGTTCGACGAAGTCACGCGCGTGCTGAACCACTTGATGTGGATCGGCGCTCACGCGCTCGACGTCGGCGCGATGGCGGTGTTTCTTTACGCGTTCCGCGAACGCGAAGATCTGATGGACGTGTATGAAGCGGTGTCCGGCGCACGGATGCACGCGGCGTATTACCGTCCGGGTGGCGTGTATCGCGATCTGCCAGATGCAATGCCGCAATACAAGGCTTCGAAGATCCGCAACGCGAAAGCGTTGTCGCGGATGAACGAAAACCGCCAGGGTTCGCTGCTCGATTTCATCGACGATTTCTTTACGCGCTTTCCGAACTGCGTCGACGAATACGAAACGCTGCTCACCGACAACCGGATCTGGAAGCAGCGTCTGGTCGGCATCGGCGTGGTCAGCCCGGAACGCGCGTTGAACCTCGGTATGACCGGCGCGATGCTGCGCGGCTCGGGTATCGAGTGGGATCTGCGCAAGAAGCAGCCGTATGAAGTCTACGACAAGCTCGATTTCGACATTCCAGTCGGCGTTAATGGCGATTGTTATGACCGATATCTAGTTCGCGTCGAAGAAATGCGCCAATCCACGCGGATTGTGAAACAGTGCATTGAATGGCTTCGTAAGAATCCGGGCCCTGTCATGGTCGACAATCACAAAGTCGCGCCGCCGTCGCGCGTCGGCATGAAGTCGAACATGGAAGAGCTGATTCACCACTTCAAGCTTTTCACCGAAGGCTTCCACGTGCCGGAAGGCGAGGCGTACGCGGCAGTCGAGCATCCGAAGGGCGAGTTCGGCATCTATCTGATCTCGGACGGCGCGAACAAACCGTACCGCCTGAAGATTCGCGCGCCGGGCTATGCACACCTGTCCACGCTCGATGAAATGGCGCGCGGTCACATGATCGCCGACGCCGTGACGATCATCGGTACGCAGGACATCGTGTTCGGCGAAGTAGATCGCTAGGACGTATTCATCGCCGCGTGTCTTCAGCCTGCACCGAAGCGCGCGTCAAGCAAAGGAACGCCGGGTCTGTCGCAGCAAGATGTGAGCGACGGGTTTTCGTTCGGTAGGAATTGAAAGAGTCGTGTCTGAAAATGATCTCAGCTGAAGGCCTGAAAGAAATCGATCGTGCGATCGCGAAGTATCCCGCCGATCAGAAACAGTCCGCCGTGATGTCGGCGTTGGCCACTGCTCAGGAAGAGCATGGCTGGCTGTCGCCCGAACTCATGCAGTTCGTCGCGGACTATCTCGGCATGCCGGCGGTCGCTGTGCAGGAGGTTGCGACCTTCTACACGATGTACGAGACGTCGCCGGTCGGCAAACACAAGATCACGCTCTGCACGAACCTGCCTTGCCAGCTCGGCCCGGACGGCGGCTCGGAGAGCGCCGCCGAATATCTGAAGCAGAAGCTCGGCATCGACTTCGGCGAAACCACGCCCGACGGCAAATTCACCTTGAAAGAAGGTGAGTGCATGGGCTCGTGCGGCGATGCGCCGGTGATGCTGGTGAACAACCATCGCATGTGCAGCTTCATGAGCCGCGCGAAGATCGACCAGCTGCTCGAGGAACTTTCGAAATGACGTCTTTACACGATCGTCACATCAAACCGCTGATTCTTGCCGGCCTGAACGGCGACAACTGGCATCTCGAAGACTATGTGTCGCGCGGCGGTTACGCGCAACTGCGCCGGATTCTGGAAGAGAAAATTCCTCCCGAGCAGGTGATCGCCGACGTCAAGGCGTCGGGTCTGCGCGGCCGGGGCGGTGCGGGCTTTCCGACCGGTCTGAAGTGGAGCTTCATGCCGCGTCAGTTCCCGGGCCAGAAGTACCTGGTCTGCAATTCGGACGAAGGCGAGCCGGGCACGTTCAAAGACCGCGACATCCTGCGTTTCAATCCGCATGCGCTGATCGAAGGCATGGTGATCGGTGCGTACGCGATGGGCATCACGGTCGGCTACAACTATATTCACGGCGAAATCTGGGAAGTCTACAAGCGCTTTGAAGCAGCATTAGAGGAAGCTCGCCGCGCCGGGTTCCTCGGCGACAACATCATGGGTTCGGGCTTCTCGTTCGAACTGCATGCGCACCACGGTTACGGCGCCTATATCTGCGGCGAAGAAACCGCGTTGCTCGAATCGCTGGAAGGCAAGAAAGGCCAGCCGCGCTTCAAGCCGCCGTTCCCGGCGAGCTTCGGCGTGTACGGCAAGCCCACCACGATCAACAACACCGAGACGTTCGCCGCAGTGCCGTTCCTGCTCGCCGTCGGTCCGCAGAATTACCTCGAAATCGGCAAGCCGAACAACGGCGGCACGAAGATCTTCTCGGTCTCCGGCGACGTCGAGCGTCCGGGCAACTACGAAATTCCGCTCGGCACGCCGTTCGCGACGCTGATGGAACTCGCCGGTGGCATCCGCGGCGGCAAGAAGATCAAGGCCGTGATTCCTGGCGGCTCGTCCGCGCCGGTGATCCCGGGCGAGATGATGATGCATACGGACATGGACTACGATTCGATCGCCAAGGCCGGTTCGATGCTGGGCTCGGGCGCGGTCATCGTGATGGACGAGACGCGCTGCATGGTGCGCTCGCTGCTGCGGCTGTCCTATTTCTATTACGAAGAGTCGTGCGGTCAATGCACGCCGTGTCGCGAAGGTACTGGCTGGCTGTACCGCGTCGTGCATCGTATCGAGCACGGGCTCGGCCGTCCGGAAGATCTGGATCTGCTGAACTCGGTCGCCGAAAACATCATGGGCCGCACCATTTGCGCGCTCGGCGATGCGGCGGCCATGCCGGTTCGCGGCATGCTCAAGCACTACTGGGACGAATTCGAATATCACGTCGCACACAAGCATTGTCTCGTCGGCGGTCACGCCGGCGCGGCGGCGGCGTCGGAAACAGTGGCTGCCTGAAGTCAGCAACCGGTACGCGACGAGGCGCGCGAAGCAGCGCGCACCAGAACACGTCATCCGCGGGATTCATCGGCTCAAACGGGCGATGAACCGGCGAACGATTGAGCGGTAACAGGTTAAGGAAGATTGACCATCATGGTTGAACTTGAAATAGACGGCAAGAAAGTAGAGGTGCCTGAAGGCAGCATGGTGATCCAGGCTGCGCATAAGGTCGACACGTACATTCCTCACTTCTGCTATCACAAGAAGCTGTCGATTGCGGCCAACTGCCGGATGTGTCTGGTCGATGTCGAGAAGATGCCGAAGGCCGTGCCCGCATGCGCGACACCGGTGTCGGCCGGCATGATCGTGCGCACCAAGTCCGAGAAGGCGGTGAAGGGCCAGCAAGCCGTGATGGAATTCCTGCTGATCAACCACCCGCTGGATTGCCCGATCTGCGACCAGGGCGGCGAGTGCCAGTTGCAGGATCTGGCCGTGGGCTACGGCAAGTCGGCATCGCGCTATAGCGAAGAAAAGCGCGTGGTGTTCCACAAGAACGTCGGCCCGCTGATCTCGATGGAAGAAATGTCGCGTTGCATTCACTGCACGCGTTGCGTCCGTTTCGGCCAGGAAGTGGCCGGCGTGATGGAACTGGGCATGCTGGGCCGCGGCGAGCATTCGGAAATCACGTCGTTCGTCGGCAAGACTGTGGATTCGGAACTGTCGGGCAACATGATCGATCTGTGCCCGGTCGGCGCGCTGACCAGCAAGCCGTTCCGCTACAGCGCCCGCACGTGGGAACTGTCGCGCCGCAAGTCGGTGAGCCCGCACGACTCCGTCGGCGCGAACCTTGTGGTGCAAGTGAAGAACAACCGCGTGATGCGGGTTTTGCCGTTCGAAAACGAATCCATCAACGAATGCTGGATTTCGGACAAGGACCGCTTCTCGTACGAAAGCCTGAACAGCCCGGAACGTCTGACGCAGCCGATGCTCAAGCAAGGCGGCAAGTGGGTCGAGACCGACTGGCAAAGCGCGCTGGAATACGTGGTCAAGGGTCTGAAGGGCATCAAGGGCGACCACGGCGCGAACGCGCTGGCCGCGCTGGGCAGCGCCCACAGCACCGTCGAAGAACTGTTCCTGCTGAAGCAACTGGCGCAAGCGGTCGGTACGCCGAACGTCGACTTCCGTCTGCGTCAGTCCGATTTCTCCGCGTCCGTCGAAGGCGCGCCGTGGCTGGGCACGTCGATCGCCGATCTGTCGAACCTCGATTCGGCGCTGGTGATAGGCTCGGATCTGCGCCGCGATCATCCGCTGTTCGCCGCGCGTCTGCGTCAGGCGGCCAAGAGCGGCACGAAGCTCACGCTCGTGCAAGCCACCAACGACGACGCACTGATCCCGCAAGCGCAACGTGTGGTTGCAGCGCCGTCGGCATGGCTCGACGCGCTGGCCGGCATCGCCGGCGCAGTCTCGGAAGCGAAGGGCGTTGCATTGCCGGAAGCTTTCGCGGGCACGCAGCCTACGGACTCCGACAAGCAGGTCGCCCGGACGCTCGGCACGGGCGAACACCGCGTGGTGTTGCTCGGCAACGGCGCGGTGCGTCATCCGGACTTTGCCGCGATTCACGCCGCTGCGCAGTGGATTGCCGAAGCGACCGGCGCGACCCTGGGCTTCCTCACCGAAGCCGCGAATACGGTCGGCGCGCATCTGGTCAACGCATTGCCGGGTGAAGGCGGTCTGAACGCTCGCGAAGTGTTCGAGCAACCGCGCAAGGGTTATGTGCTGCTGAACGTCGAACCCGAGTTCGATACCGCCAATCCGGCACAGGCTTTGGCCGCACTGAACCAGGCAGAAATGGTTGTCGTGCTGTCGCCGTTCCAGACGGGCGCCGACTACGCCGACGTTCTGTTGCCGATCGCGCCGTTCACGGAAACGGCCGGCACGTTCGTCAACGCCGAAGGTACGGTGCAGACGTTCAACGGCGTCGTGCGTCCGCTGGGCGACACGCGTCCGGCATGGAAGGTGTTGCGCGTGCTGGGCAGCCTGCTCGGTCTGCCGGGCTTCGAATTCGATACGTCCGAAGAAGTGCGTACCGCGGCGTTGGGCGACGGCGAACTGAAGTCGCGTCTGTCGAACCGCACGAGCGTGACGGTGGCGCGCGGCAAGTCGGTGAAGGCGGCGGAAGGCAAGTTCGAGCGTATCGCCGACGTGCCGATCTACCACGCCGATGCGCTGGTGCGTCGCGCCGAATCGCTGCATCTGACGGCAGCGGCGCGCGCGGCGAACTCGGTCGGTCTGCCGGCCGCGCTGTTCGACAAGCTGGGGTTGAAGGTGGGCGACGCAGTGCGCGTGCGCCAGGGCGAGCAATCGGTGCAGTTGCCGGCCGTGCGCGACGCAAATCTTGCGGAGACGGTCGTCCGCGTATCGGCGGCTACGCCTGCCGGTGCAGCGCTGGGCAGCCTGTTCGGTGAACTGGTGGTGGAGAAGGCGTAAATGAGCTTGTTCGATACGATCAACTCGGGCGGCACCCAGCTTCTCGGTGTGGCATGGCCCACGGTGTGGGCGCTCGTGCGCATCCTGGTGGTAGCCGTCGTGATCCTGCTGTGCGTGGCGTACCTGATTCTGTGGGAACGTAAGCTGATCGGCTGGATGCACGTGCGTCTCGGTCCGAACCGCGTCGGCCCCGCAGGTTTGCTGCAGCCTATCGCCGACGTGCTGAAGCTGTTGCTGAAAGAAGTGATTCAGCCGGCGCAGGCAAGTCGCTGGATTTACCTGATCGCGCCGATCATGGTGGTGGTGCCGGCCTTCGCAGTTTGGGCGGTGATTCCGTTCCAGGCGGGCGCGGTGCTCGGCGACATCAACGCGGGTCTGCTGTACGCAATGGCGATTTCGTCGATCGGCGTATATGGCGTGATTCTGGCCGGTTGGGCGTCGAACTCGAAGTACGCGTTCCTTGGCGCAATGCGCGCTGCCGCGCAAATGGTCTCGTACGAAATCTCGATGGGCTTCGCGCTCGTCGTCGTGCTGATGACCGCCGGTACGCTGAACCTGTCGGGCATCGTCAATTCGCAGGAACATGGCATCTTCGCGTCCTACGGCTTGAACTTCCTGTCGTGGAACTGGCTGCCGCTGCTGCCGATGTTCGTCGTGTACTTCATTTCTGGCATCGCCGAAACGAACCGTCACCCGTTCGACGTGGTGGAAGGCGAGTCGGAAATCGTCGCGGGCCACATGATCGATTACTCGGGGATGGCGTTCGCGCTGTTCTTCCTCGCCGAGTACATCAACATGATCGTGATCTCGGCATTGGCTGCAACGCTGTTCCTCGGCGGCTGGAGCGCACCGTTCGGCTTCCTGTCGTTTATCCCGGGCATCTTCTGGCTCGTGCTGAAGGTTTTCTTCCTGTTGTCGGTGTTCATCTGGGCGCGTGCCACGTTCCCGCGCTATCGCTATGACCAGATCATGCGTCTGGGCTGGAAGGTTTTCATTCCGGTCTGCGTGGTGTGGCTGGTGGTGGTCGGCTTCTGGATCATGTCGCCGTTGAATATCTGGAAATAAAGGGCGGATGAACCCATGACCGCAATCCAAAACTTTTTCAAGACCTTCTTCCTGACGGAGCTGCTCAAAGGCCTCGCGCTGACCGGACGTTACACGTTCCAGCGCAAGGTGACCGTGCAGTTCCCGGAAGAGAAGACCCCGATCTCGCCGCGTTTCCGCGGTCTGCACGCGCTGCGCCGCTATGAAAACGGCGAGGAACGCTGCATCGCCTGCAAGCTGTGCGAAGCGGTCTGCCCGGCGCTCGCGATCACGATCGAATCGGAAACGCGCGCGGACAATACGCGCCGCACCACGCGTTACGACATCGACCTGACCAAGTGCATCTTCTGCGGTTTCTGCGAAGAAAGCTGTCCGGTCGATTCGATCGTGGAAACGCACATTCTCGAGTATCACGGCGAGAAGCGTGGCGATCTGTACTTCACGAAAGAGATGTTGCTGGCCGTCGGCGATCGTTACGAACCGCAGATCGCCGCCAGCAAGGCAGCAGACGCACCGTATCGTTAAAGCGGTAAATGCAGCAGAAATACGGCCTGTTGTCGGGCCGGACGCCGCGGCCTGACCGCCGCGGCACGGCGCACCTGTGTGGCGGTTTTGACGGACGCACGTGCCAAAGAACAATGCCTGACGATGGCCTAACGATGAACCGGTAATCATGGAATTCACGACCGTACTGTTCTACATCTTCGCGCTGCTCCTGGTGGTTTCAGGGCTGAAGGTGATCACTTCGCGCAACCCGGTGTCGTCGGCACTGTTTCTGGTGCTGGCGTTCTTCAATGCGGCCGCGATCTGGATGCTGCTGCAGGCCGAGTTCCTCGCGATCCTGCTGGTGCTGGTGTACGTCGGCGCGGTGATGGTGCTGTTCCTGTTCGTCGTGATGATGCTGGACATCAATATCGACGTGCTGCGCAAGGACTTCAAACGCTTCGTGCCGATGGCTACCGTAGTCGGCGCGATCATCGTGATCGAAACCGCGCTGATTCTGTGGCACGGCTACGGCGCGACGGCCACGGCGCTGCGCGACACCACGGCGGCCGCGAACGGCATGGCCGACTGGTCGAACACGCGCCTGATCGGCAAGATCATCTACACGGATTACATCTTCGCGTTCGAAGTGGCCGGCCTCGTGCTGCTGGTCGCGATCATCGCGGCGATCGCGCTGACCACGAGCCACAAGAAAGACAGCAAACGGCAAAAGGTCAGCGACCAGGTCAAGGTGCGCGCTCAGGACCGTGTGCGCGTCGTGAAGATGGCGTCGGAAAAGACCGCGGCAACCGTCGCGGCAGAAGAAGCTGCCGCGGCGGCAGCGGCGGCCGACTCGGCACCTGCTAAAAACAGCTGAGCGGACAGGAGATAGAAATCATGTTGACCCTAGCCCATTACCTCGTCCTCGGTGCGATCCTGTTTGCGATCAGCATCGTCGGCATTTTCCTGAACCGTCGCAACGTCATCATCATCCTGATGGCGATCGAACTGATGTTGCTCGCGGTGAACACCAATTTCGTCGCGTTCTCGCATTACCTCGGCGACGTGCATGGACAGATCTTCGTTTTCTTCGTGCTGACGGTAGCGGCGGCTGAAGCGGCGATCGGCCTCGCAATTCTGGTGACCCTGTTCCGTAGCCTCGACACGATCAATGTCGAGGACCTCGATCAGCTCAAAGGTTAATTTCAGGTAAATCGGTTATGTCAACGACACTCAATGAAAACCTGCTGCTGGCGATCCCGCTGGCACCGCTGGCCGGCTCCCTGATTGCGGGGCTGTTCGGAAAAGCGGTAGGGCGAGCGGGCGCGCATTCGGTCACGATCCTCGGCGTCGCGATTTCCTTCATTCTTTCGGCCATCGTCTTTTTCGACGTGCTGAACGGCGCGAGCTTCAACGCGACCGTGTATGAATGGATGGCGATCGGCAAGACCAAGTTCGAGATCGGCTTTCTGGTCGACTCGCTGACGGCGATGATGATGTGCGTGGTGACCTTCGTGTCGCTGATGGTGCACGTCTACACGATCGGCTACATGGCCGACGACGACGGCTACCAGCGCTTCTTCTCGTACATCTCGCTGTTCACGTTCTCGATGTTGATGCTCGTGATGAGCAACAACTTCCTGCAACTGTTCTTCGGCTGGGAAGCGGTGGGTCTGGTGTCGTACCTGCTGATCGGCTTCTACTTCACGCGTCCCACGGCGATCTACGCGAACATGAAGGCGTTCATCGTGAACCGCATCGGCGATTTCGGGTTCCTGCTCGGTATCGGCCTGCTGTTCGCGTTCGCCGGTTCGATGAACTACGGCGACGTGTTCGCGAAGCGCACCGAACTCGCGGCGCTGACCTTCCCGGGCACGGACTGGGGTCTGCTGACGGTGTCGTGCATCTGCCTGTTCATCGGCGCGATGGGTAAGTCGGCGCAATTCCCGCTGCACGTGTGGCTGCCGGATTCGATGGAAGGCCCGACGCCGATCTCTGCGCTGATTCACGCGGCAACCATGGTGACGGCCGGCATTTTCATGGTCACGCGCATGTCGCCGCTGTTCGAACTGTCGGACACGGCGCTGTCGTTCATCACGATCATCGGCGCCATCACCGCGTTGTTCATGGGCTTCCTCGGGATCGTCCAGAACGACATCAAACGGGTGGTCGCATACTCCACGCTGTCGCAGCTCGGTTACATGACGGTCGCGCTCGGCGTGTCCGCTTATCCGGTTGCCGTGTTCCACCTCACCACGCACGCGTTCTTCAAGGCGTTGCTGTTCCTCGGCGCGGGTTCCGTGATCATGGGCATGCATCACGATCAGGACATGCGCAACATGGGCGGCCTGCGCAAGTACATGCCGATCACGTGGATCACGTCGCTGATCGGTTCACTGGCGCTGATCGGCACGCCGTTCTTCTCGGGCTTCTACTCGAAAGACTCGATCATCGACGCGGTGAAGCTGTCGCATCTGCCGGGTTCGGGTTTCGCGTACTTCGCGGTGGTGGCGAGCGTGTTCGTTACCGCGCTGTATTCGTTCCGTATGTACTTCATGGTGTTCCACGGCAAGGAGCGCTTCCGCGATCCGAAGCATCCGGAATCGCCGATGGGTATCGAAGCCGCCGCGCACGCACATGACGCACACGGCCACGACGCACACGGCCACGGTCACGACGACCACGCGCACGAGCCGCACGAAACGCCGTGGGTGGTGTGGGTGCCGCTGGTTCTGCTGGCGATTCCGTCGATCGTGATCGGCGCGATCGGCATCGGTCCGATGTTGTTCGGCGACTTCTTCCAGCATGGCGTGGCGTTCGACAAGGTGATCTTCATCGGCGAAAACCATCCGGCGCTGCATGAGATGGCCGATGAATTCCAGGGCTGGGCGTCGATGGGCTTCCACTCGGTGTCGGGCTTGCCGGTGTGGCTCGCGCTCGCCGGTGTCGTGGTCGCATGGTTCCTGTATCTGGTTCGTCCCGATCTGCCTGCTGTCATCAAGCGCGCAGCCGGCCCGATCTACACGTTGCTCGATAACAAGTACTACATGGACAAGATCAACGAGGTGGTGTTTGCGCGAGGCGCGGTGGCAATCGGCCGTGGTCTCTGGAAGGAAGGCGACGTCGTGGTGATCGACGGTATCGTCAACGGCAGCGCGCGCTTTATCGGCTGGTTCGCCGGCGTGATCCGTTTCCTCCAGTCGGGCTATATCTACCACTACGCGTTTGCCATGATTATCGGCATGCTGGGGCTCCTGACCCTGTTTGTAACGCTCGGCGGCAAATAAGGCGAGGGACACTAATGCACGCTTATCCGATTCTCAGTATCGCGATCTGGTTACCGATCCTCGTAGGTCTGCTGGTTCTTGCTATCGGTTCGGACAAGAATCCCACTCCGGTGCGCTGGGTCGCGCTGATCGGCTCGGTCGTCAGCTTCATCGTGACGATCCCGCTGATTACCGGCTTTGACTCGAGCACGGCCGATCTCCAGTTCGTCGAAAAGGCGAACTGGATCGAGCGCTTCCACATTGCGTATCACCTCGGTGTGGACGGCATTTCGATGTGGTTCGTCGTGTTGACTGCATTGATCACGGTGATCGTCGTGATCGCCGCGTGGGAAGTGATTACGAAGAACGTCGCGCAGTACCTTGCTGCGTTCCTGATTCTCTCCGGCATCATGGTCGGCGTGTTCAGTTCCGCGGACGGCATGCTGTTCTACGTGTTCTTCGAAGCGACGCTGATTCCGATGTACATCATCATCGGCGTGTGGGGCGGAGCGAACCGCGTGTATGCGGCGTTCAAGTTCTTCCTGTACACGCTGATGGGTTCGCTGCTGATGCTGGTCGCGTTGATTTATCTGTACGTCCAGACCGGCACGTTCGATCTGGCGACGTGGCAGAACGCGCAAATCGGCATGACGCCACAGGTGTTGCTATTCATTGCGTTCTTTATGGCCTTCGCGGTGAAAGTGCCGATGTGGCCGGTTCACACGTGGCTGCCTGACGCCCACGTGGAAGCGCCGACCGGCGGCTCGGTGGTGCTGGCGGCGATCATGCTGAAGCTCGGCGCGTACGGTTTCCTGCGCTTCTCGCTGCCCATCACGCCGGACGCAAGTCATTTCCTCGCACCGGTCGTCATCACGCTGTCGCTGGTCGCGGTTATCTATATTGGTCTGGTCGCGATGGTGCAGGCCGACATGAAGAAGCTGGTCGCGTATTCGTCGATCGCGCACATGGGCTTCGTGACGCTCGGCTTCTTCATCTTCAACCAGCTCGGTATGGAAGGCGCGATCGTGCAGATGATCTCGCACGGTTTCGTGTCGGGCGCGATGTTCCTGAGCATCGGCGTGCTGTACGACCGCATGCACTCGCGTCAGATTGCCGATTACGGCGGTGTCGTCAACGTGATGCCGAAGTTCGCTGCATTCGTGATGCTGTTCTCGATGGCCAATTGCGGCTTGCCGGGTACCTCCGGGTTCGTCGGCGAGTTCATGGTGATTCTGGCGGCGGTCCAGTACAACTTCTGGATTGCGGGCGGCGCGGCCGTCACGCTGATTCTCGGCGCCGCTTACACGCTGTGGATGTACAAGCGGGTGTACTTCGGCGCGATCACCAACGATCACGTGAAGAGCCTCGTGGACATCAACCGCCGCGAATTTTTCATGCTGGCAGTGCTTGCCGCACTGACGCTGTTCATGGGCCTGTATCCGAAGCCCTTTACCGATGTGATGCACGTATCCGTGGAAAACCTCCTCTCCCACGTTGCGCAGTCGAAGCTGCCGTTGCCACAGTAATGCAGAGCGGAGGAATTTAAAGATCATGCAAAACGCCCCTATGACTGCCCTGTTACCTGACGCGCTGGTGATGCTCGCCGTTGTCGTCGCGTGGCTCAACGACACGTTCGTCGGCCAGGCCGGTCGCCGCACCACGTATTTCATCGCGTTCGCGTCGACGCTCGTCGCCGGCATCTGGTTCGCGGTGAACGCGTTCGACCCGCAAGTGCGCTACTACTTCGGCCACATGTACGTGGTCGATTCGTTCGCCAGCGTGATGAAAGCGGTGGTGACGCTCGGTTACGCGGTGTCGATCGTGTATTCGCGCCGTTACCTCGAAGATCGCGGTCTGTTCCGCGGCGAATTCTTCCTGCTCGGCATGTTCTCGCTGCTCGGTCAGCTCGTGATGATCTCCGGCAACAACTTCCTGACGCTGTATCTCGGTCTGGAACTGATGTCGTTGTCGCTGTACGCGGTGATCGCGCTGCGCCGCGAAGTGCCGCAGTCGAACGAAGCGGCCATGAAGTACTACGTGCTCGGCGCGCTGGCTTCCGGCTTCCTGCTGTACGGGATCTCGATGCTGTACGGCGCGACCGGTTCGCTCGACCTGAACGAAGTGTTCAAGGCGATCGGCACGAGCCACTACGATCCGAGCGTGCTGCTGTTCGGCGTGATCTTCATCGTGGCGGGCGTGGCGTTCAAGATGGGCGCGGTGCCGTTCCACATGTGGGTGCCTGATGTGTATCAGGGCGCTCCGACGGCGATGACGCTGATCGTCGGCGGCGGCCCGAAGGTCGCGGCTTTCGCGTGGGGCCTGCGCTTCCTCGTGATGGGTCTGCTGCCGCTGGCGGTCGAATGGCAGCAAATGCTGGTGATCCTCGCGGCGTTGTCGCTGATCGTCGGCAACATCACCGGTATCGTGCAACGCAACGTCAAGCGGGTGCTCGCGTATTCGGCCATCTCGAACATGGGCTTCGTGTTGCTGGGTCTGCTGGCCGGCGTGGTCGACAGCAAGACGACCGGCGCGGCCAACGCGTACGGCTCGGCGATGTTCTACAGCATCGTCTACCTGATCACGACGATGGGCACGTTCGGCGTCATCATGCTGCTGGCGCGCCGCGATTTCGAAGCTGACACGCTCGAAGACTTCAAGGGGCTGAATCAACGCAGCCCGGTGTTCGCGTTCGTGATGATGGTCATGATGTTCTCGCTCGCGGGCATTCCGCCGGCAGTGGGCTTCTACGCGAAGCTTGCCGTGCTGCAGGCCACGATGAACGCGGGCCTGACCTGGCTGACCGTGCTGGCCGTGATCACGTCGCTGTTCGGCGCGTTCTACTACCTGCGTATCGTCAAGCTGATGTACTTCGACGAGCCGCAAGACAAGTCGCCGATCCTCGCCGACACCAGCACGCGTGCATTGCTCGCAGTGAACGGTGTCGCGGTTCTGGTGCTCGGTATCGTGCCCGATCCGCTGTTGAAAGCCTGTCTGCAGGCGATCCAGCACACGCTGCTGCTCTGATGTCCGCAGCGGGTTGGTTTATCGTGTTGTTGGCGCTCGTGGGCGCCAACCTGCCGTTTCTGAATCAGCGCCTCTTCGCCGCCGTGCCGTTGAAAGCGGTGAAGAAGAGTGCGTGGATCCGGATCGCCGAATTGATCGTGTTGTATTTCGTGGTCGGCGCGCTCGGATTCCTGCTCGAAGCACGCGCGGGTAATCGCTTCGAACAAGGCTGGCAGTTCTACGCGATTACGTTCGCGCTGTTCATCGTGTTCGCGTTTCCCGGTTTCACTTTCCAGTATCTCGTCAAACGCCGCTGACGGCTTTTCGCCGTCGCGCACCATGCTGTGCTGAGGTCGCAAATGGCTGAACTTCCCGATCACGACGCCGCACTCACCGAGACCTGTCTCGAAAGCAAGACGATCCACCAGGGGCCGTTCCTGACGCTCAAGTGCGATACCGTCCGCTTGCCGGACGGTAAGCACGCCACCCGCGAATACGTTCAGCACCCAGGTGCGGTGATGGTGATTCCGCTATTCGACGACGGTCGCGTGCTGCTGGAAAGCCAGTACCGCTATCCGATGGGTAAGGTAATGGTCGAATATCCGGCAGGCAAGCTCGACGCCAATGAAGGCGCGCTCGCCTGTGCAAAACGCGAGCTGCGCGAGGAAACGGGTTATACGGCGCGAGAGTATGTTTATCTGACGCGCATTCACCCGATCATTTCCTACTCGACCGAATTCATCGATATCTATCTTGCGCGTGGGCTGACCGCGGGCGAGCGCAAACTCGACGAAGGCGAATTCCTCGAACTGTTCACGGCCAGTGTTGCCGACGTGTCCGAATGGGTGCGTACCGGCAAGATCACGGACGTGAAAACGGTTATCGGCACGTTCTGGCTCGAGAAGGTTTTGTCGGGCGCGTGGCCGACCGCGGCGCCGCAATAGTTATCGCTGCGTGAATGCCGGCGTGCTTCCTTTGCGCGCCGTCGAAAATCCTTAAAACCCCAGTTGGTCGTCGACCGACGGGGGTTTTTTGCATTTGGGCTTTGGAACGACACTGGTGAACCAAGCCCGGGTGTCTTCCTAAAAACGGGCTTTTGTCCTATGCCATTCGACAGTCTCGCCTCACGCGCACGCCGACTCTAGTATCGACGGTGGTTTGATCGTGAATCGCTCGCATTAGGTTGTCACTTGACAACCTAATGCGAGCGTACTAAATTGGAGGCCATCGATGGTGCGCGCAACCCATGCGAAGAAGGAAGTCGAAGACGCGCTGTCATACGCGCAAAGCCGCGGCTGGCGGATCCTAAGCGGGGGCAAAGGCCACGCCTGGGGAAAAATGTACTGTCCGTATAACGATACTGAGTGTCGTTGCGGTGAGTTCTGTATATCGAGCATCTGGAGTACGCCGAAGAATCCCGGCAACCATGCGAAGCATCTGCGGCGCATTGTCGACAACTGCACCGCTCGCCGGTAGTGAACGTAGCTGAATAAAGGCAGGAGTAGCTATGGAATATGTATTCACGTTGAAGTACCGCCTCGCAGCGGAAGATAGCGATCTTGACGCGATCGTGGAGCGCCTGGGAGAAGCAGGGTGCGATGACGCAACTATCGGTATCGGTCAGCCGGGGCGCATTGCACTGGTTTTCACGCGCGAAGGCGCGTCTGCATTCGAAGCACTGGTCAGCGCGCTCGAAGGTATTAAACAGGCGGTACCGTCCGCGCGGCTTGTCGAAGCCGGGCCCGATTTTGTCGGGCTCACGGATGTCGCTGAAGTCGCCGGCGTGTCGCGTCAGAACATGCGCAAGCTGATGCTGAGCCACGCAATCGATTTTCCACCGCCGGTACACGAGGGCAGTGCGTCAGTGTGGCATTTGTCCGATATCCTCGCGTGGCTTACCGCACGCGGCGGCTATGACATCAAGCCCGGCGTTCTCGACATCGCGGAATCGACCAAGCAGATCAACCTGGCTAAACACGCGCGTGAACTCGAGCCGCGGCTCGATCGTCAACTTCAATATCTGGTGGCATAGCGGCAGAGTATTCGTGCGGATGCGAGCGGCCGGAACACGCGCGGCGACGAGTCGTGTCGTCAGTTTCGCTTGCTCGCGGCCTCGTTTTTTCACCTTCGGCAGGCGGCCGGGCAACGCGTTAAAATCGCCCACCGCGTTCGATTTGTCGGCTGCGGCTCGCGTCAACGCGCTGTCCGTAAAAATTTACGAACGACCGTTCACAAATTTATGTTTTGCGCTAAACTGGCACGCAAGCCCTGATTCCACATGAAGGTCCTCGATTTACAGTGTCCGCATGGCCATCGGTTCGAAGGCTGGTTCGCTTCGGCTGATGACTTTGAGTCGCAGCAGTCCCGCAAGCTTGTCGAATGCCCGATTTGCGGTGCGAATGAAGTGAGCCGGTTGCCGTCGGCGCCCCGCTTGAATCTCTCGGGGGCAACCGAGACAAAAGTCCCGGCGGACGCGGGAAATATGCAGGCGCGCGTCATGCGTGCGTTGCGTGAGGTGCTGGAAAAGACCGAGAACGTGGGCGACCGCTTCGCCGAGGAAGCACGGCGCATTCATTACAACGAAGCGCCGGCACGCAATATTCGTGGTGTCACGACACCTGAAGATGCGCGAGCCTTGGTCGAAGAAGGCATCGAAGTGATGCCGCTGCCGATCCCGGCTGCCCTGAAGGAACCGCTGCAATAGCGCAGTGGCTCACTGGCAGCAGGCGGTTGCGGCCAGGAGACACGACGCATGAATCTGGACTATTCCCCCGCTGACGACGCATTCCGCGCCGACATCCGCATCTGGCTCGAAGCAAATCTGCCTCGCGAGCTGAGCAACAAGGTACTCAACCACAAACGTCTGAATCGCGACGACTTCGCAAGCTGGCACAGGCTGCTCGGCACGCGCGGCTGGTCGGTGGTCGCGTGGCCGCAAGAATATGGCGGCCCGGGTTGGGACGCGACGCAACGGCACATCTGGGACGAAGAATGCGCGCGGGTCGGTGCGCCGTCCGTGCTGCCGTTCGGCGTTTCGATGGTGGCGCCCGTGCTGATGAAATATGGCAATGAGGCGCAGAAACGCCACTATCTGCCGCGCATTCTCGACGGCACGGACTGGTGGTGCCAAGGTTATTCCGAACCTGGCTCGGGTTCCGATCTGGCTTCGCTGCGCACGCGCGCGGAGCGCGTCGGCGATCACTACGTGGTCAACGGGCAGAAAACGTGGACCACGCTCGGCCAATACGCCGACATGATGTTCTGCCTCGTGCGTACCGATAGCGGCGCGAAGAAACAGGAGGGCATTTCGTTTCTTCTGATCGACATGAAAACGCCGGGCATCACCGTGCGCCCGATCATTACGCTAGACGAAGATCATGAGGTTAACGAAGTCTTTTTCGAAGACGTGAAGGTGCCGGTCGAAAACCTGGTCGGTGACGAAAATCGCGGTTGGACTTATGCGAAGTATCTGCTCGGACATGAGCGTACGGGCATTGCGCGCGTCGGGCAGTCCAAGCGCGAACTGGTCTTTCTCAAGCGCCTCGCGCTGAATCAGAAGAAGAACGGCAAGCCGCTGTTGCAGGATCCTGTGTTTGCCGCAAAAGTCGCGAGTCTCGAGATCGAGTTGATGGCGCTAGAAGTCACCGTGCAGCGCGTGGTCGCGAACGAAACGGGCGGGCGCGGTCCGGGGCCGGAAGCGTCGATGCTCAAGATCAAGGGCACCGAGGTGCAGCAATGGTTGACCGAGCTGATGGTCGAAGCAGTCGGCCCGCTGGCTGCGCCGTTCGACGTGCCGTTCCTCGAAGGAGAACGCGAACATAGCGTCGCGGGCGACGATGACGCCGCGCCGCTGGCCGCGTATTACTTCAACTTCCGCAAGACGTCGATTTACGGCGGCTCGAACGAAATTCAAAAGAACATCATCGCGCAGATGATTCTGGGTCTTTGAGGAGCGGCGCATGGACTTCACTTTCAACGACGAACAACAGCAATTCGCCGACGCACTGCGCCGCTATCTGGACAAGAGTTACGGCTTCGAGGCGCGCCAGGCGATCGTGAAATCGGACGCGGGCGTGTCCGACACACACTGGGCCGCGTTTACCGAACTCGGCCTGACCGCATTGCCGGTGCCGGAAGCGCAAGGCGGTTTCAACGGCAGCCCGATCGACATGCTGGTGGTCATGCAGGAGTTGGGCCGCGCGTTGGTGGTCGAGCCGTATTGGGCAACCGCGGTTGGTATCGAGGCGCTGCGACTGGCCGGCGCTGCTCAAGGCGACGATGCGGCGTTGCTCGAACGTGCCGCCCAAGGCGAACTCAGGCTGGCGGTCGCATTTCACGAACCGCACGCGCGCTATGATCTGTTCGAAGTCGAGACAACCGCAAGCGGTGAAGGCGAGCAGACGCTGACAGGCACGAAGACTGTCGTGCTGTACGGCGCGCAGGCGGATTACTGGATCGTCCCTGCCCGGTTGAAAGGCGAGATCGCGCTGTTTGTCGTCGCGCGCGATTCGGTGGGCGTCAAGGTTACCGACTACCGCACGATCGACGGCCAGCGCGCGGCGACCCTCGAATTCAACGGCACGCCGGCGCGTCGGCTGACGGGCGAGCATTCCGGCGCGGCCGCGCTCGAACACATTGCCGACTACGGCACGGTGTTGCTGTGCGCGGAAGCGGTCGGCGCGCTCGACGCACTGAACCACTCCACGGTCGACTACACCAAAACACGCCAGCAATTCGGCCAGCCGATCGCACGCTTTCAGGCACTGCAACACCGCATGGTCGAGATGCTGATTCACGCGGAGCAGGCGCGCTCGGTCACCTATCTGGCGGCGATGCGCTACGGCAGCGAAAACGCTGACGAACGTCGTCGCGCGGTGTCGGCCGCAAAGGCGCGGGTCGGCCAGGCCGCGCGCTTCGTCGGCCAGCAGGCGGTGCAATTGCACGGCGGCATGGGCGTGACCAACGAGGTCGCGGCCGCGCATCTGTTCAAGCGCCTCGCTATCATCGAAACAACTTTGGGCGATGTCGATCACCATCTCGCGCGTTTTGCCGCGCTGCCTGGATTCGTCGTTGCCGAAGTCTGATCAGTTTTTCGCACGCATACGAGGTGTCACGATGGGTTTGAGTTTCGAAGACATGGCGGTCGGCGTGAGTACCGAAGTCGGCAAGCACACATTCACGCGTGAAGAGATCGTCGAGTTCGCCGGAAAATACGATCCGCAGCCGTTTCATCTGGACGAAGCGGCGGCTGCCGAATCGCCGTTCGGCGGCCTCGTTGCAAGCGGCTGGCATACCTGCTCGATCATGATGGGTATGCTGGTGCGCAACGTGATCGCGGGTTCCACGTCGATGGGCTCGCCCGGCATCGACGAAATCCGGTGGTTGAAACCGGTGCGCGTCGGCGACACGATCACGATGATGAACCTCGTACTCGACAAGCGCGTATCGGCGAGCAAGCCGGATCGCGGCATTGTGTCGACGCAATGGGAAGGCATCAATCAGCATGGTGAAACGGTGATTACCGTTCGCTCGAAGGCGTTGTTCGGATTGCGCAACCCTGGAGCCGCGTCATGACGGGCAACGCGGCGCGTACTGTCACTATCGGCGATGCAGCGGCGTTGCGAGCATTGGTGGGAGCCGAACCGCTCGTGAGCGACTGGCTCACGGTAGATCAGGCGAGTGTCGATCGTTTCGCCGAAGCAACCGGCGACCACCAATGGATTCATGTCGACCCTGAACGGGCGCGACGCGAGTCGCCGTTCGGTGGGCCGGTCGCACATGGGTTCATGACGTTGTCGTTGATACCGGCGCTGCTGGGCAAAACGGTGTTGCTCGAACAGCGCATGGGTTTGAACTACGGACTGAATCGCGTGCGCTTCACGTCACCGGTGCTAGTGGGTTCGCAATTGCGTGCCCGTTTTGCGGTGATCTTCGTGGAAGACGTCGACAACGCAGGTGCGCAGGTCGTGTGGCATGTGACGCTGGAGCAGCAGGGCAGCGAGCGTCCGGCGTGTGTTGCGGAGTTCATCACGCGGCACTACTTCTAGCGGTTCAAGCCAGAGGCATGGCAAAGAAAAAGCGCGAGCCGAAAAACTCGCGCTTTTTTTTAACGCCCAGCGTGAGCTGGCGTCCGTGCTGTCCAAATGCACCAGCAAGCAGGAGCCAGCCCACGGTTCAGCTTCAGACTCGCGTAATGGGTGTTTCCACACGAGCCGCCGCACCCGCATCCAGATAACGGGCGAGTTCGAGCTTGGCGATCGCATTGCGGTGTACTTCATCCGGACCGTCGGCGAAACGCAGCGTGCGAGCTGACGCATACGCGTAGGCCAGCGGGAAGTCGTCGCTGACGCCGCCGCCGCCGTGCGCCTGAATCGCCCAGTCGATCACCTGGCACGCCATGTTCGGCGCGACCACCTTGATCATCGCGATTTCTCCGCGCGCCCCCTTATTGCCGACCGTATCCATCATGTACGCGGTTTTCAATGTCAGCAGACGTGCCTGCTCGATCATGCAGCGGGCCTCCGCCATACGCTCTTGCGTGACCCCTTGCGCGGCCACGGGTTTGCCGAAGGCGATGCGTTGTAGCGAGCGCTTCGCCATCAGTTCGAGCGCGCGTTCGGCGAGCCCGATCAGACGCATGCAATGGTGGATGCGGCCAGGTCCAAGACGACCTTGCGCGATCTCGAAACCGCGACCCTCGCCGAGCAGCATGTTGGTGACCGGCACGCGCACGTTCTCGAGCGTGATCTCCATGTGGCCGTGCGGTGCGTCGTCGTAACCGAATACGGTGAGCGGGCGGTGCACGGTGATGCCGGTTGCGTCGGCGGGCACCAGAATCATCGATTGCTGCTGATGGCGCGGCGCATCCGGATCGGTCTTGCCCATCACGATATAGATCTTGCAACGCGGATCGCCGGCGCCCGACGACCACCACTTGTGGCCGTTGATCACGTAGTAATCGCCATCGCGCACGATACTCGTCTGAATATTGGTGGCATCCGACGAAGCCACTTCCGGCTCGGTCATCAGGAACGCGGAGCGGATCTGCCCTTGCAGCAGCGGTTCGAGCCATTCGCGTTTGTTGTCGTCGCTGCCGTAGCGCTCGATCGTTTCCATGTTGCCGGTGTCGGGCGCGTTGCAGTTGAACACTTCCGGCGCCCAAGGTACGCGGCCCATGATTTCGCACAATGGCGCGTATTCGAGATTCGTCAAACCGGCGCCGCGCACGGATTCGGGCAGGAATAGATTCCAGAGGCCGGCTTCGCGCGCTTTCTGTTTCAGTTGCTCGATCAGTTCTGTCGGCAGCCAGGCATTGCCGTTCTGACGATTGCGCGCGATTTCCGCGTAGAACGCGTGCTCGTTCGGATAGATGTGTTCGTCGAAGAAAGCGAGCAGTTTCTCGCGCAGCGCCTGAACCTTCGGGGTGTAATCGAAATTCATGTAAGACCTCGCGGATGACGAATGACGTTTGATCGAAGGCGCAGCTCAGTACGCCGCTTCGGTTAGCTGACCTTTTTGACCTTTTGCGCGTAGCGCCACGCGAGTTCGGCCATCGGCTTCGCACGGCTGCCGGCGTCGAGCGCCTGCGCGCTGGCCGCGGTGCCGTCGACGACGCGCTTCATGATCCCTTGCAGAATCGCGGCGATGCGGAACATGTTGTAGGCGAGGTAGAAATTCCAGTCGCCGTGTATCTCGAAGCCAGTGCGCTTGCGATAACGCTGGACGTATTCTGCTTCGTCGGGAATGCCGAGGGCCGCCCAATCGAGACCTGCGATGCCGCGGAATTGCGCCGGATCGACGTGCCACGCCATGCAGTGATACGCGAAGTCCGCGAGCGGATCGCCGAGCGTCGACAGTTCCCAGTCGAGCACCGCGAGCACGCGCGGTTCGCTCGGGTGAAAGATCAGATTGTCGAGCCGGTAGTCGCCATGCACGATCGACACGCGCGCGCCGGTTTCGTCGGGGATATGTTGCGGCAGCCATTCGATCAGACGATGCATCGCTTCGATCGATTCTGTTTCCGACGCAACGTACTGCTTGCTCCAGCGGCCGATCTGGCGCGTGAAATAGTTGCCGGGCTTGCCGTAATCGGCGAGACCCGCAGCCGCGACATCGACGCTATGCAGCGCGGCGATCACGCGATTCATTTCGTCGTAAATTGCCGCGCGTTCCGCACCCGACATGCCGGGCAGCGATTGGTCCCACAGCACGCGGCCTTCGACAAACTCCATCACGTAAAACGCGCGGCCGATCACGCTTTCGTCTTCGCACAGCGCGAGCATTTTTGCGACGGGCACCTCGGTGTCGGCAAGTGCGTGCATCACACGGTATTCGCGTTCGACAGCGTGCGCGGAAGGCAGCAGTTTGGCCGCCGGCCCGGGCTTCGCGCGCATCACATACGAGCGGGACGGCGTGACGAGTTTGAAGGTGGGATTGGACTGGCCGCCGGCGAATTGTTCGAGAGTGAGCGGTCCCGAAAATCCGTCGATGTGTTGCGTCAGCCACGCGGCCAGCGCATCGCTGTTGAAGCGTTGCCGCTCGCTGACCGGGCGCGTGCCTTCGAACGCCGAATAGTCCTGTTGATGGTCTGTTCCGCCGCTCTGTGTGCTTTGCACCATGTGTCTCCTCCAGTTCGGTTCAGCTACGCTTGTATTGAATGAATTGTGCGTAGAGCATTTCCATCGTGGTGTTGCGGACGTCGCGATGTAATGGCGACGGCGGTGAGTAGTTGATCGCGCGCAGCACCCAGTCGCGTGGTTCGGCGCCGACATCGAGCGCGTTGATGCAGCCGGTTGCCTGGGCCAGGTGACCGAAGAAAGTGCGGCCACCGGCGGTTAGCGCGTGCGACAGAATCGCGCGATTCACTCCGCCGTGTAGTACCAGCAGCACGGTGTCCCATGACGTGTCTTCACGCAGTGCTGCGATTGCGGGCAGCACCCGGTCGAACAACTCGCCGATTGTTTCGCCATCGAGAAAGCGCGTGTTCTCCGGCACGATCCCGTCGAACACGCCGAGAAAAGCGGCTTCGATATCCCGAGGCGGAATGTTGCTCAGCTTGCCGCCGCGGATTTCTTCCCATGCCGGCTCGACTTCGAGTTCGACGTGTTGATGCGTCTCGGCCAGCACCCGCTGTGCGGTTTCGATCGTGCGCGGCAAACCGCTGACGATTACCCGGTCGAAATGCACCTGCTGCTCCGCAAACACTCGACCCGCCGCGCTCGCCTGCTCACGGCCGTTGGCGTTCAACGGCACGGTTTCCGGATCGATCGCGCGGCCGGAATCGTCGAAGTAGGTGACGTCGCCGTGACGCATCAGGAAAATGCGGCGGCGTTTCGGGAGTTGGTATTGAGGCATGAACCCTTCGTTACTTGTAGTCCGGCGTGCGCTTTTCCAGGAATGCGGAAATGCCTTCGAGCCCGTCGCGGTGATGCAGCGACGCGACAAAGCTATCGCGCTCGGCAACCAGATGTTCGGCGAGCGGTTGCGCGCCGGCCGCGCCGATCAACGACTTGATACGTGCCAGCGAATTCGGCGAAATCTTGCCGAGTTCGTCGGCCCACGCAACCGCGATATCGAGGACGGTGCCGGTTTTTGCGAGCTTGTTGACGACACCGAGATCGTGCAGCCGGGCCGCGCCGATCGGTTTGCCTTCGATCAATACTTCAGTGGTCAATTGACGCGGCAATGCCTGCGCGAGAAACCACGAGCCGCCGCCATCGGGCGTGAGGCCTACACGCGCGTACGACATCACGAATTTTGCGTCTTCCGCGGCGACGATCAGGTCGCAGGCAAGCGCAAGCGAGAAGCCCGCACCGGCGGCGGCGCCGTCGACAGCGGCGATCACCGGTTTCGACGACAGGCGCAGCGCCGAAATCCATTCGCCGAGCAGGTCGATGCTCTGTGCCTGCACCGACGGATCTTTCGCGCGGTTTTCCAGCAGCCGGTTCAGATTGCCGCCGGCGCAGAAGAAGTTGTCCGCGCCGGTGATCACGACTGCACGGATCGACGGATCGCGCTCGACCGAGTCGAGCGCTTCGATGCCTGCTGCGTACATGTCGGGATGCAGCGCGTTACGCGCGCCGGGGTTCGACAGCGTGAGCACCAGCGTCGATTCGCTGCCGGTGGGGCGCGAGGTCAATAGTTCGGCGCTCATTGTCGTGTCTCCATTCCTACAATGCCAACAGTCTCGGTACGGTGATTGCGAGAGGTCATTGCTATGCTCGACTCCATGGTTTTTTTAGAATAGCACGATCGTGCAATTTACCGGATGATTGATCGAATGCCGCCGCATCCATTCTGACGATGACGAGCGGTCTCATACAACCCAAAAGAAGGAGACACCCGATGATCAAGCTGTGCGGTTTCGCGCTGTCCAACTACTACAACAAGGTGAAGTTCGTGCTGCTCGAACACGACATTCCGTTCGAGGAAGTGCCGGTGCTGCCGAGCCAGGAAGAGGCCGTGCTCGAGCATTCGCCGCTCGGCAAGGTGCCGTTTCTGCAGACCGAAGACGGCGATCTGTGTGAATCGCAATGCATTGTGGAGTATCTGGCGGCGCGCTATCCCGACAAGGCGATCTTTTCGGCCGACCCTTGGGCAGCCGCCAAAGAACGCGAAATGATCATGTTCGTCGACGTGCATCTCGAACTGACCGCCCGCAATCTCTACAAGGAAGCGTTCTTCGGCGGCAAGATTACCGAGGCTACCAGAGGGCGCATCGAGAAGCTGCTGGCGCATCACGTCGCCGGCTTCAAACGGCTCGCAAAATTCGCGCCGTATTTGTGCGGCGAGCGCTTTAGCGTCGCCGATACGGCGGGTTACGTGAATTTGCCGCTGGTGGGCATGGCAACGCAGGCGATCTACGGCCGCGACTTCCTGCTCGATGCAGGTATCGACTGGAAAAGCTACGTGAAGAAGATCAACGACCGCCCGGCCGCGCAGCGCGTCACCGCGGATCGCAAGGCGTATGTCGCGTCGACGCGTGCTGCCTGAATGCAGATGTCGACGCGACTGCCGGCGTAAATACCGATTGGAAGCGGCGGCGCACGCTTTGGCCGCTGCGCGCGATGGCGAGGAACATGGGTTCGTTCGCAGCATCGCGCGTGGCATCTTAAAGCCGCGCCAAGCGTTCGAGCGCGTGGGCCAATGTGGCTTCCTGCTTGGCAAAGCAGAAGCGCACCACACCGGATTCATGGGCTTCGTGATAGAAGGCCGACACCGGGATCGCCGCCACACCGATCTCGCCGGTCAGCCATTGTGCAAACTCCGCCTCCGGCAGATCGCTGATCGCCGAGTAATCCACGCACTGGAAGTAGGTGCCGGTGCAGGGCAGCAGCTTGAAGCGCGAATTTGCGAGGCCGGCGCGGAAGAAATCGCGCTTCTTCTGATAGAACGCCGGCAGATCCAGATACGGCGCCGGGTCCTGCATGTAGTCCGCGATGCCGATCTGCATCGGCGTGTTGACGGTAAACACGTTGAACTGATGCACCTTGCGAAACTCGGCGGTGAGCGCCGCCGGTGCCGCCACGTAGCCGACTTTCCAGCCCGTGACGTGATACGTCTTGCCGAAACTCGACACCACGAAGCTGCGCTGCGCCAGTTCCGGATAACGCGCGACGCTCTCGTGCGGCGCACCGTCGAACACCATGTGCTCGTACACCTCGTCAGACAGGATCAATACGTTGGTGCCGCGCACGATGTCTTCGAGCTTGCGCATGTCTTCCGCGCGCCAGACCGTGCCGGTCGGATTGTGCGGGGTGTTGATCAGCAGCAGCCGTGTTTTCGGCGTAATCGCGGCGGCGAGTTTGTCGAATGGAATCTTGTAGTCGGGCGCGTCGAGCGTCACGAAGACCGGCTTGCCGCCGGCCAGTTCGATCGACGGCAGGTAGCTGTCGTAAGTCGGCTCGATCACGATCACTTCGTCGCCGGGGTGCACGGTGCAGAGAATCGCGGTCAGCAACGCTTGCGTGGCGCCCGCAGTCACCGTGATTTCCGTGGTGGCGTCGTAGCGGCGGCCGTACAGGTTCGCGATCTTGTCCGCGATCGCCTGGCGCAGCGGCGCGGCACCGGCCATGGGCGGGTACTGGTTGTGGCCGTCGCGCATCGCGTTCGAAACCGACTCGACGATGCGCGGATCGCAGCCGAAGTCGGGGAAGCCCTGGCCTAGATTCACCGCGCCTTTTTCGGCGGCGAGCGCACTCATCACGGTGAAAATCGTCGTGCCGACGTTCGGCAGGCGAGACGGGAACGAGGGACTCGTGGGCGTGTCGTGCGGTGCATTCATGGCGCTGTCCGGAGCGTGAGCGAGTGAGTGGGCGAAATCGGCGAAGGTGTTTTGGATGAAACAGACGAAGCCTGATTGTAGGGAATCGCGGCGTTGCGTGCGCGCCGTTGGCCCCACGTTGGCCATTCGGCCAGGATCATGCGGGCGCGGGCTCGTCGGTGGCTGTCGCTGACGACGTGCTGAAAGCCGCGACAAACGGCGCCGGTTGCGCGATCTGAAAGCCGAAGTCGCGCGCAATCCGTTTGGCAAGCTTCAACACCGCGCGGTCTTTCGACACGAGCCAGTCGGCCTCGGCGCCGTGCGCAAGCTCGAGAAACTTCTGGTCGTCACGGTCTTTGCATTTCGGCAAAGGCCTCGCATCTTCGGCTAAAGCAGCGGGTTCGACCCGTTGCGCAAGGCGTTCGACCACGGCCAGCGCCGCCGCTTTGTCGACATGGCGATGCGCGAATTGCGGATAGTCGAGCACGTAGGCGAGTTCGGCGAAACAGCGCGCGTCGATCAGTGCGACGAGCGCGCCGTTTTCGAGCGCGGCGCGGATCGGCCGCGTGTGCGGGTCGTCGAACACGAGAATATCGATCCACACATTGGAATCGAGAACGACGCGCAAAGCGCCGCGTGAGGCATGGGAACCGGGCATTCGTTACAATCTGGCTTTCGTCTTTGACCGCCAGGCACGGCGTGCCTGCAAGCCTCTATGATAATCGTTCTGTCGCCGGCGAAATCTCTCGACTATGAAACCCCGCCGCACGTCAAGAAGCACACGATCCCCGATTTCGTCGACGACGCAGCCGAATTGATCGGCGGCTTGCGCCGTTTGTCGCCGCAGCAGATCGGCTCGTTGATGAGCATTTCGGATCAGCTCGCGCACCTCAATTTCGAACGCTATGCGCAGTGGTCGCCGGAATTCGGCACGCACAATGCCAAGCAGGCGGTGCTCGCGTTCAACGGCGACGTGTATGAGGGTTTCAACGCGAAGACCTTGTCGTCGGCCGATCTGGACTATGCGCAGAATCACGTGCGTGTGTTGTCCGGCTTGTACGGCTTGCTGCGTCCGCTCGATCTGCTGCAACCGTACCGGCTCGAAATGGGTACGCGCTTCGCCAATACGCGCGGCAAGGATCTGTACGCGTTCTGGGGCGAGCGCATCACGCAGGCATTGAACGCGCAGTTGAAGAAGAACGCGGCGGCCTCGCGCGTGCTCGTCAATTGCGCGTCCGGCGAGTACTTCAAGTCGGTCAAGCCGAAGTTGCTCGACGCGCCTGTCCTCACACCCGTATTCGAAGACTGGAAGGGCGGCCGCTACAAGATCATCAGCTTCCACGCGAAACGCGCACGCGGTCTGATGGCGCGCTATGCGGTGGAAAATCGCCTCAATACGCCTGAGCAACTGAAGGAGTTCGACTCCGAAGGCTATGCGTTCGACGCCGAAGCCTCGAACGATTCCACCTACGTATTCCGCCGCCGCATCGCCGATTGAGCGAGGCGCCGCGCACACGAGCCCGGACAAACACCATGACGTTATCGATTACGAGCAACTTCGACGCGGGCGCGATCGACGTTCTGTCCTGCGAAGAGGCGGGCCATATCCGGCTGCGCGTGCGGCCCGACACTCACGCCGAGTTCGCGCAGTGGTTTTATTTCCGCTTGTCCGGCGCGGCGGGCGAGCGTTGCGTGATGACCTTCGAAAACGCCGCCGCGTGCGCGTTTGCCGAGGGCTGGCGCGATTACCAGGCGGTGGCGAGCTACGACCGCGTGAACTGGTTTCGCGTGCCGACCTCGTACGACGGTCGCGTGTTGACCATCGATCACACGCCGGATTTCGAGCGCATTTACTACGCGTATTTCGAACCGTATAGCGAGGAACGCCACGCGGAGTTTCTCGGCGCGGTGCAACAGTTGCCGCAGGCCACGTTGACCGAGTTGGGTACAACGGTCGAAGGACGGCCGGTGTCGCTGCTGACGCTCGGTACGCCGCAGGACGGCGACACGCCTAAAAAGAAAGTGTGGCTGATCGCGCGCCAGCATCCGGGCGAGACGATGGCCGAGTGGTTTATCGAGGGTCTGGTCAAACGGCTGGCGGGTTGGGGCGACTGGGCGGGTGATCCGGTCGCGCGCAAGCTTTACGATCACGCAGTGTTCTACATCGTGCCGAACATGAATCCTGACGGCAGCATGCACGGCAACCTGCGGACCAACGCGGCGGGTGCGAACCTGAACCGCGAGTGGATGGAGCCGGACGCCGCGCGCAGCCCCGAAGTGCTGGTCGTGCGCGATGCCATTCACGCCATTGGCTGCGACCTCTTTTTCGATATTCACGGCGACGAGGCGTTGCCTTATGTTTTCGTGGCCGGCTCTGAAATGCTGCCGGGTTTCACCGATCGTCAACGTGAAGAGCAGAAGGCGTTTATCGAGGCGTTCAAGCAGGCGAGTCCGGACTTCCAGGACAAGTTTGGCTACGCCGCGAGCAAGTATCGCGAGGATGCACTCAAGCTGGCGTCGAAGTACATCGGCAACGAGTTCGGTTGCCTTTCGCTGACGCTGGAAATGCCGTTCAAGGACAACGCCAATCTGCCGGATGAACGCGTGGGCTGGAACGGCGAGCGCAGCGCTTCGTTGGGCGCCGCGATGCTGCAGGCGATTTTGCGGCACGTGGAGACGTTTGCGTAACGCGTGCGGGGATCGATCCGCACGCGCTGAGCGAAGGCAGACGGCAGACGCGGCACTTAAAAAAAGAGGCGCCACTTTTCAGGTGGCGCCTCTTTTTTCTGCTTGAGCGGCAGGCGGTAATGCGTGCGGTTATGCCTTCCCGCCGGGGCCGGCCTAATGCGTCTTTTTCGCGGGCGCTTTCTTCGTACTCGACTTGCTATTCGACGCCGATTTCGAAGACTTGGCGCTTGCCTTGTTGGTGCTCTTGCCGCTTGCCGAATGCTTGCCCTTCACGTTCTTATGCTTGCCCGATGCCGTTCTTGAGCCTGCCGACCGGCTGCTCTGCGCCCGGGCCGGCGGCACCGGATCGTTCCAGCTGAACGCCAGCATCTGCGCGCCGACATAACCGCAGCGGAACTTGAGATCCGCAGGATCGCCGTCGCCGCTTTGCCGGATACCTAGCCCTTCGACAGTGACGATGTTATCGACCTTGATGCGTTGCTTGGCTTGATCGAACGAATCGTTCCAAGGCGTGACGGCAGCGTGCGCGCTATCGAAAGAGCTGGGTGGGAATTCGACGTGATCGAAGGCGGAGGACGTGCTGGCGACAAAATTGCCATGCGCTGCGCAATCCGCGACGAGCGGGTCTGCATGCAGGTCATTGACAAATTTGTTGACGAGATCGTTGTGCTGTTCGAGTTGATCGGCGAAAGCGGGAGCAGTGCACATCAGCGAGAGACTCGCCGTGAGTGTTGCTAACCGGCCGACTAACCGCAGCAATCGGCGCGGTACGTTGGTGCGATCCATCTAGTTCGTTAGACGCTAATGAGACATGAGGCACGTAAGATGCCTGACAGGCGGGGTGAGTTCAATCCTGACACAAATATTTTGTCCTGTCGTGGTGTGCGGACTCGGACGCTGGGTATCGCGACGACCGATTGCGGCCGATACGGATTCGAGACCGGTGCGCGTTTCAGGTACGTGGACCGCCCAGGCGATAGCGGCGCACGTCGTAAGTGGTGACCCACGCAGGACGATAGACCGCAATCAATGCCGTCGACATGCCCGTGAACCAGGCCTCGCCGGTAGCGAGCAGAAGCACGCTAAACGCGTAGCCGACCGGCACCACGGTCATGGATCCGTTGGCGAGCGCGACGTGAATGCCGAGCGCCGCCGCGGCCGTCAGCGATACGGCTATGGCCGGCGAGATGAAACCCTGCCCGAAGATGAACATGAAAAGATTGCGCGGCAACCAGGCGATGCTGGCGCGCTGGATCAGGGTCGAGATGCCGACAGGCAACGCACCGAACACCAGGAACGTTAGCGCGATGCCCTGCCAGGGTGCGTCGAAGACAACGGCCGCTAATCCTGTCACCACTGCCATCGCAATGACTGCGAGTGCCCAGTCGAATAGCGTGACGACAAGCGTGGCGCCGAGCAGATGCATGACCGTGCCGTCGTCGAGCCATGCATTGCTGGCCCACAACACGGACACCGCGACGATGATCGCGAGCCATACGTGTTGAAGGGTGCCGTCCTGAAGTCGTTTGAAAGGATTTTTCCACAGTGCGAGCGCGACCACGATCGCAGTGGCGGTCCAGCCACCGACAGCGACCCAGAACGGAAGCGGTGTGTAGAGGAAACCCATGTATCTCATATTACTCGTTGGACGAGAAAAGGTGTGAGCGGATTCCGTGCCAGCCAGTGCAAACGTCGCCGGGACATGCGCATGTCATAGGCGACGGATGCGTCGGCTGACGTTACGCGTCCTCTTCTTCTGCTGGCTCCGTCACCGGATCGGCGGACGCGGAGTCGCCATAGGACGCCTGCGATTCAGCCGCCATCGGCAACGTGTCGGTCGTGTCGTTTGGAGGCAACGGGTATTGAAAGCGCTGCTGCGTGCGCCGTCGCAACGGCACCACGTTCGCTTGTCCCATGACTGGACGGGCAGGACCCTCACGGTCGTTGTAGAGCACTTGCAAATGGGCCGACAGCCAGCCGTTGTACAGCGCGACCGCGGCCGCGCGGTTCGCTGCGCCGAGTTGCTGAAATATGCTGGTTAGATGGATCTTGACCGTGCCCTCGCTGATGCCGAGCGTGCGCGCGATCATCTTGTTGGTGCTGCCCATGTGCACGCAGCGCATGATCTGCTCCTGGCGAGGCGATAGGCCGCTGGTGAGTCTGGCTCGGCGCGGCGGCGGGTTCTTCTCGTCGAACTGCCGGATGGCGGTATCCGGCGGTAGCGGCGGATTGATCGCTAACGCGCCGGCGGGCACATAGTGACCACCCAGCAGCACCATCTCGAATGCGCGAACGATCAGGCAAGGATCGGTCTCGCGCGGCACTACGCCGAGGACACCTTCGTCTATCAGATCTCGTACGACGACCGGCGAGACCTGGTCTGTCATTACCGCTACGCGCAGATCGGGGTAATGGCTGAGCAGGCGCCGTACATCTGCCATCGACATCCAGTTCTGCCAATCGATTACCAGCAGATCGGGGCGCTGGCGCTTGAGCGTGCGTTCGACCTGCCGCCAGTCTAGTGCCTCGTTGAAGCGTGCCAGTCGGTCGATTTGCCGCAACAGCGCTTTGAGTCCATCACGTCGTTCCGCGTCTGAGTTGAGTATTGAGAATCGCATGCCATGTCTCCAGATGAATCGGGCGAGGCGGCGCGAGGCAGAACGAACCGGCGGGTGCCGGACGCTGCGATGCGTCACCGGCCGTATGATGACAAATTCCCTTCGATTTGACGGCCTGTCCAGAAGGCATAGGACAAAAGCCATAAAAAAACCCCGCGCGAGGCGGGGTTGGTATTTCGGGATACGCCGGCGGCCGTGGGCAGCCGGTGCCACGACTTAGTGGAAGTGCGGTTGGGCGGGCTCCGCGTCTTCCGGCATTTCGGCGTGGACGATTTCGCCGAGCGGGTCCGCATAAAGCGGCACACCGCAGTCATCGCAATATTCCGGTTCGAAGCGGCCCGCGTGGCGGCGCACGTCCGTCACGCCGCTTTCCTTGAGCAACGCGACGATTTCTTCGAGCGGGTCGTCCGATGCGGCGGTTTCTTGCGGCTCTTCGTCGATGCCGGGTTCGCCGTTTTCGCGACCGTAGAGCGGCCACACTACGCCGTAGATCACATCATTGCTGCCGCGACGGGTGAAGCCGACGCGATATTCGTCGATCCGGCGTTCGCCAAAACCGGCGACGACCGCGCGCAACTCTTGCGGCGCCGCGCCGATTGTGTCGAATAGATAACGGACTGCGGTGCGCACCGTGTGGGGACGCACGCGTTCGTCGGCATCGCGGCAGGCCGAATAGTAGGCATCCGGCAGGAGGCACTCGAATTCGCAGCCGGGCAGCACCAGCGACAGATTGGCGCCCCCTTGGGTCGCCCATTGTTCGAGGCATTGGCCACGCTCGATCCGGCTGCCGTGCTCCTCTTCCTGCCAGCGAAACACCGGCTCGCCCACGGGAGCGGCAACGACCGCCAGCAGGAAGCGCGGGTCGGCCAGAATCGGCGAGGTTTCAGGCAGTTCGCCGAAATTGAGTTTGACGTTGCCAGCGGCCAATGCCGCCTGCGCGAGTTGCTGCGCGATACGCCATGTTTCGACGTGATGACGCGGCAGTTGGTCGATGCTGTACAGGAACGGCGCCATGGCCACACGCGTATTGGCCGCGAGCACGTGCGCTTGCAGATGGGCGCGCAGCGCGTCCGCCGCGTCGCCTTTGAGCGGGCCCGAAGGGATCATGTATCGCGTCCAGGCCAGCACCGGCGCGGCGATCAGCAGCGCTTCATAAGGCACGCCCTCATGCTCGACGATGAACGACTCGCTGTGCGTTTCCGCCATGTCGGCGAGCGCGCCGTAGGCGTCGGGATGATTCTGCTGGAGATGATCGAGCGCGGCGTCCAGCGTAGTCTGGTTGGCATTGCGGACGATTCTGGTCAGCAGCGCGTCGAGTTTCGCTTCCCAGAAGCGATCCTCGGTGCGGCTGCCCGACGCGAAAAGCGCGAGCGAGAGACCGACAAGTTTGTCGGCATCGGGGGGGAGACGTTTGGCGATTCGCGAGCGCATAAATCCGGAAGTTGGGGTGCACAGAACCTTATATTCTAGTCTTTTCTATGCCGCCATATTATTTGGCCGGCAATGCCGGATGGATTAGGACGTTTCCGCATGAAAAATCAGCCGTTTAACGGCGCTCAGGGCGCGTTGCGTGACGCCCTGGCCGGATGATATAAGACGACTCCGGCGTCGAGTCCTGCTTTTATACTGGCAGCGCCCGGTAAGCGTGGGTCTATCCGTCACCGTGGTCTCGCATGGCACAAAGGAGAAAGATTGTGAAATCGGACCAACTCATTGAACGTCTCGCTGCCGTTTTCGCGTTGATCATCCTCGTGGGCGGATCTTTGCTGGTGTTGGCGCCGTTCACGACCGCGTTGCTGTGGGGAGCGATTCTCAGCTACAGCTCGTGGGGCTTGTATCGACGGCTGACCGCGTTCGTCGGTGGTCGGCGCAAATGGGCCGCGACGTTGATCGTGATCATCATTCTGATCGTCGTGCTCGGGCCTTTCGTGTATGCCGGGTTCGCGTTCGGTGCGCACGTGCATGAGATCGTGGCGCTGGTGCAGCGTCTATTCGACGCCGGCTTGCCGGACTTGCCGCCTTGGGTCGCTCGAATCCCGCTGGTGGGTTCGAACATTGAAGCGTTCTGGGAGCGCCTCACGAGTAGTAATTCGGAGTTGATCGCGCAATTACGCACGCTGGCGGCGCCGGCGGGCAAATGGATTCTGGCGGCCGCCATTGCCGTCACGCACGGGCTAGGCTTGCTCGCGCTGAGTATCGTGCTCGCGTTCTTCTTTTATACGGGGGGCGAGGGCGCGGCCGCCTGGCTGAACGCGGGTATGCGTCGTATTGCCGGCGAGCGTGCCGATTATCTGCTGACGCTGGCTGGCAGCACTGTAAAAGGCGTGGTTTACGGGATTCTCGGCACGGCACTCGTCCAAGGCGTTCTTGAGGGGATCGGCTGCTGGATTGCAGGCGTTCCGGCTCCTGCGCTGCTCGGGCTGGCGACCTTTTTTCTGTCTGTCGTGCCGGGTGGTCCGGTGCTCGTGTGGTTGCCCGCGGCGATCTGGCTTTACCACAGCGGCTCGACCGGCTGGGCGATTTTCCTGATCGTGTGGGGTGTGCTGGTGGTGGGCATGGCTGACAACGTCATCAAGCCGATCCTGATTGGCAAAAGCAGCGACATGCCGCTGATCCTAGTGATGCTTGGCATCCTGGGCGGTGCGTTTGCTTTCGGTTTCCTCGGCGTTTTCATCGGCCCCACTTTACTGGCGGTTGCCTATACCGTCCTGCATGACTGGACGATCGGCGCGTCAGCGGCTCGCGCGGCGGCCCCGGAGTTGTCGCCGCCGGTTGTCGACGACCCGGGCCGGATTGAAAAGACGCGTTGAATAAATCCCAG